>NZ_SELG01000042.1 GCF_007845635.1 Apibacter muscae | reverse complement strand
AAGGCTAAGAATATGGAGATTGACATCCAAGAAAACTTAACTACCAAAGTAGGAAACAATATAAGCACTACTGCAGGACAAGAGATAAGTCAGTATAGTGGAAAGAAAACTCTATTACATAGTAGTCAGAGTATGGAGGTGGAAGCGATGAACTACCTAGATCTCTACGGAAAACAAAAACTAATTACTTATACGAAGGGAAATGCGGAAATGGGTGCTTTGGGGCAGATGCATGTGCATGGAACCAATGCCTTGTATTCAGCCAAAGGTAATTTAGACTACAAAGCTCCGAATATGGGTAGGTTGGCTCAATCTGAAAAATTCTTGTATGGGAAAACTAAAACCATACTAGAAATTTATGTCATGGATAAAAACATGGAAAATCGTTTGGAAGAAGTTCCTTATGGAGAGGAATCTCATGTTTTTGTACAAACCCGAAATTATGAAGAGGGGGAAATCATAACTATTATAGGAGAGCCGCTAAATACAGAAACAGAAGAAACGTATACCTTTAAAGGAATTGTAAACAAAGAGGGTATTGCTAAAATGGAGAAAACATTTTCACTCAAAAAGAATGTTGCTAAACAAAAAGAAAATATTCTTTCTGAAGATATGGAAATAGATGAAAATGCTATCTATAAAACTTACAAAGGAAAAGACTATACTTATCAGCAATGGAAGGATTTTGAACAAAAACAGTGGGAGTATTACCAAAGTAAACAGAAAAGAAAAAGATTTTGGGATTAAAATATTAGAATAATATAAATTATATTTAATTTATGGGACTTAAAAGAGACAAATGTATAGAAATAGGAATTAATTGTCCACCTAAAATGGATGGAGGAATTAAAGCTCAATACGATAATAATCAAAGAAATAGTGAAGATGCAGAAGAAAAAGTGGAAAAATGGCAATATAAAGGAGCTGTTAGGTTTAAAGCTATTGATGAAGATGGGGATACTACAGAAACGATTATCACTGGAGTAGATAAAGAATTAGCTGATATAGAGTACTATATTTATCAAAATGGGAATATTGAGTATAAAATAAATAATAAAGAGAAAAGAGAAAAGGCTCAATATTATTATTATGATAGCAGTAATAATATCCATGATTTAGGAGTAATAAAACTAAAGAAAATAAGCCAAAGCAGAATCACTAAGCCTAAACAATTGCCTAAAAGGAGTTTTTATAACAATCCTATAGGCGGAGAATATATCTATTTAGTAGATGTAAGAGATATAAATTCAAGCTATAATAATGGAGATATTAAATATAAATTAAGTTTAAATACAACTAGATATTTCATTAATGATATCACTACTGCTGCCTTCCTAGGAGCTATGTTAAACTGTGGTTATGAAGATTTTGTTTTTAATGGAGCGAGTGATGAAACTGGTTATTCTGCAGGACCCAGTAATAGCCACTGGAACGGAATGCATTTGGATTTTAGATATTTAAGAAAAGATAAGTCTGGTAAAAATTTGCATTTAAATTTATCTTCAGAGACTGGAGATCCATGTGGCTGGAAAGGATTAGATGAAGTAAGACAAAATAAATTTAATGATGAATTATATTTGTTTGGATGGACATCTATGCTTTCATACTATTATAACAATAAAAAATTACTAAATCATACTATAAATTATGCTAACCATAATCACCATTTACATGTTCAAATATTTAAACCTAAATTAAAAAATATAACAAAATGAAAAATATATTTATTTTTTTTTCTATTCTATTTTTTATAGGAAGTTGCTCTTCTCCATCAAAATCTAATTTACATATAAATGATAATATAAAAGATACCTTAATTAGTGAAATCAATTATGCATTCGTTGAAGATCCTATACAAAATATTGAAACGAAAAACATAATTAAAGAATATAATAAACATAAAGAATACATCTACACCTATGGAATAGATGAAAATAGTCATTCAATCATATCCAAATATAGAAATTTCAATATAGGTAACACATTAATAAGTACTTATATTATTGATGTTAAATATGAAGATGCTGAATGTAAAACCTTATTAGGTTTAATATTAGACAAGAAAAATAATATTCTAGATAGTTTTATTTTTTACCAAAAAGGTTTTTCTCCTGATATAGAAAAGAATAATGTTAGTACAGTAATTAGCGGAAATAAAATTAAATTTATAAATGAGCTAGATGATATCTATTCTAAATCAAAAAAAATTGAAACTCATTTTTTTTATTTATTAAATAATAGTTTTGTAAAATCAGATAAATTTTAATTTTCTAAATATCTAATAACTATTTAAATGTCACATCCAATTATCCAAGACACCCAATTAGAATGTTCTCAAGGAACCAAGCCAACCCCAATACAGATAACCAGCCAAAGTTTCGTATGTATAGCAGGCAAATTACAAGCCACTGAAGCAGACAAAGAAGCCACTACCAACATTATTCCATTTGGATTATGTAAACTAAAACCCATTCCTGGAGGCTTTCTACCCTGCCAACCTGCCTTAATTAAATGGCAAAACACCTCTGTTTTTACCATAGACGGAAAACAAGAACTAACCACTGATTCCTTTTGTATCTGTTCCACAGGAGGAAAAATAACACCCAAAATAGATGCAAACAGTAGCTTTGAAAATATAAAATAATTAACCAACCTAATACCCAGAACTATAAACCTTATCCAAAAACTCCAATTCCGAATCAGGAATAAGTTTTTCAACAAGACTTAAAAGATTATAAATATCCCAATCCCTATGCAAATGAATATTACTTTCCTTAGCTAAAATAGCACTTTGACTAACCCTCACAATAGATTTTAAAATAAAACCTAACTCCTTATAACTCTCTATATCCATCTTAGATAAAGAAGTAAAATAATCCTTTGAGTTTTCTAATAAATCAATCTCTTTTCTTTTCATACCTTTTTTTTACAAAGAGAATTAAAAAATTAACCATATACCATAGAAAAAGACTTTATCTTATGGATAAAGACCTATAAAATATCTCTATATTTTATTCGTATTTTTATTACTTTTGCTAAAATCCATTTATTTATGAATACAGATACAGCTCCTAAAAAAGTACATCAGGGAAGAAACATAAAAAGACTAAGAGAAATGCTGGGAATAAAACAAGAATCTTTAGCCTTAGATTTAGGAGTTACCCAGTCTACGGTATCAGATTATGAACAAAAAGAACAATTGGAAGATAAAATATTAGAGAAAGTCTCTCAAGCATTAAAAGTACCTATGGAAGCTATTAAAAATATGAATGACGAAGCTACTATCAACTACATTAATACTTTTAATGATAAGGTAGATAATAGTTGCTTTGGTTCATCAGATACTAATAATTTTAACTGTATTTTTAATCCAATAGAGAAAATAGTTGAATTATACACAGAAAAAGAAGAACTTTACGAACGAATGATAAAAGATAGGGATGAATTAATAGAAAAACTATCTAAGAAGTAAATAAAATTTTTAGTCTTAAAAAAGCCCGATTAAAATCACAACTAAAAATACCTATTTTATTTTTTCCATTATTGAGAATTTCCGTAAACTAATTTTTTTATTTATATATAACAAGAACTAACCCACCAATACAAAAACCGCCCACCCCCTTCTCATTTTTAGAGATATACCCCCCAACTAAAAATAGATAAGATTTTTCTAAGTAGAATTTATTACAAAAAAAGATAAACCTAAAAGAAAATTTTATACCTAAAACTTTTTATTATATCACTAAAATAAAAAACTTTCATTCCATTGACCCCTTAAAAACAACCCTTATTTATCCCCTTAATTACCGTATCAAAATTAGATTATGGTTTAAACTAGATACAATAAAACCCCAATCCAATAGCACAAACAAAAACATACAAATATATCAAATAAACCCACCCTATATTTGGTATAGTTATTTCATTTTCGTATCTTTATAAAAAATAAAGAAGCCTTGAAGTGGTTGCACACAACAAGGCTGATGTTAATAAATGTTCAACCGTTAAATTAAAACTTATCAACATGACAAAGGTAAGAAATTGTCTTTACGAGACAAAAATTTATGTAGGTACTTACAAAAAGTACAATGAAGGAAGCCTTTTTGGGCAATGGTTAAATCTATCAGATTACAACGACTTTGAAGAACTGATACAAGCCATGAAAGAATTACACCAAGACGAAGAAGATCCAGAATTTATGTTTCAGGATTATGAATGTTCAACAATCATTAAAAGCATGGGATTAATAGGAGAATCCTATATTTCTTCTGAGATTTATGAGGTATTGGAAGTTATTGAAGATAGTTATTACAGTGAAGAAATAATAGAAGCCTATGTAGATTGCTACGGAACAGAAGATAATATACACAACCTTATCAGAAAAGTAGAAGAAAGCTATACAGGAGAATATAACACAGACCAAGAATTTGTACAAGAGCTTTTAGAGCAAACAGGAGATATACCAGAAAACTTACCTTCTTATATTCATATAGATTGGGAAAGTACCGCAAGAAATATAATGTATGATTATTCAACCTCCAATAATTATTATTTCAGGGATATATAATAACCTTATCAAAAAGGATAAAAAAAGCATCCTAATAAACAGGGTGCTTTTATTCCTAAAGATAAAAGATCAATAAAGAAACAAAAAATCATGAAAGCGAGATATATCAGAGTAAGCACAGCCAATCAAAATACCCAAAGACAACTAGAAAAACAGCATCCAGAAGAAAAACTCTATATTGATATTATTAGTGGGGCAATCCCATTTAAAGAAAGAGAGAAAGGAAAGGAATTACTAGAAGATATAGAAACTGGAAGTATCAACTATATAAGTGTTCATAGCATAGACAGACTAGGGAGAAACCTTTTTGACATACTTTCTACACTGGAGATATTAAATAAAAAAAGAATAATTTTAAAAGTAGATAATCTGGGAATAGAGAGTTTAGTAAATAACAAGCCAAATAGCGCGTTTAAGCTCATTATAAGTGTTATGGCTAATATAGCAGAAATGGAGCGAGAAACCATGCTGGAAAGGCAAAAAGAAGGCATTAGAATAGCTATTGCTAAAGGAGTCTATAAAGGGAGAGTCAAAGGGTCAAAAGAAACTGACCAACAAGTGCTAGACAAATACAAAAACGTAGTTAAATACCTAAAAAAAGGGCAATCTCTTAGAAATACAGCTAAGTTGTGTAATGTGAGTTTAGGAACAGTGCAGAAAGTGAAAGGGATTTTAAAAAGAAAAATAATATATAATTGCACTTAATATTTTGGTAAAAGTTATAATATTCTTATATTTAATATTTAAACAATGTATTTATATAAATATGGTAGATAATAACAAAATAAAGCATTTAGAATTTATTCAAAATGTTATTGCTAGAATGTGTTCAAATTCATTCCTGATTAAAGGGTGGGCAATAACTTTAGTATCAGCATTATTCGCTCTTGCAGCAAAAGATTCTAACATGCATTTTGTATTAGTATCATATATTGTTATTCCTGTTTTTTGGGCACTAGACGGATTTTTTATTTCAAGAGAGCGACAATTTCGTGATTTATATAATGATGTTATAAAAAAAACAGAAGATCAAATAGATTTTAACATGAATACATCAGTATATAACATAGGGGATAGAACTTGGTGTGCTGGAATTTTATCAAAGACACTCTGCCCCTTTTATGGAGTATCTTTATTTACAACTGTGATAGTAATGTTCTTAATCAAATATTTATAAAGCAATGGAAGAAAAACAATTAAAAAAGATAACAGATGATATAATCAAAATTCTATTAAAGAAAAATAGTGATTATGGTGGTGCTAGTTTTGATTTGGGCTTAAATGGGAATATGGTTCATTTATGGGATAAGATAAAACGATATAGAACTTTAGTTGAAAATAACAATAAAGGTATAGAGCCAAATTTTGAATCAATCCAAGACACCTTAAAGGATATTATGGGTTATGCTATAATTGGGCTACTGATATTAGATGAAGAAAGTAACAATAAATAATGAAGAATTATGAGTAAAAAAAAGAACGTATTTATTAGTCATTACAACGAAGATGATAAGTATGTGCATAAGTTAATTGATCGATTGAATGACAAGGGGTATGAAATTCGAAATGGTTCTATTGATAGGGCTAAGTATAGACCATATCGGGTAACTGATGCTCTTATAGCTAGATTTCTTAGAGTTAGGATTAATTGGTCTGGAACGTTTATTTGTTTGATTGGTAAAGATACACACACAAGACCATGGGTAAACTATGAGATACAGCAAGCTCATAAATTAGGTAAGCCTATTGTTGGCATATATGCACATGGGTGTGCAAATAATGTAGAATTACCAGAAGCATTTAAGAAATATGGAGGGTCTCCAATTGGATGGAATTCTTTAGATAAGTTGGGAGATATTCTAGATGGAAAAATTGCACCACCAGAAAATCCTGATGGCACGTCATCACAACCAATTTATAACATAGTAAGGGTTGACTGTTAAACAATTAGAAGGGTATGAAAAATTATAAATATAAGATAGACCATGATTATGGATTAGCCCCTAATCCTTTTGGCGGATTTTGTACTTTAGCTGTATGCAAATCGGATATTCGTAAAAGCTCCAATTTGGAAATTGGAAGCTGGATTTTTGGAATAGGTGCAAAAAGTGTTGGCGAACAATATTTTCAAAAATTAATCTTTTGTATGAAGGTCGAAGAAAAACTCACTTTTAATGAATATTGGAATGACTCAAGATTCCAATATAAAAAACCAATAATAAATGGTTCTTTGGTACAAATGTATGGAGATAATTTTTATCATCAGGATGAAAACAACAATTGGATACAGGAAAATTCTGCACACTCGCTTGTGAATGGAATACCAAATGAGACTCATTTAAAACGAGATACAAGTGGAGAGTTTGTTTTGATTTCTAAAGAAAATTTTTACTATTGGGGAGATAAGGCTATTATTGTACCAGATGAGTATAAATCAGCAATTTGTACAGATACTAGAAATAGAGCTTTTGCAGAACCTAAAGAAATCGTAGATGAGTTTATCATGTGGTTAGAAGATAGGCATGAAAAGGGCGTTTTGCTTGGAGACCCTATTAGCTGGTCAGTTCATCTTAATAAATAGACAATTCATTTAGAATGGGGTTTGCAAATACGACAGTCTCTTTTTTTATTTTTTGAAATAATACCTTAGCCCAATCGTTAAAAAAATCATCTCCAAAATCTCGAATTTCTGTAGATTGTTGCATTCTTAAGTCTTGTTCCCATTGCCCCAGTTCTTTTAAAAGAGTATCAAATTCTGTTAGTGATTGGAATTTCTTGTTGTAACAATACGAGGTATCGGATACTTGGTCTATTGAAGCTAGCTGTTCAACTAATTCTCGATGTCGATTATCATAATAATGGAAGTTATTCGCAATGTGGTAGTATTCGCCAACCTTTAATCCTAGAATACTAGCGAAATATTCTTGCATAAACATATAGTTGAACATATTAACAGCACTAGCCCCCCAAATGAAATCATTTGATCTCATATAAACAGTCAAATTTAGTTTTTGATCTACAGGACTTCTCATAAATTGGAGTAATCGAGTACAAGGCAAGTCCTTTGTTTGTTTTATAATATTATTTGCATCAAAACAATCTTTCGGAGGGTCTCCAATAGTAATTATTCCTTGACGAGTAAATGGATCTCTTTTAAAACTTTCTGCAACGTAATAAAATTGATCAATTTCTTGATTTTGAAAAATTACTTCATTTTCATTCCATGCCTTTTTATAGTCATTTGAGTTGCCATTATAGCATCTCAGTCTTGGACCATAACCTCCCCGCAAATATTCTCTGTCATCTGAGAACTCTTCCATAGAAGATAAATAGTATTTTATAAACTCTAGATCATTTCTCCCTAATGCTAACCATAAGGATTCTGCATAAGGTAATGATAAATTCCATTTTCGCTCAGGAATTGTAACCCATCTAGCTAAAGGATTCTTTATTTTTATCATTACAGGAGTTGGTAGTTCCCAACATTTCTGTTCTCTTGTTGTTCTTTCAACACCATGGTCTAAAAGAACTTTAGCCATTCCTACTAAAAAAGAGTTAATTCCTTCGTATTCTGCTGTAAACATACATCCTTAATTTTATTATTGAGGCCCCATTTGGGAGGGAAAAAGTAATTGATATTGTTTCCGTTTTTTTTGTATTTTTGCTTAATTCTGACATTATCAACCTTAAGTTCAGGCATTTTTACTCTTAAATATTTATCAGTTTCACAAAAACAATTCTGTAAATCAATTAGTGTTGGTTCTCGACCAAATAAATTTTTAAAATTAGAGCAACCGTACTTCTCTCTGTATTTGAAAAGATTATCCTGAGTAAAACGAATTAAGTCTTCATTACTGTAACCATCTGCATCTATAAAGCATTTTTTTAGTCCTCGAATAGCTCCAATTCCAGCTTTAACAAAGCTATTTTCGTCAAAATTGACTACATCAGAATAGTTAAAATCAATAGCGTACTGATATCCTAAGAATTCTCCAATAAAAGGACATGAGCATAAAAGTTCATATATTTCTTCTAGTGACTTTGCTTTTATGATTTTAGTAAATAATTTTCCCTTTATAAATTTATTATC
The DNA here is from genome assembly GCF_007845635.1 of Apibacter muscae. Lineage (GTDB taxonomy): Bacteria > Bacteroidota > Bacteroidia > Flavobacteriales > Weeksellaceae > Apibacter > Apibacter muscae. The sequence goes on along the minus strand of NZ_SELG01000042.1, from coordinate 96,110 downwards.
AATCATCTGTAGCCATCGCTCATGTTTTGATATGTATTGAATATAATCTCTATGACTCCCTGTCATCAAGTAAGCAGAATTAAAAATAGGTCTGTTTTCTATTCTTTGTGCTAAAAGTTCAGACATTGCAGAAGCGTCAAAAGTTTTTAAAGTAAGTTCTCCTAGATTACCTTGAATATATTCCCATGTATCTATCCGATTAAAGACTTTAAAAATAAGAATACGTAAGAGGGTGTCCTCCTCTTTAAAACTTTTAGCATTATCTCCATAGATGACATTGTGTATTAAATATTGACTAACTCTATCGTTAGCACGGTATACATTAGTAAACTTGTGTCTTATAAGAATGGAATCATTAGTCCATGGGTACTTTTCATTATTGTATTTTTTCCAAAAAATATCCATTCGCTTTTCCATAAAATGGAAATAATATTTATAAGCTTCCTCTCTTACTTTTATCATAATTTTAACCTTTCATAAATAAGGTAAATTTATTAATATTTAATTAATTCTCTAATTTATTATTTTTAAAATATAATTTAGAAAAGAAATATTATTGAAGTAAAAAATATATAAAAGGTTTCCTTTGTATATTGGTTATTAATTCTTAAAGTGTTTATCCTTATTTGGAATATATTTTCTATATTAAAAAATATTTTTAAAGAAAGTGATGATTTTACTTCTTTTTACCTAAAAACCTAACCTGTATCCTGACCTATATAAAACAAAAAAGTACCTACATTTCTGTAAGTACTTGATATTTAGTAGCTCCTCCTGCTGGGCTCGAACCAGCGACCCTCTGATTAACAGTCAGATGCTCTAACCAACTGAGCTAAGGAGGAATTTGCCTTTGCGGTTGCAAATATATGTATTTTTTTTATAACAACAAATTTTTGTTATTTTTTTATAATATTTTGAATAATATTCCAAATGTCATTTCCAAAGACTAAAATCATTAACGAAAGAAGTATAATAACCCCCACCATTTGAACTTTTTCCATAGCCTTATCGCTAAGCTTTCTTCCTGTTATCATTTCAGCAATTGTAAATAAGGCATGTCCCCCATCCAACCCTGGTATAGGTAATATATTTAAAAAAGCCAACCAAATGGAAAACATTGCGGTAAAACTCCAAAAATGTAACCAATCCCACTCTGGTGAAAATGCTTGATACAAACGTAATGGACCGCTTACATGTTTATAGGCTTCAGTTTTAGGGTTTAAAACTATTTTAAATTGTTTAATCTGCATCAACAACATATCCCAAGACAATGATGGTGCCCTTTGCAAGGCTTGAAAAAAGGAATATTTTTTATAAGTGGTTGCATTTTTAAGTATGGTAGCGCTTGGTGTAAATCCTAAAATAGCGCTATCAGGCACATATATTTTTTGAATAATTTGTTTTTCACCTCTTACAATACCTAATGATACGGTATCTTTTTTATATGTAAGTAAATCTTTTTTTAGTTGATCCAAATATTGAATAGGCATACCGTTAATACTCACTATTATATCTCCTTTTTTAAAGTGTTTAGAGGCTACACTTTTGGGAGTAATAGAATCAACATCTGAAATTATTCTTGGAGAAATAAAGCTTTTCCCTTCACTGCTTAATACATATTTTTTAGCCTCTGGAAGAAGATCTAGGTGAATGATTTTTCCATTTCTATTCACACTTACTTGATCGCCAAACAATATGGATACGGGTAGGTAATTTAAGGTAGGAATTGGTTTATGATCCACTTCAAGTATTACATCCCCATCTTGAAAACCTAATTTTTTTCCAGCTTCAGAGAACACGTAACCATCCTTTAATTCTTGAGTATTAATGGTTTCTTCGCCAGTGGTATAAAGTATACCGGTGTATATAACAATAGCTAAAATAATATTAACTATAATACCAGCCAACATAATAATTAGGCGTTGCCAAGCAGGTTTAGAGCGAAACTCCCAAGGTTGAGGATCTTTTTTCAACTGTTCGGTATCCAAACTTTCATCAATCATCCCAGAAATTTTAACATATCCTCCTAAAGGCAACCAGCCAATCCCATACTCTGTTTCTCCTATTTTCCTTTTAAATAAAGAAAACCATGGATCGAAAAATAAATAGAATTTTTCAACTCTACATTTAAAATATTTAGCTGCAAAAAAGTGTCCGGCTTCGTGTAAGATTACTAAAATTGATAAGCACAATAACAATTGTGATATTTGAATGAATAATTCCATTTTTATTTTTAAAGAATTTCTAAGATTGCAAAAGTAGTAAAATTTATCATAAAATTATTTCTCAATTGTATGTTATAATTAAAAATAAGAGTATATTTAAAAGAAATTATTAAAAATCTTTATTTATGAACACTATTCTTGTACCGATTGATTTTTCGAATTTAACCGATCATTTATTAAACGAGGCTATAGATTATGCAAAAGATACCCGAAGTAAAGTTTATTTATTACATGTGGCAAGTTTAGATTTAGGTTTTGTTATAGGAGATTTAGGGTTTCAGTATTTACCAGAGCTTGAAGATGCAGGAATGAAAGAAGAAATATCTGAATTAAAAAAATATGAGAGTAAATTAAAAGCCGAATCAATTGATGTTGAAATCATTATTAAACAAGGGATTCCCTCAGAAATTATTTTGCAAGAAGCTGAAAAATTAAATGTTCGTATGATTGTAATGGGTTCACACGGAAAAGGATTTTTTATGGATGTATTATTAGGAAGTGTTTCTAACGAAATTATAAAAAAATCTAAAATTCCTGTATTAATTATTCCCTCTAAAATATTGAATAAATAACAAACTTTTTAGTAATTCTTGTAATATCATTATATTTGTCGTCTTGAATAGACTAAATATGGCTGAAATTAAAATTCACGATAAAACTTTCGTTCCGTTTATAGAATCAAAGGATATTGAACAATCCATAGAACGAATGGCTAATACTTTATATCAGGAATACGAAAATAAAGTTCCTGTTTTTATTGGTGTTCTAAACGGTGTCATTATGTTTTTTAGTGATTTTTTAAAGTATTATAAAGGAGATTGCGAAATTGGTTTTTTACAATTATCTTCTTACAAAGGTATACAAAGTACAGGGGATATAAATCTACTCAAAGATATTTCTGTGGATATAACCAATCGAGACATTGTAATTTTAGAGGATATAATAGATACAGGAAATACTTTGGAATATTTATACAAATTACTTGAAGCTAAACCTGTAAATAGTATAAAAATTATAACCTTATTTTTTAAACCTGAAGTTTATACCAAAAATCTTAACATTGATTTAATAGGCATGAATATCCCTAATAAGTTTGTTATTGGTTATGGATTAGATTACGATGGATTAGGCAGAAATTTAAAAGATTTGTATCAACTTAAAGAAAACATTTAAAAATATATCAATGGATATAATTGTATTATTTGGACCTCCGGGAAGTGGAAAAGGAACCCAAGCAGAAATTTTATCAAAAAAATTCAATTTAAAGCATATTTCAACCGGAGATTTGTTTCGCTACAATATTAAAAATGAAACTTCTTTAGGAATTCAGGTTAAATCCTATATGGATAAAGGAAATTTGGTACCTGATGAACTTACTACGGAAATGCTAAAGGACGAATTAAAAAGAAATTCTGACCAAAAAGGATTTATTTTAGATGGTTATCCTAGAACAACAAGTCAAGCAGAAGCATTGGATTTTTTATTAAAAGAATTATTTGAAACTAATGTAAGTTTAACCTTAGCTCTGTATGTAGAAGATGAAATTCTTGTACAAAGAATTTTAAAAAGGAGTATTGACAGCGGACGAACCGATGACGCTGATGAGTCTATTATTAGAAACAGAATTAAAGAATATTACGATAAAACAGCCATTGTTTCTGAATATTATAAAAACCAGAATAAATTAAGAGAAATTGCTGGGGAAGGAACTATTGAGGAGATTACAAATTCTCTATCTACTGAGATTGAAAAAGTGATTTAATCATCATAAAAATATTAAATAAATTTAAAAGAGGATTATTACTGCAACTGATAATAGTCCTCTTTTTATAAAATATAAAAACGTATGCAGTCTAACTTTGTTGATTATGTAAAAATCTATTGCAAAAGCGGACATGGAGGTGCAGGGTCTGCGCATTTACATAGGGCTAAATATATCCCCAAAGGTGGACCAGATGGTGGAGATGGCGGTAGAGGCGGTCATATTATCCTTAGGGGAAATGCACAATTATGGACATTACTTCCTTTAAAATATTCCAAACATATACGTGCAGAAAATGGTAAACCTGGGGGTAAACAGGAATTAACCGGCGCAGGTGGTGAGGACGTTTACGTAGATGTTCCTGTGGGTACTATAGCTAAAGATGAGTTGGGTAATGTTTTGGCTGAAATTGAGGAAGATAAACAAGAAATTATTCTATTACATGGCGGTAAAGGCGGTTTGGGAAATTCACATTTTAAATCTCCCACCAATCAAACGCCACGTTACGCTCAGCCTGGGCTTCCTGGTGAAGAAGCTACTATATTATTGGAGTTAAAATTGTTAGGTGATGTTGGTTTAGTAGGATTCCCAAATGCGGGAAAATCAACTTTATTATCCGCATTAACCTCAGCTAAACCTAAAATAGCCAATTATGCATTTACAACCTTAGTCCCTAATTTAGGTATTGTTGAATATAGAAATTTTCAATCTTTTGTTTTGGCTGATATTCCCGGAATTATAGAAGGGGCGTCTGAAGGAAAAGGCTTGGGGTATAGATTCTTGAGACACATTGAACGAAATTCTGTTCTTTTATTTTTAATTCCTGCAGATACAGAAGATTATTATAAAGAATACCAAATATTATTAAACGAATTAGAGAAATACAATCCGGAGCTGGTGGATAAAGATCGATTAATTGCTATTTCCAAATCCGACTTACTGGATGAAGAATTAGAAAATGAAATTAGAAAAACCTTCCCAGAGAATTTTAAACTCCTTTTTATATCTGCAGTTTCACAGAAAAATTTAGTAGTTTTAAAAGATGAACTTTGGGATTTATTACATAAATAGATAGTTAATTGATAACTTTATAAAACTTTATAGACAATTTTAAAGATTAATTTATAAATAACATAATATCTTAAATCTTACATTTTAGTTGAAGTATTACTAGCACATAAATTTACACAAAATGTTAACTTTCAATTGATTGAAAGTTAACGCTACTAAAATTATTAGATTGATTCCCAATTCTTGTAATTATTGAAGTTCTTTTAAATATAATATTTTAAATTTTAAACATTCATTTACATTTAAATATGTTATCTAAATCCATTCCTGCATAGCTTCCTGAACTCATCATTAAAAAAACTGTATTCGTTGTATTTAGACTTGATAAATAGTTACTTAATCCTTTAGGATCCGTAAAAATTTTAAGTTTATTGTTTTGAAATGATTTTTTGATTAATTCTTCTGAAATTGGTTGTAACCTTTTTATTTCAACAGCTTCCTGACTGTAAAAAACAATAGCTTCATCTGCATCATCCAAAGCTCCACTGTACTGATTTAAAAATTCTGGATTTAATGAACTGTAGGTATGCAACTCTAAACAAGCCACTAAGCGTCTATTTTTATAATTTTCTTTAACCGCCTGAACAGTTGCAGAAACTTTTGATGGTGCATGTGCAAAATCTTTAAAAACTAGAAAATTTTCATTTTCATAAATTTTTTCTAGTCTTCGAGAGGCTCCTTTAAAACTCATTATGGCTTCGTAGAATTCAATATCTTGTATTCCTAATTGGTTACAAATTAATCGTGCTCCTTCTAAATTGATTAGATTGTGTTTACCAAATATTGACAATTGTACCTCGCCTTCATGCGTTTGAAGATATACTTTTTCATTCTTTATACAGAAATCAGGGGTCTTATATGGGAATTTTTTAATGTATTTATCTGTTTTTTCTACTACTTCCAATACTTCGGAATCTTCTTCGTTGTAAATTAATACCCCCCCATCACTAATTGAGTTTACAAATTCTATAAATTGTTGTTTATAAATATCAAAAGTTGGAAAAACATTAATATGATCCCAAGCGATACCACTTAATAAAGCTATATTGGGTTTATAATGTAAAAATTTGGATCTTCTATCTATAGGTGAAGATAAGTATTCATCACCTTCCAATAGCACAAAATCATTTTCTTTTGTTAGTTTTACCATTGTATCAAAGCCCTCTAACTGGGCTCCAACCATATAATCTACATTTTTATCATGATATTTTAATACATGCAATATCATTGAAGTGATGGTAGTTTTACCATGTGATCCGGCTATAACTACCCTAGTTTTATTTTTTGTTTGTTCAAATATAAATTCGGGATAAGAATATATTTTAAGACCTATTTCTTTTGCTTTTTTTAATTCAGGATTATCTGGATGGGCATGCATTCCCAATATAATTGCATCTAAATCTGAAGTGATTTTATCTGGATACCAACCTAACTCTTTAGGCAAAATTCCATGATTTTTTAATCGGGAAAAGGAAGGCTCAAAAATTGCATCGTCCGAACCGGAAATTTCATATCCTTTCTGTGCTAATGCTAATGCTAAATTATGCATAGCACTACCTCCAATTGCAATAAAATGTATTTTCATTTGAATTTTAATGTAAACAAATATAACGGTTAAAAACTAAGAACTAAGATTTATTATTTTATATATTAAAAATTAAAATTCAAAAAATGGACGTGTTTTTTCTTCTTCTCTTTCCGCCTCTAATTCTTCAACGGTTTTAACTTTTAAGTATTTAGGATCTTGTTCAATTGCATTCATAATTTTATCTAAAATCATGTTTGCATCCTCATTTTCATAATCAATTTCTATGGGAGCCTTAAAGGTCATCTTAGGTTCTACTCCCCTCTTTTTTACAATCAAACCTTTTTTATCAAAAGCTCTTCTAAATCCATCGATAACAACAGGTATAACTATAGGCTTATTTTTTTGTATAATTTTTGCAGAACCTTTTCTACCGGGAGACCATGGTTTAGTCGTTCCTTGAGGAAAAGTTATCACCCAACCACTATCCAATGCTTTTAGAATATTATCAATTTCAGACATGTCCACCATTCTATTCACACTTTTGCCAGCATCTCTCCACGTTCTTTTTACAGTAATAGCTCCCGCTAATGCAAATAATTTGGACAATATTCCTTTATTCATGGTTTCTTTAGCGGCAACATAGTATAAATCCACTTTTGGATCAAGTAAGTATATCGGATTTTTCAAGGTATCTATATAGCCATGTTTTACCGCGCAAAATACATGGTACATGGCAAAAACATCTGCAAAATAAGTTTGGTGATTAGATACAAAAAGAACATTTCTATCAGGCAAATTGACTAAATTTTCCGTCCCTTTTATTTTTAGTTTATTAAATCCATTGAAACGATTATAAGATATTGTTCCAAAAACGAATATTAGCAATCTTTTAAATATAAACCAATAACCAAAGGCATCTCTAAATATTCTTTTTTTCTTTATTTTCTTTTCCATTTATATCGTGATATTCTTAAAAGGTTACAAATATATTACATTATTTATTGATTTTAAATTCAATAAAATTTAATCAACTACCATATTTTTGTATCTATATTGTTAATATTTAAGATATACATTATTATATAATACAATATATAGTTATCTGTTATTTTTTCATTAGTGATTTTACATATATATTTTTATAAATTTATTTTTAATCAATTTAAGATCAATCAATAAAACTGGTTTTAATAAATACAATCCTATAATAAATCCTTAAACTTTTTTTTCAAAATTACAAGCATATTTTTTTCTAACTATTTCATGATTGGATTTTGGTATAACTTATGAATTTGAATTTGAATATGTCGAGGGAACTATATTTGGCTTGAATTCCAATCGTAATTTATCTATTAATATAAATAATATTATAAGATTTAATTTGCTTGTATTAAAGCATTTTAATTTGTCATTTAATTGAAATGAATAATTTACCTAATTTGTTAAGATATAATTGAAAAACTGTCAATAACACCCAGGCTTTATTTGTTTTACTAAGATGGTTAGATGCTTTAAATATGCAAGATATATTATCAATGAATATAACAAATGTTACATTTATTACAAATTAATTAAAATTAAATAACATAAAAATTATAAATTTTTAGTAATTGCTTGAACAATTTTAAACTTACTAAAAAAACTTTTAAGGATTACTCTTAAAACTGTATAGCCCGGAATAGCAAAGATTACTCCTAGAATTCCAAAAAGAACCCCAAATATTAACATAACTAAAAAAATTTCCAATGGATGTGATTTTATACTTTTTGCATAAATCAATGGTTGAAAAATTGCATTATCCATCAATTGAGCAATAAAATAAAGAATACTTATCCAAAAAATATTAGTGGTGATCTGTGTATTAAAATCCATACCTAAAGAAAACATACTGCTTATACTTAATAAATTTATTACAAAAAAACCTATCAATGGCCCTAAATAGGGTATTAAATTTAAAGTTGCACAGAACAAAGCAATAATAATCATATTTTCAACTTTGAATATACCTAATATGATTATATACAATATAAACATCGAAAATGTTTGCAGGGATAATCCTAAAAAATATCTGGTTAATAATGTTTTTATATTTGTAATCGCTTCAACTACTTTATCCGTATCATTAGTTGGAGCAGCTCCAATTATAATTCTATTAAATAAATCTTTTTCTCTCAAAAAGAAAAATGTAATAAATATGATAGAAAAAATTGACACTCCAATTTCAGCTATAAACGAAAAGCCACTTTGAAGTGTTTCTTTATGAATTTTAAATGCATATTGTGGCATAAATAATTGTCTGTAATTCCCATCAAACAAATAAATATGCTTGCTTTTTAAAGCTTCATCAATTAACTTAATCTGTTTAGTTATGGTATCTTGCAATTGATTGGTATCCAACAAAGAGAGATTCCCTGCCTGATTTATTGCCAATGGTATAAACAAACTAAAAAAAATAGTTAAAATTCCAAGCATAACAAACATGGTTGTAAATGCTGAAATGGTTTTAGATATATGTAATTTTTCATTTAAAAAATTCATTAAAGGTCTTCCCATTAACGAAAATGCGAACGAGATAAATATATATCCAACAATATAACGAACTTTCCATAACAGAAACACCAATAGAGTAGAAATTACTATAACTGTAAACGCACTTAATATACCTTTACTAATTTCTTTATAATTCATATAGATAGATTATTTTTTTATAGTGTTAGAGTCTTGGATAATAATAAAAATGTCTTCATTTTTACGTTTAAAAAAATAATTCTCTCTAGCATATCTTTCCCTAGCATCTTTGTTATATTTTAAATTCGTGTATTGCGCATGCTCTGAATCTAATTTCGATTTATAATAAGATTTTTCATGTTTTATTTTTGATAGCTCCTTATTAAGCTCCCTGTGTGTTAAATAGGAATTCGTATCAAAAAATATCATCCACACAATAAAAATTGATAATAATATAATGTAGATACTTGAGTACCATTTTTGGGAACCAGATACGTATCTTCTATATAATTTATGTCTAATTTTTTTCATAATTCAATCGGCTCCTAATAAGGCTATTTATCTTTTAATTAAGAATATTTAAAATTCAAAATCTGTTTATAAAATTATAATTTAAACATTTACAATGTATAAGTGAAATCGTAATCATTTTAAATAATTACATTTCAATCATATTTAAACTTAAAATAAACCTTGTTATTGCTACAATAATTAAGTATAATTAAATATTATTTTAAAAAGTAAATACCTAAAACACTTTCATTCTTTAATTAAATGTAACTTTAGGTTGATTTATAATTGATTTAAATTAATATTTAAATCAATTTCTTGAAAATATATAATCTTTAAATACTCTAAGGAATTATAATTCTTTAAGCGAACCTCTAAAATCTTCGATATTTTTATAGCCCTTAGTTTGCATAATTTCTTTAAGTTCCAAAATTAATCTTTGAAATGCATCGGTTCCTTCTTTCATTAATTGTGTCCCTACTTGTACCATAGAGGCACCACATAATAGATGCTCAAAGACATCTCTACCGTTTTCTACTCCTCCACATCCAATTATAGCTATATCATTTCTCAATAATTTATAAAACATTCGGACATTTGCTAGGGCGGTTGGCTTTACATATGCACCACCGATTCCTCCAAATCCTCCTTTAGGCTTAATTACAACAGTCTCATTATCAATAAAAAGAGCATTCCCAATACTATTAATACAGGTAACAAACTTTAATGGAAATTTATTCAATATTTCAGCCATCATTTCAAAATGAACCATGTCAAAATACGGTGGTAATTTTACACCCAAAGGCTTTTTATATAAAGAAAATACATCTTCTAAAACAACTTTTGTTCTATCAAAATCATAAGCGGTTTGTGGCTTTCCGGGTATATTTGGACATGATAAATTTAGTTCTACTAAACCCTTAAAGTCAGAATTTTGAATTTGCTTTAACATTTCCATATTTTCTTCCAAGCTTAAACCAGCTAAAGAAAAGAAAACATTTTTATTGTTACGATTATTCTCGTTCAAAACATAATCTAGATAAAAATCAAAACCTAAATTTGGCAATCCCATGGAATTTATACTACCTAATTTTAAATCTATATATCTAGGTGATGGATTTCCTTCACGCGGCTGAAGTGTGCAACTTTTAGTTATAAATGTACCAGATTCTGAAGCTCCTAAAACCTCTAATTCATCAAAAGTCATACATTTAACCCCGGAGGCATTCATTAAACAATTAGTGAAGATTCTTTCGGAGATTTTAGATTCTAAATTTATCATTGATTTCATTTTTGCAAATATCTAAAATATAATTTTTTATATTTAAAAAAATTATTAAATATTAAATAATTTATTGATAATGAAATACAGTTACATAAATGGTAAGACTTTCCCCCTCTGAAGTTCTTGCAAATTTCTCAACCCCTGATTCCAATTTATAATCAACATTATTTAAATAATTTATTATTTTTTCTTGATCTTCTTTCTTCAAAAAACCAATATCATATCCTTCTTCGTTTAATACTAATATAGTATTTGAATTCCCTCTTTTTTCTAATTCAAAAGATACCTCACTATAACTATTCATATCCATTAAAAGCATTTGTCTGTTCCTACTCGTTTTTTTTGCTCCTTCTAATGAACCTTCAAGCCTAAATTGATGTTCTTCTATCTCTACAAAGCTCTTCTCTTTTAAGGGTATGTTAATGCCCTCTTTTGTAAATTCATTATTTAACTGAGATGAATTCTTTTTTTTGGTTCTCTTAAATAGAAAAAATATTAGAATTCCAAGTAATAATAAAATTCCTAAAACACTATAAATTTGCATGAATTTATTTTTTTATAAAACAATACATCAAAACAATACATCTATAAGATTAATAAGCAGCACTTTCCACAAGTTTCATATACCAATTTTCTAATTGCTTTTGTTCAGAGTTAGATAATTTACTTTTTATTTGTAAAAATTCTGTATCAATTTCAATAGATTTATGTTGAAGCTCAATTTCTTTATCTAGATTTTTATCTTTAGCTGCTTTATAAACTTCTTCGTAATAAGCTTTTGTTTTATTAATAAATTTATTGACCTCGGCATTTGAAAATTGTGGAACTTCAGAAATAATTGGGTCTAGAGCAATTTCACTATCAGAGATATTGAGTTCACTAGAATCTTTATTTTCAGATAATTTTTCTACTTTATTTTCCTTAATATTAGTTTTTTTTTCACAGTTAAAGAATAGAAAAAAAAAGACCGTTAATAAATAAGCGTAAAATATTTTCATAACTATAATTAATTTTTTAATCAAAAATACGTAAAAAGAATGAATCAAATTTTTTATAAATTCTAATTAAAAATACTAAAATTAAAGATATATCAAACTTTATTTAGCAATAAAATATGCTACATTTGCATTGAATTTTAATTATATATATGCAATCAATCAGAAATGTAGCAATTATTGCCCACGTAGACCATGGAAAAACAACTTTAGTAGATAAGATTATTCAGGCCTGTCACGTAGTAGAAAAAAATGACGGAGATTTAATTTTAGATAATAATGATCTTGAGAGAGAAAGAGGCATTACAATTTTATCTAAAAACGTATCAGTGAATTACAACGGAGTTAAAATTAATATTATTGACACTCCTGGACACGCTGATTTCGGAGGTGAGGTTGAAAGGGTATTAAAAATGGCTGATGGAGTGCTACTGTTAGTAGATGCTTTTGAGGGTCCAATGCCTCAAACACGATTTGTACTTGGAAAAGCAATAGAATTAGGTTTAAAACCAATTGTTGTAATAAATAAAGTTGATAAAGAAAATTGTCAACCGGAGCATGTTCATGATCAGGTATTTGAATTGATGTTTAATTTAGATGCTACAGAAGATCAACTTGACTTTCAAACGGTATATGGATCATCCAAACAGGGTTGGATGTCTGGAGATTATAAACAACCTACAGATAATATTACCTATCTATTAGATAAAATTATTGAATTAATACCTGAAGCCCCTTACGTTGAAGGTACTCCTCAAATGCAGATAACTTCTCTGGATTTTTCAAGCTTTGTAGGTAAAATTGCTATTGGTAGAGTTTATAGAGGAGATTTGGTTGCTGGCAAAGATTATATTTTATGCCAAGATAACAATCAAAACAAGAAAATACGCATAAAAGAGTTGCAAGTTTTTGAAGGCTTGGGTAGAAAAGCAGTGGAAAATGTACGAAGTGGAGATTTATGTGCTATCGTTGGTATAGAAAGTTTTGATATAGGTGACACTATTGCGGATTTAAATAATCCTGAAGCTTTACCTAGAATTTCTATTGACGAACCAACCATGAGTATGTTATTCACTATTAACACCTCTCCATTCTTTGGTAAAGAAGGTAAATATGTTACCTCTAGGCATTTAAGAGATCGCCTGATGAAAGAAACAGAAATAAATTTAGCTTTAAGAGTGGAAGAGACTGATTCTGAAGATAAATTCAACGTTTATGGTAGAGGGATTCTTCACTTATCTGTCTTAATTGAAACCATGAGAAGAGAAGGATATGAATTGCAAGTAGGTCGGCCTAGAGTTACTATAAAAGAAATTGATGGAGTAAAACAGGAGCCATACGAACATTTAGTTATAGATGTACCTTCGGAAGTTTCAGGAAAAGCAATAGAATTAGTTACCCAAAGAAAAGGGGAATTAAAAGTAATGGAGCCTAAAGGAGATTTACAACATTTAGAATTTGATATATCTTCAAGAGGATTAATCGGTCTTAGAAATTTAATATTAACGGCTACTTCTGGCGAGGCTATCATTAATCATAGATTTAAAGATTACCAACCCATGAAAGATATAATACCTCAAAGACAAAACGGATCATTAGTGTCATCAGAAACCGGACAAGCGTTGGCTTATGCGATCGATCGATTACAAGATAGAGGTAAATTTTTTATTGAACCCGGGGATCAAATTTATAAAGGTCAAATTGTTGGAGAACATTCCAGAGATAATGATTTAGAGGTTAATTTAATAAAAGGAAAAAAATTAACCAATGTTAGAGCTTCGGGTACTGACCAAGCTGCTAAAATCTTTCCTAAAGTAGAGTTTTCTTTAGAAGAATCTATGGAGTATATAAAGGATGATGAGTATCTTGAAATTACACCAAAAAGTCTAAGAATGAGAAAAATTAATTCCTAGTATAGAACTATAAAAAACACCTGATAAATCAGGTGTTTTTTTACTATTTACTTAATTATATTTTGAATTTTTTCAACTAAAGCCTCTTTCGGTTGTGCTCCTACTACTTTTTCCACCAATTGACCATCCTTAAAAAATAATAAAGTCGGAATATTTCTAATTCCATATTCTACAGGAGTATTTTGATTAGCGTCAATATCAATCTTCACAACTTTTAATTTACCTTTAAATTCTTCAGATAATTCATCAATTACAGGAGACAAACTTCTACAAGGACCACACCATTCAGCCCAAAAATCTACCAATACAGGTTCATTGGAATCAATTACTTCATTTTTAAATGTTTGATCATTAATTTCTAAAGCCATAATCTTATTTATTTTTAGTTTATAATATAATTTTGTTAAACAAATATAACTTAATTTAAAATAATAAGTTATATAATTTATAAAGATGCCTAAACTCAATTTTAAATGATGGGATTTATCATGAATACGCAAGGCTTAATAAGATTATAAATTTATTTAGTAAAAAAAATGTTTTATTTTTATTTGTTTATTAAAAATTTAGTTATATTTGCACCAATAATTAGTCGTTCTTTAATAAAGTTTTTTAGTGTTAATTAAGCCCTTTCAATTTTATATTGAAAGGGTTTTTTTATTCTTTTTAGAATTTCTCTACTTTGTTAAACAAAAAACTTAAATTAATACAAACAAAAATTAATGATAGTAAAATACCATAATTATTAACACCACATATTAATTTGTATTATTATTTTTGTTAGATGAACGTTATTAAAAACCATGAAGTCTGCTTTAAAGATTTAGAATATATAAGTTATTCGGATGCCCTATTACAACAAGAAAATTACTTGAATTCAATAATTGATAAAAAAATTATAAGAAAAAAAGAAAATTTAGTAAATCTTATTACTCCAAATTATTTTTTATTCGCCATGCATCCACATGTATATACACTTGGAAAAAATGGTGATATTTCAAATTTATTAATTAATCATCAGCAATTAGAAAATATTCAAGCCGAATTTTATAGAACTAGTAGAGGTGGCGATATTACCTATCATGGTCCGGGACAGATTGTCGGTTACCCTATTTTAGACTTGGATAATTTTTTTAATGATCTTCATAAATATATGCGATTGTTAGAAGAAATTATTATTAAAACAATCAAAGTTTATGGTATAAAAGGAGAAAGATCCTCAGGTGAAACAGGGGTTTGGATTGACGCAGGAAAGCCTTTTGCTAGAAAAATTTGCGCCATAGGCGTACGTATCAGTCGTTGGGTTACAATGCATGGTTTTGCATTAAATGTTAACCCAGATTTGTCTTATTTCACAAATATTGTTCCCTGTGGTATTATAAACAAAGGGGTAACTTCTATAGAACAAGAATTAAATAAAACCCTTGATTTACAAGAAGTAAAAAATAACATCAAGAAAAATTTTTCTGAAGTTTTTGATGTTGAATGGATATAATATTAACACAATAATATTTTCTTTTATATTATAGTTTAAATTATTTTCAAATAACACTAAATTAGTTTCATAACTTATACATATTTTTTTTATTTTTGTTTAAATTCGTAAAAATTGAAAAAAATCATGGGAACTGAATTGGATAGCCTGCAAAATGCAGAAGATAATGTGTCTAAAGATTTAAATTCTAATACTTCTACCAACGAAAATCTTGACAATCTTAATTATGTAAGAGAATCTAACAATGATAAAGAATGCACAATATCTGAAGAAGAATATGAAACATTCCCATTAGAAAAATTAATTGATAAATTTCAAGAATTAATAAATAAATTTCCAATCCATAAAATTGGTGAACCTGTTAACATTATCAAAGAGATATTTTTAAAAAAGTATGAGGAAGAGGAAAAGGATCGTAAAGAAAAATTTATTCTCGCTGGTGGAGATGAGTTAAATTATCAACCCAATACTATTTTAAAAAGTAGATTTAATTCAATTTATAATGATTATAAAACTACACTAAACTCTTTCTATAAAGATCAAGAAAAAATTGAACAAGTAAATTTAGATAAGAGATTAGAAATAATTGAAAATTTAAAGGATCTTTATACCCAGCCCATTGAGTCTATTGGTACATTTTTTAGAAAATTTAAGTCTATAAAGGAGGAATGGCACAACGCTGGTAGAATTTCTAAATTAAAAGCTGGAGATACATTTAAAACCTATTTTCACCATCTAGAAAATGTTCATGAATTTATACGCATGAATAAGGAGTTGGAGGAACTAAATTATGCACATAATCTTGAACAAAGAAATGCTATTATTAATAGAGCCAAAGAACTAGTAACTGAACCTAGCATTCAAAAAGCACTAAACGAGCTTCAATACTTACATAAACTTTGGAAAGAACAAGCCGAACCAGTTTCTGAAGAATTTAGAGAAAGTACTTGGATTGAATTTAAAGATATTACTCAAATAATTCACAATAGAAAATCTGAGTTGTTTGAAAAAATAAAACTTGAACAAGAATCTAATCTTAAAATCAAACAATCTATAATTAAAGAATTAGAAAAAATAATTTCTAATGATAGTAATAATCTTACCTTTTGGAATAATAATGCAACAAAAATTGAAGAATTAAGAGAAAACTTTTTTTCAACAGGTAGAGTACCCAAAGAAAATAGCACTGAAATCTGGCAACAATTCAAAAAAATAATACAGGAAATCAATCATAAAAAAAATATTTTTTATAGAAATTTAAAAAAAGTTCAACAAGAGAATCTTTTAAAGAAGAATGAACTTTTAGAAATAGCTATGGCTAATAAAGATATTGAAGATTGGGAGACTGGATTAAACTTATTTAAAAAAATTCAAGAAGATTGGAAAAAAATAGGTCATGTACCAAGAAAAAACTCTGATCAGATTTGGAAAGATTTCAGAGAAAATTGCAATTATTTCTTTGAAAGATATAAACAGCGAAATATCAAAGTTAACGAAGAGTGGATTGAAAATCTCGAAAAAAAGAAGTTATTACTTAATGAATTGAACGAATTAAATAATAATACTGATTCTGAGAATATTTTATCTAAAATTAATGAATTTAGTATTAAGTGGAATTCTATAGGCAAAGTTCCTAAAGAAAATATAAATATAAATTCAGAATTTAATCAAACGGTTAAAAGCATCATTAAAAAGTTTGATATTGAAAAGAATAAGGTTGATGAAATGTTCCTAAATATTAAAATTGAAGAATATAAAAACACTAACAATTCCAAACAATTTGACGACAATTTAAAGTCTTTAAAAAAAGAAATTCAAGATTTAGAACAGGAAGTTGTTCAGTTAGAAAATAATTTATCTTTCTTCTCAAATGCAAAAGCTGATAATCCTTTATTGAAAAATGTTCTTGGAAATATAAATTCAAAAAAAGATAAAATTAAAGAACTAAAATTAGTATATACTAAATTATTACATACAAATCCAGAAGATAACTAAATTTTATAATCATTTTTTTAAGTGATTGATTTTAATATTAGGGTATTAAATTTTTATTAATGAAAAAAATATTTTTATTATTACTTATATTACCATCAATAATATATGGACAAAATATTTCTCATTCCTATACAAAAATTGATACTCTAATAGGATCAAATACTGAATACAGAGATTGGTGGGACGTAAAAAAATATATCTTAACAGTTGAACCTGATATAATATCGAAATCACTTCAGGGAACTAACGAGATTATTTTTGATAGTAAAGCTGTTGGAACTATGCAATTAGACTTGCAAGAACCCATGCAAATCGATGAAATTTTCACTGATAATAATACAAAACTATCCTTTACTAAAGATGGAGATATTTACCTAATCGATCTTAAAGGACATATAAAAGATTATTCTTCAAATAATAAAATTTTAATAAAATTTAGCGGTAAACCTAAATTAGCCAATAATCCACCCTGGGATGGTGGATGGATATTTACAAATGATAATGATAATAATCCTTGGGTTACTGTTGCATGTGAAGGCATAGGTGCTAGTGTATGGTTTCCATGTAAGGAATATCTTGGAGATAAAATAGATGGAGGTATGGAACTATCCATAATCACGAATCAAAAAGGAGTTGGTAATGGAAAGTTAATATCTAATTCTAGCATTAATAAAACTAAAAATATATACACCTGGAATATTTCAAACCCTATAAGTAATTACAATATTATTCCATATATAGGAAACTATGTGAATTTTTTAGATACCTATAATGGCTTAAAAGGTAAATTAACTTTAAATTATTGGGTTTTACCATCTAATTTAGAAAAAGCTAAAGATCATTTTTCTCAGGTTAAAAAAATGCTAAAAGCTTTTGAATATTGGCTTGGCCCCTACCCTTTTTACGAAGATGGATATAAACTTGTTGAAACCCCTTATTTAGGTATGGAACATCAAAGCGGTATAGCTTATGGAAATCAATATCTAAATGGTTATTTAGGCAATGATTTAAGTAATACTGATGTAGGTTTGAATTGGGACTATATCATAGTTCATGAATCTGGTCATGAATGGTTCGGAAATAGCATTACCTGTAAAGACCTGGCTGATATGTGGATTCATGAAGCATTTACAACTTATACAGAAACTTTATTTACAGAATATTTTTATGGTAAAGATAAAGCAAATGAATATATCATCGGACAAAGAAACTTAATTGAAAACGAACATCCAATAATCGGTAATTATGGAGTAAGGGAGAAAGGAAGTGTTGATATGTATTTTAAAGGTGCTAATATGATACATACAATTCGACAGGTAATAAACAATGATTCCATCTTTAGAGATATACTAATCGGGCTGAATAAAGAATTCTATCATCAAACAGTAAGCTCCAAGCAAATAGAAAATTATATATCTGAAAAATCCGGAATAGATTTTTCTAAGGTGTTCGATCAATACTTACGTACAACCAACATTCCAACACTAGAATATTATCAAAAAGGAAATGAATTAATTTATAGATGGAACTATGTTGTTCCGGAATTTACAATGAATATTAAAACTTCATTAGGTAATTTAAAACCCAGTTCAAATTGGAAGAGGATGAGAATGCCTAAGAATTCATCTTTATATGATTTTAAAGTAGATAAAAATTACTATATAAATACAATAAATACAACTAGATGATTTATGAATTTAAAAATTATACTATTTCCAAGTAGTTGTTTCAATCATCTTAATAATATCTCTTTCAACATAATCAATAGCAGGGCTTAAAGAATCAGGTTTTGGTTGAACTCTGAAATAAAGATTTCCAGAAATAAAATTATGTATACTATCCGTCACGTAAAATTGAATATTAGAAGCTGATTCCCCACCTATCTTATATAAATTTCCATAAACTTTTTTCTCAGGATACATAAAAGATTTAGTATTGATTGAATTAGCTTTAATCGTGTGTTCATAGACCAAACGCTGAGCTTCTTTAATTAAAGAGTTTAAATCATTATTTACACTAGAATAAGTTATATATACGGTCGCCTTCATATTAGGATAATAAAAGTTAAACCAACAAGGTTCCTTTCTATCCTTAATAACTAATAAATCTGAATATTCAAATTCAAAGGGACAATTGGGAGGAGAAAATAATTTATATTTAGGATTAGGATATTCTAAACGTACTTGACCTATAGGTTTTGGTATATAATCATGATCCTTACAACCGTTAAGTACAAATACTATTGCAAATAATACAACTAAATTAAATTTAGATTTTTTAGATAGAAACATTATAAGATATAAATTCTTATTAAAAGTAACAGAAAATTTTATTAATCATCTAAATCCATTGAATTTTCTAAAGGTTTACCGATTAAATTGGATAAAAAAAGTACATTATCTGCAATTACTTCAGTAACATGTTTAGTAACACCATTATCATCAAACTTTCGGGTTTTCAATTTACCTTCGATATAAACTTTACTTCCCTTTTTAAGGAATTTTTCACAAAGCTCAGCTAATTTATTTCTAGCGGTAATATTATGCCAATCCGTAACATCTACTTTTTCACCAGTATCTCTAT
The DNA here is from genome assembly GCF_007845635.1 of Apibacter muscae. Taxonomy (GTDB): domain Bacteria; phylum Bacteroidota; class Bacteroidia; order Flavobacteriales; family Weeksellaceae; genus Apibacter; species Apibacter muscae. The sequence goes on along the minus strand of NZ_SELG01000042.1, from coordinate 76,240 downwards.
TTATATAGCTTTCAGAAGTTGCAACAGGAAAGTTTACAACCATATTGCCATCATTAAATTTATGAGACTTTACATCAGTTCCCAAATTACCAACTAAAATTACCTTATTAACAGATGTACTCATTATATGATTTTGTAATAGCAACAAATGTAATAAAAAATTAGTTGAAAAATAAATAATTTTCCAATGGTTTAGGAAACGCTAAGCTATTTATCTCATTTTTATAAATAATTTTAGCTTTTAAAATTTTGGATAACTTAAAAAAATCATTTTCACTTACTCTATGCATATGTATGTAAATGTATAGATCTATATGACTTAACTGATGTTTAATACTGTATATACCATCAGAATCAAAATTTTCAAATAAATTTTTTTTATAGATAGGAAATTCGTATAAACCTTTCCAAATTGAACTATTGTCTCTTTTTATAACTAATAATTGATCATTACAAGTGATGTGAACGTAATTTATTATTTTTTCTGTTCTCTTAATCATCGACTTATTAATGGGTAATATATTTTGATTAGAATTTTTAAAAGCCAAACATTCCATATATATAGGACAAATTTCACAATTCGGTTTTTTAGGTATACAAATTAATGAACCAAAATCCATGATTGATTGATTAAAATCACCAGGATTATTTGGCATCACTGCTTTTAATAAATTAAAGAAATAATTGAACGTCGTTTGTTTTGAAATATCTTTATTAGAATTAAATATCCTAGAATAAACCCGAAAAGCATTTCCATCAATAGCAGGAATCTTTTCATGAAAAGATATTGAAGCTATAGCAGCTGCAGTATATTTTCCAACCCCTTTTAACTTCAAAATCTCTTGAAATGTATTTGGAAATATATTATTTAAATCTTTAAAGATATATTTAGCTGATAAATGTATATTATGTGCTCTTGAATAATACCCTAACCCCTTCCATTGATTTAAAACTTGATCTTCAGATGCATTCGCTAAGCTTTCGATATCTGGAAATGTAGATATAAAATTATTATAATAATCAATTCCTTGATTTACACGTGTCTGTTGTAATATTATTTCAGAGATCCAAATGTTATACGGATGAGTAGTTTTTCTCCAAGGCAACTGTCGTTTATTTGTCTGATACCACTTATCTAAAAGACTAATAAAATTCACTCTTTTAAAGATTTATACATTTATTTTTTCAAAAATAATATTATATTTGCAAACTCAAAATTAAAACTTAAGTAAAGAAAAATAATATTTTTGAAGAATGACAAAAGCTGACATCGTAAATTCAATTTCAAACAAAATTGGTCTCGAAAAATCTGAAATCCAAAAAGTTGTGGAAGTTTTTATGGACGATATAAAAACTGCAATGGCCAAAGGAGATAATGTTTACCTTAGAGGTTTTGGTACCTTTTTAATTAAAAAAAGAGCTGCTAAAACAGGTAGAAATATCTCAAAAAACACTGCTATAAAAATACCTGCTCATAATGTCCCAGCTTTTAAACCATCAAAGTCCTTTGTAGATAACATTAAAACCAATGTAAAGGTTACAAATTAAAATAAGTATAATCATAAATTCGTAATATTATGCCAAGCGGAAAAAAAAGAAAACGTCATAAGGTAGCAACCCATAAAAGAAAAAAGAGAAGAAGACTTAACAGACACAAAAAGAAAAATAAATAATTTTTCCTTTTATTTTGTAAAGACATTTCACGTTTTTAGTTTAATTAAAATATTAAAGCATTCTTTACTAAAATTAATTATAGTTTAAGTAAAGAATGTTTTTATACAAACATATCTTTGTAATACAATAACTGTGGCGTAATTTAAAGAATGAGTAAAGAATTAATACTATCGTACGAAGAAGATAGAGTTAGAATTGTAATTTTAGAAAATGGTAGAATACAAGAATTGCATGAAGAGAATGTAGACGATCATTTTTCTGTTGGAGATATAGTTTATGGTAAAGTAAAAAAACTAGCTCCAAGTCTCAATGCTTGTTTTGTAAATATCGGTTACGAGAAAGATGCCTTTCTTCATTATCATGATCTAGGTCCACAAATTAAATCATCATTAAAATATTGCAAAGGTGTTTCACAAGGAAAAATAAATTCTCCCAAACTAAATTCTTTTTCTTTTGAAGAGGATATCGATAAGGATGGTGTTATACAAGACATTTTATCACCCAATCAAGAAATATTAGTTCAAGTAAGCAAAGAACCTATATCTACTAAAGGTCCTAGAATTTCTTCTGAAGTATCTCTTGCAGGAAGATATTTGGTTTTAATTCCTTTCTCTTCTAAAACTTCTATTTCTAGGAGCATTTCTACTCAAGAAGAAAAAAACAGATTAAAATCTATAGGTGAACAAATTCGTCCTAATGGTTTTGGATTAATTATACGTACGGTTGCAGAGAATAAAACGGTTGCAGAGTTGCAATCTGATTTACGTTATCTTCTTAACAAATGGAACAATATATGCTTTAAAAATATTAAGAAAGGAAAGCCTCCAGTTAAAATCTTAAGCGAATTAGATAAAGCATCCTCAATACTTAGAGATAATTTTAATGAAGATTTTGTAAATATTGTTTGTGACAATCAAGATTTAGTAGATGAAATCAAAGATTATTTAGAAATAATTGCTCCAGAAAAGGTTAAGCTAGTACAATACTATGATTCTCATATTCCTATCTTTGAGCACTACAATATTGACAAGCAAATTAAGCAGCTTTTTGGTAAGCATGTAAATATTTACCAAGCTAAAGGCGCTTACTTAATTATAGAACATACAGAAGCACTTCATGTCATTGATGTAAATTCTGGAAATGTTACTGCAAGCCTAAAATCACAGGAAGATTCAGCCCTACATATCAATAAATTAGCGGCTGCTGAAATTGCTAGACAATTAAGACTTAGAGATATTGGAGGTATTATTGTTGTTGATTTTATTGACATGACTTCATCTCAACACAAAAAAGAACTCTATGAGTATTTAAAAGAGGTTATGAGCATTGACAAGGCAAAACATAAAATCTTACCTCCTAGTAAATTTGGATTGGTACAAATTACTAGACAAAGGGTAAGACCTCAAAAACAAGTAAATACTTTAGAAAATAATCCTAATCCTGATGGTAAAATTGAATCCCCTATTGTATTAGTAGATAAAATTCAAGATCAAATACAATCATTGGTTCATTCCAAAAATAAACTTTTTCTACATGCCCATCCATTTGTATGTGCCTATTTAACCAAAGGAGTTAAAAGTATTAGAAACCAGTGGTTTCTAAAATATAAAAAATGGATACGTGTAATTCCTAGAGATGGATTTAAATATTTAGAATTTCAAGTACAAAATGATAAAAAGGAAATTTTGTACCAACATTCCAATTAATCATCCATGCAATAATTATTTAAATTTTAAGTAAAAATTTAATCGTATCTACACCGTCAGAATAATTATATAATTCAGGTTTTTGGGTATATCCGAAAGGAACAGTTTCTAACCCATTAATCTCATTGTTTAAAGATACAATACATTGTATATCATTAATGTTTTCCGAAATATATGTATTTATCTCTTTCTGATCTTTATAAAATTTAACATTCAAACTACCTATTGCACTGTATAAATTGTCTGATTCTTTTAATAAAATCAAATTATTATCCCAAAATTTATCTTTATTTAAAAGGTATATAGCCTTATTATAATCGTAATTATTTGCGTACTTGTTATGTCTAATCAAATCTTTATAAGATAAGAAAGATTCAAACAATTGATTTAGATTGTAATCTGCAGGAACTAACAATTGAGTTACATTTCTGCATCCTAAGCCAAAATATGTAAATACATCCTTAGCTAATTTTTCAAGATCCTCTTGTTTTTCGTTACCATTAATCACAGCGATTGAGGTTCTATTTTTTCTTATGATATGTGGAATATCCTTAAAGTAATATTCAAAATATCTAGCAGTGTTATTACTCCCTGTAGTAATAACAGCATCACAATCTTTAATAATTTCTACAAAACTAAAATCCAGATCATTACATGTTTCTTTCCATAGATTTAAGAAGAAAGGTATTAACACATTATCTTTAGATGAAAGTTTTATTTTTGTTTTATAACCTAATAATAAACAACATAAGCAATCATGGAATCCAACCATTGGAATATTCCCTGCTAAAACTAATCCAATAGTTTTATTTTTATTTTCATTTAATGAATATCTCGATAACCATTGATTTACGTTACTCTCTTCTAAAACTTTATTCCAATAATTTAATGCGTTAAAAATATTCTCTTGGGTAAACCAAGAATTTTTTTGTTCAGCCATAGAAATAACTCTATCAAAATCTTGAAATCTAGGGTTACCAGTATTTAAATGATTAAGGAATTGATTTAAAAAATTTCTTATTTCTGATATTGACTTAATTCTTGATTCTAAACTCATTTGCATTATAATCTATGTGAAAAAAAATGTATATTTTTGTACAAAAATAGAACTAAATAATTAAAAATGTCTATAATAATTACTGATGAGTGTATTAATTGTGGAGCTTGTGAACCTGAATGTCCCAATAATGCTATATATGAGGGGGCTGTAGATTGGAAAATGTCAGACGGTACAGATCTTTCCGGGCATGTTATAACTCCATCTGGACTTTCTATAGATGCTGATGCTCTTCAAAAACCTATTTCAGACGATGTTTATTTTATCGTGTCTGACAAATGTACAGAATGTCATGGATTTCATGAAGAACCTCAATGTGCAGCTGTTTGTCCAGTAGATTGTTGTATACCTGATGACAACCATAAAGAAACGGATGAACAACTACTTTCTAAGAAAAATTTCTTACACTCTTAAATTGTAAAGTGTAAAACTTGTTATTCTTATTTAAGCAAAGAATAACTATATTTAATAATTTTAAAAATTTCTCTGAATCATATGAAAAAGTATAATTTTAGCGCTGGACCTTCTACCTTACCAGAAGAAGTTCTTCAACAAGCAGCAGAAGCTGTTTTAAATCTTAATAATAGTGGAACCTCATTAATAGAGATTTCCCATAGAAGCAAAGATTTTATTGCTATCATGGATGAAGCTAGATCTTTAGTTAAAAAACTAATGAAATTAGACGATAACCATGAAGTTCTATATTTACAAGGGGGCGCTAGTTTACAATTTTCAATGATCCCTTACAATCTATTAAAAAATAAAGCTGCTTATATTGACAGTGGAAACTTTGCATCATCTGCAATAAAAGAAGCAAAAAAAATAGGTTCTATTGAAGTTCTTGCTTCATCTAAAGATGATAAATATACCTATATCCCAAAAAATTTTGAAATACCTAAAGATGTAGATTATTTACACTTAACTTCCAATAATACGGTATACGGAACCGAACTAAAGGAATTTCCTGAAACAGATGTTCCTTTAGTTTGTGATATGTCTTCAGATATTTTAAGTAGAGATATTGATTTTAATAAATTTGGATTGATATACGCTGGAGCCCAAAAAAATATTGGTCCTGCAGGCGTAACTTTAGTAATTGTTAATAAAAACTTGCTTGGCAAGACAGATCGAAATCTTCCTTCATACCTAGACTATCAAATTCATATTGAAAAAGAAAGTATGGCTAATACTCCACCAGTATTTGCCGTATATGCAACTTTACTTAACTTAAGATGGTTAGACAAACAAGGAGGTGTATCCGAAATTGAAAAGAAAAATAGAGAAAAAGCAGCGCTTTTATATGGAGAAATAGATAGAAACCCTTTATTTAGAGGAGTTTGTGTTGAAGAAGACAGGTCTTTAATGAACGCTTGTTTCTTTTTAAACGATGAAGCTACATATAAAGCTAAGTTTGATGAGTTGGTTAAACAAGCAAACATTATTGGAATTAATGGATATAGAACCGTAGGTGGGTATAGAGCTAGTATTTACAATGCCATGCCGTTAGAAGGAGTGCAAACCCTTGTTAATGTAATGAAAGAACTAGAAAAAATCGCTTAAAATAATTTTATTAAATATGAAAATATTACCCAACGACGGTATTTCTTCAAATGCCATTGAAGCTTTAGAAAAAGCTGGGCATGAAGTTTTAAATCAAAAAGTTGCTCAAGAGCAATTAGTTAAATATATTAACGAAAACGAAATAGATGTACTTCTTGTTCGTAGTGCCACTAAAGTAAGAAAAGAATTAATTGATGAATGCCCTTCAATAAAAATTATTGGTAGAGGTGGTGTTGGAATGGATAATATTGATGTTACTTATGCTAAAGAAAAAGGTATACATGTAATCAATACCCCTGCAGCATCCTCACGTTCAGTTGCAGAATTAGTTTTTGGACATATGCTTTCCCTTTACAGATATTTGCAAGATTCCAATAGAAACATGCCTTTAGAGGGAGATAAAAATTTTTCTGCTCTTAAAAAATCTTATGCAGGAGCTATGGAACTGGGCGGAAAAACCTTAGGTGTTATAGGTTTCGGAAGAATTGGAATTGAAGTAGTAAAATTAGGGTTAGCCTTTGGTATGAAAGTTTTGGTTGCAGATGCGGTAGAGATTACTAAAACTGTTACACTAGATTTTTATGATGGGCAAAAAGTAAATTTTGAAATAACTACAGTTCCTATGGATGAGTTATTGAAAAATTCCGATGCTATTTCAGTGCATGTTCCTAAACAACCTAAATACGTTATAGGAAAAGATGAGATTTCTAAAATGAAACCTAATGCTATCATAGTAAATGCGGCTAGAGGTGGAGTTATTGATGAAGTAGCTTTAGTTGATGCATTGAAAGAAAATAAATTATTTGGTGCTGCACTTGATGTATTTGAAAATGAACCAAATCCTGAAATTACTTTATTAATGGATCCAAAACTCTCATTATCTCCACACATTGGAGGCAATACTAAAGAAGCTCAGGAAAGAGTAGGTTTAGAGTTGGCAGAACAAATAATTGAATTAGCAAAAAAATAGTTATAAAATTAAGCTTTACTGTTAAATGTTAATTTTTAAACCATTCAAAGGAATACATATGAAAGATACTTCTCTAAGTAACTTTCCTATGTATTCTCCTGATAAATATACAGAAGAGCAAATAAAAGCTAAATTAAGGAATAAAAATCCCTCATATATTGATATTATTAAACCTACCTTCTTTAAAGGTGAAAGTCCTTTAGAAAATAGATTTAAAAAGGTAAGAAAAAGATATGAGGAATACATCAATGAAAATTTACTTGAAAGCGATCCTTCATCCATTTATATTTACGAGCAAACTAAAAGGAATGGATTAACGTTTAGAGGTGTTATAGGATTAGTTGATGTAGAAAATTTTAAAAATAACGATATTAAAGTCTCAGAAAGAGCGAATGAACAAAAGCAAGAAATTTTTTCAAAATTTTTAGACCTTACCTATCTTCAAACCAATCCTGTAATTCTTAGCTATAATTCTAATTCTAAATTAGAGGTTATGATTGATTTAGAAATTAAAAGTAAGCCACTAATTAATATAGAAGATGAATTGGGAATAACTCATAAACTTTGGAATGTAGAAAACCGACTTAAAATCGCTCAATTTAAAGAGACTATTGAAAATTTACCTTCACTTTATTTAATTGACGGATGTTATCGTATGGCTGGAGCAATTGCTCATTCAGATAAAATTAAAGCAAAAAATAAATCTAAAGACCTTTTATTTGATAATAACCATTACATAATGTCATTAATTGTTTCGAGCCAATCCATTAAAATTAGCGAATACAATTACCTTATAAAAAGTTTAAATGGTTTAACTAAAAAAGATTTTTTTGATAAATTAGAAACTCATTTTACGATTAATAGAAAAGGCAATAATCCTTATTATCCATCTCATAAACACCATATAAGTATGTATTACAATGGTGAATTTTACGGTTTATATATTAAGCATGAATTTAGGAATATTCCTGAAGGTTTAGGATGTATGGATAACTATTTATTTAGAAAATTTATTGTTGAATCTATCTTTAATATCCAAACTCTAAAACAAGAGAAAGAACTGATCACTTATCTTCAAGGTTCTGGTGATATAAAAGGAATTATGGATTTAAAAGCTGCTGTAGACAACAGAGAATATGCTGTTGGATTCGGCTTCTATCCTGCAAACTTTCAAGATTTACAAACGGTGTCTGATTTAGGAAAAAAAATCCCGTTTAAAAGTGCTTACATTGAACCAAACCTACTTTTAGGCTTACTAATGTTTGACATGAAATAATCTCTGATTATCATAAATAACTTATTATTTGATTAACTATATCAATCATTTAAAGGTATTAGGTCTTTGGCATAAGGAGTATCGTCTTGTATTTGCCAGCGATAAAGTTTAGCCATTGAATATAAATCTTGTAAATTAGATATTAGCTGTTTTTTAGCTAATGATTTTATATTAGATTTTTCAACTTCTTTATAAATATCTCTTTTCCCCTCTTCCATCACAAGATTTAAATCTGATTTGCTAAATCTATTAAACATACCATCTTCCATACTATAAATTTCTACATTTGGAAAAACTTCAACCTGTGGTTCCGGAATCGATAAAATATGTATTCTTTTATTAATTGAATCTACCTCTACTATCATTTTCTTCATATCGTACACCACTTGTGCTTTTGCTGTAATATACAGAACTATATTCTTATTTAGGAAATCTAAATATTTACTATTAAACTTATTAAAATCCTTAGTTCTAAAAGCAGAATAATTCTGCTCAATAACAATCATTTTATTTAAGCGTTCAATTTCATGATTTATAATCCTAGTATCTGCAACTATATTATCATTAGAATCACTTCTAACATTTATAATAAAGTATAAAGCTAAAATAACTATAATTATAGATAGAACAAATGAGATTTTTTTCCAAATTTTAAACATATATTAATAGTTTAATTTTTTAAATTTTTTATGTTTTTTCTTTGATTTTTTATGTTTAGCACCAAAATTATCAATATAATTATATATATCTTCTTCTAATTTTTTAGACGGTTCTTTAATAATTCTCCCTACCTCTCTTCTTATGCCATTCTTATCATCGTAATTTCTATAAATAATAATTGTTGGAATTTCAATAATTTTTTTTTGAACATCTTCCCCATAAAAACTTTGTTTCTTTTCATTGACCGCATACATTTTTAGTTTTTTTTCTGGATAGTGCGATAATTTTATAATTTTCAATAGGTCTGGAATTAAGACTTTAGATTCCTCTGACCAAGTGCCGTAAAATACCTCTATGGTATATAGGTCAATTCTATTCTTTAATTTTTTAATAATTTTTGAATCTGGTATATACGAATTGTATTCATCTAAATACCAATCTGAAAAATCTTTATGTAGCAAAGCATCTGGAGTTGTTCTACCAATTAATGTTGGAAGACTATCAGAATTTATATATTTCTTATTTACGGCTGTGGTTTTATTAGATTTACAACCTACGATTATAAATAAAGAAATGAGTAAAATAATTGAGCTAATTTTTTTCATATCAATAATCTAAATCTTTTTAAATATTTTTTTAATTTTTAGTAGTACTTAAATTTACATTTAATGAATCATTGCCTGCAGTAACTTCAAAAATTTCTAATTTAAAATAATCCAAACTGTAATAAACTTGATTTAAAACTTCAGCGGAAATACGTTCATACTCTATCCATTGCACTGTGTTAGTAAAGAAATAAAGTTCAATTGGTATTCCTGAAGATGTTGGAGCCATTTGTCTTGCCATACAAGTATAGTCTTGACGAATTTCTGGATTGCATTTTAACAATGAATTAATATAACTTAAAAATAAATCACAGTTGGTGATATGATAACCTCTTAATTTAGATGTTTCATTCACTTTTAAATGATTGTTTATTTTTGCATAATGTTTTCTTTTTTCTTTAATAAATTCTGATAATATTAGTTCTTTTTCATATTCATCCAATTCACTCTCGGAAAGTAGTTTTATATCTCTTTGCTTTACATAAAAAGAACGTTTTACTCTTCTCCCACCACTTTCTTGCATTCCTCTCCAGTTCTGAAAAGAATCTGATATTAATGAATAAGTGGGTATGGTTGTTATTGTTTTATCAAAATTCCTTACTTTTACTGTACTTAAGTTAATTTCTTCAACAGTACCATCAGCTCCATATTTATTCATGGTTATCCAATCACCGATCAAAACTATACGATTGGTTGAAATTTGTATACTACCAACAAAACCCATAATTGTATCTTTAAACATTAACATAAGAATGGCTGAGGCTGCTCCCATTGCAGTAAAAAATACAGTTGCAGATTTACCAGTAACAATTGAAAATATAGCTACTGCTCCAAATATATATAATATAATTTCTATAATTTGGATATAGCTCTTCATGGGTCTATTTTTTAAAGTAGATCTTTCAGCCAATACATTTAAAAAAGATTTTATAATTGACATGATGATCCAAATCATCACAAATACAAAAAATATGTCCGCAAATTTTAAAATAATTCTACTTATATGTTTTTTAAATATTAGATCTGGAACAATATTAACGAATAATACGTAAGATAAAATATAAGCTAGGTAGTTAGAAATTTTATTCTTTATTAAATGATCAAAAATGCTAAACTTGGTAACTGAATATATTTTTTCTAAAGAATAATTAGTAACTTTTTTAAAAACCGTAACTAAAATTATGGCAACTGCAATAATAACTATTATTGCAGTTATATTAATCCATTCCTCCGAAACACCTAAACTCCTTAGAAAACTATAAATTTTTAATGTAAAAAATCGAATTGGGCTATATTCTTGCATGAATTTTTGTTAAATTACTTTTCACAACAAAGGTAAATAAAAATTATACTTATATAAACGGGGCAATTAAGCCTAAACTTTATTTTTTATAAATAAAATTATCCATGATACAAGCTTACAAATATATTTTGTATAAATAAAAAATTTTATATTTGTAAGGTTTTTTGTAATTTGAAGACTTTCCGTGTAGTTCAAAAATTAAATATCAAAAACTAATAAAAAATGATTTAGTTTTATTATTCATATGTATGCTTCCAATTTTAATAAGTAATTTATTTACAAAAAACTCTATTTTAAATTTTATTTTACAAATCAGAATTAATAATATTAATACACGGAAAATTATTAATAGAAATACATAATAAAAAATCGTTAAGTATTATTAAATTTCATAAAAACTATGGAGTACAACACTCAAAGAACGAAATTAATTATTCCAGAATATGGACGATACATACAAGCCTTAGTTAACCATTGCTTAAACATCGAAAATAATGAAGACAGAAATAAATTTGCAAGATCTATAATTAAAGTTATGGGAGATTTAAATCCTCATTTAAGGGATATTCCTGATTTTCAACATAAATTATGGGATCAATTATTTATTATGTCAGAATTTAAGTTAAAAGTGGATTCCCCTTATCCGATAATATCTAAAGCTGAGATTCAAATACCTCCCAAAAAAATGGAATATCCTAAGAATGAATCTAAGTTTAGGTATTATGGAACTAATATAAAAAAAATGATTGAGGTTGCTAAAACCTGGGAAGAGGGAGATCGTAAAGAGGGACTTAAATATGTCATAGCTAATCAAATGAAAAAAAATTATTTGAAATGGAATAAAGATCAGGTAGAAGATTCAGTAATTTTCTCTCATTTAGAAGAAATGTCTGAAGGTAATTTAAAAAGTACTGAGGGAGATCCATTAATGACAGTTGTAAATTCTAGTAATGCAAATACTATTTCCAATAATAGTAAAAATAGGAATAGAAATAGTAGAAATAATAATTTTAAAAATAAAGTAAATTATTCTAAAAAGAATAGTAAATAATGAATACTTTCAGAATTAAAGGGGGACAAACTCTCAGAGGTGATTTTTACCCACAAGGAGCTAAAAATGAAGCTTTACAAGTGATTTGCGCTGTTTTATTAACTTCTAAACCCGTTAGAATTAAAAATATTCCTGAAATACAGGATGTTTTAAAACTGATTGAGATACTTGAAACTTTAGGGGTGAAAATTACAAAAAACGCTAAAGGGGATTACACATTTTGCTCTGAGCATATAGACTTCGACTATTTGAAAAGCAACGAATTCAGAAGAGACGGTGCAAAATTAAGAGGTACTATTATGATTCTTGGACCTTTATTAGGAAGATTTAAGGAAGGTTATATACCAATTCCTGGCGGTGACAAAATAGGTCGAAGAAGGCTTGATACCCACTTCCAAGGATTTAAAAATCTTGGCGCAGTATTTACTTATAAAGAAGAAGAAAAGTTCTATTCTGTAGTAGCTAAAGAATTAAAAGGATGTTATATGCTTTTGGAAGAGGCTTCCGTTACGGGTACTGCAAATATAATAATGGCAGCCGTACTTGCAGAAGGACAAACACAAATTTATAATGCCGCTTGCGAGCCCTATATTCAGCAGTTATGTAAAATGCTTTGTTCTATGGGGGCTAAAATAAACGGTATTGGTTCCAATCTACTTACCATTGAAGGTGTAAGTCAATTAGACGGTACAGAACATACTGTGTTGCCTGATATGATTGAAATTGGCAGCATTATAGGTTTAGCTGCAATGACACAATCTGAAATAACCATTAAAAATGTTAGTTGGGATAATTTAGGTAATATACCTGATACATTTAAACGTTTAGGCATTCGAATCGAACGTAAAAACGACGATATGTTTATACCTTCGCAAAAACATTATAAAATTCAAAATTTCATTGATGGATCCATCTTAACAATATCTGATGCTCCTTGGCCTGGTTTTACTCCTGATCTAATAAGCATAATTCTAGTTGTGGCAACTCAAGCCAAAGGAAGTTTATTAATCCATCAAAAAATGTTTGAAAGTCGTTTATTTTTTGTAGATAAATTAATTGATATGGGGGCACAAATTATTTTGTGTGATCCTCACAGAGCTACCGTAATTGGAATGAATCAAGAAGTTCCCCTACGTGCTACAAATATGGCTTCTCCAGATATTAGAGCCGGAATTGCTTTACTTATTGCTGCAATGTCAGCAAAAGGAGAAAGTTTAATAAGCAATATTTATCAAATAGATAGAGGTTATGAAAATATTGACGTTAGGTTAAGGGCTTTAGGTGCTGAAATAGAAAGAATAACTACATAATCACACGATTAAATCTATGTTTAGTGATTTCAATCTACGTTTATCCATTATCATTGCTGTATATAATCGAAAGGAAGAACTTAAAGAACTACTTAATAGTCTTGCAAATCAAACCGACAAAGATTTTGAAGTTATAGTAGTTGATGATGGTTCTACAGATAATCTAGAAGTTATTGCTTTAGAATACTTAGATAAATTAGATATTAAATATTTTTATCAAAAAAATACTGGTGCTGGATATGCTAGAAATATGGGAGTTTCAAAATCTTCTAGAAATTATTTAATTTTTTTAGATTCTGATTGTATAGCTCCAAAAAATTATATTTATAATGTTAAAAAGGAGCTTAAAGTAAATTTTGTTGATGCATTTGGTGGTGCTGATTCTGCCAGTTCTGATTTTAATAATTTACAAAAGGCTATCTCCTACTCCATGACTTCTTATCTTACCACGGGTGGAATTCGAGGTAACAAAAATGCTGTAAGCCGATTTCAACCTAGAAGCTTTAACATGGGAATTTCTAAAATAGCTTTCAATACTATTGGTGGATTTTCCGAATTACGTATTGGGGAAGATCCTGATCTAAGTTTATGCCTATGGGAAAATAACTTTGAAACACGGTTCTTTCCTTCTTGTACGGTTTATCATAAGAGGCGTACTTCTTTATTAAAATTTGCCAAACAAGTATACAAATTTGGAATTGCAAGACCCATATTAAATCAAAGACATCCAAAATTTAAAAAATTAACTTTTTGGTTTCCTAGTATATTTTTAATTTATACTATAATTTCAATTCTACTATTATTGTTTGTATTGTTCTATTATATTTTCAATTCTAAGTTCTCATTATTTTCAATACTCTGCTTATTTCCATTTATTGGTTTAATTCTATATTGCGTTGTCTTGTTTGTTGATTCTTCTAATAAAAACAAAAGTTTAAAAATTGGTTATCTTTCATTAATAACTACGTTTACACAGTTTTTTTCATATGGATTTGGATTTCTACAATCTTATTTTGCTTTAAACATTTTGAAAAGAAAGGCAGAGAAAAGTTTTCCTTCACATTATTATTAAAATTTTATATAAAAAAAAAGCTACCTTTTTAGGTAGCTTTTTTAAATATACTATTATATTTTAAGCATTTATTTTTGCCATTCTAGTGATTAACTCAACTACTTTGTTAGAATACCCCCACTCATTGTCATACCAACTAACAACTTTAACAAATGTAGGACTTAATTGAATTCCTGCTTTTACATCAAATATTGAAGTTCTTGGGTCTGATATAAAATCTGAAGATACAACTTCTTCATCTGTATATCCTAATACTCCTTTTAATTCTCCTTCTGAAGCGTCTTTCATAGCTTTGCAAATTTCATCGTATGAAGTTTCTTTGGCTAAACGTACCGTAAGATCAACTACAGAAACATCTAAGGTTGGAACCCTAAATGCCATACCCGTAAGTTTACCATTTAATTCAGGGATAACTTTTCCTACAGCTTTTGCGGCCCCTGTAGAAGAAGGAATGATATTTCCTGCTGCTGCACGACCTCCTCTCCAATCTTTAACTGAAGGACCATCTACAGTTTTTTGAGTAGCTGTAGTTGCATGTACTGTAGTCATTAAACCTTCAAGAATTCCAAATTTATCGTTTAATACTTTTGCAATAGGAGCTAAACAATTGGTAGTACAAGATGCATTAGAAACAAATTGTGTGCCTTTAGCATAAGTACTATCATTTACACCACATACGAACATTGGTGTATCATCTTTTGAAGGTGCAGACATTACAACATATTTAGCACCTGCATCAATATGTCCTTGTGCTTTTTCTTTAGTTAAAAATAAACCTGTAGATTCAACGATATATTCTGCTCCTATATCTCCCCATTTTAGATCAGCGGGGTTTCTTTCTGCTGTAACTCTAATAGATTTTCCATTTACTACTAGTTTACCATCCTGAACCTCAACTGTTCCATTAAATTTACCGTGTATGGTGTCATATTTTAGCATATAAGCCATATATTCAACATCAATTAGGTCATTTATTCCAACTACTTCTATAGCATCGTTGTGCTGTGCTGCACGAAATACTAATCGACCTATTCTACCAAAACCGTTGATTCCTACTTTAATTTTAGACATAATATTTAAGTGTTTTTATTATTTATGATTGTTTATTGCATTGACAAAATATTAGATACTTTTATCAATTCCTTGTCTATTTCGTTGTGTTTTTTTATTGCTTCTTCAATAGGGGTAAAAACAATTTTACTAGATTGCATTCCAGCCATTACGCAACATCTGCCGTCAATTAATCCTTCCACTGCTGCAACTCCTAGCCTAGATGCAAGAACTCTATCAGCTACAGTTGGGCTACCTCCTCTTTGAATATGTCCCAATACAGTAACCCGAACATCAAATTCAGGATATTTCATTTTGGTAAACTTAGCTAAGTCGTAAACCCCACCAAGTTTATCACCTTCTGCTACTACAATTATGCTTGATGTTTTGCCTTTTTTCTTTGCATTATCAAAGGATTGAAATAAATCTTCAATACTATCCTTTTCTTCTGGAATTAATATATCAAGTGCTCCCGTTGCTATTCCAGTATTTAAAGCTATAAAGCCCGCATCTCGTCCCATTACTTCAATAAAAAACACTCTATTATGAGAGGTAGCAGTATCTCTAATCTTATCAATAGCCTCAGCAACCGTATTTAGTGCTGTATCGTAACCTACAGTGTAGTCAGTACCAAAGATGTCATTATCTATAGTCCCTGGAATTCCAATGAAAGGAACGCCTTGTTCTTCATATAATTTCATAGCACCTGTAAAAGAGCCATCTCCACCTATAACTACTAATGCTTCAATTCCATGCTTTTTTATAGTCTCAGCTGCCTTCTTTCTTCCCTCAACAGTTCTAAACTCTTCAGATCTCGCGGATTTTAGTTCAGTACCTCCCTTATTAATAAGATTTTTTACTGAACGTGGTCCTAATTCTACTATATGATCGTTGATGAGTCCATCGTACCCCATACGAATTCCATAACAATTAATATCATAATAATTACATGTCCTTACTACTGCTCTTAGAGCTGCATTCATTCCAGGGGAATCTCCTCCTGAAGTTAAAACTCCTATTTTTTTGTATTTATTATTGTTTTCAGGCATGGATATAAATTAAATGTTTCACACAAATATAGCAATCATTTGTGAATTTTAAACATTATTTTTGTCATATAAACTTGTAAATATTACTATAAAATCATTTTATTTGTAATCTAAATAATTTTTAATAATATTTTTTTTTTAAAGTGTCTTATATATGAAATCTAGCTATATTAAAAACTGATTTTATGGTAAATTTCTTATTAAATTTTAGATAATTTTCATTTAGAATACTTAATAAAATAATTTTCATAATTAAAAATTAAATAGAATTATTAGATTTAAATTCATGAATCTTGAAAAATATAAACAGGAAGCTATTAATAAAACTAATGAACATAAAAAATACTTAAACAAGTTAAAGAATAAAAAACCTAAAAAACTTGATGAAACTTTATTTGAAATACATGAGGAAGTATTTAATAATATTAATTGTTTAAATTGTGCCAATTGTTGCAAAACCACAGGTCCTTTATTTACAGAAAAAGATATTGATAGGATTTCTAAACATCTACGTTTAAAAAGCACCACTTTTATAGACCAATATTTGTATATGGATGAGGATAATGATTGGATACTCAAAAATCTTCCCTGCCCCTTTTTAGATAATGAAAATTATTGTCTAATTTACGAAGTAAGACCTAAAGCTTGTAAGGAATATCCACATACAGATCGTAAAAAATTTTATCAGATCAATAAACTAACTGAAAAAAATATTATTATATGTCCTGCCACTTATGAAATCGTTAATTCGCTTATGAACAAGTTACCTCTATAATTTTTTCTTTTCTTTATTTGATTTTTTTTGTAAAGATTCTACAATTTGTGCACCCAACCATGAACTAGGAAAAAATACAAAAAAGGAACTTAAAATATACCAAGTTGGAAATCCTTTAAATATTAAAACATTAGCTATAGCAGTTAATAAAAGTATAAATCCTATAAACATCGCATAAGCCTTTTTAGCTCTTTTTACAATCAGTGCACAAACCACCCCTCCTAATAATGATGCTACTCCAGAAGAAATTAATAAAGCTACAAAAAATTCTTCTTTGGCTGTCTTTACCACTGATCGCCATGCCTCAATCGGTACTCCTCTATAATCATAGGGTATCCAATAGGAGTTAATCATTAATGAAAATGTTATAATTGCTAGTGCAACTAAAAGCCCTAATAAAACAGCAAGTGTATTTCTTAACATATTTATTTTTCTTCAGAAGCAATTACAGATATTTCAACGGACACATTTTTTGGTAATGCAACAACCTGAACACATTCTCTTGCAGGATAGAAACTTGAAAAATAAGAAGCATAAATATCATTAACTTTCGTGAAATCATTCATATCTGTTAAGTAAATTGTTGATTTTATTACATTATCCCAATTCAATTGTGCTTCTAATAATATCGCTTCAATGTTTATCATTACTTGATGCGTTTGTTCTTCAATTGTTATGGGAATAGAATTAGTAGTAGGATGAACAGGTATTTGACCTGAAATAAACAATAAATTATCTACTTTAACTGCTTGTGAATATGGGCCGATAGCCTTAGGTGCTTGCTCTGTTTTTATAATTTGTTTTGCCATTTAAAATATTTTTAAAAATTTGTTTGATCGTTAAAATTTTTTGCTTCATACTTAAGTGCATCTTTTAGTATTGCTGCTTTAAGACCTATATAAAAATTCCATGTTTTATTAAAACCAGCCGAAATTGGGACCCAATTAAAATTAATATTAAAGCTTCTTAAATCTCTAGAAAAACCTAAACGGGTAAATCCAAATTCTTTACTTTCTAAGTCATAATTGGTAGAGGCTGTTAGTTTCCAATACGGTGCCGGTGAAATTTCTCCATTTAAATTAACAGTTGCAGATACGTTAGAAACCCTATTGAATTCTTTGGTTGAAGTGTAATTAAATCCTATATCCAAACGCCACGGAATATCAAAATGTGCATATCCTTCATTATCAAAATAATAATTTTCATAACGTATAGTTCCCCTTCTTTTATATTTATCGCTGGCTTTTTCACCACCAAAAATTGATGAATCTAAGCCAAGATTTAACCCCATAGTAAAACTAGCTACAGAAAAATTAAATTTATCTACGGCATACCCTACGGTTGACGTTGGAGAGTCAAATTGAATTTTATAAGGATTTATCCTCATTGCATAATTAATTTTCATTCTCGAATTAAATAAAGGGGTTGATGCTGTTATATTAATGGGATTTAATTTTAATGAATCTGCAGCAAAATTATAAGAGGTATTCACATTGAACGTCTCAAAAATTTTGATTTTTTTCACCCCGTTATCCTCCTTTTTACTTCTAACTTTCATTTCCAAATTGTTAGCAATAGATAAATTTAATGAACTATTTTCAAAATTAGAAGGAGATCCCATAACATTACCTTCATAATAAGAATATTTTATTTTTTTGCCTTCTTCATTCGTGTATGATCCATAATACCCCCATGTATCGGTTGAGAAATCTGGCGCGTATTGATAACTAATGGTAGGAGTCATCATATGTCGGACGGCTTGTATAAGTGCTCCTTTTTTAAACTGAGCTATTCCATATAAGGTTGTAGTTAAGCTTAAAGCTCCCCCAAAGGTTCTGTAGGCACTAAAATCATTTTTATCATTTGAAACTACAGTTTTAGTCGTAGGATCAAAGTCTTTCCTAATTGTTTTCGTTGTCCAAACTTCTTTATAATTACCATTGATCCCAAATTGAAAATAATTAAAAATAGTGGAGGTTGTTCCAAAGCTGGAAGAATTACTCATGCCATTGTTTGAATTGTCAAACATTTTTGAACTAAACATATCTTCAGTGGTGGTTGTTATAGAATTCTGAAGATTCATTTTATAATCTAAATACAGATTATGAAAAATAGTTCTTTTAGCACCATTTTTAGGCTTAAATGGATAAATTTGAGGCATAGTAACGGAAAGATTAGGTAGAACCATTGAAACTAATCCCGTTGAAATATTTTGGGAAGCAGATGCATTTAATGAAATTGTAAACGGATTATTATTAAATCTTTTTACCAATGATATAGATGAAGAGGTTTGATTGTTTGTTACATTACCATTAATAGCGTTATAATTATAGATACTGTTATTGTAATAGTTTTGACTTAAGAAATTTACGGTGGAATTAAACGATAAATTTGGATTTGCTTTAGGATCTTGTATATGATTCCAAATAAACCTATAATTGTTTGATTCTGAATAATCACTTAAGCCTTTAGTTCCTGAAATATTCTTTTCATAAATATATTCTAGATTACCGTTATATCTATATCTTTTATTGTATCGTAATTTATTATCTATCATCCAACTTCCTTTGGTATATACACCAAAGCGAGTTTCTAAATCTAAATATTCACCTATGGGTACATAAAATCCCCATCTTTCTAAATAAAATCCTTTATTTTGTCTTTCTCCGAAACTTCCTATAAGTATTCCCGCAGATCTTTTTTTACCTGAAGCTGGTAAATATAAAAATGGCAATATAAATGGTGTGGGAATCTGTTCTATATACATTGTAGTAGGACCAGCAATTAGGTCTTTACCTCCTTGAGGTTTATTAATAAGCTTTAGTTTATTGGTATGAAATTCTACATCTGCGAGTGAGTCTTTTTTTGCTTTAAAATATTCATCTGGAGTCATTAAACCTCTTCTCATATAATACTCACTATCATTCATTCTTTTAGCTTTTTCTGCAATTATGACCATTTCTTCTTCTTCCGTCCTCACATTAAATGCTGTACCTTGCTTGGTGTTCATATTGAATACTGCTTCCGTATATTCAAACTTTTTACCTCCTTGTGTGAAGGTTATATTTTCAATTATTTTCCCTAAACTATCTACCTTACCTCTAGCAAAAATATCTCCTGAATTCCAATCCATTACTATA
This sequence comes from Apibacter muscae, assembly GCF_007845635.1. Classification (GTDB taxonomy): domain Bacteria; phylum Bacteroidota; class Bacteroidia; order Flavobacteriales; family Weeksellaceae; genus Apibacter; species Apibacter muscae. The sequence goes on along the minus strand of NZ_SELG01000042.1, from coordinate 55,982 downwards.
TAATCTCCTTCAATAATCATATCCTCATATTTTACCTTTGCATTGTGTATAAGATAAGTAGTATTTTTAGAAAAAATATTTCTAATTTCATCTCCTTGTGTATCCACAATATCTTGCAAAGATTCTTTATTCACTCTTACAAGCGTATCAGTAGGGGGGGTAATTGAGTCTATTACTTGTTTTCTACCCTCTTGTGCTAAGAGAATGTTAAAAATTAGAAAGAGTAAACAAAGTATGTTATATTTGGATTTTGAATTCATTAAAATGTATAAATTCAGAAAAAATTCGGTTTCAAAATTAATCAAAAAAAAGATTTAATGAGAGTTTTAACAATATTTAACTTAAAATATATATTGATTTTTTTTTCGTTCTTTTTTATAAATTCAATACATTCTCAAAATAAAGATTTTGTATTGGTTTTAGATGCTGGACATGGAGGACATGACTCTGGTGCAAGAGGTCCATATGCAAATGAAAAAGATGTTACTTTATCTTTAGTAAAAAAAATTGGAGCTCTAATCGAAAATAATAATAAAGACGTTAAAGTTATTTATACGCGAACTACGGATGAATTTATTCCTCTTATGACTCGTGCTAATATAGCTAATAAAAATAAAGCCAATCTTTTTATTTCCATTCATTGTAATTCTAGTTCTAAAAGTGCTCCTTACGGCACAGAAACCTTTGTACTGGGTACGCATCGTAATCAAGACAATTTCGACGTTGCTAAGAGAGAAAATGAAGTGGTATATATGGAAAAGGATTATAAAACTACTTATGAAGATTTTGATCCTTCTTCTCCTGAATCAATGATTGGTTTAACCTTAATGCAAAATACATATTTAGAAAATAGTCTTAAAATAGCTAGTTATGTAGAGAATAACTTTATTAAAGAAAATAGACTATCCAGAGGTGTTAAGCAAGCTGGATTTTTAGTTCTTGTTCAAACGGCTATGCCTGCTATCCTTATTGAAACAGGATTTATCTCAAACTATCAAGAAGGTCAATATTTAGCATCAGAAGATGGACAAAATACGATTGCTAAAAATATTTATGATGCATTTATCAGTTACAAAAAGGCTTTTGATGAAAAGTCTGGAAAAGAGAATTCTGCTAAAGAAACTATTAATATAGCTGAAAATTTACCTGTTGATACGGATACTTTTTATAAAGTACAATTCCTATCTTCCTTCAGTAAATATACACCTAATTCTTCTCAACTTAGAGGTTTAAAAGACATTGAAATTATTAAGTATAAAGGAAAATATATTTATTATTCAGGATCTTCAAATCTTAAATCTGATGCTGAATTAAACCAAAATTTGGCGAAAGAAGCTGGATTCAACAATGCAACTATTGTAAAACATATTGAAAAAGAAAATCTTAATGATGAATATTATACCATAGAATTATTTTTATCTCCTAAAAAGTATAAAGAAAAAGATTCAATTTTTAAGGGTTTGAATAATATTGTCAGACAAAAGTCAAATAATATATATATTTATACAACAGGAAAGGTTAATAATTATGTATCTGCTAAAAGATTATTAGAAAATATTAAAAAGTTGGGTTTTTCAGATGCGGTAATATCTAGGGTTTCAGCTTAAATTTTATTTTCATCTGTTTTAAAATCTTTATTTATATTAAAAGGATGGTATTTTTCTATGGCTTCTCTTAACTGTTCACGGTCTAAATGAGTATAAATTTCTGTGGTTGTAATGCTTTCATGCCCCAACATTAGTTGTATGGATCTTAAATCTGCTCCATTTTTTAATAAAACAGTTGCAAATGAATGTCTAAAAGTATGTGGAGAAATATTTTTATTAATACCGGCATTTCTACTCAATTTTTTTACTATTATAAATACCATTTCTCTGGTCAGTTGCCCCCCTCTCCGATTTAAAAATAATATATCTTTAAATTTTGGATTAATGGTTTGATGTAATCTAATTTTGTTGATATATATATTTATGTATTTGATAGTCCAATCTGAAATTGGAACCAATCTTTGTTTATCTCCTTTTCCAGTAACTCTAATTAAATTTTCATTAAAAAATAAATCTGATAATTTTAAATTAACCAACTCTGAAACCCTTAAACCACATCCGTACAATGTTTCAATGATGGTTCTATTTCTTTCACCTTCAGAGGTAGATAAATCTATGGATTCAATTAATTTCATAACTTCATCATGCTCTAGTGTATCTGGTAAATAAAGACCAATTTTTGGACTTTCTAACAATTCAGCCGGATTATCTTTTCTTATATCTTCCAATTGTAAAAACTTAAAAAATGATTTTATTGATGATATTAATCTTGCTTGAGATTTTGAAGATTTGGATTTTTTAGAATAATCGTAAATAAAATCTTGAACGTTTTCTTTATTGATTGTATTAGGAGTTATAGAATTATCTTTGTTAAAATAGTATTTAATTTTTTTTAAATCCCTAATATATGCTAGTTGTGTATTTTTAGACAAACCTTTTTCTAAAAATAAATATTCATTGTACAGAGTTATCAGTTCCTCCCAATTCATTTAAAAAAATTTATCAATTATAATGTTAGTATTATAAATTTAATTTTACGAAATAATGTAGAAATTTAACACATTTTTTAAGAATAATAAAAATATGCTATTTTAATTAAACATATTCGTATTCAAAAACAAAAGCAATAATTATTTAAACACATTTAAAATAAAATTAGTTGATCAATAAATGGTTAAAAATTACTATTTTAATAAAATAAAACACAATAAAATTTTATATTTATTGTTTTAATTAATTTAGACTCTAAAATAAATATGGGATTAAATGATACTCAATTAAAAGTTAATGAATGGATTGAGGAATATGGAATAAGATATTTCAATGAACTTACTAACTTAGCTCAACTAACTGAAGAAGTGGGTGAAGTTGCTAGAATAATTTCTAGAAGATATGGAGAACAATCAGAAAAAGAATCTGATAAAAATAAAGATTTGGGTGAAGAACTTGCTGATGTTATCTTTGTAGTTTGCTGTTTGGCTAACCAAACAGGTATAGATTTAGAAGAAGCTTTTAATAAAAAAATTTCTATAAAATCACTGAGAGATAAAGACAGACATAGTAATAACAAGAAATTAAAATGAAAAATATTTCTATAAACCTTTCCGGATCAAAAAGTATAACAAATAGATTATTAGTATTAAATTCATTATATAATAATTCAATAATTTTAAAAAATTTATCTCTTAGTCAAGATTCTAAACTTATGGCAGAAGCTTTAGCTTCAAATCAGGAAATCATAGATATACATCATGCTGGCACAGCAATGCGTTTTTTAACTGCCTATTATTCAATTTTCAGTGATAAAAAAACAATTTTAACAGGCTCGTCTAGAATGAAAGAACGTCCAATTGAAATTCTAGTAAATGCACTAATTGATTTGGGGGCAGATATTTCATACTTAGAAAAAAAAGGATATCCACCGTTACTTATTAATGGTAGAGAATTATACAAAAATACTGTCAAATTATCTGCAAGTATAAGTAGTCAATACTTAACTGCTTTATGCTTAATTGGTGCTAAATTAAAAAACGGATTAAATATAGAAATTATAGGTAAAATTACATCATTTCCCTATTTAAATATGACTCTTCAGATTCTCAAAGATTTGGGAATATCTGCTTGTTTTGAAAATAATATTATAAAAATTTCATATTTTGATCATCTAGAAAAACAAGAATACACAATTGAAAGCGACTGGTCTTCAGCTTCTTATCATTATTCTCTTTGCGCTTTAGGAAATGAACTAACTATAAATATGAAATATTTATTCGAAAATTCTTTACAAGCTGATAGAAGAATAGAATCAATTTTTAAAGAATTTTTTGGAGTCAATACTATATTTAACAATGGAGAAATTAAAATTTATAAAAATACTGATTTTAAATATCCGAACAATATTGAAATAGATATGAACGATTGTCCTGATATTGCTCAAACAGTAGCTGTAACCGCTTTTGGCTTAAAAATCCCTATTAAAATTACTGGTTTGGAAACTTTAATAATTAAAGAAACTGACCGATTACAAGCTTTAAAAAATGAACTTGAAAAATGCGGTGGTGAAGTTGAGATAAGTAGTTCAAGTATTGAATTAAAAAATAATTTTAATTTTAATAAAAACCAATCAATTAAAACATACAATGATCACAGAATGGCTATGAGTTTTACACCTTTAAAATTAGTGTTTCCATTAAACATTGAAAATCCAGAAGTAGTAGAAAAATCCTACACTGAATTTTGGAATGATATGACATTGTATGGATTATATTAATGGTTTAGAAAAATATAAAAACTTGCTATGAGTAACAAAAAAATAAATTTTATACTTTATATTATTTTATTACCAATAATAATATCTTTTGTAATATATTTTGGATATTCATCTAGATATAACAATTATTTTTTTACAGATCAAATGCCTGAAAATTATTTTGAAAATATTTATAAATATCGATTTTTATCTAGGGATTTAATAGTATACTTCCAAAATTTTTTCGAGCAAAGAATATTTCTAAACTTAAATTATTTTAATAAAATCTTAACAAGATTAAATACAACTAATTTTTATTTAATAATTTTTACTTACAATACTTTTTTTTACGTTCTTACGTGTATTGTTATTTACAAAATAATATTTTATATAAATATTGATAATATTAAAAACTTTCTATTAATTATTATTATTGAATCTTTAATTGGATTTTCTCAGTTTGTAGTCACTCCTTATGACATGAGTTCTCTATTCTTATTAACATTAACATTTTTAATAAGCATAAAATTAACCGAAAACTTTACAAAAAAAAAATATATTTTATTAATATTAATTATAATAATTTCAACCCTAAATAGAGAAACCTCTGCACTAAGTCTTTCATTTTATGCAGCATTAATTTTTAATAATTGGTCTATCAAAGATTTCATTATTAGTGCAAATAAGTTAATCTTGCCAATCATTGCTTTCCTAATTCCTTATATAATTTTGAGAATTCATTTCAACTCAGAAGGTTATTCAAACTCTTTAATTATGGATAACTTTATACTAACAAATTTATTTGAATTTAGAAACTTATTAGGCATTTTTTTTTATATTATATTTACTCGCTTTTCACTTATATTGTGTAATCATACTTATCAAAAAATATTTATAAAAAAATATATAGCATTTTCTTTACCTTATATATTTATAATTTTTTATGGTGGAATTCTTTGGGAAATCAGACTATTTATACCTTTAATAATTGGTCAACTAATTTTAGCTAATATAAAAAACTTAAACAATTTTAATAATTATATAAGAGCATGAAATTATAAACTTTATTAAATTATATTTATTAATTATACATTTTTAAACAAAATTCATGCATATTAAAATATCTATAATTGTTCCAGTATACAATGTTGAATCTTATTTATCTAAATGTTTAAGCTCTATAGTTAATCAGACTTTAAAAGAAATTGAAATTATTGCTGTAAATGATGGATCAACTGATAACTCTTTATCTATTTTAAAAAAATACTCTTCAATACATAAAAATATTATAATTATTAATAAAGATAATGGTGGGTTAAGCGATGCAAGAAATGTTGGAATTAAAAATGCCTTAGGTGAATACATAGCATTTGTTGATAGTGATGATTGGATAGATAAGGAAATGATGTTTGATATGTATTATTTAGCAAAAAATAATGATGCAGATATAGTTTTTTGTAGCCTTCAAAAAGTTGATGAATACGACAATGTTATTAAAAATATTCCTCAATTCCATAATTTACCTGAAAAAATTAATTTTAAAGATAATTTAAAAATATTTGGAGAAATTGAAAATTTTGCTTGTAACAAAATTTTTAGAAAAAGTTTATTTAAAAATATCAAATTTCCTAAGGGGCTAAATTTTGAAGATAATGCTACTATACCTCGAATCATATTGAATTCAAAAATTTTGGCTAAATCTAATAACTATTATTATAAATATTTTGTCAGGGATAATTCCATAAGCAATAGTTATAATGACAAAGGTTTAGATATGTTAAATGCTATATGTTTAGTAAAAAAAGATTATTTATCAAGCTGCTACGCAAATCAAAATAATGTTTGGAAAAAATTTGTTATTTTTCAAGGTTTTTATTGCTTTTTAGCATATTCCGCTTATGTTAAAGATAAAGAAATAAAAAAAATAATGTTGTTACATTTAAAGAATTTGTTAGCTTCTGAAAAAATATCTAAAAAAGAAATTTTAATGTATAATAGATTTGGTGAAAATTATCTTAATAGTTTAAATTACAAAAAAAAATTATACTATCTTATCCAGCTAATTAGAATATAAATTATGATACATCCTTTATATTATACTTTAATGGTTATTATGACTATTTTAAGTTATAATGAATTTATATTTAGAAAAAAAAATAAAGTTGGAATAGCTCTTTTAACTCTAATCTTAATTATTTTAGCTGGAATAAGAGTTGGACAAGGAGCTGATTATTGGCCTTACTTAAGATTATATCATGCAATAAATAAGTATGTAGCATGGAATAACATATTTGGTCCTGATGCTGGTGTAGAACCTACTTATGTGTTTTTTTCTAAATTTTTAGGATCTTTATCTCTACCATTTACTTTATTATTATTATTATTTGCTTCAATGTCTTTAACTTTAAAAGCAAATTCATTCTTTAAATATTCTCCGTTACCAATATTGTCGCTCTTATATTATTTTATGCCAAGCTATTTTATTGCAGATTCAGGGCAAATTAGACAAGGTTTGGCAATTAGTATTTGCTTATTTTCTTTTAAATATATTGAACAAAAAAATCTATTAAAGTATTTATTATGCATGCTCATATGTTATTGGACTCATAAAACATCAATAGCTTTCTTTCCAGCCTATTGGATTGCTAATGCAAAAATTTCAACAACTAAGGCCTTTATTATAATTACTATAAGCTTAATTTTATGGCCATTAAAGCCATACTTAATTATTGGGGAAACCTTAAATTCAATTTCCAGTGATGGTTTTGCTACTGGATCATTCAATTCTTACGGAGGAATTGAAGAAGCTGAATTAGGTTTGTCTGAAATCGTTAAAATCTTATTTTTAATAGTTGTTTTTGTTAATGATAAATATATAATTAAAACAAATGTTGATGAAAATTATATGAAGGTAAGGAATTTAATGATTTTTTATTTTTTTATATACTATTCTTTTCATGGAAATGCTATATTTTCGATTAGGCTTCCTGGTGCATATGGTGCCTTTGATTCAATATTAATTTCAATGATAGTATGCTATTCTAGATATAAGAACTTTTATTATCTATATTTTACAATATATATATATCTATTAAGTTATAGATTCTGGAACAATGCTCAATCAGTAGGTTTTGATAAAATTAGAACTATTTTCAATGATCCTCGTTTTAATATTTATTATTTTACCCCTCAAGAATTTTATAAAGATATTAATGATGTGCATCCATTAAAATAAATTTTAAATGAAGAATTGTCTATTGTTTTTAACGCGTTATCCATATCCTCCAATTGGTGGAGATAAAGTTAAAAGTAAGAATATGGTTAAAATTTTATCTAAAAATTTTAATTTGACAATCGTTATAATTACAGATGAACCTTACAATGAAAATTCAGAAGATTTTTTAAAAAAATATTGTACTAAGTACTTTGTTTATAGATACCCTAAATACAGATTTTTATTTAATTCAATTAAAGGAATTATAAAAAAAGAACCCATACAAGTTTCATATTATTATTTTAAAAATATTAAGAAAAAATTATATTTAGAGATTGAAAACTCTGATTTTATAATTAACAATCTTATTAGAACTGTTAAATATGTTGAAGATACTGAAAAAATTAAATTTCTTGATATTGTAGATTCAATCGGATTACATTATTTAGAAGCTCAAAAAAAATCTACATCATTTCTTTGGAATTTAGTATATAAACTAGAAGGGAAAAGAGTATCTAATTATGAAAAAAATTGTATTGCAAATTTTAATAATACTTTTTTTGTTAATAAAAATGAATCTGAATTTTATTCTAAATATGGAAACACCTCATGGATTCCTAATGGTGTAAATCCTAATTTATTAAATTATAAGTATACAATTAATAATAAATCAAATAAAATTGTTTTTTTTGGTAAAATGAATTATCAACCTAATATTGAAGCCGTATTATGGTATATTAAAAATGTTCATCCTCTAGTAAAAACTGATTATGAATTTATTATTTTAGGCGCTTATCCCTCCAAAGAAATAACTAAATATAGTAATAAATATAATAATATTCAAGTTACTGGTTACGTAGATGATCCTTACAAAATTATTGCTTCAAGTACTATGGTTGTATCTCCCATGCAAATAGGTGGAGGAATTCAGAATAAAGTATTAGAATCAATGGCTCTAGGGCAAATTAACATATTAACCCAAAAGGTAGCAAAACCTATCACATTTGGTGTATCAAATCAACATTTTTTAGTTGAAGATAACCCCTATAAAATGTCATTACTAATTGATGATATCTTATTAAATCGGGATAAATACTTTAGAATTGGTTTGAATGCAAGAAAATTAATTAAAGAAAAATACACATGGGATAATTATGAATTAAAATTATTAAGATTAATTAATAGTTATTAAATATTATTTAAATTTATAAATTTGCATAATTCTGATGCATTATTCAGAATAATATAAAATGGAAGAATTCGATATTAGACATATTAAATATTTATTTGGTATAAATAGTTTCTACTTAAGATGTGTAATAGGTTTTTTGGGTACCTTTTTTTTAACCTATATTTCAGTTCCCAAAATAATTAGAGTTTCATATAAAAAAAACTTAATGGTTACTCCAGGCCAAAGAAGTTCTCATATAAGAAAGACACCTAATTTAGGTGGAATTGCAATCTTTTATTCCATAGTTGTAATGGCTTCAATATGTGCTTACGAACTATTTACTAGTTATATATTTTTATTTGCAGCTATTGTAATATTATTTTTTATCGGATTAATGGATGATATATTGGTGGTTGCTCCAAACAAGAAGTTTTATGCACAAATTATAACCGCTATTATGATTAGTGTAGGCTCAAATGTTCGTATTGGTCATTTTTTTGGAATAATGGGAATTAATTTAATTCCTTATTGGTTAAGTATTATTTTCACTGTATTTGTATTTATTTTCCTTATTAATGCATTTAATTTAATCGACGGCATAGATGGTTTAGCCTCTGGTATAGCCATATTGGCCTGTTGCGCATTTATATTTACCTTTTGGAGGTTAAGTACTAATATTAACTACGCAATGATAGTGTTAGCCTTAACTATCATAGGCAGTCTTCTAGCATTCTTAAAATTTAATTTTTCAGTTAAATATAAAATTTTTATGGGTGACACAGGTTCAATGATTGTGGGTTTTTTACTTTCATTTATGGCTGTAAAATTTTTAAATTTATTTTTGTTAAAAAATGCCGAAGGTGGTCCTATGTATAATCTTCAATCTGCACCAGCAATTGCGATGGCAATTTTAATAATTCCCATTATTGATACTCTTTGCGTTTTTTTAATTCGATTATACTATCGAACTCCTCCTTTTAAAGCTGATAAAAACCATATGCATCATAGATACCTTAAACTGGGTTTAACACATAAACAGGTATCAATGATTTTAGTAATTGAAAATGCATTCATTATAATTGTCGCTTACTTTTTACGCCATTTGAACGTTAATATTTTGTTAGTTATTATTCTCTTTTTAGGATTTGTATTTTCATTTCTGCCCCTTATTTTAAAGAAAGATTATAAAAATTATGGATGAAAAAATTTATTTATCTCCGCCAAACATAGACTACAGAGTATATAACAATATAAAAAAAGCACTTGATAGTGGATGGATATCTCCAGTGGGATCTTTTATTGATGACTTTACTAATAAACTTAATTCATACTTCAACAAAAAAATATTATTAACCAATAGCGGAACGTCATCTTTACATTTAGCATTAAAAATTGTTAATATCCAAAAAGATGATTACGTATTATGTTCAAATTTTACATTTGCTGCTTCTGCATTTCCAATTTTATATGAAAAAGCCATACCTATATTTATTGGAAGTGAAGAACAGACTTGGAATTTATCTCCCGATTACTTAAACTTAGCTATTGAGCAATTAAATAAAAAAAAAATAAAACCTAAAGCTTTAATATTAGCCCATATCTATGGTATGCCTGCACAGCTAGATGAAATAATTAAAATTTGTAATCTTAATAAAATTGTATTAATAGAAGATAGCGCAGAGGCATTTGGTTCTAAATATAATGATCAACCTTTAGGCGCATTGGGGAAAATAGGGATTTTATCTTTTAATGGTAATAAAATTATAACTTGCTCTACTGGAGGTGCTATAATACTTTCAGATATTGAATCTCTTGAATACGCAAAAAAATTATCCAATCAATCAAAGGAAAATACCGATTATTATTTGCATAATGAATTAGGTTATAACTACGCTTTAAGTAATGTATTAGCTGCCATTGGAGATTCACAAATTGAGAAGTTAAATTTAAAAGTTAATAAAAGAAGAGAGATTTATAAGCATTACTTTAAATTTTTAAAAGAAAAATTTGATATCCAACATCAATATGAATCTTATAAAAGTTTTTCAAATCGCTGGTTAAGTTCATTTATATTTCCAACAAATATAAATCATAAAATTAAAAACTCTTTAGCTTTTAATAATATTGAAACAAGATATTTATGGAATCCATTACATAATCAAAAAGCTTTTGCTAATTCTCTATATTTTGGAAATAAAATTTTGGATAATTTCTTATTTGAAAATGGTTTAAGTCTACCATCCGGTGATAATCTTACTTTAGATAATTTAGAAAAGATTATTAATATTATAAAAAAATTATAGAAATGTTTGATTTTAAAAAAGAGGATTCGATAATAATTAATAATAAAACTGTTTTTTTTGACGAATTATTCAAAAAAAAAATTGATTATTCAATACTAAATTATTCTTTTTTTGAAAACAAAATTATTTTAGTAACTGGAGGTGGGACAATAGGATCTTCTCTAATTAAATATCTATTACTACAAAATGTAAAAAAAATAATATTAGTTGATCATTCAGAATATGCTATTTTTAATCTTCATTTAGATTTAAAACAAAATATTAATCTTAATAAGATAAAGTTTTTACTAGGTGATATTAGAAATACATCATTTATAGATGAAATATTTAAAAAATTCACTATTAATATTGTTTATCATACTGCCGCATATAAGCACATCAATATATTAGAAGATAACATGACTGAAGCTATTACTAATAATATTGATGGTACGATTAATCTTTTAAATATTTCATTAATTAATAATATTGATCAATTTATTTATATATCTACAGACAAGGCTGTGAACCCTATTAATAAAATGGGTATTACTAAAAGAATTGCTGAATTAAAATTATTAGATAAAATAATTTATACAAACAATTCGTTTATTAAGATAATTCGTTTTGGTAATGTGTTTAACAGTAGTGGATCTGTATTTCCAATATTTAAATATCAAATTGAAAATAATAAAAATCTAACCATAACTGATTCAAATATGAAAAGATATTTTATTTCAAAATTTCAAGCCGCAAGAGGTCTAATGGAAATATCTAATCCATCTAACCCCTCAGGTATATATTTATTAAATATGCAGGAATCACATAAAATATTAATTATTTTGTTAGAATTACTTAAGAAATTAGATTTAGAATATCTTACAAAAGATATATATATAACTTCAAATACAAAAGACCATGAAAAATTGGAAGAAGAACTATACTATCCTTATGAATTAATAGAAAATTGTAATAATTTATTCAGCAAATTAAAACTTGAACTTGAACTTAATTCTAAAAATGAAATAAATGCCGAATTAATTAACTTATACGGTATTTTAAAAAAATAAATTACTTTTGTAAATCAATAATCTATCATGAAAATTAGCCATATATCAGTCACACTATTTATTTTATTATTTTTTAATTCCTGTATAGGCATAAAAGACTTAAAATATTTACAACCAAGTGAAGATTTGCAATTGAATGAGTACGGCTTAATCCCTGTTGTATATGAAAATTATAGAATAAAAAAGGATGATATTTTAGCAATGACTTTAATAACAACAGATCAGAATGCTGCTAAATTTCTAGCCTCAGAAAACACAACGCGGTTTAAAGGTGGTATTACAGGAAATGATAATTCGCTTAGGATGACTGGATTGATTGTTGACCCTAATGGCTATATATCCATTTATGGTTTAGGTGAGTTTTATGTATACGGATTAACATTAAGAGAAGTAACTGAATTAGTCCAAAACAAATTAAATGAAGTACTTTATAACGAAGGAAAAGCAGAAGTCCGTATGAATTTAGGTGCTATTCGTTACTATATGATCGGTGAAATAGGAGCGCCAGGTGAAAAATTAGAACAGTCTAATCGAGTTGATTTATTACAAGCTATTGCTAAATCTGGAGATTTAACAAGATTTGCAGATAGAAGGCACATCAGAATAATAAGAGAATATCCAGAGGGGAAAAAAAATATAGTATTAGACGTAACAAGGGAAGATATAATGAATTCTCCATACTTTTACTTACAATCTGGAGATCAAATAATTATAGATCCTTTAAAAGAAAAAATATCTGGTTTAGGAGGAGGAACAACTATTGGAGATGTTACTCAATTTTTATCTGTGGGAATACAAGCTATAACAACTTATTTATTCTTCAAAACATTATAATTTATTTATTGTATGGATTCCACTAAAGACAGCCAAAATGTTTTACAAAATAAACTAAATCAGAAAAAAAATTCTGATATTTTAGATAATAATTTTTTTAGTATTGAAAGATTTATTAGAAGATTAATAAAAAATTGGTACTGGTTTGTAATTGCATTTATTATAGGATGGGTTATTGCTTTTTTAGTAAATAGATTCTCGGACAGGTTTTATCAAACATCTGCTACAGTAAGTATATCAAGTGGAACGTCCAGCGTATTAGCCCCAAGCCAATCCATTAATTTTATATGGGGTGGTGGCGGAGGCGCAACTCAAGGAATCTATTATAAAAAATTACTCACTTCAAGAACTCACAATGAGAATTTAGTTAAGTCGTTAAACTTATACATCAATTATTATCGTAAAGGTAAAATAAAGACTACAGAAATTGATTATGTTGATTTACCTTACAAAATAGTTATTGATACAAGCTACGCACAAGCTTTAAATACGAATGTAAATGTTCAATTGCTACCCAATCAGAAATTCAAATTAATTTTCCCCGAAGAATTAAATGAAAATTGTTTTTATTTTAATTCAGAGAAATATATACATAGAAAGGATCAATATAAAAATGAGTTAATTGCTCCTTTAAATACTTGGATAAAAACCAATAATTTAAAATTTAAATTTATAAAAAATGAAGACTATCAAGACAAATTTGGTAAAAATCCAATTAATCTTGATTATTATTTTTATTTATCAGATATTAATTCAGCTGTATCTAAAATTCAATCTTCAATAAGTATAAACTTTGATCAAGACTTACCTTCAATAATGATCATCACTAAAACAGGTTTAAGTTTACACGGAACTATAAATTTTTTAAATAAATCTATTGATGAATTAATTAAGAGAAGAATTGAAGATAAAAATCAAGTTAATTTAAACACGATTAAGTTTATTAAAGATCAGATTAAAATAACCAAGACTAAATTAGATAGTGCATCAGCTTCTTTTAAAAAAGTACAACTTGAAAATAAAGTTTTTTCAAAGAATGATGTTAGTACTGATATTTTACTTTCAAAAATACAAGGATTAGATCAACAAAAAGAAGAGCTTAAATCCAAGCAACTAGTTTTCAATCGTTTAAGAGGATCAGTCTACAATAGTAATGAATTGATTGATGGTGAGTTTATGGGAATTGAAAATTCCACTTTCAATTCAGCCATTCAAACCATTGAATCTTTAGAAAAAGAAAGAAAAGAAAAATTATTGCTCTACAGAGAAAATTCGGAACCTATAAAAGAGTTAAATTATCAAATTAACAATGCTAAAAATAAGGCAATTTCAAGCTTAAATAGTTCATCTAAAGAACTAAATAATAAATTACTAAATATCAATGAGCAAATTAAAAATTTAGAACTTGATATTGATGCCTTACCTGAAAAAGAACAATTGTTTATTAATGCTCAAAGAGGATATTTATTAAATAATAGTATTTATAATACACTTTTAGATAAGCTTTCTGAAGTTGAAATGCGAAAAGCTACAACCATTTCGGATATTACAGTATTAGATAAAGCAAAAAATATTGGTCAAGGTCCAATTACTCCAGATATTAGAAAAAATAAATTAACTTATATAGGAGGCTCATTAATAATACCTTTTATTATTCTTGTACTAATTGAATTATTAGATAATAAATTAAAATTAATTTCAGATTTAAAATCAGCGACAAAAATACCTTTAATAGGAGCAATAGGTGCTAAAAATACTGAAAATAATCTTGCTGTTTTTCAACGCCCAAAATCAAGCATAGCTGAAAGTTTTAGGGCTATTCGATTTAATATGAGATTTCTTTTTAATGAAAAATCAATTCAAGGAGGTAAAGTATTTTTAATAACCTCATCCATTGGTGGAGAAGGAAAAACTTTTATATCTATAAACATTGCATCCGTACTGGCATTAAGTGGAAAAAAAACGGTTTTAGTAGGAATGGATTTGAGGAAACCTAGAATTTTTGATGATTTTAAAATTAGTAATAAAATTGGTTTGTCCGGTTATTTAGCAGGAAATAATACTTTAGAAGAAATAATTAAGAAAACAGAATATGACAATTTAGATATAATTTCTGCCGGTCCTATTCCTCCTAACCCTGGAGAACTTCTAATTAGTGATGAGAACGAACAATTGATTCAAATTCTAAGAGAAAAGTATGATTACATAATTATAGACTCTCCACCAGTAGGATTAGTAATTGATGCCTATGATTTAATGAAATTCTCGGATGCTAGATTATATGTTACCAGATGTAATTATACCTATAAGCAACTACTTAAAAGTATTAATGAAAAGTATAACAATGACGAAATTGACCATATAGGAATAATATTCAATGATTATGTAAATCCAGGTGGATATGGTTATGGATACGGTTACGGTTATGGTTATGGATACGGTTATGGTTATGGTTATTTTGAAGAAGATGAAAAATATGATAATTCTTTGCTATCAAGAATAAAACGCATAATTAAAAAAAATTAAGATAATGGTTAGAGTATTTCTAACCTTTTTTGTATAAATAAATTATATTACATTGAAACATCTAATTATAATTGGAGGTGGAGCTTCAGGCTTTTTTTTATCTTCAAATATTAAAACTAGTAATTGGAATATCAGCTTATTAGAACAAAGCAAGAATCCATTACAAAAATTAAAAATTTCTGGAGGTGGTAGATGTAATGTAACAAATGCCTGCTACAAACCCAAAGATTTAATTAAAAACTACCCTAGAGGAAATAAAGAACTTTTAAGTTTATTTTCAAAATTTCAACCTTTAGATACCTTTCAATGGTTTGAAAAACGAGGCATTCATTTAAAAATTGAAAATGATTCAAGAGTTTTTCCTGATACTAATTCTTCACAAACAATCATTGATACACTTTTATCTGAAACTAAAAAAAATAATGTAGTAATCCACTATGAAACAACAGTTTTAGAAATTAATTATACAAATAATAAATTTGAAATTTTGACAAACAAAGACATCTACTATGCAGATGCAGTTGTTATAGCCACAGGTAGTTCTAAAAAAATTTGGAATATTATTGAAAAACTTGGTCATAAAATAATTCCACCAGTCCCTAGTTTATTTACGTTTAATTGTAATCATCCACTGATTAAAAATCTTCAAGGCATTTCATTAGCGGAAACAGATCTTAATATACTAAATACACCTTTTAAAGAAAGAGGTCCGTTATTAATAACTCATTGGGGATTAAGTGGCCCTGCTATACTTAAATTATCCTCTTGGGCGGCTAGATATCTTGCAGATTTAGATTATAAATTTCAATTAAGAATCAATTGGATTACAGAAAACTTTGATGATGCAAGGGAATTACTTACAAATTATAAAAATGCTCATCCAAAAATGGATATTTATAATATAAAAATTTATAACCTTCCTCAAAGATTTTGGTTGAACCTTCTTAATCATTTAAACATTATAAAAAAACCTCTGTTTGAAATATCTAAAAAAGAAATAAATAGAATTGCTGAATCTTTAACAAATTCCAAACTAGATATAATAGGCAAAAGTACTTTCAAAAATGAATTTGTAACATGTGGAGGAGTTGATTTAAAAGAAATAGATTTTAATAATATGCAATCAAAACTTATACCTAATTTATTTTTCACAGGGGAAGTTTTAAATATTGATGCAATTACTGGTGGATTTAATTTTCAAGCATGTTGGAGTGAATCATATATACTTAGCAAACAATTCAATTAAATTTACAATTTACTAACTTAAAATTTTAAACAAAATCTAAATTTAAATCCAATATAAATTTATAATTTTAACTATATTTTTAAATTTAGTTAATATTTTTAATTAAAAATACTTTTTTATTTAATAAAATAACACATAAATATAATTTTGAAGTGAATTTAAAACTTAAATTATGTGTGGATTAGTAGGTATTTTTAATATAATTGAAAATAAACAATTGCTTAGATATAAAGCAATTAATATGTCTAAAAAATTACGTCATAGAGGTCCAGACTCATCAGGAATTTATTTTAATGATAAAGCTATAATGGTACATGAAAGATTATCCATCGTGGATGTATCATCGGGTCATCAACCTTTATACGATGAGAAAAAAAATTTAATTCTAATAGCTAATGGTGAAATTTACAATTACAAAGAATTAAAATATGATTTAAAAGATAAATATTCTTTTCAAACAAATTCTGATTGTGAAGTAATTTTAGCATTATACAAAGAAAAGGGTTTAAAATTATTTGATTACATATCTGGTATATATGCTTTTGCTTTATATGATAAAGAAAAAAATACATTTTTAATTGGTAGAGATCATTTAGGTATTATACCCCTTTATATAGGATATGATGAATATAAGCAACTTTATATTGCAAGTGAATTAAAAGTACTTGAAGGAATTTGCAATGATATAAAAGAATTTGAGCCCGGTAGCTACTATTACAGCCCTGAACCAATAATAAAAAAATGGTATTTTAAAGATTGGGATCAATATAAGAACGTTAAAGATAACATTTCTGATATTCAAAAAATAAGAAAAGGATTAGAAGATGCTGTACTAAAGCAAACTATGTCTGAGGTACCCTATGGAGTTCTCCTTTCTGGAGGATTGGATTCTTCAATAATATCTGCAATTGCAAAAAAAATTTTTGATGAAAAATCAAACGATAAACATTCACCTGCTAAAACAAATCAATTACATTCATTTGCCATAGGGCTAAAAGGAGCTCCTGATTTAATCGCAGCTAAAAAAGTTGCTGATTATATTGGAACCAATCACCATGAAATTCATTTTACAATTGAAGAAGCTATGGATGCTTTAGAAGATGTAATTTATCATATTGAAACTTATGATGTAACCACTGTTAGAGCATCTACCCCTATGTACTTGTTAGCAAGATATATAAAATCCTTAGGGATAAAAATGGTGCTTTCTGGGGAAGGTTCAGATGAATTGTTTGGAGGATATTTGTATTTTCATAAAGCACCCAATGCCAAAGAATTTCATGAAGAAACAGTTAGAAAGTTAGAGAGCCTACACCTTTACGATTGCTTAAGAGCCAATAAATCACTGATGGCTTGGGGAGTAGAAGGAAGAGTTCCTTTCTTAGATCAAGAATTTATTGATATTGCAATGAATATAAACCCAAAGGATAAAATGTGCGGTAATGGTAATATTGAAAAATATATTTTAAGAAAAGCATTTGAACAATATTTACCTAAAGATATTTTATGGAGGCAAAAAGAACAATTTTCAGATGGTGTAGGCTATTCATGGATTGATTCTTTAAAAGCAACTGCTGATAAAAAAATTTCTGACAATCAAATGAAGTTTGCAAAAGAACAATTTCCAATCAATACCCCAAAATCGAAGGAAGAATATTGGTTTAGAACAATTTTTGAAAAACATTTTCCTTCTCAAGCAGCAGCTAAGACAGTTCCATCTATACCATCCATAGCGTGCAGTTCTGCTACAGCTTTAAAATGGGATAAATCCTTTCAAAATAATCTAGATCCCTCAGGAAGAGCTATAAAATCAATACATGTAAATGCAATATAAAATTATTAAATAAAAAGGGAAATAATATTTTTCCCTTTTTTACTTATGTCATTAATATCTATAAATTTAATTATACTAATCCTTCAATGGAATGGTGAAATAAATATATAATATTATTTATACCAACTACTATATTCAACGTAATTAGCAGCAATTCTATTAATCTCATTATCTTTTAATTCCGTTGAAACTTCTCCAATTTTTTTGGCAGGAACCCCAGCCCATATTTCTCCAGATTTAATGTGTTTGCCTTGAGTTACAACTGCACCAGCTGCAATGATAGAATTACTTTCCACTAAAACATCATCCATTACAATTGAACCCATCCCAACCAATACTTGACTTTTTATAGTACAACCATGTACAATAGCTCTATGACCTAAAGATACATTATTCCCAATAGTTGTACTATATTTATTATATGTACAATGAATAATAGCATGATCTTGAATATTTACTCTATTACCAATCTTAATAAAGTTTACATCACCTCTTATAACAGCTCCAAACCACACAGAGCATTCATCACCTAATATAACATCCCCTACTAAAACTGAGTTTTCTGCTAAAAAACAATCCTTTCCCCATAGTGGAGTTTTATCTAAAATTTTCTTAATTATAGCCATATTTTTATACAATCTTACATTTTACTTTAATCATAAGAACAAGTTACGTATTTTTGATTGTTAAAAATAAATATTTCATGGAATTAAAAATAGAAAATACACCTAATAAAGATATCATAAAATTTGTTGCCCCACATACTTTGGTAGAAGGCAGTTTTGAAATTTCAAATTTTGATGAAGCTAAAAATATACCTTTAGCACAAGAATTATTAAAATTTTCATTTATAACTAAAATTTTAATAACTGCAAATTTTATAGCGCTCCAAAAAAATGAAAGTATTGATTGGGAACTAGTACAAAACGAAATTAAAGAAATTATTATTGATGAATTATTAGCAAATCCATCAATTATTATTAAGCCTCAAAAGAATCCAATAACTGTTTATGCAGAATCCACTCCTAATCAAGAGGTAATGAAGTTTGTTACTAGCAGAATTTTAGTAGAAGGAATTATTGAAATAAAAGACGTTCATGAAGCAAAAGATGTTCCGCTAGCATTATACCTTTTAAGTTTTCCTTATGTAAAAGAAATTTTTATTTGTGATAATTTTATTTCAATAACAAAAAATAAGGATTTTGACTGGCAAGAAATAGCCATGGAAATACGTACCAATATTTCTGAATACTTGAAGGATAATAAAGACATCAGTTATTTAAATGAATTAATTGTTAAAGAAAGCATTGAAAATTCAGATAGAAAAGAATATACTCCAATTGAAGAAAAAATAAAAAAAATTCTTGATGAATATGTTTTGCCAGCAGTGTCTGGAGATGGTGGAAATATAGATTTGGTATCTTTTGATGAGACAACTAAAACGGCTAAAATGATATTACAAGGAGCTTGTAGCGGATGCCCATCATCGATCATAACTCTAAAGAATGGAATTGAAAACTTATTAAAGCAGATGCTTCCAAACGAAGTTGAAAATGTTGAAGCAATCAATGGATAAATTAATATCCATTGATACAAATTAATTTTATAGAAATTTTAATTAATTAATTAGCACTTAAGAGTTTTTCAGCAATTGAAGTGCAAGCTAAATCTAATTGTTGAAAAACTTTTTTAAAATCATTTTCATCACCATAGTAAGGATCGGGAATGCTTTGTTGTTTTGGATTTTCGTAAACATCCGAAAGTATCATTCTAACCTTTCTTTTATCTGCTTCCTTCCTTGCTTTAAAGATTATATCTCCAAAATTAGCATGATCCATCACGTAAATCAAATCAAAATCATCAAAATCTGAAGGCAAAAATTGTCTACCTTTTAAATGAGATATATCAATATTATGTTCCTTACAGATTTCAATAGCTCTTTTGTCTGGTTTATCATTAACATGATAATCTGCGATACCAGCACTATCAACAATAAAATTTTCCGGCAGTTTAGATCTTAAAATACCTTCTGCCATAGGTGAACGACAAATATTCCCTAAACAAACCATTAATATTTTCATATATTCGAAGCTAATTTTTTATTAAGATCATCCACATAGGTTTTAAACATCCTATCTGTTTCAAATAAATTATCTACTGTTTTACATGCATGAAGTACGGTAGCATGATCTCTCTTTCCAATTTGATTTCCAATGGAAGTTAAGGAAGCATTGGTATATTTTTTAGCAAAATACATAGCAATCTGTCTTGCCTGTACAATATCCCTCTTACGTGTTTTAGATTGTAATAAATCTATAGGAACTTTAAAGTAATCACAAACTAATTTTTGAATAAAATCAATGGTTATATCTTTTTTAGAATTTGTTATTAAGCTATCTAAAGTTTTTTGTACAAGTTCTAAAGTAATCTCTTTCTTATTAAAGGTGGCTTGCGCAATAATTGAATTAAGAGATCCTTCTAATTCTCTAATATTAGTTTTAATATTCTGAGCAATGTATTCAAGTACTTCTTCTGAAAGTTCAATACCATCAAATTCCATCTTTTGTTTCAAAATCGCCAATCTTGTAGTATAATCAGGCACCTGAATTTCTGTAGATAATCCCCATTTAAAACGGGAAATTAATCGTTGCTCTACATCCTGAATATCTACTGGAGATTTATCAGAGGTTAAAATAATTTGCTTGCCACTTTGATGTAAGTGGTTAAAAATATGAAAGAAAACTTCTTGGGTTCCTTTTTTACCTGAAATAAAATGAATATCATCTACAATTAAGACATCTATCATTTGATAGAAATGAATAAAATCATTTCTATTGTTAGATTTTGTAGCTTCTTGGAACTGTTGACAAAACTTTTCCATGGAAACATACAAAACGGTCTTACCTGATTGAAGCCTTTTAACTTCTAGCCCAATTGCATGTGCCAAATGAGTTTTTCCTAACCCAACACCACTATAAATAAAAAACGGATTAAACGAAGTACCACCAGGTCTTTTAGCTATTTGCTTACCAGCAGAACGAGCAAGACGGTTAGATTCTCCTTCAATAAAATTATCAAATGTATAATTTGTATTTAGTTGACTATCTATTTTTAATTTTTGTAATCCTGGGATTATAAATGGATTTTTTACTCCTCTTTCTACAAAGAGCGGAGCATCAACTTCCTGAACTTGTATTTTAGCTTTTTGCGAACTTGGAATATTAACGGTATAAGGTTCCTCAGTCATTTGTTTTTTTTCCATCATAATGGAATAAACAAGCTTAGCATCTTTACCTAAATTTTTAGTTAATGCACTTTTTATAATTTTAATATAATTCTCTTCTAAATATTCATAGTAAAACTTACTAGGCACTTGTATAGTTAATACATTCTCTTGTAATTTAACAGCCTTTACAGGTTCAAACCATGTCAAATAAGATTTCTCAGAAATATTATCTCTGATATATTGAAGACAAGAATCCCAAACAGAAATCGAAGTTTTTGACATTTTTATACTGATTTTTTTTTATAGAAACGAATGTATAATCTTCTTTCGTTTACCGTGCAAAAGTCCTAATTTATTTTAAAAAAAAAAAGATGATTTCCTGTTGCTTTTAAAAAAATTTATTGCTATTAAATAATGAAATTACAACTTTAAAAAATATTTGTTTATAAAAAACGATTGTTAATACAAATTACTTTATATAATAAATATTTAAGATTAAAACTAAATATACATAATATTGATTTTTTTATTCATTTATATGAAGCAGAGAAAATTTTATTAATAATTAAATTCTAAGCTAATAATTTATAGCTAACAAATTTTTGCAGAAATAATGGATTAAACTTATCAAGAAACGAATCTCTTTTTTTTACGGGAACTTTAATCTTAACACTACAATTTTCTAAGAAGTTAAAGGAAATTGGTTCTATTTGTAATTTTTTTAAAAAATTCATAACTAAGGATTGTTTATCGTAATTAAAAATTAATTCATAACACTCATATATTTCTTTCTCAATAATATTAGATTGACTAATTGTTTGAAGTGAACATTCTTTATATGCTTTTATTAAACCACTTACCCCTAACTTAGTTCCTCCGTAATACCTTACAACAATTAATAAAACATTAACTATATCTGCGGATAATAATTGATTATATATAGGTAATCCAGCAGTTCCTGAGGGTTCTCCATCGTCATTAACTCTAAACTTTTCTCCTTTAACCCCTATTCGGTAAGCATAACAATAATGAGTGGCTTGCGGATATAGATCTTTAGATTTTTGTAAAAAAATATTTAAATCATTTTCATTTTCCATATATAATAATAATCCATAAAATTTACTTCCTTTAATCCTTAGAAGAAAATTAGTTATAGGCTTATCAATGGTACGATATTGGAAAATTTCTGACATGCTCTAATTTATTTTTTAAATAATTTTATAAATAATGCAATTCAATATATTTCAAAAAAATAATATTTTACATTTATTACTTTAGAATTACAATTTTTAAAGATATTTGTATAATAAATTTTTCGTAAATATAAAATGAAAATAAAATACTACGATTTAATACAACAAACTTTTGATTTTCCTCAACCTGAATTTAAAGTAAATAATGGAAATCTACTTTTTCATGATATTCCATTGATGGATCTCATTGAAAAATTTGGAACTCCATTTAAATTTAATTATTTACCCAAGATTTCTGAAAATATTTTGCAAACCAAAGAATGGTTTAAAAAGTCTTTTAAGGAAAATGATTATAAAGGAGATTATAAATATTGTTATTGTACTAAATCCAGTCATTTTTCATTTGTTGTAGAAGAAGCTTTAAAAAATAATATAAGTTTAGAAACTTCTTTTTCCAATGATATTGAAATTATAAAAAAGCTATACGAAAAAGGTTCGGTGGATAAAAATATTGAGGTTATATGCAACGGATTTAAAACTGAGGAATACCTTAAGAATATAGCAGAAATGATTAACGGTGGATTTAGTAATATAATTCCTGTTTTAGATAATTTTAAAGAGCTAGAACGTTTATCAGACAGTATTGATAGTAATTTCAATGTAGGAATACGAATTGCTTCTGAAGAAGAACCTAAGTTTGAATTTTATACATCCCGTTTAGGAATAGGATATAAAGATATAATCCCTTACTATGCACAAAGAATTCAAAATCATCCTTTTGCTAGATTGAAAATGCTTCATTTTTTTATCAATACTGGAATTAAAGATACTTCCTATTATTGGAATGAACTTTATAAATGCTTACGTGTTTATGCTAGATTAAAAAAAATTGCACCAGAAGTAGATTCCCTTAATATCGGTGGTGGATTTCCTGTAAAAACTTCATTGTCTTTTGATTATGATTATTATTATATGATTAATGAAATCACCTATCAAATTAAAAAATTCTGTGAGGGTGAAGGTGTTGAAGAACCTACCATTTATACTGAATTTGGGTCTTTTACCGTAGGTGAAAGTGGTGGTGTAGTATATAAAATATTAAGTCAAAAAAGACAGAATGATAGAGAAAAGTGGAATATGATTGATAGTTCATTCATGACGACTTTACCAGATTCTTGGGCAATATCCCGTCGTTTTGTAATGCTACCTATTAATCGGTGGGAAGATTCCTACGAGAGAGTCTTTCTTGGCGGATTAACTTGCGATAGCGATGATTATTATAATTCAGAGCAACATGTAAACGCTATTTATCTACCTATATTTAATGAAGAAAAGCCTTTGTATATAGGATTTTTCAATACCGGTGCTTATCAAGATTCTATTAGTGGTTTTGGAGGAGTACATCATTGCCTAGTTCCAGGACCTAAACATATTCTGATTGACAAAGACAAAGATGGTAAATTAAATTATAAAGTTTTTAGAGAAGAACAGAGCCATAAAGAAATATTGGATCTTTTGGGTTATTAAATGATTTATAAAAATGATATATACCATAGCTATTGACGGGCATTCTTCCACCGGAAAAAGTACTTATGCTAAATCTTTAGCCAAAGATCTGGGTTGGACACATATAGATACGGGAGCTATGTATAGAGCAATAACTCTTTATGGTTTAATTAATTTTAATGAAGGTCATTCAATAAATGAAAAAAAAGTAATAGCTGCACTTAAAAATATTCACTTAAAATTTATCTATAATCCTATAACTAATACGAATGATATTTATTTAAACGATGAAAACTTTGAACCCAAAATTAGAGATTTAAAAGTATCAGAATCAGTTTCAACCATAGCAAAAATCCCTGAAGTAAGAAGTTTTCTAGTTGAAAAACAAAGAGAATTAGGAAAGAGCGAAAGTATTGTTATGGATGGTAGAGATATTGGTACTGTAGTATTTCCAAACGCTGATTTAAAATTTTTTATTACTGCTAGTATTGATATAAGAGCCCAAAGAAGATATTTAGAATTAAAAAATAAATCTTCCATTATTACCTATGAGGAAGTCAAAGAAAATTTAATTAAAAGGGATTACATTGACGAACATAGAATATTGTCTCCTTTAAAAATGGCTGAAAATGCCTACTTAATAGATAATACTTTCCTAGATAAAGAACAAACATATCGTAAAATAAAACAGATAGTTATCTCAAAAATAAATTTGTAAAATTGACTATAATTTAAATTGTAAAAAAAGCTTCTTAAAATATTAAGAAGCTTTTTATTTAGTATTAATTTGTATAATTGGGTGCCTCTTGAGTAATTATAACATCATGAGGATGACTTTCTTTTAATCCAGCTGAAGAAATTTTCACCATTTTACTATCTCGCTTCAACTCTTCTAAATTTTTTGTTCCACAATAGCCCATTCCAGCACGAATTCCTCCGCACAATTGATACACAACATCAGATATTTTACCTTTATAAGGAACTCTACCTTCAATCCCCTCAGGAACTAATTTTTTAGCCTCTGATTGGAAATATCGATCTTTACTTCCTCTTTTCATTGCTGATAGTGAACCCATTCCTTGGTAACTTTTAAATTTTCTTCCTTGAAAAATTATTTCATCCCCGGGTGCTTCTTCCGTTCCAGCAAATAAGGAACCTAACATAACACATGATGCTCCGCTAGCTATAGCTTTCACTATATCCCCTGATAATTTAATACCTCCATCTGCTATAACCGGAATATTGTGTTGTGAAGCATATTCAAAAACGTTATTTATCGCCGATAACTGAGGAACACCTACCCCTGCAACTACTCTTGTCGTACAAATAGATCCTGGACCTACTCCCACTTTGAGTGCATTTGCACCTGCATCAATTAAATCTTTGGCTGCTTCTGCCGTAACTATGTTTCCTCCAATAACATCCAATTCAGGGAATGAATTTTTAATTTCTTTAATTTTATTAATAACATTTATGGAATGCCCATGCGCAGAATCTACAGCAATGATGTCAACACCTGCTTTTACTAGAGCATCTACCCTATCCAGTGTGTCCACTCCAACACCTACACCTGCTCCTACCCTTAATCTGCCATTAGAATCTTTACAAGCACTTGGGTATTCTAACAAATTATCAATATCCTTGATAGTTATTAATCCAATTAATTTGTTATTTTTATCCGTGATAGGTAACTTTTCAATTCTATTATCTAAAAGAATTTGTTTTGCTTGCTCTAATGAAGTATCTTTAGTTGAAGTAATAATATTATTTTTGGTCATTACCTCATCCACCCTTTGCTCTAAATTCGATTGATATTTTATGTCTCTATTGGTAATAATGCCTACAAGAGTATCATCCTCTTCGATCACAGGTAAACCTGAAATTCTATACTCCTGCATTAAACTTAAAGCTTCTTTTAAGCTATGTTTTCTACTGAGTGTAATAGGATTAGAGATCATTCCATTCTCAGACCTTTTTACGCGATTTACTTCTGAAGCTTGTTGTTCAATCGGCATATTTTTATGAATAAACCCTAAACCTCCTTCCCTAGCTAGTGTTATAGCTAAACTAGATTCAGTAACAGTATCCATGGCGGCTGAAACAATAGGAATATTTAACTCTATTTTTTGTGTTAAATTTGTTTTTAAGGATACTTGAGAAGGTAAAATTTCTGAATAAGCAGGAACAAGAAGTACATCGTCAAAAGTGATGGCCTCTTCAATAATTTTTTTACTAAGTGACATATGGGCTTTTGCGATGCAAATTTATAGTTTTTTAATTATTAAAAAAATTATATTGGTTACAATATTTATTAATAAATGACTTTATATTAATTCATTTAAGATTTTATTATCTATAAAAAATGCTTTTAAAGCTATATTTTTTATAAAAATTTTAAATAATAAAAAAGAGATAATTCAATAACTATCTCTTTTTTATTAAGTAAAGTATAAATTTTCACCTATTTTTAACTTGCTTTAGCAACTTCACTTGATATAAGAATTTCTTTTGCCATAGATGTATCAAACTCATTTTCTCTCCTTGCTACCACTATAGTTGCTGCTGCATTTCCAATAATATTTGTTAATGCACGTGCCTCACTCATAAACTTGTCAATACCAAAAATTAAAGCTACAGATTCAACTGGTAAATCTCCTACCACTGGCAATGTAGCTGCCAAAGTTATAAAACCACTTCCAGTAACTCCTGCTGCTCCTTTAGAGGTTAAAAGTAAAACTAGTAACAATGTAATTTCTTGACCAATGGTCAAATGCGAATTCAATGCCTGAGAAATAAATACGGCTGCCATGGTTAAATAAATTGAAGTTCCATCTAAGTTAAATGAATAACCTGTAGGAATAACTAATCCAACCACTGATTTTGCACAACCAATATCTTCCATTTTTTTCATTATGCCTGGTAAGGCTGATTCAGAAGAAGAAGTTCCTAAAACGATAAGTAATTCTTCCTTTATATATTTAATGAATTTAAAAACATTTATTTTATTGTAATAAAGGACGGCTCCAATAACTCCAAAAATAAATATTATGCATGTTAAATAGAAACATAGAATTAACATACCTAAATTGCTTAAAGAAGATATACCATATCGACCAATGGTATAAGCCATGGCACCAAAAGCACCTATAGGAGCTAAATACATTATCATTTTAATAATTGCAAATAGACCATCAAGAAAGGATTGTAAAACAGTTAATACTGGTTTAGAAGCTTTAGGACCAATTTTAGTCATTGCAAAACCAAATAGTACAGCAAATACCAATACTTGAAGTAAATTATTAGATGAAAGAGATGCAATTACATTATCCGGAATCATTCCCATTATAAAATCTACGAGAGCATTTCCATCCTCATGATTAGCCTTATCTATGTAACCAGATACGGATGATGAATCTAATTCCTTAGGATCCACATTCATCCCATTCCCGGGTTTTAGTATATTTACGAATAACAATCCAATGATTAATGCAATTGTTGTCATAATTTCAAAGTATACAATCGCAGTAACTCCTACTTTACCTACTTTTTTGGTATCTTCCATGCCTGCTATACCGATAACAATGGTACAGAAGATTAATGGTCCAACGATCATTTTAATAAGCTTAATAAAACCATCGCCCAGAGGTTTTAACTTTTCAGCAAATCCTGGTATATTTTTATTTACTCCATCGACAACTTCTGAATGACTTGGATAAAAATGTCCTATAAGAATACCAACAATAATAGCAATTATCACTTGTACATATAGACTTTTTAGTAATTTCATATTTCTCAATTTTTGGTTTTTCAATATATAAATTATCTGAATATAAAATTGACAAAAATTTAAAAAAATTGGATAATTATGTTCAGGATCTATTCATCTAATTGATTTATAGTATATTAAAAATAAAATAATTAATTGTTTTATATAAATATCTATCAAAATTTTTTTTTTAGTATGTAGTCAATTATATATTTATTATTTTTAAGAACAATTAAAGAATTATTAATAAAAAATCTTATGAAACTTACAATCCTTGGTTTTAATTCAGCAATACCCACCATTAATTCTCACCCTAGTGCTCAATTGCTTGATATCCAAGAAAATTTATTTTTAATTGATTGTGGTGAAGGTACACAGGTACAGTTAAGAAGAGCAAAAGCTAAATTTTCTAAAATCAATCATATATTTATTTCTCATTTGCATGGTGATCATGTATTTGGTCTTATAGGTTTAATATCTACCTTTTTATTATTAGGGAGAGAAAATATTTTAAATATTTATGGCCCTAAAGGCATTAAAATGTTTATTGAAAATCAATTGAGTTTAACTGAAAGTTACCAAATTTTTAAGTTAAATTTTATAGAGCTATCCTCTACAGATTCTCAATTGATCTACGAAGACAATAAATTAACGGTACATACCATTCCTTTGGATCATCGTGTATATACCAATGGTTTTATATTTAAAGAAAAAGCCAAGCCTAAAAGACTTAATATAGAAAGTATAAACCAATATCCACAAATTGAGGTTTGCGATTATCATAATTTAAAATTAGGTAAAGATTGGGTAAGCGAAGATGGCAAAACTATTATATCGAATGAAAAACTCACTTATGAAGCCAAACATTCTTATAGCTACGCTTATTGTTCGGATACCTCATATAAACCTGATATTATAGATTTAATTAAAGATGTAGATGTCTTGTATCATGAATCTACATTTCTTAACGATTTAGAAGATCTTGCACGTAAAACTAAACATAGTACTGCGCTTGAGGCAGCAAAAATTGCTAAGGAAGCAAAAGTGAAACACTTGATTTTAGGTCATTTTTCCAACCGATATTCTGATTTTTCTGTATTTAAAGAAGAGGCTGAAACCATTTTTGCTTCCACCTTACTACCTAGTGAATTAGAAACAATTGATTTTGAAAAAATGTAATTTTTGATAAAGTTAAATTCATCCTATACATTTTATAATAGAAATAGGTTTTAACAGTAATTCTTAAATGATATATTTGCGGATTGTTAATTTTATCTTATGAAAATTCCTGCTTATATCCAATTGCAATTTATTGTTCTAATGTGGGGGTTTACTGGTGTTATTGGTAAACTAATCACATTATCATCCATACCCTTAGTATGGGGAAGAACCTTAATTGCAACCGTATTTCTATATATTTATTTACGCTTTATTGTCAAAGAAAATTTTATTATTAAAAAAAAATTAATTTTACAATTTATAGGCTGTGGTTTTGTAATAGGTATTCATTGGATACTATTTTATGGAGCTATTAAAATTTCCAACATTTCCATTGCTACTTCTACATTATCTACCGGAACCTTATTTGCTGCGTTGTTGGAACCTATTTTTTTAAAGAGAAAAATTAAAATTTCAGAAATATTTATAAGTATAATTATTATTCTATGTATTTTCTTAATTTTTAAAACTGAATTTCAATATTGGAAGGGTATTCTAATGGGAGTAAGTTGCGCTTTACTTTCTGCATTATTTTCTGTCATCAATGGTAAACTTCACTCAAAAAGTAACGCTACTGTTCTTACTTTTTATGAAATGATTGGTGGGTTCTTAATTCTAAATTTATTTATTGGGCTTGGAAATAATTTAGATCAAATCATCCATATTAAATTCATGGACATATTCTGGCTAATCATATTAAGTTGTATATTAACATGTTTACCAATGATTCATACTATTAAATTAATGAAATTTCTTACACCATTCACCATTATGCTATCCATAAATTTAGAGCCTGTATACGCAATACTAATAGCCTTTTTGATTTGGGGTGATGCTGAAAAAATGAGTTTAACCTTTTATATTGCTACTGCGATAATGATTTTAGCCATTTGCACCAACGGTTACTTAAAAAATAGAAATTCTTTACGATAAAATTATTCTTTAAAACTTGTTTTAAAATAAAGTGGTTTGGATAAATGGTGCTTCTAATTCTAGTAATTTTTTTTTAGCTTTTAAACCACCTGAATAACCGGTTAATCCGCCATTAACACCAATTATTCTATGACACGGAATAATTATTGAAATGCCATTAGCTCCATTTGCATTCGCTACCGCACGAATAGCATTTATATTTTTTATATTTTTGGACAATTCTAAATAACTTGTTGTTCTACCATATGGAACATTCATTAACTCTGTCCAAACTAATTTTTGAAATTCACTACCGCAAAGTAATATAGGAATGTTGAATGTCTTACGTTCTTTATTGAAATATTCTTTTAATTGAATAATTGTTTGATCAATTACCTCTGATTTACTGAAGATATAATCCGCTTCTAAGTAACCTTTTATTCTACTATCAATTACTTCTCTTTTTTTTCTATATAACCAATCACACAAACAAATTTTTTCCTTATAAGCACCTATTACAAGTTTTCCAACCGGAGATTTATAGTATTGAATTTTTATATTACTCACTAAATGTTTTAGATTCAATTTAAGATGCATAGATATTATTTTCTACAAAATAATTTCTATGAAGGTTAAAATTTTTTAGCTAATTTAATCTAAAATCTAAATATAATTCGTCTTTTAACTGATCTAGTACTTCTTTAGATATATTTATTCTTTTATTCATTGAGGCTGATTCTAAGAAAAGATTATTTTTTTTATCTAATATTTCAAAATGAATATCTTTAGTTCCTGAATTTTCATCACAAATTTTATTTAGAGCAATTAATGTTTTTTCATCTAAGTCTTCCAAATTAATTTTTATGGTTAATTTTTTGGTATGTTTATCTATGATTCCACTTAATTCTTCAATGTTTAAAACATTTATGTATATAAAACCATTATCTTTAATCATTCCTACTGTTATTTTAACTAATACAAATAAATTTTTAATTAAATACTTTTGTAAGTCTAAGTAATTCTTCTTTAACTTAAGTGAGAGAGTTCCTGTTTTATCTTCAACATCGAAATAAGCTATGCGGTCCCTCCCATCATTAATTTCCTTATGTTCAAAGCGTGATATCATTCCAGCAATAAACAGTTCCTTACCGACGTATTTATCTTTGTTTTCATTGATCTCAACGATGTCCATGGGCTTTACTAAATCTAATTCGTATTTGTAATTATCCATGGGATGTGCTGATATATATATTCCTACCACTTCTTTTTCTTTTCCAAGTTTATACATGGTGGTCCACTCCTCCGTCTGAGGGATATTGGGCTTCATGATCTCTAAACCTTCATCACCTAAATCTCCGAATAACGAATTTTGAGCAGAATTTTTATCTCCTTGATAAGCTATACCATACCTAACTAGTTTTTCTAAGGTAATGGATCCGTTTTCTTCTGTAAAAAATTGAGCTCTATTACCATCCGCTAAATCATCAAATGCACCTGCCAATACAAAATTTTCAAGAACTTTTTTATTAATATTTTTAAGATCTACTCTTTCAAAAAAATCAAATAAATTTTTATACTTTCCTTTTGTATTTCGTTCATTTACAACAGCTTCAACTGCATTTTCTCCAATTCCTTTGATTGCTCCCATACCAAAACGTATGGCTCCTTTTTCATTTACAGTAAATTCATAGTCACTTTCATTAACATCGGGTCCTAGTACTTCCAACCCCATATTTTTACATTCTTCCATAAAAAATGTTAGTGTACTAAGATTATTTAAGTTATTACTTAACAATGCCGCCATAAACTCTGCGGGATAATGTGCTTTTAAATAGGCGGTTTGAAAGGCAATAAAGGCATAGCAGGTAGAATGCGATTTATTAAATGCATATTGTGCAAAAGCCTTCCAATCTTCCCATATTTTTTTTAAAACCTCTTCCGGGTGTCCTTTAGACTTAGCTCCGTCCACAAACTTAGCTTCCATCTTATTTAGGACATCAATCATTTTTTTTCCCATAGCTTTTCTCAAAACATCGGCTTCACCTTTGGTAAATCCTGCAAGTTTCTGAGAGAGTAGCATCACTTGTTCTTGGTATACCGTAATTCCATAGGTGTCTGCCAAATACTCTTCCATATCTGGTAAATCATAGGTTATGGGTTCTTTACCGTGTTTACGATTAATAAAGTTCGGGATGTATTGCAAAGGCCCTGGTCGGTATAAAGCATTCATGGCTATTAGATCTTCAAACTTGTCGGGTTGAAGAGCTTTTAAATGCTTTTGCATTCCAGGGGATTCGTATTGAAAGATACCTACTGTATTTCCATTTTTAAATATTTCATAAGTTTTTTCATCGTCTAAAGGAAATTCGTCTGGATCTATTTTATTTCCTGTTCTCTTTTTTATAATTTCTACAGCATCCCCGATAATTGTTAAGGTTCTTAAGCCTAAAAAATCCATTTTAAGCAATCCCGCACTTTCAACCACTGAATTATCAAATTGTGAAACTAATAAGGAGGAATCTTTGGCTACAGCCACCGGGATAAGGTTGGTTATATCTTCGGGTGTAATAATCACCCCGCAAGCATGAACTCCAGTATTTCGTATACTTCCTTCTAGTAAAGAAGCATTTTGTATTACTTTTCCTTCAAGATCATTGGATTTAAATTTGTGCTTCAATTCTAATACAGGTTGAGCTTCTTCTTTTCCAAAATCTTTCTGAATATCTGCCTCTGATTTATTTTTGAGTTTTGTTAAATTTAAAGTTGCCGGTAAGTTTTTAGACAAACGATCGGTATCGCTCAATGGTAGCTCCAATACTCTACCTGCATCTCGTATTGCAGATCGTCCAGCCAATGTCCCATAAGTAATAATTTGTGCAACTTGATTTTGTCCGTATTTTTCTACTACCCATTGAATAATTTTTTCCCTGCCCCTATCATCAAAGTCAATATCAATATCTGGCAAAGAAACTCGATCTGGATTTAGAAAACGCTCAAAAAGTAAATCATATTTTACAGGATCTATATTTGTAATTCCTATACAATAGGCAACCGCAGATCCGGCTGCTGAACCTCTACCAGGTCCTACAGCTACTCCCATTTTTCGGGCTTGAGAAGTAAAATCCTGAACAATTAAGAAATAACCGGGATATCCTGTTTTGGCAATAATTTCTAATTCAAATTGTAATCTTTCTTTAGTTGATTCTTGTATATTCTCACCATACCTTTTTTTTGCTCCTTCCCAAGTTAAATGCGCCAAATAGGCATTTTCTCCTCTTTTCCCCCCATCCTCATCGTCTTTTGGATCTTTAAATTCCTCAGGTATATCAAATTTAGGCAAGAGAACTTCTCTTGCCAATTGGTAAGGTTCAAATTTTTTTATAAAATCTTTGAAATTTTCAATCGCATCAGGAATATCAGCAAATAACGTAGCCATTTCCTCTTGAGATTTAAAGTTATACTCCTCATTGGGCAATCCGTATCTTTTCCCAAAACCTTTACCTTTAGGCGTGGATTGTTTTTCACCATCTTTTATACAAAGAAGTATATCTTGCGTTTCAGCTTCTTCTTTATTAATATAATACGTATCATTTTGGGCTAATACTTTTACTTGATATTTTTCTGCGAATTTTAAAAGTACTTGATTTAAATGATCTTCTTCTGCTAAATGATGTCTTAATAACTCTACGTAAAAGTCTTCTCCAAACAATTGATGCCAATATACAAAGGCTTCTTCTGCTTGCTTCTCTCCAACATTCAGTATTAAGCTAGGTATTTCTGAAGACAGTCCACCGGTGGTAGCGATAAGATTTTCTTTATATTTTTCAATAAGATCTTTACCAATTCTTGGAAAGCCGGCATAATAACCTAATTGATATCCTAATGTTGATAACTTTGACAGGTTTTTAAATCCCTGATAATTTTTGGCTAGTAGCACCTGCGTATATCTACGATCTGGATTGTCCTTAGTGAATTTGTTTTGTAAATAATTTTCAGATATATACAATTCACATCCTACGATGGGAAGAATTTCTCTTTGCAAAGGTTTATGAATATCTCCTGCATTAATCTTAGCGTTTTGATCTTTAATTTTCCCATTGACTTTTTTTATTTCATTTAAAAAAGCAAAAGCTCCCATTAAATTACCGGTATCTGTAACACCTAGCGCAGGCATGTTAAATTCAAGAGTTTTTTGAATTAGATCTGAGTGTTTACTGGTGGAAGTTAATATTGAAAATACGGAGTGATTGTGAAAATGAAAATATTGAGAATAATCAATCTCATCAATTGATCTTTTATGATCTTTTCTACTTTCTTTTAATTTTTCATTAAAATCCTTAACCTGCTGCCGTACAACAATATCAAAAGGTTGAAAAGGATTTGGGTGATTATTTATAAAGTTTACAAGTTGTTCTGGTGTAAAACCTAATTTTTTAGGTTCTATCTGATTTAAACGAACCAACTCCCAAAAAGCTTGGGCAGTTGCATTTACGTCTGCAGCTGCATTATGAGCTTCATCAAAACTATAACCAAAAAGTTTTTCGTACAATTCAGACAATTTGGGGTATTTAAACCCACCTCCTATTCCTCCAGGAATAGCACAAAAATTTGTACCCTCTTTGGCTGTATCTACTAAATCTAAATCGGCTATATGGTTATCAATTGATTTTCTGTAGAATTCTGCTCCAACAATAGGAATATCAAAAGCTATATTTTGCCCAACTAGAATTGGATTTTTTTCTAAAACTTTATTAAATTTATCCAGTATTTCTTTTAGATCATACCCTTCAGCTAACGCTTTTTCAGTACTAATGCCATGAATTTTTTGTGCGTTAAAAGGTATATCATAACCTTCCGGTTTAATTATATAATCATAATTTTCAATTAAATTACCATTTTCGTCGTGCAACTGCCAAGCAATTTGCACCATTCTCGGCCAATTGTCAGAGTCTGAAACTGGCGCACTAGCATTGGCAGGAAGACCGGTAGTTTCGGTATCAAATACTAAAAAATTCATATTACAAAGTTAGATAATTTATGAAAACATATCCGTAAGTGATTTTTAAGTTTGTGGTAAAAGGGTTAATGTTTTAATATATGATTTATAATTGATCTATGAATGTTATTCGCATCAACAAATCATACTATTACATAACAAATATTTCATTAAACGAAAATATATTTTATATCTATAATAATTTACAATAAATTAATATAGATATATTCACAAATATTATTTCCTTATAGATATACTAATATTATTTATTCTTTTTAAATCAATTACTAGTTTTATTGGATCTCAGCAAAGGAATATTTAAAAAAACTACCGACAATAGAATTAATAGTATGCCCACCCATTGTATATAATTTATATTTTCTGATAAAATTATTTTAGCAGCAATAACTGAAGTCGGAAGTTCTATAGAGGCGACTATGCTACCTACCCCAATACCAACCACAGGCATGTGACTTGAAAATAAGGAAGTAGCTAATATAGTACCGAAAAAGGCAATGATTAAACCCCACTTATAAAAAATGGATGGATGGAACGGTTCGTTTACCAATTCATGGCTCCAAATTAAACTAACCATAAGGCTCGCCCCAAATAATAAACAAGCAGGCCTTAGTGTTGGAGGTACATTTACGCTAATTTTATTGGTGGAAAATAATGAAAAGGTATAGGATACGGCAGCTAAAAAGCCAAAAGTTAATCCTAAAAAATTTAGTTGTTCTTTCTTGTGCTCTAAAATGTTTGTAGCTAAAAAGGTACCCACCAGTATGGTTAAAATTGCTATAATTTCAACAATAGAAGGTTTCTTCTTATTCACTATAAAATCTACTACTGAACCCATCCATACTGCTTGCATAAGTAGCACGGTACAAATGGCTACAGGTATTCCCAAACGTACTGCTTGATAAAAAAAAGTATTGGTAAATGCAAATGAGCAGCCACATATCATTAGCTTTATAATATCCTTTTTTGTATATAAATAGTTCTTATATTTATTTTGAGAGATAAAATAAATAAGTAAAAGTCCTAAAAAACCTATAAGTGCTTGAGAAATGATTATTTCAGCAGTGTTATAATGTTGTTGGTATGCCAACCTTACAAAAATTGCTACCATTCCATAACATGAAGATGCAAAAGCTACGCAAAGTAAGGATTTGATGTATTTTAAATTCAAGGAGTTAATTTTATTTTATACAAATTTATAAATAAAATTTCCGTAACCAATTTAATTGATATCTATAAATTTTTAGATTATTTAAATATTTATTAACCAGGTATTTATATTTAAAAAATTTCCACTCATCTAAATACATTATTTATCTTATTTTTATTATGATTATTTAGTTTAAAATTTATTTACTCATTAGGTTCAATTTTCCGCATCTTTAGATTTTTTTTGCTTGAATATTTTTTAAAAAAATATAATACCCATAAAAACTGTGTATAACCGTAAATTGCATCTTCTATTGGAATTGTACCCATTCTTACGCCCATATAACCTTTAGGATTATAATTCACAATGGGGTGATCCAAACCAAATCCTGTAAGAATTCCGTTTACTGGAAAAAAACCAAGCATAAGTATTGTAAATACAAATGATGCTTGAGAAATCCAATATGCACGGGCTATAAAATGTAAAAAAATAAGGGTAAGAATCGTTGCTAGTGTTGTTATTAAGGTATATATTTTTGGACTATATAATAAAGCTATAAGAGAGCATGTAACAATACTAAAAAAAACAATCATATTATTAAAACCTCTAAGCCATCGTATATTAAAAAATTTATCAATGCAGTAGTAGGTAAATATACAGGAAAAAGGTATACAAATAAAAAACAACCATTCCTCTATAGGTAAACCGGCTATAGTTATTCCTAGGGTATAACGGGTATCAAACCACCAAACACCTAAATGAGTAAAATAAACATCCCACAATATAAAGGGGATTGATGCGCATATGGCTGATTTGATAAAAACTCCAAAATATTTATTAAATTTTATTAAAGGATTAAATGAGGCTATCAAACATATTATTATAGTAAAAAATAATACAGTTATGTAAGTATAGGCAATCATTGAGTGTCAGATTTAGAATACATCTTAAAATATTTTATTGGTACAAATAAAAAACCAAAACATTCACCCTCGTACTTACCTATATATTTATGATGCTGTTTATGAGCCCTTCGAAGAGCTAGAAAATAGGGATTTTTAGTGTGCTTGAAAATTTTAATACGTTGATGTATAAATATATCATGAACAAAAAAATACGCCAAACCATACAACATGATTCCTAACCCTATATAAAAAAGAATATTAAAATTATTCAGACTTCCAAAGTACATAAGTGCTATGGTAGGAAGAGCAAATATGACAAAGAAATAATCATTTTTTTCTAAATTCCCGGGACTACTATGGTCGTGATGATCTTTATGTAATACCCACAAAAATCCATGCATTATATATTTATGTACCACCCAAGTAAATCCTTCCATGGAAAGAAAGGTTATAAGAACAACAAAAAAATTCATATTAGTTTAAATTTGAATTAAAAATTTTTTCCAGAATATTAAAACGATATTCAAAAATGCTTTTCAATTTATTTTTTATAAATATGTTATGAGCAAAAACTCCTAAAACTCCTAATGGTAGTTCGTAATCAACAGTATCTTTCATCAATACTCCTTGGCTTTTAGGGATGAATTCATGAAAATGATTCCAATATTTATAAGGTCCTTTTTCTTGAAAGTCAGTAAAACTTCTTTGATAGTCCACTTGTATAATTCTCGTTTGCCATTTTAAGGGAATATTTAACAATGGGGAAACTTTATAGTTAATAATCATACCTTCATAAATTTCATCATCTTCAAAATTAGTTAAAACCGTCAACCCTAAATCTTTAGGAGTAATTAAAGATAAATTTTTAGGCGATGAAAAAAATTCCCATGCTTCTTTGATATTACAATTTAGGTGTTGTTCTCTATAAAGTTGGTAATTCATGATCTATTTTTAAAGTTTTTTAGTGTCTATGATTAAAGCTTTCTTTAAACGTAATCCTTTTGCTATTAGTAAATTATCTTAATAAAAGGTTGTTTTGTGTCGTAAATAACTTTTAAATGCTACCCATGCTTTCTCTGTGTTCGGCACTCTTATTCTTTGAATTAAAATTTCATTGGAAGATTTACTTTTAATTTTTTTAAAAAGAGAAAAATAATATTTATAAGCTAAATAAACCCCAAATAATGAAGAATGAGGAAGTTTTTTTATACCAATTAAAGCTTCTTTAAATTCATTCTCAATTTCATTTTCAATTAAAACTTTCACTTGATTGTTAAATGCTTTTACATTAAGGTTTGGAAAATATGTTCTTCCTAATTCCCAATAATCATTTTTTAAATCCCTAAGAAAGTTTATTTTTTGAAATGCAGAACCTAACTTCATGGCATAGGGTTTTAAATCTTCATAAATTTTTTGATTTCCTTCGGTAAAAACTTTTAAACACATTAATCCTACCACTTCCGCAGATCCATGGATGTAAGTTTTATAAAGGTTGGAATCATAATTTATTTTTTTTAAATCCATTTCCATGCTTTGTAAAAATTCATCAATTAAATTTTTATCAATATCATACTTATGTACAGTTTGTTGAAAAGAATTAAGTATAGGATTAAGAGAAATTTTTTCATTCAAGGCTTCCTCAGTTTCTCTTTTTACATTCTGCAACATTTTTTCTTTATTAAAATCATGAAAACTATCCACAATTTCATCTACCAATCTTACATATCCATAAATCGCATAGATAGCTGAACGTATAGAAGGTTTTAGAGCTAAGATACCCATGGAAAAACTTGTACTATACTTTCTAGTAGTTAATTTACTAATAGAGAAAGAAAGTTCATCAAACAAGTGTTTCATAAATTCTAAAATTTAAGTTTTGATAATTCATGGGCGGCGATTTTTCCTGATAGTATACAGGGAGGAACTCCAGGGCCCGGAACTGTTAATTGCCCAGCATAGAATAGATTTTTTAAAATTTTATTTTTTATTTTAGGCTTTAAAACAGCCGTTTGTTCGAGTGTATTTGCCAATCCATAGGCATTGCCACCGTAAGCATGATAATCGGTAATAAAATCGCTTACACAATAACTTTTTTTAAACTCAATTTTATTTTGTAGATGGCTAACCCCTGTGTATTTTTCAATTCTCTGCAACATAATTTCTAAATATTTTTCCCTTACAGCTTCATTATCCTCTAATCCAATAGCTAAAGGCATCAACAAAAAGAGATTTTCTTTCCCTTCTGGAGCTACAAGATTATCTGTTTTTGAAGGGCAGGAAACATAAAACAAAGGTTTTTCTGGCCATCTTTTCTCATTGTAAATAGTATCTATGTGTTCGTCCAAGTCATTTTCAAAAAAAAGCGTATGATGTTGTAATTTTGGAATTTTTTGACTGATCCCTAAATAATAGATTAAACAAGAGGGAGCAAATGTCTTTTTTTTCCAAAAATTTTCTGTGTAATTATTATATCTTGGATTTAACAATGTTTCTGTGTGATGATAATCCGAGGAAGCTATAACCGCATCAAACTCATGAATTTTACCATCAATAATTAGTGATTTCACAAGATCATCTTTTGCATGAATGGCTTCAACGTTATGATTAAAATAAAATTTCACCCCTTGCTTTTCTGCTATGTCTTTCATAGCTAAAATAAGTTTATAAAATCCTCCTATAGGATACTTGGTTCCTAATGCATACCCCCCATAATTCATTAAACTATATAGGGCAGGAATTTTTTCGGGCGATGCACCCAAAAAAATTACAGGAAATTCCATTAAGGTTCTTAATTTTTTATCTTTAAAAAATTTACTTACATAACTTCTAAAATTTTCAAGTAAATTTATTTTTAAAGTACTTTTAAGGATTCTAAATGATAAAAACTCCAACCACGACAGGCAAGGTTTATTAACAAACTCTTTCATCCCAACCTCATATTTAAATTTTGCTTCTCTCATAAATTTTCTTAATTGAGCTGCTCCCCCCGGTTCATGGCTTTCAAATAAGTCCTCAAGTTCCTTTATGCTTTTAGGCACTTGTACAGTTTGGTCTGAAAAAATGATTTCAAATTGGGGGTCCAATGAAATTAGAGTGAAGAAATCAGAGGTTTTACAGTTAAAATCCGTAAAAAAATCTTCTATAAGGTCAGGCATCCAATACCAACTAGGTCCCATATCAAAAATATAGCCTTCCTTACTTTTAAATTGTCTTGCCCTACCCCCGGGCTGCGAATGTTTTTCAAAAACATGTACCTCGTAGCCTTGTCTAGCCGCATAAGCAGAAGCCGATAATCCAGAGATCCCAGAACCTATAATTGCTACTTTCTTCATTGGTAAAATTTTATATTATTAACCCAGCAATAAACTTTACGAACTTATTTTAACTTTCAATTCTTGATTAACCTTATTAAAATCCACGCGTAAAGGTTATTAAATAAAATAAGCTTACTAATTAAAAATATTCTAATTTTATTTCATAAAACTAAATATTAATAGATATTAAATTATATTTTGGGATAAATATAAAGATTTTATTTTATACTTATAAAGAATATTCGTAAACTAATTAAAATAAAAAAAGGCGAAATAAAATTTCGCCTTTTT
Source organism: Apibacter muscae (assembly GCF_007845635.1). Taxonomy (GTDB): domain Bacteria; phylum Bacteroidota; class Bacteroidia; order Flavobacteriales; family Weeksellaceae; genus Apibacter; species Apibacter muscae. Next base: position 15,014 of record NZ_SELG01000042.1, on the reverse strand, counting down.
TTATTTGCTTCTGTTTGAATATATTAAATAGAAGATGAAACTTCTTATTCCTCCTCTCCTTTTAATTTTTCTGCATTTTCTGCAATTTTTAAAGAGTCAATCATTTCTTCAATATCCCCATTCATGAAATTATCCAAATTATATATAGATTTATTAATTCTATGATCAGTTACCCGTCCCTGCGGGTAATTATAAGTCCGAATTTTAGCCGATCGATCTCCGGTCGAAACCATAGTCTTTCTCTGAGAAGATATTTTATCTAAGTGTTCTTGCAGTTTAATATCATACAATTTATTTCGGAGCATTTGCAAAGCCATTTCTCTATTGGCGTGTTGCGAACGTGCTACCTGACATTGAATCATTATACCCGTAGGTTTATGAAACAACTGCACTTTAGTTTCAACCTTGTTTACGTTCTGTCCTCCAGCACCACTGGAACGAGCCGTTTGAAATTCCAAATCAGCGGGATTAATTTCAACATCCACCTCTTCCGCTTCAGGCAATACTGCCACTGTAATGGCAGAGGTATGTACCCTACCCTGGGATTCTGTTTCCGGAACCCTCTGCACTCTATGTACACCGGATTCAAACTTCATAGTACCAAAAGCTCCTTCCCCGCTAACATTGACAATCATCTCCTTGTAACCTTTTACACTACCTTCTGTAGCATCTACTACTTCAAAATTCCATCCCTTTTGTCTCCAATACATAGAATACATACGAAAGACATCTTCAACGAAAATAGCAGATTCATCTCCACCAGTTCCGGCTCGCAATTCCACCGTTATATTTTTATCGTCTTCCGGATCCTTAGGAATAAGCATAAATTTTATATTCTCCTCCATAGAAGGGATCAACCCTAGGGCAGAATTTTTTTCTTCTTTCGCCAACTCTACCATTTCCGCATCTGCACCTTCTTTAATAATTTCATCTGCATCTGAAATTGTATTCAGAAGAGTTTTATATTCTTTATAAACATCTACCAGCTTACCTAAATCTTTGTATTCTTTATTAAGTTGTGCGTATCGTTTTTGGTCGGAGATTATATTGGGCTGAATGATTAAATCGGCAACCTCGTCAAAACGTTGCTTAATCGCTTCTAGTTTGGGTACTAAATCTGACATATGTTATGAATTCAATAAGTTCGCAAAGGTACAAAAATATCTGAACTGGAATTTGTTTTCCTTGGGGGCTGTTGGGATTATTTTAGGTAAGACCATAGAATGGAACGAAAAAGCCCCACCCCATCCATAAAATTTTGTGAAGTATTTTTCTCTGAAATAATACCAACCATTATCAACAAATAAGACACGAATAAACCTATAAGCAAGAACTTAAATCCTCCCAAAAGAAAACCAGCAATTCTATTGGTAAAGTTTAAACCTATCGCTTTTAACATATTTTCAATCCCCTTGGATAAAAATTTCACAGACAGGTAAATAACTAGAATTAATAGTATAAATGTTAGAGTTGTTGAAAAATCTGATGATAAAATTTTTTTTTCTACCAAATATTTATGAACCGGAGATAAAAATAAGCCAGCAGCAAAGTAGCCTAAAAATAATCCTGCTAGGGTGGAAATTTGTCTTAACAATCCTTTGGAATAGCCAAGAATCCCTCCAAAAATAACAAAACCTATAAACACCAATTCTGTTACACCCATGGAATTAAATTTTAAATTGTTTATACTCTCCTAAAACGTGAAGAAAACCGGTCACCTTTTTTATCTCTTCCAAAGCTTTGTAATAATGATCGTATCCTTTTTTATCGGAAACTACATCTACATGAAAGGAATATTGAAACACAGCTTCCGGCAAAGGCACCGATTGTATCTTGGTAATGTTCATCTCATGTTCAGCTAAAAGATTCAACACTTGGGCTAAACTCCCCATTTTATGGTTGGTCGCAAAATAAAGCGAAGCCTTATTAAAATGTTCAATTTTTTCTTTATGTTTGGAAAGCAAATAGAACCGAGTATAATTGTCCGCAACATCGTGAATATTTTTGGCAAGTACTTTTAGGTTATATCTTTCCGCCGCCAATTGTGAACCTATACCTGCTACCCCTTTCCAGTGGTTTTCAGAAATATTTTTAGCACAAGTAGCCGTATCGTCCTTGGCCAATTGCTTCCAATCTTCGTGCTTTTCTAAAAAATTTTGGCACTGCAATAAAGCCATCGGGTGCGTTTGCACTTCGCGGATCGTTTCTAGAGTTTCTGATTCTAATGCTAATAAATGATGATGAATGGGGATAACAACTTCCCCAACGATGTATAAATTATTTTTGGTAATTAATGTATAATTCGGAAGAATACTCCCTGCAATAGAATTTTCAATAGCCATCATTCCATAATCGGCCGTTCCTTGTATTATATCTTTAACCAAGGTATTAAAGCTAGGACTATCCACAATTTCCACCTCTTCTTCTTTAAAAAATTTTACCACAGCCTCATGGTGAAAAGATCCTTTAATTCCCTGTATCGATACTGATTTCATAAATATTTATTTATTCTTTTTTGTTTTATTAATATCTTTACAAAAAATATTAAATTTTATCTTTTAACTAAAAATGTCTGTAAAAATACAAAATCTTAAGAAAAGATATAAAGATCAGTGGGCTTTAGAGGATATTAATTTAGACATTAAGAAAGGAGAAATTGTAGGTTTGCTAGGACCCAACGGAGCCGGAAAAACTACTATGATGCGTGCCATCACCGGTTCCTTATCTATAGATGGTGGAAAAATTTGGATTCAGGGCTTAGACAACCAAGAAGAAGCTTTTAAAATTAAATCCCTTATTGGTTACTTACCCGAAAATAATCCTTTGTATACAGATATGTATGTAAAAGAGTACTTAACCTTTGTGGCAAATATACACCGTATAGATCCTAAAGAAATTGAAGGCGTTATTGAAAAGGTAGGTTTATCTCCCGAAAAGGGAAAGAAAATCAGCCAATTGTCTAAAGGCTACAAACAAAGAGTAGGCTTAGCACAAGCCATAATTTTTAATCCTGAAATATTAATTTTGGATGAGCCTACCAATGGGCTAGATCCTAACCAAATTATTGAAATCAGACAACTTATTCAAGAACTAGGTAAGGAAAAAACGGTCATACTTTCCACCCATATCATGCAGGAAGTGGAAGCTTTATGTTCTAGGGTAATTCTGCTTAATCATGGAAAAATAATTCAAGACAAATCCATTGAAGAATTTCAAAGTAAATTTACCAATCTAGAAGAAGCTTTTTTTGAATATACTCGTTAATTGGTAAGGAGCATTCGTAGTATTATTACTTTCCTTATTTGTATATAGATCCTAATCATATTCGTGATTAATTAATATGCAATAAGAGAAATACGCCCATTGGAGTAAATTAAGTTTTACAACTGCGAGTATAATATGCTTATAAAAACCAATAAAACTAAAAATCATATAATTTTTTGAGTATTAAACTTATAGTTATATAAAGTTAATTTTTGATTAGCTATATTCTTCTAAAACTTCTCATCTATAAAATTTACGAAGACTATATTTTGAATTTTAATCCCTAACTTATACATTATAGTTTAAATCATTAAAGAAAAATAAATGCCTATTTTCTTTAAAATTTACATATTTTAATTATATTTGCGATAAATAAACATTTATTTTATTTTAATTCCATGTTTTATTAATTTAAAAAAACAATTACTATGGCAAAAAAACCGGTCTTTGGTGACGGAAATCGTATGCTAACCGAAGAGGAAGCAGATTTACTACGCCACATCAGCCACAAGATCCCCACCTATGGAGGCAGCAAATCCAATTTATTTGAAAATTCATCCCTGGTTTCAGTGAAAGTGTTAATCAACGGCAAAGAATGTTTCAACGATACACATATAGAACTAGAACTCAAACAGTCCATTGGACACCCACATTCCTTTGAATTGATATGCGATCCGGATGAATTTCAAGAGAACGAAGCCTACTTGTTAGAAAATTCTCGCTTAGTTTTGGGCAAGCGCATAAGTTTTATGTTTTACCAATACGGGAAAGTACAACAAATGTTTACAGGAATCATCTCTAGAGTACAAACCAAAGTAGTTGAAAGCGTACGCCATGTTATCTTAAAAGGTTCCTGTCCCTCCGTATTAATGGAAAACGGCCCACACTGTGAAAGTTTTGAAGAAGTAACTTTTGAGCAATTACTAGCAGGAATAGCCACAAAATATCCCCAAAATTTGGTGCAGTTCAAAGTAAACCCCAATTTTAAAGGAAGCATACCCTACCTTAGTCAGTACCACGAAAGCGACTACGGATTTATCCAACGATTGGCAAAACAATTTGGCGAATACTTTTATTACAACGGCGAACAATTTGTATTTTCCGCCTGGGGAAGCAAGATTATAGAAATGATGGAAGGCGAAGACATCTACGATTTTGAATTAGGTATGGAAATGGGCACACAAGGATTTTCATACACTGCCTATGATCCTAAGCACGGAGAAGAAATACAAGTAGATTCCAAGAGTCATCCGGTTCAAAAAAGTGTAAATCCCTTTGAACAGTACGCCGACAATGTTTCCGAAGATTGGTTCAACCGAGTATCTCCCCAACAGCATTTGTACCCTAGCCTTTTGCCTAAAGGCAAAAATGGAATGGTGGAGGCCGCCGAAAGAGAACAACGCAGAAACCAAGGACTGGTTCGTATGAAAGCCAGAGGCAATAATCCCTCCCTACGCGTAGGAGATGTAGCCAAGATGTTTGTTTGGATGCCCGGGCATAAAATCTTTAAAAACGGTAGAGTTCCGGCAGAGAGTTATAAGGTTATTGAAATTGTCCATAAGTTTATAGACGGACATGGGTACGAACACCACTTTGTAGGAGTCCCTAAGGATGCGATAGTTCCACTAAACTACAACCCAACCGCCTACCCAAAGGCAGAGTTGCAACATGCCAAGGTTATGGATCATAAAGACCCACTGAAAATGGGCAGGCTACGCGTACAGTTTTCTTGGCAAAAAGCCAAAAACAGCCAAACCCCTTGGATACAAGTAATTCAGCCCCATGCAGGTTCTGGTAAAGGTACATATTTTACCCCCGAAATTGGGGAAACGGTATTGGTAGCTTTCCAAGGCGGTAACCCGGATGCACCGGTGGTGCTAGGAACAGCCTACAATGGCGGAGAAATTGCAAGGTATTACACAGAAGGAAATGATATTAAGGTGATTGAAACCCGGAGTGGAACCCGGATTGTGTTTAATGATGCGGAAGGAAAAGGTAGTATTTTAGTGGAAGATCCTAGTGGTAATCGTGTATTTTTAGATGGTAAAGGGAATATAAAAAGCGTAGCTCCAGAAACTATTTTTATGGAAGCTAAAAACATAGTCCTTTCTGCCTCCCAGAACATAAGCATAAGTGCCGGAGAAAATATTTCTACCCTAGCAGCTGAAGATTATAATCTAGCCGCTGGTAATATTTATGAAAGTGCTGGAGAAACACGTGAAAGCACAGCCTTAAATTTTAGCGAAACTTCTAAAAAAAGTGCCTATACAAGCAAGGAAGATGTAATTCATTTAGAAAGTGGTACCCTAGTAAAATCTAACAGTGCAAATCAAACCAGTTTGCATTAATAAATATTTATGGTTATGCATAAAGGAAATATCATACGAACTATTGGAGGAGAAAGTATAAAAAAAGCTAAAAAATCAATAACCCTTACTGCCACCCATGGAGATTTAACCTTTAATTCTCCCACCCAGGTGATTATGACTGGAAAGCAGGGAGGGGTACAATATTTGAGTGATTATACACCACCGTTACCTTTACGCGTAATGAAATTGGATGGTCCATATGATGAAAATGGAAAAAAGGTTACTATACTAGAAAAAGAAAAATGGTATAAATATAAAGTAATTCAGTTTAATCGCGCTCCCAAAGGATCTGAAATTAAAAATTTAAGATGGGCAAACCAATATGACGATAATAAAATAGATACTTATTTTCCTACTGTAATAGGTAAAAAAGAAGTTAGTTTTAGAATTCCTAATAAAGCAATAGTTTCAAAATTTACAGTTTATGCTTATTTTAAGCAACCAACTATTTCTGTTAGCGTAAGCACTTATGTAGAAAAACATAGTTGTAATTACATTGATGCAAATATTATAGCAGAATATATGGCAAAGGAGATGAATACGAATATTAAATCATCACATTGTGATTTAATTAAAATGTTTAATAATAAGTATTCAAACACCTATAATCTAAAGAAAAAATATGATTATTTTAGAAAAGCTTGCGTTTTATGGAAATCGCTGGTAAAGAAAGGTGCAATATGGGATCATAAAATCACTTTATTAGATATGCAAAATAAAAAAAATTGGTCTTGTGATAAAAAGTCATCAAAAGCGTTATTATATAATTATGATATTTGGTCAAATATACATTATGGTTTTGTAGGTAAGTACGTTGGATTTTCAGAGTTCACTCTTATAAATGGAGCTGGATATGCACAAATTGGAGATAATAACAAACCTCTAGATGAATGGAAAACATGGAAAGAATATCTTAAAAATAGAATTGAAGACTTTGGAGATTCAGATATTCTTGGAGGATTTGACGATCCTTCCGATCAACAGGCAATTAAAATAGGATTTCGTTTATTTGACAAACATATTGAGAATATACAGGCCAAAGATTTATTGGATGAAATTCAAATTACATTAGAAAAAAACAAACCTTTATCAGTAAAATTATGTATTTGATAAGAAAAATTTTTATTCTATTTATATTTATAAGTATATTAATATCTTGTCATAGTAAAAAACAATCACAAATACCTTCAGATAAGGAAATGATTGATTCATTTTTATTGAGGGAAAATGAGTTTAATAGTTTTAAAGAATATATATTTAATGACTCTGGTTTTAAAAATTATCCTCTAGTGAGAAATTTTAAAGATAGTTTAAAAATTAAGAATTTAGACTATGTAAAAAAAGTTAAGGAAAATTTAAATATTATAAGAGTATACAAAATAGATGATTATATAGAAATTACAACTTTTGAAAAAGGAAATTCTACTTGGGGCATTGAAAAAGGATATTATTATAAGAAAGGGAAAATGGATGATTTTCAACACAAATATAATTCTGAAAAAGTAGTGGAAGGAGATCTTTGGGAAGAATGTAGAAAAATTGGTGAAAATAATTTTACTGTTTATAAAAATATAAAAGGAAATTGGTATTTATTTTTAAGATATGATAAATAAATTCTACATCTTTCTTATATGTAAGTATAATTCCATGAAAGTTATATAGGGATTTTTGTAGTTGTTGCAATCACAGAGATAGTATTAGTTTTTCATTTGTTTCTAACAGTAAAAAATATCAAAATGAATAAACAGTAAATATATCGCAAAAATTAAAAAATATATAGTTTTTTTAATAAAGGGTATATTATAGCATTTGATTTATTAATTCTTCAAATTCTTTATTTTAGAAAATATAAATATTAGCGAAAGAAGATAATATATTTGATAATAGAAATTTATTATTAATTTAATTTTTTTTACCATTGATGAAATTTTATAAAAATATATTATTATTTATATACCTATATGGCTTATTGTGTTTTACCACATATCTTTCTATGTATGCATATTCCAGTGAGATATCCTCCTCCTGTTTAAAATGCTCTTATGAAAGAGATATTCTTTTATCCTCTTTTTATGTAAGTTTCCTTTTTATTCCGTTAATTATTTTTCATAAAAAAATAAATAAATGGTATCATAGATTGGTCATTGTAATCGTTTTTATACTGTTGGTTTTACTTAATAATTATAAAATTTTTGCAGATCGGGTTTCTTCATGGAGTAGTTATAGTTTTTTAGATGAACTTTTAAGTATATGGTCAATTTCATATCCGTACTTAACTATTGGATCTCTATTAGTATTTTTTTTTAATGAAATTATATAAACTTTAAACCAATAAAACAGAAAAATTTAATAAAAAGCAATAGATTCAAAAGAGGTTATACATGAATAATAAAAACTCTAAAAAAATTATACTAATTATTTTATTATTTTTTTCATTTATAATTAGCGTAATTGCATCATTACTAATTATATATAATTGGAATTCTTTTTTTAATAAAGAGAATAACATAGGTGAAGAATCTATGGGGATTATATTTTTTCAACAAGGAATTCTTCTTTTTTTTATTGATTTTACCTTAATTTTATTTCTTACGTTCTTATACAGAAAAATAAGAAAAAAAGAGAAAAAAGAATGATTTAACGACGATAAAAACCTAAAACTATTTTCCCTAAAAGTGGACATAGTTACGGTTCTAGGGTTAATTTAGAAGGAGATATAGCCGCTTATGTTGTTGGAATGGATGAGGATGAACCTAATAAAATTACAGATCCTACAAAATACTTTAAGTCAATTCATGAAGCTCTTAAAGATTATTTTGAAAAAAAAGGAGATAAACGAACCTATTATTTTATGGCTATGTTAGGAGAAGTAATAAAAAAAGATACAATATATTATTTCAAGGAAAAATTAATTGAAAAATGTGCTAATAAATTTGAAAATTTTGCTACTCCATCTCTAACTTTAAGAGATGCGAAAAATTTACCTGAAGCAATTAATTTCTTTAATCCTGCATCTAAGGAAATTGCTTCAATTTTTATAGAGGGATTAATACATGTTATTAAAAATCCTAAGAATATGATCACTGCTTATACGGATCCTGATCCCAAGCCTAAAGTTATTACTGTTAAAAGTAAAATTTCTGATAAATCGAAAGAGTATTATAAAAAATTAAAGAATATGGAAAAAATTTAAAAAAAAATTAAAATTTTAATTTACATGAAAAAAATATATTTATTTAAGTTGATTTTTAGCATTTTATTACTTTGCTTAACTTTTTTTCTTATAATAGATACTTTTTATTTACAAAAATTATTTTTAACAGGATTAATGCCCTATTTATTGTTTATAACCATAATATGGATATTTTTATTAATAATTGTTTTTATTATAAAATTTTTCATTAAAAAAAATAAAAAACTTTATTTTATATCCATCTTAATATCCATTATTGCATTATTCGTTCAATATGTATTCTTATTTATATTATCAGGGATAGCTTCAATATCAGATTGGTAAAATGGAAAAAAAGGGAATATTATACTTTTATTACTTGTTCTATTATTAGTATCTAGAAATTTTATTTTCATTTTTTTTATTTCATATAAATAAATTGAATCCTCCAATAACAATAAGAATAGATCGTAACTTTAACAATTTTTAAATCCTAAGGGTAAACAATACAGGAGTAGCTATCCATATTTATCCCCTAAAAATGGCATAAAACACCCTCCTCCTACCCTATTTAACTTCAACTTACCCATCTTTGGTTAATTTTACTATTTGGGTGATGGTTGCACTAATCGTTAACTTCTAAAGGAATCCCTCCCAATCATCTTCCTTTAAACCTAGAAATTGAATATACCCTAAGCCGATCCACTTGTCTTAAAAGTATAGGGAAAATTTAGGATTACCGCCTTTGGTGTATTTCCGATGGTTGGAATACTGCATAGCTAAATTTACTCTAGCCTTCCACTGAAGTATATCATAAGAGCGATAAGATTACATACTAATCCAAACCAACGGTTAGGAAAAGTAAATATTGTACCTTCTCCGAGAAGATAAAAAAAATCCTATTACCCGTATGGGAGAGTGAAATACCAAATAAACTATATGAATAAAAAATATTTTTGTTTAATTTTATAACAAATTATAAAATTCCACGTTTATAAGTCTTAAATGACTATATTTATGTAAAACTATTGTGTACTATGGAAGTTAAAGACTGGAAACATACCCGCCTATACAAGGTAAGCCATACGGTTGAAGTAAAGGAACGTTCCACCCTACTAAAAAGTGAAACTGCTTACGATTTGGGCATTCATTGTTCAACCCATCCGGAACTCAAACGCCGAATCTTTTCTAAAGAAAACCTGCACCTGAATGGGGCTTGGCCGAAGGATCCTACCGTACGGTTGTATGCACAACTGGAACTAGCCACTTATCCTTTAGAGATAGAGGTAGACGAAGAGGAAAATTTCCTTACATTGCCTACGTACCGTTTGTGGTTGACCCATTGGAAAAAGAAAGCCGATGCTTTGCTCTCGGAGCAGTACCACGGAGATTTTGCAGAAAGCCTGAAAGAGAATTTCTTGGTAACCATGGACACCGAAGAAAAACTAAAACAAAAACTGCAACAAGAAGCCTTTTGGAACCTGTTTTTCTTTAATTGCAACGAGGAAGATACACACCGCTTGCGATGGAATTTTTTAAAGCTGGGAAACGCAGCTTTTTCAGGAAGTTCCAAGGAAGAATCTGCCAAAGAAACCTATGGATTTCGGTTTCAAGGGCAGTTGGAGGAGATAAATGAAGATTTTACAAAGACCCTAAACGAAAAGTTGAAATTCCCTTGGCTTTCCAAAAATTATATACATGCCGCAGATTTGCAGGGCGAATGCACCATTCTAAGCCTTCGAGAGAAAGAAAATGGAAGATTGGAACACAAAAGCGCAGAAATTATTTTAAAATCTAAAAACAATCAGTATTTTTATAACGAAAAAATAGAAATCAAACATCAGGGAATTAGCTTACGGAAAATAGAGCCTTCCCATGCTTTTACTTTTTTCCTCTCGGAAAAAGAAGAAGAAACTAACTAAAGCGAAATACTATGCCTGAAAAATCAACCCAAGGAGAGATCGTTGTAGAGGGAGCCCAGTTGTTTTGCTCCAAAGGAGTAACCTCTAGCTTTCTTAAAGTGAGCCATGCCGAGGACGATAAATATTTAATCAATAATAAAAAAATAGCTACCTGGAACGAAGACAGTATCCAGCACATGAATTTTGGTGCTTGTACCCGCAGTTCCCCTCCACCCCAGTGCACCCCCAAAATCCAATGGACAAAATACTACGAAAATGCTGAGTTTGGAAAACGTAAGATTCTTATTGATAGTTCCGTGGGCAACTGCACCTGTGGAGGGGGTAAGGTAGAAATTAAGCGAAGCGGACAAAAGTTGCAACCGTCACGCGTGATGTATAAAAAGGTTAACCAAAATACTTACGACCTTTATGTTTTGAATGCAAAGGTAGCTTCCAGCAAAGGAAAAATAGCACCTGCAGTTACCCAAGTCCTCATCAAAAGCCCGTTAGATTTACCTATACCCGAAAACCGTGAAGTAAAGGTAGAAATGGGGGGACTAGTAACCAAAATAGTCTTAGAAGCACAAGTAAAATCTGGAGGAGATCCCGGTCTGGTCCATTGGGTGGTTTATGAGGGTGACACCCAAAAAAAACGTAGAATGACCTGGTTGGAACACGGCAAAGAATTTGTGGTTGATGTAAACCTATACCCTGAAGGGAAAACTACCTTTTATGCCTACGGCAAAACCCCTACGGGCAATGCCACCAAAGTAGTGATGCATCGTTTAAAAAATCAGTTGGAAGGAATTTCGGGCAATTCCACCGTACCTAAACATAATGTAAATACTTTTTCACCCCAATATACTTTTAAGAGATCGTTATTCTCATTCATCAAACCTATATGGAGGATCAAACAAGGGGAGCATGTAATTTTTAGCTCTGTTTGGCCCTTGTTACTCAACAACCAAAAACATATAAACGTAGCTATAAATCCCAATAGCCAAGCTTTATCGGTCTCATTTGCGAACTCGGGGGACTATACACTGGAATTGGAAGATTCTGACTTTAAGACCACTCGTACGCTTTCGGTTAAGGTAAAAAACCGATCGATTGACAGTATTGAAAACTTAGGCAAATCTAAAATTCGTAAAACCGAAAAAATACATTTAAAATGTACCGGTATTCACTATTCTTATACCGGGCTGGGCAATCGTGGGTTTTGGTACGCACGCAAGGACAACGGTACAGTTGTAGAACTGGGCTTATTAGAAAGCTTGCAATATACAATCCCCCAACTTCAATCGGTACTTGCTTCCAAGGTTTCCAACGAGGTAGAAAAAAATAAGATCCTCTCCTCTCCTTTCGGGATGTATAACTTTAGTGTTTTTGGAGAGAAGCAAACTCATGTAAGCAAAATTTCCTTTGGTTCCTCGGCAGATGTGGCACACATAGAAGTAGGAAAAAACCGCGTGGAAAGCATAGAGGGTCCTAGTGTACTACCGTTAAAGGCCAAAGCCAAATTTAAGGTACGTACCTTTCTGCCTTTAATTCCGGAAGAAAGGGTGGAATGGCAATTGCTAGATCCTGCCTTGGTGCAAACTTCTACCCCGGGGGTTGACGAGGTTTTTATACAGGCTTTGCAACCTACGGAAGCGGAGATCAATGTCTATTTACGCGGGGCGGAGGTCTCCCAAGCTCCTTTGCCCACACCTTGGAAAATTAAAGCCAGCCACTTGCTTTTCAACCAAGCTTTGTGGTGTTATGCCAACGGAAAGAGAAGAACGGAAACCGGTTGGGACGAGGAAAATTATATACATCTTTCTTTGGAGGGATTCCCGCTTCTTCCGGTGAAGTTTAAAGTGTTTATTAAGTTTCCCAACGTTCCTTTAGAAAACAGTTTAAGTAACAGCTATTGCTTTCTAAAGGAAATAGAGGCTACTTTGAACGATAAGGGCAGTTGCCAGGTTTCTTTTACGGCGGACGAAGAAATAAAAAAGAAGGTGGAAGACTACGGGAGCTTTTATGGTTTTACGGATGCTCGTCTCTTTTTTACGGTGGAACTGGGTAAAAATGATTCGCTGGATCTTACAGAGGTTGGTTTGTACCACAAGGACAACCCCGAACAAGCCCTTCCTTCGGCTCAAGTAGAGGGTAAAACCCTATTTTTTGTTTTGGACCCGAACGAAGATCTGTTGCTTCCTGCTCCGGAGCGTATAACCGCTATAAACTTTTCCAACGAGGCGCAAGACGACATTCAGGTAGGGGTTACCCGATACGGCATTACCCACCGCATTTGGGTGAATACCGTGGGCATGCCCAAAGCCAAACTAACGGTAAAGGTGTACAAAACTTTGTTACCGGTGGATATGAAGGAAACCTACCACCCAGAAAGCCAAGCTTTCCAGACTGCCCAAGAGGTAAAAACTTATGAGGAAGAAGTAGTGGGCACCGACGGACTTCTTAACCTAGAATTTACGCCTAAAAAAGAAGATGCCGACGGGGATCCTCAATTGTTTTTTGTTAAGGTTTTTAAAACAATTACCCTTGAGGATTCCTCCACTCGTTTAGAGCCGATCGGCTCTCAATTGGATATCAACCTTTCTTTACCTTTTGCAGAGGAAATTTCTAAAGACTGCGATCGCTTGGGCATTTCCCTACCTACCCTAGAAGAAGGGCAAGACCCTACCGAAGAGCAATTGAAGGAAATTATAGGTAAGTTTATGCATTTTAAAAACCCGCTCTATGTCTCCGAAACCGGTACCATTACCGACCGAGATATTATTTCTCCCGTTTTGGTGGAACGTGGGGAAAGTACTAAAACAAGAACCTGCTATTGTGATAGAGATTTTACAGAAGAGGAAGTTAAGTCTTTAGTAAAAACCATAAAAGGAAAGGAAATAATTTGGGAAGGACTAACTGAATCATGTTTAATAGAAGATAAAAGTTTTAAGAGCTTAACATTTGAACTAAATAAAATGTTTCGTAAGTATAAAATTAATAAGTGTATACAAAAAATCACTTTTTTAGCACAAGTAAATGCAGAAACTGGATTTTTCACATTATCCCATGAAGAAAAAAGTAAATTTAAATCAAGTCAATCTATTTATAAAGGAAGGGGGTTAATACAATTAACAGGAAATTTGAATAAATCTAAGACTGCTTATGATGAACCTGGAGTTTATGAAACTTATGGGAGCTATTTGGGAGATAAGAATAAATTTATAAAAAACCCTGATTTAATTGCTACTAATTTACATTATACTGTAGATAGTGCCGGCTGGGAATGGGAAGTATCAAAAAAAGTTCCTAATTGGAATGATGACCCTAACAAGGACACCAAAGTGACAAAAGAAATCAAAAAATGGAAACGAAAAAATTTCTCCAAAGGATTAGGGAAAAGTTTAAATGGATTAGCTTTAGTTATGGAAGAAACAGCGGAAGAAGAAAAATATTTTTGGTTACAATCAAAAATGCTAAACGGTTATACTTTAACTCATAAAGATAAACCAGACCCTCATGGATGGGATAAAAGAAAAGAAGCTCTACAAAAATTAAAGACTTGGTTCAAATATGATAAAAAGGTTTGTAATGAAGAAAAATCTTTAATATTTAATAATATTGAGGGAGATATGCCTCCTTGGTTAAAGATTGCTATAAATGAAGAAAAAAAGAATATAAGAGAGAAAACACACTGCCAATATATTATTGATACTTATCATGCAAGTACTGATAATGCAAAAATGAGCCAATGTTCAGGATCTAGAAATGGAGCTGCATGGTGTGCAGCTTTTGTAAATTATTGTATTAAAACTTCTGGTTATACTTCTCAACAAGATCCTGGTGCTACATGGTATAAAGATATTTACAGAGTAAAAAGGAATAAAACAGGTCCATATCTTACTCAAGAAATTTGGGCTAATAAATATACTACAATGTATATTGGAGGGATTATTGTTTGGGCAAATAATGGGCATACTGCTTTCATTGTCGGTATTGATAAGAGCAACAAAAATAATTATATTATACTAGGGGGGAATCAAGATGATGGGGTTAGATTTTGGACTGCACCTAAAACAAAAATTCATTCTTTTTGTTTATTTCCAATAGATTATAAAGGGAATTTATTGCCATTAAAAGAAATTGAACCATCTGATATTAGTCCTAATGCTATTAAATATAAAGAAGGAGGAACAGCTTAATCATAAAACAATGAAAAATAATTTTTTAATACTAACCTTACTGATGATTATTTGTATTAATTGTCAAACTAATTCTGATAAAATAAATATGAATATAATTGAAAAACAA
>NZ_SELG01000021.1 GCF_007845635.1 Apibacter muscae | reverse complement strand
GCCAATATTATGCCTTTTTCTTAAAATTTATCTCAATTATGGCAAGAAATATTATAAGATATGAAAATAAAGAAAATCTAGAAGAAAATGGAATTATTACTGTTGTTAAATACTATAGAAACAGATTCCAAAAATCAGAAAACAAAGAATTTATATGCTCAAATTGTGGGAACTCTCACAATCACCAGCATATTTATGAACTCCAAGATAAAAGGATAGTAGGGATTTGTTACCACTGCAATAAAAAAATCCACAACCTAAATTCTTCTAATCCTAAATTTAACAAACCCAATCAAAAGTAAGTATTTGAAATTTTATATTATGCTACAACCGTTTTACATATTAATTCCAGAAAGTGTACCACCAAAAAGAATTGAACAAAGTGATGTTAATCCCAATATCTGTAAAGGGATATTATATCTGATTTTAAAAAAACAAGCCTATAAGCTAATTGCTAAAGAAAATATAAAATCCATTACTTCTCAAAATCTAAGTGTCTCAATACATTCTTATGATTTAGGAAAGCTATTTGGAAATGGCTACACAAAAGCATTAGATATTTTGCATAAAAAAATACTATTCAAATATCCTTATTCAGAAAATAAATCATTTTCATTCTCCTACAATGACATTCATTTACATAAAAAGCTCATTGTTGATAAAATAGAACCAGATACAACAGCTAACAAGGGAATAGTCAAAAGAATGAGAGAGTTTTATAATAAAAACTTAAAAAGAAAAGAACTTGAAAAATTCCTATACCTGACCAAATTCTTTGACCCAGAAAAATTAAAAATTGATTTTGAAGAAGCTTTGAAAGATAATGAGGAAAGCTATACTCCAACAACAAGGAAAAAAGACAGTTTCCAATATGGTCAATATATTATAAATGCAGTAAAAATACTGGATATACAAAATGGAGTATATTGG
>NZ_SELG01000027.1 GCF_007845635.1 Apibacter muscae | reverse complement strand
GTCGCTGTCCCTGAGGTTACTAATGCGACTTCTGATAGTTGTAGTAATTGATAGGTTTGATTCGTTATGATTTTTATTTTACTATTTATTAAATGGTTGTAAAAATCCAAATTAAATGAGGGTGCTCCTGCGATGACAAATTCATAGTCTGGAAATTCTTTTTTAATGCTAAGCATTAAAGGTAAAATTTTTTTTATTTCCTGCTTTCTGCTTCCAGGTAATAGAGCTATAATTGGTTTATTAGATAATCTATTTTCTGATCTAAATTGTTGTTCATTAATTTTAGGTATATGATTTAGAGCATCTAAAAGTGGATGACCTACAAAATCAACATTATAATTGTACATTGCATAAAAATCTTTTTCAAATGGTAGAATTACAAACATATGATCCACATACTTTTTTATTAACTTAACCCGTCCAGATTTCCAAGCCCAAAGTTGGGGTGAAATATAGTAATATGTCTTAATTCCTAGATTTTTAACAAATTTGCATAATCGTAGATTAAACCCTGGATAATCAATAAAAATAACGCAATCTGGATGAAAGTTGGAGATATCCTCTTTACAAAATTTGATATTACCTAGAATAGTTCCAATATTTTGTACAACTTCCACAAATCCCATAAATGCAAGTTGTTTGTAATGTTTTACCAATTGACCTCCTTGAGCCTTCATCAAATCTCCTCCCCAGAATCTAAATTTTGCTTCAAAGTCTAATTTTTTAATTTCTTTCATTAAGTTTGAAGCATGCAAATCACCTGAAGCTTCTCCTGCAATTAAATAGTATTTCATGGCTGTTATTTGATAAGTTATATGGGAATTTGCTAAATGTTTAAATATAATATCTAATCTATTATTCTAAATCTTTGCTTATTCTAATTAAAAAAGTTTATTTACTTGCTCATTAAATAATTTTCAAATTATTATTTAATAAGTATTATTGTTAATAACTTTAGGATTCAATAAATGAAACAACAGAATTATAAAAATCAGTTGGATTTTCTGCTTGCACCCAATGTCCCGCATTAGATATTGAAATAAATTCAGAATTAGGGAATTGTTTAATAATTTCAATTTTGTCATCCTCAAGTATATAATTGGATTTTTCTCCTGAAATAAATAAACTTGACCCGAGAAATATACCAGTTTCAATGGCTTTTGAAATTATGTGAATATAATTTTTCTCTAAACCTTTCAAGTTAAATCGAAAATCAAATGAATTATCATCCTTTCTATAAACATTTTTTACTAAGAACTGAACAATGGCCTTATTATCAATTTCTTTAGAAAGCATATTTTCAACATCTTTTCGATCTCTTACATTAGAAAAATCTATAGTATTTAATGCTTCAAAAATTTTGACATGATGTGGCTCATAGGCTTTGGGAGCCATATCTACAACAATTAGTTTATGAACCAAATTAGGTTTCTCTATTGAAAAAGACATGACAGCTCTCCCTCCTAAAGAATGACCTAGAAGAATAGGTTTATTTAAGTTATAAAAATCTATATAATCTGCAATATCTTCAACCATAGATTCATAACTCATTTCATCAGAATGAAAACTTTTTCCATGATTTCTTAAATCAATTAAATGAGTATCATAATTTTCTCCAAATTTTTTTCCTAAACTTCCCCAATTATCAAGTAAACCAAACAAACCATGGAATATTAAAAGGGATGGTTTGTTTTTGTTTTCGTATATTTTAGAATGTAAGATTTGTTTATTCATTTTTAATGCTTTTATACAAAAGTAAATAATTATTAATTCAGCTTAGAGAGGTATATGCGAATTAATAAATATTTTATAATTATTTTTTTCTAGAAAAATTAATTTTATCATACTTTTACATGCTAATCTCATTAAAAAGTGAATTAAATTATAAAATGAATCAACCAGGCAAAAAGTTACAGAGAAACCTAACAAATAGACATATACAATTAATAGCTATTGGTGGAGCTATAGGGACAGGATTATTCATGGGCTCAGGTAAAACGATTAGTTTAGCAGGACCCTCAATATTATTGGTTTATGCAATCATAGGGTTTGTATTATTTTTCGTTATGCGCGCAATGGGGGAATTATTATTATCGAATCTTCAATACAAATCATTTGTAGATTTTGTAACAGATTTGTTAGGTCCTACTGCTGGATTCTTTATGGGTTGGACTTATTGGTTCTGTTGGATAGTTACTGGGAGTGCAGATTTAATTGCTATTTCAGGATATATTGAATATTTATTTCCTGGAGCTGTTGATCCATGGGTACCCGCATTCATTTGTATACTTATTTTTCTATGTCTAAATTTATTAACTGTAAAACTTTTTGGTGAAGCAGAATTCTGGTTTTCAATTATAAAAATTTTAGCAATCGTAGCTCTAGTTATTATTGGCGCTGTTTTCATCATCTATAAATTTAAGACACCCGTAGGTATTGTTGCATCTTTAAGTAATATATGGAGCGATGGAGGATTCTTTCCTACTGGATTCGCGGGTTTTGTAGCTGGATTTCAGATTGCGGTTTTTGCTTTTGTAGGTGTTGAATTGGTAGGTACTACTGCTGCTGAAACTAAAGATCCTGAAAAAACTCTTCCTAAGGCGATCAATGCAATACCTGTACGTGTAATATTTTTTTATGTATTGGCTTTGGCTGTTATAATGTCTGTAATGCCATGGAGAATGATAAATCCTAATGCTAGTCCATTTATAGTATTATTTAATTTCGCAGGAATTGCTGCTGCTTTTAGTATTACGTATTTTGTGGTTTTGACCTCCGCAGCATCTTCAGCAAATAGTGGTATTTTTTCAACAAGTAGAATGCTTTACGGTTTAGCTCTAAGTCAAAAGGCTCCTACCATTTTTAAAAAACTCTCTAAAGTTTCAGTACCCGCATATGGTCTTTTATTTTCATGCCTTTGTTTACTACCGGCAGTTATTTTATTATACTTTGGGAATGAAAATATCATGCTTGCATTTACTTTAGTAAGTACAGCTTCAACAATTTTGTTTGTTTTTGTATGGTCAATGATTTTGATCTCCTATATAGTATATAGATCGAAAAGGAAAGAATTACACAAAAAATCTAAATTCAAAGTCCCAGGTGGATTATTTTCTGTTTACGGAGCTTTAACGTTCTTTGTTCTTCTTATTATAGCTCTTTGGTTTAAAGATGATACTAGGCAAGCATTAATCTTTACACCCGTATGGTTTATTATTCTCGCTGTTGGGCATTTTCTAATCCCTAGCAAAGTTAGAAAGCAGTGGTTAAATGACAGGTTTGATTTAAATGAGAATGATTCATTTAAGTAATTACAAGCAGTAAAAGATTGATTATATAAATAGTTAAATAGATTTAAATTTTTTTATTATCGGAAATAGATTTATTTAATTCATCCAGTCGATTATTCAATTTTTTGATAGTGTCTAATAATTCTCTATGATTTCTTCTAGAAATTTGAGAACTATTATGAGCACTTACTCCACTACCCGCAGCAATGGAAGCACCCAATGCACTAATAACATTAGTATAATTTCCAAAAATTAATTGAGCATTGTCGGAGGGCATAAAATCTTTCCAAGACGGTATTATAATGCATAGGAGAGCGAAGATTACTAGGTAAAAAAGTAAGAATAAATAAATAAAAATAGAAAGTTTACTAGAAAGCCAATCAGGTATTTTTCTAAAGAAATTATTTATATAGTTCATTTTTTTTATTATAAAAATAAAAAAAATAAACATCGGAAAAAATTTTTAACGAAATTTTAAATAGTGCTTTAAAGGAACACTTTAGTAAGCATAACTCTTAAAAATTTTTAACTTTGGATGTTTAAAAACAAAAAAATAATATGGCTAGAAATTGGAAAACTATAAAAGAATATTCAGATATATTGTTTCAATATTGGGAAGGGATTGCAAAAATTACAATCAATAGACCTCAAGTATACAACGCATTTAGACCGGAGACCAATTTTCAAATGTTAGAAGCCATGGACTATTGCCGTGAACATTCAGAAATTGATGTTATTATTTTAACGGGTGCAGGAGACAAAGCGTTTTGTAGTGGAGGTGATCAAAACGTAAAAGGTGTGGGAGGATATATGGGTGAGGACGGCATTCCTAGATTAAATGTGTTGGATTTACATAAAAAAATCAGAGAGATACCTAAGCCAGTTATTGCAATGGTTAACGGCTATGCAATTGGAGGAGGACATGTGCTTCATGTAGTATGCGACCTAACTATAGCTTCTGAAAATGCTAAGTTTGGACAAACCGGACCAAAAGTTGGAAGTTTTGATGGTGGATTCGGTTCCTCCTATTTAGCCAGAAGTGTGGGGCAGAAAAAAGCAAGAGAAATTTGGTTTTTGTGTCAACAATATACCGCCCATGAAGCAATGGAAATGGGTATGGTAAATAAAGTGGTTCCTTTTTCTGAATTGGAAGATGCCACCATTGAATGGTGCCAAATCATGCAAGAGAGAAGCCCATTGGCTTTAAGGATGATTAAGCGGTGCTTAAATGCTGAATTAGATGGTCAACATGGTCTGATGCAGTTGGCAGGCGATGCTACTTTAATGTATTATTTAATGGATGAAGCACAAGAAGGGAAAAATGCTTTTCTGGAAAAACGTAAGCCAGATTTCAAAAAATTCCCTAAGTTTCCTTAATTGTTAATATAAAACTTAATTAAAATGGATATAGCAGAAATATCAAAAAAAAGATTTACTACCAAACATTATAATAAGGAAAAGAAAATTTCTTCGCAAGACATTCAAAAACTTTATGAAGTATTAAAAAATGCACCATCTTCAGTTAATTCCCAACCTTGGCATTTTATTATTGCTGAGTCTGATGATGCGAAGAAAAAAATATTACCAGCGATTTTAGAATTTAATCATGCAAGGATAGAAGGAGCTTCACATGTAGTTATTTTTTGTGCTAAATTAAGGTTTACGGAAGAACGATTCCAGGAATTAATTGAGAAAGAAGATAATGATCATAGATTTTCAAGTGAAGAACTAAAAAAACAGAACGATGAGGGAAGGAGATATTTTGTTGGTTTAAATAATACTTCTGAAGAAAAATTGGTGAATTGGGAAAGTAAGCAAATTTACATTGCATTAGGTCAATTACTTTTAGCCGCCGCTAGTTTAAAAATTGATTCTACTCCTATTGAAGGCTTCATACCTGAAAAATTAGATGAAATACTTAATTTAAAGGAAAAAGGTTTAACAAGTGTAGTAATTGCAAGTTTAGGATATCATGATGAAAATGATTATAACGCTTCTCTACCTAAATCTAGATTGCCAGAAGATAAGTTATTTACCTTCTTATAAAAAGAAGGTTTCTATAATTGAGTATGTTCTTTTAAAGATAAAGAAATTTAAAAAAGGGATTAAATATTTAATCCCTTTTTTAATAAAATTATTTCATTATACTATTAAAATAGGTATATCAATCTTAGAATGTATTTTTGTAGAAGTTGTTCCAAATATAAGGTTGATTAAGCCCTTGTGTCCATGTTTAGCAATTAACAAAATTTCAATTTGATTTTCTTCAGTTAAGTTGCGAAGATTAACTGCAGGCAGTCCATATCCTAATTTTGTTTCAATATTTTCATATCCTTCTTTCTCTAAAAAACGCTTATAAGAATCAAGTTTTTCATGATCAAATTTTGTTTCAAAATCATCTGCAATTTTCCCGTAGTAGTTAGCCGAAGCACTTTCAGTAATATGTATTAAAATAACACGAGTAGTTTTATCTGAGACCAATGAAAGATAATTAAGCACTCTAGCATCATTCTTTGAGAAATCTAAAGCAATCCCAACCGTATTAAAATTTTTAATTTGTAAAAGTTTATTTTTAACTAAATTATCGTGAATATTAAACTTTAATTTTCTTGCTCTTACTAACCAAGGATAAATAATTATATTGAGTAAAAAAAGTAGTAAAGAAAAAGAAATACAGCCTAAAAATATTTTAATTCCTAAGGAAATTTCAGGGTTTTTAAATATCAATATTTCCTCGTCGTAGACCAGTTTAATATTTAATATTACAATAATTATACATACTAACCATGAAAGAATTTTTATAGGAAGTTTAATGGCAAATTTTCCCATTTTTTCTTTATCACTTACAAAATGTATTAAAGGAATAACGGCAAACCCCAATTGCATGCTAAGTAAAACCTGACTAAAAATAAGCATTTCATCAACAGAATTGTCTCCTAAAATGCTAATCACAATAACTGCTGGAATTATAGCAAGCATACGGGTCAATAATCTTCGAAGAGCTGGATTCATACGGAAATGTAAATATCCTTCCATTACAATCTGCCCAGCCAAGGTGCCTGTGACTGTAGAGCTTTGTCCGGCTGCGATTAAAGCTATGGCAAATAAAAATGGAGCCATTGGACCTAAGATATTAGAAAGCATTCTATAAGCATCATGTAAACCAGCGATATCATGCAATCCTGCCTTATAAAAGGTAGCAGCTGCTAATATTAAAATTGAAGCATTAACAAAAAAAGCTAAATTTAAAGCAATAAGGCTATCAAAAAAATTATATTTGATGGCTCTTTTTACAGATTGAAAATCTCTTTTTATTTTTCTTGTTTGAACAAGTGCTGAATGTAAATATAAATTATGAGGCATTACAGTTGCACCTATAATTCCTATAGCTATATAAAGAGCTTCGTTATTAGGTAAAGAGGGTTTAAATCCCTGTACAACTTCTCCCAATTCTGGTTTTGCTAAAAACATTTCAACCAAAAAACATCCGCCAATGATACTTACTAAAGCTATAATAAAAGCTTCCATTTTACGCATACCAAACCTTTGTAAAACAAGAAGTAAAAATGTGTCTAAGGCGGCTATCCATACTCCCCAAATTAGATCTAAGCCGAATAAAAGTTGTAGTCCTATTGCCATTCCTAACACCTCAGCCAGATCAGTGGCAGCTATAGCAATTTCAGCAAAAGCATATAGAATGTAATTCATCCACTTGGGGTAATATTCTCGATTGGTTTGCGCTAAATCTAATCCACGAACAATTCCTAAACGAGCACTTAAAGACTGTAGAAGTAAAGCCATTAAGTTGCTCATTAATAATACCCATATCAAGGCATATCCAAATTTACTACCTCCTGCAATATCCGTCGCCCAGTTACCAGGATCTAAATATCCTACAGCAACTAAATAAGCCGGGCCAAAAAATGCAAAAATACGTCTCCACCTTTTAGGGCTATCCGTATTAATAGATTCATGTACTTCTTGTAAAGATTTTTTGTTCAATTGTTAGGTCTTTCTAACTGCTAAATTAGGTAAATTAAGTTATAAATATTAAATTGATGATAAATTTTTATTATCAAGTGATTTTGGGTCCCATAAATGATTTTTAAAATTAACAATTTGATCGTTTTCTATTTCCAATCCCTCGTTTTCAAGAAGTTCCTTCATTAAAGATGGAGTTGCAAAATGGTGCTTCCCTGTAAGTAAGCCTTTTCGATTTACTACTCGATGGGCAGGTATGTTTAATTGATGAGAATGACTCATAGCGTATCCTACCATTCGAGCGGAACTTTTAACTCCGATGTATTCACCAATTAGCCCATAAGTAGTAAC
Source organism: Apibacter muscae (assembly GCF_007845635.1). Classification (GTDB taxonomy): domain Bacteria; phylum Bacteroidota; class Bacteroidia; order Flavobacteriales; family Weeksellaceae; genus Apibacter; species Apibacter muscae. The sequence goes on along the minus strand of NZ_SELG01000027.1, from coordinate 103,538 downwards.
TTTTCCGTAAGGAATTTTTGAAACTATTTTATAAACTTTTTCGTAAAATTCTTTCATTTTCGAATTTAGGGACTAAATATTGAAGGTTTTTAATTTATTAAAAAAGCTAGATTTTGTGTTAAAATAATAAATATTTATCTATATATAAGGAAATATTTATTATAAACGTATTTTGTAATATTCTTTGCATCAGTAATTTAAAAGCATTTAAGCTATATTAAGTTTAAAAACATTTTTACAATTATAGAATTTTTTTTTAAATAAACGATTTTTATTTATATTGTCCAAAGAAGAAACTAAGACTTCAAACATAAACCAAAAAATGAGAAATTAATATTTTACTTTTTTAAAAAAATCATTGAATTTTTCTAAGTTTTTAGAAAGTGAAATAAATAAATGACTTTGTTATACATCTAGCAAAGTCATTTTTCATGAATAATCAATAGCTATAGTTAATTCATAAGTTTTTTAAATTGTAATTTTGTTGAAATAAACCCATAAAAAACATGAAGAGGATTAATAAGTTATTTAATGATTTTTTAGAAGATGAAAAAACGGCTGGAATCATTTTGATTATATGCACCATAATATCATTAATTATAGCCAATTCTATTTTTCAAAATAGCTATTTAGAATTTTGGAAAACGCCAATTCGACTGCAATTCGGAGATTTTAATTTTTTTAATCATCATGGAGAGCCTTTAAGTTTAGATACTTTTATTAACGATGCTTTAATGACGGTATTTTTTCTTATGGTAGGATTAGAGCTAGCTCGAGAAATTTATATTGGCGAATTATCAAATGTTAAGCAAGCACTTTTGCCAATTATGGCTGCTTTAGGCGGAATTTTAATACCTGCCGGAATTTATGCTTACTTCAATTATAATACAGAAACAGCCTCAGGTACTGGTATTCCTATGGCTACGGATATAGCATTTGCATTAGGAGTTTTATCACTTTTAGGAAAAAGAATACCACTTGCCTTACGCGTGTTCTTAACGGCATTGGCAGTCATTGACGATTTAGGAGCCATTATAGTTATTGCTCTTTTCTATACTCAAGATCTATCCATGTTTTCCTTGGGAACAGCCTTGGGGATATGGGCGATTTTATTAATTTTAAATTTATTAAAAGTAAAGTCTTTAATACCCTACATAATAGGAGGAATAATCATGTGGTATTTTATGTTAAATTCCGGAGTTCATGCAACAATTACCGGAGTTTTACTAGCCTTTGTTATTCCCTTTGGAGACGGAGGTAAAAACACAAAGTCCTATCAATTACTTTCGGCGTTGCATCATCCTGTTAGCTTTTTAATATTACCAGTATTTGCCTTAGCCAATACTGCAATAGTTATAGATTCAGGTTTTCCAGAACTATTTTCTCAACCCTATACTTTAGGTATTTTTCTGGGTTTAGTGGTGGGTAAACCTTTAGGTATATTTTTATTTACTTTTATAGCCTGCAAGTCTAAACTGTGCGTCTTACCTTCACAAATAGGTTGGAAGCAATTAATGGGGGTAGGCTTCCTAGGCGGTATTGGCTTTACCATGTCTATATTTATAACATTGCTAGCGTTTGATCCTGTAATGCATTACGATTATATAAACAATGCCAAATTTATGATATTGATAAGTTCTCTTTGTGCGGCGATTTTAGGATTTACTTATTTAAACTTTATATATAGGAAAAAGAATATTTGAATAAATTTTTCAAAAATTTAATGAGAAAATTTTTCTTACCAATTATTTTAAACCTTTTTACGATGACTGATGCTCAACCTTATAATACTGAAATTAAGACGGATATAAATGGATACAAATATGAAACGGTAATTCAAGATCCATCACAAACAAGGATTTATACATTAAAAAATGGGTTGAAAGTGTATTTGGCTCAAAATATTGATGAACCCAAAATACAAACTTTTATAGCTGTACGTACAGGATCTGCAAATGATCCTTCCGACCAGACCGGACTAGCTCACTATCTAGAGCATATGATGTTTAAAGGAACTTCTAAAATCGGAACTTTAAATTGGGAAGAAGAATCTAAATTATTATCACAAATTTCAGATCTTTATGAAGCTCATAAAGTTGAATCAGACCCAGATAAGAAAATTCAAATTTATTCCAAAATTGATGCCTTATCTCAAGAGGCTTCTCAATATGCTGTCGCTAATGAATACGACCAACTTTTGTCTCAGATTGGTGCTTCGGGAACAAATGCTCATACTTGGTTAGATGAAACCATTTATAAAAACGTGATTCCATCCAATGAATTGGAACGATGGCTACTTGTGGAAAAAGAACGCTTTTCTACTTTAGTTTTACGGTTATTTCACACAGAATTAGAAACGGTGTATGAAGAATTTAATCGAGCTCAGGATAACGATGCGCGCTTAGTAAATTATCAGTTGATGGATGCCTTGTTTCCAAATCATCCTTATGGACAACAAACGACCTTGGGCACATCAGAACATTTAAAAAATCCTTCTATGAAGGCAATACATAGTTATTTTGAAAATTATTATGTTCCCAATAATATGGCAATGGTATTGGTTGGGGATTTAGATTTTGAAAATGCCATTCAATGGATAGATCAAAATTTTGGAAATTTTAAATATAGAGAGTTACCGGTTTTTAATAAAATTATTGAGAAACCACTTACATCTGTAGTTAAAAGAACTGTAAAAAGCCCCTCCTCCGAAAAGCTACAACTAGCTTTTAGAACGCAAGGAGCTAATAGTGAAGATCTTTTGAAAGTAAAAATGGTTGATATGATATTAAACAACTCAGGAGCAGGGTTAATTGATATTAACATTAATCAAAAACAAAAAGCACAAGGAGCAGGTTCATATACTTCTTTTTTTAATGATTATGGAATGCATATCTTATTCGGGGCACCCAGAGAAGGACAAGATTTAAAACAAATTGAAAAACTTCTTTTAGATCAAATAGAAGAAGTAAAAAAAGGAAATTTTCCCGATTGGTTAATTCCTGCTATTGTAAACAATTTTAAAACACAAAGAATTCAAAACTGGGATACAGCAAGTGGGCTAGCAACACAAATGTATACTTCTTTTATACAAAAAAAGTCTTGGGAATCCATTCTTAAAGAATTTGATGAACTGGATAAAATTACTAAACCATCTATTGTTGAATTTGCCAATAAATTCTATAAAGACAATTATGTAGTTGTTTATAAAGAAACAGGAACGAATGATCATTTAATACGTGTTGAAAGTCCTAGAATTACACCTATAACCATTAATCGTAAAGCTCATTCTATTTTCTATAAAGAATTTATACAAATTCCAGAGAAAGAAATTGAACCTCAATTTGTAGATTATAAAGATAGCATTCATTTTGATAAGATAAATGCCACGCCATTCTCTTTTATTAAAAATAAGAATAATGCCTTAGGAAGACTTTATTATATTTTTGATTTTGGTTTAGATCATAATCAAGAGTTAGGATTAGCTTTAGGGTACTTAAATGTTATTGGTACCAACCAATACAAAAAATCGGAACTTGAACAAGAATTTTATAAGATGGGAGTTAAATACTCGCTTCAGGTTCAAAATGAAAAAATTGTTTTATCTCTTCATGGGTTAGAAGAAAACTTGCCCCAAGGGATACGGTTAGTTGAACATCTATTAAAAAATCCTCAAGTAGATGATAAAGCCTATCATGATTATGTACAAACAATTTTAAAAGCTAGAAAAGATGCACAAAGGAATAAACAATATATTTTTAATGCTTTAACGCAATACGCGAAGTACGGGCAAAACAATCGAATTAAAAATATAATTAAAGAAGAAGAACTTCGTAATAAAAATCCAGAAGACTTAATTCAAATTATAAAAGGGTTAACTACATATAAACATGAAATTTTTTATTTTGGACCCAATGAAGAGCCAATAAAAAAAGCAATAATTGAAAATCATAATACCTTAGGGAAGAACATATACACCCAATCTTTAAACTATGAGAAACTAGTTTCGGATGGAACTATTTATTTTACCCCTTATGATATGGTGCAAACGGAAGTTTTAGCACAATCTAAAGGAGAAATATTTGATGTATCTAAAATTTCTTTTGCCTATATATTTAGCGAATACTTTGGAAGTGGCTTATCCTCAATTGTTTTTCAAGAAATTAGAGAAAGTAAGTCGTTAGCCTATTCAGCATATGCTTTCTATTCCATAGCCGCTGATCAGCATAAACATGATGCAGTTTCTCTTTATCTAGGTACCCAAGCTGAAAAATTACCTTTAGCAATGGAAACCATGTATAAGTTGATGAATGATATGCCAGAAATAGAGGAACAATTTGAAAATGCAAAAAAAAGTGCTTTAAAACAAATAGCCTCTCAAAGGATTACCAAAATGAATCTTTTTTGGTCTTACCTTTCAGCAAAAAAGAAAGGGTTGGATGATGATATAAGAAAAAAAGTTTATAGTGAAGTTCAAGCCATAGCTTTAAATGATTTAAAAAATTTCTTTAATAAAAATATAAAGAATAAAAAGTATAATGTTGCTTTAATGGGCAATAGTGATATCATAGATTGGAAAGAAATTAAAAAATTTGGAAATGTGGTAGAACTTTCAACGAGTGATTTGTTTTCTCCTACTAACTAAGTGAAATCCTATCTTAGCTTTCTAAATTTAGATAACTTAAATGAAAGAACAATTAAAATCTTTAAAAGATTAAATATAACAGTAGAACTCGTAATCGGAGATTGTTAGGTATTTTCATGGAGAAATTGTTATGATATAGTTATAATGATTTTATGTACTAAATAAGTATTAGTAATGTATTGGCTTTTAAATGAAAAACAAATGATCTTTTTAACTTTTTAGTTATTTTTGTCTTTAGATTATGGGAAAAAGGAATGAATGAATCAATAAGATTAACAGATACGTTAAATACACTTACTGAAAATGTAAGCTTAGTAGCAGTTTCAAAAACTAGATCGATTGAAGAAATTGCAGGTATGTATAAGGCTGGACAGAAAGATTTTGGAGAAAATAAAGTTCAAGAAATGATGCAAAAAGAAGAGGCTTTACCCAAAGATATTCGTTGGCATCAGATCGGACATTTACAAAAAAATAAGGTTAAATATATAGCACCATTTGTACATTTAATTCATTCGGTGGATAGCGAAGAACTACTACATATTGTTGAAAAAGAAGCTATTAAAAATGACCGAATACTGTCTATACTTTTGCAAGTAAAAATAGCTCAAGAGGAAACAAAATATGGACTTACTTTTAATGAAGCCTTGCAAATTTTAACTCAAAAAAAACTTGAAGCTTTTCCTCATGTAAATATTATAGGGCTTATGGGAATGGCTTCTTTTACAGATAATATCCAGCAGATTACCGAGGAATTCCTTTCATTAAATAGTTTTTTTATAAAACATCAAAAAGAATTTGAGTTACAAACCTTATCTATGGGAATGTCTAATGATTACCCAATAGCTATACAATGCGGGAGTAACATGGTAAGAATTGGAACAAAATTATTTGGAGCTAGAGATTATAATAAATAATCAAAATAAAGTTCATAAATCTATAATGATTCATATAATTAAGTTCGGATAATTTTTGTTCATAAAATTAATTATTCCAAAAATGATTAAAAGTATCTGAATTTTTGCTTAGTTCATTGTTCAAACTGTCTTTACCCATTTTTTCTAATAAAGTTTGATCATTACCAAAGAGTGAACGTCCTAATCCTAAGCCTGGGGCATCAATTTTACCGCCAATACTTTCAATAATCGTAGGGAACCAATCAAAAGTAGTAAAATTTCTATTTTTCATATGTTTAGGTTGAACTACGGAATTAATGATACAATTATAGGGAAAGCGCTGATTTAAATCATAACTTTTATAAAAATTATCCATAGAAAGATGATCTCCCAAGATGATAATAGTCGTATTTTTAAAAAAAGATTGGGATTTCAACCATTCAATAAATTCATACAGTTGTTTGCTTGAATTTGCATTAACATTTGCATATTGGTTGTCAAATTTAATATCTGCATTAGGATCTAAATAACCATTAGGGAAATGAGTGTCCATAGTATTCATAACAAAAGCAAAAGGTCTTTGGTCTTTAGATAAATCGGTTAATTCCTGTTTAGCAAAATTGAATAATTTAGCATCCTCTATTCCCCACCAGACCAAGTAATCTTTATGAATTAGCCCATTTTCCTTAAAGTAATTATAATCTTTAATTTGAAATTTTCCATGGCTTTGGAAAAAAGTTTTTAAACCTGAAAACTTGGAATCCGAACCCTCCATCAGTATATTATTGTATCCCTCTTTTTCAAGAATATCCCCTAAAGTTAAGGCATTAGGCAAAAAAACTTTATACCTTTCCATGTCATTTTCTTTTTTATTGGAAAGCTTTAAAGGAATGCCACTTGTAGAGGCTACTACAGCTGCCATAGTCCAACCCGTAAATGAAACCTGAACACTTCCACCTACATGATCGGACTGGCTGAAATTAATATTATCCTTAGCCAATTTTGTAAGTTCTGGAATTATATTTTGATTAAACAAACCTCCTTCTTCTTTAGATTGCATGGTGGTCTCCATGGATTCTAAGTAAATAACTATAAGGTTGTTAGGTTTTTCAGGGAAAGTAATTTTAATTTTTTTGGGATTAATATATTCTTGATCGTACAAGGCTGTTTTTTCAAAAAAATAACCATACACATTGTAAGATTTAAATTTTTGGTATACCAAATAAGAAGATAGTAAAATTAAGAAGATGGTAAATATAAATAAGTATTTCCTAAAAAGTTGAATTGGATATATTTGAATTCTAAACTTAATTTTAGTAAAAAGTTTAATATACAAGAATAAACTTTCATTTTTAGAAAAATCCATAGATAATACTATGAAACATAAAGTTATTATTGAGGCAGGTAGTAAGGTTAAAAGAATTAAATTCGTTTTATAATCAAACGTTGGGTTGTTATCCGGTATATTAATATGAAATAAAATTTGCTCAAAAGTAGCATGGGCAAAATTACTGTTAAGCCATAGTAGGATAAAGAAGATTGTAATGGATAAAAATATTAAGATAAATAATATTATTTTTTTGGAAAATTTCATTTTTTATTCTTTTTATACACTAAAAAGGTTTTAACATATGTTTTAAAAATAAAGGACAAAAAGGATAAAATAAATGCGTATACCAAGGTAGTGACTAAATAAGATAAACTAAAAAACATACTATGATAATTATCTAGCTGTACCTGTAATATGTCGCTATCGAAAACTATGATCATAGATAACCATACGAATAGATTGATGGCAAGCATAAATAGTAAACTCTTTTTAAGAAATGTGAAAGGAGAACTTTTTTGTTTAGTGAAAAAATCAAATATACTTGTAGCAAAAATAGCAGGAAGTAAAAAAATTATTATTTCAATCATGATTAGATCAAGTAAATTATAAAAAATAAATATAGGTTCTAATTGAGAATATTATTCTCTAAACAGAACCTCTGTTTAGAGAATAATGAACGCGAAATTAATGAAATTAATAATATTAAATTTTTAATGAAATCGACAAATATTGATTAATAGTTGTTATTTTATATTTATAGTATAATTATTCATATTATTTATTTTCTTATATTTAAAAAAATTGAATTTTATTTAATTATTTAAATAAAATAGCTCGAATAGTAAAAGGATACAAATAAATTTATAATTGGTTATTAAACATGCATGCAAATTATGTAGAAACTGATTGTAGTTTAGATGAGGTAAAAAAATTAAATAAAATTAATTTTTTAAATTTCCTTATTCTTATAGGAATAATAAATGGATACAAGAGAAAAAAGATCGTTTTATGCTTCATAGGCTAGAGTAAAGAAAGAGAAGCTTTATCAACAAAGGGCATTACAATTAGTGAATTTATGTAAGTATTTATATATTTTACCCTTGGGGGAATCCCAAGGGCTTAATTTTTAAGAAGAGCTTTCACCGGTTTACCGCCCCCCATTTTAGCAAACATTTTTTCCATAGCGACAATTAAAGGTTCCATGGCGTGCATAGCATCGCTATCGCTTTGGGGAACTACAATGCGTTGAACACCTTCTTGGCGAGGCATTCCTCCCGTAGCCAGCCCCCATATTCCAGAAGCAGACAAAAGAGTTCCCAGCAATCCCCCTCCAAGGAGGCCGGCAACCGTTCCAGTCGTTCCCCCCACATTTGCCCCTACCAAGGTACCACTCCCTATGATCGAAGGATTTAAGCTAGGCAGTGTAGATACCGCACCCAAAGAACCCCCAACCACGGTACCGGTAGCCCCGCCCGCTACACCGCCCAAGACAGGCATAACCGCTGGTGCACCCAATACCGCCCCTGAAAGCACCATTTCCCTTTGGTCCTGCAAGGTGTTTAAAATATCCCGAGTACCTATATAAGCCTGTATATGTTCCGTATTTTTCTCCACACCATTTCTTTGGTAGCTAGAATTATGCACGGCCGCCGCATTGTAAGTATAGGTTTCGTAGCCGGTAGCTGCTCCGGCTATGGTGGCAAGCCCACCTCCCAAAGAATGCCCCGTAATGCTTACCTCTCCGAGAATTCCTCCTGAATTTTTTGCATCTTTTACCTTTTGTGCTAGCTCTACAGCAGCGTCGTATTGATCGGAACGGATACCCATTGCCTGCAAATAATCTTCTTTTAAATCTGCAGTTTTGGAAGGTTCCGTGCCTCGGTAAGCAATGACCACATTGCCCTCCCTGTCTTCATACAAAGCAGCATAAAATCCGTTGTCAGCATTCTGATTTAATAAATCTTTCCAATCCTTACCTAAAATGTCTTTTGCACGATCTTCGTTTACGGGTGTAAATCCATCGATAACCTTATTATCTTCGGGATTTTGAAAGTCAACATCTTCATAGGAAGCGGCAGCCATGCGGGCATGGGTCAATGCCTTATGCATTTGGGGCAAAACAATATGTACCACCCCTCCCATTTTGCATTGCAGGGTGGCTTTCTCCAACAAAGCTCGTCTACCGGAAATTTTTACCTTGGGGTGCACCGAAGACCACTGAGACGATTGGCAAAGGGTGGAACACAAACTGGGGAGAAGTTGGGAAGACAATTGGTTTCCCAAAAAACCACCCACAAACCTACCGGCATAATAACCCACAAAAGCCCCCAACGGACCGCCCAATGCTCCCATGGCTCCGCTTATCCAGCCCACTAAGGAAGAAGTGCCTCCCACCATTTTTTGGCAGTAAAAATTATCCTGAAACCGATCTTCTTCGGTGGCTTTTAGCTTTTGGTTTATAAAAACCGTTTTTTGGGAGCTTACCTTTATTTGGGAATTTTTTTTCCCTTCCAAACAGGTGGTTATAGCTCCGTGGGGGACATACAGTTGGCTCATTGCTTAGTCGTTTAAGGGTTTTCCGAAAATAGTTTTACCTGCTTTTAAGTATTGAACTTCTTTTTGATTATATTCTTCATCTCCTTTCATTAAAGGCAAATTACGTATACTTTCAGGTACTTCTTCGTATCTTTGTATTTCGTTAATCATTCCTTGCCTTCTTTGCAACTGTACGGGAAAGCGAATGCCGTATTCTTTTTCCAAACGTTTTTTAATGTTTTCTAAAGTTTCTCTGGCTTGCTTTGTTCTTCCAGGTTCTTTTAATTCTTCTTGAATATAATAAGCCAAACTAAAACCTAACCGATTCACCGAGCGAGGATCTGCCCCTTGGTCTAAAAAATAATTAATTAGTTCAAAATGTCTACCAGTAAAGGCAATTTGGGCAGCGTTATCAATGCTTCCATATTCCAAAAAATTAGCATCGGCCCCGTATTTCATAAGCAAGTCAATATATTCTTGGCTATTTTTATGAGCCATAGCTACATTAAGCGGTAGTAATCCTATCGGAGTATTAGCGTTAGCTCCCTTTTCCAGCAATACCCGGGTTAAAGACATATTTCCTCGGGCAACAACAAAGGAAATATTAGTAATTTTTCTCGGATATTTAGAACCATCACTAACATCTAAAGTAACTAGGTTAGGATCTGCCCCCAATTCCAAAAGTTTTTTTACCACAGAAACGTCTTCCATTAAACAGGCATAGTACAAAGGCGTAAAACCACTTTTAGAGCTCCAAGTGTTTAGGTCTATCTGGTTATCATGAACCAGTTTTTCAATCTCACGGGCTTTCCCCTGGTAAATCGCTTCTGCCAAAGGCAGCAGAGATTTCTCAAAACAAAATTCCGGCGTGTATTTCTTACGATTTTTACTTTTAATCGGGTCTAAACAAGAAGTTAAAAAAGCCATAGATATCAGTAGTACTAAAATTATTTTTATTCTTTTCATCTTTTAAAAGTCTAAAATTCTCTAAACCAAGAACTCAAAATTAAAATTTTATCTTATTATTAAGAGAATTTATTTTAACTTTCTAAGGGTCTGCCTGAAATTGTCTTGCCTGCTGCTAAAGAATCCTTTACACGTATAATATATTTATTGCTACTTTCCATTAAAGGTAGTTTTCGTATATATTCAGGGATTTTCTCATATTGATTTATTTCATTGATCATTCCTTGTCTTCTTTGCAACTGTACGGGAAAGCGAATGCCGTATTCTTTTTCCAAGCGTTTTTTAATGTTTTCTAAAGTTTCTCTAGCTTCCTTTGTTCTTCCGGGTTCTTCTAACTCTTCCTGTACCAATAAAGCTAAACTATAACCTAACCGATTCACCGATCGAGGATCTGCCCCCTGATCTAAAAAATAATTAATTAGTTCAAAATGTCTACCAGTAAAGGCAATTTGGGCAGCGTTATCAATGCTACCCGCTTCCAAAAAATTAGCATCGGCGCCGTATTTCATAAGCAAGTCAATATATTCTTGGCTATTTTTATGAGCCATAGCATAGTTAAGAGGCAATATGTCTATAGGATTATTTGGATTAGCACCTTTTTCCAGTAATAATCGGGTCAAAGACATATTCCCTCGGGCGACAACAAAAGTAAGGCATAGTTCTGTTCTAGGATATTTTTTATCTTTAATTATATCAAATGAAACTAAATTAGGATCTGCCCCTAAATCCAAAAGTTTTTTTACCACAGAAACGTCTTCTAGTAAACAGGCATAGTATAAAGGGGTAAAACCACTTTTAGAGCTCCAAGTATTTAGGTCTATCTGGTTATCATGAACCAGTTTTTCAATCTCACGGGCATTCCCCTGGTAAATCGCTTCTGCCAAAGGCAGTAAAGGTTCCTCAAAACAAAATTCCGGCGTGTATTTCTTACGATTTTTACTTTTAATCGGGTCTAAACAAGAGAGCAGAAATAAACTACTCATCAAACAAAAAAGGACTAGGAGGTAATTTTTTCTTTTCATGAAGTACTATTTCTTCTTGAGGTTCAAATGCATCGTTGGGAGTTTCACCCTCTTCTTGATCTATACGGTTAATTTTGTATTGCAGAGTATAAAAAAGCTGTTTACTCATCTGCTCCTTAGCATAAACTACGGCACGGTTTAAAGTTCCACTGTCTTTATCGTAAAAATACTTTCCTTCCAACGAGAAATGAGGAAGAAAAGGATCTTCCAGCATTAAGGAATAAGCCTTTTCGTATCTTTCCTTAAAAAGCTCCCAGTGGGAACTAGGACTTTTGGAAGTTAGTAAAATTTCAATCTCTTCCGCTTGCTCCTTGCTGGTGTAGCTAAGTGTGTAGGGAATTAAAAGCTCCGGGAAAATTAAAGAATTCACTAGAAATTCTTTGTTTATAACACGGGGGCTATTGACCGGAAAAACCAAAGGTTTTTTAGGGCAAAACAAAACTTGATAAAGCATATTTTGCTTTATATAAGGAGTTATACGTTTAAAGGCTTGGTTGTATTCTTCAATTAAAACTTTAGCAAAATCGTCTTGCAATTCTGCCGACTTTAATTCTTCAAATTTAATAGCTTCCCATTTCTCAAAAATTTCTTTTTTGTTTAATACTTCTCCCAGCGTACCGTCTGTTAGAAGAGAAACCATCAAATGATCCGAAGATTTATTGATTTGCTGTACCAAGTCAATTAAAGCTTTTAAAGGGCTGCTACATTTTATTACTTGAACCTCCTGCACAAGAATTTCTGCCCTTTGGGCATGTAAATCCTCAGAAATTTTCCAGAGATTCATCGTTTGATTTTCAGACATCAACTCATTTTTAAGAAAAAAAGAATTCTCAATTTCAATTTTATAAGAATTGTTTTTTCCTAAAGAAAAATTAGTATTTAAACTTTTTTCTAACTTTTCTTGATAGGTCAGTTGTCCTTCTGGTAGAAGTATTTCTTTTAAATGACGAGGCAATTTGTCGGTACCCGGCAGTAAATCCTCCAAAGGACAATATTGGTTATGGTATTGCCTGAGTTCGTCACAAGAAATTCCGAATTTTAAAGCCACCTTATGTAAAGTGTCCCCTTTTTGAACTTTATATTTATAATTAGACATAAAAACAAAATCAACAAACGCAAATGTATAAAACATTTATGAATTATATACGAATGTATCTAAATAAACATTTGTTTTATTTTATTCGTATGACATGAACGGAAATTAAGCAAGTCGACGAATGAAAGATTAAAAAAATATTTTTTTATATAGTTTGTAGTAATGTTGGCACAGTTTTTTATAATATATTTGTAGCAAGTATAAATTTTTTTTTAAAACTACCTTTTAATAAGCAAGGGAAATTAAAAACCTGTTTGTTATAGAAACTGATAAGTCCTTTCCATATATGGGGAGGACTTATATTTTAGTTTTATTCCTAATGAACTAAAGGATGTATACGCTAAATTATTTATTTTTGTACTTATCCTACTTCTGGTAAGCAGGTAAAAAATTTTTGTTAATTAATTCATACAGATTTGAATACCCAGACCTCTTCTCTAAAAACCAATCAAGATTCAGAAGACATTTTAATAAAAAATGCACATCTTCACAATCTTAAAAATATAAATGTATCCATACCTAAAAATAAGCTAACAGTAATAACCGGCGTATCCGGAAGTGGAAAATCTACATTGGCTTTTGATACTCTGTATGCCGAGGGGCAAAGGCGGTATGTGGAAAGTTTAAGTTCTTACGCACGGCAATTCTTAGGGAAATTAGAAAAACCTCAGGTAGATGATATCGTAGGGCTTGCACCCGCTATAGCCATTCAGCAAAAAGTAATTTCAGACAACCCTCGCTCTACCGTAGGAACAACTACAGAAATTTACGATTATCTGCGCTTACTTTTCTCCCGAGTAGGTAAAACCTATTCACCCATCTCCGGCAAGGAAGTAAAAAAAGATGAAGTAAGCGATGTGGTTCGTTATGTAGAAAGTTTGCCCGAAGGGGGGAAATATCTTTTGCTTTCTCCTCTGGAGGTACAAGGAAAAGATTTTTCCGAGCTATTAAAATTATTAAAAGGGCAAGGCTATGTACGATTAGAAATTGGCGGAAAGGTTGTAACTATGGAAGATCTGGAAAGTTTTGGGTTTACGCCGGAGCCGGAAGTGGATATTCTATTAGTGGTTGAAAGATTTTCTGTAGAACATAACGAAGAAGCACTTCAACGATTTGCAGACAGCGTGCAAATTGCTTTTTATGAAGGCAAAGGAGATTGCTTTATAAAAAATACGGAAACAGGGGTTACACAAAAATTTTCAAATGCTTTTGAGCTAGACGGGATGCAGTTTTTAGAACCCACCATCCATTTTTTTAGTTTCAATAATCCCTATGGAGCTTGCCCTACCTGCGAGGGCTATGGTAGAGTTTTAGGAATAGACGAAGAATTAGTAATTCCCAATAAAAATTTATCCATTTACGAAGATGCTGTATTTGCCTGGAAGGGAGAAAAGATGAGTGAATGGAAAGAACATTTCATTAAAGAGACAGCACAAGCAAAATTTCCAATTCATAAGCCATATTTTGAACTGACTTCTGAACAGAAAAAATTGTTATGGAGAGGAAACGGCTCTAAAAAATTTCCTTGTTTGGACAATTTTTTTAAAATGTTGGAAGAAAATACGTACAAAATACAGTACCGGGTCATGCTATCTCGCTATAGAGGGAAAACCACCTGCCCGGATTGTAACGGCAAGAGGTTAAGACCCGAAACCTATTTTGTAAAAATAGATGAATCCTCGATCAATGACTGGATAGACTTACCGCTGGATCAACTCTCTGAAAGAATAAAACAGTTAAAGCTAAGTGATTATCAAAAACAAATAGCCAAGCGTCTCTTATTTGAAATTAATAGCCGTATATCATTTCTTTTAGATGTAGGTTTAGGATATCTTACTTTAAATAGAGCTTCCAATACCTTGTCCGGAGGAGAATCTCAAAGAATTAATTTAGCAACGTCCTTAGGAAGTAGCTTGGTAGGTTCTATCTATATTTTAGATGAACCCAGCATAGGTTTGCATGGGAGAGATACCGATCGTTTAATATCGGTCTTAAAAAAACTACGGGATTTAGGGAATACCGTGGTAGTTGTGGAACATGACGAAGATATTATGAAAACGGCGGACTATTTAGTAGATATTGGTCCTAATGCTGGTACATTAGGCGGGGAAGTCGTTTTTGCGGGAACGTATAAACAAATGATGAAGAAGCAAACGCTAACTTCGGACTATTTAAACGGAGCAAAGAAAATTGAAGTTCCTAAAACTCGAAGAAAAACCAAAGAATATATTGAAATTACGGGAGCAAGGCAAAACAATTTAAAGGGAATAGATGTTAAGCTTCCCATGTATTGTTTAACAGTGGTTACAGGAGTTAGTGGTTCCGGTAAAAGTACTTTGATGAAGGGCATTGTAGCTCCAGCGCTCCAGCGTAAGTTAGGAATTAGTGGAGATAGACCGGGGGCTTTTTCAGAATTGAAAGGAAATTGGAAAGAGATTGAACATTTAGAATTGGTCGATCAAAACCCGATCGGCAAATCCTCTCGTTCCAATCCAGCCACATATGTAAAAGCTTTTGATGATATTCGTGATTTATTCGCCAAACAAAAGCTAAGTAAACTAAATGACTATAAGCCGAAACATTTTTCATTTAATGTAGAAGGCGGGAGGTGTGAAACCTGCCAAGGGGAAGGAAGGATAAAAGTTGAAATGCAGTTTATGGCAGACATAGAGCTGGAATGTGAAAGTTGCCACGGGAAAAGGTTTAAACAGGAAATATTGGAAGTAACCTTTGAGGGTAAAAATATTGCTGATATTTTAGAAATGACAGTAGAAGAAAGCATCCAATTTTTTAATACTCATAAACAAGCCAAAATTGTAAATAAATTACAACCATTGGAAGAGGTTGGCTTAGGGTATCTACAACTGGGGCAATCTTCAGGAACCTTATCGGGTGGAGAGGCACAACGAATAAAATTAGCTTCTTTCCTTATTAAAGGAAATACTACCAATAAAACATTGTTTATATTTGATGAACCAAGTACGGGTCTGCATTTTGATGATATTAATAAACTTTTAAAATCGTTTTATGCACTTATAGAAAAAGGGCATAGCGTAATGGTAATTGAACATCATCCGGATATTATTAAATGCGCGGATTATTTGGTAGATATAGGTCCGGAAGCAGGAGTCCATGGAGGTGAAGTTATTTTTACTGGAACCCCGGAAGAAATAATAAAATGTAAAAAATCTTATACCGGCAAATACTTAAAAGAGAAGCTTTCAGTTTAACCCATTATATATAGCGCTAAATTTAATAAAATAGCCATTACTATTTTATTAAAAGTTTTCTAAAAACCGTTTCATGAATTTGATAAAAAGAATTAAGTAGTAATGGAATATGAATAACTAAAAAAAGGAACTTTTAAATTCCTTTTTTTAGTTTGAAAATTTTAAAATTTATATCACTCCTTGAGCGATCATTGCATCAGCAACTTTTATAAATCCAGCAATGTTTGCTCCTTTTACGTAATTAATAGAACCATCTTCTTCTAATCCGTATTTTCTACAATTGTCATGGATTCCAGTCATAATTTCTTTTAATTTTTTATCTACCTCTTCGCTGCTCCAATGCATACGCATCGCATTTTGGCTCATTTCTAATCCAGAAGTAGCCACTCCTCCGGCATTAGAAGCTTTTCCTGGAGAATACAGAATTTTATTTGAAATGAATTCATGCACAGCCTCTAAAGTACAAGGCATATTGGCGGCTTCTGTTATACAGATAACTCCATTAGCAATTAACAGTTTTGCATCTTCTAAATCTAATTCGTTTTGGGTAGCTGCCGGTATAGCAATATCACCTTTTTGCTCCCAAGGTCGTTTGCCTGCATAAAAGGCAGCAGAAGGATACTTATGTAAGTAATCTTTAACTTCATCGTTTCCACTCATTCTCATTTCTAATAAATATTCAACCTTTTCTTCCGTAATTCCATCTTGATCATAAATATAACCATCAGGGCCGGAAATTGTAACGACTTTTCCACCCAATTGATTTACTTTTTTTATAACTCCCCAAGCGACATTTCCAAAGCCAGAGACCAATACGGTTTTACCCGCAATTTTTTCATCAATGGTTTCCAGCATTTTTTCACAGAAATACACAACACCATATCCCGTTGCTTCTGGACGAATTAGTGAACCTCCGTAAGAAAGACCTTTTCCTGTCAATACCCCAGTAAACTCATTTTGCAAACGTTTGTATTGTCCGAATAAAAAGCCGATTTCACGAGTTCCCACACCAATATCTCCGGCAGGCACATCAGTTTCAGCTCCGATATGCTTGCTCAGCTCAGTCATAAAAGATTGACAAAATCTCATTATTTCATTTTCAGATTTTCCTTTAGGATCAAAGTCAGCCCCTCCTTTTCCTCCACCCATTGGTAATGTGGTTAAAGAATTTTTAAAAACTTGTTCAAAGGCTAAAAATTTCATGGTACTTAAATTTACAGAAGGATGAAAACGGAGTCCACCTTTGTAAGGACCGATGGCTGAATTCATTTGAACTCTGAATCCTCGATTTACTTGTATATGTCCACGATCATCTACCCAAGGGACACGGAATATAATTGACCGTTCAGGCTCAGTCATTCTCATCAGAATATTTTTGTTATTATATCTGGGTTGTTCAGAAATAAAAGGGATAATTGTTTCCGCAAATTCTTTAACCGCTTGTAAAAATTCAGGTTCATGAGGGTTTTTCATTTCAACCACCTTCATAAACTCATTTAAATCTTGTTTCATAAAATTTATAATTAGGTTTTAGTCTTTTTTTAGCCATAAAAAGCTATGGACAATGTAAACATTCTAAGGTATAGAAACAACAGATAAGAGAGAAATTTATAAATATAGATGATTATGAGGAAGTTAGTATGAATTGAAATGTTTGAAAAATTCAACGGATGGATAAATAAACTTAGGGAATATCTATATTAAACGTCAAAGAATGATGAGTAAAAGCTTTAAAATGAAGGATACAGCATTTTTATAAATTAATCCTTACTTGTTTTTCTGGATATTAGAAAACCTAACCATACAAGCGTGATACCTGCTAAAAAACTTATAGTAAGATAGAGGAAAGCAATTGAAATGTAGCCTTCTTTAATTAAAAAGAAAGTTTCTTTAGAGAAGGTAGAGAAGGTAGTAAAGCCACCGCAAAAACCTGTAACTAATAGTAAGTTAAGATTGTTTTTAAGATTTACCTTTCCAGCTAACAGTCCAATTATAAAACAACCTAAAAGATTGGCTACAAAAGTAGCGAAAGGGAATAAAGGCGGATTTGAAGTTGCTGATAATAAAGAGATTGAATGCCTGCATAGGCTTCCGAATCCACCACCTATAAAAACCAATAGAATTTTTTTCATTAAATTTTAATTTTAAATTTTCGTCTTGTTAGCAGTTTCCTCCGCCTGTTATATATCCTAAAAATAAGCTTAAAAGTCCTACAACACAACTAGAAAAAACATAGATAAAAGCCAATTTTATTTTTTCTTTATTAAATAAGAGAAATGCTTCTTTAGAAAAGCTGGAAAAGGTGGTAAAACCACCGCAAAAACCAGTAATTAAAAATTCATTGAGAGTAAGGTTTTTATGTAAGACTATGGAGAACAGTCCGATTAAGAAACATCCAATAATATTTACGAGGAATGTACCTAAAGGGAAATTGCCTTTATAATAATTTGGAGTAATATAGGAAACGGCATACCTAGAAATACTTCCCAATCCACCTCCCAAAAAAATAAATAAAAATTGTATAAACATATTAGTTTTTAATATTAATAACCATTGTTTTATGTCACAGTTACCTTGAATAAGACATGTAAGAATAAAAAAAATATAAATTCATTTAAAGGAACTCTTTTTAATTTAATAAATATTAATTGTTGTATGATAATGGTACATGAAGACGCAAAATAAATACCAAAAAATATTAAATACATTATAATATTCGTTTATAATGTCTAGATTGCTTCATAATTGTATGAATTAGAAATAAAAATATTATTTATAAAGTATATAATCTATATATGTTATTAATCAATAATAATGGTAAAAGTATGAAAATTTGTTTTTTATTTATTGTTTTACTAGGTCTAACCCTAGGAGCACAAAAGCCCATAGTTGCAACTGCAAAGGTAGAGGCAGCTACCGTATATTTCAATTCTGTTGAAATTTCACAATCCGTAAACATAAATTTGCCTAATGGAACTTCAGAAATTATCGTAAAAAATGTTTCTGATTATGTAAATGAAGAAACCGTTCTTGTAGGAGTACCGAAACAGGTATCGGTACTATCTGTACAATATACAACCAACTATATTTCCGAATACGATAAGAATGAAAATTCCTCTCAGTTAAAAGAGGTGAAGGATAGTATTTTGTGGGTTACAAATAAATACAGCCAAATAAAGAATGAAAAAGAATCTACCCAAAAAACGATTGAATTGTTAGACGCGAATCAAAAAATTGTAGGTTCAAACGGTATTAATTCCGGCGATTTAATAAAGGTGGTTGAATATTACCAAACAAAAAGAACAGAACTTAACAATTCATTATTTGTGTTGGAGCGAAAAGAAAAGGAATTGTCTGAAAAACTTACAAATTTGAAAAATAAGCTTAGTTATAGTCAAGCAAATGAAGAAAATATATCCCAAGGGAAGTTAGTTCTACAATTGATGAATTCAGGGAATCTTCAGAATATTCCTTTACAAATTTCATATATAAGTGGAGGTGCCTCTTGGCAACCTTTTTATGATTTGAGGGCAGAAAGTATATCTCAGCCAATTCAGTTTTTATATAAAGCACAGGTAGTACAACAAACTGGAGTTGATTGGAAAAATGTTAAATTAACTCTTTCCAGTGGTATGCCTAGCCAAAACAATAGGGTTCCAGAATTAAACCCTTGGTTTCTTTATTTCCAACCGGTAGCAAAGCTCTATAGGAGTAATGCACTTTCCATATCTATGCCTGAGTATGCAAATGAAGAACAGGTTTTTAATAAAAAGGGTATGGCTTTGGAAAATAGACAAAAACAGGCTTACGAAGTTTCAACAGTATCATCTACTATTAATGAAAATCAATTGAATACTTCTTTTGATATACCTGTACTTTACAATATATTATCCAATGGAAAGCAGCACAGTGTTGTATTGAATGAAATTGAAATACCGGCAAGCTACAAATATTTCGCAGTCCCTAAATTAGATAAAGATGCTTATTTGTTAGCACAAATCAGTAATTATTCTCAGTATAACTTGTTGAAGGGAGAAGCAAATATAATTTTTGAAGGTTTGTATGTAGGTAAAACGGTTATTGATCCTAATCAAACGCAAGACACCTTAAGTTTAGGAATGGGAAGGGATAAAAGAGTAACTATAACCAGAGAAAAAATAGCTGATAAATCTGGAACTAGATTTCTTTCATCCTCTAAGGAGCAAACATTCACTTATGATATTGTAATAAAAAATAATAAAAAGAATAGAATTAATCTAACCATAGAAGATCAATATCCATTAAGTACAGATGAAAATATAAAGATAGAGTTAATGGATAAAGGAGGAGCCAAGGTTGATGCTGATTTAGGGAAGTTGACTTGGGATTTAGTATTAGCAGCAAACGAAATAAGAAAGATAAGAATAAGTTATAAGGTTAAATCCCCCAAAAATCAGTCCATATCTAATTTATAAGATGGCTTTAGTGCTATAGTTTTTTATTAAGATCTCTAAGTAAATTATTGTATTTTTGAAGGAAAAAGCGAATGATTTTTATTGATAATCTTCAAATATATAATCCACAAATTAATCTTGCAATTGAGGAATATATTCTTAAAAATTTGTCTCTAGAGAATGATTCTTATCTACTTTTTTACATAAATAATCCTTCTATAATTGTAGGAAAGAATCAAAATACAATAGAGGAAATAAATACGGAATATGTAGAAAAGAATAATATAAAAGTGGTAAGAAGATTATCTGGAGGGGGAGCCGTTTATCACGATAGAGGAAATTTAAATTTTAGTTTTATTACAAAAGACGATGGGAGTAGTTTCTCAAATTATCAAAAATTTTTAAACCCAGTTATAAAGGCATTAAATGATATGGAAATTATGGCTGAACTAAGAGGAAGAAATGATGTCGTAGTAAATGGAAAAAAAATTAATGGCAATGCACAATTTGCAACAAAAGGCAAAATGTTAACACATGGAACACTTTTATTTGATAGTAATATCAATGAGGTTGTAAATTCTTTAAAGGTTAGAAAAGATAAAATAGAATCTAAAGGAATAAAATCAATTAGAAGTAGAGTAGGCAATATTTCAGATTATTTAAGCTTTCCTATGTCAATTGAAGAGTTCAAAAAAAAAATTCTTTTATCAATTTTTAAGGTAGATAGTATATCTAAAATCAATTCATATACATTAACTAAGTTTGATTGGGAAAAGATTAATCAAATTTCGAAAGAAAAATATGCCAATTGGGATTGGAATTATGGAAAATCACCCAAATTTCTTATGGAAAGAACCCAAAGATTTCCAATAGGTTCAATTGATCTTAAATTAGATGTAGAAGAAGGTGTAATAAAAGCGATTAAAATTTACGGAGATTTTTTTGGTATCGGTGAAATTAGTGAAATAGAAAGTAAACTAGTTGGAATTAAATATTCACGACAACAAGTTGAAATTGCTTTGAAAGATGTTGATTTGAAACATTATTTTGGAGCTATTTCTTTAGATGAATTTTTATCTTTAATCTATTAATTGTTTAAATACTTTTAAATATAAATTATAGAAATAATGGAAGGATTGATTGTTAATGGTTTTTCAAGATTAAGTAAAGAAGATAGAATCAATTGGTTGGTTAAAAATTTTACCAATAATTCCCTTAAAACAAAAGAGATATTGTCTCAATATTGGTTAGATAATAAGGATTTACAAAAATTACATGATGAGTTTTCTGAAAATACAATTTCAAATTTTTTCCTTCCTTGGGGGATAGCTCCTAACTTTTTAATTGATGGAGAAATGTATGCTTTGCCTATGGTAACAGAAGAAAGTTCAGTAGTGGCTGCTGCTGCTAATGCTGCAAAATTCTGGTTAAACAAAGGAGGATTTTCTACACAAGTTTTAGGAACTACAAAATTAGGACACATTCATTTCTTTTATAAAGGAAATAAAGAAAAATTTACGAATTGGTTTCAAAATTTTTTAAAGATAAAATTAGAAGATGCTACCGCAGAGATTACCCAAAATATGCGTAGCCGAGGAGGAGGAATTACTTCTATAATTCTTCAGGACAATACAGCTAAACTTGAAGGGTATTATTTTATTGAAGTTTCTTTTGATACTAGAGATAGTATGGGGGCCAATTTTATAAATTCATGTTTGGAAGAAATGACTAAAATTTTGAAAGAAGAGATGAATCAATCAGAAAGTTTTCAGTCCAACGAGAAGGAATCATTACAAATAACAATGTCTATATTGTCTAATTATGTTCCTGATTGTAGAGTTAGAGCAGAGGTTTGTTGTGAAGTTGATGAATTGGATGTTAAAGTTATGTCTCCGTATGAGTTTGCTGTAAAATTTAAACAAGCCATAGATATAGCTACTGTTGAAACTTTCCGAGCATCTACGCATAATAAGGGGATTATGAACGGTATAGATGCTGTAGTAATTGCAACTGGGAATGACTTTAGAGCAGTTGAATCATGTGCACACACTTATGCTTCGCGAAGTGGGCAATACAGAGGACTTACTAATTGTAGTATAGAAGATAATATTTTTAGATTTTGGTTAGAAATTCCATTGGCTCTAGGTGTAGTAGGAGGTTTGACTAAATTACATCCATTAGTACGAGCGTCTTTAGAGATATTAAAAAACCCCACTTCAGAAAAATTGATGAAAATAGTAGCAGTATCAGGATTAGCGCAAAATTTTGCAGCAATAAGATCATTAATTACTACTGGAATACAAAAGGGGCATATGAAAATGCATCTTTTAAATATATTAAACCAGTTGGGGGCAACAAATTCAGAAAAAGAACTCTTATCTAATCTTTTTAAGTACCAAATAGTTTCTCATCATCGGGTAGTTAAAGAATTTAATAAATTAAGAAGAAATAGTTAAATAAATTAATATCAAATATTTTATATAACCAATATTAAAAAAAGGAACCTATTACGGGCATAAATAAAATCAAAGTTATTATTAAAAATATAAAAACAACAATAGTTAAAAATTTTGAGGCATCCATGTATTAAATTTAGTTAGTGATATCGGAACTAAAAAATATCAATATGAGAATAAAAATGACTATTTTAGTCTAATTGATTTTATGATATCGATTTATTATGCAAATATAGGCAAAAAAATAATTTATGGTCTATTGAATAATAATTATTTACTAGTTGTTGGAAACGTTATACAGAAAGTTATAGGTTTTTGTCTGGGATTATTTTAATAGATAATTATTGATAACTTATAAAACCTATTACTTTTAATCCATGAAAATCATCTGAAAAATTATAAATTTGTTTAGTAAAAATATAGTATATGAATTCTTTTATTGAGGAATTAACTTGGAGGGGATTAATTCATAATGTGATCCCAGGTACAGAAGAGCAACTGGATAAAGAAATGACTTTGGGTTATATTGGATTTGATCCAACCGCTGATTCATTACATGTGGGAAGTTTAGTCCCTATATTGTTATTGGTTCACTTTCAAAGACATGGACATAAGCCAATAGCATTAATTGGTGGATCTACAGGAATGATCGGGGATCCTTCTGGTAAAAGCTCGGAAAGAAATTTACAAGACGATGAAACTCTACAAAAACATTTAGCTGGAATAAAATCACAGTTGGAAAGATTTTTAGATTTTGAAAGTAATTCTCCTAATTCTGCGGTCTTAGTAAATAATTACGATTGGATGAAAAACATTTCATTTTTAGAATTTGCTAGAGATATTGGTAAGTTTATCACTGTAAACTATATGATGGCAAAAGATTCTGTTAAAAAAAGATTGAACGGAGAGTTTCAAGAAGGAATGTCATTTACAGAATTTACCTATCAACTATTACAAGGATTTGACTTTTATCATCTTTTTTCCAAAGAAGGTGTAAAACTACAGATGGGAGGCTCTGATCAATGGGGGAATTTAACCACTGGTACAGAACTAATTCGAAAAAAAATAGGTCAGGAAGCCTTTGCTTTAACTTGCCCATTAATAACAAAAGCCGATGGGACTAAGTTTGGGAAAAGTGAAGGGGGTGAGAATATTTGGTTAGATGTAAACAGAACATCAGTATTCAAATTCTATCAATTTTGGTTAAATGTAGCAGATGAAGATTCTGAAAAATATATAAAAATATATACTTTCTTGTCAAAACAAGAAATAGATGAATTAATAATTCAACACAAAGAGGATCCTTCCAAAAGAATATTACAAAAAAAATTAGCGGAAGAAATTACTTCTTGGGTTCATGGAAAAGAAGAAACAGATAAGGTAATCCAAGCATCTTCAATATTATTTGGGAAATCTACCAAAGAAGATTTTTTAGCATTGGACGAAAGTACTTTTCTCTCTTTGTTTGAAGGGGTTCCACAAAAAGAAGTATCTCTAGCAGATTTAAAAAATGGAGTATTGATTTTAGAAGCCCTATCAGATTTTAGTGGTTTCTTAGCTTCCAAAGGAGAAGCAAGGAGAGCATTAAAAGAAAATTCTATATCTGTGAATCAGCAAAAAATCAATGAAGAATATAAAATTGGCGAAGGCGATTTAATACAAGGAAAATATATATTACTTCAAAGAGGTAAAAAATCATATTTTATATTAAAAGGAGTTTAATAAAATTGCAGAAATTTATTTTTTCCATAATACAAATTAAATATATTTGCAAAACTCATATAAAAAATAAATGAAAGGGCTTATTAAGTTTTATCATCCTGATGAAACCTTAGAATATCACATCAGGAAATGTTTTTGTAAAGTTGTTTTTCTGAATAAGAAAAATACCTTAGTTGTAGAAGTTGAATCTGATGATGATTTAGATCATGTTGAAGAGGATTCTTATCAAAATGAATATCCACAAGTTTCATTTTCTTTAGAAGATTTCGAAATTCCAGTGAATACAGTTCAGCAATTGCTCGGAAAGTCATTTCAAGTTCCTAGTTTTGAGGAAATCGAAACAGATTCTGGAGAAATTGAAGAAGTTTATTATACGAACTTGAATATTAATGATGAAGAGTATCTGGATACGGGAGATAATGAACTTAAATTTGGTAAGGACGAAAATGGTAATTTAAAATTGATTTGGATAGGATATTGTGAAGATTTCCTTACGGGTAATAAAGAGCCCTTAAAATTTAAAATTTCATGTTCCTTTACCCAAGATAAATTAGAAATAGTTGAATAAAAATATGGTAAAAAAAATAATATTATTAGTTCTATTTATAGGCTTTGTCTCTTTTACGAATGCACAAGCTTATAATGGTCAGGGTGATCAGAAAGTACAAATCGGTATAAATGCTTTTGGTTATGGAACTGGTATTACAGGTTCGTATGATTATGGAGTATTGGATTGGTTATCCGTAGGTGCTGGAGGTAATTTTTATTGGAGTAACGATAATGATAACTTTTTTATATTTGGAAGAGTGAATTTTCATTTAAATGATGTTTTAGATCTACCCTATAATATGGATTTATATCCTACGGTAAGAGTAGGAGGTAGAAATGATGGCTTTGGAATAGGTGCTGGTTTAGGATATCGTTACTTCTTCACAGATAAAATTGGAGCATATGCTGAGTTAGGTAGCTATGGTTCTTTAGGAGTAAGTATAAATTTATAATAATCAATAAAAAAGGAGAGCTAAATTTTAAATTTAGCTCTCCTTTTTTTATGTTGTATTTAACTGTTAAAGTATTTATAATGAGGATTAGTTGATAGCTCAAGCATGTACTTATCACCTTTAGTATCCCCAAAGGCATAAATTTCTTTAAATTGAGATAACTGTATTTCACATACAATTCTTTTAACCTTTTCCTTGCCATTGCAATTGGGAGTTGCAAATTTTCCAGTAAAAATTTGATTTTTAAATTCTGCTTTTGTACTAATTAAACGAAATCCAAAAAAATTTGCAAATGGTTCAACCCATATATCCAACGAGGCAGTGACAATGTATTTATCATTAGTATTTTCTATATTCTTTAGATATTGTAGAGCTTTTGGATGTATTAAACTGTTTATTCTTTTATTAAAATAATTTTGAGATAAAACATTTATTTCTTCTTTAGATTTTCCTTTTAAAAAAGAAGAAATAAATGTTTGTTTTACAAATTCAGTATTTACTAACTTAAATTTTGATAGTAAAAATAATGGAATAAATTTAATAAATCTAGATTTATATATATGAGGAAATGAAATTTGGAGAAAATCAAAAAGTGTATCCTTATTGGTTAGTGTACCATCAAAATCAAAGAGATATAATCGATTATTCATTATTTTAATAATTAGTAAATAAAATTACATTTTTAACTTTTTAAAAATAAACTCAGGTATATTCTTAATAATTGTCATTATAGCCCACCAAATAGAAGTCACATAAATCTTATTTTTTTTCTTTTTATAAGCTTTATAAATGATAGATGCAGCTTTAGAGGGTGTAGCTGTTAATGGTTTGGGTAGAGGCATTCCAGCAGTCATTTTAGTATCCATAAATCCGGGAATTACGGACATAACATGTACATTCTTAGAATATAAATAGTTTCGAAGACCATCAAGATAAGTTAAAAATCCAGCTTTAGCACTTCCATATATAAAGTTGCTTTGTCTTCCCCTCAATCCAGCTACTGATGAAAGCCCTATGATTGTACCATTATTATTTTGTTCAAATTTTTGAGCAAAATAATTGATAAGTGGAACTAATTTAGCATAGTTTATGTTGATAATTTGTTTTGTATTAGAAAGATTATAAAGACCATCTTCCGTATTCTTTCCAAGGTATCCAGAAGCACAAAAAAGTAAATCAGAATCTATATGATTAAACACAGAATAGTCAATATCTTTCATTAAATCAAAAGAGATAATCTCAGATTCTTGTTTAAATTTAACTAAGATATGTTGAGCAAAACGTTTAGTTTCCTCTTCATTAGAGGTTACTAAATAGATTTTTTTATATTTAGTGCTATTTTCAAATAAAAATTTATCTATAAAAGCTTGAGATATATCGGAGGTAGTTCCTAGTATGATCATTTTAAATGTTTTCTTAATTGGATTAAATTAATATATGATTTATAATTTTCATGATTATTAGACCATATAAGTAGCTTTAAAATATCATTACTTATATTGATTTTTTTGTTAATTCCATAAACATGTGCAGAAGTTTCTCCTCCCATCTTAACAAAAATTATGTCATAATCATTAAAATTCTTACTTAAGAATGATAGTATATTCATGGTTGCTAAAACTGTTTTTTCAGATGAATGTTTATTTTGTGTTATGTAATCATGAATAATATTTTGAAATTGATTAATATTTGTAAACTTATAAATAATATTATTTTGGAAAAAAGAGAATGGTTTACTATTTCCTCCCCAGTAACACATAAGAATATCAATTTTATCTTTAGAGTTATCTAAGGGAGCTTCTTTTTTTGCATAATATCGATTATTAAGCCCTACAACATCAATAATTTTGTTAGGTTTCGTGTTCCAATATGCGAACCTTCCTGCCTCCGTTATATATAATGTTTCATTTCCTTTTAAAATATCTCTACTTAGAAAAAAAGTAAATTGATTTATATAATCAAGAGTGTTTAAAGTATAATAGTAATGCTTATAGGTTTTAATGCTGGTAATAAGCATAAGAAGGGGTAATATTAAAACAATATATATATTTCTATAGCTCAAGGCTATGAAAATGGTAATAAGTATTAATAAATAATATAAAACTAAAAAGAAAGGAGCTTGGAATCTAAAACCTACATTTTGAGATTGATGCATTAATGTAAAGGTTAGAAAATGTATCAATACAGGAAAAAAGGCAAATAATAAGCGGAATCTAATTTTTTTAATAAAAATTAAACTTAAGAGAAATAAAAATGTAAATATTAAAGTTTGCTTATTAAAAAGTAAAATTTTTAAATTAGAAAGAATATTCTGTAAAATTCCACCATTAGATTTAACATAGATAGGTAGCGGTAATATTTCTTCAAAATAATTGAATCTCCAAATAAAATAAATAATACTAAGAGTTAAGGCAATTAGCGAATGAAAAAAATATTTTTTATAGGATATTAAAAATCCTAATATGGTAGAAGTAACTGCTATAATTGCACCATCCGGTCTAAATAAGGATATAGTTAGCCCTAAATAAGGAATTAAATTTATAAATTTTTGATTGTATAAAAAATAGGATAGTAATACTATCAATGAGCTATATAAAATTACGCTGAATCCTCCTAGGGCTGCTATTATTGGGTAAAATAAAATCCAAAAGGTTGCAATAGGAAAAGCTATAAAATATGAAATTTTATAATTGAACCCTTTACATAAGGTTTTAAAAAAAATATAATTAATAATATAAACTCCAAAACTATTTAAAATTATAGCTCCAACTCCTACATTTATACCTATTTTACCTAGTATTATTAATAATATAAGCCAAAGAAAATCTGTAGCACCTTCTGTATGTTCTCCACCTGGATAAAAAACTATACCATTACCGTCAACAGCCATTTCTACATAACGAAATAGTATATAAGCATCTTCATCGAAATTTCTAAAGTAAACGTAAACTAAGTTTATAACAAGATAGATTATTGCAGTTATTGCTGGCAATAAATAAATATTTTTCTTCATACTATATTCCATTTGCAATACGAGTATGTTGCACAGAATTAAATTTGTTTGTTTCTGGAACTTTTACATAGTCTGTTAATTCCTTTTTAGACATAGCATCTTTAGCCAAATAAATTCTACCTCCGTAATGCTCTACAATTTCATCTAACTCTTTTACTAACAAAGGTAATTTAGAATTAATTTTAAAGTCAAGAGCTAGACTATAACCATCTATAGGAAAAGAATTATGAGCCTTTGGATTACTTTTTTTGTATAACTTTAGAACAGCTAGAAAAGATCCTTGTCCACTTTTAGCAATAGTTTGTAAGATTTCAGTCATGCCTTTTTTTCCTGACTCACGTGGAATAATAAACTGATATTGTATAAATCCATTTTTTCCATAAATTCTATTCCAATTATTGATCGCATCTAATGGATAAAAAAAGGTGTTATAGTCAACAAAGTTATTTACAATTTTTTTTCTTTGTTTAAAGTAATATAAAAAATTAAAAGCCTTAACTGTTAATGTATTAAGAACAAATGAAGGGAAATCTATCGGAACATTTAATAAAGGCTTCTTTTCAACATGCAACGGTTGGTTTTTCCATTTGGTAGGCAATTCATCTAGCTTAGCATGTTCTCCAATCATAAGAATAGATTTTCCCATTTGCTTTCCTTTTTGTAAACAATCGATCCATGCTACACTGTATGTCCAGTTTTCCGATTCATCGAAATATTTAAATATTTCTTCAAGATTATCCGCTTTTAAAATTTTTTGTTTAATATAAGCTGTTTCTATTCTTTTTAATGAAAATCGTGCAGAAATAATTATACCTGTTAGCCCCATTCCTCCAATGGTATTCCAAAATAATTCTGAATTTTCTGTAGGAGAACATTTTTTTATTTCGCCGTCTTCAGTTATAATTTTAAAATCTAAAACATAGTCACCAAAACAGCCTTCCGAATGATTGTTTTTTCCATGTACATCTGAACCAATAGCTCCACCAATACTAATTAGTTTGGTCCCGGGAGTTACTGGTAGGAAAAAACCTTCCGGTACAATAGTATCTAGGATATCTGATAAGATAACACCAGATTCACACTCAAAAATACCATTCTCTCTATCAAAAGAGAGAAATTTATTTAGTCTTAAAGTTGATAAAATATTTTCCTTATTTAAAGAATTATCCCCATAAGATCTGCCATTGCCTCTAGGTATAATTGAATGACTTTCCTTTATAATTTTTTGAATTTCTGATATATTTGATGTTTGATGGAAATTTGTTTTAACCAAAGGGTATTTCCCCCAATTGGTAATTTCAATAGTGTCAGGCTTGCTTTTTTTTTCCATGATTTAGTAAATTTAAATAGAATATTTTAGAATAAAAATTGAAATTATCCATAATATTAAATCTACTTGAAGGAATAAATCCTTGTAAACAACTTTCGTAGGTGATTCAGTTTTATTAAATACAAAAGTTAATTGTAAATATCTTAAAATTCCTATTACCACAAACAAAGACGTATACACAATATCTTTATGGATGTTATGCATAACAGTAGGGTCTAACGTATACATAATGTAACATAAAATTGCGCAAGTAGAAATTACAGTCATTACAGTATCTGTAAACTGTAAATTATAGCCATCCAAAGCTTTCCTTGTTTTACCCGTAAGATTTGCATTAATTAATTCCCCTCTTCTTTTACCAATTCCCATTACTAGAGCTAGAAAAAAAGTTAAAAGTATGGCCCATATAGAGATAGGCAATCCAGTTGCAGCACCACCCACAAAGACTCTAAATAGAAAACCCAGAGCAATAATAATTACGTCTATTATTGCAACATGTTTTAACCTAAAACTGTAGGCAAGATTCATAAGAAAATAGGCAATAATAAAAAGTGATAATGTCCAAGATTTCAAGTATAAACAGATACTAAAGGAAAATAAGAGTAAAAATAAAAGAATTATAATCGCTTCAGATTTCTTAATTTTTCCGCTAGCTAAAGGACGATTCTTTTTTTCAGGATGCTTTTTATCACTTTCAATGTCAACATAATCATTAATAATATATATGGAACTCGCAATAAAAGAAAAAGCCAAAAAGCCAAAAAATGAATTTATTACAAGATTTAAATCTAATAGTTTTCCTGCAAAAAAAATAGGGAGAAAAACAAAAATATTTTTAACCCATTGATGAATTCTAATTAATTTTAAAAAATTCACAATTTATTGAATTTTATAGTTTTAGTTAGCAAATATATATAAAATAATTATAATTCTAGAGATAGTTGTATAGGAAACAGGTTAAAACTTTTTCTATGAAAATTAGTAATCCCAAACTCTTGAATTGCCTTTCTATGTTGAATAGTTGGATATCCCATGTTTTTATTCCAGTAATAATTTGGAAATTTTTCATGCAGTTTCTCCATTAACGAATCTCTGTAATTTTTAGCAAGAATAGAAGCAGAGGCAATATTTAAAAAATTTGCATCCCCTTTTATAGCACAAAAATGAGGGATATTCTTGTAGGGGTTAAATCGGTTGCCGTCAACAAGTAAAAATTCGGGTACTATGGAGAGTTTTTCAATGGCAATATGCATTGCTAAAAAACTTGCATTTAAAATATTAATTTCATCAATTTTTTTTGATGGAACTTCTGCAATTGAATAGCTTAAACAATTATCTTTAATGATTGCTCCCAGTTCTTTTCTTTTTTTAGGAGACAACTTTTTAGAATCATTAATATCTTTGTGATAAAAATCAGCGGGTAAAATTACTGCTGCTGCAACGACAGGGCCAGCTAAGCAACCCCTACCCACTTCATCAAGTGCAGCTTCAAATTGGTATGTGGAATATTTTTTTTTCAATAAAATAAATTATAATAACTATTATATTAGTTTATTTATAAACATCAGGATTTACAATCCCAGGCAATTTTTCTCCTTTTAAACCCGCAATAATATTTTTCGCACAAAGCACAGCCATAGCATTTCTCGTTTCAGCAGTTGCAGATCCTATATGTGGTGTTATAGCAACATTCTCCATTTGCAACAAAGGATTATCCAATTGAATAGGCTCAGGGTCAGTAACATCTAAACCCGCACCCCATATTTGCTTGTTTTCTAAGGCAGTAATTAAATCTATTTCATTTACAATTGAACCTCTGGCAGTATTAATAAGAATGGCTGAAGGTTTCATTTTATTAAAAGCACTTTTATCAAAAATGCCAGAATTTTCAGAGTTTAAAGGTGCGTGTATACTAAGAACGTCAGATTGCAATAATAATTCTTCAAAAGAAACATAGCTAGCATTAAGTTCCTTTTCATCATTAATAATTTTATTTCTATTATGGTATAGAATTTTCATTCCATAGGCGTTTCTGCATTTTTCAGCCATTTTTAAACCTATTCGACCCATTCCAAAGATTCCTAAAGTTTTACCTTCCAATTCTTGACCCAAATATCTTGTAGCACTAAAAGAAGATTCCCATTTGCCTTCAAGAATCCTTCGATAATTAAAGAATGCTTTTCGGGAAACATTTATCATTAAAAGGAACGCTAAATCTGCAGTAGCATTACTAAGTACATCAGGAGTATTCCCAATAGGGATCTTTAGTTTAGTTGCGGTGGCAATATCAATATGATTAAAACCGACGGAGTAGGTTGCAATCACTTTTAAATGGCTACATTGTTTCAGAAAATTTTCTGAAACTTGAGACATAATACAAAGATACGCCTCAGCTTTTTGGCACTTGCTAATTAATTCTTTTTCAGTTATGGGTTTAGAATTGGACCACTCTTCTACAGTATATCCTTCCTCATTTAACATATCAATACCAACCCTAGGGATTATTCCTGAAATAAATACTTTTTTCATATAAATGACATTTAAATGAATTAGGTCATTTCAAAAGTACAGAAATTTTATTTCTTAATTATTGCAACTAATTAATGTAATTAATATTATTTTTGCAAAAAATTAACTAAATATGAAAAAACATTTTTTACTTTTAAATCTATTCTTTTTTTTAGCCATTTGTATTACTTCTTGTAGCAGTGATGATAATTTTAATGAAGAAAATACTATTTCTTCCGATAAATTATTGCCGGTATCTATTTTAGGAGATAATGGAGATAAAATTTTATATACATACAATGATAAAAATCAAATTACAGAAATAAGGCAAGAAGAACAGCACAAGGACTATATATGGCTTCATCTTAGAATGATTACCTATGATGAACAAGGAAAGCCTATACAAGTGAAAATAGCTGAAGAAGAACCTGATACACCTTTAGTTGATTATATATGGTATAAGTATAATTTTACTTATGAAGGTGATAGCAT
This sequence comes from Apibacter muscae, assembly GCF_007845635.1. Taxonomy (GTDB): domain Bacteria; phylum Bacteroidota; class Bacteroidia; order Flavobacteriales; family Weeksellaceae; genus Apibacter; species Apibacter muscae. The sequence continues at coordinate 70,869 of NZ_SELG01000027.1, read as the reverse complement.
TGTTAATATTATTGATGCTGATACGAATATCTTAAGATACAAGTATACAATAAATAATAATTTATTAGTAAAAGAAGATGAGATATCAAATGGGAAGGTAAATAGAACAACAGAATTTAAATACGATCAAAATTTTAATATAATTTCGGAAGTTACAAGTTTTGCAGGGAAAATTTCATCTAGATACGATTTTCAGTATGATTATAATCAGCGTAGTATTTTAAGAAATGTATCTACCCCTGAATGGCTACTATCATTTGTTAATGAAAATTTTGCAAAAAATAATCAATTAATTTCAACATTAGAAGAAGATTATTTTGAGACTTCAAACACACAATCTCCAAATTATGTACAAATGGATACATATACTTGGGATTCATATATAGATAGTTTTCCAACCTATGTAAAAACGGAAAGGGAAATTAATGGTAATCCATTTGTTTCCAATAGCACAATCACATATACTAAAGCAAAGTAATAAACTTATAAAACATTATAAAAAACACGAGGATTTTTTCTTCGTGGTTTTTTGAATTTTCTTAGGGAGATATGTATACCAAAGAAAAACGTTTGCAAGTAAAGCTCTATAATAATATCTTTGCAAAAAATTAACTAAATATGAAAAAACATTTTTTACTATTAAATCTAATCTTATTATTAGCCGTTTGTATTACTTCGTGTAGCAGTGATGATAATCTTAACGAAGAGGAAATTCTTTCGTCTGATAAATTATTACCAGTATCTATTTTAGGAGATAACGGAGATAAAGTTTTATATACTTATAATGACAAAAATCAAATAACAGAATTAAGGCAAGAGGAACATTATAAAGATTATACAGAATTGTACATAGCAAAGATTAATTATGATGCACAAGGAAATCCTGTACAACTAATAACTGCCTACGAGGATTTAGAAACACCAGAAAATGAATACTTGTGGGAAACACATAATTTTACTTATGAGGGAAATAATATAGTAAATGATACAGACGGAGATACCGGATTGTTAAAGTATAGATTTACGCTTAACAATGGTTTTATAGTCAAGTTAGAAGATTTTGAAGAAAATAATCTAACATTAACTACTGATATAGCGTACGATGAATTCTTTAATGCTATCTCTGATATTTTTACTGTAAAAGGTTTAACAACTGGTAAAAAGATTTATCAATATGATTATAGTCATCATAGTTATCTAAAAAATGTTTCCACTCCAGATTGGATGCTATCTTTTATCTATGAAGACTTTGGTAGATATAACCAACTAATATCTACAATGGAGGAAAGTAATTCTAAGCTTTATGAAACGGTTAAATTTAATTGGGACAACTACCAAGATGGGTTTCCTACTTACCTAAAGAAAGAAAGAATAGATAGAGACGGCATTTCTACTATTACTGAAAACACAATTACATATACTAAAGCAAAGTAATGAACATATAAAAAATTAAAAAAACCACGAGGATTTTTTCTTCGTGGTTTTATTGTTTTATAAAACTATTCTCTTAGGGATTTGTAGACCAAAGAGAAGCGTTTGCAAGTAGAGCTCTTTTGTTTAATTTTAAAATATCAAGAACTAATTCTGCAAAATCTTCCTATAGGGGGTAAGACAAATCATATTTAAGAATAAAAAGAAAAAAAGCCTGAAAAGCTTATAAACAAAAGGATTTAAAAAAAAGTGAGATTTTTTTATTTAAAAACAAAAAGTAATTTACTACCATTTAATTACCATTTATATTCGTTTTTTCAAGCTCAAATTTACCCATTAAAGGTTATTTTAGTATTAAATACTAAAATAACCTTATAAACTACTACAAAACACGATTAAAACGGCTTTACAGTCGTTTTTCTTATTTAAGAAAAGACTATTTTCTTTAAATAAACCATCTATTATTTAATCAATATTCAAAATAAGCCAAACTACATATTTTCATCTTTGCAGTGACATTTGGGGTGACATTTGGGGTGACAAAAGCAGTGTAATTTTTAACAAACTAAAATATACACTATAGTATTATATTGCCATAATTTGCATAAAAATATTAAACTCGCACCCCCACTTATACATTAAAATAATAGTTTTTAAACACTTAAATAATTGAATATCATTTGATTATATATTATTGTTAGAATTTTAATGCGTGTGTTATGAGGATTGGATTCTAATACTTGCACGAATGAGCGCCAATGCTTGAATATTTTTTATAGGTTCATCTTTAGGTTGGTGATGCTGATTTTGAGAAACTAATTTTATATAATCTTCTCCTAATTCTGATTTTTGGATGTATTTTATAGTTATATACTCACTCCAATCATCTAATTGTATGGACAATAAATACATTTCTCCCCAAAATAAGCGACTTATGTCTACTTCTTTATATAATACAATATCTCCACTTTTTAACAAGGGGTACATGGAGTCGCCAGAAACATAAACAGCTCCATCGCAGGATGCGATTCCAGGAATCTTTATATTATCAATAATTGCATCTTGATTAGAACCTTTAAATAATTCTACTAAGCCAGCGGTTGCATGTAAATTATATAAAGGAATTTCTTGTATTTCTTTTAAAGAATCTTTAGTCTTTCTATTGATTACAATAGGGTTTATTATTATATCTGATTCCTTTTCTTCTTTTAACATTTTACCCTTACCTGTAAGTAACCAGTTTTTATCTATTTGTACACATTTTGAAAACACCAAATCATAATCAATAGAATTTCTATTGTACCAATTTGATAATGTAGATTTACTAATACCAAGAAAACTAGCTAACTCCTTATCTGTTTTAAAGTCATTGTATTCTTTTATTCTATTTAAAATCAGTGCTTTATTCATAAATTGTTTTCAAATCGCAAACTTATTTAAAGAAATATTTTTTAGTTTTCATTATGTGTACTATATTTGCACTAAACAAACGAACACAAATATATGAAAACGATAAACAATGTTCGAAGAAAAGAACTAATAAAAAGCAAAATGAGACCAGGAGATTTGTTAACTGCTTCTGAAATGCTGAATATAACAAGTGATGCTGCTAGAATGAGATTAAATAGAGGTAAAGAAGATATGTTATATGTAATGGAAAAAATATTTGAAAATAGAAAAATTTTAATTAATGAATATCAAAATAGTTTGATTGATAAAATTTAGAAGTTTAAAATGTACGAGTTTCATAATAATATATTGTCTATTCCCGCCAAAGTTTTATATGAAGATTTGGAAGTTGTTTCATATGATACATATAGACAGTGGTGCGTAAGAGGTAAATTAATTAAAACTCGTACCGCAAGAGGATTAGACAGTTATGCTCTCTTAGACTTTGAAAAACTACCTCAAAATCTAAAAGACCTTATTATAAAAGAATACGGTAATCCGCCCTCCGAAAATAAATCTTTATTAGAAAAACAACTGAAATCCGATCCCGAGGCAGTAGAATTTTTCGCCAACTGGCAATTACCCGATTATCGTTTCTTAGAAGAATCCGTCCAAAAAGAATACCATGCACATGCTCAAATATTCAATGCAGTACACGCATTAATTAATATACGCCAGACTTCACGTAAGAAATTAAACCGTCCGAAACAAAACTCCGAAGAACTTTGGAAAGAAATAAGCGGACACATCCAAAAACTAAACAAAACGGAATATCCACATTCTTTACCGACCAATCCAACATCTTTAAAAAGAAAATATACCCGGTATATTAAAGAAGGATATTCAAGCCTAATACATGCGAACTTCTGCAATCAACATTCTGCAAAAGTAAAAGATACAGAGCAAGAAGCCTCTTTACGTCAGTTGCTCCGTAAACATAATAACTTGGATAATGAGCAAATCTCTGCGATTTATAACATTATAGCTGATAAATGCAACTGGAAACACATATCTACTTCAACCGTAGGTAATTACAGGGAAAAATGGGATTTAATCACCTTTGCCGGACGTAGAGGGCAACAAACCTTCGATAATGTTAAGGCAATGACGGTAAAACGTAAAGCTCCGGTTTATCCTTTGTATTACTGGACAATAGACGGCTGGGATGTGGAACTACTTTACCAAAAAACAGATGTTACTCCTAGAGGAAAAGAAGTTACGACCTATCATAACCGATTAAACGTTGTAGTGGTCTTAGATCCGTGTGGCAAATATCCGATTGGTTATGCCATTGGAACCCATGAAACGCCGGAATTGATACAACAGGCAATCCGAAATGCAGTAAACCACACTGCCGAATTATTCGGACAACGGCACCGTGTGTTACAACTCCAATCCGATCGTTATGCAACTAAAAAACTAACTCCTTTTTACGAGGCAGTTTCAAATAATTATATTCCGGCTAAAGCACACAATGCCAAAGCCAAAATAATAGAACCATATTTCTTACGACTAAACAAAAAATACTGTCAATTAATGCCGAATTGGTCGGGTTTCGGAGTTACTTCCCGAAAAGAAAACCAGCCTAATAGTGAAATATTAAATAAAATACGGCATACTTTCCCGGATGAACAGCTTTGCCGGTTACAGATAGAGAGAATTCTGGAAGCCGAGCGGGAAGCAGGAAAAGCCAAATATTTATCGGCGTATGCAGATATGCCATCGGAAGATAAACATTATATGTCAGATGACGAGTATTTGTATTATTTAGGCGAAAGAACCGGTTATACCAATAAACTCAACCACGAAGGAATTAAAGTAACCCTTAACGGAACTATACAACATTACGATTGTTTTAACCCGGATTTTCGTTTATACGGACATTTGGATTGGACTATCGCTTACGATTCTGATAATACAGATAAAATATTGGCTTACAATGAAGGCGGTACCCTTCGGTTTATGTTAGATAAAAAATATGTTCAGCCGATGGCACTTAAAGATCGAACCACTGGAGACGCTGCGGAACTGAAAAAAATACAACAATTCAACAAGTATATAAACGGAAAAATAGCCGAACAAACCTATCAGGATGCTGAAATCGTAGAAGATTTGTTCCAAAAAGTACCGGAACTGGGTAACACATTAGCAAAACTGGTACTTACTGATAGTACAGGAAACCATAAAAACAACCGAAATAAAGCACGTATAAACGCTTTAAATGAAGTAAAAAAAGTTGCTTACAAGCAGGACAGAAAAAAAGAAAAAGAGAATGTAAGTAACTGGAAAGCCCAACAAGACGCCTATTTGCGTGAAAAAGTGGATATAAACAAGTATTTACAATAAAAAATGCCCCTTTCGGGACACAACCAATAACAAAATTATGAAAACAGAAGTAAAGAATCAAATTATTACAGAATTAGAGAATTACCTTTCTGTACATAAACTTTCTGCCAACGAATTTTCTAAAAAAGCCGGAATTAACTCCGGGTATATATCCGCCCTTAGAAATGGTAAAGAAACGGCTTCCGTAAGTGGTAAGGAAGTACTTATATCCGATAAATGGTACAAGAAAATAGCGGAATACATTGGATTAGAATTAGAACAAACCTATTGGGAACCGGTACCGACTGAACAATTTTTGAGAACCATTGCCACGCTGGAAGATGCTAAAAAATACGGATACACCAATGTAATTATCGGAAGTACCGGAAGCGGGAAAAGTTTTACCGCCGATATTTTCGTAAAACAAAATCCGGTAGATACTTTTAAAATTACGGTAGGAAGCTCCGACACTATAGGTGATTTGATAGATAAGGTAATCGAAGCCTTGAAAATCCCTACTGCCAAAACCAAATCTAAAAAAATACGGGAAATCGTAAAGAAACTGAAACAATTAAAATACGAAGGTTTTACCCCTGTGATTTTATTTGATGAAGCCGAATACATGAAACAACCGGCGTTGTGTGCGATGAAAGAATTATACGATAATTTATTTGGCATTTGCTCCATTATCCTTATCGGAACCGACCAGCTTACGAAGAATCTGGATAAACTCCGAAAAAAGAATAAGGACGGCATCCCGCAGTTATATCGTCGTATTAAGTTCGGTATCCGGGTATTACCTTCCATTGATAAAACATTTAAACAGTTTTTAAATGGCATTGAAGATAAAGGATTAATTCAGTTTTTAAAACAAAACTGTGATAATTACGGAGAGTTGCACGATGTATTAGTTCCTGCCATGCGTGAAGCCGACCGTACGGGGGAACCTTTAACCGAAAACTTTGTACGAACCATAATAGGAATCCCTAACATTTAAAATAACACTATGGCAAGGGCTTTATCTGCAAACGAATTAAGTAACAAAAAATACCAGCTTTTTGACTTTAAAGGCGATTGGATGGAAGCATTCGGAAACCCTGAAATGTCAGGCGTATGGTTTATATGGGGTAATTCAGGAAGCGGAAAAACCACTTTCACACTACAATTAGTAAAATACCTTTCTCAGTTTGATAAAGTGCTATACAATTCATTAGAGGAGGCTACCTCCTATACCATGAAATTAGCCTTTGGTCGGGTAAACATGGGGGAAGTAGGAACCCATGTACAACTTTTACCGGCAGAACCCATAAAAGAATTAATAACCCGGTTAGACAAAAGGCAAAGCCGACGGATAGTAGTAATTGACAGCATCCAGTATGCCCGGTTAAATTATCCGAAGTATCAGGACTTTGTAGAAAGATACCCCAATAAGCTATTTATTTTCACCTCCCAGGCAAAAGGAATGAATCCCGTAGGAAGAACTGCAGAACAAGTAATGTTTGATGCCGACCTTAAAATATGGGTTGAAGGGCATAAAGCCTTTTCTAAAGGTAGATATATAGGAACTTCCGGAGAATATACCATTTGGGACGAAGGAGCCGAAAAATACTGGGGAAAATTAGAAAACCAATAAAAAAATAAAGATATGACAGTAAAAGAACTAAAAGAATACATAGCAGATTTACCGGATAACATGGATGTTATGATAATGCAAGTTAATGATGATTTTCAATATAATCTATTGCAAAATAGTGAAGTAAAAGAAGCAAAATTTATTGACCCTTCCAATAAAGAGGTTTATGCTTTTGAAGACTGCTTAATACTATCTGATGAAATAATAGACATAAATGATTATGACAACAACTCAATCTAACTTTTGCCGTCTAACCGGAATGCCGGAAGAGATATACCAAACTATCCTTTTTGAGTGTGGGTGTGAGTTTGCAGAAAATTATTGTAAATATTTACCTGAAGAAGCTAGAGAAAACCATATACGTGTTATGCTTTCCCTTTCTCAATATTGGAATTGGTGGAAAACCCAATGGAATATCCGTACACAAGAGGCATTCGGGCTAACCGGTATAAAAGAAAACGAACCTCAATTGTGTCCTTTTGAGATAGAAGCCTTAAAAGAAGCCTTTTACGATACACATTGCGAAAATAGCTACCGAAATATTTACCCCAACAATTTAGTAATGAAAGTATTAAGACAAAAAATTTATGGCAGCAGAAATAATACTCTCAAATCGAACTCCATTAAAGGAATGGAGCGAAACCGAACTCGAAAATCGAGTGTATCAGTTGAGTTGTGAACTAAATAAGTTTCATTACGGCGAAATATTGTATAAAATATTTATTCGTGCTGAAAGAATCAGAGTATTAGCAGAATTAACCCGCAGGGATGAACTTAAAAAAACATGGAAATAGATATACACGACTTAAGAGATTTACTTTCCTACGATAGTGAGGAAGTTCGATTTTTAACTTTTGATCAAAGGTGCGAAATCCAAAGGAATATATCCAATATTGTTAATAAGAAACCTCTAAAATTCAGTGAAGAATTAGAACAAAAAATTATTGAGAATCTTGCAAAAATTAGAATTAATGAATGGACACGTCCTTCTATACGATATGTAGAAGAGGATGGAACACTTATTAAAAGATACTATAAAAAATAAAAACAATAATAAAAAATGGAAACAAAAATCATTACAGCAGCAGAAAGCTATCAGGAATTAGACAGACAAATTAAAGATTTACAGTCTAAACAAAAACAATTTAAAGATACTTTATTAAAGTATGCCGAAGAAAACAAATCCGATTTCGACGCAGCCTTTCAATTAAAATTCCCAAATGGGACTTATGTAAGCCAACGGGTAAAAGATGTAATAGAAGGAAGTAAAGACGCTAAAAAACAATTATTGGACGAAATCGAATACGAGTTTATAAAAACGGAATTAGACGAAAAACTAATAATTAATGAAGCCCCGAAAGATACCCGACTTAGGAAGCTACTAACCAAATTAGGAATTAAAATAACTCAAAAAGAAACCTTTGCTATTTACGCAGGCTAAAAATAATAAGTATGAAAACATTAAAAATTGAGATTCCAGAAGGATTTAAAGTAGATTCTTTTGATGACAAAACCGGAGAATTAAAGTTTATTCCGATTCCTAAAACAGTTATAGAAAGGATAAAAACTTTTGATGATGTGCTAAATGAAACCGGATTTGATAAAGAAGAATTTAAACAAAGTTTAAAAGGTTTAGATAAAGATGAAAAAGCATACCGTAAGTTAAAATTACTGGCTGCTGCTCTCAATGAAGATTGGGTGCCTGATTGGAATAATAGCTCTGAATATAAATATTACCCTTGGTTCCGTATGGGTTCTGCGTCGGGCGGTTTCTCGTGCGACGACTACGATTTCTGGTACTCGCGTTCGAGTGTCGGCTCTCGCCTTTGCTTTAAAAGTAGGGAATTAGCCGAATATGCAGGAAAGCAATTTGAAACTATATACAAAGATTTTTTAACCCTTTAAAATAATAATTATGTCTACGATTATTGAAAAAATTAAAACTTTTGAAGACGCTTGTAAAGAATTAAATCTGAATCCTAAAGATTTCACAATTACAATTCCTAATGAATTTTCAAAACATTCAGAAGCCCTAACGGCACATTTGAAATTAGTTGTAATAACGCAAGCCCTTAATGAGGGGTGGGAACCCGATTGGAGTAATTGGGATGAATATAAGTATTATCCTTGGTTTGATATGGAAGATTCTGCGTCTGGCGGTTTCTCGTACTACGGCTACGTTTTCTGGCTCACGACTTCGGGTGTCGGCTCTCGCCTTTGCTTTAAAAGCAGGGAATTAGCCGAATATGCGGGAAAACAATTTGAAGGCTTATACGAAACTTACTTTGTAATTAAAAAATAATCTAAGTAACGGGTGGTGTGGTGTATGGAGTTGTAGTTCTGCGTCTGGCAGTTTCTCGTACAACGACTACGATAACTGGAACACGAATTCGAATGTCAGCTCTCACCTATGCAAAAGTATATACACCGCAAACCCTGCCCACATGGCAAAAAACAACACTAAACCAAGGGCGTTGGTACTTTATGGGAAAACGACCGGAATAAAGCAAAGGACGATGAAAAGAATCGGAAAATTATATCCAAAAATTTACAACATGGAAAATCTTATCCTTGCAGATGAAAAAGCCCAAAAGGGCAAAAGTAAGCAATATGGTGTCCAAATTCACAACAAAAATAAGGATACTAACCTTTTGAAATTACATGAAATGCTAAAAGATAAAACCTATTCTACTTCTAAGTACGATATTTTCAAAGTATATGAACCTAAAGAAAGGGAAGTATACAGGCTTCCGTATTTTCCAGACAGAATTACCCACCATGCTATTATGAATGTGTTAGAACCTCTTTTTGTAGCTTCTTTTACTGCGGATACCTATAGTTGTATTAAACATAGAGGTATTCATGCTTGCGTGAAAAAACTAAAACAAGCCCTTACCAATAAAGAAGAAACTATTTATTGTTTAAAATTAGATATTACTAAATTTTATCCCTCAATAAATCACGGGGTATTAAAAAATTTATTACGACGAAAATTTAAGGATACTAATCTGCTTTGGCTGTTAGATGAAATTATAAATAGCGCTCCCGGTCTTCCCATAGGAAACTATTTGAGTCAATACCTTGCAAACTTTTATCTTACCTATTTTGACCATTGGCTAAAAGAAGAAAAAAAAGTAAAATATTATTTTCGATATGCCGATGATTTGGTTATCCTTTCTGATAATAAACTCTATTTACATAGCCTTTTACATGATATTAAACAGTATTTAAACACTCATTTAAAACTTTTGGTAAAATCCAATTATCAGATATTTCCGGTACAAGCCCGAGGAATAGACTTTTTAGGCTATCGTTTCTACCATACTCATATCTTACTACGTAAAAGAATCAAAAAGAACTTTGCCAGAATGCTTAAACAAAATCGTAATCCTGCATCTATTGCGTCTTATAAAGGTTGGACAATACATTGTAATTCTAAGAACCTACTAAAAAAACTATTAAAGGATGAACCAGTTTAAAGACTTTAAGATAAAACCAGAAATCAATCATTTTACAGGAGATAAAATAAAGATTGATAAGATATTAAATGTACCTATTGTCATTATTGATTATAAAATAGAGCAATCCAAAGCAAAAGTAGGAACCCAACTTTTGACTTTACAAATTGAAAAATCAGGAACCCGCCACGTAGTATTTACCGGTTCCACTGTGTTGCTGCAAATGATACAGAAAGTAGATAAAGAAAAATTTCCCTTTATCTCTACTATAGTTAAAGAAAATGAATATTTAGAATTTACCTGATATGAAAATCCAATATTCCCAAAAACAACAGATTTTTAGACTATTACCAGAAGAAATAAAAAAAGATAAAGACTTAAGGTCTGATTTTATTTCAGATTTTACCGATGGAAGGATTACCAGTACTAAAGAACTTACCAACGATGAAGCTAATAATTTGATAGTCTCGTTAAAAGGCGATTACAGCTATTTTGGATATTTTGATAAAGACAATAAACAACATGCCCAAATTCGCCGTATATGCTATGATTTAGGTTGGACAACCTACAGTAAAAAAGCGGGTAAATCGGTTGCCGATGTCAATAAGCTAGGAATTTTTATAGTATCAAAAAAAAGTCCCGTAAGAAAACCGCTTAAACAAATGACATCTAAAGAAACAAGTAAACTTATAATCGCTCTGGAAGGGGTATTAAATAGTACATATAAAAAATAAATTAATACCATGAAAACGATAACAAGTAAATCAAAATTATTAGATAAACTAAAAAAGAACAACTTATTGACAAATGGTGTGATTTTTTATTTATCCGATTTTCACAGAACAAAAGTAGGAAAATCAGTAGCAAATAAAATAATATGTGAAAATTTAGTAATCCCCACCCGTGCGATGTGTAGTTGGTTTGAAAGAGAATGGAAATTAAATAAAGAATTATGAATACACAAACCATACTCCCGGAAATAGAAATCCTTAACTATCTAAACGAGATAGCTGGGAAGCGTTTTAAACCGATTAAATCCAATTTAAAACCCATTTCAGCCCGATTTAAAGACGGTTATACTTTGGAAGAAATGAAAGAGGTAGTAATGGTAAAAACGTTGGAATGGAAAAATAACGAAGTAATGGCGGTACATCTTTGCCCTACAACTTTATTTAGACCTTCCAACTTTGAAAAATACCTTAACCAGGTATTGACTATTAAACAGAATCCGGAAAAATACAAAAAACATTATGAGCAACTTAATAAAACACAAGCAGACGATCCACTCGATAGAATGTTTAAATAAAGAAACCGAAGCGGCTATGGAACTGGTTTTATTAGAATCGGACTTAACCGTTAGAAAATGTATGGATACTACTTTGGTTATCAATATTGAAAAAGCTATCCATAAAAAACAGATTATTTCGGCTGTCCGTTTTGCAATAATAAATTGTTCCAAAGTATTTAAGTTTTCTGAAAAAATGGATATAGAAACCGCTACTTTTATGGCTGCCGATTTAGTAGATGTATTCAAATACGAAAGTTTTGAAGACATTATACTAATGCTTAAAATGGCTCGACAAGGGAAATTAGGAAGCAATAAAGGTAGGTTTGATAATGATACGCTATTTAATATTTTCGTTCCTACTTATCTGGATATGAAAGCGGAAGAAAGGGAAAAAGAAAAGCAAAATGAAAAAGCAGAATTAAAACGGAGAGAGGAACAACCTTACAAGATTTCCCCGGAAAATAAAAAAAAACTGGATGAATTAATAGAGCGATTGGATAAGAAAAAAGAAAAAACAGAAGTTCCAAGCTCTGTATTATCTAATCATCAGATATTTATATCCCGATTACCAGAGCTTTGTAAAAACCTTTCTGATAAAGAATTAAAAGAACAAATACAAAAAGCCCAAAGTTATAAATTATCCGATGCCTACGAAATCTATAAAACTGAATTAGAGAAAAGAAATGAACATAAAAAAACTTTATCAGAAAAAAGAAAAGTTGGAAACCCAACTAAAAGCCGTAAACAAAGCGATTGAAGCTATTCAGGAGATTTGTAAGCATAAAGACACCGAATATATAGGCAACAACCATAATGATACGATTTATGAGTGTAAAAAGTGTAAAAAAAAATTATATCAATAAAAAAGCCACCTAGTTTATTAGGTGGCTTTTTTATATTTACTATTTATCTTATTTATATATTTGCAAAAAAATAAGAATGAGAGTTGTTTCTATTATTTTATTGACCCTTACCACTATTTTAAGTTGTAATAAAAAGACAGATAAATCTGTAAATGATTCTATGGTTATAGATAGCTTACCAATAGAATTTCAACATTCAGAAGAAGCAAAAAAACAAATAGATTCACTAAATAGTTGGCTATATGAAGACGAAGTAGATAAGATGGGAGATAGTATATATTATGCTCAATTAAAATCAGCGGAAAATTTAAACCTAGATTTTCCTTATGAAAATTCTTATGCATCTTTAAATATCAGAAATAAACAAGGTAAAAATGATGTTATTTTTAGTGTAACTGAAGGACAAATAAAAGGATATGTATATGACGGAGGTACTGCAAGAATTCGTTTTGATAATGAAAAACCTTTCAATATAGGATATGTAGGTTCTTCAGATGGAAGTTCAGAAGTAATATTTTTACAAACACCCAATAAAATAATAGATAAATTAAAGAAATCTAAACGAATGGTTATAGAAGTAGAATTTTATAATAATGGAAATAAACAAATAGAATTTAATACAGAGGGGCTTGTTTGGAAGCATTAACAAACTCCTTGTAAAATAGCTAAAAAACACTTATTTTTGTGTGATGCAGAACCTTATAGAAACCAGACAAAGGCAAGCTACCCGTCGCATGTATGAAGATATTCAAAAAGAACATGCCCGGTTAATGGCAATTACCGAGCATGGCGTGCAAAAATACCACGATAAATGGATTATCGGAGAATTAGCACATAAATTCTATAAATCCCCGGCTACCATTGAAAAAATTATTTACAACCGAAATAACCTAAATCTATTTTAACTATTTTTAAGGGATAAAGAAATCATTTTCCTTATCCCTTAATTTTTCCACCTCAAAACCTTCAATAATACCTTCTTCCATCACTTTTTGCGCGGAAAAATCCATTAAAGTACACTCATAAACCAGTTGATATAAATTACCACTTCCTCCCGAATCTACGGGGGCTAACCCAATGCGCCGCATAGAGCTATAATTTTTACCACCCGAGCCATGCAGCAACGCATTTAAACCATCCAATAAATCTAAAAACTCTAAAGCGGTCTCTTGGTTTACTCCCTTAAGGTAGGTGTCTTTAAAAGTCTCATAAAACAAAAAAACATCCATTTGCAAGCTAACATCCTGCACTTTGTCTCCCAGGTCTTTAAATTGTCGCCCCCGAAAAGCTAAAAACACCGCAGGAGTAGGAAAAGGATGTTCCTCTTCCAAAAAATATACCTGGTTATGCCATAAATCTACCCAACGAATAGCTTCCAGTCCGTTGTCTATTTTTTCTGCTATTTCTATATATAAATCTTTCCAATTTTGCATCTTATATCTCTTTAAAACGGGTTATTATTCGGTTTAAAATCCAATCGTCCAATTGAATCATTAAAGTGTCTGAATGCCCTATAAATTGCCGTTTCGGCATTTGCACCCTCACGGATTTTTTTTTAGTTAAAGCTAAACCCCTGTACAACTCCTTTTTCGTGCGGTAATACATATACCAAAAGTATTTTCTTGACTTTTTAGTTATGGGTATCATCATAACCCCGCCGTGGTTGTGTATGCTGGCATAGGGCGAAAAAGTGCCATATTTTATTTTTAAATCCCCTCTTTCCAAAATTTGTAAAGAATCTCTTAACTGTCCACTATCCATTAATATAGCCCCACCCGGTCGCAGGTCGTTGGTTCGGGCTTGCCAGGGTTCAAAAGCAGTACCCGTCCAGCCTTGTTTTTCGAAAGACTCTTTAAAAAAATTCAGCCCGCTAACCGCTGCATAGCTTTCCGCTTCTTTCAATAAGCGGGTAACCATGCTTTCTAAGTCCGGTAATTTATTTGTTTCGCTCATATATAATTAAAAATTTGTATCTTTGTGGGGTGAGGAAGTTCGCGGCTCAAAACCAAGAATGTAGACCACAAAAAGCAGTTTAAATTTATTTAGATTGCTTTTTTCTTTTAACTGAGAAAGTCTTCCCCTCATTTACTATAAGTATTTCCTCTATCCTCGGGAATTTTTCAGGATCATTCAATCTTGCTTCCGCTTCTTTTTGTATTTCTTCTAGGCTTGCCTTACTATCCACCATATCTATTACGACGATCTTACAGCCTTGTTTATTCGCCTTACTTAAAACATTACGTAAGTTGACACCTTTCGGAGCTTTTCGTTCGGCTAATTGCCCGTTTATTTCATATTCCGGGTTAGGGGTATTTAGCAAAATAGAACTATTCACATGCGGGCGAAGCTTCACCTCATAACCTGCTTTTTTTAATACCAGGGCAGCATCTAAATTTTCTTTATAATCTTCCAAATCTGCCCAAATATTTACCTTCACCCCTTTTAGGTTCAAATAAGGAGCATCTAGCTTGGCAGTTTCAAAATGCTTATTAAATTCGCCTTCTCCCAGTTCTTTTACTACCTTAAAATAGGTTTGGTTTTTAGAAAATACCACTTCTTCCTTGCCCACATGCCCGTAAAACTCCTTTGGTACGCTGTCATCTTCCCTGCCTTCGGTTACTGTTTCCGCAGTTTGTACTACATAGCAACGACAATTCCAACCATTAGGGGGGTAATACTTGTTCCAAAAAGGATCATTTAACGGGCGTATGGTTCCGTTTAGTTTTTGGTGTTCCGGTCGTACCCGGCTATCCCCGGCAGTTTTGTATTTCAAATTCGGAAACAATTCCGCATCCTGCTGAAAATCTACCCATTGCCGAGCCATAGTAGCTGCTTTGATGGCGGTGTTGTATTCCGTTTCTAGATAATGGCGGTTATATCTTTCGTTAAGTTTTAAAACCAACTCCATAAATTCCTTTTTAGGGCGTATTTTCCCATCTTCTGTATACAATAATTGGCTGATCTCATAAGCTTGGGCAGCGGTTTTAGCTCCCGAAAAACGATAGATATTTTGGTGTAAATGCTGTACCGTTTTGTCTCCGGGTGGGTTGTCACCAGTAAGCTCGTTAAAATCATTTCCCCAACCTTTAGTGGCTCCTTTACTAAGGTCTTTATAAGTTTTTTTAACCAGGTCTACCGATAGGTTATTTTTATCTATTTTACCACTCTTTATGTCTTCGGCTAATTGGCGGATTAATTCTTCATAATCAGATAAATCTACAGCCACTACCTCCGAAGGGCAACAATTTTCTTTAGGTAAATAATTAGCCAACAAAGCAGTTAACTTAGTAGCTACTTTTTTTTTTCGGCTTCCGGTTGGGGTTTTACGATCGTGTTTTCTTTCAATCCCAGTAATTTTATTCCCGTTTCTTGCTCTACAAATTCAGGATCCGGCACATAACCTGCCTGGCTTAATTTTACCACTAGGTCAGCAACTCCGTCAGCGGTGCGAACTTCCGAGTTATCCCACTCAAAATAATGATTTTGCAAAGGAGCATAAATAGGCGAAAGATTGATTAAACGCGGACGAATAAAGGAGTTGAAAATATTCTTAAAAAAGATTTTATCCGCATTGTATCGGTCTTCGGCTAAGCGGTATTGGATTTGCGCCGACCCCACAAAGGTTTTTTGGTCAGTAAGCGAGGAACCACCTAAAATACGCTTGGATATCTCGTCATTGGCGCGCTCAATAAAAACATCAAAAGTATCTTTAGAATTTCCCGTGTGGGTACTTCCTACTTCAAACTTTTCATTCCCCCTTCCAATTAAAAATGAATTGCTTTTAAAAGCCATAGCCGAGGAATAGAGTTGTTGCAAACGGCTATTGTCTTCCCTATCGGTAGTAATAAATAAAGGAGGTACCCCATATTTATCAATAAAATCCATCCAAGCACCCCAACCTATTTTTTTTGCTAGTATCATAGGTGCCAATCGCTCTAATATACCTAAGTCTCGGTCTTTACCTATCTGTACATAATAGTTTTTAAAAATCCCTTCCTTATATTGCCAACCATTGGTGGCTCCCGGTTCTTTTAAGATTAACCCCTTGGTAGCATTAAAATGTGATTGGGGTATTTCGGTGGTGGTTGCTAATTCCCCTTCTGCATTGGTTTCGTACAATTCCAGTAAGGTAGTTCCCTGAAATTTTGAAAATAACACCAAACGAATTAATTCTTCGAACCAACTACGTTCCAACAACCAACTCAATTCTTCATTTTCATTTCCCTTATCATCTATCATTTTAAAAGGGCTTCGTTGGCTGTATAAAATACGGCTGTCTATTACCGAAGCTACATGGTTATCCAACAACAAATTATCATACAAAGCCGCCAAAGGCGAACGATCCGGGTTAGAATTATCCAAAGCCAGGGCAACCGCTATTTTATAATCGTTAATACTTTTAGCGTGGATGCTTATCTCTTGTGGCACCAAGAGAGAAGACAAATAATTGCTTTTCTTCTCTGCTTGGGCTTGGGGTTGCTGAATGGCTGGGCGTCGGTTATGTCTTCGTTTTTTGCTCATGTTAAATATAAAAATTAGAATTAGACAAATTACCTATCAGGGTGGTAGATTCTACGGTATTTCCGTTTTCATCCGTTAGGGGCGGTAAGCCTCCCGGATTAAGTTTGCCTGAATTGATATTTTCCAATTGCTTAATTGCCCATTCGTATTCTTCTTTATAATCCGTGGGTACTTTTCGGGCAGCATTGCGACGAACGATACCATAAAGCACCAATTTAGCCAAAATGGTTTTCAGTAGTTCGTTTTGTATAGGTGCTTCCGGGTCAAAAATTTTATCAATATCAAAAATCCCACTTAAATAAGTTTTAATTAACTCGATGCTGGAAGCTTCTATATTGTCTAAAATTGGTTCATAATCGTTTATACTTTCATCAATTAATTTTTCAAAAGCAAAGGTATTCAGGTAATCTCTAGTTAGGTATATCATATTCTTTCGTGCTTGGGTTGGTAACTTCCTTGTAAATAAGCGTTATCGTCACTATCAGAGTTATTGGTTATATATTTAGATAAATATTCAACGGCTTCACTATCTGCGTCGGGGGCATCATCATGTGAAGAATAGCCGGGGCTTATTCCATACAATTGTTGTAAGCCTATTTGGGTGTCATTATGGCTTTGTTTTTTGTCGTTATAATAAATCCGTCCATTTTGGTAACGGGCTTCTAAACGAGCAATGATCTTGGTGTACTTGTGGTTTTTATCATAAACCAAGGTAATAGACAGTTGGTAATTTCCTTCTTCTTTGCAAGCTTCTTTAATGGTTCTTTCTACTTCATCATTCCAAAATTGTGCCTCTGCCCGCCAAATAATTTCAATGCCTTTTGCCTTCATTTCCCTATCAATGGCAATCATATATTTAACCGCTGGCTTCATTTTGGTTTGTTTTACAAAGCTGTCGATGTAGTAAAAATCATTTTTATACAAGCCCCAAATCCGCACCGCATTATAATCGGAAGTTTCATTGCCTGCATAGGCAATATCCCAGTGGGCGCAAATGGCTTTAAAATGGTCGATGCGTGGCAACTTTGCCCATTGTATATATTCAGCTTTAAAAACCTTTCCTCCTCGCAAAACAGCTTTATGGTTGTATTCAGAATCCGCTGAAGTAATACCCATTTTTTTAGCCTTAGCTCGGTAATAATCGGCGGTATATTTACCTGCCCAAGTAGGTTTAAAAGTAGTGGAGTCATACGCTTTTACCTCGTGTACTTTCCAATCGGGGTGTTTTTTGGCTAACTTTTTTAAAAACATTACCGGAGCAAACCAGTTATTGGAAAACAAAAGTCGTTCAGTATCTTCGGGCGAATCCATAGAGGGTAACAATTCTTCCTCTACCCATTCGACCATTTCATCTTGTCGTTTTTCGCTTTTTATCGTTTGGCGGGTTTCTAAGTCGTCCAGATTATAATAGGTAGGACGTTGTGCTCCTACCCGAAGCCCTCGACAACTTTGTCCGAATCCCATAGCTTGCCCAATAAACCCACCTTTGGTTATCCAAAGTTCTTCCTCCCAGCTTCCCAATTTTACCTGCTCGCCAAAATCAGCAATAATTTGAGGGTTGATTTCAAATTCAGCCCGTAAATCTTCTAACAATTGACGGGCTTTTTTTTCATTCACAGCAACCAGCACGAAATACATATTTTCCCCATTCAGCCAAAGCCAAAAAGGAATAAAAATATTATTCCATACCGATTTAGCCAGTCCACGCCCCCATTTACAAAAGCCTACAAAGTTCTTATCTTTTTTAACCAGCTTTGCCCATTGTAAATGAAAATCCGCACAAGGATATTTGGCATAGTGAGGAAAATAACGTTCTACACAATAAAGGATATCTTTCTTCGAACGTTCGATTGCCTCTTTTCTTTCCTTATCGGTTTCAAAAGGATTAATATGTACCGACTGCTTGGAAAGCTCTAGTTTTTTACGGTAACGTTCTAAGGCTTTTTTATCCTCTTTTCTCACTTTCTTTTCTGAATGGTTTTTTAGAAGTTAAAGAATGTTGAATGTGGTTTTTCTGAAAATCATAAAACAGGTTGCTAATCCACATGGTGCATACCTTGTTTCGTCCGTTAGGCACCTGCACCGGATCGCCAATTTTCCATTGCACCCCCTGGCGTAGTAAATAGGTTCCTAATTCCATTTGCCAACGTCTTTTGTTGGCGCGGTTCCATAGAAGATTTAAAATAAGTTTAAACATGGTTTAAAAGGTTTTTATATTAGTATTTAATTGAAATAGTATTTAAGTGTTCCTCCTGAAAGTCTACCGTAGAAGCAAAAAGTTTCGGGTCATATTTTTTTAGATTATCAAAAATGTCATTCATTACCTCAATGTATACCGATAAAGAAATTTTATTTTCCTTATCAAAATTGGTAAGGGTTTTATTCCATTTAGATATTTCGTCCGATATGGAAACTGCCTGCCGACGTAAATCATTGATGTAGGTTTTATTCGGCTCTTCTTTTTCTAATTCACTGGATATATCTCGCTGTACCTGTATGCGGTCTTCTGCCAGAGAGTCTATTATCTGTTGAATATTGGTAAGTCTCTCTGCCTTAGAATTAGCCTTAGTATGTCGTAATCCCTTCCAGTTTCCTTTTTTTATCCACTCGCCAATGGTTTTTTCTGTTACTCCGGAAAGTCCTGCCGTTTCCTTGGCGGTTTTACCTTGGTTTACATAATAATCATAGGCTCGTTTTTTTTCTGCTTCCTTTGCCATACTTGAATTTTACTATTGCAAAGGTCTTTCAATGGTAGTTCATTACCATTTTTCTATTCCAAAACGTCGAAGATTTACGGATAAAACGTCGGAGATTTTCAGACGTTTTGGAATGGCTTTTTTCTATTGCGCTAGCTCTGTCGGAATTTTGCAAAACAAATTTTAATAATCCAAAGCCAGAACTATAATGTAAATGAAAAGTACACTACAGATAACCGCCTCAGTAGAAAAAAGTATCGGACAAATAAGAATAACTGATAGAATTTCAGAATATTCTGAGACCAGTTCTTCTTCGGTGGTAAGAAAAATAGTAGAAGACCTAATAAAACAAGGAGTTAAAAAGGCAGAAGTATATATAAACTCACAAGGGGGAAGTACATTCGAAGAGACGGAAATTGAAAACGCCCTAGATCAATTGGAAGAAGTAAACCTTACCGTCGGAGCATTAGCAGCCTCAGCCGCCACTAAATTAGTGGCTAAGTACCCCACTTCTGCCTTTTCTAACTCTCAATTCATGATCCATAAGCCGATGTTAGGCACTTATGGAAATGTAACCCAAATACAAGCGGACTTAAAGCTTCTAATCAATACTACTGCTGACTATAAAAAAGCCTATGCTTCCAAAATGAAAAAAACAGAAGAAGAAATCGAAGCCTTATGGAAAGATGGGGATTATTGGATGACGGCACAGGAGGCTTTAGCTTTAGGATTAATTGACCGTATTATAGAGGAACCCGAAAAAGTCACTGCCGAAAGCCTGGCAATACTTGAAGCATGTGGAGCTCCACACATTCCACATTTAATAAAAGAAAAACCCAATAAAACAACCATGGATAGAAAACAACTCATAGCCTCCTTAGGCTTAGCCACCGATGCTACTGATGCAGAAATTGCAGAAAAAATTGCAGACAACCGTCAAAAAGCAGAGCAGGCAGAGCAGACCAAAGCTCAAGCCGAAGCTCTTAAAAAAACAAATGCAGAAGCCTTAGTAAATCAGGCAATCTTAGACAAGAAAATTACTGCTGAACAAAAAGCAACCTACCAAATCTTAGCAGAAGCCGATTTTAATGCTACCCAGGCAGTTATTAGCAGCTTGCCTACTCCTCAGGCTCTTAGTTCTCAGCTAAACCCACAGCAACAACAAAAAATAAATGCTGCCCGCGCTTCCTGGACGTTGGATGACTATATAGAAAAAGACCCCAAAGCCTTAGCAGAAATGGAAGTAAAAGACCCTCAAAATTTCCTACGACTAAACCAGGAGTATTACGGCTATTAAAAAAGAAAAACCTTAAAAACCTAATAAAAACCCATGAAAAACAAAACCCTAATTTTTAGCCTGGCATTTTTGCTGGTGGCTGTCCTTTTATTCGCTTTACCTTCCCATAAGGAAACAGCTATAACAGCCATGAGTTTACCCTTAGCAGGCAAACAACTAAAAAACGAAGTGGCAGAAAAAGAGCTGATCAAAAAATTCAGACATGAAAATACCTGGTTACAGGAAATAAAATCCAAACAAAAATGGCTAGAAAATGATGTTATTAGAATCCCTAAACAAGGGACCGCGCCCAATGTTATAATTAATAATCAGGTGTACCCCATTGTTTCCAATAAAAGAGAGGATGACTATGTTAGTCTATCTTTAAATAAATATGAAACTGAAAATACAGAAGTTACTGCTGATGAGCTGTACGCCTTATCCTATGAGAAGTTGAGCGATGTACAGGTACAACACCGGGAAGAATTGGAAGACAAAACCGCTTCCCATGCCTTGTATTCCATTTCGCCCGATAAAAAAACCACACAAACTCCTATTTTAGAAACTACTGGAGATGCAGACGAAAACGGACGCAAAAAACTAACCTCCAAAGATGTCATTAATCTTAAAAAAGCTCTGGATAAACTAGGAGTTCCTAAAAAAGGAAGAGTTTTAGTTTTATGTACCGACCATGTTGGTGATTTACTAGAGGAAGATAGAAATTTTCAAACCCGGTACCAAAATGCCATAGATGGGGTGATATCAAAATCCTACTATGGTTTTACTACCTACGAATCTTTAGATACTCCCGAATACAATGATAATTTAGAAAAATTACCCTTTGAGAGCCTGAATACTGGGCGAACCGCTTCAATTGCTTTCTTTAAAAACAATGCTGCTAAAGCAACAGGGAGTGTAAAAAGATTTATGCGCGCCGAAGAAGAAGATCCCGAATATCGTAAAAATACCTTAGGCTTTAGGTTATATTTTATCTGTGTAGCAATTAAGGACGAAGGACAAGCCGCTTTAGTGTCCGGTAAAGATGCTTAAAAATAATAATTATGAAAGCAGTTATAACCCGTACAAAGTTTGAAAAGGTGCAAACCTTAGGCGAGCTGGAGTTGTATAACAACCAAAACCAGCTAATTTATAAGTGCAAAACCTTAGAACTTCCCTGGAAAAACAACCAACTAAGAGTAAGTTGTATTCCGGAGGGAATTTACCAGGTAAACCCTCGTACTTCGGCTAAGTTTAAAAAGCATTTTCATGTCGTGCCTACCGAACCAAGAAGTTACATTCTTATTCATGCAGGCAATTATTACACCGACATACAAGGCTGTATACTGGTAGGTACTGCGTATTCAGATATCAATAAAGATGGCTATTTAGATGTGGTAAACTCTAAAGTAGCCTTAAATAGACTATTGGGTTTAGCCCCCAAAGGCTTTGAATTAATAATAAAAAAAGGATGAAAGTTCTAATACCCTTAGTAGCTCTATTCAGTTTTATTTTTCTCGGTTGTGGTTCACGTAAACCCCAACCGAGCCATAAAACTGAAACCAATACCCTAATAGTAGAAAAAACTACCACATACCGAGATACGGTTTTTGTAACGGAAAAAGCAAAAGCTTCTGTAACTACTCCCGTAGAAAATCTAAACGAAAAACCTCAGGTATCTAAAAACAAAAATGCAACCCAAAGTTTATACAAAGACAAAGATGGAAATATCGTAGCCGATTGCGAATGCGATTCCCTACAAATCGCAGCAAAAATAAAACAGGAGTTGCAAAAAGAAACCCTGGAAACAGTAATAACAGAAACCCAGATACAAAAAGTGCCTTATGTGCCTTTCTTAGTTAAATGCTTGGCGTGGATTGGCGGAGGGGCTGTGGTATTTCTAATAGGGGTTTTACTAATAAAAATGAAAATATGAAAAGCAAAGAAGAATTAAATAGGGAAGCCCAAAGCTTCCTGGAGCAATACAAACAAAAAGAAGTCTACGGAACTTCCGACGGACAATTTTTTTTAGATAAAAACCGAGCAGAATTACACGCCCGATCTAAAAAAGAACTTAGCGTTTATGTTTTCCCTAAAGATGGCTCTACTACGGCAGAAGCCAACGAAGACTGGGCGGAAAAATTAAAAGCAACGGAAGATGTAAATACACTTATTTACCCGGAGCTTAAAAATATGGTAAAAGGCTTAGGCTTGGAAGTAGAAAATCAAAAACAAGCTACTCTTATAGAAGCCTTAGAAAAACACAAAGAAACCCTAAATAACTAATATGGCACAACTAACTGGTGTAAATGTAAACAAATTACAAGGAGGCTTAGGGCGTGGTAACGGTACTACCGATTCTTATGTAGGATTGGTGGGTTATATTTCCGCCGAAACCTTAGCCTTACTACCTGAGATAAAAGAAAACAAAGCCCTGCAATTATTGCAGATAGAAGACTTGGAAGCCCAAGGGTTTAATGAGTCTTTTGATGCAAATAATAAGTTATTGGTGCATTATCATATTTCTGAAATTTTTCGCTTAGCTCCCGAGGCGGTGGTTTATTTTATTCCCACTACTTCCGAAAGTATCGAAAAAGCCATAGAGGTTATCATTCCAGCCATTCGGGAAAATTCCGAAATCAAAGGGTTGGGCTTTTGCGGGTTTTCGGAAACTTTGGAAACCCTAAATGTAGATGCTATCCAAAAAACCCTGGTAGATGAATTTACCAAAGAAAATCGCGATTTAGATTTTGTTTTATTGGAAGGCAAACCTAAGGCGGGCGAAACTTTTAAAGTAAACGATTTACCCAACCTAAGAGAAAAAGCTGCCCCCAATATTACGGTAATTATAGGGCAAGACCCCGCGGTTGCTTCTTTAGAGGAAGCCTATAAAAATTATAGTGCGATCGGTTCGGCTTTAGGGATGTTGGCAATTCGCAAAATATCTGAAAATATGGGATCGGTAAACATCGAAAACAAACCCGCCAACTCCAGGGCTACTACCTCTTATCCTTTAACCGATAGTGCTTCTTCTCGTTGGTTGTCCTCTGCATTAAGCGACGGAACTCCTTTGAGCGAGTTAAGCAAAACCCATTTAAAAACCATTCAACAAAAAGGCTATGTATTTATAGCCGGTTACGAAGGTTTTGCCGGTTTATTTTTTTCCGCTTCTACCACTTGTATAGAAAAAGCCTCGGATTTTTCTACCATTGAAAATAATCGGGTATGGAATGCCGCCAAAAGAGCGATAAGACAAAGCTTATTACCCTATGTAAAAGGAAAGGTAAAAAAAGACCCTTCCACTGGTTATATAAAATCTACCACCATTGCCACATGGCATGGAGCCGCCTCCAAAGCTCTGGAGCAAATGGTAATTAACAATGATATTTCCGGCTATCAGGTACGCATAGATAACAACCAAGTAGTGAACGAAGACAATCCCGTAAAAATAAGAGCGGTAGTAGTAACCGACGACATTGCTCATGAGTTTGATGTGGATTTAGGATTAACCAATAATATAGAATAAGATGGCAAATGCAGATCACTTAGTAAACAATTTCGGCGTTATGACCGGATGGAATAACGTAACCGTCAATCTTTTAGGTCGCGACGTAGTGGGGATAACCTCCCTTACCTACAAAGACAACCACGAAAAAGTAAATGCATACGGTGCTGGGCGTATGCCGGTAGGACGCGGGTATAAAAAGTATTCAGCGGAAGCAAGCATTACCCTATACAAAGAGGAAGTAGATGCCCTTAAAGCGGCTTTGGTACCGGGGGCAAGAATACAAGATATCGCTATGTTCGATATAACGGTAGAATATGCTCGCCCAAGTGGTTACATTCAAAGAGACCGCGTATACAACGCTGAATTTACCAACGATGGGGTAGAAATAACCAACGAGGATGGAACGATTTCCATTCAGTATACGTTGATCATAACCCACATTGGTTGGGATATAGTAATTTAAAAAATAAATATATGATAACCGAAGCAGAAATCCAAGATTTAAAAGCCCGACATGGCGACTTTCTAACCCAAGTAAATATTGAGGTAGAAGGAAATAAAAAAACGTATATAATTAAGCCTCCCACCCGCACAGTTATAGATATTATTTCAGACGAAAAAACTAACACCGCAGAAGTATCAAAAGTGTTAATTAATAACTGTGTAGTATACGGAGACTTGGAACTCATCGAAAAAAATGGCAAAGTATACACCACTCTTTTAGCCCATATTAAAGACGAAGTAGGCAATTACAAGTCCGAAGCAAAAAAGCTTTAAGCCTTTATCGGTTATTGCCCGAAGATAAGGGCTTTGAGTTTCGGAAATGGAATGCCATCCTGCGCCTGAAATATGGAATAAAAGACCCCGATAATCTCCCTTTAAAAGACTGGGCAAAATTAGTAGAAGAATACAGATATATATACGAATTGGAAGCCGAAGACCGAAAAGCGGAATTAGAAACCTTAGAAATCAATATTAAAAATACCTTATATCACATCGTAAACACCCTATACGGGAAAAACTAAAACCAATCCATGTCAGACAAAGAAACCTCTTGGATATTATCCATTATCGACAGAGCCTCGAAGCCAGTAAAAGAAATTATGGCGTCCGTGAAAGAGTGTGCACAGGTAGTGGATAAAAGCAACGAGCGTATAGTAATGTCCGAAAAACAAACCCAACAGGCACTAACCAATACCAAAAAACATCATAAGGAATTAGAAAAACAAATTAAGGAAAACGAGAAGCAGGTAAAAGAGTTAGAAAAAGCCTACGAAAAAGCCGCACCCGGCACTCAAAAACTAAACGCTTCCAAGCCTTTGGCTGAATCCAAAAGAGCCTTACAGAGCTTGCAAGAACAGTTAAAAGAAACTTTAGAAGACGCCCAAACACTGGAAAAAGATTTAGAGAACATAACCAACTCTAAAAAAAGCCCTACTTCCTTAACCGGAATGATGACCGGCGTAAACCAAACCATGGAGATTATAGATAAGGTTTCCTCCATGTTGGATTTTACCCAGCCTATTGTAGCTACACGTACCGAAATAGAGCGAATGACAGGTATTTCAGGTAAGGGTTTGGATGATCTAACCGGCAAGGTGCATAAGCTAGGGGTGGTATTCAACGAAAATGATGAGGATATTGCCCGGGCGGCACACTCCATGCAGACCACTTGGGGAGGTTCTTATGAGGAAATGCTTGCCTTAATGCAAAAAGGCTACGAAAAAGGCGGGAATATCAACAAAGAAATGCTGGATTCTTTAAAAGAATACCCCAAACAGCTCAAAGAGGCGGGATTGTCCGCCAGTGAATCCATTGCTTTAATCGCTCAGGCAAACAAACAAGGCGTTTATTCCGATAAGGCGATAGATAGCATTAAAGAAATGAATTTAGCCCTTCGGGAAATGGATAAACCACAGGTAGAAGCCTTACAGGGTATTGGTATTTCCGGAAAAGACTTAAAGGGCAAAACTACCATGGATGTAGCTAAGCTTATTTCGGAAAAGATGAAAGGAGCTTCTTCCCAGGCACAACAAAAAGTACTTGCCGATATTTTTAAAGCCGCCGGAGAAGATGCGGGCAAAGAGTTTATTTTAGGTTTATCTACCATGGACTTAAACCTGGAAAACCTTCCTTCGGTAAAACAGGCAGGAGCAGGAATAAAGGGCATTATTGCCGATATTCAAAGCAAGGTAGCTACTTCCGTTGGTACTTTTGCGCCTTATTTACAAACTTTAGGTTCATTTTCTACTCAAACTATGGGGGTTATTTCTTTGGTGCAAACCTTAGGGCGGGTAACTGTAGTACAAACCATAGCCACCAAGTCGGCAGCCCTAGCCCAACGGGCATGGAATCTAGTAATGGTTGCCAATCCTATTGGGGCGGTTATCGCTTCTATAGCTGCCTTGGGAGCCATGGTTTATAAAATACGAAAAGACACCATAGAAAGCACCGAAGCCTTTAAACAACAAGCGTCTGTAATGCGCGTCAACGAAGAGTTGAATAAATATGCTATTCAAACCACCAACGAACGCATTACCAAACTAAAAAACCTTACCCGAGTAGCTACCGATGAAAGAATCTCGTTAGTAGAACGTAAAAAAGCCCTGGGGGAATTAATCAAAGAAGATGCCCGATATCAATCCTCTTTACAAAACGGAATTATTCTTACCGATCAATTGCGAAGAACCACCGAACAACTAACCCAGGAAATTTATAATAATGCCTTAACAGAAGGCAGAAAAAAATTAATCGCAAAAACAGCAGAAGAGGTTGAACTCGCAAAATTAGAGGAGAAGAAATGGAGTGATGAAATTGATAGAAAAAGTAAAATAGCACAAGCAGGACATGTGGTTTTAGATATTGTTAACCTAGGAGTATTTTCTAAATATGACGCGGCTAAGGAAACCAAAGAAAACAAGGAAAGAGATTTACAAAACCTTATACGTCAAGACATACAAGCAGATCGGTTAAAAAATGGTTTACGACCACAAAAAGGAATAGTAGAAAAAATCACCGCGGATCCACTAACCCCAACCCTGGATGATTATAGTTCTTCTTTTTCCGGAGGAGGAAACAAAAAAGGGGACAAAAAGGGCAGTAATTCAAAAAATGGATTAAGAATTAGTGGAGGCTCCGGAGGAGGCAAAACCATTACACAAAATCTAACCATCAACAACTATTTTACTCGCGGAAATTCTTCGGACGACAGAAGCTTTGCCGACAAAGTGATTACCCAAATCAATGACGGCTTACGCGATGGATTAGCAACTATTTAAAAGAAAAAAGATGGACGCACGTTATTATGTATCAAAAGCCTTACAAAAATTATTCGGGTACAATCTGCCGATCTATTTTCCCTATCGGTTAAATAAACAACTGCCTGCGGAAATAATATTCCCCGATGTAACGCTAAAAGAGGAAGAGGAAATCTTAAAACTGAGCTATTTAGGTACTCCCATTGTAGCCCCTACCACTTTTAAAGCAGGTGAATACAGAAAATACAAAGCAAATGGAGAGTTAACCAGTATAAGCCTACCCGATTTTCAGCTTCCGCTGGTTACATTGATAGAATTCAGAAGAGCAAAAAACATCATCAAAACCGATATGTTGGGGGCTAATGGTACAGTAAAAGAAATTTACGGCATGGATGATTGGGTTATCAGTTTTCGGGGATATGCTATGGACGAACCCAATAAGAAAGCCCAGGATCAGATAGAAAATCTATTAAAATTTGAGGAGTTAGCAGATTCCATCGAGGTAGACGGAATACTTTTTACCTCCAAAAACATTCACCGCTTAGCCATAGAAAGCATAGAACTAGGGCAGTTGGAAGCAGAGCCGGGAACGATACCTTTTACTATTACAGCCTCCTCAGACGAAGCCTTGGAATTAGTATTAACCGAAAAAACACTATCCGAATGACGCTAGCCATGAATTGTAAATTAATATTTTTTCCTAATGATAGTCGTAGAGAAAAGCTAACCCTTTACACGGTGTCCGAAGTACAAATCGAAACCTCTTACACCAACTTAACGCAAAATTCGGAAATCATCATTGCCCGAAAGGTTAAATATTTTGATCGTAATAAAATAAAGGAGGTTTTCAGAAAAGGCGATAAAGTAGAAATTTACTTAGGCTACAATGGGGCTTTAACCTTAGAGTTTATAGGCTACATTACTCAGGTAAGTGCCGATTTTCCGATTAGCATTAAACTGGAAGACGAAATGTATAACCTAAAGAAAAAGGAGGTAAACTTTTCCAGTCCGGGGATTACTCTAAAAAAGTTAATAGAAAAATTACTACCCAACCCCGAATACATCGTAAACATTACCTACGATGCTCAATTAGGACAGGTTATGTTTTCCAAAACCAATTTAGGGGCAGTCTTAGACAAACTAAAAACCGATTGGAATATCCATAGCTATTTTCGTTTGGTTGATGGTAAACCCGTGCTGGAAGTAGGTTCTATTTACCAAACTCAAACGAATACAAAACCGGTACTTTTTCATTTAGAACGCAATTGCGTAGACCAGCAGTTAAATTACCGACGTAAAGAAGACATCCGAATAAAAATTAAAGGAGTGTGCAATCTGGGAAAAGGTAAAAAAATAGAAGTAGAATACGGCGATTATGACGGAACGGTAAATACCTTAACCTATTATAACCCTGGTATTACCAAAAAAGACTTGGAAATTCTGGTAAAAAAAGACTACGACCGCTTTAAACAGGATGGCATGGAGGGAAGCTTTACCGCCTTGGGAATCCCTTCCGTACAATTCGGACAAAAAGTAAAATTAGTAAGCAATCTCTATGAAGAGAGAAATGGCACTTTCGGCATTGAAGGAGTAAATAAAAGTTTCTCCAAATCCGGCTACAGACAGGATATTAAATTAGGATTTCAAATAGGAGAAAAGAAATGAAAATAGAGAATAGACAAAACCCCAAAGCAGAACTAAGGAGCCTTTTAAAAATACAGGCAGGAGCTTTAGTACCTATTCAAACCTATTGGGCTATTACTCAAGAGGTAGATTGGGAAAATAAAACGATGACAGCGATTGGAGTATCAAACGAACTGCCATTTTATAAGGTTCTGTTAGGCTTAGGGAGTTTACAGGTAAAACCCAAAGTAGGTAGCCCGGTTTTATTGGGGGTAATAGAAAACCAAACTCCTCTTACTTTTTTGCTGGATAGTGAACAAGTGGAAGAAGTGGTTTATACCTCAGGCAGCAGTCAATGGGTGATAAATCCCGAAGGTTTTCAGCTTTCCAGCCAGGGCGAAAATTTATACCAAATCCTAGGCGATTACATCGAACAATTTGGAAAATTAGCCGATGAAATCAATAAAATAAAAGTAGCCATAGGTACCAGCCCCAACACTCCGGTAATTGCAAAAATCAAACAAGAGGTAACCGGAACCATTAAACAACGTTTAAACACCCTTTTAAAATAATTTAAAAACCATGTTAGATAAAGCAGGATTAATAGAAGATTTAAAAGCCCTGATGAACTTAAATAATGAGGGCAAAAGCAATACAGAAGAAGCCGTTCAAAAACTGGCGGATGCGATAGAAAAATATGTGAAAAGCGGAAAAGTGCAAGGAATATGTCCTCCCAACGGAGGAGCCTTGCAAAATGGAAAAGTAGTTTAAAAAATGAAAGATATTTTATTAGATGAAACCCGCCGAATACAAGTGCTCAATGGTGATTTTAGAATCGGAGAAAGTGAAATGCAGGAAATTGCCTTACTATTGGAAAGCAACCAGGGCGAATGGAAAGAACACCCAATAATAGGAGCGAATTTATACCAGCTGGTAAACAGTAAAGCCTCTAAGTTAGATATAGAAAAGCGGGTAAAATTGCAACTTTCCCTAGATAATAAAGAATATGCAGAACTAAAAAATAAAATACAAACCACCATAAAAACCACCATATGAAAGAATTTTTAACCTCTTACCTGGGCGAATTTTTAAGTGTTGTTATCGCTGGAATTGGCGGTTGGTTATTTGGAAGAAGAAAGCAGAATGTAGAGTTAAAATCGGCTGAAATAGATAACGAAATAAAATTTGCTGACTACTACAAAAGCTTACTGGATGACCTTTCCGCTCGCTATGAAAAAAAATACCTGGATATTGAACAGTTATATACCGGAAAAGAAAAACTTTTACAAGATGAAATAGCCATGCTAAAAAGCAAAATAACAATGTTGGAGCGTGAAAACAGCGAACTAAAAAAAAGAATTAAAGAACTGGAAAACCAATTAAAAGATGACAGTAACCGTACTAAATAACCAGTCTTTTTTAGACTTGGCAGTGCAGTATTTAGGTACCACCGAAGCAGCCTTTGCAATAGCCTTTACCAACCAAAGAAGCCTAACCGATGAGTTAACCGCCGGAGAAAAGTTAATACTACCTGAGAAAAGTAAATACAAAAACTCGGATATCGCCTCCTATTACCAACAAAAAGGCTTATTTCCTGCCACTTCGGTAACCGATGATTTTATGCTGCCTTTTGATCAGGATGGAATAGGCGAAATGATCATTAATATAAACTTCATGGCAAAAGCAAAATCATAATATGGCACGAACAATTACAGAAATACAGAACTCTATACTAGAGGAAAAAGAAAAACACGAAGCATTAAAGGTACTAAATAGCAACTCCAAGGCGTCTATTTGGCGATTATTTACCTATGTGGTTGCCTATGTTATTTTTAACCTGGAGTTGCTTTTTGATGCCCATACAGAAGAAATAAACACCACCATTGCCGAGCAAAAAAAAGGCTCCTTAAAATGGTATAGAAACAAAGCTCTTGCTTTTCAATTGGGCTTTGATTTGTTGCCTGATTCCGAAGATTTCAACAATGAGAATTATACAGAAGAGGAAATCGAAAATTCCAAAATCATTAAATATTCTGCGGTTACCGAAGCCACTACTCAAAGCCGATTGATTATAAAAATTGCCACCGAAACCGGGGATAAACTAACCCCTATTAACGAAGCAGAATTGGAAGCCTTTACCTATTATTTAGAAGAAATTAAATATGCTGGGGTGGCAGTTACAGTTATTAATTACTTACCCGATGAACTAAGCTTATACATAACCATCCGAAGAGACCCCTTGGTTTTGGATGCCCAGGGCAATGCCATAGCTCCGGTTAATGGAATTATTCGCCCGGTAGAAGCAACCATTCGTCAGTTTTTAAAAGAATTGCCCTTTAATGGAGAGCTGCAACTTTCCAAGCTAACCGACCAATTGCAACTAACTACCGGAGTGACCGATATAAAAATAACCTATGCCGCTTCGGCTTGGCTAGACCCAACCACTGGGAAATACAACACTCCTCAAATCATCGAAATGTCGGTAATTCCCGAGAGCGGTTATTTCACTACGGAAGATACGGAAGGCAAAAACCTAATAAATATAAATTATGTGGTATAACCCAAACCTTAAAAAATTGGCAGTTTTAACTATGCCCCCGGGCTTACGAAATAATTTTTCTATAAGTTATCTGATTAGTTTGCTAAAGCCCTTAGAAACTACCCTGTATAATTGGCAGAAACTAAGGAACAACAGCCTTTATAAACTCCAACATACCGGGCAGGTATGCTATTTACGAAAAGTTTTAAACGATCGCTTTGACCCAATTCAAAGAAGAATTATTATAACGGGATCGCAACGATATAAATCGCAGTATATATATACAGAAGCAGAAAAAAAAGAAAAGTACTTAGGCACAATGTACCTACGGCGCGATGTTGATTTTGAAGACAACGGCGCCGACTTCTTAGTATTGGCTCCTGCTGAACTTTTAGACGAAAACAATTACGAAATGAATGCCCTCATAGACTACTATAAACTGGCTAGTAAAAGATATAGAATTGAACCCTTAGAATACCTTTAAAAATGAATAAATTAGAATATAACAATGCAGGCGGTTATCCCCTAACCACTAACCGCTTGGACGACATACAACAAGCCTTTGCCTCCTTGCTGAATGGCTTAGGGGCAATGACCGGAAATCTTTCCATTATTTCCGGTTGTCAGGAAAAAGGTAGTCAAATAACCGATGGAGTAGTTCAGATCGAAAATGAAATCTTTGAATTTAAAGCAGGAATAAAACAGGAAAATGTTACCCTCTTTGAAGAGAAAATAGCCAAAGAATTTGAAAATGGAGAAGCTAAAGCCGTTCTAAATAAAAGATACATAAGCTTTGGCACTGGAGCAACCTCTTATAAGTGGGCAGATTTTAAAAGAGTTCCTGTTTTAAATAAACTGGAGGATACCTTTAAAACCCTTTTAGAACAATTAACTATTCGGGTGGCTACTTTAGAGAAAAAAAATGCTGTATTTCAAACGGGAGGCGCTATGGTTTTTTGGAATAAACCAGCCAATGAAATACCTATGGGATGGCGAGAAGTAACCGACTGGCGCGGGCGCATACCCATTGGTTTAAATCCTAATGATGCCGACTTTTATCCTCTAGGCAAAACAGGTGGATTAAAAAAGAAGAGCCTAAGCATCGCAGAAATGCCCGCACATACACACGAAGGTACTTCCGGTGACCCTATTTATTCCGACGGAAAAGCTAAATATTTATCAGGATACAATAAAACCGGAGGATATACCGGATATACCGGAGGTTCCCAACCCTTTAGTATAATGAATCCCTATCGCGTGGTTTACTTTATTGAATTTGTAGGATAACTAAAAAAAATAAAATGGCAGAAATAACCGATAAAAGCACTTTAAAAAATTGGTTTAAAAATAACGAAAAACCCACCCAAGAACAATTTTGGGCATGGATGGATAGCTATTGGCACAAAGATGAAAAAATACCTATTGACATAATAGAAGATATTAATAACATATTAGCAAATAAAGCCGATACAGAACAGGTAAATACCTTACTAGAAGAATTAGAAAGTAAAGCGGATAGAACCATTGTGGATGCTTTACAATCCTATATTGAAGCATTAATTGATGATAGGGAAGCAAGCAGTACAACCACCTATTCCTCTGAAAAAATAGAAGAATTAATCAACCAAGTAAAACCTTCTGAATTAATTGATGACGAGTTAGAAGAAGGAAGCGTTAATACCTATTCCATTGATAAAATAAAAGAATTGGTAGAAAATTCCGCAGGCGGAGACTTACAAAGCGTGACCGACCAAGGCAATACCACCGATAAAGAAATAACCGTACAGGGAGCTACTTTAGGGGCTGATAGTGCTTTAAAAAATACCAAATTTGGACAAGGGGCTTTAGAAAACAATAAATCTAGCTATCAAAATGTAGCTTTAGGACACCAAGCCTTTAATAAGCTTGAAACAGGAGATACCAACCTAGCTGTAGGTTATTTAGCAGCACAAAAAGCAGTTTCTTCCATGAATTCTACTTTGGTAGGCCCCTACGCCGGAGCAAATGCAATCTATTTAAATAGAGATACTTTTATCGGGTTGTCAGGTTATAGTCATACCGGGGAAGATTTTACCGACGGAAAAGGAATAGTAAAAAAAGGAGGAAATAATGTATATATTGGTGACTCCTGTGCTTTATACACTATAAATGGCTATGGAAATACTTTTGTAGGCGCTGCTTGTGGACAAAATTGGAAATACTCCGGATCCTACAACACCTTGTTAGGACACGGGATAGCCTCTATGACCAAAGCCTCGAACGGCGATTGCAATGTATTAATTGGTGCTTTTGCCCCCTGTAATGGCAGTTTTAGTGATACTTTAATCATTCATTCTCAAAGGAAAGCTTCTGAAGGAGGAAGTTATGCTATTACTCCACTAATCAAGGGACATTTTACACAAAGAACTTTTAGCCTTGGAGGAACTTATATTTTAAACTTTACCTATACCCCCGATGCAGATAAATTGGTAGCAGAAGGAGAAAAAGCCTTTGAGCCTAATAAAATGTTAGTAGTAGATGCAGAGGGCAAAGTTGGAGTAAAAAGCCTCCAAAACTCAACCGAAAATAACGACATCATTTATTATTCTTTTTCGGATTTCCTTTGCGAAATGCCTTCAGATAACTCCCTTAACGAAGATAATTTTCAAATATTTCCAGAGCTTTTTTTAAATGGAAAAACCGCAACCCTAATACTTAAAGGATGCTTTAAATTCTCCGATAAACCCCCACTTAACAAAACCATAAAATTAGAATTGCCTAGAGGATTAAAATTTTCAAAAGTAATTGAATATATGGATATAGCTTGTTATGGAGATAAAAATGGAAAATTAGACATGGCTTGGCTTTCCTTTAAAAATACGGCAGATAGTGGCTTATTTGAGCTTACAACACCACCCGATGGAGCTTCCGCAGGAATGAGTACTCCTGTAGGTGCTTTGTACAATTTTCATCAAACCATAATATTTGAAATAGGGTAAAAAACCCCCAGTTTCCTTTTTAAGTTCCTACGCAAAAAAAGTAAAGCAAAATACTCCACAAACTGGGGGCAGTAAGCCTTTCGTTGGTAGTATTCTGCTTTTGCGTAGGAATACAAAATTACATATTATAATTAAAAAAAATGGAAACTAAAAAAAACTTATTAAAATTAGCCTTTTCTGGCTCCAAAGTAGGAAGAATAAAAGAAATTGAAGAATTAATAAAAGATAGGAATTATAAGAGAGTAATAGAACCCTTTGGAGGTAGTTGTTGTATCTCCAATAATCTTAAATACCACGACCTTATAAAAGAGGCAGTAGCTAACGATTATGACCAATATTTTAAAGATTTTGATAAGCATTTAACCTACAAAGAACAGTTAGTAAAGAAATTAATAGACTTAGGTTTTGTTAAATCTAAAAACTACCTACCTAAAGATAAACAAGTAAGCCTGCAAAGGCTAATTGTGGATATACAAGATAATAAAAGCATGCTTAAATATCTGGCTAAAAATTTTGTATTTAGTGCTAAAAGAAGCTCTGGAGTTTTAAATATAAAAGATTTTAAGTACTTCACTAATGAACTATCTACCGAACAGGATAGGTTTTTTTATGAAAACCTAAATAACATACAGTTAGATAGTTTGGATTACAAAGACTTTATAAAAAAATATGTACAGCCTGAGGATAGAAATACCTTGATTGTCTTAGATCCTCCCTATTTGAATAGTGCACAAAAACAATACAATAATGAGACTTTCTTTGGCTTATGTGAAACTATTCAGTTACTTAACCTAATGAAGCAGTTACAAAATGATTTTATCTTTTTTAATATGGTAGAGAAAGACAGTATAGAGTTACTTAATTTATTTGGATTTAGCTATGTATACCAAACTAAAAGAGTCTCTGTTTCAGGTAAAAACCATCGGGAGGACTTTATGGCTTATGTTACTTTTGATGACCAGAACAAAATATTTAATCCATGTTTAAACTAGGCTTAAATGTACTTTAAAACTGTAGACTTACACTTTCATGATACTCTATATAGATACGGTTTATTTTCTTTTTTACCAAATAATTAGCACTAAAAAAGCCTCAAAAATTGAGGCTTTTTGTATATTAATTGAGTAATGTTATATGAATTTTTTCAGTACTTTTTGATTTGAAAATTAGTACTTTTTGATTTTTCGATTATATTCCGGTTGTAAAACCTTTTCTGGATTACCATCTGTAATTTTTAGATCTTTAACTGACATGTCTGAAGCAATGGTGCTAGGTGTAAGAGTTGTAACTCTTACATTGTGTTTTCTCATTTCAAACATTAAAGATTCAGAAAGAGAAATTAAACCAGCCTTAGAAACGCTATACGCAGAGGTAGAAGCACCTCCTTTTAATCCTGCGGTTGAAGAGACATTTATAATATCTCCGCATTTTCTTTCTACCATAGATGGTAGTATAGCCTTAGATACATAATAAACTCCTAATAGATTGGTATGTATTATATCTAACCATTCTTTTTCAGTCATTTCTAAAAACCCGCCAAAAGCAGATATTCCAGCATTGTTGATTAAAATATCAATTGGGCCAAAATCAACTTGCAGTTTTTCTAAAGAATTTTTTACATCTTGTTGATTTGAAATATCAAAAACCGAATAGGTGGCATGATTGCCTATTTCTTTTACCGTTTCTTGTAATGAAGATTCATTTCTGCCTGTAATAGCAACTTGAACTCCTTCCTTAGATAAGGCTAATGCAACCGCTTTGCCTAAGCCACGACTTCCTCCTGTTATTAAAGCCTTTTTTCCTTGTAATTTTTCCATTTTAATTATATAGATGATAATTCTGAATTAATGAACTGTATTTGTTCTTGAGACAATTGAAGATTGGAGGCTTTAGCATTTTGTAAAGTTTGTTCTACATTCCTTGCTCCAGCAAGAGCTATGGTTATAGCGGGTTGTTCAAGTGTCCATTTAAGAACCAATTGCCCCAGTGTAGCACCAAGATCATCAGCAATAGGTTTTATCTTAAGTAGAAAATCATTAACTTTTTTGATGCTTTCGGGTTGATAAACTTTCATTTCGCTTCTGGCATCTCCTTTAGCAAAAACATGGTTGGGTTGAATTTTTCCAGTGAGTAAGCCTCTTTCCAAAGGGCTGTATGCTAATATTCCAAAATTATTTTTTAGGCAATAAGGTACAACTTCGGCTTCAATTTTCCGATTTAGCATGCTGTAAGGTGCTTGGTTAGAGATAATTTTGCATGCTTTATTGGCTTCTTCCATTTGTTGGGCTGTGTAGTTACATACACCAGCGTATCGCACCTTTCCTTGTTCAATCAAACGAGCCACCGCTTCAAAACTTTCTTCAATAGGTGTAGAAGATTCTGGCCAGTGGATTTGATATAAATCTATATAATCAGTACCCAATCGTTTTAAGCTTTGTTCGCATTCATAAATAATGCTCTCCTTTCCAGCGTATTTATAAATATCAATATTTTTACCGGAATTGTCTTGGCTATGCATAGCAAAATCACCTTTTGCAAGGTCCCAACGCATACCAAATTTTGTTAGAATCTGAATTTTTTCCCTAGGTATATCTTTAATAGCTTCACCTACAATTTCTTCACTTGTACCCTGCCCATAAATAGGAGCAGTATCGATAGAGGTTATTCCTACCTCATAACCGGCTTTAATTGCATTTACAGCATCATTTCTTTCAGTGCCTCCCCACATCCATCCGCCAGCTGCCCAAGCTCCAAAAGTAATAACAGACAGTTGAAGATCTGAATTTCCTATTTTTCTATATTCCATATTCTTAATAATTTATAGATTAAAGTTAGTAAATTAAAACAAACAACTGTGTTAATAAAATATTATAATTTGAATAAAGTAGACCTAGTAGTTTATTTAATATTTTAACAATGATTGTTGGTTTTTGTCCAATTTATTTTTTAAATTCTTTAGTACTTCTTCGTAAATGTTTTGTAAAGTAGTTGAATTAACGTAGTAGTATTGGTAACTTTCCTGAAATTGCTCTTTAGAAGTATTATTAATTTTAAAGATGGAAACATAGGTTTCAAAAGTTTTATCTTTATCTAATGGTACAGAACTATTTATGTTTTGTTTATAAAGATAAATATCTGTAAGTATAGAAATCATTTCTTCCTTAGAAAGTAAGTTTTTAGGTTTCTTTACGGTTTGTTGGCAGGAAAGAATAACCAAACAAAATAGTATTAGAAAAAAAAATCTTCTCATAATTTTCCCAATAAAGCCATTAATTTCATTTTTATAACCCCAAAAACTGCTTCATTTATAATAGCACCACTCATCTTAGATTCTCCTTTGGTTCTATCTGTAAAAATAATAGGTACTTCAACAATTTTAAATTTTTTACAATAGGTTCTAAATTTCATTTCAATTTGAAAACCATAACCCACAAGTTTAATTTGATCAAGCGGTAAATTTTCCAATACTCTTTTAGAATAACAAACAAATCCAGCCGTTGAATCATGTATGGGAAGTCCTGTAATAAACCTTACATATTTAGAAGCGAAAAAAGATAGCAGTACACGGTTCATTGGCCAATTAACAACATTTACACCTTGTGAATATCTAGAACCTACTGCTAAATCAGCGCCAGCTTTGCAAGCTTCATAAAGTCTTGATAAATCTTTAGGATTATGCGAGAAGTCAGCATCCATTTCAAAAATATAATCGTATTTATATTTTAATGCCCATTGAAATCCATGAATATATGCTTTGCCCAATCCTTCCTTTTGTTTCCGTATAGTAAGAAAAATTTGATTTGGATATTCTTTTTGCATTTCTTGAACTATGTTTGAAGTGCCATCGGGAGAAGAATCATCCACTACCAGAATGTCAAAGTCTTGCTTTAAATGAATTACGCAAAGTAAGAGGTCTTTAATATTTTCAGCTTCATTATAAGTAGGTATAACAACTATTTTTTTGTCCTGCACAGATCCAAAGTTTTTGTAATGTGTAAATATGAGTCTTAAATGTTTGAGTTTGAAATAAAATAAGTAAATGAAATTTTATGATCTGTTTCTTCTTCAGCCTCTTCAAATAAAGTTATTAATCTAGAAAACTTATCCAATTTAAATAAGGTTAAATTAATAAATTCAATTTTTACTGGGATTTCAATATAACCAGTTAAGGCATCCCATAAACTATCTAAATTATTAGCCATGGTTGAATTTAATTTAAATTCTTTTTGAAAGCGCCTATAAAAAATAGATAAATTCTCAATATCATTAAAGTCAAAAATTACCGTTTTCATCTTTTTTCAAAACTTTTATAGTGATTGTAGGTTACAAAAATTAATCCATCATTAGAAAATATTACACGATCTTTTCCTCTAGATCCACAATTATAATTTAAATCTGCTTCAAACCATACTCTTCCTTTTTTATTAGGAAGTAAATTTTCTCTATTCTTAAATAGATCTCCCCCAATTATTTTTCCTGGAATTTTACTGCAAAGATTTCCTTGATTGGCATTCCAACCCATTTCTCTAGCTTTATTCTTAGTAATGTAATAGTCTGGAAGCCTATGCTTACTTTTTATATAAGGAATCACAACATTTTCTGCGCTAAGTTCTTTAACGTTAAATTGATTGTAATTTAATTTTTTTATAGAGGAATTATAGCTTAAAACAAAGCCTATACTAATTATAACTACCAATAATAAAAGATAGGGCAATTTAAAACCCTTTTTTATACTCATAAATTTAAAGTAAAACGTTTTAGCAAAAATATCTAAAAATAAATTAGATTATTTATTTTTGATAAAATCTTTAAAAGAAGTTTTATTAAAATGACAATTGAAAGTGATAAAAATCCAAAAATAAAAAAGCTATTAAAATTAATTGAAAAAAGTAGAGAAAGAAAGATTCAAAATAAAATTATTGTAGAAGGAGTTCAAGAGAATTTTTTTGCTTTACAAAATAATTATGATCCGATTGAGTTTTTTATTCAAACATCAATTTTTCAGAATAATATAAATATACCAAAAAATATACAAATTTACGAAGTATCTAAACAAGTGTATTCAAAGATTGCCTATAGGCAGTCTACCGAAGGTATTGTGGGCGTGTACAGACAAAAAGAAGAAGAATTAAAAAAAATAAAATTAAAAAAAGATCCTTTTTTAGTTATTATAGAATCCATCGAAAAGCCAGGGAACCTTGGTGCTATTTGTAGGTCAGTGGATGCCTTTGGGGTGGATTATCTATTTGTTTGTGATGAAAAAGTAGATATTTACAATCCGAATGTTATTAGATCAT
The DNA here is from genome assembly GCF_007845635.1 of Apibacter muscae. Lineage (GTDB taxonomy): Bacteria > Bacteroidota > Bacteroidia > Flavobacteriales > Weeksellaceae > Apibacter > Apibacter muscae. Next base: position 30,730 of record NZ_SELG01000027.1, on the reverse strand, counting down.
CGGTGGGTTCTGTTTTTAATGTTCCTATTATTCATGTAGCCAATCAAGAGTTGTATGAATTTTTAAAAGATAGAAAGATAAATACTTATGCGACTTTTATGAATATGGATTTTAAAGAAATTCAAGAAATTTCTTTAGACCAATCAACGGCTATAATATTTGGTACAGAGCACTCGGGAGTATCAAATTTTTGGAAAGATAAGATTACAGAAAACATTCTTATACCTATGCAGGGGAAAGTAGATTCTTTAAACATAAGTAATGCAGTTTCGATCTCCTGTTATGAAGTTAGAAGACAAAGAGGGATAAATAAAAAATAGGAAAGGAATAATTTTAACATGTTTTTTTGGTATTATGTGATAAAAAAGTTTTACTTTTGCGTCCATGTTTGAAAGGTTTAGTGCTTAAATTTTTAAGCCTTTCGAATAAGTACTAATAAATAAACACTAAAATTGTACAAGTTATGTTTGAAATTTTTAAAGACAAGTCAGGAGCTTTTCGCTTTAGACTAAAAGCGAAAAATGGAGAAGTTATTCTTGCGAGTGAAGGATACACACAAAAAACAAATTGCCAAAAAGGAGTTAGTTCTGTAAAAAGAAATGCAAAAAATGAGGATCGTTTTGAGCTTAAACAAAGTTCAAATAGTAAATGGTTTTTTAATTTGAAAGCAGGAAATGGTCAAGTGGTAGGAACAAGTGAAATGTTCGAGAATGAGACCAACGTGAAAAACGGAGTTAAATCGGTAATGAGTACAGCTGCTGTAGCTGAAACAGTTGATTTATCAAAATAATAATCGATTGAGTCGCTGAAACCTTATTTTTTTAGGTTTACTAAAAAAAAGAGTTCAAATTTATTATTTGAACTCTTTTTTATTTTTATGATAAAATTTCTTTAATTCTTTTCATAGCTTCAATAAGTTCTTGTTCAGAGGCAGCGTAGGATAATCGAATACAATTGCTATCGCCAAAAGATACTCCTCCAACTGTAGCTACATGAGCTTTTTCAAGAAGCATTAATGCAAAATCATCAGAGTTTTTAATTTCAGTACCTTGTATGGTTTTACCAAAATAGTAAGATATGTCAGGGAAAAAGTAAAAGGCACCTGCAGGTTTATTAACTTTAAAGCCTGGAATATTTTTTAAAAGATTATAAACAAGATCTCTTCTACTTTTAAAGCCTTCAATCATGTAATTTATATTTGATGGATCTGCTTCTACAGCTGTAATAGATGCCATTTGGGCTATACAATTTGCGCCTGAGGTCATCTGACCTTGAATTTTATCACAAGCTTCGGTTAACCATTTTGGCCCACCTAAATATCCAATTCTCCACCCAGTCATAGCATAAGACTTAGATACCCCATTGATGGTTACGGTTTGTTCAAATACTTCAGGGAATTGAGCGATACTTTCATGTTTAGATTCGTAATTTATATATTCATAAATTTCATCAGAAATTATAACGATATTAGGACGTTTAGAAAGTACTTTAGCCAAACTTTGAAGTTCATCTTTAGTATATACAGTTCCAGAAGGATTGCATGGGGAGCTGAACAAAAAGGCTTTAGTTTTAGAGGTAATAGCATTTTCTAACTGTTCTGGAGTTATTTTAAAGTCAGTATCTATATTTGTTTCAACAATAACATTTTCACCACCGGCTAACTTTACCATCTCAAAATAACTTACCCAATACGGAGCTGGTACAATAACTTCGTCTCCATCATTTAATACAGATAGGAGAACGTTTATAATCGATTGTTTCCCTCCATTAGAAACAATAATTTGTTCAGGTTTATAGTCTAGATTATTATCGCGCTTAAATTTATTGGCTATAGCTTTTCGTAATTCAAGATATCCAGGAACGGGAGTGTAAGATTTTACCCCATTATTGATAGCTTTAATGGCAGATTCTCTAACAAATTCAGGGATTTCAAAGTCTGGTTCACCTAAAGTTAAACTAATTACATTAATACCCTGGGCTTTCAATTCTCTAGCTTTGTTAGACATAACAAAGGTTTGGGAATAGCTAAGCCGATTGATGCGTTCAGATAATATATTCATTTTGACTAAATTGGTTGTATTATTTACTATCAAAAATACAGCTTTTTTTAATATATATAAGGCATAGTTTATAAAGATTCAATATTATTCATTGTGAGTAAGTCAAAAGTTTTTTATGAAAAATAAAATTACGTACTTTTGTTTACTTATTATTTTATGAATTGAAAAAGAAGAAAAATATTCAAATTTCAAATTTAAAACTTCAAACAGCTGGTGCTAAAGGAGTCGCTGTAGGCAAAAATGTAGAAGGGAAAACAGTTTTTGTATCTGGAGCTGTGCCAGGCGATGTTGTGAACGCTCAAGTAATTAAATCTAAAAAGAATTATATAGAAGCAGAGGCTGTTGAGTTTTTAGAATATTCACCCTATCGGGTTGAACCTAGATGTCAACATTTTGGAGTTTGTGGTGGTTGTAAATGGCAAAATCTTTCTTATCAGAAACAACTAGAATTCAAAGAGGAAGAAGTAATGAATAATCTTACCAGAATTGGAAAGATTGAAGGGTTTAAAAAAATTAATATTCTACCTTCCGAAGAACAGTATTTTTATCGTAACAAATTAGAATTTTCTTTTTCAAATTCTCGTTGGTTAACTTTCAATGAAATCAAATCTGGTGAAGAAATTGAAGATAGAAATGCTCTAGGTTTCCATATACCTAAACAATGGAGTAAAGTGTTGGACATTAAAGAATGTTATTTACAAAAAGAACCTTCCAATCAAATTAGACTTTTTGTAAAAGAACTTGCTCAAAAATATAAGATGGAGTTTTATGATCTTAAACAACAGTTGGGCTTTTTAAGAACATTAATGATACGTTCAAACTCTAAGAATGAACTATTAGTTTTTGTGCAATTTTTCAAAGAAAATAAGGGAAAAAGAGAAATATTACTTTCGTCTATTCAAGAGAAATTTCCAGAAGTAAAGACTATTTTGTATGCTATAAATCCTAAAGGGAATGATAGTATATATGATTTGTCAATCGAAACTTTCTCAGGCGAGGGTTATTTAGAAGAAGAAATAGAAGGTTTTAAATTTAAAATTGGAGCAAAATCTTTTTTTCAAACGAATTATAAGCAAGCCGTACGATTGTATGAGATTACTAGGGAGTTTGCCGATTTAAAAGGAGATGAGATTGTTTACGATTTGTATACTGGTACTGGTACAATTGCTCAATTTATATCCAAAAAAGCAAAAAAAGTAATAGGGGTTGAATCTGTTCCAGAAGCTATTATAGCTGCTAAAGAAAATGTTAAATACAATCAAATAGAAAATTGTACTTTTTATTGTGGAGATATGAAAGATATTTTCACAGATGAATTCATAACAGAGAACGGACATGCAGATGTTATAATTACTGATCCTCCCCGAGATGGAATGCATAAAAAAGTAGTGGAAACCATTTTGAATATTCGAGCTGAAAAAATTGTTTATGTCAGTTGCAATTCAGCAACACAAGCGAGAGATTTAGAACTAATGAAAGATCAATATCAAGTAGTAAAAGTTCAAGCTGTGGATATGTTTCCTCAAACCCATCATGTTGAAAGTGTAGCTTTGTTAAAACTTAAAGCCCTATGATTTTAAAAAAAATATTTCTAGTGTCTCTGTTTATTTCATTTATTTTTGCTGTTCAAGCATGTGTGGATGATGATGTCTGTGACAAACAAGTGACTCCAAACCTTACCATAGCATTTGTAGATTCTATATCTAAGCCGTTGACTTTAGATAGTTTATATGTCGATAAACTTAGTTCAGATGGAAAGCTATTACAGATGGGTATTTTTTCTAAGGTGGATAGTATAAGAGTGCCTTTAAATTCTTTTTCAAATGAGACGAAATTTTATTTTTATACAAATAAAAATGCTGATAGTTTACAAAAAGATATTTTAGCAGTTACTTATAATACAAGTCAATCTTTTGTATCTAAAGCATGCGGGTTTAAGGTATCCTATAATGATGTAAAATATCAACTTTTACAAACCTATAAAATAAAAAATTTGAGTCCAATTACTAATAAAATAGAAAATGAATCTAAAGATCTTTATATTACTTATTAGTTATTGTTTTGGGTTTTTGGTTCAGGCTCAACAGTCTTCAAAGGATTCAGTGTCAATAGATGAGAAACAATTTTTTGTAGGAGTTGATTTATTAAACCCTATTGCAAGTTTTTTTTCCAGTAAAAAAAATTATAATGGATTTGTTTCGTATAAATTTAAGAATAGATGGATAGCTGTTGCAGAAGTAGGCTATGAAAAAAATGATTATAAGGAGAACGATTGGAATGTAGATGCTAAAGGAATCTATTTAGAGGCAGGAGTAAATTATATTTTAACCAATTATTACGAAAAAACAGGGCAAGGTTTTTATATAGGAGGTAGGCTTGCTTTTACACCGTATGAACAAACGATCATTAACTATCCAATTAAAGAAATGAACACCTCTAATCAAGTTCAAACGATAGGAAATTCTTCTTTGCCTAAAGCAAATGTAAGCGCTGGATGGTTGGAAGCTGTTTTAGGTGCAAAGGTACAATTGGGAGAAAGTCCTTTATATTTAGACTTTATAATAAAGCCTAAATTTTTAGTTTACTCCAAGAAACAAGACCATGTTGATAATTTAGTGATTCCAGGTTTTGGAAAGAATAAAGGAGATGTAAATATATCTTTCCTGTGGGGGGTTAGTTACAGGATATTTTAAGCTTTATAAACAAATGATATTAGTAGAAAGATAAAAAATGAATATAACAATTGTTGGTACAGGGTATGTAGGATTGGTTTCTGGGACGTGTTTAGCGGACTTGGGGCATAGTGTGCATTGTGTAGATATAAATGAAGAGAAGGTACAAATGATGAAAAAAGGAGAAGTACCCATTTATGAACCACAGCTAGAAGAGGTTTTTTTACGTAATATAAAAGGGAATAGATTATTTTTTACTACCGATTTAGCAGAGGCAGTAAAAAAATCAAATGTTATTTTTTTGGCTTTACCTACTCCCCCAGGAGGAGATGGATCTGCAGATTTATCCTATGTATTAGAAGTAGCTGGTCAAATAGCAACATTAATAACTCAATATACAGTTATAGTCAATAAAAGTACAGTACCTGTAGGAACAGCAAAAAAGGTTGGAGAGCTTATAAAGCTTAAAACTTCAGTACCTTTTGATGTAGTATCCAATCCAGAATTTTTAAGAGAAGGTTATGCCGTTGAAGATTTCATGAGACCTGAAAGGGTGATTGTAGGAGCAAGCTCTAAAAAAGCATTTGAAATTATGGAAAAAATCTATCTACCATTAACGAATGCAGGAGTTAACTTAATAAAGATGGATGAAAAATCTTCGGAACTAACCAAATATGCAGCGAATTCATTTTTAGCAACTAAAATCACATTTATGAATGAAATAGCTAACTATTGTGAAAAGGTAGGAGCAGATGTAGATAAAGTAAGAATGGGGATGGGGGCTGACGATAGAATTGGTCATAGATTTTTATTTCCTGGAATAGGATATGGAGGAAGTTGTTTTCCCAAAGATGTTAAAGCTCTTATTAAAAGTGGTAACGAAATAGGTTATGATTTTAAAATACTAGAATCCGTAGAGCAAATAAACGAAAAGCAAAAAACAATATTAGTTCCAGATATTGAAAAACATTTAGGAACCTTAAAAAATAAGTGTATTGCCGTTTGGGGATTAGCTTTCAAAGAAAATACAGATGATATACGTGAAGCATCATCCCTAGAAATTATTAATAAATTATTAGAGAAAGGTGCAAGTATAAAAGCATATGATCCTATTGCTATTGAAAATGTTCAACGATTATTAGGAGACAGAATTTCCTATGCCAAAGATATGTATGAATGTGTGGAAAATGTTGATGCGCTAGTCATATCTACTGAATGGGGAGAGTTTAGAAATCCACACTTCGAATGGCTAGAAAAAAGAATGAAAAATAAAGCTATTTTTGATGGAAGAAATTTATATAATTTAGAGGAACTGGAAGCGCATGGCTTTTATTATAAAAGCATAGGAAGAAAAATAATCATAAATTAATCATAGGATAATCAATATACTTATTACAATGAAAAAAATTATAATCACCGGAGGGGCAGGATTTATAGGATCTCATGTAGTTAGACAGTTTGTAAATAAATATTTAGAGTATCAAATTATAAATTTAGATGCACTAACCTATGCTGGTAATTTAGAAAATTTAAAAGATATAGAATCTAAATCCAATTACACATTCATAAAGGCAGACATTACTAATGAAAAGCAAATAAATAATATCTTTAACGATATCCAGCCAGATGGAGTTATTCATTTAGCTGCAGAATCTCATGTAGATAGATCTATTTCATCTCCTTTAGAGTTTGTTAAAACGAACGTTATAGGAACTGTAAATTTATTAAATGCTTCTAAAAATATTTGGAAAGACTCATACGAAGGAAAAAGATTCCACCATGTTTCCACAGATGAAGTTTTTGGAGCATTAGGTCAAACAGGTTTTTTTAAAGAAGAAACCAAATACGATCCACACTCTCCCTATTCAGCTTCCAAAGCTTCTTCCGATCACTTTGTAAGAGCTTATGCTGATACTTACGGTCTACCGGTAGTCATAACCAATTGTTCCAACAACTATGGACCTAACCATTTCCCGGAAAAGTTGATACCTTTAATGATACATAATATCATAAATAATAAACCGTTACCAGTATATGGAGATGGAAATTACACAAGAGATTGGTTGTATGTCATTGATCATGCTATTGCCATTGATTTAGTTTTTCATGAAGCAAAAAATAATGATAATTATAACATAGGTGGGTTTAATGAATGGAAAAATATTGATTTAGTTAATCTATTATGTGATTTAATGGACAGAAAGCTAGAAAGGCAAAGAGGGGAAAGCGCTAAATTAATCACGTTTGTAAAAGATCGTCCAGGGCATGATTTAAGATATGCCATAGATGCTACAAAAATAAATAGAGAATTAGGTTGGAAACCATCGGTAACTTTTGAAGAAGGATTAGAAAAGACCATAGATTGGTACTTAGAGAATCAAGAATGGTTAAATAATGTTACCAGTGGAGAATATCAAAAATATTACGAAGCTCAATATAAATAATAGTTAGATATTATATTAAAATGAAAGGAATTATACTTGCAGGAGGTTCAGGAACTCGGTTGTATCCATTAACGATAGCCGTAAGTAAGCAGCTAATGCCTATTTATGATAAACCAATGGTCTATTATCCATTATCTGTATTAATGGAGGCAGATATTAATGATATTTTAATCATAACTACCCCACATGATCAAAATTGTTTTAAAAAATTATTAGGAGATGGTTCGGATTTTGGATGTAATTTAACATATGAAATTCAACATGAGCCTAACGGATTGGCACAAGCGTTTATAATTGGAGAAAAATTCATCGGAGACGATTCAGTAGCATTAATTCTAGGAGATAATATTTTTTATGGAGCAGGATTGGGTGATTTGCTGAGACAAAAAACAAATCCCAAAGGAGCTATTGTTTTTGCTTATCACGTAAATGACCCCGAGAGATATGGAGTGGTTGAATTTGATGAGCATATGAGAGCGATATCCATTGAGGAAAAGCCCTTAAATCCTAAATCTAATTATGCTGTACCGGGATTATATTTTTATGACAATAAAGTGGTAGAAATCGCAAAAAATCTACAACCCTCTGCCAGAGGAGAATATGAAATTACAGATATAAATCAAGCCTATTTACTTAAACAAAAACTAGAAGTAGGGGTTATGGATAGAGGAACCGCTTGGTTAGATACGGGCACGTTTGAATCCTTACACGATGCTTCAGAATATATACGTGTAATTGAAAAAAGGCAAGGAATTAAGATTGGCTGTATAGAAGAAACTGCTTATAAAAGAGGATTTATTAATCAAGAAAAACTTTCTACCATAGCAGATAAATACGGTAAAAGCGGGTATGGAGAATATTTAAAAAATATATTATAAAGATGAATGAATCATCACCACAAACTTGGACGGAAGTTATAAGTTCCAAACATTCCTTATTAGATTTAAATCTAAAAGAGGTTTGGAAATATAGAGACTTGGTTTACATGTTGGTAAAAAGGGATTTTATTACCTCTTTTAAGCAAACGATCTTAGGGCCTATGTGGTTTTTTGTAAATCCAATATTAACAACTCTAATGTACATAGTTATATTTGGAAACGTAGCAGGTTTGTCTACAGATGGAGCTCCTATGCTAGTTTTTTATTTAGCAGGAGTTACTCTATGGAATTTTTTTTCATCCTCGTTAACTAGTACTTCAAATGTATTTGTAGGAAATGCTTCAGTTTTTGGCAAAGTTTATTTTCCTCGTTTAGTTATGCCATTATCCATTATAGCCTCAAACTTGATGAGGTTTATAGTGCAATATTTATTGTTTATAATTGTAATTATATATTATTTATTAAAAGGAGAGATTGAGCCTAATTTATGGATTTTATCAACTCCAATTTTACTCTTGTTAATGGCGATGTTTTCCATGGGGGTTGGGATGATATTTTCATCTATGACAACCAAATATAAAGATTTATCGATGCTTTTAGGTTTTGGAATTTCTCTTTCAATGTACGTAACACCGGTAATTATTCCTATATCTTCTTTTCCAAAAAAATATAAATGGATTATAGATATAAATCCACTTTCAGGAATCTTCGAATGCTTTAAGTATGGATATTTAGGGGTGGGAGATTTTTCTTTAAATATGTTAATATATTCAACCATATTTATCTCTATAACTTTATTTTTAGGAATAATTATTTTCAACAAAGTACAAAAAACATTTATGGATACTGTTTAATTAAAAAATATGAATAAGATATTAGCAGTAAAAGCAGAAAATATATCCAAACAATACCGCTTAGGGCAAGTGGGTACAGGAACTATATCCCATGATTTAAATCGTTGGTGGGCAAAAATTAGAGGAAAGGAAGATCCTTATTTGAAAATAGGAGAATCTAATGATAGATCTGTAAAAGGGAATTCAGATTATGTATGGTCATTGAAAGATGTAAACTTTGAGATTGAGCAAGGCACTGCTGTGGGAATAATTGGTAGAAATGGAGCGGGTAAATCAACCTTATTAAAGTTATTAAGTAAGGTAACACAACCTACAACAGGAAGTTTTAAAGTTAAAGGTAGAATAGCCTCATTGTTAGAAGTAGGAACAGGATTTAATCCTGAAATGACAGGAAGAGAAAACGTATACTTAAATGGTGCTATTTTAGGAATGACTCGTAGCGAAATACGTAGGAAATTTGATGAAATTGTTGATTTTTCAGGGTGTGAGAGATACATAGATACGCCTGTAAAAAGATATAGTTCAGGAATGTATGTACGATTAGCTTTTGCAGTTGCCGCACATTTGGAATCTGAAATACTAATCGTGGATGAGGTTTTGGCAGTAGGAGATTCAGAATTTCAAAAAAAATGTTTAGGAAAAATGGGTGATGTCTCCAAAGGGGAAGGAAGAACTGTATTATTTGTAAGTCATAATATGGCCGCTGTTAAACAATTATGTAACAAAGGAATAGTTTTAGAAAAAGGATCAGTAGTATATCTGGGGGGGGCACTTGAATCTGTATTAGAATATCAAAAAAGACAAAATGAAGCAAATAAACTTATAGCTAGTAGATTTATAGGAAATGATAAAATTGAAATTATAAAATTTGAAGTTAAGCCTAGATTTGAAAAATTATTGAGTGTTGGGTCTGGTCTAGAAATAGAGTTAGAATTTTTAAATAAAGTTTCGGATGTGGTATTAGATACCTCTTTTATATTAATGACACAAGATGAGATAAATGTATTTGGTGCAAGCTGCATCTTGACGCCTTTAAAAAACTCTAAAACAGGTGTTTATAAAGTGAAATTTGATTTGCCTAAAAACTTGTTAAATGCAGGTAATTATTATTTTAAATTAATATTTGGAGCTAATTCTACAGATTTATTATTCTATTACGATAACTTTAGTTTCGAGGTTTTAAATGAGGGAGTAAATGGTAATTTTAATTTATCTCCAGGAATTATAAGGCCAAATATTAATTTCATATCAGAGTATCATGGTTAAAGGTCTAATAACAGTAGTTATACCCTGCTACAATTCTTCTAAATTTATAAAAAAAACTTTAGATAGTTTGTTAAAACAAACCTATCAAAAATTACAAATCTTATGTATTAATGATGGATCTAAAGATGATACTTATAAAATATTAAAAGAATATTCAAATAAATACAAGTATATTCAAATCATAAATAAAGAAAACGGAGGCATAGAATCTGTGCTTAAAGCTTCATTAAGTTTAATTGAAGGAGAATATACTTTCTTGCATGGTCATGACGATTATTTAAGTTATAATGCTTTTGAAAGAGCAATAGGCTCATTTACTGAAGATCTAGATGCTATAAGGTTGGACTTGTTTTTTGTAGATGAACATAAAACAATTTATAAAATGCAAGATCGAAGAATTTTAGAAGGAAGACAAGCATTAATTGAGACAATAGGATGGAATATTCATACATTTTGTGTATGGCGTACAAATAAATTTAAAGATATTGTACATGTTGATACGAAGGGAATGATGAATTTTGATGAGCTAGCTACTAGATTTTTATATTCTAAATCTAGAAAAGTAGGTTATTGTGAAGGAATATATTATTATTATCAGCACAGTGAATCAGTATCTAAAAAGAAAACGTATCGTTTCTATGATAGGGTTTATACAAACGTCTTATTAAGAAAATTATTAATTGATGTAGGAGTTTATAACGAGATAAGCACTAAATTTGAAAATGAAATTTACGAAGAATTAATATCGATGCACCTAATATATAATGAAAATAAGTTGAATTATGCTACTGAATTTAAAAAGAGAATTAAGGCGATTTTAAAAGATGGATTTACAAGTTTAAATGGAAGTGTATTAGTCAACGAATCAAAAATTTTTAAGAGAAGGCATAGATTAGTTTATCTTATTGGAAGATTATCATTATATAATTACTCTTTATTTAAACTATTAGTAAATAGAAAAATCTTAAGGTAAAATGGAGTTAGTAAAAGAGCAAATAATCAATTTTGAAAAAATTGGTTCCTCTCAATTAGGTTTTATAACTGTAGCAGAGGTTCAGAAAAACATTCCATTTGAAATAAAAAGAGTTTATTGGACTTACTATACACCACAAGATGTAATTAGGGGAGGGCATGCACATAAAGAATTAAAACAATTTATTTTTGCAGTTTCAGGAACAATAGAATTTAATACAGAAAATTTGAAGGGCTATAAAAACACATTTATATTAGATTCTCCAGAAAAAGGATTATATATACCTGAGTTAGTATGGAGGGATATTAAATTTACACATAGCGCTGTATTGTTATGTTTAGCATCAGAAATATACGATGAGAATGATTATTTTAGAGATTATAATGATTTTAAATCATATAGGAAATGATAAAAATTCATCCTACAGCAGAAGTACAAACAGAAAGTATAGGAGATGGGACTCAAGTTTGGCAATACTGTGTAATATTAAGTAAGGCACGTATTGGAAAGAATTGCAATATAAATTTTAATGTTTTTATTGAAAATGAAGTTGAAATAGGCAATAATGTAACAATTAAATCTGGTGTTCAAATCTGGGACGGAATAACAATTCTAGATGATGTTTTTATTGGTCCAAATGTTACTTTTACTAATGATCTAATCCCTAGATCAAAAAAATATCCAGAAAGATTTGAAAAAACAGTTATTCAAAAAGGAGCTTCCATTGGGGCAAATGCAACTATTATTGCAGGACATACGATTGGAGAATACGCATTAGTAGGAGCGGGTAGTGTAGTTACTAAAGATATTCCTCCATATACGGTGTGGTATGGTAATCCTGCAAGACAAAGAGGTAAAATTGATAAAAAAGGAATGATTATAAGAGAATTATGATCAATAAGAAAAACTTTTATTGTACAAGTTTGGGTATATTAATTTTTATATATCTTGCTATTTTACTTATTTATAATATTGATTTCATAGATTCGGGGTTTATTATCTCCTATGTTCAAAGAATTAAGGAGGGACAAATTATATATAAAGATTTTGATTATGTTAGACCATTTGGAAGTATTGTATTTTGGGATATTATTTTAACTCCATTTTGGAATTTTAAGTCTTATTTGGGGATTATTTCACGATTATTAGTTTTAATTGAAATATTAATTATTACTCAAAACTTTTTCAAAGGATTTAAAAATGTAGGTGTAAAAATAAAAAATTATATATTGTCAATATTTATTTGTTCCATTCTAATTATACATACATTTAATATAATGCCATGGCATACCATTGATGGTGTTTTTTTTCTGTCTTTTGCATTTTTATTTTTCACAAAAGAAAAATTTATATTATCAATTGCATTTGCTAGTATAGCAGCTACAATGAAACAATCTTTTTATTTAGATTTCTTTATTATTTTCTTCATTAATACTATCTGTATTTACTACAAATTCAGAAAAAATGAAGTTAAATTAAAATCTCTTAAAATAGAATTTTTTTTCATAGTACTAATATTAATAGCTTTATTATTAGTTACATTTAAATATCAATTAGAAAAGAATATTGATTTGTTTTTGGAACAAACCCATGTCAATAATAGTATAAATAGTTTTTTCAAAGCAGGCTTTAAAGATTATATATTTTCAGAATATATTTTCAGAGTGATTTTATTTTTAGCGATATTATTGTTTGTTGTTATTCAAAGAATGAATAGAAAAGGCTCTATTAAATTATACAATTGTATAATTATTTTAGCTCTATTTATACTGTATTTATTACCAATGTTAAAACACTTATTATTTGGCTCTAATATTGAATTCGAGGGATCTAAAACGATATATTTACTCTTATTATCATTTTTTCTCAAAGATATAAGATCATATATAGCATACGATATTAAAAAATTTTTAGCCTTAATAATTTTATTTTTTATAACGTGGAGTGTTTCAATTTCTTGGGGTTATTCAAATGTACTTTTAATGTTACCAATTTTAGTATTTGCTTTTGATGATAAATTTAGATTTTCAGAAAAAATTAATAATTTAGTTGTAATTGTAGTAATAGCATTATTTATTATTTATAGACTTTTATCGCCTTATTTTAGTAAAAGTATATTAGAAACAAAATTTATTTTTATAAAAGAAAATATTCCAATATATTCAGGCATGTTAATTAGTGAAAATAATTATGATTATATTAAAGAAGCTCAGGCACTTCAAAAGAAATTTGAAAATTCTATTTTCTTACCAGGTTCACCAATCTTTGAAGTTATGTTTAATAAAAATTTAAATAGATCTCCTTGGGAAATGGATGTGGAATATCCTAGTTGGAAAAAAGATTATGAACAACTATCAAAAAAAAATATTTATTATATTTTAGACAAAAAAGAAATTATTAATTCTGAAACAGGATTTTTTAAAAGTTCTTTTACCCAAATGGTGAAACATAAAAAGACATTGATTGATTCAACGAATTTTTATTATATATATAATTAAAATGATAAAATTTTTAGACTTACAAAAGATAAATTTACAATATCAACAAGAAATAGAAAAAAAAATAATTCAAGTTTATCGTTCCGGTTGGTATTTATTAGGGGAAGAAGTAAATAATTTTGAAAAAAACTTAGCTCAATATATAGGAGTAAGTAATGCCATAGGGGTAGCTAATGGTTTAGACGCACTTCGTTTAATTTTGAGAGCATATAAAGAATTAGGAGCTATAAAAGATGGAGATGAGATTATTGTGCCTTCAAATACTTATATAGCTTCAGTTCTAGCCATTACCGAAAATAATTTAGTGCCTGTATTTGTAGAACCGGATTTAAACACTTTTAATATTGATATATCAAAAATAGAAGAAAAAATCACTATAAAGACAAAAGCAATTATGATTGTTCATTTATATGGACAAATTGTCTTTTCTCAAGAACTAAAAGATTTAGCTGAAAAATATAAACTAAAAATTATAGAAGATAATGCTCAAGCTATAGGTGCAGAATATCAAGGAATTAAATCAGGAGCTATAGGAGATGCTGCCGGATTTAGTTTTTACCCTGGTAAAAATTTAGGAGCTATAGGAGATGCTGGAGCTGTAACAACAAATGACAAAGAATTAGTTCAGACTATTCGAGCAATAGCAAACTATGGTTCAGCGGAAAAATATGTAAATAAATATCAAGGATTAAATAGTCGTTTAGATGAAATACAAGCAGCAGTTTTAAATATTAAATTAAAATACATAGATAAAGAAAACCAAAAAAGAAGAGAAGTAGCAAATTATTATTTAAAGAATATAAATAATCCAAATATAGAATTACCATCAATTGAAGATTGTAAACATAACAAGCAACATGTTTGGCATTTATTTGTTGTAGAATCTAAGCGCAGAGATGATTTACAAAAATATCTTACAGATAACAATATTCAAATTCTAATACATTACCCAATTCCGCCACATAAACAAGTAGCATACTCACAATATAATATGCTGAGTTTTCCAATAGCAGAGAGTTTAAGTAATCAAGTTTTAAGTTTACCAATTAGTTCTATTTTAGAAAAAAAGGAATTAGAAAAAATCGTTGAGGTTATTAATAAATTTTAGAAATGAATCAGCCTTTAGTTTCAATAGTAGCAATTAATTATAATAATGAAAAATATGTTATAGAAACTTTAGATAGTATTGCTAATCAAACATATCAAAATACGGAATTAATTATTGTAGATGACTGCTCTACAGATGAAAGTTTACATATAATTGAAAAATGGCTTAAGAATTACAATAAACCTTATAAATTAATAAAACATGCTAAGAATTTAGGGGTTTGTAAGACGATTAATGATGGGTATGGAATAGCTAAAGGAAAATATATCTCATCAATAGCAACAGATGATATTATGTTATCGAAAAAAATTGAGAAGCAGGTTTGTTGTTTGGAAAATACAGATAATACTGTGGGGATGGTATATTCAAATGCATATTTAATAGATGATAATTCTAATGTTATTGAAGGTAATTTTATTGCAAAATATAGGGGTGATTTATCAAATCCTTTTACAGGTAATGTATATCAGGAATTATTTAAAGGAAATTTTATACCTGCAATGTCAATTATGATTAAAAAGAATATTTTGTTAGATATAGGTTATTTTGATGAGAGATTAAAGTATGAAGATTTTGATATGTGGTTGAGAATAGCAGAAAAATATAAAATTATTTATTCAGAATATATATCTGTAAAGTATAGAATTAGAGAAAATAGTTTGAGTAATCGCATATCAAAAATAGAGTGGATTTTAGATAATATAAGAATATATAAAAAACATAAAAATCGTGATATTATATTAAGAAAGGAATATAATATTATAAGAAAGAAATGGTATCTTAGGTTATCAGAAGAAAAACTTCCTTTTATAGATAAAATAAAATTTGTATTTAATATAGGAGTAGGCTCAGGTTCCAGAAGATCTCTCTTAAAATTTTTATTTTCATAAATGAAAACATCAGTTGCTTTATGCACCTATAATGGAGCTAAATATATAGCAGAACAAATAGAAAGTATTTTAGCTCAAACTATATCACCTAATGAAATAATAATATGTGATGACGGATCTATTGATAATACAATTGAGATACTAAAAAGATATAAAGAAAAATATCCAGATATAATAAAACTATATAGAAATGATCAAAATTTAAAGGTTATTAAAAATTTTGAAAAAGCAATTAGTTTATGTACAGGAGATATAATTTTTTTATCAGATCAAGATGATATATGGTTTCCTAATAAAATAAAAGAAGTAATCAATTTCTTTGAAAAACATCCTAATATAGGAGCTTGTTTTCATAATCTTCAATTAATTAAATTAGGAGAGTTATCAGAAGATACAGTATGGGATGCTATTTTATTAAAAAAAAATATTCTTGATTTTATATTTGAAAAAAATAAATTAGTAGAATATATTTTAAAATATAATAATATTTTAACAGGAGCTGCATTAGCAATAAAAAAAGAAATCGTAAATCATATTTTACCTTTAGATGAAAGGCTTATTCATGATTATCAAATAGCATTAAAACTAGGTATTAGAAATGAAATTACATTTATTCCTAAAATTTTGGGTGCATATAGGATTCATGAAAATCAACAGATAGGAGTAGGTAAATTACTATCAAAAAAGGATAAGGAAAAATCAATAAAAGAATATATAGAAGGGATAGAAGATATAGAATTAGAAATTAAATATTTATTAACAGCATTAGAAAAAGCACAAGAATATTCATGCTTTATACCTGAATTATCTGATTATGTAGACTTTTTTAAGTCCAAAATAAAAAACTCTAAAATAGATTTTTTTAAAAAAACTACATATATCCAAAAGAAAAAAACATTATTTAGATGGTATAGGTATAAATTTTTAAATACTTCATTATTAGATGTATTAATAAAATGATATTTATGTAGATAAAATTATGGATGATATACCTTTAGTAAGCGTTATAATAACCTTTTATAATTCAGGAAATCTTGTGCACTCAGCAATAAAAGAAGTACAAAAACAAACTTATAAGAAGATAGAAATAATTTGTGTAAATGATGGATTTCAAGATGAAACATTATCTTTATTAAAAAAGTATCAACAAGAAGATAATAGAATTATAATAATAAATAAAAATAATGAAGGAGGAGCTCATAATGCATTGGCTGCAGGTCAAAAAGTAGTTAAGGGGAAATATATTCTAACATTTGATCATGATGATAAGTTAGGAGAAGATGCTTTTGAACAAGCAGTAGTTTCTATGGAACAAAATCCAGATTGGGGAATTAGTTTATTTAAAGTCAAAATTATGGATGAGGATGGTGATTTATTAGAATCTCGTCCACAGCCTAAAAATATATTAACCGCTAAGGAAGCAGTTAAAGCTACTGTTATTAGATTTAAGTATGCCTTTAGATGTTTATATAAAAGAGAAGTTTTTCAATCATTTTCTTATTATAAAAAAGAACCATAGTTAAATTATGATGAATATGTTGGAAGACGATTAATTCACAATGCAGGTTTTATTGGCTTTAATTCTGGAGTTTATTACTATGTAAGAAATAAGGATTCATGCACATCAAAAATTTCGTTAAAAACAATAACTCCATTAGAAACGGAAATACTAAATAGAAAATTTATAAAAAAAAATGAATTGTATAAAAATATAGATATAGATTTTGAGATCTTTTTTATGAATAAACTGAATAGTTATATAAAATTATACGAGCATAAGCTGAAAAATAAATCATTACAAACTCAAAAAAAATATGTACGAGATTTATTTAAAAGAGTTTTTGACTCAATTAATAAAAATATAGTTATTCAATCCCAAAAAAGATTCAAAAAAAATATATGCAATTATTATTTTCCAATTTTTTTATTTATTATCTAATTCGAAAATTAAGATAGAGTAATCATGCAAAAATTAGCTATAATAATTCCATACTATAAAATAGATTTCTTTGAAAGAACTTTACAGTCTTTAAATAAGCAAACTAATAAGGAATTTACTGTTTATATTGGTAATGACAATAGTCCGGATGATCCCCAATTAATTATTGATAAATTTTCAACAAACAATAATATTATATATAAAAAATTTGATAATAACTTAGGAGGTATAGATTTAGTTAAGCAGTGGGATCGATGCATTCAATTATCTAATGAAGAACCATGGATTATGATACTAGGAGATGATGATACATTAAGTGAAAACTGTATAGAAGAGTTTTACAAAAGTTTACCAGAAATTCAGAAAGATAATATTTCTGTAGTTAAATTTTCTACAATAGAAATCGATGAAAATGATAATCCAATATCAGAGAAATACGAACATCCTACAAAAGAGTTGTCAACATCTGCATATGTTCGAAAAATAAAAGGAGAAACAAGAAGTTCACTTATTGAATATATATTTTCCAGAGAAAAATATTTAAAATATGGATTTAAAAATTTTCCATTGGCATTTGGTAGTGATAATTTGGCTTGGATTGAATTTTCAGAGTGTGGAGACATATATTCCATAAATGATGCAGTAGTATACTTTAGAATGTCTAAATCAAGTATATCAGGGAATAAAAATATTGGAATGAAGGAGAAAACGAAAGCAATGTATCTAACAAAAAAATATATAATTAAAAATTATTTTAGTTATTTTACCAAAGATCAAAGACGAGATATATTAAAAAGAGCATATAAAGAATTAGTCTGGAGTGACAACAAAAATTATGTAGAAAGAATGTGGATAATTTTATTAATGATAAAGCACATTTCTATTCAAGAGATAAAAGAATATTTATAAATAATCAAGTTCGTTCAATCCTCCATTTGTAAAGCTTATAGCCAAGGGAAGAAGGTAAGTTCTGGAAAATATTTTTCTTTTTCATATCCTTAGAGAAGGAGTTAGAAAAATAATCAACTACAGATAAAGAAGGAGATTTTTTTAACCGAGAATAATTTATCTTCCAATATTTAATATCCCTACCCATTATTTGATATTGCATCGTTAGGGTAATTTCCTTAAACTTTATAATATGATTTAAAATATATTTTTTACGAATACTATTTTGTTCGTAATAAGCTTTTGTAAAATATTCTACTATGGTTTGATGGTTTTCAAAATTCCGTTTTGTCTTATTGAAGATAATAGATTCACCATGTAAATAATAATAGTAAGTATATTCATCTAAAAAAGTAATACTATCTAATTCTAGAGCACAATGAAAAGACCAAAGTTCATCTTGTGAAAAAATTCCTTCTACAAAATATAATTGATTTTTTTTTAAAAAATCAAGTTTAACTAGCTTATTCCAACAAGTAATAGACCAGTTACCTTCACAAAAATTTTTAAGTATAATATCATTTCCTTCTAAATAGTTAAGATCTTTTTTAAAAGGGAAAATTTCATATTCAGTCCTCTTAAAAGTATTTTTTGCTAAAGATTTACCCATTGATATGGTCGCCCCAGTTTCTATACTTTTAACATACAGTTTCTCAATACAGGTTTCAGTTATTTCATCATCAGAGTCTATAAAAAAAAGATATTCACCATTTGCTCTATCAATTCCTGCATTTCTAGCAGCAGAGGGACCTTTATTTTCGATAAAATTAATTATTTCTATTGATTCAGGGTGTTTCTCTTGTATTTGTTTAATAATTTCTAAGCTACCATCACTGCTTTTATCATTAACAAGAATAATTTCTATATTCGGATAGGTTTGATTTAATACAGAACTTATACATCGTTCAATATATTTTTCACAATTGTAAATAGGGATAGATACAGTAATTAAAGGTAAAGATTGATTAGATAAAGGCATGATATATATTTAAAAATTTAAAGTCTAGAATCCACAATATCCTTTTCCAAAAAAGATTTGCAATCATAAATGACAGAATCTTTATTTAAAAATTTTTTAATATTGAATGTTTTAAATTCATTATGAGCAACAGCTAAAATTGCTGCATCAAAATTATTAGTATGATCAGGGATTTTATTAAATACATCGATATTATATTTATTTTTCACTTCTTCTGCATTAGCTAAAGGATCATAAACAGAAATATTAATACTATAATCTTGTAAATATCTGATAATATCAATAACCTTAGTATTTCTAACATCCGGACAGTTTTCTTTAAAGGTAATTCCTAAAATTAATACAGAAGAATTATAAATATGAATTTGCTTCTTTATCATTAACTTTATAACAGTAGAAGCAATATATTCTCCCATGCTATCATTAAGCTTTCTGCCCGCCAATATAATTTCAGAATGGTAACCTACTTCAATCGCTTTTTGGGCTAAATAATAGGGGTCTACACCAATACAATGTCCACCGACCAATCCAGGTTTAAAAGGCAAAAAATTCCATTTAGTACCTGCAGCTTCTAAAACCTCAGTCGTATCTATATTTAGTAAATTAAATATTTTAGCAAGTTCATTTACGAAAGCAATATTGATATCACGTTGTGCATTTTCAATAGCTTTTGCAGCTTCCGCAACCTTAATACAGGATGCTTTGTAAGTACCAGCAGTTATAATTGATGAATATAAATAATTTACAAATTCAGCGATTTTAGGGCTAGAACCAGAAGTGATTTTTTTAATTTTAGTCAAAGTATTTATCTTGTCCGAAGGATTAATCCTTTCAGGAGAATAACCAGCAAAAAAATCAATGTTGTATTTTAATCCAGAAATTTTTTCAATAATAGGAATGCAATCATCCTCTGTACATCCAGGATAGGTAGTAGATTCATAAATGACAATATCTCCTTTTTTAATTACACTTCCAACCGTTGAACTAGCAGATATTAGGGGGGTCAAATCAGGCTTATTATAAACATCTATAGGCGTAGGAACAGTCACTATATAGATAGTTGAATTTTTAATTTCTTCAATATTATTTGTAGGATAGAATCCATTTTTATTTTTCAGATCCTCAATATCTGTTATTATAACCTTAGATAATTCTTCAACAGAAACTTCTAAAGTAATGTCCCTACATTCCTTTAGTTCGTTTATACGTTTACAAGAAATATCAAATCCAATAACTTTATATTTTTTTGAAAATTCTAAAGCCAAAGGCATGCCTACATAACCTAAGCCGATAATAGTGATGTTTATTTTATTTGGATTAAAATCCATTTATTTAGCTTTATAAAAATCGTTATACCATGTAATAAAATTCTTAACACCCTCTTCAACAGAAACTTTAGGTTTATAATTAAAATCTCTAACTAAATCCGAAATATCAGCATAAGTAGAAGGAACATCACCAGGTTGTATAGGTAATAAATTTTTTAAAGCTTCTTTTCCAAGCTCTTTCTCTATGCATTCAATAAAATATAAAAGTTTGATTGGTTTGCTATTTCCAATGTTATAAACTTTATAAGGAGCTGTGGAATAAGATGGATCGGGTTTCTTACAATTCCATAATTCATTTCCCTTAGAAGGATGATCATTAACCTTAACAATCCCCTCTACAATATCAGAAATATAAGTAAAGTCTCGATGCATATTACCAAAATTGTATACATCGATAGGTTGATTCTCTATAATTGCTTTGGTAAATAAAAATAAAGCCATATCTGGTCTTCCCCAAGGGCCGTAAACAGTAAAAAAACGAAGACCAGTTGTAGGTAAATTAAATAAGTGGCTATAAGTATGAGCCATTAGTTCATTGCTTTTTTTACTTGCAGCATATAAACTTACCGGATGGTCTACATTGTCCTGAGTTGAAAAGGGCTGTTTCCCATTTAAGCCGTATACACTTGAGCTACTTGCATAAGTTAAATGTTTTATTTTGTAATTTCTGCAGCATTCCAAAATATTAATAAAACCGATGATATTAGAATCAATATAGGCATGTGGATTTACTAATGAATAACGAACACCAGCTTGAGCAGCTAAATGAATAACATAGTCAAATTGTTCTTGTTTAAAAAGTAAATCTAAATTTTCCTTATCCTCTAAATTTAATTGTATAAAAGATATATTAGATAGACAGCTACTTTTATTTATTTTATTGTAAGAAATATTAGATCTGTGAATTCCTAAATCTTCTAACCTTCCATATTTTAGGTTTACATCATAATAGTCATTCAAAGAATCTAAACCAAAAATTTCATCTTTTCTAATCGCTAAAACTTTAGTTAGATGGTAACCAATAAATCCTGCACTTCCAGTTATAAGGATCTTCATAAACTTAATTTTAACAAAATTACTATTATTTAATTTATAAAAGCAAGCTAAAATCTAATATTAAAAATTAAATTAAATTTAAAATAGAGCTAAAAAAATTAGAAATATAAAATCTATATATAGTGACATTCAATTATTTAGAATGATTACAAATTAATTTTATTTTTAATAAATGAATATAAAAGGATGAATTTAAATTGTAAATTAGTTCCAATTAAACACAAATAATTCAAGATATGATATTTGATATAGATATGATTAAAGCGGTGTACAGCCGTTATCAATCAAGAGTTGAAAAAGCAAGAAAAATTTTAGGAAAACCATTGACGTATACAGAGAAAGTCTTATATTCTCATTTATATTCAGGTGAACCACAAGAAGCCTTTAGTAGAGGAGAATCTTATGTGGATTTTGCGCCAGATAGGGTTGCTATGCAAGATGCAACCGCACAAATGGCATTGTTGCAATTTATGCAAGCCGGTAAAAAAAATGTAGCAGTTCCTAGTACTGTACATGCAGATCACTTAGTACAAGCAAGAATAGGAGCGGATAAGGACTTACAAGAAGCAATAAATAAGAACAATGAAGTTTATAATTTTTTAGCATCAGTTTCCAATAAATACGGAATCGGATTTTGGAAGCCTGGTGCAGGAATAATACATCAAGTACTATTTGAGAATTATGCATTTCCAGGAGGAATGATGATAGGGACGGATTCACATACACCAACAGCTGGAGGCTTAGGAATGATTGCTATAGGAGTGGGAGGTGCTGATGCGGTAGACGTAATGGCAGGTATGCCTTGGGAGTTAAAATTCCCTAAGCTAATTGGTATTAAATTGAAAGGTAAATTAAATGGATGGACATCTGCTAAAGATATCATTTTGCAGGTAGCAGGTTTGTTGACGGTTAAAGGTGGAACTGGATGTATAGTTGAATATTTTGGAGAAGGAGCAGAATCATTATCAGCCACAGGTAAGGGAACTATCTGTAACATGGGGGCAGAGATTGGAGCTACAACCTCTTTATTTGCGTATGATAAAAATGCCGCTGATTATTTGATAGCCACAGGCAGATCGGAATTGGTTACCTTGGCAGATAATATAAAAGAAGATCTTCGAGCAGATCAAGAAGTATATGCAAATCCAGAACAATATTTTGATCAAGTGATTGAAATTGACTTAAATATTTTAGAGCCACATCTTAACGGACCATTTTCACCAGATATAGCAACACCAATTTCTAAAATGAAAGAAGTAGCAGAAAAGAATGGTTGGCCTTTAAAAGTTGAGGTAGGTTTAATAGGGTCTTGTACAAATTCATCGTACGAAGATATATCTAGAGCAGCATCTATAGCAAAACAAGCCGTTGAAAAAGGGATTAAATCCAAAGCTGAATATACCGTTACTCCAGGTTCAGAGATGGTACGCTACACCGTAGAAAGAGATGGTTATTTAGAAACATTTGAAAAAATTGGTGGTAAAGTCTTTGCTAATGCTTGTGGACCATGTATTGGACAGTGGGCCAGAGAAGGAGCAGATAAACAAGAAAAGAATACCATAGTTCACTCTTTCAATAGAAATTTTGCCAAAAGATCTGACGGTAACCCTAATACCTATGCATTTGTAGGTTCGCCTGAATTAATTACAGCTATAGCCATTGCAGGAGATTTAACCTTTGATCCTAGAAAAGATAAATTATTAAATGAAAAAGGTGAAGAAGTTATGCTAAATGCACCCGAAGGAAACGAACTTCCACCTAAAGGTTTTGAGGTTGATGACCCGGGATATCAAGCGCCAGCCCAAGACGGTTCTGAGGTGAAAATAGAAGTTGAGCCAACTTCAGAAAGATTGCAATTGCTTGAAAGCTTTCCAGCTTGGGACGGGAAAAATATTACAGGAGCCAGATTACTAATTAAAGCTTATGGAAAGTGTACGACGGATCACATTTCAATGGCAGGACCATGGTTACGTTTTAGAGGACATTTAGATAATATATCTAATAATACATTAATAGGAGCTATTAATGCCTTTAATATGGAAGCCAATAAAGTTAAAAATGAAATAAGTGGTGAATACTTATCGGTTCCAGATTCAGCAAGAAAATATAAATCAGAAGGTATATCTACGATCATTGTAGGAGACAACAATTACGGCGAAGGATCTTCTAGAGAACATGCTGCAATGCAACCCCGACACTTAGGAGTTCGTGTAGTATTAGTAAAATCATTTGCTAGAATTCATGAAACCAATTTAAAAAAACAAGGGATGTTAGCATTAACCTTTGTTAATCCAGAAGATTATGATAAAATTAAGGAAGACGATGTTATCAATTTCTTAGATTTAGACCAATTCTCTCCAGGCAGATCAATCAATATTGAATTGATTCATTCAGATGGAGGTAAAGATATAATTACAACCAATCATACTTATAATCAAGGACAAATTGAATGGTTTAAAGCTGGTTCAGCATTAAACCTAATTAAACAAAACGAAGCAAAAAATAAATAATAAAATTTTAAAAATAAATGGGCACCGGTATATCCGGTGTTTTTTGTTATATAAATAAAAATAAAGATAGAAAGAAAATAAATAAATAAATTAAACCGTTTTGTTTACTATGTTTGAATTTCCTGTCTCAACTACTATTTTTGGTTACCCCATTTTATATCATACAATCTTTGAATCCTTAGGAATATTTTTAGGATCTCGATATTATTGGTATCTTCGAAAAAAACAGAAGGTAGAAAAGATGGATATTATTTCTGTTTTAATTATTTTAATAGGAGCCACATTTGGAGCATATTTTGGTTCACATGTTCTGGGTGCTATGGAAAATGTTCCAAAATGGAGAGAAACTCAATATCCGGTACTTTTCTTTTTAACAAATAAAACCCTAGTAGGAGGTTTGTTGGGAGGTTTAATAGGTGTAGAATTAGCAAAAAAAATAGTAAAAGAAAAAAGAAGTACCGGTGATTTATTTGTTTATCCATTGCTTTTAGCTATGATTATAGGACGCTTAGGCTGTTTTTCTGCAGGTATTTATGAAGAAACTTATGGCATTCCTACTAGCTTACCTTGGGGAATGGACTTAGGAGATCATATATACAGGCATCCGGTAACTTTATATGAAATTATTTACCTAATTGCAATTTGGATTATTCTGAGACAAATACAGAAAAAATATGAATTAAAAAGTGGAGATTTATTTAAATTATTCATGATTTTCTATCTACTTTTTCGCTTTTTACTAGATTTTATAAAGCCAGGTTGGAGATATTTTTTAGGATTAGGAAGTATTCAAATAGCCTGTTTAATAGGATTTTTATATTATAACCGCTTTATTTTGAACCTTAAAAATTAGTTGCATTAATGAATGATTTAGGAATTGTATTTTTTTATGCCATGATTGCTTTTTTTGTTTTATTTATTATCTGTGGACTTATTACCATGGTATTATCAGAAATAGGCAATAAAGCCAAACAAACTTGGTTGAAGATTACTCTTATAAGTTTGTTATTATCAGGGGTATCTTTACTCCTTACCAGTATTTTATGTGGGTGGTTAAGGTAATGTACATCAAAAATAAATTTTAGTAATGTAAAACAATGGATGTTCGAGGGACAATATCATCGCTTGTATTTTTGTTGTTTTTGATAATATTCATAGCTATTTTAGTATTGATATCTACATGCCTAATCATATTAATTAAAATTCTACGAAAGAGAACATATAAAGGGGAATTAAAAATAACTTTATATGCATTACTAGCCGTAGGAATATCATTATTACTTTCAAGTCTACTCTGTAGCGCAATTTTTTCTTTATAAATTAACTATATTATAGAAAATTATTATGGCAAATCCTGTTAGAAAATATACTTATTATGACTATACCATTAGTCTATGTCCTACTTGTTTAAAAAGGATAGGAGCTAAAATAGTCTTTGAAAAAGAAAATGTATACATGATAAAAAAATGTCCGGAACATGGAACACATAAAGTATTACTAGCCACAGATATAGATTATTACAAAAATATTCGAAATTATAACAAGGCATCAGAGATGCCCCTAAAATTTAATACACCTATTGAGTATGGGTGTCCCTATGATTGTGGATTATGTACCGATCATGAACAACATAGTTGTTTAAGCATTATAGAAATCACCGATCGTTGTAATTTAACTTGCCCTACCTGTTATGCCATGTCTTCCCCTCATTATGGAAATCATAGAACTGTTGAAGAAGTAGAAAAGATGTTAAATATAATGGTAGAGAATGAAGGAGAACCCGATGTTCTTCAAATTAGTGGAGGAGAACCTACCATACATCCTGAATTTTTCAAAATTTTAGATATAGCCAAAAGCAAACCCATTAAACATCTTATGTTAAATACCAATGGGATAAGAATAGCACAAGATCCAGGATTTGCGGAAAAGTTAGCTACCTATATGCCAGATTTTGAAATTTATCTTCAGTTTGACTCTTTTAAACCAGAAGTGCTTCAAAAGATGAGAGGGAAAGATTTAACCGAAGTTAGGGAAAAAGCCCTGAAAAAACTAAATGAACTAAATCTAAGTACCACCTTAGTGGTTACCATGGAAAAAGGTTTAAATGATGATGAAGCAGGTAAAATTATTGACTTTGCCCTTAAACAAAAATGTGTGCGAGGAGTAACCTTTCAGCCCGTTCAAATAGCAGGAAGAAATACACCGGAATCATTAAAAAACAGATTAACGCTTACAGAGGTTCGAAGTAATATTTTAACTCAAACCGATGTTTTTCAGCCCAATGATATAATTCCTGTTCCCTGTAATCCGGATGCTTTGGCTATGGGTTATGTATTAAAATTAGGGGGAGAAAAATTTCCACTTACCCGTTACATAGATCCTAAAGAATTATTGAATACAGAAACCCAGAATACAATTATATATGAGCAGAGTGAAGTAATGCGGGATAAATTAATTAAGATTTTTAGTACTGGGATATCAGTAGATAAAGCAGAAGGAGAATTTAATCAATTACTATGTTGTTTGCCACAAATTTCAGCACCAGGATTAAAATATGAAAATCTATTTAGAATTATCATCATGAATTTTATGGATGCCTATGACTTTGATGTGCGAGCAGTAAAAAAATCCTGTGTTCATATAGTAAATAAAGACGGAAAAATAATTCCTTTTGAAAATATGAATCTATTTTATAGAGACGAAAAAAAAGAATACCTAAAAGACTTAAGAAAAAAAGCTTCCCTTACATTTTAAAAAAAACAGAAAATATAAAAGCCATTTACTTAAAATAAACGGCTTTTTATTTAAATTATCTTACTTTAAAGAAGCAATCGCCTTTTCATAATTAGGTTCTTGAGAAATTTCTGAAACTTGTTCTTGGTAAATGATTTTACCAGCTTCATCCAAAACAATTACGACCCTACTTAAAAGACCTTTTAAAGGGCCATCAGTAAATTCAAGACCGTAATCCTTTCCAAAATCAGAACGAAATGCAGATAAATTAATTACTCCATTTAAACCTTCTGCAGCACAAAATCGAGATTGGGCAAATGGTAAGTCTTTAGAGATACACAATACCACAGTATTATCTAAACTAGATGCATCTTTGTTAAAGGTGCGAACAGACATAGCACAAGTACCTGTATCAATACTAGGAAAAATATTTAGAACAATTTTCTTTCCAACGAAATCTGATAATTTTTTTTCAGACAAATCAGAAGAAACCAATGTAAAATCAGGAGCTTTATCCCCCACTTTAGGTAAATCACCAGAAGTATGAACCTCACTACCCTTTAAAGTAACAGTTGCCATAATTATTTCAATTTTAAATTTTGTTTAGATAATTTCTCAAAAATAATTCCAATTATATTAAATAACTAATAATAGTAAATGTAATTAACTATATAAAAGAAATAATACTTTGAAAAAAAATTATGATTTAAAAATAGTGATACAATAGAAAATGCTAAATTTGAATGTAAAAAAACAAGCATTTATGAAATCAAGCTTCCAATATTGCCCCAATTGTAAAAAACCTAAGTTAAGAATCGAGAATGAAAGCAAAATTACATGTTCTAGCTGTAATTTTGAATATTATCATAATGTTGCAGGGGCGGTAGCAGTGATTATTCAAAATAAAGATAAAATTTTATTTACAGTTAGAAATAAAAATCCTCAAGCAGGGATGTTGGATTTGCCTGGAGGATTTATCGATCCAAAGGAAACGGCTGAAAATGCTTGTAAGAGAGAATTAAATGAAGAATTGAATATTTCTATTGATGAATCAAAATTGAAGTATCTAAATTCCAATCCGAATACCTATTTATACAAAGAAATATTGTACAATACCATTGATTTATTTTATTTGTATAGGGATGATAAACTAGAAATTACAGATTTTGATTCATTGGAATTAAAAGGATTTGTTTGGAAGTCTTTAGATGAAATTAAATTAGAAGAATTAGCCTTTGAAAGCCAGAAAAAATCCCTAAGCCTAATAATAAAAAATAAATAAAAAACCTTCCAAATTTGGAAGGTTTTTTTAGCCAAAATTTAAAGATTTTAACTATAATATTGAGCTTTTAATTCTTTTACTTTAGGGTCATTTAAATACTCGTCGTAAGTCATGTAACGGTCAATAATTCCCTTAGGAGTAAGTTCAATAATACGATTACAAACTGTTGAAACTAATTCATGATCATGCGATGAAAGTAAAAGAGTCCCTTTAAAATTAACCAAAGAGTTATTTAGCGCTGTAATGCTTTCCAAATCCAAATGGTTGGTAGGTTCATCGAGCATTAAAACATTAGCTCTAAACAACATCATTCTAGAAAACATGCAACGCATTTTCTCCCCTCCAGAAAGAACTTTACAAGATTTTAAAGCTTCATCACCACTAAAAAGCATTTTACCTAAAAATCCTCTGATATATTCTTCATGTCTTTCTTCATCTGTATTTACATATTGTCTAAGCCAATCAACCAAATTATCATCCGTTTGGAAATATTTTGTATTATCTAAAGGTAAATAACTTTGTTTAGTTGTTACTCCCCATGTATAAGTACCTTTATCTGCATCAACCTCCCCGGATATAATTTGAAAAAATTCATTAATAGCTAATGAGTTTTTAGAAAGGACAGCAATTTTATCTCCCTTTTTAAGATTTAAATCAATATTACTAAAAAGCAGTTCGCTATCCTTAGTTTTTTCTAGCCCTTTAACTTCCAAGATCTGATCTCCTGCTTCTCTTTCCTGTTCAAAAATTATAGCTGGGTATCTTCTAGAAGAAGGCTTAATATCTTCAACATTCAACTTTTCTAACATTTTTTTTCTCGCAGTTGCTTGTTTTGCCTTTGCGACATTTGAACTAAATCTAGAGATAAACTCTTGAAGTTCTTTCTTCTTTTCCTCAGCTTTTTTATTTTGTTGAGCACGTTGTCTAGTAGCTAATTGACTGGCTTGATACCAGAATGAATAATTACCTGTATACAGATTTAATTTACTGAAATCAAGATCACAAGTGTGAGTACAAACAGCATCAAGAAAGTGTCTATCGTGCGATACAACAATTACAGTATTCTCATATTCAGCTAAAAAGTCCTCAAGCCATGAGATAGTATCGATATCAAGATCATTGGTAGGTTCATCAAGAATTAACACATCAGGACTTCCAAATAATGCCTGTGCTAGTAACACACGAACTTTATCTACATTTTCAAGTTCAGACATCATTTTATAATGAAGATCATCTTTAATACCCAAGTTGGATAGTAAAGTACCAGCATCCGCTTCAGCATTCCATCCCCCCATTTCCTCAAAGATAACTCCTAATTCACCAGCTTTAACGCCGTCTTCATCCGAAAAGTCAGGCTTGGCATACAAAGCATCCATTTCTTCTTTAATTTGAAAAAGCTTTTGGTTTCCTCTCATGACAGTCTCTAAGACAGAATATGAATCGTAAGCAAAGTGATCTTGCTCTAAGACAGACATTCTTTTATCAGTTTCAAGAGTTACATGCCCGGTAGTTGGATCAATATCTCCAGAGAGGATTTTCAAAAAAGTAGATTTTCCAGCCCCATTAGCGCCGATAATTCCATAACAATTTCCCTTAGTAAATTTTATATTTACTTCATCAAAGAGAACCCTTTTTCCAAATTGTAAAGACAAGTTTGATACTGTAAGCATATACTTTTAATAAATTTGTACAAAAGTAATAAGAAAAAGTCTGATTATGAAATTTGAGAACAGAGTAAATATATTAAATAGAAAGGCACGATTCAATTATGAATTGTTAGATAAATATGAGGCGGGGCTAGTATTAAAAGGAACAGAGATAAAGTCTTTAAGATTAGGTAAAGCCAGTATAGCTGAAAGTTTCTGTCAATTTATAAATGATGAGTTATATGTAATAAATATGACTATAGATGAATATTTTTTTGGTAACATATACAATCATTCAATAAAAAGGGAACGGAAATTGCTGTTGAATAAAAAAGAAATTAACAAACTTTTAAGAAAAACAAAAGAATCAGGGTTAACTATTGTTCCTACACGTTTATATTTAAATAATAAAGGATTAGCAAAAATAGAAATATATTTAGCTAAAGGTAAAAAAATATACGACAAAAGAGAAACAATAAAAGAAAGAGAAACTCAAAGAAATATTAATAGATTGGTAAAGAAATATTAATATTTGTTTGTCTTTTATTTGGGAATAACGTTACTTTGCAGATAAAAATTAGATTTTATATATGAAAAAGTTCAATTTGTTAGTTACAGTAGCGGCTAGTATGATAGCATCGACTGTATTCGCGCAGAATACTACAG
>NZ_SELG01000018.1 GCF_007845635.1 Apibacter muscae | reverse complement strand
TTTAATGGATGTAAATTTTCAATCTCATTTTTCAACTGTTCTAAGTTTGTAGTTTGGTATTGTTGAGTAATCGAACTTTTTTTATGACCTGAAAAAACCTGAACTTTTCTTAAATCATATTTTTTAAGTAGGTTCTTGATGACACTCTGCCTTATCTTTATGGGGGTATATTTTTCTTGTCTTTTAAAATTAATATAGTGATTAATTCCTTTGGCTCTTAGTTTCTGTCCTGGTTTCCTGCTGTGTTCAAATACATAGTTTCTGTTTTCTTTAAACAGCTTATAGTGTTCTGTAACTAAATAGATTTGTTCGGCTTTGAGTTTTATGGTTCTAGTTTTTAAATAGATTTCTGCTTTTTGTATTTCTATATCTTTAGGTTTTAGATTTGCTATTTCTTGTATGGTTAACCCTTGATACACTAAAAGGCTTACCATGAGTTTTTTATGTTTGGGGGTTTGTTCTAAGTAGTCTTTGAGTTGTTTTTCTGTATATAAGAGCTCTGTCTTTATACTTTTATCTATCTTGTCTTTGAGTTGTAGGTCTTTGCAGGGATGGTCTTTTCTTTTGCCTGCTTGTTGTAAGTAATGGTAATAGGCTTTGATATGGGCTAATCTGCTTTGTAGGGTTTTGGGGCTGTTGCCTTGTTTGCGTAGGGTTTGTATATAGTGTAAGATTTCTTTTTTCTGGGCTTGTTCTGCGTTTTTTATATAGCGTAAATATTTATTTATTCCTATTAAATAACTTGGGATGCTTTCTCCTTTATAATGTTGTTGTATATAGATTTCTATGGTTTTCATAGTTCTAACTTGGTAATTCTTGTATATACTTCGGTGGTGTCTAGGTATTTGTGTCCTAAGAATTCTTTGACGTTTTCTAGGCTTAATCCGTTCTCTAGTAGATGGGTGGCTATACTATGGCGTAAGCTGTGTAGGGTTATATTTTTGTTTAGGGTGGTTCTTTTAAGTATTTTCTTTAGT
>NZ_SELG01000024.1 GCF_007845635.1 Apibacter muscae | reverse complement strand
TATAACTGGGTAACCAATCAGTCTACAGATTATTCAAACTTCTTCCAACACTCAGCTTCTTTGATCTTCAAATTTGGTAAAAAAGACGTTCCACCACCTCCACCACCTCCAATTGTAATAAGTGACCGAGACGGTGATGGAATTCCAGATGATCAAGACAGATGTCCAGACACTCCAGGATTGGCACAATTCCAAGGATGTCCAGATACAGACGGTGATGGAATCCCGGACATAGATGATAGATGTCCAAACGAAGCAGGATTGGCAGAGTTCCAAGGATGTCCGGATACAGATGGCGATGGAATCCCAGATGTTGACGATCAATGTCCTACTCAATATGGACCAAAAGAAAACAATGGATGTCCATATACTTTTGAAATTGTAACAGAGAAATTAAAAAATATCAATTTCCAATTCAACAGTGCTAAGTTAACAGAGGAATCTTTACCATTAGTAAAAGATGCCGCAGATATGCTAAACGATAGAAGCTTTGAAGGACAAAAATTCTATGTAGATGGTTATACCGATAGAGTAGGATCAGCAGCAGTGAACCTTAGAATTTCTAAACAAAGAGCACAAGCAGTATTAGATGAATTAGTAAAAGATGGAGTAGCTAAAGATCGATTAACTGCAAGAGGATTTGGAAAAACCAACTACTTATGTACAGAAGCAGATATCAATACTAAGAGAAATGATCAAGGTAATATCATGTATCCAGATCAGGCTGCTTGTGATAAAGCTAACAGACGAGTAGTGATTATCAGTCAAGAAACAGGTAAAAAACCTGTAATTGAAAAAGAAGTAAAGGTTAAAAAATAACAATACTTTTTTAAACATTAAAATTTAATTTTTTTATATAAAGCCATCTGATATTTTCAGATGGCTTTTTAATTATTATTTCAAAAAATATAAATACTATTTAATTAACTTTGTATCTATAAATTGAAATAAGTTGAATTTAAAAATTATAGCAGTTATACCAGCTAGATATGCTGCATCACGTTTTCCTGCAAAATTAATGGGAATGTTAGGAGGGAAAACAGTCATAAGATCGACGTATGAAAATGCTAGAGAAACTGGGCTTTTTCATGATGTTTTTGTGGTTACAGATTCAGAAATTATTTACAATGAAATCTCTAGAAATGGAGGAAAGGCAATCATGAGTATCCAAGAACATGAAACTGGAAGTGATAGGATTGCTGAAGCCGTTAAAGATTTAGATTGTGATATAGTAATTAATATTCAGGGTGATGAACCTTTTGTAAAAAGAGATCCGTTAGAAAAATTGATCCAGGTATTTAGACAAGACGATAAGAATGAGGTGGATGTAGCCACTTTAATAAGAGAAATTAATGATCCAAAAATTATAGAAGATCCTAATTATGTAAAGGTTGTTAAAGATAAAAATAATTATGCATTATATTTTTCACGCTCGGTTATTCCATATCCACGAGAAAAGACATTACTTGCAAATTATTATGAACATGTAGGTGTATATGCCTTTAGAAAGCAAGCGTTACTAAGCTTTTACGAATTACCAATGCTACAAAATGAAACAGCAGAGAAAATAGAGTGTATAAGGTATTTGGAATACGGAATGAGAATAAAAGTAATTGAAACGACTTTTGTTGGAGTGGAAATAGATACTCCAGAGGATCTTGAATTAGCTAATAAGATAATAAAAGAACAAGAAAATAAAATATTTTAAACCTATGAAATTTAGAAATTTTCCAATGGTTCCTCGCGTGGTATATGGCAGAGGAAGTTTCGACCAGACCTCCGAGATAATTGAAGAAAAAAGAAATAAAGAACGTCCATTTATATTTTTAGTGGATAAAGTTTTTAAAGATAAAGAATTAAGTAAAAATATTCCTTTACAAGGCAAAGATATAATCATATATATAGATACCACAGATGAACCTAAAACCAAAGGAATTGATGAAATAAGAGATAATTTAAAAGAAGAATTTGGAATTGTTTCAGGAATTATTGGTATAGGAGGAGGAAGTGTTATGGATGCGGCAAAAGCAGTAGCCATCATGATGAACAATGAAGGTTCATCCACACAATATCAAGGATGGGATTTAGTGAAAAATCCGGCTGTTTATCATGTAGGTATACCAACCATAAGTGGAACAGGGGCGGAGGTTTCACGTACTTGTATATTAACAGGTCCTGAAAGAAAGTTAGGGATAAATTCCGATTTTACACCGTTTGATCAAGTAATCTTAGATCCAGCACTTACCAAAGGTGTTGAAAAAAATCAAGCCTTCTTTACAGGAATGGATTGTTATATACACTGTATAGAATCACTTACAGGAACCTATCTAAATGCATTTAGTAAAAGTTATGGAGAGAAAGCATTAGATCTATGTCAAAAAGTATATGTACAAAAATCTGAATGGGACGATGAATCCGATGAAGATTTAATGATGGCTTCATGGCATGGAGGTATGAGTATTGCATATTCACAGGTAGGGATTGCTCATGCAGTTAGTTATGGTTTATCGTACTTATTAGGGACACATCATGGAGTAGGAAACTGTATTGTATTTGATCGATTGGAAAAATATTATCCGGAAGGTGTAAAAGAGTTTAAATACATGGTAGAAAAGAATAAAATAGAAATACCTCAAGGGATATGTAAGGGGTTATCAGACGAGCAATTCGATATTATGATCAATGTTTCTTATGGAATGGTGCCTTTATGGGAGAATGCATTAGGCAAAGATTGGCAAAAAATTATGACCAAAGAAAAATTAAGAGCGCTATACGAAGAAATGTAAAAATCAGACAATATTTACCAACAAATCTGGGTTTATTATAAAATAATAGTCCCAGATTTTTTAATGGTTATATACTTAAATTTAATAAACATTGTAAAATATGAAAACACTTATTTTAACAATTTTAACTACTATTAATATAGTTTTTTCATTACATGGACAAACCGCAGATCAAATTATAAATAAACATCTAGAAGTAACAGGAGGATTAACCGCTTGGAAAACTTTCAACTCAGTAATATTAAATGGAGAAATAGTTTTAGGGAAAGAGGAAAGTTACAAAATTAAGATATTGCAGCAAAGACCTAATTTGAATAAAACTAGGATGTATATTCAAGATAGAGGGATTATTTTAAACGGGTATAATGGTAAGAAGGCAATTAAATTTAATTTTACAACCAATCAGATAGAAGAAGATTTAGAATATATCCCAGAATCTTTTGATTCAGATCTTTTAGAATATAACAGTAAAGGATTTCAAGCAATTTTGATAGGTACAGAAAAAATTGGAAATTCAGACTGTTTTAAAGTTAAATTAATTAAAAACACCAATACCATTACGTATTTCTTTGATAAAAATACCTATCAATTGATTAGAGAATCAAATCCACAGGAAATTAAAACCTATTCAGATTTTACTAAAGTTTCAACCTTAACCTTTCCAATGAAAACAGAAGTACAAATAATTGGAGACAACTCAAACTTTACATTGGTAATAGACAAAGTGCAAGTAAACCCAGTTATTTCTCCTAAGGAATTTAATTTTTAAATAAATTATTTTAAATAAATACTAGCCCAACTATCTTTTAAAGGAAGCTTAAATTTTGTTTTAAAATCCAACGAATTGTCTACGGATAAATTATATACCAAGGTTTGAGAATCAATTTCAGAATTTTTAATCAATTCTTTAAATATATGTAAAGGAACTGTTTGGATTTGAGAATCTTTAGTATTTTGATAACTAACTAGAAGTCTATTCAATAAATCCAAATTTAAATGGTTATCAATATCTCTAATACATTGGTTCAATTTATCAATTGAACAACCAGAAGCTTTTGCTTGACTTTCATCCACTTGCACAATCATAAACTTGTGATCTAAAATTTTTAATTCAGATTTTAAAGCATCGCCATGTGCAGCCCAAGTATTTAAAAAATTAGATAGATATTTAATGATGTATTCTTCTTCCGACGAAGATAAAATACGGTTGCTTTGGTAAATCCAAACTTTAAAATAATCCATGATAAAAAATTTTGTTGATCTTATCAAATGTAACAATAATTTTAAAGATACTGAAATAGATTCTCCTATATCATTAGAATCAAAGAGCAAGATATTCATCCAATATAAATTAAAATTTTCATACTTTAACCCATGCTATTAAGAGAGGTGATAAATAAAAATAATTAAAATAAAACAAATTTTTAAACTGCCAGATTGGCGCTTTAATTCGTATCTTTGTAATTAAAGTTTAAATTAAAATTAAACTTTTGCAATTAGAAAAGCATTTATGGAAAAAGAAATAATAGAAAGAAGACAAGGAGAGGTACTCCTCAGACAAAGTGCTAATCAAAATTCTAAAAAATTATTTTTAGAGAGCTATGGTTGTCAGATGAATTTTTCTGATAGCGAGATCGTAGCCTCAATTTTACAACAGGAAGGATACGATACCACGAATCAATTGGAGGAAGCTGATTTAATATTGCTAAATACTTGTTCAATAAGAGAGAAAGCAGAACAAACCGTAAGGAAAAGATTGTCACAATTTAATTCACTAAAAAAGCGAAATCCTAAATTGACTATCGGTGTTTTAGGGTGTATGGCAGAACGATTAAAGACTAAATTTTTAGATGAAGAACATTTAGTAGACTTAGTAGTAGGTCCTGATGCGTATAGAGATTTACCGAACCTGCTTCAAGACACAGACGACGGTAGAAATGCAATTAATGTATTACTTTCAAAAGAAGAAACGTATGCAGATATAAGTCCAGTTCGGTTAGGAGGTAATGGAGTTACTGCATTTGTGACCATAACTAGAGGATGTGACAATATGTGTACCTTTTGTGTAGTACCCTTTACAAGAGGACGAGAAAGAAGCAGAGACCCACATTCAATATTAAAAGAGTGTGAAGAATTAGCCAAGAATAATTACAAAGAAATAACACTTTTAGGACAGAATATTGATAGTTATCTTTGGTATGGAGGAGGTCCTAAGAAGGATTTTAATAAAGCTTCCGAATTGCAAAAAGCCACTGCAATAAACTTTGCTAAATTATTGGATTTAGTTGCATCTTCAAATCCAAAAATAAGGATAAGATTCTCAACCTCAAATCCTCAAGACATGAGCGAAGATGTATTGCACATAATGGCAAAACATAAAAATATATGTAAATATATACACTTACCTGTGCAAAGTGGTAGCACAACTGTTTTACAACGGATGAATCGTCAGCACACAAGAGAAGAATATATTGAATTGGTCGATAAAATAAGAAAAATTGTACCTGAATGTGCGATTTCGCATGATATGATTGCCGGATTTTGTGGAGAAACAGAAGAAGAACATAAAGAAACCTTATCGTTAATGGAATATGCGAATTATGATTTCGGATATATGTTTTCTTACTCGGAAAGACCAGGGACACCCGCCCATAAAAAAATGGCAGACGATGTTCCTTTAGAAACAAAGAAAAGGAGATTGGCTGAAATTATAGAATTGCAACAAAAATTGTCTTTGCAAAGAATGAAAACCTACGTAGGAAAATCTCATGAAGTCCTGATTGAAGGAACCAGTAAAAAAAGAGAAGATCAGTGGTACGGGAGAATTTCACAAAATGCAGTTGTAGTATTTCCAAAAAAAGATAACACAAAAATCGGAGACTTTGTAAAAGTTAAAGCCATACAATGTACTTCAGCCACATTAATAGGAGAACAAGAATAAAAGATTATGGATTCTTTACAAATTGTAAAACAAAGATTTGGAATTATAGGGAATAATTTAGAGCTTAATAGAGCATTAGAGAAATCTATGCAAGTGGCTCCAACAGATATATCCGTATTAGTTATAGGAGAAAGTGGCGTAGGTAAAGAATTTATACCTAAAATAATACACAATTTATCCCCAAGAAAACACAAACAATATATAGCCGTAAACTGTGGTGCAATCCCAGAAGGAACGATAGACTCTGAACTTTTTGGGCACGAGAAAGGAGCATTTACAGGAGCAGACAAAGTACGTAAAGGATATTTCGAAGTTGCAGATGGAGGTACTATCTTTTTAGATGAAGTAGGAGAGCTTCCATTGCAAACACAGGTAAGATTACTGAGAGTTTTAGAAAGTGGAGAATTTATGAAAGTGGGTTCCTCTAATATTCAAAAAACTAACGTAAGAATTGTTGCAGCAACAAATGTAAATTTATTAAGTGCTATAAAAAAAGGTGATTTTAGAGAAGATTTGTATTATAGATTAAATACAATTCAAATTGATATACCAGCATTAAGAAATAGGAGAGACGATATTCCTTTGTTACTTAGGAAATTTGCAGTAGATTTTTCCGAAAAATATAGAATGCCTACCATTGCATTTTCAGATGAAGCGATGGCTTATATACAACAATACTATTGGCCAGGCAATATTAGACAACTTAGGAATTTTGCGGAACAAGTGACTGTTGTGGAAACAAAAAGAGAATTAACACTTGAAAAAGTTAAAGAATATTTAAAAGATATTCAAACCAATACATCATTAGTAAATATTTCCAATACCAAAGATACCACTTCAGATTTTTCAACAGAAAGAGAAATATTATACAAAATTCTCTTCGATATGAAAAAAGACCTTAACGATTTGAAAACATTAACCTTAGATTTAATTAAAAATAAAGGAGAATATCATCTTACCCCTAATGAACAAGATCTATTTCACAAAGTTTACAAAAATTATGACAGCCCTAAAGAAAACGAATCTTTAGTTTATTACGAAGAAAACAATATTCCAGCTTTAAATGCAGCAACCATCAGTAATTACCATGAAGATATTGACGTTTATGAAGACATTCCATCTAACAATTCAGAATCATTGTCCCTTCAAAAGAAGGAAGAAGAGCTCATAAAAAAAGCGTTAGAAAAATATAATGGAAAACGTAAATTAGCAGCGCAAGAATTAGGGATCTCAGAGAGAACTTTATACAGAAAAATTAAACAATATGACATTGAAGAATAAAGTTACATTTCTACTAGTAAGTTTAATGCTATTAAGCCTGTCAAGTTGTTATTCTTTTACAGGCTCCTCCTTAGATCCAACAATTAAAACAATTCAAATAAAGTCATTTCCCAATTATTCTCCATACCAAAGTCCGGATTTAAGCGTAGATTTTACCGTAGCATTGCAAAATAAATTCAATAGGAGCACTAAGTTAATCGAGACCGATGATAATCCAGATATTATATTGGAAGGTGAAATAACAAATTTTACAACAGTTCCGGTTAACATACAAAGCGGATCAGATCAAGCAACGCAGAACCGTTTAACAATTACAGTATCTGTAAGATATATAAATAAAGTAAATCCAGAAAAAAGTTTTGAAAAAACATTTTCAGATTATCAAGATTACGATAGTAATCAACTATTAATTAATGTACAAAATCAATTATCACAAAGCATAAATCAAAGGATAGTCGATCAAATATTCATAGCTGTTGTAGCAGATTGGTAAAATAGATTGATATGAACAATAGAATTATACAATTATTAGAAGATAGTTCAAAAATTAAATTTTCAGATAAAATAATTATTGAACAAGAATATGAAAAACATCCATCTGTTGCTTCATTTAAAATGCTTTATTTAAAATGGAAGCTTTTATATCATCGAGAAAATTTAGACCAAAGCATACAAGAAGCAGCAATATATATTTCTAATAGAGAGCTAATCAAACAAATGGTTGATGAAACGAAGTTTCAAAATGAAGATAATATTCACATAGAACCATCTAAGGAGCTGGAAGAAAACATAGTAGATACAATGACTAATCAAGATAAGGATATAAGTCTAGAGCATGAAGAAGCCACTCATGCACATCAACAATCGAGAGATGAGCAACAAAATCATTTAACTATTAATGATAAAGTAAATGAAAATATTGAAATAGGACAATCTGATATATCTAACTATTCATATATTAAACAATTAGGTCTTTCGCATTTATTTGATACTACTGATAAAGAAGAAATCAGTAGTAAAACACAACCAACAAAAAATGATGAAGTTGTAGAAAATGAAAATAAAGTATTTGTAGATAAAGATCAAAAAGAGCCAATCAAAGAAATTAAACAAGAAAAATTGACCTTTAACCAATGGTTGTCACTTTCACAGAAAGGAACAAAAAAAACTGAAAAGCAAGAAGAAATTATTCATAAATTTATTGAAAATAATCCCAAAATAACACCCCCTAAAAAGGCAGATAAAAACATAAAATCCTTTGAATTTAAAAATGAAGAAATTAAGGATATTGCAAATTTGATGACAATTACCTTGGCTCAATTGTATGTAGAGCAAGGAAAGTACGATACAGCAATTACAGCCTTTAAAATTTTAAGTTTGAAATATCCAGAAAAAAGTAGTTATTTTGTATCAGAAATAAAAAAAATTAAAAAATTAAAAAACATAAAATAGTATGGTTATCTTCAGCATTATAATGATCTTTATAATTATTGCATGTGTATTAATGGTTTGTGTAGTATTATTGCAGAACCCTAAGGGTGGAGGTCTAAGCTCAACTTTTGGTGGAGGAGGAACACAAATGTTTGGAGTTCAAAAAACCAACGATTTTATGGAGAAGGCAACTTGGACGTTAGCTTCTGTTATTGTTATTTTAACAATATTGGCATCCGTTTTAATTGCAAAACCAAAAGTTTATCCAACACCTTCAAATAGTAATCTTCCAGTAGAAGAGAAAGCAATTCAGCAAGAACCCATAAATGCTTCTTCTGAAACTTCATCACAAACACCAGCAACCAATTCTGCACCTGCCAAGTAGATATAATCCCGAACAATCACTAAATAAACGTTAATAAATTAAAATTTGTGTTAGGAAGAAGACAGTTAAGAGAAAAAATACTACAAGCACTTTATGCCTATAACATAGGAGGGAACGATTTAAGTTTTGTAGAACAAAAAATGTTTCAGGCCATTGATGAAATTTACCATTTATATATTTATGAGTTAAATTTACTATTAGCCGTTCGAGATTATGCGCAAGAAGTGATTGAAAAAAAAAGAAATAAACGCTTTGCAACGGAAGAAGAAAAAAATCCTAACCTCAAATTTGTAAATAATAAAATTTTTCAAATAATTGAAAATTGTAAGGCAAGAAAAGAATTATCGGATAAACATTCAGAACTTTTATGGTATTTAGATACTAACTATCCTGCAATGATTTTTAAAAAATTTCAAAATTCTACGGCTTATCTAGATTATATGAAAGATGAAACCTTGGATTTTGAAAAAGATAAAAAAATAATTTTAAAATTATTTTTTAATTTCATTGCTGACAATCCAACCCTTTATGAATGGTTTGAAGAGATTAAGTTATTTTGGGCAGATGATATTCATGTTGCAAATAACATGACATTGAAAACTCTAAAATCATTAGAGGAAAATAAACCGCTAAATAATTTAATACAGGTTTTAAAGCCAGACGACAGCATACCTTTTGCAAAAAACTTATTAAGAACAACAATTTCTTACTACCCAGAATGCATGAATTTGATTAAAGAAAGATCCAACAATTGGGAATTAGATAGGATAGCTGAAATTGATAAGATAATATTATCCATGGGATTTACTGAGTTAAATCATTCGCATCAAATCCCTGCAAAAGTGGTTATAAATGAATGTATAGAATTAGCAAAAGTATATTCAAGTAATAAAAGCAATATATTTATTAATGGGATTTTAGATAAGTATGCAAGAGATATTAATAAAGTTTAATTAAATTTGAAATAATGAAAAAAATAATACTATATAGTACTATAATTTCTTTATCTTTTATAAATTGTTCAAAAAAAGATACAGAAAATAGCAGTGATAAAAATTTGAATGCTATAGATCAACATCAAAATCCTGTGGTAGATACTTCCGAGACTGAAATAAAATTCGAGGAAGAAATGTATGATTTTAAAGATATAAAAAAAGGCGAGAATGCCACTCATATTTTTTCTTTTACAAATGTAGGTAGTAAGCCATTAATTATTACAGAAGTAAAACCTGCATGTGGCTGTACAACTCCAGAGTATACGAATACTCCTGTTGCACCGGGACAAAAAGGCTCAATTACAGTAACTTTTAATTCAAGTAATTTTGAAGGTCCAGTGAAAAAAAATGTAATTGTTTCAGGGAATTTTGAAAAAAAGGATCTACAATTCCAGGCCAATGTTAAATAAAAAGATAAATATATATACACTAAGCAAATGAATAATATGTTAACGATAATTTTAGATTCGAAGGGAGGTTTAATGGAACAAATAGGAGGATTTGCTCCAATAGTACTTCTGTTTATAGTTTTTTATTTTTTCTTCATTAGACCTCAAACCAAAAGGCAAAAACAAGAAAAAACTTTTCAACAAGAAATAGGAAAAGGAACAAGAGTGGTTACTACTTCTGGTATACACGGAAGAATTTTAGAAGTAACAGATGATGGTGTAGTAATTGAAACCATGGCTGGGAAAATTAAATTTGAAAAATCAGCTATATCCAGAGAGTTAACTATGGCGAGATATCCAGAAAATGCTCCTGAAAAAAAATAATAGAATAGAAAAATTAACCCATAAAAAAGCATATTCTATTCTTTAGAATATGCTTTTTTTATTTTATTAACAGTATGAAAGTAGTAGTTGGACTCTCCGGAGGAGTAGATTCAAGTGTAGCGGCTTATTTACTCAAACAACAAGGGCATGAAGTTATTGGGCTTTTTATGAGGAATTGGAATGATGCAGAATATACATTAGAAGATGAATGTCCTTGGATTGAAGATAGCAATGATGCGTTATTGGTTTCTCAAAAATTAGATATTCCCTATCAAGTCATTGACTTATCTGCTATATATAAAGAAAAAATCGTTGACTATATGTTCTACGAGTATGAAAATGGTAGAACGCCAAATCCAGATGTTTTATGCAATAGAGAAATTAAGTTTGATATTTTTTTAAAAGCAGCTTTATCCTTAGGTGCAGATAAAGTGGCTACCGGGCATTATGCAAGAATAGATTCTTTTCAAAAAGGTAAGGAAACAATTTATAGACTTTTAGAAGGAAAAGATAAAAATAAAGATCAATCTTATTTTTTATGTCAATTAAATCAGTATCAACTTTCCAAATCTTTGTTACCTCTTGGAGGTTTAACAAAGCCAGAAGTTAGAGAAATAGCTAGAAGTCTAAAATTAATTACTGCAGAAAAAAAAGATTCTCAAGGCTTGTGTTTCATTGGAAAAGTAAGTTTGCCAGACTTTTTACAACAACAATTAAAACCCCAAAAAGGAAAAATTATTGAAATATCTTCTGAATTTAAAGGTTTTAAAAAATTAAAAAATTC
Source organism: Apibacter muscae (assembly GCF_007845635.1). GTDB lineage: Bacteria > Bacteroidota > Bacteroidia > Flavobacteriales > Weeksellaceae > Apibacter > Apibacter muscae. The sequence continues at coordinate 112,195 of NZ_SELG01000024.1, read as the reverse complement.
AATCCCTTTTAATTCAAAAAAAGAAGAATTAATACATCTGTCAAAGTCAATTACCTATAATGAACAAGACGGAAAAATAATAGGAGAACACAATGGAGCGCACTTTTATACCATTGGTCAAAGAAAAGGATTGGGAATAGGAGGACATGTTGAACCGTGTTTTGTTATAGATACAAATGTACGTAATAATATAATTTTCGTAGGTGAGGGAAAGAATCATCCCGGCTTATTTAAAAGAGCTTTATTTATTAAAGAAAATGAATCACACTGGGTAAGAGAAGATTTAAAATTAAAAATAGGAGATTCTTTAGAAGCTCAAGTAAGGATAAGATATAGACAAGCTTTACAAATGGCGAAAATATATCAATACGAAGAAGGAATATTTATAGAATTTAATCAAGCACAATCAGCAATAAGTAGAGGGCAATTTGCGGCATGGTACATCAATGATGAATTGGTAGGTAGCGGTGTTATTTCTTAGTTAAAAATTTCTTTTAAAATTTCTAAGGAAATTGGCTTTTTAAAATTGTCAATATGAAATTCATAGTAGGAAATAATTTCTTCAATCATCATTTTCCTTTGTGAAGAATTAAAACAATTAATTTCATTATTAAAATCGTAGGTTAACAATTGATTCCAAAGATTGCCATTTTCAGATTTGGATAAATTATGGCTTTTTAAAGAAAAAATTCCCTCTCTTAAATTAAAATAAGGGAAGTTAGAATTAACCGCGAGTGGAGTAATTCCTAAATATTTAGTTAATTCAAGTAAAAAGTAAAGATGAAAATCAGCAAAGCTTGCTTTTCTATTATCTAGTTCAATTAATTTATTTTTTAAAAAAAAATACAAACTCAAATTATAGGCATCTTCATTCTTTAAAACTTGATTTAAAATTTCACCTATAAATGTAATCATGGATGATTTAACAACATTGGTATGTAAACTTTGAAAAACATATCCCTGATGCATGTCTTTAATAAGTTCTAAAGTAGAAGAATTATTGTTAAGTTTTTTATAAAAACTTATTTCAACTTCATTTAACAAGAAAACTTTATTGTTTTTTTTCTTACCCTTAGAAAAAGCTCCTTTTAAAATAAACGTTTTAAAACCAAACGAATCAGTAAAACATTTAATAATTAAAGAATTATCACTATACTTAAGATGAGATAAAATTAAAGCTTTAGTGCTTTCGATCATAAAAATAAATTTAGGTAAAAGTATTTATAAATTCATATATTTAAAACCAGAAATTATAAACACTAAATAAATCATTTTCAAATTGATTTAAATGTGAACATAGATAGAAAATAAAATTAATAAATCTAAAAAAGCATAATATTTTTGTTATATAAAAAAAATATTATAAATTTGCAACCCTATTTAGGACATATTTTTTTAAACAAGGTAAAACAATTAAGGTGAATACACTAAGTTACAAAACCATATCAGCAAATAAAGAAACTTCAAACAAGGAGTGGTTGCTCGTAGATGCAGAAGGACAAAAATTAGGAAGATTAGCTTCTAAGTTAGCTAAAATATTACGTGGTAAGCATAAAACAAATTTTACTCCACATGCAGATTGTGGTGATAATGTTATTGTTGTAAATGCAGAAAAGGTTATTTTATCTGGAGCTAAAGCAGAGCAGAAAGAATATGTGAGACATACCGGCTACCCTGGAGGTCAGAAATTTTCATCTGTTGATGATGTAAAAGAAAAAGATCCTAAAAGAATATTGGAATATGCAGTTAAAGGGATGTTGCCTAAAAATAAATTAGGAAGAGCAGTTCTTAAAAACTTGTATCTTTATGAAGGAGTAGAACATAAACAAGAAGCTCAAAAACCTAAAACACTAGATATAAACGCTTTCATATAAAATTATAATGGCAGTTACACACAAAATAGGAAGAAGAAAAACATCTGTTGCAAGAATTTATCTTACTGAAGGTAATGGAGAAATTCTTATAAATGGAAAAGATTATAAAACATACTTCCCAACGGAAGTTTTACAATATAAAGTTTTACAGCCTTTTCAATTAACAGAAACTTTAAATCAATACAATGTTAAAGTCAACGTTTATGGAGGAGGAGTTACAGGTCAAGTAGAAGCTGTAAGATTGGCTATTTCAAGAGCGTTAGTTTCCATTGATGCTGAGAATAGAGCTCATTTAAAACCAGAAGGATTACTAACTAGAGATCCAAGAATGGTTGAAAGAAAGAAATTTGGACAGAAAAAAGCACGTAAAAGATTTCAATTCTCTAAACGTTAATCTTTATTCTGAAAAAAAACTTAACCACTATTTATGTAGTGGTTATTTTTATATACTTAAAATAATCAATAACTTAATAATAACAAACTTGCCGATTAGTTTAGCATCTAAACCTATTAATTATTGAATGGGTTGTTTGCACAAACTGCGGAACGTAAACTAAAAGAAAACATGGCAAAAGTAGACGTAAAACAACTATTAGACGCAGGTGTTCACTTCGGACACTTAACAAGAAAATGGAATCCACAGATGGCTCCCTACATTTTTATGGAAAAAAATGGGATCCATATAATAGATCTTCATAAGACATCTGTAAAATTAGACGAAGCATCAAGAGCATTAGAAAAAATTGCAACTTCTGGTAGAAAAATCTTGTTTGTTGCAACTAAAAAGCAAGCTAAGGATATAGTGGCTAAACATGCAGAAGCAGTTAATATGCCATATATTACTGAAAGATGGCCAGGAGGAATGCTAACCAACTTTGTTACTATAAGAAAAGCGGTTAAAAAAATGAATTCCATTGACCGTATGAAAAAAGATGGTACTTTTGAAACCCTATCTAAAAAAGAAAAGTTACAAATAGATCGTTTAAGAGCTAAATTAGAAAAAAACCTTGGATCTATAGCTGATATGACACGCTTACCTTCTGCATTATTTGTAGTTGATATTTTAAGAGAACATATTGCAGTTACAGAAGCAAAAAAATTAGGAATTCCAGTTTTTGCTATCGTAGATACAAATTCAAATCCACAATTGGTTGATTTTCCAATTCCAGGAAATGACGATGCTTCTAAATCAGTAGATTTAATCTTAGAAACTGTAACAAATTCTATTAAAGATGGTTTAAGTGTAAGAAAAGCTGAGAAAGTAAAAGCAAAAGAAGAAAATTCTGAGGATTCTGATGATGATTTTATAGTTGAGGAGGAAGTGGTTTTAGAAAACACTGAAGAAAATACTAAAGAAGACTAATTAAGTATAATTTAAAAAAATTTAAATAATGTCATATTCACCAAAAGCTGCAGATGTTGCCAAATTAAGAAATGCCACTGGGGCAGGAATGATGGATTCAAAAAAAGCTTTAGTTGAGGCTGAAGGAGATTTTGATAAAGCGGTAGAATTACTTAGAAAAAAAGGTCAAAAAGTTGCAGCCAATAGAGCAGATAGAGAAAATCTTGAAGGTGCAGCCATTGCCGCTGTAAATTCTGATAATACAAAAGCAGCGATTATAAAATTAAGTTGTGAAACAGATTTTGTAGCTAAAAATGAAGACTTTGTTAAATTGGCTACTGAATTCGCAAACTTAGCATTAAACTTTTCAAACAAAGAAGATTTATTGGCTTCTGATTTCCACGGGATTCCAGTTAGCGAAAAGTTAATTGAGCAAACAGGAGTTATTGGAGAAAAAATTGAAATCTCAGAATTTAAAATAATAGAAGCCCCATTTGTTGGAGCTTATATACATGCAGGTAATAAAATAGCTGCAGCTGTTGGACTTTCAAAAGTTATAGATAATGCAGCTGAAGTAGCTAAAAATGTATCCATGCAGGTAGCTGCTATGAATCCAATTGCATTGGACGAATCAAAAGTAGATTCTTCTGTGATTGAAAAGGAACTTGAAATAGCTAAAGACCAACTAAGACAAGAAGGTAAACCTGAAAATATGCTTGAAAATATAGCTAAAGGTAAACTAAACAAGTTCTTTAAAGACAATACCTTGGTTAAGCAAGATTATATAATGGGTGAAAAAATTTCAGTTGAAGACTATGTTAAGTCTATAGATCCTGAAGTTAAAATCACAGAATTTATTAGAATCTAGTTTTCTAATAATTATTTCATTACAATAAAAAGAAAAAGCATTCATTTATGAATGCTTTTCTTTTTTATAATTAGTGTTTGAAATATAATAACATAAATAGAAAAGGGTTGTTATTTTATACAACCCTTTTTATATTTTAATACTATTCAGTTAAAAATTATTTGCAGCCTGTATAGCAGTAATAACTACGGTATTGTAAATATCTTCAATTTTTGCACCTCTACTCAAATCATTAATCGGTTTCTTTAGCCCTTGCAATACAGGACCTAAAGCAAGTCCACCAGATTCTCTCTGAACTGCTTTGTAAGTATTATTTCCAGTATTTAAATCAGGGAAAATTAATACATTGGCTTGTCCTGCAACTAAAGATCCAGGCATTTTACTGTTTCCAACACTAGGGACAACAGCAGCGTCGTACTGTATTGGACCTTCAATTAATAAGTTTGGCTCTGCTTTTTTTACAAGTTCTGTAGCTAGACGAACCTTGTCTACTTCTTCACCGGAACCAGAATTACCAGAAGAATAAGATAGCATGGCTACTTTGGGTTCAATGCCAAATGCTTTAGCGGTTTGGGCTGAGGAAATGGCTATATCTGCAAGTTGTTCAGAAGTAGGACTAGGGACTACCGCGCAATCCCCATAGACCAATACATGATCCTTAAGGAGCATAAAAAAAACAGAAGAGACTGTCTTAATTCCAGGTTTCGTTTTAACAAATTGTAATGCTGGACGAATGGTATGAGCTGTTGTATTCTGAGCTCCAGAAACCATTCCATCAGCATCGCCTTTATAAACCATCATCGTTCCAAAATAAGAAGGATCCAGAATCAAATCTTTAGCCTGAGCAAACTCCATTCCTTTACTTTTCCTCAATTCAAAAAGAGTTTGTGCGTAATCTTCTATTTTATCTGAAACAGTATTGTCTAAAACTGAAATATAATTATCGTTCCAGGAAAGTCCTAGTTGATTAGCTCTTTGTTTAATATCCTCATTTTTCCCTAGTATAGTTACTTTAACAATTTCATCCTCCGCTAACATTGAGGCGGCTTGTAAAATTCGGTCGTCCCCACCCTCAGGTAACACAATATGCTTTTGTGCTTGTTTCGCAGATTTAAATAGGTTGTATAGAAACATCCTTGGTGTGATACCTTCAATTTTGAATGAAGAAATTTGCTTATCTAACTCAGAAATATTTACATATTCTTCAAATAAATCTAAATTTCTTTTAATTTTTGCAGTGGCTTCAGGATATATTCGGGAGCGAATATTTGCAGTTGCAGATGCTGTTTCAAAAGTTCCAGCTTCAACTACCATTGTTGGTATATTTAAATTAGAATTGCCGATTAACTTCTCAATCATAGGATCTAAAGAAATACCAGCCGTTAAAATAAGTCCCGATACTCTTTTAAAATTAGAAAGATTAGAAAGCAAAACCCCAGCAACTAAATCTGCTCTATCTCCTGGAATTACAGCCACACAATCTTCTTCAACATGATTCATGAAGTTGGAAAGTAGCATACCACCAACAATAAATTTTTTAATAGGTCTATCCAAATTTTCATTCCCATATAAAACTTTAGCTCTTAAGGAATCTGCTACTTCTTTTAAAGTAGGAAAACCTAAGTACTGATCTTTAGGGATTGCAGAAAATACAATAGAGTTATTATTGAGAACTGTTTTCTTATATTCAGAAGTAATATCTTCTATAGATTTAGAAGTCTTATTTACTATTACAGAAATAATTTTATTGTCTTTGCTTAAAAGATTATTTACTTCTAAACGTATGTTTTTACAAAGATCGTGAGTACTTTTAAAAGAATCTTTAATTACGAGTACAACAGGGATATTAAGAGATTTTGCAATTACAACGTTTAAATCATAATCAAGGCTATTACTTTCAGACGATAGATCAGTACCATCAATTAGTACAAAATCAAATTTACTTTCTAAATTCTTATATTTTTGAATGATTAAATCGTAAGCATCGTCCAATTTACAGTTATTTTGATAATCAATGATTTCATTTTTGGTAAAAGCATAAGCTTCATCATAATTTTGATCTAAATTAAAATATGAAATCATTGTAGCTATATGGTTGTCCTTAGCACCTTCATCTAAATTATCAATAATAGGACGGAAATAAGCAACATTAGGCGTTCTTCTTATCACCATTTGCATAATTCCTAAACTAACTAAAGACTTACCACTATTAGTGCTTGTAGTAGTTACATAAACTGATCGGTTCATTTAATTTGATTAAGTTTTTTCAAATTTACGAATTGAAAATTATAACGAGCTTCTTAAGAAATTAAATTCTTTAAAATAAATTAAAAATTTAATTCTAAACCATCATAGGCAAGAAATACATTGGAAGGTAGATTTTTTTCAATTTCTTCATGAAAACCTAATTGATAGCTAATATGAGTTAAATATGATTTTTTAGGTTTTACTTTATCAATTACTTGTAAAGCTTGGTCTAAATTAAAATGAGAATGATGTTCCTCAAGCCTTAAAGAATTTAAAACTAAAATTTCAGAATTAAAAATTTTATCCATCTCCTTTTCATCTATAAAAGAAGCATCAGTAATGTATGAAAGATTTCCGATTTTATATCCAAGTATGGGGAGTTTCCCATGTAAAACATGTATAGGGGTTATCTTTATATTTTTAATATTAAATACATCTTTAACAGGAAAGAGTTGGAATCCAGGAGCGCCAGGATATTTATTCTTAGAAAAAGCATAAGAATAACGTATTTTAATATCATCAAGAGTTCTATTTAATCCATAAATAGGAATATCTTGTTTTTTAATAAAATTAATAGGTCTTAAATCATCCAAACCACCCACATGATCCGTATGCTCATGAGTTAATAGTACAGCGTCTACATTCGCTTTATTTTCCCTTAGCATTTGTGTTCTAAAATCGGTACCACAATCCAATAATATATCTAAGCCATTATAATTGATTAGTGCAGAACAACGTAATCTCTTGTCTTTAGGATTATTAGATAAGCATACAGGATCTGTGCAGCCAATAATTGGAATTCCTTGAGATGTGCCCGTGCCTAAGAAGGTAATACTGTTATAATTTGGCTTCATAATTTTTGTAAATTTACAAACTAAAGTTTAAAATAAATGTTTAATACAAGACCCGTGTTAGCCCCTAAGCAAAAGGCTCTTCAAATCAATTTAGATAAAGATATTTATGGAACCTTTTCAGAAATAGGCGCAGGGCAAGAAACGGTGCGATATTTTTTTAGGGTAGGAGCAGCCTCTAATACCATAGCTAAGGCTATATCCGCCTATGATAAAGATTTTAGTGATGCTTTGTATGGAAAAGAACCCAATAATAGATATGTTTCACAGTCAAGATTACTAAAAATTCTAGATTATGAAATTAAGGTTATCGAGGATAGAATTAGTCGAGAAAGTTGCCCGGGAAGAAAATTTTTTTCCTATGCAAATACAGTTACAACTATAAACTTTGATAAAACATCTAAAGGTCATGGTTGGGTAGGTATAAGATTTCAATTAAATGAATTAGAACCTTACAATGAAATTATCTTACATGTTCGGTTTCATGAGAATGATGCTAAATTGCAACAAGAAACTTTAGGCATATTAGGAGTAAATTTAATTTACGGAGCCTTTTATTATGCAGAAAATCCAAAAGTCATTATTGAGTCATTATACGATGAGCTAAACACAGACCAGATAGAAATTGACATGATCAATTTTAGTGGACCCCGTTATGCGTATTTAGATAATCGATTAATGAGTCTACAATTGGTGAAAAATGGAATGACTGATGCGGTAGTTTTTGAGCCCAATGGCAAAAATGTATTAGCAGCAGACGAGTTATATAAAAAAAATATTTTAGCACTTAGAGGTAGTTTTAGACCCGTAACCAATGTAAACATAGATATTTATAAAAGAGGTTTAAAAATGTTTATGGAAGAAGATCAAGTTACTGAACAAAATACTAAAATATTATTTGAAATCACACTTTCTAATCTAAGAGCAAAAGGAGAAATTAATGAAAGGGATTTTTTAGATAGGGCTGATATACTTGGGAAATTAGGACATACGGTATTAATTTCTAACTTTTCGGAATACTATCGTTTGGTTGATTACTTTAGTAGATTTACTTCAGAAAAGATAAGGATTTCTATGGGAGTAAATAATTTATTGGATGTTTTTCAAGAAGAATATTATACTAATTTAAGCGGAGGTATAATGGAAGCTTTTGGTAAATTATTTAAAAAACAACTAAAAATCTATTTATATCCATATATAGATCAGGAAACCAATAAGATTTTAACCTCAGATACATTAAGAGTAAGTGAAGAACTTAAAGATTTATACAAATATTTTAAGAAGAATAATTGGATTGTAGATATGTTAGAATACGATGAATCCTATTTAAAAATATACGGAAAACAGATATTAGCACAAATTATAATGGGAGAACCAGATTGGGAAAACCAAGTACCAAAAGAAGTAGCTGAAATGATTAAAGAAAGGGGGATGTTTGGTTTTTCAAGAAGATTAAAATAATATTTAAAGATAATGTATATTTACGCAGAGAGTTTTCATGTTGAATTCTCAATTGAAAATGATTGGATCCATTGGGTTAAAGAAAATTTTATTGCAGAACTGCATCAAACTAATTTATTCACCAAAGCAATTTTTTGTAAAGTTCTATCTCACCAAGATGAGTCTGGAAATACCTATTCCATACAATGTTTTACGAATGAAAAAGAAAATTTAAGTTTATTTCAAACCCAATATTCAGATAGAATACATCAATTAATTTTTAAAAAATTTGGAGCTAAAGTTCTATTTTTTACGTCAGAGATAGAACTTTTAGAAACCTTCGAATTTTAATATAAACTATTATGAAGGAATAATTTATATAAACTTCATATTACTAAAATAAATAAATACATGAAAGCATGGATTGAAGCAGCTAGACCAAGAACCTTACCACTTTCTTTAAGTGGAATTATTTTGGGAGGATTATTAGCAAAATGGAAAGGAGATTTTAATGGAATAATCTTTATCTTATCTTGCTCAACAACAATTTTATTTCAAGTTCTTTCTAACTTTGCCAATGATTATGGAGATGGGGTAAAAGGAACGGATAACGAGCATAGAATAGGCCCGCAACGAGCCATACAAAGTGGAGCAATTTCCCGTAAAACGATGTTTAGAGGAATTATAATAACTACAATTCTTTCCCTAATTTCAGCAATTGCTTTATTATGGTATGCTTTTATACCTGGAGATTGGAAAGACTTTTTTATATTTATTGGTTTAGGAATAGCTTGTATATTGGCAGCTATTTTTTATACCATGGGTAAAAAACCTTACGGTTATATGGGCTTAGGGGACTTGTTCGTATTTATATTCTTTGGTTGGGTTGCTGTTTTGGGAAGTGAATATCTTTATACACACACCTTGAATTGGAGCATTTTATTACCCGCATCCGCCGTTGGATTATTTAGTGTAGCGGTTTTAAATCTTAATAATATGAGGGATATTGAATCCGACCGAATGAGTGGAAAGAATACATTTGCTTTAAGAATAGGATTTCAAAATGCCAAATATTATCAATTACTTTTAATGAATTTACCTTTTATTCTTTGTTTAGTATTCTTATTAATAAACAAGGAAACAATTTCTATTCAATTAGAAAATTTAGAATCATTAAAACCCTTTATATTTTTTCTTTTATTTATACCAACCACTATAATTAGAAGAAAAATATTATACACTAAAGAACCCCAAAAATTGGATTTATATATGAAACCGGTGGCATTTATAGCACTTCTATTTTCAGTTTTATTTGGGATGGGTTTAAGCCTTTAAAAGTAAAAAAATGTTAAAAGAAATTAAACATCTTTTTTTTGATTTAGACAATACATTATGGGATACAGATAGAAATTCTAAGTTAACCCTTCAGAAAATGTATCATGAAAAAAATATTGAAGAAAAGTATTCATTAAATTTTTCAGATTTTTACCGTAATTATTACCATAGAAATGAAAATCTTTGGGCATTATATAGAGAAAATAAGATAACAAAACAAAATATTTTAGATAGAAGATTTACGCTAACTTTTAAAGAGTATGGAATTGAAGATAGAGACATCCAAGATTATTTTAATGAGAATTTTTTAAAAAAAATGACCGAAAATAATTATTTGATTGATGGTGCTGAAGAAACGCTTAAATACTTAAAAGAAAAAAATTATTCTTTGCATATAGTATCCAACGGTTTTAAGGAACAAACCTATAGAAAAGTTAATGATACAGCAATAAAAAACTTTGTAAGTACAATCACTAGTGGGGAAGAAATAAATAAAAGAAAGCCAGCCCCCGAAGTATTTCATTTAGGATTATCCAAAGCCAATGCAAAAGCGGAAGAATCCGTTTTTATTGGAGATGATTGGGAGTCTGATATTATTGGAAGTTCCAAGATTGGAATGCAAGCAATCTACTTTGATTATAATCATAAAAATGAAAACCTAAATAAGGGTTTCCAAGTAATTCAAAAATTAAACGAATTAATAAGTATTCTTTAATAAAACAATGATTGAAGTTTTTACAGATGGGGCTTCCTCCGGAAATCCAGGAAAAGGAGGATATGGAATTCTAATGCGTTTAAAGGGTACTTCATATGAAAAAACATTTTCAGAAGGATTTCGTCTCACTACTAACAATCGCATGGAATTATTAGCTGTAATTGTAGCTTTAGAAAATATTACTAAGCCCAATCAACAAGTAATAATTTATTCAGACTCAAAGTATGTGGTAGATGCAATCAACTTGAAATGGATTTTTGGATGGGAAAAAAAGAGTTTTTCAAAAGTTAAAAATTCAGATTTATGGCTTAGATTTTTAAAAGTTTATAGGAAGCACAAAGTAAATTTTATTTGGGTTAAAGGGCATAATGGGCATCCAGAAAATGAAAGAGTAGATTTTTTAGCAACATCGGCAATAAAAAAAGATCATTTAAAGATAGATTCAGAATACGAAAGAACTACTCACTCAGAGGGTTTATTATAAAATGTAAACTAGTGCAAAGGAGTTATTATCAAAATATTTTTAAATTAGCCTAACATTCAAGAACAACTGATCCAATGAGATATACTTCATTTTTTAATATATTAACAATTATTTTTGGTTTAACATTTATAACTTCTTGTGTTTCCTACGAAACAACAAGATCCACCAAGAATAGAAAACCAAGTTCTAGCCATATATATACTTCAAATCAGAGCAATAAGAATAGTTCAGCTTTACCCAAAGTAGTAAATAATAAAAAGAAAGAAACAAAAGGATCAATTTTAAGCTCTAAAAACTCATCAGCATCTAATAAAGAGGTTAAAACTGTAATTAAAGAAGCAGAGAAGTATAAAGGAACTCCTTATAAATTTGGTGGGAATACTTCTAGCGGTATTGATTGTTCGGGGTTGGTATGTAATGCTTACCAAAAAATAGATGTTAAGTTACCCAGAAGGTCTATTGATATGTCTAAGGAGGGTAAAGAGATAAGAATATCTAATGTTAAAGAAGGAGATCTTATATTCTTTGCTACAGGAGGAGGAGCAATAAATCATGTAGGAATAGTGCAAAACGTTTCCAAATCAGGAGAAATATTTTTCATTCATGCCTCTACCTCCAAGGGAGTGATGATAAGTTCTTTAGAAGAAAAATATTGGAAAGGGAAAGTTAAAAAAATCAGACGTATTATTTAAAAATAAAAAAGTAGAAACCATTTCTACTTTTTTATTTTTGAAGTTTATCTTTAATTGCATTAGCAGTTTTAATAAAATCAAATAATTTTTGAGAGTCTTTATTCTCTAAGTATGATTTAAACTTATTCAAATTCTCTAAATATAAATCGAGAATTGGAAGTACATATTTAGAATTTTCCTCAAAAATAGGCAACCACATATCTACAGAACTTTTTGCAAGACGTGCAGTAGAGCTAAATCCTCCGGCTGCTAAATTAAATATAGCAGCATCGTTTTGTTCTTTTTCTAAAACTGTAACGGCAAGAGCATAAGAAATTGCATGAGAAAGATGAGAAACGTATCCTACATGCTCATCGTGAGATTCTGCATTCATCAATATCAACCGAGATCCCAAATGAAAATATAGCTCTGAAATTAATTGAACAGCAGTAGGAGAAGATTCTTCAGAGTTGCATATAATCCCAACGCGATCTTTAAATAAGCCATGAAAAGCGGCTGAAGGCCCACTGTATTCAGTACCAGCCATAGGGTGGGTAGGAACAAAAGATTTTCTTTTAGGATGATCTTTAATAGCTTCAATGATAGAAGTCTTTGTAGAACCTACATCCATAACTACTGTATTAGGATTTATTAAGTCTAAAATTTTAGGTAGTAAGGCAATGCTTACATTTACGGGAGTCGCTAAAATAACAATATCAGCAAACATTACAGCATTTTCAAGTGATTCAATTTTATCTGTGATCCCTAGCTCTAGAGCTTCATTTTCATGTTCTTTTGATTGATCAACTCCTGTAATTTGTTTGGCAAAACCAACTTTTTTTAAATCGAGAGCAATTGATCCCCCAATTAAACCTAATCCTATAATAGTAATATTTTTTGACATAAATTTTGATTAATAAAAAAAGGTCGGTTTACTTGAAAGAAACCGACCTCTAATCCTTTTAAATTATTTTAAACAGTCATAATTTCTTTCTCTTTTTGACTTAGATAGTCCTCCGCTATTTTAATATAATTATCAGTTAAAGTTTGTATTTGGTCTTCACCATCCTTTTTTAGATCTTCAGATAAATTTTCTATCTTTTTTATATCCGCATTCGCTTCTTGACGAGCTTTTCTAATTCCAATTTTTGAATTTTCAGTTTCTGCTTTTGCTTGCTTAACCAAATCTCTTCTTCTCTCTTCTGTTAATGGAGGAATATTTATGATAATCGTTTCTCCATTGTTATTAGGTGTAAAGCCTAAATTAGATTGAAAAATTGCTTTTTCTATAGCTCCTAAAACAGATTTCTCCCAGGGTTGTATACTTAAGGTCATACCGTCAGGTACTGAAATATTGGCGACTTGAGATAGAGGAGTTGGGGCTCCATAGTATTCCACCATAATAGATTGTAACATGGCAGGATTCGCTCTACCCGCTCTAATTTTATTGAAAGAAATTTGCAAATGATTTATTGCAGATTCCATACTTTCTTTAGTCGTATCAACGATTAATGATAGTTCTTCCATAATTTTCAAGATACACTTAATGTGATTGCAAAGATAAAATATTAAATGATTATATGGTTACTAGCGTACCAACATCTTCTCCTTCAATAATTTTTTTTAAGTTGCCTTTTTTGTTCATATCAAAAACAATAATAGGAAGTTTATTTTCTTGGCTTAAAGTAAAGGCAGTCATATCCATAATTTTAAGTCCTTTTTTGTAAACTTCTTCAAAGGAAATACTATTAAACTTAACAGCATTTTTATCTTTTTCAGGATCTGAATTATAAATACCATCTACACGAGTACCCTTTAATATAACTTCAGCATTAATTTCAATAGCTTTTAGTGTTGCTGCTGTATCTGTTGTAAAATAAGGATTTCCAGTGCCTGCACCAAAAATAACAACTCTACCTTTTTCAAGATGTCTATCTGCCTTTCTTTTAATAAAAGGTTCTGCTACCTGTTCCATTCGAATAGCCGTTTGCAACCTAGTTTTGACACCAGCGGATTCTAAAGCACTTTGTAAAGCCATGCCATTAATCACAGTTGCTAGCATTCCCATATAGTCACCTTGTACACGGTCTATTCCAGTGGCGGCCCCAGAAACTCCTCTAAAAATATTTCCTCCTCCAATAACAATGGCAACTTCAACTCTCATATCCACCAATTCTTTGATTTGTTGTGAATAATTTTGAAGAATACTGGGATCAATTCCATATTGTTGATCTCCCATTAAAGCTTCTCCACTTAATTTTAGAAGGATTCTTTTATATTTCATATTAAAGTTATTAATTGATTCTCTATTACGGAGAATAATAGATTAATACAAATATAGAAAGATTTGTAAATGTATGGTATGTGATTATTTAATAATTCTTACAAGGTTTATCTTATATCTTTTTTAAAGATAAAATATATTCAATCATAATTTTTGCTTCTTCTTTGCTTAAATTAGGATGTTCTTGCATAGGTATATCTCCCCAATTTCCTTTACCACCATTGATAATTCTGTCTGAAAGAACATCTATATCTTTATTGGAATATCTATCTGCAATTTCTTTAAATGATGGCCCTATAAGTTTTGCATTTTCTTTATGGCAGGATAAACAATCAGAATTTTCAATGGCTAATTTACCTTTATGCTCTGGGGGAGTATTTTCTACAGCTTTTACTTCATGGTTTACCTGTGAAGAGGAAGAGGTTAGGATTTTAGATTCTTCATCATTAGAACAACTAACCATAAGGAGTACATTAAAAATAACTATTAACACTTTTTTCATAATCTCTATTTTTTTAATTCATTTTTTATTTTCATAACAATTGGATCGATATCTGTATTCAATCCATTTTTTTGATGGACTAATTCACCTTGTTTTGATAAAACACTGATTATATTTGAATGTGAGAATTCAACCGGGTCTATTTGCTTGTATTTAACGGAAAGAGTGTTCGCCAATTCTTTGGTGCTCTCTTCGTCACTACGTAGAAATAACCATTCAATATCGTTGAATTTGTTGTTTGATAAATATTCCATCATGATTTGAGGGTTGTCATTTTCTGGGTCTATGGAGACAAGGACATACCGTATATCTTGAGAGTTTTTAATATTTACATTTTTGTATATTTCCCTCATCTCAGCAGTTAATCTAGGGCAAGCTGTTTTACATGAAGTATAAATCATTGTTAATACAACTACTTTACCCTTTAAATCCGAAAGAGCAATAGTATCTCCGTTTTGATTTTCCCATTTAGAAGTTAAATTATAAATGGAGTTGGGAAGAATCGCTAGATTATTTTCTTTTGTACAAGAAAAAAAAGTTAAAAGGGACAGAATTACATATATAATTTTTTTCATTAGTAAAATGTTTTAAAGATTTTTTGCACATCTAAAGCCCATGTTCTGAATACAATAATTTGCTTTTGTTCCCCCTCTCATTGCATACCTGATAAATGCTGCATAATTTTTAAGATCAGAAGTGGTCAATGCAGCCCCTGCGCAAAATAAATTCTCATTATTAATTGTATTATCGTTTCTTGATTCTCCGGAAATCATTACAGAGTTAAAATCTTCCGTCCATTCCCAGACAACACCATATAGATCATAAATTCCATAAAAGTTTGGATGGTTTTGCTTTACAGGAAGTTTATTTCTAAACTTTTTTTGGTAGGAAGCTAATATGTAGTTGGTGAATTCTTCTTTATCAGTTGCATTAGCTGTATACTCATCGGCAGAAGAAACATACTCCCACTCATCGGTAGTAGGCAATCTTTGATCTAAACTTTTAGCATAAGCTTTAGCAGCAAACCAAGAAACATAGGTGACTGGAGCTTCAGGGCTGATATGTTCAGGAAGTTCAAAATCAGATTTCCAGTTTTTTAAATAATCCTTATCTGCATATAGTTCTATAACTCGGCTTCTAGCCCAAGCAGGATTTTCTTTAACAAACCTTAAATATTCTTTTAAAGTTACAGGGGCCTCATCTAGAAGAAAGCTTTGGATATATATTTTATTCGTAGAATCTTTGCTAAAAAATGAATGTAAATATCCTTCTTCAATTATTTTCATTTTTTTAGAAGAAAAAGTTTTATTAGGTACTAATTGTTTATTTTCCTTTAAACTTTCATGATTGGAATTTGGAAAGCACGAAATAATTATAAAAAAAACGATTAAAATACTTGAACCTTGAATATTCATGAGCTAAAATTTTTAGAGATATAATTCTCAATTAGCAGAAAATACTTTAGGATTTTCTTTTCCAGATACTTTAATTTTTCCTAAGGCACCTTTATTAAAAGCTCTAAAAATTGCATGATCTACAATTACATATTCTCCAGGAACGGTAGCTTTAAATTCTACAATTGCAGAACCACCCGGAGGGATAAGAGTGGTTTGAACATTTTCATTAATTTGATTACCACCTTCCATATATACTTTGTCGAAAATTTCTCCAATAATATGAAAAGACGAAGTTAAATTTGGACCACCATTACCGACAAAAATTCGTACAGTTTCTCCGACATTTACTTTTAATTCATTTTCACCAATCAATGAATTGGTATGCCCGTTAAAAACAACATAATCTGGATGTTCAGCAATGGCTTTGTTAATGTCAAATTTTTGAAAACCTTTTTCTCCAAAGCTACCGCTAGTATAAAAATCTCCCTGCATGATATAGAATTCTTTATCTACCTTAGGTAAACCCTCTTCGGGTTCTATAAGTATTAATCCATACATTCCATTGGCGATATGCATACCCACGGGCGCGGTTGCACAATGATAAACATATAAACCTGGGTTCAATGCTTTAAAAGTAAAGGTAGCTTCCTTGCCGGGGGGTACCAAAGTAGCAGCAGCCCCTCCTCCGGGACCATTGACAGCATGTAAATCAATGTTGTGAGGGAAGGTGCTATTTTCATTATTTTTTAAATGAAGTTCTATTTCGTCGCCAACCTTTGCTCTTACAAATGAACCTGGCACTGTACCATCAAAAGTCCAAAAATCATAGGTTACTCCATGGGCAAGTTCCTTTACAGTTTCAATAGTTTCCAGTCTGACAATTATTTTTTTTGCAGCTCTATTCCCGGTAGGCTTAGGGACATTTGGAGGAGAAGTAATTTCAGCTTCTTCTACGCTTCCTTGGGTTTCTATTTCTTCGGATTTTAAGGTATTGGATAATGAAGAACCTGGATTGTTTTTATGACATAAGATACAATTTGTAATCATAAATAATCCAATAAAGCAGCGGTATATTTTTTTTAACATAATAAAAGTTTTATTTTTTATATTTAGTATTATAAATATGATTATAGGATATAAAAATATTTATTTTATTAAAAATAAAAACTAATAATTATCATAAATGCGCTATTAATATAAAATCTAAATAAGAATATATATAATAGTATATTTTAATTAAATTTAAATTATGTTTTGGATTAAACTAAATTTTGAGTAAATAAGTAATATTTAGTAGAAATATAAAAGTGAAATTATTGATTTGGATATCTAGACTTTAAAATCACTGAAATTATTTTTTTAATTAATCTCAACCCATATTTATTTAGCAAAAAATTATATAAAAATTTGATTTTCAAATATTAATGTAAATGTTGTATAGAAAAGTTAAATGGTTAAGATTGTGATAGAATTAGAATATAAAAAACCACTAATTAAATTATAATTAGTGGTTTAAAGTAGCCCGTAGGGGAGTCGAACCCCTCTTGCCAGAATGAAAATCTGAAGTCCTAACCGATAGACGAACGGGCCATAATCTTATATAGATGCTTACGCTAAAGTGTTTACAAACTTATTTAATTTAGATTTTAAGTTAGAAGCCTTATTCTTATGAATAATATTTCTTTTTGCTAACTTGTCTATTTTAGAAAAAACAGTAGGTAACTTTTCTGAAGCAACAGATTTCTCAGTCTCAGCTCTCAATTCTTTAATAGCTGTTCTTGCAGACTTATGGTAATATCTATTACGCAATCTTTTTACCTGAGCTTGTCTTACTCTTTTTAATGCTGACTTATGATTTGCCATTTTTTAAAATCTTTCTATTCATTTTTGTTTACCGCGAGCAAATGTAAAACATTTAAACTTAACAGGCAAACGTTTTTTATAACTTAACGTTTGTAGACCTACAGGGATTCGAACCCCGACAAACGGTACCAAAAACCGGTGTGCTACCGTTACACCATAGGTCTTCACCAATAAAAAAACCTCTACTAAAAAGAAAAGGCTTTTATTGTGGGCGATGCAGGGTTCGAACCTGCGACCCCCTGCTTGTAAGGCAGGTGCTCTGAACCAGCTGAGCTAATCGCCCATTTCAAAACAATTATATTTAAGAACTTTTGTTTTTAATTTATTTTGTTTCGTAATTGGATTGCAAATATACGCCTATTTTTTAGACTTGCAAATATTTTTTTAAATAATTTCAGAAATAATAAAATTACTACCACCAATAAATATTAAATCATTTTCATTAGCAATTGATTTAGAGTAATTTAATCCATCATGTGCAGAACTTAAAATTTTATACTTAGAGAAAAATTTTTTGATTTTTTCTTCATATTCATTGGGTGGAAGACCTCGAGCAATGGAAGGTTTTACAAAATAATAATTTGCATTTTCAGGCAATAATGGGAATACTTTATCTAAATTTTTACCTTTAACAAATCCTAGAACCATATGGAGTTCATTAAAACTCATTTTGGAGAGTTGATCAGTAACTTTTTTAAAACCGTCTTCATTATGGGCTGTATCGCAAATAATTAATGGATTTTTTTCTTGTAAAATATCCCATCGTCCACGCAGATGCATATTTTTTTTCACACTAAGGAATCCATTTTTTATATGTTCCTCCTTAATAGAGCAACCTTGCTCATTTAAAAAATGAATAATACCTAAAACCGTTCTCTTGTTTTGGCTTTGATAAATTCCCGTAATGTCAGAAATATATTCTTTATTTATAGAAGTTGCGTCTATATAAGGGGCATTTCTTTCCTTACAGATGTCAATAAGATAATTTTTTATATTTTCCTTTTCCTCTCCAATGACAACAGGGATTTTAGTTTTAATTATTCCAGCTTTTTCCCAAGCAATTTTTTCAAGAGTGTCACCCAAAAGTTCTGTATGATCTAAAGAAATACTAGTGATAGCACAAACTTGGGGGCTAATTATATTGGTGGAATCCAGTCGACCTCCTAAACCAACTTCAATAACTGCAATATCTACCTTTTTTTTAGTAAAATAATCAAAAGCCATAGCAGTAGTCAATTCAAAGAATGAAGGATTGAAGTCTTTAGTAAAATACGTTCTAATATTTGTAAGGAAATTGAAAACATAATCATTTTCACATTCTTCTCCATTTACTCTAATTCTTTCAGTAAAATTTTTTAAATGAGGGGAAGTAAATAAACCAACCGAATATCCAGCCTCTTTTAAAATGGAAGCGACCATGTTAGAAGTGCTGCCCTTACCATTTGTCCCAGCAATATGGATGGTTTTAATTTTTTTATGTGGATTATCTAAAATTTCACATAATTTTAAAATATTATCAAATCCAGGTTTATAAGCAGACTGGCCGACATTTTGAAAGTTAGAAACTTGTGAATATAACCATTCTAAAATTTCATCATAGGTTTGCATAATTGCAAGGTATTAATCGGTTAAAAATACAAATTTTTAAATATAGGAAGAGCCAATTATATTTAAAAATTTTTTTACTTATTAGTTAGGTAAATAATTAAATAGTGTAAGTTTAATTTCCTGTTAAAAAGAGAAAAACAGAATTTAAAATTTTTCTAAGTAAATGTTATTGAGATTAAAAAAAAAATAATAATTTTGTTATCATTAAGATTTAAAAGTGAAAACTATATTAAACATATCATGGTGGTGGTGCTTTCAATTTCAAAAATTGTGAGTGAATCTTGCTATGTTGATAATTATAAATAACAGAAGCCTATCGTACTCACGATAGGCTTTTTTGTATAAAAAATAAATGAATGCAAAAGTATAACGTAGATCAAAAAGGTTTTTATGGGGAATTTGGAGGAGCCTATATTCCTGAAATTTTATATGATAATGTAGAGGAACTTAAAAAAAATTATTTACAATTTTTAGAAAGCCCAGATTTTAAAAAAGAATATTATGATTTGTTAAAAGATTATGTAGGTCGTCCTTCTCCCTTGTATTTAGCAAAGCGTTTATCCAAAAAGTATGGTTGCAAAATATATTTAAAAAGGGAAGATTTAAACCACACCGGCGCGCATAAGATTAATAATACCATTGGGCAGATTTTGTTGGCAAAAAAAATGGGTAAAACTCGAATTATAGCCGAAACCGGAGCAGGGCAACACGGGGTGGCTACAGCTACGGTATGTGCATTAATGAATATGGAATGTATCGTATACATGGGGGCTACTGACGTTGAAAGACAAAGATTAAACGTTGAAAAAATGCATATGTTAGGAGCAACAGTAGTTCCGGTTGAAAGTGGAAACAAAACGTTGAAAGATGCTACCAATGAAGCGATTAGAGATTGGTGTTCAAACCCTTCCAATACCTATTATATTATAGGTTCCACCGTAGGTCCGCATCCATATCCTGATATGGTAGCAAGATTACAGTCAGTAATTAGTGAAGAAATAAAAAAACAATTATTAGAAAAAGAAGGAAGAGAAGCACCAGATTATTTAATAGCTTGTATTGGAGGAGGGAGTAATGCCGCTGGAACTATCTATCATTATTTAGATGATGAGAAAGTTAACATTATTTTAGCAGAAGCCGCTGGAAAAGGAGTGAATTCAGGAGAATCTGCAGCAACCATACATTTAGGTAAGCTAGGGATTGTACACGGCAGTAAAACCCTTTTGATGCAAACCGATGATGGTCAGATTCAAGAACCATATTCCATATCTGCGGGTTTGGATTATCCAGGCATAGGTCCTATGCATGCGCATTTAGCGACCGTAGGGAGATCGGAAGTATTAGCGGTTACGGATGAAGAAGCAATGAAAGCTGCCTTTGAACTCACTCGTATGGAAGGAATTATTCCCGCTATAGAATCAGCCCATGCCTTAGGAGTTTTAGAACAAAAAAAATTCAAACCTGAGGATATTGTTGTATTGTGTTTATCTGGTAGAGGAGATAAAGATATGGAAACCTATGTAAGTTATAGAGAAAAGAATTAGAAAAAGATCTTATTCTCAAATAAAAAATATTAGAACGAATGAATATACGACTAATCACAAAAAAATTACTTGCAGATTTGCAAACCCCAGTCGGGTTATACTTAAAAATAAGAGACTTATTCCCGGAATCAGCATTATTGGAAAGTTCAGATTTTCATGGAGGTGAAGATAGTTCTTCATTTATAGCTTTAGAACCCCTAGCAAAATTTAAGGTGCAAGATCATGAAGTTATAACAGAAATTAATGGCGTTGAAAATAAACAAAAGTTAGAGATCTCATTGCCAATAGCTTTTGATAACTTTATGAAAAGTTTTAAGATAGAGGGAGATAATCCTACCAATGTTAATGGTTTTTTTGGGTATACTTCTTACGATAGTATTCGGTATTTTGAAACTGTACAACCTAAAAACCAAAAACTGAATAACGCAGATATACCTGAGTTTTATTATATATTCTATCGATTTATATTTGTTATCAATCATTTAAAAAATGAGCTAATAATTGTAGAAAATATTCCTGAAGGAGAAAACTCAAAAATGGAGCAATTAGAAGCGTTGTTGCAAAACAACAATTATGCTTCTTACAATTTTAAGCAAATTGGAGATGAAAATTCTTTTACCACCGGTGAGGAATATTTAGATGCCGTAAAAAAAGGGATTGCCCATTGTAAAAGAGGAGATGTTTTCCAGATTGTTTTGTCTCGTTGTTTTTCCCAAGCCTTTGCAGGGGATGACTTTAAAGTATATCGAGCTTTACGTTCAGTAAATCCTTCTCCTTATTTGTTTTATTTTGATTTTGGAGTCTTTCGCATATTTGGATCATCTCCAGAAACCCATTGCAAAATAACCCAAGGACATGCATATATAGATCCTATTGCAGGAACGTATAAAAGAACCGGTGAGGATGAAAAAGATAAGATTCTTTCCGAAAAGTTGCTTAAAGATGAAAAAGAAAATGCAGAGCATGTAATGCTGGTCGATTTAGCAAGGAATGATTTAAGTAGAAATTGTTCTCAAGTTCGGGTAGACTTTTATAAAAATGTACAATATTTTTCACATGTGATTCATTTAGTGTCTAGAGTAAGTGGTAAAGTAGAAGAAGGAAAAAATAATATAGCAGTTTTTGCAGATACTTTTCCGGCTGGAACTTTATCAGGAGCTCCTAAAGTAAGAGCAATGCAATTGATCTATGATATTGAAAAACATACAAGAGGAGCGTATGGAGGATGCATAGGATATATAGGTATAAACGGAGATTTAAACCAAGCCATAACTATTCGTTCCTTTATGAGTAGGAACAATACACTTTACTATCAAGCAGGAGCCGGCGTAGTCTCTAAATCCAATCCAGAGGAAGAGTTACAAGAAGTGAATAACAAACTAGGAGCTCTAAAAAGAGCTGTAAATTTAGCAGAAACCTTAAAAAATTAAATAAATGAAAGCACTAATTGTTATAGACGTACAAAAAGATTATTTTGAAAATGGGAATTTTCCTTTGGAAGGAGCATTGCAAGCGAGTGAACAAACCAAAAAGATTTTGGAAAATTTTAGATCTTTGCATTTGCCGGTAATTCATATACAACATATATCTCTTCAAGAAGAAGCCATCTTTTTTAAGCCATATACAGAAGGAGCTGAAATTCATCCAAATGTAAAGCCTATAGACGGAGAGATTGTTATTACCAAATACAGTCCTAATAGCTTTATCAAAACTAATTTACAAAAACATTTGCAAAAATATGAAGTAAATGAATTGGTGATATGTGGTATGATGACCCATATGTGCGTGGATGCTACTGTAAGAGCCGCTAAAGATTTTGGTTATCAATGTACTTTAATTGAAGATGCATGTGCCACCCGAGAATTAGAATTTTCAGGAAAAAAAGCAACTGCACAAGAAGTCCAAACCGCATTTTTATCTGCATTGTCCTATTATTATGCAGAGATAAAAACAACAGAAGAGTATTTACAAGCTAATAATAAATAGATGAAAATTTTATTATTTGATAATTATGATTCTTTTACCTATAACTTAGCTTATTTAGTTAAAGATTTAGGATACGCTGAACTTGATGTGATTAGAAATGATAAAATTTCAATTTCAGAAATTGAAAAGTATGATAAAATTATACTTTCACCTGGCCCAGGGATTCCCTCCGAATCAGGAATATTACTGCCTTTAATTAAAGAGTATGCGTCTACCAAACCAATTTTAGGTATATGTTTAGGAGAGCAAGCCATTGGAGAAGCCTTTGGAGCCCAATTAAAGAATTTGGAAGAAGTCTATCATGGGGTAGCTACCCAAGCAAAAATTATAGAAAAAGATTATATTTTTGAAGGATTAAATTCTTCATTTGAAATAGGGAGATATCATTCCTGGATTGTAAGTCAAGAAGATTTCCCGCATGAAAATATGATCATCACAGCTGTGGATGAAAACAACCAAATAATGGCTTTAAAACACCGTTTGTACGATGTGCATGGTTTACAGTTTCATCCGGAGTCTATACTTACACCCCATGGAAAAATTATGATCAAAAACTTTTTAGAAGGGTGAATTCCTAAGTTATAATTATGATTAGAAATCAAAGTATGAAAGATATTTTAAATCGGTTATTTGAACATCAGTATCTAAATAGAGAAGAGGCAAGCCGAATATTAACGCAAATGGCAGAAGGAATATATAATGAATCCCAAATTGCAGCCTTTATCAGTGTTTTTTTAATGAGGAACATCAGCATTGAAGAATTTTTAGGATTTAGAGATGCCTTATTAAATCTATGCAAAGATGTTTCACCCTTACAAAAATATAATACCATAGATATTGTAGGTACTGGAGGAGATAATAAAAACACCTTTAATATTTCTACCCTATCTAGTTTTGTGGTAGCCAGTGCCGGATATAAAGTAGCTAAACATGGAAATTATGGAGCTACATCTGTAAGCGGAGCGTCTAATGTTATGGAACAACACGGTGTAAAGTTTACTTCGGATTTGGATAGATTGGAAAGATCGTTAGAAGAAGCAAATATAGCCTATCTTCATGCCCCACTTTTTAATGATGCTTTAAAAGTGGTGGCACCCATAAGAAAATCTTTAGGCGTACGTACTTTTTTTAATATGTTAGGTCCGGTGGTAAACCCTATAAGACCTAAAAGAAATGTATTAGGAGTATTCAACCTTAAGATGGCGCGTTTGTACTACTATATTTACCAAAATATGGATTGTGATTATACTATAGTGCATAGTTTGGATGGGTACGACGAAATCTCTCTAACGGATAAATTTAAAACGATAAGCAAATTAGGAGAATATCTCTATTCTCCTGAGGATTTAGGTTTTGATTTCTATAAACCTATGGATTTAGACGGTGGACAAACCGCTGAGGAAGCCTCTCGTATTTTTGATAATGTCCTAAATAATACGGCAACACTTGCACAAAAAAACGTAGTTATAGCCAATTCAGCATTTGCAATTCAAACGGTTAAACCCAATCTTAGATTGGAAGATTGTTTAGCTCAAGCAAAGGAAGCTTTAGAGAGTGGAAAAACTAAAAAAACATTTCAGAAATTTTTGGAATTGAATAATTAATATAACGCAAATATGTCTACCATACTAGATAAAATTATAGCCAATAAGAAAATAGAAATATCCAAACACAAAGAAGAAATATCCTTGCAGGAACTGGAAAATAAAGTAAAAGAAGTAACCCAAAAATTTTCTTTTAAAGAATCTTTACAAAAATCATCTACCGGAATTATATCCGAATTTAAGAGAAGATCCCCCTCTAAAGATTGGATATTTAAAGAGGCAAAAATTGAAGAAGTAATTCCCTATTATTCTAAAGGAGGAGCAAGTGCAATTTCTGTATTGACGGATTTTGATTTTTTTGGAGGAAATTTAAACGACTTAAAAGAGGCATCTTTATTGACGAATACACCCCTTCTTCGCAAAGATTTTATGGTAGATGAGTATCAAATTTATCAGGCAAAACTTTATGGAGCTAGTGCTATTTTATTAATTGCAGCAGCTTTAACCATAGAAGAAACCAAAAATTTAGCAAAAAAAGCGAAAGAATTAGGGTTGGATGTATTACTGGAAATACATAATGAACAGGAATTGGATCATATAAATGAATATGTGGATGTAGTAGGAGTGAACAATCGCAATTTAAAAACCTTTGTTACCGATGTGCAAGTATCCTTTCAGTTAGTAGAAAAAATACCAAATGAGTTTGTGAAAATTTCAGAAAGTGGAATTTCTTCCTCACAAACTGTAAAAGAATTACAACAGGTAGGATATCAAGGTTTTTTAATGGGAGAAAACTTTATGAAAACTTCCAACCCGGGAGAAGCCTTAGAACAGTTTATAAAAGAATTACGATAGAAGATGAAAATTAAAGTATGCGGGATGAAGCATCCTGAAAACATACAACAATTAATACAGTTACCTATTGATTTTATGGGGTTGATATTTTATTCCAAATCTCCCAGATATGTTGTAGAATTAAATCCAAAACATCTATCTAATCTACCATCCAATATAAAAAAAGTAGGTGTTTTTGTAAATGCAGAATTACAAGAGGTAGAGAATAGAGTAAAAGAATATTTCTTAGATTATGTACAACTACACGGAAAAGAAACCGTAGAATATATAAAAGAACTTAGAATTAAAATTCCAAACCTAAGAATTATTAAAGCCTTTAGTATTGCAGAAATTGAAGATATAGAAAAAACAGAAGAATACGAAGAGGTTTGCGATTATTTACTTTTTGATACGAAAACGCCACAACATGGAGGTTCCGGAAAAAAATTTGACTGGACTATATTAAATAACTATAAGGGAGAAACACCTTTTTTTCTTAGTGGAGGAATTTCATTAGAGGATACAGAAGAAATACAAAAAATTCAACATAAAAAATTATATGCTTTAGATTTAAATAGCAAGTTTGAATTAAAGCCAGGTTTAAAAGACATAAAACAGCTAGATAAATTTTTAAACAAAATAAAAAGGTATAATCAGTAGTATACTAAGAATATGAACAGAATCAATCAACTTTTTAAAAATAAACCTAAAAACATACTATCCATTTATTTTACAGCAGGTTATCCTAATCTGGATAGTACGGTGGAGATAATAAAAAAATTAGAATCCAATGGAATTGATTTAATAGAAATAGGAATTCCTTTTTCTGATCCTATGGCAGACGGACCTACTATACAAGCCAGTGGAACCCAAGCTTTAAAGAATGGAATGACACTGAAAATCCTATTTGAGCAATTGGAAAATATAAGAAAAGAAGCCAATTTACCCT
Source organism: Apibacter muscae (assembly GCF_007845635.1). Classification (GTDB taxonomy): domain Bacteria; phylum Bacteroidota; class Bacteroidia; order Flavobacteriales; family Weeksellaceae; genus Apibacter; species Apibacter muscae. The sequence continues at coordinate 85,857 of NZ_SELG01000024.1, read as the reverse complement.
TAATTATGATGGGCTATTTAAACCCGATTATGCAATACGGTTTCGGAAATTTCTGTAAAAAATGTAAAGAAATAGGGTTGGATGGAGCAATTATTCCCGATTTGCCTTTTGATGATTATATTAAAGAATACAAGCCCATTGCAGATCAATACGATATAAAAATAATAATGCTAATTACTCCGGAAACTTCAGAAGAACGAATTCGCCTTATAGATGAACATACGGATGGATTTATCTACATGGTTTCTTCCGCTTCCACTACCGGAGCACAGAAAAGTTTTGATGAAAAAAAACAAGAATATTTTCAGAAAATTAATGCAATGAATTTGAAAAATCCAAGATTAATAGGCTTTGGAATTTCTAACAAGGAAACCTTAGATGCTGCACAAAAAAACTCTAACGGAGCTATTATTGGAAGTAAATTTATCTCGTTGTTAGAAGATACTAATTCTATAGATAAAGCCATACAAAAATTAATTAATGGTTTAAAAGAATAAATATCATTTAAGGTTTTTACATAGATATAAATAAAAATTTAGTAAGAACTTATAAAGTTTTTAAAATCGATTTAAATTTTTTTAGTCTAATTTAGTTAATGATTGTAGGTTAATAAATTATGTCAAATGCATAATAAATGCTCAGATTTAACTATATTTATTTTTTAATTTGGTATAAATTATGTTGTAAAACATGAAAAATAAAAATCATGGAAAAGGAAAAAATAGATTGGCTTAAAGATATCCTGAAAATTGATTCAACTTTAGACAATGAAAAAGAAGTTGCTGATTATATAGAAAAGCTCTTTAAAGAAGAGGGGATTGAAACTGAGCAAATTGAATATTCTGAAGGTAGAAATCAGTTGATTGCAACTCTTAAAGGAAAAAAATCTGACAAAATACTTGGCTTTACAGGACATATGGATGTTGTTCCTGTAGGAGAGCAGGAATGGGAACATAAACCTTTTGATGCTGATGAGAAAGACGGAAAAATTTATGCCTGTGGTGCAAGTGATATGAAAGGGGGATTAATGGCTGCGGTAGTTGCCATGATTGAATTGAAGAGAAATAATGTAGAATTGAATGGAGATATACAATTGCTAGCAACTGTTGGGGAAGAAACTTCTGCCATAGGCGCTGGCCAATTAGTGGAAAAAGGATATGCCAAAGATTTAGATGCATTAATAATTGGTGAACCTACAAGAAATTATGTAGTTATAGCGCATAAAGGAGCGATTTGGTTACGTTTAAAAACAAAAGGAAAAACCGCACATGGTTCAGCGCCATCAGAGGGAATTAATGCGGTTGAGCATATGTTAAATTTTATTGAAGCATTTAATAAGAAATTTAACTTTTCTCAATACAAAGATGATATGGTCGGACCTTCAACATCAACGATCAATGTTTTTAAAGGAGGAAATGCTACCAATGTAATCCCCGATCAATGCATCGTTGAAATAGATATTCGTACGATTGAATCCCAAGATCATCAAGAATTTTTAAAAGAACTGGAACAGCTTAATAAAGAAATGTCTGAAAAAATTAAAAACTTTTGTTTAGAAATTGAAGTAATTAATGATTTAGATCCAGTTAAAACCGATGAAAATACCGAGATTGTTAAATTAGTAACTTCCATAGTGTCCAAAAAGAAAGGAGAAGAAGTTAAACCCTTAGGTGTAAGTGGTTATACAGATGGTTCTCAGTTTGTGAAAGCTCAAAAGAATTTACCAATTATAGTATTAGGACCGGGTGAACCTATAATGGCACATCAGCCGGATGAATACATCGAAATAGAAAATTATTTAGAAGGTATTGAAATTTATAAAGAAATAGCTAAAGAATTTTTAAAGTAAGAAAAATAAAACATCGATTTTTTAATCGATGTTTTTTATACCTCAAATTCCATTAATCATAAAAGAAAATTTATTTAGTCAATTTATTCAAAATCATTAAATATCAATAAAAAATCTTAATTTTAACCACAAATCTATCCAAGTGTTTATCTATGAAAGATAGATATAAATATTAATGTGTAAAAAAGATTTGAATTTGATGAATCTTACCATAATCAAAAATTTTTCTTCTCTAAATTCTAAAATATTATTTATACCCATTGTTTTGTTATTGGGAATGACGGTTTTCTTTATAAGTGAAAATCTATTAATTGATAATTATTATAGCTTCATACAAAAAGATTATTTTCAATGGATCAATAAAGAATTATCCAATTATCCAAATCTCATATATAATTTAACACAGTTTGGAGACGTATTAATTATTCTATCCTTTTTAGCAGTTTTTATAGTTTACGCTCCCGAATTATGGAAAGGGCTAATACCGTCAATACTTATTTCTGGAATACTAACACCATTGTTTAAAAATTGTTTTAAAGTTCCGAGACCTGCAGCTATTTACGATCTTAGTGATTTTACAATAATTGGGAAAACATTAAAAGGTTATAATAGTTTTCCCTCCGGGCATTCCACTACTATATTTACGGTATTGACTGTAATTATGATTGCTTTTATGCCTCAAAGAACAATAAATAAAATTGTTTGGTGTGTGGGTGTACTATTAATGGCTTATATATTAGCATTTACTAGAGTGGGTGTGGGTGCTCATTATCCATTAGATGTAATTTCAGGAAGTATATTAGGTTTTATCTGTGGAATACTAGGCATTCTTTCTTATCAAAAGTATAAATTTTGGCATTGGATAAATAATAAAAAATACTACCCAATCTTTATATCATTATTTCTAATTTCAATTATTATCTTAGGTGTAAAAATTTATCATACACAATTATTAATTTTTTATATTTCTATAGTTAGTCTACTCATCTCACTTTATACAATCATAAATGCATATGTTAAAAAATAGTCTTAAAATATCAAATTTTGCCTTATTAGTTAGTCTATTAAATTTTTTACTCTACCATTTACCATTTTTTAAATTTGTTTTTAAAAATATAGACTATAAAAGCTTATCAGGTATTATTCTTATTGCGAGTTTAGTAGTCGTTATGCTAGTGGCTAATTATTTTGTTTTCTATTTGCTAACCTTTTTATCAAGGTATATAGGAAAAACTTTAATTATATTGACTTTTATTATCAATTCTATTGCCGTTTATTTTATACTCACATACGGAGTGATCATAGATGAAAGTATGATAGGCAATATTTTTAATACCAATTACGAAGAATCCAGTAGCTTTTTTTCCATAAAATTGTTGTTGTTTATTCTTATATTAGGAATACTACCTAGTATATATATAGCTAGAATTAAGATTCTAAAAGCAACCACAAAAAAGTTTTTAGTTAGATCATCTCTTTCTCTATTATTTCTCATAATTTTATCTTTTGCCAATGCAAGTAACTGGTTATGGATAGATAAAAATTCAAAAACATTAGGAGGGCTTGCTATGCCATGGTCTTATTCCGTTAATATACCGCTTTACTTTATACATAAGAACCAAGAGAATCAGAAAGAGATATTATTGCCAGAGGCTAAAATAAAAGATAATGAAAAATCTATTTTTGTTTTAGTGATTGGTGAATCAGCGAGAAGAGAAAATTTTTCTTTGTATGGATATACAAAAAATACCAATCCATTACTATCTAAAATTGAAAATATACATCCTTTTAAAGCAAATTCCTGTGGAACATATACAACTGCTGGAGTAAAGTGTATTTTAGAACATATAAATTCTAATAAATTATATGAAATTTTACCTAACTACTTATATAGAAATAATGTTGAGGTAATTTGGAGATCAACCAACTGGGGGCAACCGCCTTTACATATCAAGAATTATTTAGATAAGGATGCTTTAAGGACTACCTGCGAAGGTGAAAACTGCCAATACGATGAAATCTTGCTTAATGGATTAAAAGAACAAATTTTAGCAAGCGATAAGAATAAAATACTAGTAGTTTTGCATACCAGTACAAGCCATGGACCTACGTATAGTAAAAAATATCCTTCTAAATTTGAAGTTTTCAAACCGGTTTGTAACAGTGTGGAACTAGGTAAATGTTCACAAGAAGAACTAATCAATGCGTATGACAATACCATCGTATATACGGATTATCTTTTAGCATCTGTTATCAATGATTTGAAAGATTTAAAGGATTATCATAGTACCCTTTTGTTTGTTTCAGATCATGGAGAATCATTAGGAGAAAAAAACTTATATATGCATGGAGTTCCAATGAGTATAGCCCCTAAAGAGCAATACGAAATCCCTTTTATCGTATGGACATCAGACAATTATAGACAACTCAAACCCAATGATATGCTTTCTCAAAACCATGTGTTCCATAGTGTTTTAAACTTTTTAAATATTGAAAGCCCGATTTATAATGAGCAGATGAATATTTTTAAATAATATAGCTCTTTGCTATAGCTTATGGTTTAAAATTAATAATCATTCGTACTAACTTTCCTTTAAAAAAACTTTAAAGGAAAGTTAGTATTAAAGAATAAAATTATTCCTGAACCAATTCAAAATCCAGTTGTTTTCTTTCTAAATTGGCTTTAATTACTTTTACAAGGATGGTATCTCCTAAACGATACTGATTTCCAGTTCTTTGTCCAGTGATTGAATAAGTTTTTTCATCGTAACGATAGTCATCATCACGAATATCACGTAGACGAATCAGCCCTTCTGCACCAAATTCACGGATTTCTACATAAATTCCAAAATCAGTAGTTCCTGAAATAACCCCTTCAAAACATTCACCCACATGTTGTTCCATGAATTTTACTTGCATGTATTTAATGCTATCCCTTTCAGCATCGGCTGCGAGTTTTTCCATCTCGCTGGAATGTTTGGCCATACCTTCAATTTCTTCTTTTTTAGCAGAGGGTTTTTTATCTAGAAAATCTTGTAGCAATCGATGAGCAATTATATCAGGATATCTTCGTATAGGAGAAGTAAAGTGCGAATAATAATCAAAAGCCAAACCATAATGTCCCACATTATCCGTAGAATATTTAGCTTTAGACATTGTTCGTACAGCTAAGGTTTCAATCATATTTGCTTCCCCTTTTCCTTTTACTTCCATGAGTAATTGATTAATGGATAAATAGGTTTGCTTTTTCTCAGTAATATTGATGTCGTAGCCTAAAGTATTCACAAATTGCTTAAAGGTAAGTAGCTTAGTAGGATCAGGATCGTCATGAATTCTATAAATGAATGTGCGATCTGTAGGTTTGCCCTTTCTTAGGCTAACAAATTCAGATACCTTTTTATTTGCCAAGAGCATAAACTCCTCTATAAGGTGATTACTATCCTTAGAAACTTTAAAAAATACACCTGTAGGGTTTTTATCTTCATCTAAATTGAATTTCACCTCTACTTTATCAAAAGAAATAGCGCCAGCTTTAAGTCTTTTTTCTCTTAAAGTTTTAGCAAGTTTATTTAATACAAGTAATTCTTCCTTAAAATCTCCTTCTTTCCCTTCAATAATTTGTTGGGCTTCTTCATAAGAAAATCTCCGATCTGAATGGGTAGCAGTTCTTCCAAACCATTGATGTTTAATATCTGCATTTTCATCCAACTCAAACACTGCGGAAAAAGTATATTTATCTTCATGGGGTCTAAGCGAACATACATTGTTACTTAAAATCTCAGGCAACATGGGCACAACTCGATCAACCAAATAAACAGAAGTAGCCCTTGAATATGCCTCTTGGTCTAAGGGACTTCCGGGTTTCACATAATGTGATACATCTGCAATATGAATACCTATTTCCCAGTTCCCATTGTCAAGTTTTTGTATGGATAAAGCATCGTCAAAATCCTTAGCGTCCGCAGGATCTATGGTAAAAGTAGTAATTTTACGCATGTCTCTGCGTTTAGCAATTTCAACTTCCGATATGCTTAGATCTAATTTTTTAGCTTCTTCTTCTATTTCCTCTGGAAAGTCATAAGGCAATCCGTAGTCTGCGAGAATAGCATGCATCTCTGTTTCATTTTCACCCGGTTCACCTAAAACATCAATAATTTTTCCAGAAGGACTTTCAGATTTTTCATCCCAGCTAAGTAACTCAACCAATACAATTTGTCCATTTTCGGCATGATTTAATTGATCTTTTGAAACAAAAATGTCAGTGTGAATTGCATTTTTGTTTACAATCACAAAGCCAAAATTTTTACCTTTTGTATATTCAAGTTTACCTACAAACTGATTTTTATAGCGTTCTACAACTTCTATAACCTGGGCTTCAGATTTCTTATTTTTAAATTGGTGAACGATGACTTTAACAAGATCGTTTTGTAAGGCCTTTCCTGTTTTTCCTTTCGGAATAAACAAATCTTTCTCTAAACCCTCAACAATTAAATATGCATTGCCACTACTATTAAAATCAATCTTACCTTCAAGTGTGTCTTCCTTAAAATTTATTTGATATTTGCCCAATTTTATCTCCAGCAATTGTTTTTCAGAGGTAAGTTGTTGTAGGGCTTGTATTACTAATTCTCTTTGTCTAGGATTTTTTTTATCTAAAGAAGATGCAACTTGCTTATAATTATATTGTTTGTTAGGATTTTTAGTAAAGAGTGTAAGTATTTCTTTTTTTAAATCCCTTAGCTTTTCCTGATGCTTGGCAGGGATTCTTTTCTTTTTATTCGTCATAATATCTCAATCAATAAAAAAACATATAAAAGTTTTTTTATCTTTCAAAGATAAAGATACTATTTTAAATTTTAAAAATAGATTTTTGCTAATGAAAACGGTAGGATTTACAAAAAATTTAAAAGATGTAAGAGTGGAGGAATTATTAAAGGAGCAAAAATAGCAGTAAAAATACCGTTTAAAGCAATTCCTATAGCTCCATAGGCTCCAAATTCTTGTCCTTTTTTTACAACTTCAGCGGTTCCTATGGCATGGGCGGCAGTACCCATTGCAATTCCAATAGCTTTTTGATCTTTTATGCCTAAAAATTGTAGAAAACTCCATCCAAATAAAGCCCCAGTAAAACCGGTAATAAAAACAATAGCAATGGTTAACGAAGGTATTCCTCCTAAGCTTTTGGATATTTCCATGGCTATAGGAGTGGTAACAGATTTTGGGCTAAGGGAGTAAGCAATTACATCGGAAGCACCTAACAGCTTTGAAATTATTACCACAGAAACGATTCCTAAAATACTACCTGCCAACATAGCTAATAATACTCTTAAGTAGCTGCCTTTTAAATGTTTAATATATAAGTATAAGGGTAAACCTAAAGCTACCACAGATGGACCCAGCCAAAAGCTAATTAAGTATGTATTTTTATTATAATTTTCAAAAGAAGTTTCAGAAATTTTAAGATAGATGATTAAGGATAATATAGAAATGATGCCCGGATGTAAAATTTTGTACTTAAATTGATTATACAAAAGATTTGATAAACCAAAAACTATAAGGGTTATTAAAATATGAAACAGTGGGGTATTTAGCAATTCATTCATTTTTTCTTGTTTATTATTAGGGCAACTACGGATAAAACTATAAAAGTGCTGATAAAAATAGAGACTATAATCGTTAACCATTCTTTAGAAATTAGATCCCATTGGGCTGCTAAGCCTACGCCTAATGGAATAAATAAAATGAGCATATTGTTAATGAAAAAGGTTGAGACTTCTTTTATACTTTCTACTTTAATTATCTTTAGTTGTAAAGAGATTAACAAAAGCAACATACCTACTATACTTCCTGGAATTTTTAATTTTAAGATGAAAACTATAAATTCTCCAATAAAAAAGAAGAATAGAATAATTCCTAGCTGCGATAATAATTTCATTATTAGAAAAATTTATTTTATTTTTAAAACATTTACGATTAGCCAGTGATTCAATTCTTATTGGTTTTTGTCTGAGAATATCTGTTCTAATATTTTTTGGGTAATTAAATAAGTAGGTTTAACTCCAGTTAGTCCCAATCCTCCGGAGGCTAGAGTGCTCCCGGTTTCTAAAGGATTGTCAGAAGCATAATAAGCATAACGCAGCTTAACGTTTTTATTGATGTGATTCCTTATTTTAGAAGCTACTTGAATGGCTTTTTGGTAATGAGCTCCTTCCATTTCCAGACCTATTGCTTTCCAAGATGTATCCATAAAATAGGTGAGTACGTCTTTGTTTTGTAAAGATGTACCTAGAACGGTTATCATTGCACCTTTGTAAGTTTGAACGTTGTATCCGTCAAAATCCGATATAGATAATTCATTATGAAGGGGATAATTATCAGCAGTTCCTTCAAAAATATGAGCATTTGGAATCATTATATCTCCTTTATTTCCTACTAAAATTCCTGCTTTTCCTAATATAGATATCGATTCTACATTAAGATTCTTTTTTTCATTATTAATTTCTAAAGGTCGTAATAGCTCATCCATAATTTCAAAAGCTTGTTCACCGAACGCATAATCAAAAACGATGAGTAGATCATCGGAATTTATATTTTTAAGATTTTTAAAAGGAGAGTTATCTAAATTAATTTTTGATAAATCAAAGATTTGAACATCAATATTAGAACCACTATCGTCATGTATATATATCATACCATGCTCTTTGGCATGTTCGTTTACTTTAGAAACTAAATTAAAGTTTTTGCTTAATTCTTCATAAAGTTTCAATTCATTCGAAAGATCATATTTTTTGTTTAAAGCCTCATGTGCATAAAGCATATTGCATACACTATGCATATTTGAACTTATAATATGTATTTTTTTATTTATAAAATTATTGCTAATTAACGTTTTTTTTAGGTTTAATGCCCATCTTTCACCAAAAAGGTGATGGCCTACACGTTCCTTTAAAATTGAACTAAAAAATATTTCTCTTTTACGCGTGTTGTTAAAATCATTTTTACTAACATTTCCCAAATGATAGATAACTTTTATAAAACGATCAGGATCATTATTTTCACTAAAACTATTGTAAGTTTGAACGATTTCATTAAAGCTTCTTCCTAGTATTGTTGATAAATGTGCTAATACAATTTCTCTTTCAATTCTTTCAAGTGGTTCTTGGTTTAAAGCAATTTTTTCAATGGATTTCCATATTCTTCCTGCTTTGCCTTTAAAGTCATGTGTTTTTTTTCGGATTTTATCAGCTTCGTTATATAAAAAAGTTAAATGTGTTAAAATGTCGTATATTTCAGAACGACCTAATAAAACTTCAATGTTCATTTGATGATCATCAATTCTATAACAAGTTCTCCTTCTTTTTTTAGGATAAATAGGTTCGAAAGTAGATTTATCTAAGCCTTCGTTGGAAGAAAGATATATATATGAACATTCTTCAATTCCTTTGGGCAAACGATCTAATACATAAATCAATCCATTAAGCTCAACTTTTTCAGGTTCTGCAAGGGTACCATAGATTTCTGGATTTAATTTTAATAAATAATTTCTAAGTTCAATTCCAGAAGTTCCAGAGGGTTTAAATCCGCCTCTATTAAAAAGATGGCGCATAGTTATGTATAGTCTTTCAATTATATCGGTTGATTCTCTTGCTTTAGAAATTGTCATTTTTAGGTATTTTAACAAAGTTAATAAATATGAATTATGCATTGAGTTAATTTTTGGTTGAGTAACTTTAAATACATAAAATTTTAATTAACAGATGTTTTTCAAAAAGTGTTAAACAAAATTTATCTATAGATAAATGTATTTTAGAAAAAAACATCAAAAATAAAATTGTATTTTCAGTTTATTCTCTATTTAAAGGTGTTTCATACCTCATTTTTCTAAAAATATTAATTAATGTTACAACATCGTTTTCGCAATAATTTTTTATTTTATCAATATTTTTTTCTTTATAAAATACATTTGAAACTTCACTACCATCCATTTCATTTTTAGGGGAGGGTAAATTGAATATATGTGCTAGTAAATCTAACGAAGTATAATGTTTATAATCTCCAAATTTCCATAATTCCATCGTGTCTAAATGGGGGATTTCCCAAGGCTTTTTTCCTTGAATTTTCAGAATGTTCGGAAGCTTAATTTGATGAATTAACATTCTTCTTGCAATAAAAGGAAAGTCAAATTCTTTCCCATTATGGGCGCATAATAATAAAGTTGATTTAAAATATTTAGCCTTTAGCATTTCATTAAAGCTATTAAGGATATTTTTTTCGTTTGAACCGTAAAAGCTTTTAATTTTTATTTTATTATCATCCGTTATTAATCCACAACTTAAACAAATGATTTTTCCAAATTCAGAAAGTATACCGGCACGATCATAATAATATTCTTCAGCAGAGATTTCTTCCTTTCTTTGAAATTGAGTTTTTACTTCCCATAGCTTTTTAGTTCTGTCAGACAATTCATTCCAATTTTCATGCTCTGGAACCGTTTCTAAATCAATGAACAATATATTTTTTAAAGGTAAAGTAGATATCATGGATTAAGAATATTTTTTATTTCAAAAATATAGAATTATTAAATCAAGGATAAAAAATTGTTAAAAGTCATATTTTTTTAAAAATAATCTGATATTAATAGTTAAAATTCTAAAAAAAATGAATACAAGGTTAAGGTATTGTTAATCAGATCTTTTTTAATTGTACAAATGACATTTTTTGTAAATGAATTAAAAAAATCATGGATTAATTAAAAATAATGATAAATTTTTTAATTTTAGGGGCAAATTTAATGTTTATATGGTATTTTTTTATAAAAACAGAAATTCGTTTTTCATATTATTAGGTTTAAGTATATTTTATGTCTTTCCTCTAATATTAGCAAATGTATATTTTATTGATGATATGTCTAGAGTCAATAAATTTCAATACTGGTCTTACATAGGGAGACCTTTTGCAGATGTTTTGTATACAATTATATCTTTGGGAGCGCCGGTTGACTTGTTTCCATTAACGACAATCTTGTCATGCATTTTTATAACAATAGCATTGATGATTCTTATAAAAAGGATGAATATGAAATTTAATATAATTTCATATTTAATTGTACTCCCAGTTTTGTGTAGCCCTTTATTCTTAGAGAATTTATCCTATAGATTTGATAGTGTTTTTATGGCATTTTCAATTCTTTTAGCAATTCTTTCTTCCGAAATTAAAGGAAAGAAATACATAGTTATTAAAATTCTAATGGTTTTTGTAGCCTTAGGAATGTATCAAGCCTCTATAAATATATATTTTTCAGTATGTTTTCTATTTTATATTTCAGATTATAAAAACTCACACCCGAATTCAGCTAAAAATTTATTACAATCCATTTTAATAGCCATAATTGCCTATATTTTATATTATGTATTGGTAATAAAATTATACTTAAACGGCGGTGAGAATTTTTATATTAAAGGGATGAAAGAAAATATTCCATTTAATTTGGATGGATTAATCCTATTTTTCAAAAATATTATAACAATTTTAGCTAATTTTTATTTTCACTTTAGTTTTTTATATTTAATAGTTTTAATAGTTCTATTCCTAATCTCGTATATATTTATATTTAAAAACATAAGATTAAATAAGAACAAGTTAAATAAGATCATTTTTATATTATCTCCTTTAGCGATTGCACTTTGTGTTCCAGGTATTTTGCTATTCATGAAAAATATAGCTTACATGCCAAGAATGTTAATAGCAACATCTATTTTCATAGTTTTCTTATTTTACTATATTAACGCATTTTTGAAAGGATATTGGAAATTTCTTTTAGTACTTCCATATTTATATTTTTTTTCACTATCATATTCCTATGGAGCTTCATTGTCCATAATGAAAACCTACAATGAATATCTATTCACACAGATAAGTTATGATTTAAATAACTTAAATATTAAAGATGATGATAATGTATATTTGCTTAACGGAGCTCCCATGCCAAGTCAAGTTATTCAGTTCACGGAAAAAAATAAATTTATGGAAGCACCTTTTATTCTTAATTCTTTTGGGAATGATGCAGGAGCAAACATTATGACGGCAGGTTTATTTGAATTTCATAATTTAAACATAAATATTCCATCCATTTTCGAGGGGCAGAAATATATAGATAAAGTTAAAGATAACCCTACCATTAAGAAAAATTTGTACAATATATATAAAGAAAATAATGATTATGTTATATGGTTTAATAAAAAGGAGTTAAAGACCAATCAATAAAACATCTACTTTATGCCTTATATTAACTTTTCAATATTCTATTAAAAAGTTTAATTGATAATATTTAAATAAATTGATAATTCAAAAAGCTGAAAAAATATTATTTTAGAAAAAAAAATTTTATATTTGCCAACTGAACTATAATAAATAAAATTTTAAAGGTTATGTCTGACATTACATCAAGAGTAAAAGCTATCATTGTTGATAAATTAGGAGTAGATGAAAGCGAGGTTACTCCAGAAGCAAGTTTTACAAATGACTTAGGGGCTGATTCATTAGACACAGTGGAGTTAATTATGGAATTTGAAAAGGAATTTGATATTCAAATCCCTGATGATCAAGCAGAAAAAATATCTACTGTAGGACAAGCAATTTCTTACATCGAAGAAGTAAACAAACAATAATTTCACACAAAGACATCAAAATATGGCTTTAAAGCGAGTAGTAGTGACTGGACTTGGTGCTATAACCCCATTAGGTAACACTTTTCAAGAATATTGGGAGGCTTTACTTAATGGTGTTAGTGGAGCAGGTCCAATTACTCTATTTGATGCAACAAATTTTAAGACAAGGTTTGCCTGCGAAGTAAAAAATTATAATCCTGAAGATTATTTCGGGAAAAAGGACATTCGCAAGTATGATCGATGTGCACAATTAGGAATAATTTCTTCAAGAGAAGCTATTGAAGATAGTAGACTTTTAGAATATTCTGACTTGGATAAAGCTAAAGTTGGGGTGATTTGGGGTTCAGGAATAGGAGGGTTATTTACTTTTCAACATGAAGTTAGTGAATTTGCGTTAGGAAATGGTATGCCTAGATTTAATCCTTTTTTTATTCCTAAAATGATTGCTGATATGACACCTGGACTTATTTCTATGGAATATAGGTTTATGGGGCCTAATTATGCTACAGTGTCAGCATGTGCTTCTTCGTCTAATGCAATTATTGATTCTTTAATGCTTATTCGTTTAGGAAAGGCAGATGTAATTGTAACTGGCGGATCAGAGGCTGCAATTTGTGAAAGTGGTATTGGTGGCTTCAATGCATTGCATGCAATGTCTACAAGAAATGAGGATCCTTCTACAGCGTCTAGGCCGTTTGATAAAGATAGAGATGGTTTTGTTTTAGGGGAAGGAGCAGGGACTTTAGTTCTTGAAGAGTACGAACATGCGATAAGAAGAGGCGCAACTATATACGCTGAACTTGTTGCTGGTGGTTTAAGTGCCGATGCGTACCATATGACAGCACCACATCCAGAAGGACTAGGAGCTTATAATGTAATGAAAAATGCTTTAGATGATGCAAATATTTCTATTACAGATATAGATCATATAAATCTTCATGGCACATCAACTCCTTTAGGCGATTTAGCTGAAATAAAGGCGATAAAAAAATTATTTGGAGAGCATTCATATAATATTCAAATAAATTCTACAAAATCTATGACAGGTCATCTTTTAGGTGGGGCTGGGGCTATTGAAGCATTAGCTTGTGTAGGAGCAATTCGTAACGATATCGTCCCTCCAACAATTAATCATTTTACAGATGATGAGGAAATAGATGAAAAACTGGATTTGACTTTTAATAAGGCAAAGAAAAAAAATATTACCTATGCGTTAAGTAATACTTTCGGATTTGGAGGTCACAATGCATGTGTGATATTTAAAAAGATTTAAAATATTTTTTTAAATAATGAATTTTTGGAAGAAAAATATTTTCCATTCCATAATATCTAAAAAGAAAAACTTTTCAATCCAAGAAAAAACATTTCAAAAGCAAATCGAAGTTTTAATTGGTTATAAACCAATTAGTATAGAAATTTTTCATGAATGTTTTACGCATACTTCATTAAATAGTGATGATAAAAATTTTGAAAGACTTGAATTTTTAGGTGATTCAATCATTTCAACGGTAGTTTCTGATTTTTTATTCCATAAAGCTCCCAATAAAGATGAGGGTTATTTAACCCAAATGAGATCTAAAATGGTTAATAGGAGTGCATTAAACCTGCTAGGGAAAAAATTAAATTTATCAACATATTTAAGCAAAAGAAAAAACACAAATTTAGGTAAAAATATTGAAGGAAATTTATACGAATCTTTAGTTGGAGCCATTTATGTAGATAAAGGATTTATTTTCTCAAAAAAATTTATCGAAAGGACATTAATTAATAATGATGATCTTATAAATTTAGAAAACAAGATAACCAGCTATAAAAGTTATATACTTGAGTGGGCTCAAAAAAATAAATTTAACATTACTTTTGAAACCTCTCAAGAGGATAATGCAGAAAATATTTTAATTTTTGATTCTGTCATTAAGCTTAATGATCAAATCATTTCTAAAGGTAGGGCTAGTTCAAAAAAAAGTGCAGAAGAAATAGCCTCAAAAAGAGCATACTATAAATTAAGTAATAAAATCAAATAAATTATGAAATTGTATTCCCTTACATGGGAGGATGATGATCCAATATTTGATTTTAAATTACTAGGTATAAAGACAAATGTAAGTAAAGACTACAGGTTTGTTTTTTTACTTAATGAATTTTTTTCATTTAGTTTTAAGAGAATTAGAGATCACAAAATCTATAAAGATGAACATGAATACAGTTTTTCAGCCTATAAATTTTATGATATTAAAACTAAACAAAACATTGAATTAATAAGTAATGCATCTTATCCGTTATTTAAAGAAGAAAAAAATGAATTGTTTGACCATTCAGAAATTATTGAAATATTAGTGCCGGAATATAAATTTTTTAACTACTTCTTAAAATATGATTTCTTATTGAGTGAAGAGTTTTATGTAACTTTGAAGAAATTTAATTTTATAAGTAATTATGAAGTAGTTGATTTAAATAGAATAAAAAAAAATAATCTTGAAAATTTGATATTAATAGAAGAATGAATTTATATAATAAAAAAACAAAAATAGTAGCAACTATAGGACCAGCATCAGAAGACAAAGAAACATTAATAAATATGTTTAAGTCTGGTGTAAATGTGATTAGAGTTAATTTTTCACATGCAGAAGAATCTATAGCAGAGAAATGGGTAACGTTAGTAAGAGAAATCAATGAAGAGCATGGATTTAGTGTGGCTCTATTGGCAGATTTACAAGGCCCCAAGCTTAGATTAGGAATAGTTAAGCCTGGAGTTGTTGTAAATCAAGGAGACATTATCACATTTACCAATGAGAAAATAGAAGGAGACGCTCAACAAGTCTATATGAGCTATAATGAATTCGCTAAGGACGTAAAGGTCGGTGAGCGAATATTATTAGATGATGGTAAATTGATATTTGAAGTAATTGAAACCAATTTAATAGATAAAGTTAAAGCAAGAGTAATTCAAGGTGGACCATTATTATCTAAAAAAGGAGTTAACTTACCAAATACAAAAATATCTTTACCAGCCTTAACAGAAAAAGATATAAAAGATGCTGAAATTGCAATAAAATTAGATTTTGACTGGATCGCACTTTCTTTTGTTAGGCATGAAGTTGATGTAAATGATCTAAAAAAATTAATACAAAAGCATTGCAATCATAAAATTCCAATTATTGCTAAGATTGAAAAGCCAGAAGCTGTAAAAAATATTGAAGAGATAGTAAGTGCAGTAGATGGTATTATGGTCGCAAGAGGTGATTTAGGAATTGAAATTCCAATGGAACAAGTCCCATTAATTCAAAAAAATCTAGTTAAAAGATGTAAAATTGCATGCAAACCTGTAATTATAGCAACTCAGATGATGGAGAGTATGATTGACGGATTGACCCCTACCAGGGCTGAGGTAAATGACGTTGCAAATTCAGTATTAGATGGAGCAGATGCAGTAATGTTAAGTGGAGAAACATCTGTAGGAAAACATCCGGTAGAAGTAATACAAAACATGTCAAAAATTATTAACAGCGTTGAAGAAGATGAATGTATAAGAATTCCACAACATAAACCAGTTCAAGGTTCTGAAAGATATATTACGGATACAATTTGTTATAATGCTGCAGATATGGTTGGTCAAGTGAATGCTAAAGCAATAATTACGTTGACCCAATCAGGATATACAGCTTTTCAAATTTCTTCCCATAGACCTTTAGCTGATATCATCGTTTTTACAAGTAATAAAAGAATCATTACTATGTTGAATCTTTTATGGGGTGTGCAAGCATTCTTGTATGAAGGATTAAAAAGTACCGATGAAACAGTTGTAGAAGTAAATAGAATGGTCAAAGAAAGGGGTATAATCAAATCTAAAGATTATGTAATTAATTTAAATGCTATGCCTTCTTTTGGAAATGGATTAACCAATACCTTAAGGTTAACACAAATCTCATAAAATTTTTCAGTATATAATAAAAAAGGTTATTCAATTCTTGAATAACCTTTTTTAATTGTATATTTATAAATAAAATGAATTTGAAATAAGTCAAAAGATTTTGTAATTAAAAAACATTATGTTTAAAATTAGTAGAAAATTATCATTTATAATTTTAATTATTTACCTACTATTTTATTTTAACTCTTGCACAGACGATGAATCTAAAAAATTAGAAAAAAAGAATTTAGAATTTCCATCAAGGCAGATATTAAACGCAAATTTAACATTGCATGATTCAGTATATATAAAAGTTAAACTTAAATCTCCTTTGATTGAAGAATATGAATTTACAAAAACACCCTTCACCTTATTTCCCAAAGGTTTAAAAGTAGAGTTTATTGAAAGAGATAAAGATGAACCCATATATTTAATGGCTAACTATGCTAAAATTATTGAATCTGAAGGGTGGTATGAAGCTAAGAATAATGTAGTGGTAATAAATTCGGACAAAGATACTTTAAAAACAAATCACCTATTTTGGGATAAGAAGTTGAGGAAAATATATTCAGACGATACAGTTAAAATATATAGAGCGGATGGAGTGACAACAAATATATCTTCAAACGGAATCGAAGCAACTGAAGATTTTAAAAATTTTAAACTTAAAAATAATAAAGGAACTTTACCGTATAATAATGAAGTAGATAAAGAATAAAGATAAATTACAATTTTTTATATTTATATTTGTTCATTTAAATATAAAAAATTGTAATTTAGTAAAATTAAATATAAGTAATTGATATTGGTGGTTATGAAAAAAATTTATACTCTTCCTATTATATTATTGTCTATAACTTCTTATGCACAACTTGAGGAAGTACAAGAAGAAACTAGTTCCCAGCAAGGATATATTCTTAAGCAAGAAGGTAGTGTTATAGATGTTGAAAAGAAGGAAGCAATAATGACTCAGCAACAAATTTTGTTAGCAGAGAATAGTGGTAAGAAAGCAGAAAACCCAGCCAATCCAACAATTTTTAGAACTACAGATGCAAACGGTAATGAGCTTTGGGTATTAAGTAATGGTGTAGTAGTTAGAAATGTTACTCAAGAATCCAACTATTCAAAAGAACCCATGTCAGTTTTACGTTCTAAAGAAGGCGTAAAGGTTAAAAACGTACCTATATCTAAACCTTCAGAAGTTTATGAAGAAAATATAACTACTACAACGAAAAATATTGAATTAGAAGAAGTAGTCATCCCAAAATTAGAATCACAGCAGGAAAATATTGTAACACAGGATAATATTTCAAACAAACAAGAATCCTACGTAACTGAAGAGGCTGCAGTACCTAACAAACAAGAGAAAAAAGAAAGTTTTACGGATAACAAAGATATAAAATTAGAAAAGTCTACAAATTCAGATATCTCTTCCCAAACAAATATTACTAAGCCCGTAGATCAAACCAATGCTAGTGAACTTAAAAGCACAATAAATTTATCAGAGACCACTGCCGTTAGTCAACCTGGCGATATCATAATAACAGCAGAAGATTTAAAAGACCAAGATATAAGCGAGTTATTTAGTCCAGATGTAAATTCGATGTCTCCGAAAGATAGAAAGCAATATGAAAAAAATCAGAAAAAGATTAAGAAACAATTAGAGAAAGATTTAAAAAAAGAAAGTTCATATAAATAATTAAGACACATCCCTGATTCACCACTGAATTGGGGATAAATTTTTAGATGCTAAATATTTATTTGCGTTACTGAATGGTTTAGATCCAAAAAATCCTCTGTATGCAGATAAAGGAGAAGGGTGAACAGATTTAATTATGCAATGTTGATCTGTGTTTATTAAACTAGTTTTCTGTTGTGCATAACTCCCCCATAAAATAAATACAACGTTATTTTTTAATTCAGATATTTTCTCAATGACTTTATCCGTGAAAATTTCCCAACCTTTTTTTTGATGAGAACCTGCTATATGTGCCCTAACAGTTAAAGTAGCATTTAACATAAAAACACCTTGGTTTGCCCAATAAGATAAATCTCCAGATTTTAAAACGGTACCCATGTCATCTTTCAGTTCAGTTATAATATTTTTTAAAGAAGGAGGATAAACCGTGCCCTCAGGTACAGAGAAACATAATCCCATAGCTTGATTAAAGTTATGATAAGGATCTTGTCCCAGAATAACCACTTTAACATCATTGAAAGGGGTTAATTCAAAAGCTTTGAAAATATCTTTGCCCTTAGGAAAACAAACATGGTTTTTATATTCACTTTTAACAAATTCAATTAAACTTTTGAAGTATGGTTTTTCAAATTCTTGATCTAATACTTTTTTCCAAGATTTTTCAATTTTAATATCCATAAATAAAACTAGGCGATTAATGATTTAGTTATTTACACAATAAGTATTGTAATTTAATACTTTTATTTTATTTTCACCTATAAGTTCTTGTAAGAGATCATGAATTTCATCAGAAGTATGACAATAGAATTCATCATAAATATCCTGTCTAGTCCTAGGGCTAACTTTTATAAATTGAAATAAATTTTCAGAATTTGTTAGAGAATTATAAGTTTGTTTAGATAAACAAATATCACATTTACCGCAAGATTCTTTTTCTTTTTCTCCAAAATAACCTAGAATTAATCGCATACGGCAAAACTTTTTATTCTGAATAAAAAATTCTAATTCTTTATATTTTAATAATTTATTATTCTGTATTTGATTAAATTTTTTCCAGAATTCATTTAAAAGATCAGAATCATTTCTAGCAGTAAGAAATTGTATTTTTTGCTTATTTCCATCTACATAAAAAATATCACCACTTTGACTATATTTAGTTAAAAATTTACGCAATTCTTCCAAAGAAATTCTTAAAACGTTTGCAAGTTTAGATTCATTGAATTTAATTTGGTAAGAAAAAACACCGGTAATTTTTCTAGAAATTTCGTCAAAAATCCAAGTATCCTTACCAAATGATTGATAATCAAGTCTTTCAATTGGGAATTTTAATTGTATAATACTATCCCCAGGTTCGTATCTCCAGTTAATAATTGAGCTATTATTAAGAAACTCTAAAATAGGTATGATTCTCGTGGAAGGAATTTTAGTATATTTTTGGAAATAGTTAAGATCAAAGTCAAATATATGTTCAGGAGTTTCTGAAGGGGCTATTCCATATAATGTATATAAGTATTTAATAATCTTATTATAATCATTGTAAGAGCAAATGGTTTGTAATAAAAAAGAAGATAAATTAGAAAATTCATAATCGTTCCATAATAAGAAGGCATGAGATAGATTTCCGTCCCTACCCGCTCTACCTACTTCTTGGTAGTAATTTTCTAATGAATAAGGAGGTGAAAAATGAATGATACATCTTACATTTTCTTTGTCAATACCCATACCAAAAGCATTGGTGGATATAAGAACTAAAGAATCACTTTCAGTCCAATTTTTTTGTTTCTTAATTTTTTCACTAGGAGACAGACCCGCATGAAAAAAATCAACCAAATACCCTTTACCTCTTAAAATAGAGCATAAGTTTTTAGTTTCACTCCTTGTTCTACAATATATGATGCCTGATCCCCTGTACTTGTTAAGAATCCTAACTATTTGAGAAATTTTATCCTCAGCTTTTACAACTTGAAGAGATAAATTTTCTCTTTTGTATGATTTTTTAAAAACTTCAACATCTTTTAGTTTAAGTTTGATAATTATTTCAGAAAGAACTTTCTCTGTGGCTGTGGCAGTTAGAGCAATACAAGGAATGTGGGATCCTATAAATTCTCTAAATGAATGAATTTGCTGATACGATGGGCGAAAATCGTTTCCCCACTCTGAAATACAATGAGCTTCATCAATCGCAATAAAAGAAACCTTAATATCAGAGATAATTTCTAAAAACTGTTTATTCAAAAGTCTTTCAGGGGAAATATACAGTAATTTTAATTCATTATTTTTAAGTTTATTGTATATGATATGATGTTGATCAGCTGTTTGCTCGGAAGAAATAAAATCTGAAGGAATATAACGCCTTTTAAGTTGAAAAACTTGATCTTTAATAAGAGCTAATAGAGGTGAAATGATAATACATACCCCCTCTTTAAGTAAAGCGGGAACTTGATAGCAAATGGATTTTCCTGCACCCGTTGGAAGTAAAGCAACAGTATCATTATTATTTAAAATTGAAAGAATAATTTCTTTTTGGGGATATCTAAAATCTTTGTATCCCCAATAATACTCCAATACCTGATTAGGAAGAGACATATCCATGATAATACAAAGATAACTAAAATGAATTTTTAAATTGTAAATCCATTATATAAATGTAACAAAAAGGTTTAAAGCTACACTAATCATTCAACCACGTTATTATATAATTATAAATTACACATGAAGAAGAAAATTTTGAAAATATCATTAATAGTTATTTTTATAGCACTTCTAATTTTTTGCATAAGTTATATAATTAAAGCAAACTCAAATAAAAGCGAAAAATTTCTTACGGAAACACCTCTAATTAAAACCATTGAAATAAAATCTATAGCTACGGGGAAGATAAACCCAAAAGAAAAAATAGAGATAAAACCTAATATATCGGGAATAATTAAAGAGATTTACGTCAAAGAAGGAGATCAAGTGGAGGTTGGGCAATTAATAGCAACTATTAAAGTAGTTCCAGTGGTAGCAACAGTTAATTCAACTATGCAATCCATCAATTCTGCAAAAATTCAGCTGAGTAATCAAAAGAGAATCTTTGAAAGAGAAAAATTGTTATTTACACAAGGAGTAATCTCTAAACAAGAATATGAAAACGCGGAGACTCAATATAAATTAGCAAAACAAACACTAAATCAAGCAGAAAAAGAATATGATATTGCAACTAAAGGTGTTGCCAGTGGTCTGGAAAATTTAGCAAGTATACAAATTCGTTCTACAACCAAAGGTATGATATTGGCACTTCCTATTGAAGTTGGAAACCAAGTAATTGAGGCTAATACCTTTAATGCCGGTACTACGATTGCAACAATAGCAGATATAAACAAGATGATTTTTGAAGGTAAAGTAGATGAATCAGATGCAGGTATGATGAAAATTGGAATGCCCATGAACATTGTGATAGGAGCTTTACAAGATGAAAAATTGCAAGGGAATTTATCATTTATAGCACCACAGGGTTACGACGAAAATGGAGCAGTTAAATATAATATAAAAGCAGATCTTAAAATTCCTAACGGGGTATTAATACGAGCAGGTTACAGTGCAAATGCAGAAATAGTTTTAAATGAAAGAAAAGACGTCTTATCCGTAAGAGAAGCATTAGTCCAATTTGATGAACAAAACAAACCATTTGTAGAAATTTTGCAACCCAATGGAGAATACAAAAAACAAGATATAACTCTAGGCTTATCAGATGGTTTATACGTAGAGGTACATGGAATAAACATTAATGATAAAATCAAAATATGGAACGCTTCAGAAGAGGACAATAAATAAAAATATCAAACAAATATAAGCAACCAATACTTTAATTTAATGTATATGCTTTTCAGCATGATAAGATGATCTAACTAAAGGTCCACATTCAACATGACGAAAATTGCCTAGGCTTTTAGCAAAATCCTCATATTCTTTAAACAATTCCAAAGAAATATATTCTTTGACAGGAAGATGTTTTTTACTCGGTTGTAAATATTGTCCAATAGTGATAATATCTACCTTAGCATCATGAATATCTTTAATAGTTTCATAAACTTCAGAAACTTTTTCACCCAGCCCCAACATAATTCCTGTTTTAGTTCTTCTTTGTCCTTGTTCCTTTAAGTATCTTAATACATCTAAACTTCTGGAATATTTGGCTTGAATACGAACTTCACGAGTTAATCGGCTTACAGTTTCCATATTGTGAGAAATCACTTCCGGTGAAGCGTTTATTAAACGATCTAAATGCTTGGTGATTCCTTGAAAGTCAGGGATTAAAGTTTCCATAGTAGTTTCAGGACATATTCTTCTTATAGCATTTATGGTTTCAGCCCAAAGGATAGAACCCATATCCTTTAAATCATCTCGATCAACTGAAGTTAGAACGGCATGTTTTATTTTCATTAATTTAATAGAGCGAGCAACCTTTTCAGGTTCCTCCCAATCAATCTCAGAAGGTCGACCGGTTTTAACTCCACAAAATCCACAGCTTCTAGTGCAAATATTGCCCAATATCATAAAAGTAGCAGTTCCTTCTCCCCAACATTCACCCATATTAGGGCAACTACCACTCTGGCAAATCGTGTTCAATTTGTACTTATCTACAATATTGATAAGGGATTTGTAATTTTTTCCAGTTGGAAGTTTTACACGAATCCATTTAGGCTTGGTTGTTAAAGAATTTTCCATTTTGAACTGCAGATATTTATACAATTGCAAAAATACTAACTTAGAATAGTTATACTGCAAAAAATATAATAAATTATAATAAAGCATAGTTTTCAAAAAAAATTATTATCTTTGCTAGACCTTATAGTTAAGGATATATAAAGATTTGAAAAAAATTATTCGTATAAAAAAGATTTTATCTCAGAAAAGTATTTTACCTTTTCAGAATATAAAATTTCTTTTTTTAGTTTTAGATCAAACACAACATCCATTGGGAGATTCAAAAAATAATAATATTATATTTAAAAACATCTTAATAATTAAGATGTTTTTTTTTGCTTTAGTAGAACTAGACTTTAACAAAAATTATATATAAATAATTTTATGCAACATTTTATTTCTTTAGAAAATTTAAACATTGAAGTAATTAGAGAATTAATTGAAGATGCAATAAGCTTTAAAAAAAGAAACGCTTATCCCAATCTATCCAATCATTATATATCCAACTTATTTTTTGAAAATAGCACACGAACAAAATTAAGTTTTGAAATGGCTGAGAAAAAGACAGGGATGGAAATTATTTATTTTGATGCAGAAAGTTCAAGTATTAAGAAAGGAGAAACCCTGTATGATACGGTGAAAACGCTTAATTCCATTGGTGTAGAATGTTTTGTTATCAGACATTGGGAAGATCGATTTTATGAAAATTTAATTTCAAAATTTGATGTTCCAATAATTAATGCAGGAGATGGTTGCGGTGATCATCCCACACAATCTTTGTTAGACTTAATAACCATACAAGAAGAATTCGGAGAGTTTAGGGATTTAAACGTAGTGATAGTAGGAGATGTTGTACATAGTAGAGTAGCACATTCAGATGCCAAAATTTTACAAAGATTAGGAGCAAATATAAGTTTTGCAACGCCAGAATTTTGGAGAGACTCAACAATGACAATGGGCAGATATACAACTATAGATGAGGCAATTCCAAAAGCAGATGTTGTAATGTTATTAAGAAATCAAAATGAAAGACATTCTCAGCAATACGATGAAGGAAATTTTCTTTCCCTATATGGTCTTACCAAAGAGAGGGCAAGTAATATGAAAGCACATTCCATTATAATGCATCCTGCCCCTATTAATCGAGGAGTTGAGATAGATGAAGATTTGATTGAATCTCCAAAATCAAGGATTTTTACGCAAATGACTAATGGTGTTTTTGCGCGAATTTCTGTACTTAACTATGTATTTAATTCATAGAAATTCATTAAATTTAAAATAAAAATCATAAAATTTAAATAAACATATAACCTTGAAACGAAAATTAGTATTAGAAAACGGAATGGAATTTATTGGAGAAGGTTTCGGGAGCGATCAGTTTACCGTAGGAGAAGTGGTCTTCACTACTGGTATGACAGGTTATCAAGAAACTATGTCTGATCCTTCCTTCCATAAACAAATAATTGTTTTCACCTATCCATTAATTGGTAATTACGGTATTAATCCCAGTGATTTTGAATCCTTAAATCCATTTGTAGGAGGAGTTGTTGTTCATGAATTTGCCCATACAGAATCTCATTGGCAAAGTCAAATGAATATAGATTACTTTCTTAAAAAACAAAATATCCCTGGGTTAAGCGGTATTGATACCAGAGCCTTAGTAAAGATGATAAGGACCAAGGGAAGTATGAAAGGAAAATTTTGTGATTTATCAGAAGATACTGCTCAGGTAGCCCAAAAATTACAAAATACAATACTAGAACATCACGTACCGGAAGTTTCAACCCCTAGAGCTTACAGTGCTCCGGGAGAAGGATATCGAATTGTTTTAATTGATTACGGAATGAAAAAAAGTATATTAAAAGAACTATGTTTACGTAAATGTGATGTAGTCGTAGTTCCGTATAATACTAATGCTAGATCTATTTTAGAGTTAAATCCAGATGGTATAATGCTCTCCAATGGGCCTGGAGATCCACAGGAACTTAACGATTCTATAGAAATAATAAAACAAATAAGCGGTAAAGTTCCAATTTTTGGAATATGTCTAGGTCATCAACTATTCGCAATAGCACATGGAGCGAAAACCTATAAAATGTTATTTGGTCACAGAGGAGCCAATCATCCAGTTAAGGAACTAAAAACCAATAGAGTACATATAACTTCCCAAAATCATGGTTATGCAGTAGAGGAAGACTCACTAAAAAATACACCTTTAGAAATTACCCATAGAGCCTTAAACGATGGAACTATTGAAGGGTTATGTCACAAAGAAAATTATGCATTTACCGTTCAATATCATCCTGAATCAAGCCCAGGGCCTAACGATAATGAATATTTGTTTAATCAATTTATGAACCTGATTAGAGATTTTAAAAATACTCATTAATCAAAATTAAAAATTAAAAAATGCCAAAACGTACAGATATAAAAAAAATATTAGTAATCGGTTCTGGACCCATTATCATCGGTCAGGCAGCAGAATTTGATTATGCAGGAACACAAGCCTGTTTAGCTTTAAAAGAAGAAGGGTACCATGTTGTATTAGTGAATTCCAATCCAGCCACTATAATGACGGACAAGGAGATCGCGGATACCGTTTATATGGAACCTTTAACTTTAGATTTTCTCCAGCAAATTATAGCTTTGGAGCGTCCGGATGCACTGCTACCTTCCTTAGGAGGACAAACAGGTTTAAATTTAGCGGTAGAATTGGCCAAGTCAGGAACTTTAAATCAGTACGATGTAGAGGTTCTAGGTACTAAGTTAACTTCCATTGAACAAGCGGAAGATAGAGATTTGTTTAAACAGTTAATGGAAAGCATTAACGAGCCAATAGCAGAGAGTGTTATAGTCAATGACATTGAAGCAGCTCTTGATTTTGCCAATCAAATCGGTTACCCAATTATTGTACGTCCAGCATTTACATTAGGAGGAACCGGAGGAGGAATTGCGGAAAATGAACTTGAATTGCGAGAGATTACAGAATCAGGCTTAAAATACAGTCCTGTCCATCAATGTTTAATTGAAAAAAGTATCGCCGGTTACAAAGAAATTGAGTATGAAGTTATGCGAGATGCTAACGACAATGCCATTGTGGTATGTAACATGGAAAATTTTGATCCAGTAGGAATACATACCGGTGATTCCATAGTGTTTGCTCCAAGTCAAACCTTAGCAGATCAGGAATATCAGTTACTTAGAAATTCAGCTTTAAAAATAATCAGAGCCCTAGAAATTGAAGGAGGTTGTAATGTTCAATTTGCTTTAGATCCTTATAGTAGAGATTATATAGTTATTGAAGTAAATCCTAGGGTAAGCCGATCATCTGCATTAGCTTCCAAAGCAACCGGATATCCGATTGCTAAATTAGCAGCAAAAATTGCGATTGGATTAACATTGGATGAAATGAAAAATCCAGTTACCAACACTACATATGCCTGCTTTGAACCAGCCTTAGACTATGTAGTAGCCAAAATACCGAGATGGCCATTTGATAAGTTCCAAAGTGCCAATCGTCAATTAGGAACTCAAATGAAGGCAACAGGAGAAGTTATGGCAATAGGAACATCCATTGAAGAATCTTTACTTAAAGCAGTACAATCCTTAGAAATAGGCTGTTTACACATTAGAAAAAAAGATATTCAACCTTATGATCCTTCAACCTTAGAAGAGAAATTAAAAAAAGCAGATGATGAACGTTTATTTTTAATAGCAGATGCATTAAGAAACGGGGAAAGTATTGAAAGAATACAAGAGGCTAGTAAAATAGATAAATTCTTTTTAGCCAAATTGCAGCATATTATTGAAATAGAAAAAGAATTAGAAGCTCAGCCAGAGAATATTGAAATTCTTAAAAAGGCAAAAAAATATGGGTTTTCAGATTTTGAAATTGCTCAACTTTGGAAGGCAGACGAAAAATCTATCTATAAACTAAGGAAGGAAAAAAATATAGTTCCCGTATTTAAAATGGTAGATACTTGTGCGGCTGAATTTACCTCATCTACCCCTTATTTTTATAGTACTTATGGAATAGAGAATGAATCCTTAAGAACAGACAAAAAGAAAATAGTAGTATTAGGTTCAGGACCTATACGCATAGGACAAGGTGTAGAGTTTGATTATGCAACTGTGCATAGCGTGTTTGCATTAAAACAATCCGGTTATGAGGCAATAATTATCAACAGCAATCCGGAAACAGTATCAACTGATTTTAGTATTTCAGATAAATTATATTTTGAACCTCTTACGCGAGAGTCAATAACCACTATTTTAGACTTAGAAAAGCCAGATGGAATTCTAGTTCAATTTGGAGGTCAAACAGCAATTAATTTAGCTGAGGCAGCTAGGGAGGCAGGAGTAAAAATTCTTGGAACAAGTATTGAAGATATTGATAGAGCCGAGGATCGTAAAAAATTCGAAGCTCAGTTAAACGAACTAGACATAGCTCGCCCCAAAGGAGATACGGTTTTCAATTTAGATGAAGCCTTAAAAGTTGCAAGCTCTATAGGATATCCGGTAGTGATTCGCCCTTCTTATGTATTGGGGGGCAGAGCCATGCAGATCGTCTACTCCGATAGAGAGTTGGAAAGATATATGAAAGAAGCGGTTAATGTTCATGAAAAGCAACCGATTCTGATAGATAAATATTTGGTCGGAAAAGAAATTGAGGTTGATGCTATTTGTGACGGTACAAACGTTTTTATTCCTGGAGTTATGGAACATATAGAAAAAGCAGGAGTTCATTCCGGAGATTCCATAGCTGTATATCCTACCCAAACGATATCTCAAGAAGAAAAAGAGGAGATTATAAGACAAACGAAAGCCTTGGCTAAAGGATTTAAAATTGTTGGTTTGATGAATATCCAATTTGTGTTGATGAAAGGGAAAGTTTATGTTTTAGAAGTGAATCCTCGTTCCAGTCGTACCATTCCATTTATGAGTAAAGTTACAGGAATACCTTTAGCGCAGGTAGCAACAAAAGCTGTACTAGGAAGCTCCCTAATAGACCAAGGGTTAAGTATGGAATACTATCCAGAACCCAAAAACATCTATGTAAAAGCCCCTGTTTTTTCATTTGCAAAATTGAGATCTGTAGATATAACCTTAGGTCCAGAAATGAAATCAACAGGAGAAGTTATAGGGAAAGATACAACGTACGAAAGAGCTTTATACAAAGCACTTTTAGCAAGCCATATAAACATTCCAATTCTAGGGAATGCAATTTTTACAGTTGCAGATAAAGACAAGCCCGAAGCTCTACCCATAGCTAAAAGATTCTATGATATTGGGTATACCATTATGGCAACAAAAGGTACAGCTAAATACTTAAGGGATAATGAAATTCCTGTTATCGAGATAGATAAGTTGGAAAATGAAGACTATAACATTATAAAAATAATGCAGAAAGGAAAAGCTCAGTTTGTAATTAATACATTATCCAACGATGGCTTAACACAAGAAGATGGATATTTAATTCGAAGAAATGCTGTTGAAAACAGTGTTGCATGTTTAACATCTTTAGATACCGCATCAGCTGTTGTACAAGTCCTAGAATCCATAGGATTTGATATAAAATCATTCTAAAAACTTAAGATACATTAAAAAAATAAAAAGCATCTGTGTAACAGATGCTTTTTATTTTTTTAGAGATTCCAATTTTATTTAATCGATATAATTACTTATAGTCTTTAAAAATAAGAGTAAAATTTATTTAATAGTAACATATCCAGTTGAATACATTTTATAAACACTTAAAATTCTGGTATTATTCTTGTTTTTTAATATAGATAAAGCAAAAAATAATTTTAAATAAATGAAGTAATCTTTATAATAGAATGAAAAAAATCAATAATCTTATTTTTCCATCCCTAACATTATTAATTGTTCCCTCTTTTTTTAGTCAAAAAATTAATGCTCAAACTACTACCGATAGTATAAGAGGTGTTACTCTTGAAGAGGTTAAAATTCAAGCACCTAAAAATAGACACTACAACACAAATAACATATCAAAAAGCTTGCGATTAGATGGAGATATCTTAGATATATCACAAAATATACAATCCATAGATCAGTCTGTAATTAAGGACCAACTATCATTGAATGTTAACGAAAGTGTCACTAGGAATGTTAGTGGAACCTTTAGAGAAGAGTTGCACAATGGAATATCTTCAGATATATATTCAAGAGGAGGATATATTAATGCCCAAAGAAATGGGGTTGATTTACGTCCCTTATTAAAAGGACCTTTAGGAGATGATATTGCAGTTATTGATAGAGTTGAATTTGTAAAAGGACCTTCAGCTTTTATGAATGCTTTAGGAGATCCAGCCGGCTCATATAATATCGTAACGAAAAGTGCAGATGGAAAAAAAAGAACAGATTTTACTCTTTCTCAAGGAAGCTTTAATTTATTAAGAGGAGAAGCAGATATTAGTGGGAAATACAAAGAGGATAATAAGTTATACTATAGATTAAATCTTGTGGGAATGCATAAAAAAGGATTTATGAAATACGATGATAACAGTAGAATTGTTATAGCTCCATCCATTCAATACAATTTTGATGAGAATACAAGCATATCTGCACAATACATCTATCAGCATTTATCCTATAATATGTTGAGTGAAGCACAAATTTCTCCTTATGGATTCGGAACTTTACCGTATGATTTCACCATTACAGACCCAAGTTCACGCCCTTATAGAGCAGATGCCAATGATATATTTGTAAATTTTGATAAAACCTTTAATAAAAACTGGAGCTTACATACACAAGTATCTAATGTTAATAGCAAATCAGTAGGAGCTATGTATTGGGTGAATGGGATAAACAAAGTGGATCCGGATATATTAGATCGTGTATATGTATATGATGCTATGAAATACAATACATTTTCAGCACAAGCTTATGCAAAAGGACATTTTGTTACCGGTATATTTACCCATAACCTATTAACCGGAGTTGATTATAATTATAAAACTAATAAAACCCAAGATACTTGGAATACAGCTACAACCATTTACCCATTAAGTATTTCAAACCCTATTTATTCAAATGTTATCAATAATAATTCAATGGGAGGAAGTTATAATTCTGAAAACGATATTAATGGAGTGGATAACTTAAGCACAGGTAGATTATCATACATTTCTCCCTATTTAATGGAAGAAATAAGCATTTTAGATGGAAAGTTAAAGATGAATGTAGGTTTGCGATACACTTACGCCCAAGGATTTTTTAATCAATATGGAGCAAGAAATAAAAATTCAGACAACAATCTTAGTCCGAGGGTAGGTATAAATTATAAAATAAATGAAACCTTTAGTGCCTATGGATTGTTTGACAATACCTTTACACCCCTGGTAGGAAAATCTTTTGAAGATAAGCCATTAGATCCTGTAAAAGGACAAAGCTTTGAAATAGGTTTAAAAAAGGAGTGGATGAATGCATTTACCACAACAGTTTCCATTTATCAAATTGAAAGATCACATACGGTAACGAAAGATCCAATTACAAACAATATATATCAAAACGGCCAAAATAAAGCCAAGGGTATTGAAGTAGATGTAAGAGGTGAATTATTCCCAGGGATGTATGCAACCATAAATTACGCATATACAGATTCTAAAATAACTAAAGACGATTTAAATCCCTCTTTGGTAGGGAAAGCTACACCAGATAGAATCAGACATATACAAAACACATGGCTAACCTATAAATTACCCGGGAATTTCTTAAAAGGTTTCTCTATTTCAACCGGCTATCAATGGTTAGTGGGTAGAGCACCTCGATTCACAACAA
Source organism: Apibacter muscae (assembly GCF_007845635.1). Lineage (GTDB taxonomy): Bacteria > Bacteroidota > Bacteroidia > Flavobacteriales > Weeksellaceae > Apibacter > Apibacter muscae. Next base: position 55,240 of record NZ_SELG01000024.1, on the reverse strand, counting down.
TTGATCCAGTAGAAATGAAAAACATTTTTAGAATGGATGCAGGTATATCATACGAAGCAAAAAGATATACTTTTAGCGTTATGGTTAACAATGTATTGGATAGTAAGCAATACTCCACCGCTTGGAAAAAGAATGATATGTACTATTGGGTACAATTGGCGCCTATTAATTATAGATGTTCTTTAACCGTTAAATTGTAAATTTCACATAATGAAAAATTTTTTTCTAATATTATTTGCCCTGATTTTACTGAATGGCTGCAATTCCAATCAAGAAAAATTAGAAAATCAAGATAAAAATTTTATCACTCTCACAGATACTCAAGGAAACCATGTAACCTTACCTAAACCAGCACAGAAAGTGGTTTGTTTATTTGATCCATCAGTAGATGTAATCTATATGTTACAAAAAGAAGAAACCTTAGTAGGTATTCCGGCAGAATTGTATTTTGATAAAGAATTATACAATTACTTTAAACTGTTAGATAAACGAATAGAAGCAAAGCAATTATCAACCCCTGGAAGTAATGATCTTGCAAATATTGAAAGTATAGTAGCTTTAAAGCCAGATTTAGTTATTGCAAAAAATTTAACTGCAAGCACCATACAAACACTAAAAAGTATGCAAATACCTGTGTATCTATCTTCATCTGATACCAATAAAAACTTAATTAAAGAGATGCGTGACATTTCAATTATGCTGGGAAATGAGAAAAGAGGTGAAGAATTAATTGCTTATGCTAAATCAAAAGCAAAAGAATTACAATCCAAAGCAGATCAATTGTCTGAAGGGAAAAGAAAAACTGCTTACTTCTCATGGGCGAATGGTAGGATATTTACAACCACAGGGGTAGAGAGTATGATGAATAACTGCTTGGAATTGGCTGGAGTTAACAATGTATGCTCTACCAAAATAGATAAAATGAATGTAAATCCAGAGACTTTGATTCAATGGAACCCCGATATGATTGTCATGTGGAACGATAGTCCAAATTTATTTTACGAAAAACCAGAATTAGCTTCCATAACTGCTATAAAAGATAAGCAAGTGTATAACTTAATGCCTATGTTCTTCTATAGTCCTCATACTTTTAAGGCTTTATGTGCAGCAACTGCCATTAACAATTGGGCTTATACGCATGATAAAAATTTAGAGCTAAAAGATTTAAAAGAAATTATTTTAAAACTTTATGGGGAAAAAAATGGAACAGAATTAATGAAATACCTATAATTAAGAATGGAAATAAAATATATAGAAAACTACTGGGATAAACAAGCCACTATCTGGAGAGAAGAAAAGGAAGATGCCTGGGATTTACCCGAAACCAAATACTGGCTTCAATATTTTAAACAACTTTTACCTACACTTTCAGGGAAGAAAGTACTTGAAGTAGGCACAGCTTCAGGATATTTTGCAAATTTATTATCTTTAGCAGGATATCAAGTTACTGCCGTAGATCTCTCTTCGAAAATGATTGAGGAAGCAAAAGAAGTAACCCAAAAATTAAAATTATCCATTGATTATCAAGTTATGGATGCACAAAATTTAGATTTTGAATCCAATACTTTTGATTTAGTATTTACCCGATTAATGACTTGGACGCTTCCAGACGTTAATAAATTTTATCAACTCTCCTATAATATATTAAAACCTCAAGGGAAATTAATTAATTTTGATGGAGATATGGGTAAAATTCAATTTAGCAGTGAAGAAGGTCATGAAAGATATCCGTCAGAAATTATGGAAGAAGCCAATAAAATTAAAGCCAATTTAGAAATAAGTAAAAACGATAGACCTACCTACGATCTGGAATTATTAAAAAAAATAGGCTTTATAAATGTTGTTTCTGATAACAAAATTCAAAATGAGATATTACATAAAGATATTTCAGTGAAAAGTTTGTTTCAAATTTCAGCACAAAAACCATAAAGAATAAAACTAAAACTAGTACTTTGAATAATAAGTTAGCAAAAATTCTATGTTACGGATTACCTATTCCGGTATTAATAGTTTCTTTGTTTATTGGATCTTCCGATCAAGTAAATGCAATACAATTTTTTAAAAGCCTAATCAATCAGTTACAAGGTCAAACATTAGTTGGTAGAGATCAAGGGTCTTACGAATTAACAAAAAATATTTTGGTAAATGTAAGGCTACCCCGAATTCTATTAACCTTTATGGTGGGTGCTGCACTTTCTGTTTCAGGTTCAGTATTGCAAGCCTTGTTTAGAAACCCCCTGGTGGATTCTTATATCCTAGGAATTTCCTCAGGTGCAGCTTTTGGAGCCTCATTAGCCATCGTGTACACTTTAAGTTTTATAAATATTTATGCATTTGTAGGAGGAATATTAGCCGTAATACTCACCTATTTCATTGCCACAGTAAACAAGCAAACCTCTACGGTTACCATAGTATTATCAGGCATGATAATTTCGGGAGTCTTTATAGCCCTACTAACGCTAGTTCAGTACATTAGTGATCCTTACAAATTACAAGCGATTATACAGTGGACCATGGGAAATTTACATTCCGCTTCTTGGATTGAAGTCAAACAATCCTTTATACCCATAATACTAACAATTCTTATTTGTTATCGCTATCGTTGGAGATTAAATCTACTTTCATTAGGAGATGATGCAGCTCGGGCTGTAGGTGTAAATCCGGTTCCAGATAAATTTATTTTAATTACTTGTGCTACTTTAATGACTACAACAACCGTGGCTGTAGCCGGGGTAATTAGTTTTTATGGATTATTCTTGCCCCATATCGTAAGAATGTTATTAGGAGCAGATAACAGCAAATCAATTGCAGGAAACATACTTTTAGGCGGAACTTTCTTATTAATTATTGATGATTTATCCAGAACTTTGTTTGTGTTTGAAATTCCTATAGGTGTTTTTACAACCATTTTAGGAGGAGGATTTTTTGTATATCTATTAAAAAAGAATAAACTAAACTGGAACTAGCATGAAAAATGCCATAGAGATAAATAACCTTGAGTTTTCTTACAGTGATAAACCAGTACTAAAAAAACTAAATGTTTCCTTTATAGAAAATAAGTTTTCAGTTTTATTAGGTATTAATGGAGGAGGTAAATCAACCTTATTTAAAATTATAGCAGGATTGCTAAAGGGGTATCGTGGAGAAATCAAGATATTTAATAAGAACATGGAAACGATAAGTTTTAAAGAACGTGCCCACTTAATTGGTTTTTTACCACAGTTTCATCAATTTGTTTTTTCCTTTACGGTTAATGAAGTTTTACTAACAGGTAGAACCGCATTTTCAGGATTTAGTGTGAAAGATTCTGATCAAGAAATGGCTGAAGAAATAATGAAGGATTTATCTATTTATCATTTAAAAGATAAACCCATCAATCAACTTTCAGGAGGTGAGCAACAAATTACGATGATAGGAAGACTTTTAATGCAAAATCCTAAAATCCTTCTATTAGATGAACCCACCAACCATTTAGATGTATATTACCAACATCATTTAATGGAGAAATTAAAAAAATATTCAACCCAAGGGTTTACTGTAGTTTCCATAATGCATAATCCTACGTTGGCCTTTCAATATGCAGATCATTATTATTATTTGCACGACGGCCATGTTCATACAGCTGAAGATCCCTCTGTACCAGATTTAAATTTGTTAGAAGCTGTCTATAATATGAGCTTCGTGGTCATTAATAAAAATGAGAAAGATTTTATTTTACCTTTTGGTGAAAAATTAGATTAAGATTTCCGGTAATGTCCTTAACATTTAAAGCTATTCAAATTTATTTTTTTTAAAATTCATTCGTTAAAAGCGTATAAAAATAAATAAGTATCAATTCTTATTAATTTCAGGAATTTTTCTTCCATAATATTGGGTAATAAAAGCCCCTAATAAGTTAACAAGGATTGAAACAATTAAAACCAATTCAATCCCACCCCATTTTAATAAGTTAGGAATAAAGAAAACAGCAATAACAGCTCCTATTTTGCCTATCGAGGCTGCCAAACCAACACCTGTACCTCTTTCCTCTATGGAATAGATTTGCGGAGGAATAATAAAGGTCATTAAATGAGGACCGGCGTTCAAGAACAGTTCAAAAATTAAAAAACCTAAAACAAAAACCCAAGTAGAAAGACCTAATTTATACCCAACCAGTAATAAAATTAAACCCAAAGAGCTTAAAGTAAATCCCCAAACTTGTATTTTTAAATGATTAATTTTATTTACTATAAAAAGACCGAGTATAAAGCCGATAAGAACAAATATATTGATAAAGGTGGTAATCTTAACGGAACTGATTATTTTATCAAAGGGGTCTTGTTTAGAAGGTTCTAAGCCTAAAGCCAAGACAAGAATCGGTAAAAATATGCCTAAACCATAAACTCCTAGGCCTTCGCATGCCCAAGGAACTCCGCTAAAAATTACTTTCTTTAAATTATCCTTACTTAGAAAATCTTTAAGATTGGGGTCTTTGATATCAACAGGTTTATTTTTAATATCTCCAATTTTCACATCGTTGCCCAAAAAATATTTAACGGCAATTTCTGCTTTTTCAATTTGTCCATGAGCGATTAGCCAACCCGGACTTTGTGCAAAACGAATTCTTAATAGAAACATGAGAAGTGATAGTGCAGATATAAGGAGCAATAGAAAATTCCAATGCATAGGATTTTGCCATTTTATTAATAAAAAATAACTGATTGTTGCAACAACAATACTACCTATGGCAGAGGTTGATTTTGCAGCTCCTACCATAAATAATTTCCATCGGTCGGGCATGATTTCTGAAATATAGTCAGAACCTAGGCTGTATTCGCCACCAATTCCTATTCCCATTAAAAATAAACAAAAGGCTAAAATCCATACGTGATCGAAAAAATAGCCAATTAAGGAGGCTCCTAAAATTAACAAGGGGCAAATCCTGAATAGTTTTAAATAGCCATGTTTATCGCTTAAATCTCCTATTAGCGAAGATCCTACCACTATTCCTAATAAACTCATGCAGGAGATAATTCCTTGAGAAAAAGAAGTTAATTCCGGATGGATTAACATTTGAATCATAGGTATAATTATACCTATGAGAGTGGCTAAGCCAGCACCCAAGGCTTGACCTAAGGAAGAGATAAAAAATATTTTCACATGCCCCCATCGAAGAGGCATGTGATCCATGTCTACCATTTTTTTTTGTAGCATAAATAAGATATAATAAAAGTTATTTCTCCATTATAAAAATGAATTTAAAATTTAAACCTAGGTAGTAGGAACAACCAAGTGGTTAAACAAAAAGGAGCAGTTAAAGACGGTAGTCCAAACGGTTCTAGCATACCATTCATTCCTGCTTGTACAAAAACAGTTGCAATAATACCTAGAAATGCCCATGCAGCGGTTTTATGGCTAACTTTATAGAAAGTCATACCTAAAGCGATGCCGGTTAATACAGCACTAAACCCATACAATCCGTTAGCAATATCACTACCCGGAGCTTTAAACATTATAGCTGCAAATAACGCTATGGCTGAAGCTAATGCTGCCCAGATAGCAGCCCATTTATTACTAATAAATAATGCTATTAAAAAAATTATACCGGTAACCCAAGAGTTTATAAGGAACACTTGTGAAATGCCTTTTAACCAATAAATAAGTAGATGAGAGATCGACAAATCCAAGCTGGGATTGATAGCAGAGCTAAGTACAGGCTCAGACATATGTGTAGGAGGAATTCCTTGCAATACTCTTGCACTAAATAAAAATATCCAAGTAAGAAATACGAAAGGAAAAGTTAATGAATTAATTCCCCATGAAGCCATAACGTTGTTAAATGCTAACCGTACTGATGATGTTAGCATGGCACATACAATCAAAGCAATCCATGTATACGGGGTATTTCCCAAAAAAGTTAGAAATGCACAGCCGACTAAAATACCGTTGAACCCCCATAAACCGTTTTCGTTATCATCACTGGAAAGTGGTAGGAAGTAAGCGGTGATTGTAGAAGTAAGTAATCCGACTAAAGCCCCCCAAGCTACTAAGCCCTGACCTTCTTGATATGCACCTACAAAAATACCCAATAAAAACAGTACGCCGGTCCAAATATTGTTTTGAAACATCACTTGTCCGGATCCTTTAAATATAATTTTTATAAAGTCCATTGAAAATAAGTGGCAAAACTTTGTGCTTGGTTTAGTTGTAATTGTTTCCATGATTTTTTAGTGTTAATTAGTTATATATTATCTCCAAGGAAATTCAGCAGGAACTGGTTTTCCTTTTACTTGTAATCGTACTTTAGAGCAAAAATCTCTAATTACTTTTTTTACCGGACCAGGTTCCATCCCTAATACTTTAAATAGCAATCCACTTTGGTTAGGCAAATAAGTTATACCCGCTGCTATCTGTTTATCATTATCAATAAAAGGAGTAATTTGCTCATAGATCTTGTCAGCATGTTCTTTAGGAGTCATCACAATTACATTCGCAAATACGTCGTAATTATGCATCACGCCCAAATTCCGAGGAGAATATTTATTAGGATCTATAATAAATTTTTCTCTAAACAATTGCTCCCCATCGGGACGTTCTCCATGACAACACACCGATAAAATATCATATTCAAAAAGTTCACCATCACCATAGTGTTTACGCCCTCCCATAAAAACTTCAGAATAAAAGAGAGTTGCCGTAGGTGCAATTACAAGTTTGGTATCTGAAATAAACCTCGTATGTCGGCAAGGAATTAAAGGTTCAGGCAAAAATTCTAAATATGCGTGATCTTCCAATACAAATTCCTGTTTAAGACCGGAATAATTGTATTTCATTTCAGACAGCTTAGTGGCAGCTCCGGTAGATACGAAAGCAAAAGCATCTTTTCTAACCGTAATGTTTTGTTCGTATCTGTCACCGTCTATGTTAGGACCTCCGGCAGAAAGAATATAAACACAAGGCATTTCTGGCATCTCTTCGTCAAAATAAAGCTCTTGCTGTACAATGATGGGAGATCTTCTGTCCAAATCTCTCATTATGGATTTTCCAGATTTGTCCAGTTCAAATCCCATAAATAAATATCCTGTTTTACCAGGGGCTCCTACATACATAGCTTTAGGTTGCTCTAGATAAGGAGCCATTTCTTTAGCGGACGAAAAATCTACTTTACTAATAGCCATTTTTATTTTTTCACTTTATCAAATAGAGCAATTCGACAGATTAGATCAACCAATTCATCAAGACCCTCACCAGTCATGCAGTTGGTGAAAACAAATGGTTTATCACCTCTTAAGGTTTTAGAATCTCTATCCATCACCTCTAAACTAGCATTTACATAAGGGGCTAAATCGGTCTTATTGATTACCATTATATCTGCTTGAGCAACACCAGGACCATTTTTCCTAGGAATTTTGTCTCCAGCAGCCACATCAATTACGTACATAAAAAAATCTACCAAGGCAGGGCTAAAGGTTAAGGTTAGATTATCCCCTCCGGATTCAATAAACAATACATCGCTATCCGGGAATTTAGCTTCTAATTCTTCGGCTGCTGCTATATTCATGGAAGGATCTTCTCTAACTGCAGTGTGAGGGCAAGCACCAGTTTCCACGCCCACAATTTGTTCTTCAGGCAAAATACCGCTCAATGTTTTTCTAACATGTTTAGCATCTTCTGTAGTTACTATATCGTTGGTTATTATAATTACTTTTAATCCTTTTTCTAAAAGTTTAGGAGTAAGAGCTTCTATAAGTGCTGTTTTACCAGAACCTACCGGTCCTCCAACACCAATTCTACAAATATTATTACTCATATCTTTATTATTTTAATTGAGTTAAAACTTAGTTTATTTAATTTATTTATTTTAATTCATAAACATTCTCATCTTACCTTTTTCATGCAAGGAGGCAAGAATATCTATTTGAGGTACAAAAGAGTTCATGTCTTCCAGAGAAAGTAGACGAACCTCTTCGTACAATTCTTGAGTTTGCTCAGAGAGTTTGTATAAAATACGTTGGGTATCAAAATGAGAGACTTTAACAGCTCTAAGTGCTGCCCCCAAGATCATGTTGATAGCTCCATATTGGTGAGAAGTAAACAATTCAACTTCGGAAAGATTTTCAGAAGCAAAAGCTAAGGCTTGTGCAATGGGAAAGGTGCCTGGAGTTTTTTCATCTTTTATGTCCTTTAGCCATTTAACTAACAATTCATTGTCAAGTAAGTCAATGGAAATCTCAGCCATTTTTCTTCCCATCCTTTTTTGCATTAAGCGAGCTTCATCATTCATTTTAAACATAAATAATTGATTATCAATATTCACAATCTCTTGGTAATCTTTTTCTAAAGCCGCTCTGTAAGCTAGTAGTGTGGCAATTCCATCACTGTAGGCAGCTTGTAGAGCAATAGATCTGGTAAAATCTTCTAGAGTTTGTGCATCGTAAACAATTTTCTCATGAATTGCTGTTTCAAGTCCATTGGAGAATGAAAATGTCCCAATGGGAAAGGCGGAATCGCTTAATTGAATAAGCCTCATGAGTGAAAGTATATTGATAGACATGAATGTATTATTTTATGTTAATGCGTGTGCGTGTGAGGGTTGCCATTTTCATCGTAATGGGTATGTGTATGACTGGTTGAATGGCTGTGGTTGTGACTATGAGCATGACCGTGTTCAAAACCATGTATTTCATGACTCGCACCACCAAATAATTTTCTTATTTCTTGGGGTTCTAAATTTGATATAACCTCTTGCCCTTTTTTAAATTGGTATTTAATTCCTTCAATATGATGGGTATCTATTACTGTAAGCATTACTTTTTCTGTAACGGTAAGAGGTACGTAAACCGTTGTACCTTTTACAACCGCAGGCCAATGTTGATTTCCTATTGCATGAGCTAATTCTACGGTGATACGAATAATGTCTTCCGGTGATTTAGTAACTAAATCACTTAAATCAATAACTAAAACAGGATTTAGTTCAATTTTAATAACAACAGCCTTATTATCTTCGGGAGAATAGTATATAATATCTCCATCAGTAACTTGAGAACCTCTTTTTAAAGCGATTGGATATTCATTTCCTTGATCTCCTTTGGCTAGCAAACGACTTTTTTGTGCAGCCCATTGATCTAAAAAAATATGTTCAATTTCTACGTTTTGTAATTTGTGATTCCAATCGTCAGAATTATTCACATTTCCTAATATTTCACTATAAACTTCCATATTTTTATAATAATTTAATTTGTGCTTGGTTTGTGATAAATGTAAAGCTTATATCTTATTTTTGTGATAAGATATAAGCTTTAGGTAGCTAAAATTTAGCTAAAGAAGTATAGTTGACCTAGTGAGAATTCTTTTGCAGGTGCCACGTGTGCCGGTTGCCCATCAATAAGAACTTCAAAAGTTTCTGGATTAACTTCGATGTTTGGTGTTCCACCGTTATAAATCATATCATTCTTAGTTAATTGGCGAGTATGACTAACAGGGTGTACAATTTTTTCCAAACCTAATTTTTCTTTGATTCCTAAATCGTAAGCGGCTTTAGATACGAAAGTCATTGAAGTTTGAGGCATGGCTTTCCCATAAGCACCAAACATCGGACGGTAAATAATTGGTTGTGGAGTAGGTAAAGATGCATTAGGATCTCCCATTTCAGACCAAGTTATAAATCCTCCTTTAATAACCATTTTAGGTTTAGCTGCAAACATACTTGGACTCCATAGAACTAAATCGGCAAATTTTCCTTTTTCAATAGATCCTACCACATCAGAAATACCAAAAGTAATAGCAGGGTTAAGTGTTATTTTAGCAATGTAACGCAAAACTCTAAAATTATCATTATCAGCTGAATCCTCTTTTAATTTACCTTTAGCATTTTTCATATAAGAAGCCATTTGGAAGGTTCTTAAGAAAGATTCTCCAATACGTCCCATGGCTTGTGAGTCAGAGGAAACCATTGATAATACTCCTAAATCGTGCAAAATATTCTCAGCAGCTTGTGTTTCTGGACGAACACGACTTTCTGCAAAAGCAACATCAGATGGAATTTTAGGATTTAGATTGTGGCATACCATAATCATATCAAACAACTCTGCTTGGGAATTAATACCGAATGGTAAAGTAGGATTGGTTGAGGATGGAAGAACGTTAGACATAGAAGCAACTTTCAATAAGTCAGGAGCATGTCCTCCACCAGCACCTTCTGTGTGATAAGTATGTATGGTTCTACCGTCAATGGCAGCGATTGTATCTTCCACAAATCCAGCTTCATTTAAAGTATCTGAGTGAATAGCCACCTGTACATCCATACGATCAGCAACATTCATGGAGGCTCTTATGGATGCCATAGTAGAACCCCAGTCTTCGTGAATTTTTAATCCGGCAACTCCAGCTATAATTTGATCTTCAATAGGTCTTTCCGTGGAGCAGTTTCCTTTTCCTAAAAGTCCTATGTTAACAGGTAATCCTTCGATCGCTTGGAACATTTTTTCGGTATTCCATTTACCAGATGTAACAGTTGTACCATTGGTACCGTCTGATGGACCAATACCCCCACCAAATAAAGTAGTTATACCGTTGCTCAGTGCATGATCAATTTGTTGAGGAGCAATATAGTGAACGTGTCCATCGATACCTCCAGCAGTTAAAATTAAATGTTCTCCTGAGATTGCATCTGTAGAAGCACCTGTTACTAGGTCTGGATCTACACCGTCCATTGTATTTGGATTTCCAGATTTTCCAATTCCGGCAATTTTTCCGTCTTTAATACCAACGTCTGCTTTTATAATACCTAATTTAGCATCAATGATAGTTACATTAGTGATAACTAGGTCTAAAGAGCCTTCATCTTCAGTAATAGTATTGGCAAGTCCCATACCGTCACGGAGAGTTTTTCCTCCCCCATAAACGTTTTCATCGCCATATCCTTTTAAATCTTTTTCTATTTCTATATATAAATCTGTATTTCCTAATCGGATTTTATCTCCTACTGTAGGACCAAATAGATTGTAGTTTTCTTGTCTTGAAATTGTAGCCATATCAATAGATATTATTTTTTATTAACATTTGTTTTATATTCTGCTTGAGCGTCTTTTTCAGAGATAGTTTTATATCCATATTCCTCAAGCTTTTTAATTGCTCTAATAGTGGCAGGGAAGAAAGTTGGTGCACCTTCATCACCAGTGTATCCATCAACCAAATTGTTAAACCCAATTATTCGTCTTTTACCTCCAAAGGTGATTAGACTCACTTCTTTTTCTTCTCCAGGTTCAAAACGTATAGCAGTACTAGCAGGGATATTTAAGTGATATCCTAACGAAGCTACACGGTCAAATTCCAAATAGCGATTTACTTCAAAAAAATGGAAATGTGAACCCACTTGAATAGGTCTATCACCGGTATTTCTAACTGTAACTGTTAATGTTGGTCGGTCTGTATTATATTCAATAGGTTGATCCGCGAATATTATCCCTCCTACAGGAATTTTATTTTTAGGAGTAAATCCTGGGGCGATTTGATTATCGTTGATTTGATTTTCTTTGCTCATGATAAATAGATTATAAGGTTTATTTGATGGGTGTGTGTATACTTACCAAGCGAGATCCATCTGTAAAAACAGCCTCTACTTGCAATAAAGGAATCATATCAGCGACACCTTCCATTACATCTTCTTTTTTTAAGACATTGGCTGCCTCATTCATTACTTCTTCTAAAGTTTTCCCTTCTCTAGCTCCTTCTAAAGCTGCGGAGGTAATATAGGCTACAGCTTCAGGATAATTAAGTTTAAGTCCTTTTTTTAAACGTCTTTCAGCTATAGCTCCTAAGGATAAGAGCATTAGCTTGTCAATTTCTCTAGGGGTTAAATACATGGTTATATTATTTATAATTTTAAGATTGTCAGATAACAAAATGCTTGCATTTTTGTATTAAATTGATCTAAAATAAATCAAATACATGATTAAAATGCAAAAACTAGTAGTTTTATTTTATGATTTTGCAATATGCTTACTAATTTCAAAATTTATGCCAGATTAAATATTTAACAATTATTTAATTTTATTAGAAAATTTTTTTTTAATAATAGTAATTACAGGTTTGGTGTTTTATTTGCATGATAAGAATTATTAATCAATAACACTAAAAATGAAAAAAAAGATTTTTACTACTTTATTTGTAGCTTTTAGTCTTTTATTGGCTAAAGCTCAAAATCCAATTGACTCAACAGAAGTCTCTCTTTCTATCATTAACACAGAAAAAAGTGATTTAGAAATTGTAAAAGATTTCCACCGTACTGCGAGTCCGTATTTTAAAGATCCTAAAGCACCTCGTTTTTTACTTTATGATCGACAAAAGAAAGTTGCCTTTGGTATTGGAGGAATTATTAGAGTAAGAACGGCTTATAATTTTTCAGGAATTTCTAATAGTTCTTCAGGTTTTGTTCCTTACAGCATATCAGTACCTACGAATTCTGCAGAAAAAAATGATTTTAAAATTAATGCCAATAAATCGACCTTATTTTTTAAATTAATGGGAGATAATTCTAAAATAGGAAAATATATGGCATATGTATCGGGTAATTTTAGCGGAAATAACAATAACTTTACTCTTAAAGATGCTTATGTTTCATTTTTAGGTTTTACTATTGGTCAAACATGGAGTACATTCAATGATATAGCAGCTGTTCCTCCTACGGTAGATTATCAAGGGCCTAACGGTGCTGCTATGATGCGTACCGGACAAATACGTTATACACATAAACTCAATGATCAGATTTCATTTGCAGTTGCTGTTGAGCAGTCTCAATCAACAGGAACTTATGAAAATTCATTAAATGAAAAAACAACGCAGAGTATACCAGATATACCGCTATATATACAATATAGTTGGGGAAAAGATTTTGCAAGTCATATACGGGTATCGGGTGTTATGAAGAATATTAATTACAGAAATCTAGTCAAAGATAAAACAGAGACAGAGACTGCTTTAGGGGTACAATTAAGTACAAAAGTAGGTATAACTCCCTTAATAGAATTTTACGGGCAGATTAATTATGGGAATGGTATAGCGCCATATATCAATGATTTATCTGGGCACGGCCTTTCAATAGTTAATAATCCGAATCATGATGGTAGAATGTATGCATTAGAAGCTATGGGATGGTTTTCACAAGTTAAATTTAATCTTTCTAAAAATGTTTTTACTAGTTTAGGTTATAGTCAAGCAAAAATTTTTCCTAAATCAGGAACTTTTTCAGACCAAGAATATAGATATGGACAGTATTTAGTTGGGAATGTATTTTACAATATTACCAATAATATTCAGTTAGGAGCAGAATATTTATGGGGGAATCGTGTAAATATGGGTGGACAAAGTTCAGCAGCCAATTGTATACAAACCCTAGTTAAATTTAATTTTTAATAAAAAACTAAAAAATAAAAACTCAGAATTTCTGAGTTTTTATTTTTATACTTTTTCTTAAAAAGTTATTATGATGTTAACTGTTTAATTTTTTCTTTTCATCTTCAAGGTCTCTCGTGTTTTTTTGTACACATATAGCACCAAATAGAGATAAAATAAATCCAAAAGCATAAAATCCTTTTTCGCTAGGAAGCAAATCAGCATTAATAAGTCCGATGACTAATAACGAAATGCTAATAATTAAGGATGCCCAGCAAAGTCCATAGTAAACATCGGTCACAGGTATATTCTCTAATTTATCTCGAACTGATTTTTGAATTGAAACGGCAGAGAATAGACCGTAAAGAATAATTAAAAGATAATACCCCTTTTCATTTAATTGCATTTCTGCTCTCCAAAGACCAATTAAATAGCCTCCTATTCCTAAAATTAAGCCTATCCAGCTAGCAGCAACAAAAGCTAAAGAAGTTTTGTTATTTTTCATAAGTAGTTGTATTAATATATTGTTGTAAAAGTAAGTGATTTAAATTATCTGCAAAATCAAATAATTTATATTAAATTTAACTATCTTTGAACTTAAAACTTTGAAAAATGATAAATAGGTCACAAGAAATTAATAGTAATTTAGGTAAACTCTTTTTAAGAATTTCCATTGGAGGACTAATGATATTTCACGGAATAAGTAAATTCATATATGGGCACGATTTTATTAAACAAGTTTTAGTAGAAAAAGGGTTACCAGAGTCCATGTGGTTGGGTGTTCCAGTTGGGGAAGTTATTGCTCCTTTATGTATCATATTAGGGGTGTTTACAAGAGTTTCATCCCTAATATTAGCTTTTACTATGCTAATGACTCTATACTTGGTTCACGGGTGGGAAGGATTTTTATTGACTGAAACAGGAGGTCCAGCAGTAGAGCTAAATTTATTTTATTTGCTAACTTCAATATCTTTATTTTTATTAGGACCAGGGAATTATAGAATTTATAAGGGCAATAATCCAATTTTGGTTTAATTTAAGATCATATATGTTTTTGGATAAGATATTTACACATAATGAAGAATGGATTAAAAGCAAGTTAGTTGTTGATAAAAATTACTTTAAAGAATTAGCTAAAGGTCAATCTCCGGAAATCTTATATATTGGATGTTCCGATAGTAGAGTAGCCACTGAGGAGCTACTAGGAGCAGATCCCGGAGAAGTGTTTGTACATAGAAATATTGCAAATATGGTAATCAGTATTGATCTGAATGTTATGTCTGTAATTACCTATGCTGTTGAACATTTAAAAGTTAAACATATTGTTATTTGTGGTCATTATTATTGTGGAGGAGTTAAAGCAGCCATGGAAGCTAAAGACCTTGGTTTATTAAACCCATGGTTAAGAAATATTCGTGATGTCTATCGAATTCATAAAGATGAATTAGATAATATAGAAGATACGGTGGTGAAATATAACCGACTTACCGAATTGAATGTGGAAGAACAATGTATTAATTTAATAAAAACTGCAGCAGTTCAAAAAGCTTTTATTGAAAGAGGTTTAAGCGTACATGGATGGATTTTTGATATTAGATCCGGAAAATTAATTGATTTAAAAATTAATTTTAAGAAAAAATTAAAAGAAATCATGGAGATTTACAACCTTAATGAAGGAAAAGATATTATATAATCTAGAATTCAATAATTTATTGAAATTTTAATTTTTCAGACCAGTTAAATGATTTCATTGATCAAATGAATATGGACTTAAAATTAAGTGTTTTAGATCAATCTCCCATTATTAAAGGTCAGACCTCCTCTAAAACTTTACAGAATACTCTTGACTTAGCTTGTTATGCAGAAGGTTTAGGGTATCATAGGTTTTGGTTATCCGAGCATCACAATACCAATGGGGTTATAGGATCTGCACCTGAAATAATGATTGCACACATTGCAAATCATACAAAAAAAATAAAAGTAGGTGCAGGTGGAATAATGCTATTAAACTATAGCCCATTAAAAGTTGCAGAAATTTTTCACGTTTTAGAGAGTTTACATCCCAGTAGAATTGATTTGGGAATGGCAAAGTCTTCTGGAGCAAATAAAAAAACTGCAAATATTTTAAATCCTCATCTCCAAGATCCAAAAAAGGAATTTATTGATAAATTAAATGCAATTAATAAATTTTTAGATAGCACCCCTAAATTATCTACAGAAATAAAGGCTATGCCAATAGTAGAATCTTCGCCTGAAAGATGGTTATTAGTTTCCAGTATTGAAAGTGCTATTATAGCTGCTGAATTTGGAATGGGGGTTTCTTTTGCGCATTTTATAAATCCAACTAAAGGAAAAGAAGCATTAGAAATATATAGAAATAATTTTAAACCTTCTGAAAATTTAAAAAATCCTAAAGCTAGTTTTGGTATTTTTGTTTTTTGTTCTTTGGACAAAGATAAAATCCATCGACAGCAGGCTATGATGGATCATCGGTTTATTCAGCTTCAAGAAACGGGTAATATTCTACCCATAAATTTTGAGGATATTAAGGATATAGATTATTCTGATAAAGATAAACTAAGCATTAAGTATAATCGTCAATTGTATATCTGTGGCACTCCAGAAAAAGTTAAAAAACAACTGGATAGTTTAATTGAAGATTATAAAGTGGATGAAATTATGTTGGCAACCTATGCAGAGTCTATAGAAGACAAAAAAGAATCTTATAAACTTATTGCTGATCTGTATAATTCTTAAAATTGTTTTAAGAATATTTTTATAACTTTTTAAGTGAAAAGTTATAATCCACTTATCCATAATTTAAGAATTTTAATTTTTTATATAAAAAAAGAAAGTTAGTAATTATACTAAAAAATGTACTTTTGCACTATTGTAACTTGATATGAAGAACATAAGGAATTTTTGCATCATAGCCCATATAGATCATGGTAAAAGTACATTGGCTGATCGGCTTTTGCAACAAACCAAAACAATTTCAGATAGAGAACTCCAAGAGCAAACTCTGGACGATATGGATTTGGAAAGAGAGAGAGGAATTACGATTAAAAGCCATGCCATCCAGATGGAGCATGAATATAAGGGAGAAAAATATATCTTAAATTTAATTGATACACCGGGGCACGTAGATTTTTCCTATGAAGTATCTCGTTCCATAGCTGCTTGCGAAGGAGCTCTTTTAATTGTAGATGCAGCACAAAGTATACAAGCGCAAACCATCTCCAATCTTTATCTAGCGCTAGAGCATGATTTAGAAATTATTCCAGTTTTAAATAAGATTGATCTGCCCTCTGCCAATCCAGAAGAAGTAACGGACGAAATAGTAAATTTATTAGGCTGTAAGCCTGAGGACGTTTTACGTGTAAGTGGAAAAACCGGGGTCGGGGTGGCTGAATTATTAGAGGAAATTATTGAGAGAATACCTTCGCCTACAGGGGATCCAGAGGCTCCATTACAAGCTTTAATTTTTGATTCTGTATTTAATCCATTTCGAGGGATTGAAGCATATTTTAAAGTTGTAAACGGAAGTATTAAAAAAGGTCAGAAAGTAAAATTTATGGCCACTAATAAAACGTATGATGCAGATGAAATTGGAACACTAAAATTAAAGCAGTTTCCTAAAACTACTATTCAGTGTGGAGATGTAGGATATATTATAAGTGGGATAAAAGAAGCAAAGGAAGTAAAGGTAGGAGATACAATTACTTCCACAGAAAAGCCAGCATTAAATCCTATTGAAGGTTTTGAAGAAGTGAAACCCATGGTTTATGCCGGAATCTATCCAGTGGATACCGAAGAGTATGAACTTTTACGTTCGGCGTTAGAAAAATTACAATTGAATGATGCTTCTCTTGTATTTGAGCCAGAATCCTCTGCTGCCTTAGGTTTTGGATTTCGTTGTGGATTTTTAGGGATGTTACATATGGAAATTATACAAGAACGTTTGGATAGGGAATTTAAAATGACTGTAATTACCACTGTACCAAACGTTTCTTATAATGCTTATTTAAATAAAAATCCTGATAAAGCGGTCCCAGTACATAATCCTTCTGAATTGCCAGAACCAACTATGTTAGATAGGGTAGAAGAGCCTTATATTAAAGCATCAATTATTACAAAATCTGATTTTATAGGGTCAGTAATGACTCTTTGCATAGAAAAAAGAGGAGAATTAACAAATCAATCCTATTTAACTACAGATAGGGTTGAATTGTTTTTTGAAATGCCTTTGGCTGAGGTAGTTTTTGATTTCTACGATCGTCTAAAAACTATTTCCAAAGGATATGCGTCTTTTGATTATGCACCTCATGGAATGAAAGCCTCTAAATTAGTGAAAGTTGATATATTAATTAATGGAGAACCTGTGGATGCTCTTTCTGCATTAATACATCAAGACAATGCGTATACCATTGGTAAAAAAATGTGTGAAAAATTAAAAGAATTGATTCCTCGCCAACAGTTTGATATACCTATCCAAGCAGCAATCGGAGCCAAAATTATAGCAAGAGAGACCATTAAAGCATTAAGGAAAGACGTTACCGCTAAATGTTATGGAGGAGATATATCTAGAAAAAGAAAGTTACTAGAGAAACAAAAAGAAGGAAAAAAACGAATGAGGCAGATCGGTAGAGTTGAAGTTCCACAGTCGGCTTTTCTTGCAGTTTTAAAAATTAATGATTAGTATTTTTAATTTCGGTAAGTTATGATGTATGAGACTATATTGGGAAATGTAAATGATGTAATCCCCTTATCTAAAGAAGAGAAATATTATTTAAAGTCAATACTAAAGTTTAAAAAGTTAAAAAAAAAGGAATTTCTTTTACAACAAGGAGAAGTGGAGGAAAACTATTACTATGTTCTCTCTGGATGTTTAAGGAGTTTTTTTATTGATAATAAAGGGGTGGAGCAAGTGGTGCAATTTTCTTCTTCCGGTTGGTGGTTAGCAGATAATGAAAGTATATTACTAAATCAACCTTCTAAATTTAATATTTTGGCAGCCTTAGATTCTGAAATTTTAGTATTATCTAAGTATGATAAAGAAGAATCTGTGAAAAAAATACCCAAGCTTGAAACATATTATCATGAAAGTTTAGAGCGGTCAGTAATTTTTTTAAGATATAGATTGTATGAAATATTAAGTTTACCGGCTGAAGAAAAATATAAAAATTTTTGTAAGAGCTTCCCGGAATTAATAAATTCTATACCACAGAAGCATATAGCTTCTTATATCGGTGTTACACCTGAGTTTTTTAGTTCAATGAAAAGAAAGATAAAGGAATAGATTTAATCTATTAGGTAAATGTGTCATTCACTAGATAAAGGTCTGAATTTTGTTGTTTATGTCGTAAGAATCCTATCTATTAGTGAAGAAATTTTCTATTAAAAAAGAAGCACTGATTATTCCCTTTTTATTAGTTGGATTTATATGGACTATATTTATCATTCAAAGTACAATAGGGTTTAAAGATTGCTATGGTGTAATACCTTTGAGCTTCAAAGGCTTGCGGGGTATTTTTTTAGCACCTCTTTTTCATGGGAATCTCCAACATATCGTTAGCAATACTGTGCCGCTATTTGTCTTAACGTTCTTTATTTTCCAGTTTTATAGAAAGTTGGGCTACTTTGTTTTGGTTAATGGGTGGATTCTAAGTGGATTAATCGTTTGGGTAATTCCAGATTTACCAATCTTGCATTCAACAGTTTTGTCGTGCCATATTGGTGCTAGTGGTATTGTTTATTTACTAGCTTTTTTTCTTTTCTTTAGCGGTATATTTAGAAAGAAAAATCATTTGATGGCAGTATCTTTATTGGTGGTCTTTTTATATGGCAGCCTTGTATGGGGAATGTTACCCGGTTCCGTATTAGGTATTTATGATACCACTTCAATATCATGGGAGAGCCATTTAGCAGGAGGGATCACGGGAATGTTTCTAGCTTATATTTTGAGAAATATTGGAAACTCCAAACACAATTTTTCTAAACACGAAGAACATTTTGAAATTGAAAATGAGAAACTATGGGAAGAATATAAGGAGCAATTTCCAGAAGATTTTTCTGATAAAAATCAATTGAAACATAATGTATCTAAAGAGCTAGAAAGTATTAAAGGTAGAATTAATTATAAAGAGACAGAAATTAGAGATATAGAAAAATATTAGATTCTACAAATCAAAGACTGAAGGGCGTTTAATAAAAAAACAATCCTTAACCCATAAAAAAAATGCACCTACTAAATAGATAGCGAAAATCCCTCCCAATGTAATGAATGATAAATAGATAAATAATAAACGTAATTTAGAAGCTCTAACTCCAAATTTTTCAGAAATTCGAGAGATTACTTCAAACCCGTTGGCTTCAAAGAATGTCCTAATCTTGTCCATATTTTCTCTTAAAAGTAATAAAACTATTTAATATAGCATACAGATGATCAGTGAAATCTTACACTGGAATTTATTGTGGCTACCAACTTAACCGTTTTCAAAGAAACATCTTTAGGTTCATAAACAGAATTTGCACTTGTAAGTTTTATATATTCATCACCTAAATCTGATTTATTAATATGCCGAATACTGGTGAAACTTGAATTATTCCCTAAATCAATCTCTAGTAAATAAATTCCTCCAAAGAAAATAGACTCGATAGGTAAGACTTTAAAAATTACAATATCACCGCTTTTAAATAAAGGTTCCATGGAATCGCCTTTTACATAACAAGCTCCATCTGAATTGGAAATATTAGGAATATTTAAAAATGAAGAACTATTCTTATTTTTAAGAAGATTCGATAAACCTTCAGAATTGTCTAAATCGAAAATAGGAATGTGAGAAGAATGATTAGTAGAATAAGTTTCTGTAAATTCATTAGCAACAGAACTCTTAAACTCATTCTCATTATATCTACGTTTTAGAATTGCTCCGGTTCCAGCCAATAACCATTCTGGATTTATTTCTGGGCATTTAGAATAAATAAGTTGTAAATCGTAACTATTTCTTTTCTTCCAATTGTATAAGGCTTGAGGCGATATGCCTAAAAAATTGGCTAATTCAATATCTTTTTTAAAACCGTAGTAATCCTTAATTTTAGATAATATATTACTTGTATTCATTTTGCTTATTATTAATGATTCGTTTAAAATTTATAAATATTAGAGTAAAAAAATATTTATAATAATTTTTTACGTAAGCAAATGTATTAAAAAATGTATCATTGTCATAACAACCGTACAAATAAAATATTATTTTTTGTTTAAAAAAAAAATATTTAATATAAAGAAATAATTAATTTATCTGTAAATAATAATTAAAAAATACGCTTATTGCTATTTAATTGATGGCATTACGTAAATTATTTTTTTATAAAATAAACTAGTGATTATGAATTGTGAATGAAAGATGAAAAACTAAGATTGTACTAGGAATGATTAGTCCAAACTAGTTTTGATATGTCATAATTTAAGTTATGAGCTTTAATAAGAAAATCTTCAATAATTTCAAGTGGCATCTCTTTTTCTCTAGAGAGAATCCATAAATATTTTCTACTATTACCCGTTACAAGGGCATATTTATATTCGTCATCAATGGAAATCACATTGAATCCTGAATAGAATTTACCAAAAAAGGATATCAATAATTTGCCCTCATTGTTATAATTATAAATAGCCTTACCGGCAGATATCTTATACTTTTTTTTCTTAAAATTATGGCCACTATTTAAAACTCTTAGACTACCATCAAAATTTAAAGAATATTCCGCAATAACGTTTTCCATATTTTTTTCGAAAAAGAAATCAATGCGAGCAATTTCATACCATTTACCTAAAAATTTATTGATGTTAAATGGTCTTATAGGTATTATACCCTTAGGGGTGGTTTTTCTTTTATTCAATAAATATAGTGTTGTAGCTGTTCCTAAACAGCTAAATATTAATCCTCCCAATATAACTTTGGTCAACTTCATATTTTAAAATCTATATTTATTTTTATTATTGGTAGAGACTATCAAATTAAGTACCAAATAGGATTGATCTTTGAATATTTAAGAATTATAATAGAATTAATTTTTAATTTAATATAAAATATTTTGTATAATTTTTAATTTAAAAAAGATAAAATAATTATAAAAGTCTATTAAATTTAATGTTAAGAGATATCTTAAGCAAATATTTAGTAAAACAGTTATAATTATATCTTTGATAAAAATTTCCGTGTTAATTCCAATGTTTTATTAATTTCATTACCTAAAATACAGGAAGATATAAACCAAGTTTCATATCCAGACGGAGGTAGATAAATACCATTTTCAAGCATAAAATGAAAATATTTATTAAAATTTTCATGATTTGCCTTAGTCACATCATCAAAATTAAGAATATCCTCAGCTGTAAAAAATAAAGACATCATGGATCCACATTGCTTAAAACAAACGGGAATTCCGAAATCTTTAAAGATGATTGAGAGTTCTGTGCTTAATTTACGAGTGGTGTTATTTATATTGTGAAATATAGAAGGATTATCTTTTAAAATTGAAAGGGTAGTATAGCCTGCACGCATAGCAATGGGATTCCCAGATAAGGTGCCTGCTTGGTATACAGGGCCTTCAGGAGAAAGAAATTTCATAATTTTATGACTCCCTGCGAAAGCTCCCACAGGCATCCCTCCTCCGATAACTTTTCCATAAGTGACAAGATCTGCTTTTACAGAAAAATACTCTTGAGCTCCTCCCATTTTTAAACGAAATCCTGTCATAACTTCATCAAAAATTAATAAAGAATCGTGTTTATTACAAAGATCCCTTAAACCCTCTAAAAAATTTTTTTCGGGAGGTATACATCCCATATTGCCTGCAACAGGTTCTAAGATAATTGCCGCTATTTCTTCCGGATTTTGTTCAAATAAAATTTTTACAGATTCTATATCGTTGTATTTTGCTAATAGTGTGTCTTGGGCTGTTCCAGGAGTAACCCCTGGGCTGCTAGGGCTTCCAAAAGTAGCCAATCCACTTCCGGCTTTTATAAGAAAAGAATCTGAATGTCCATGGTAGCAACCTTCAAATTTTATTATTTTATTTCTTGAAGTATATCCTCTGGCTAATCGAATGGCAGACATGCAAGCTTCCGTTCCTGAATTTACCATTCGTACTTGATCTATGTATGGAACGGATTCTGTTATAATTTTAGCTATTTCAGTTTCAAGTTCGGTAGGCGTTCCAAAGGAAAATCCATTTTTTAACTGCTCTGTAACTGCTTCAAGCACTTCAGATGGATTATGTCCAAGGATCATAGGTCCCCAAGAATTAATATAATCGATATAAGAATTCCCATCTTCATCGGTAAGATAGGCTCCCTTGGCAGATTTAATAAAAATGGGGGTTCCACCTACAGATTTAAATGCGCGAACGGGTGAATTAACACCTCCAGGTATATATTTTTGAGCATTTTTAAATAAAGCGCTACTTCTTTCGTATTTCATAAATTTTTAGCTTTTTCTCCCTTTTAAGAATATTTTATCTCCTTTTTCTGGTTCCTGCCCAGGAAGCATTGTATTTCTTTTATAGAGTTCTATAAGAGAGATAGCATTGTTTTGAGCTATGTCGTACATTCTTTCCCCATTTTTAGTGATATAGATTTTAGAAATCCCTTTGCTTTTTTTAGGTTCTAGATAAATTTTTTGATTGATGGATATTTCTTCTTTAAAAGCTAGATCATTGTAAGATTTTAAGTTTTGTAGGTTAACGTGATAAGCTTTAGCAACATCTTCTAATCGATCACCTTCTTTCCAAACAATATATTTAATTTTGCCGTTGGGATGTATTCTTACCCTACGGCTAGGGAATTCAAAATTATTTGTTTTAGTTTTTAAGGTCTTTTTATTTGTTAAAGTACTAGAAATTAACTGCTTATTGACTTCTTTTTTTTGATTGGTGTTAGTGGCTAATTGTACAGTTTCATTTTTTTCAGAAGCAGGTAAGGCAGGTGTATATGAATTAGGAAATAGTTCTGCCAATACAAGGTCAGTTTGTTCTTCATTGATATTATCAAATCGGTTCAAGTTGTATCGCTCAATAATAGAAATTAGGCTATACGCATATTTAGGATTAGTAGCATAACCAGCTTTCTTCAATCCAAAAGCCCATCCTTTATAATCTTTAATATCTAGGGTAAACAATTTCTTGTAATAAGGTCTTTCTGCTAAAAAAAGAGAATGATCTCTGTAAGATTCTTCGGCAGAAGTATATTTTCTAAAACATTCTCCTTTAAGATCATCATCATGATACATACGATCTCCTGTCCATTCTCCTTTGCATTTAATACCAAAATGATTATTACCGACTTGAGCGAGGGTGCTTTGTCCATTGCCTGTTTCTAAAATACCTTGGGCAATTGTAATACTTGCAGGTATTTTATATAAAATCATTTCTTTAACCGCAGTTTTAGCATGGGTTTGAATATATAATTCGTCTTTTTTTACGGATTCTTGTGTAAAAGAGAACTTTCCTACAATAGTAAAAGCTACAATTAGTAAAAGCTTTTTCATAATATAATAACCTATTAATTTATATTTTTTTAATATTAAATTATTTCATTTTTTTATAGCCAAAAATATTAAGTTTTAAAATCAATTTCAATTACATATACGAATGTAATAACTTGATACATAAAAAAATGAAATTCAAAATTAAATTAAAAAAAATTTAATTTAAGAGCTTTAATATTTATTTAACTAATTTCTGTTTTTGTTTTGAACTAAGAATATAAAATTAGATTATTAGAATTATATACTTTTATAACTGAAAATCATTTAAAATGTTTTATGAATATACATTATAATTGTATGTGGGTTTAATTTAAATGATAGGAAGTATTCTAAATTAGCTTAATTATTATCTAAAGTTTTGTAAGAATTAAAGGTTTTTCATTTTTCATTAAAATTTTGTTCATTTCATGAATTCCTTGTAAACCACCGGTATGGATAGCTAAAATCTTTTTTTTATCAGAGATCAATCCATTTTTAAGCATTTCATATAATCCATACATCATCTTACCCGTGTAAATAGGATCTAATAAAATTTTATTAAGTCGGAAAAAATCATTGATAAATTGTATAAGGTTTGTTTTTACCTTGGCATAACCTCCAAAATGATAATCTAAGATTAAATCAAAATTCGTTTTATCAGTTAATTTTAATATTTCAGATCTTAAAAATTCGGCATTTTTTAAAGCAGGAAATCCAAGTATATGCTGATGATTAGTACTTCCTTTTAAGAGACCGGAAATGGTTCCTCCAGTTCCTACCGCTGTAGTTATAATATCAAATATTTCAGTTTCTTTAGATAAAATTTCAGAAGCACCTAAAACGGCCAACTCATTAGTTCCTCCTTCAGGTACCAGGTAATGATTAGGAATAGTTTGTAAAAAATTTTGAATTTGTGTAGAATGTTCTTTCAATCTATACTCGGAACGGGGTACAAAATAAAACTCCATTCCTAGTTGATGAGCTTCCTGTAGGGTTAGGTTGTCTTTCCAGCAATTTTCAATTTCTTCTCCACGAATAATACCTATTGTTTTAAAATTATTTTCTTTTCCTGCACCGGCAGTAGCAACAATATGGTTAGACATGGCTCCCCCAAAAGTGATTAATGTTTTACAATTCAAATCTTTAGCTCGAAGTAAATTGTATTTCATTTTCCAAAACTTATTCCCAGATATTATAGGATGGATTAAATCTTCCCTTTTTATAAAAAGTTGATGATTCGTTTTTAAATCTAGAAATTGAAAAGGTTGAATAGGAATTGTCATTTATACTATTTAAATTGTATTTTGTTATTTCTAGGATTTGTATCATCAAAAAAAATAAAAACTCTTCTTAAGAAGTGGGGAGTATTCTCATAACTTACTTTTATTTTTAATTTATTTGGATTTATTCCTCCTTTTATTAGTTGTTTTTTTACTATTATAGCTCTTTTTCTGCCAATTTTTTTTGATTCTTTTAAATCTGGATAGCTACGTACTATGAATTTTTTTTCTTTGAAGTATTTGTTTATATTATAAGAAAAACAAGAAATTCCTTTTTTGCTTTTTTCTGTAAGATCAATACTATTTAAATCAAAAATGATTTTAACAAAATGGCATTGTGATTCACGATTTATTTCATCAAAATTCCAAGGACATCCCATATTTTCTTTAGGTCCAAACTCGTTAGGACATGTATCATCAATATCAGTAATACCATCTCCATCTGTATCCGGGCAACCTTGAAAATAATGAGTTCCAGTTTCATTGGGGCAACGATCTTCGGAGTCAGGAATTCCATCCCCATCTGTGTCTATACTAGTTTGTCCATAAAAACTAGAAAAGTAAAGAAGTAAATAAAATAATAAGTTTCTTTTCATGGATTAATTTCTTATACAAAAAACAACTTTGTTTTTGGCTTCTTCACAATTAATTAAATGATTAGTTTTTAAATTTAGTCTCTTCTTTATATCTATTACATTTCTTACTAATTCATTTCCTGAATTTTTTGCTCTTTCTTTTGCAATTTTCTTAGGTTCATTTTCAAACAGAAAAACCATTTAAATAGAATTTAGTATCATTATTTTCTAAAAGGCTATAAATTAATTTTAATTGATCCATCTCATGTGAAGTTAAAGAAGCATTATTTTCTACAAAATTAATATGTAGAGTAATATATCAAGTAACTATTTGCCAAGGGCATCTTTCATTTTCTCTGAGACCGTATATGGTGGGGCATCTGTCATATATATCAGGTGTTCCATCTTTGTCCGAATTTAAGGATACTTGTCCATAAAAACAAAGGGAAAGAATAATAGGGGTAAAAATAAGATTTTTTTCATAAGCTTACTTTCTTGTAATTTATTATCTGAAAGTTTACCTCGGGTTTTATTTCTGTATTGTTACAATTAGAAGAATAGATGATCTTTATCTTTAATTTATGTTTATTAACTCCATTTTTTATTAGTTCATTTCTTACATTTTTTGCTCTTTTTTTTGCCAGTTTTTTAGATTCATCACAAGTAGCAAAACCTTTTACATAAAATTTTGCATTCTTTTCTTTCATAAAAATTGTAATTGATTTTAGGTTATGTGAACTTTTTGAAGTTAAAGAATAGCTATTTTTATCAAATAAAAATTCTAAGGGAGAAAAAGAACAGTAGGTTGGTTCTTGACAACCTTTCATTTCTATAGTTCCTAGTGTCATAGGACATATGTCATCAGTATCAGGAATTCCATCTCCATCAGTATCTATAGTAGTTTGTCCGTAAGAAATGAAAGGGCATAAGAAGATTATAAAGATTAATAGCTCTTTCATGAATTTAATAGCTTAATTATAACATCTTTCTCAACATTTGTATTTTCACAATCTGAAGAATAGAAAGCTTCAAGTTTTAATTTATTTTTTTTAACTCCATTCTTTATCAGTTCAGTACGTACATTTCTAACTCTTTTTTTGGCGATTTTTTTGGATTCAGTACAAATGGCAGAACCTTTTATAAGAAATTCATCGTTGATATCATTTATAAGTATAGCTACATATTTTAAGCTTTCTATAACTTCAGAGCTTAGATGATAATTGTTTTCACTAAATTGTATACCATTACTTTTTTTTTGTGGATGAAGGGGTATTGCTTTAGGGCATCCATCATCTTCTTTAAGTCCTGATATTGTAGGGCATGCATCATCCACATCTAGAATTCCATCTCCATCTGTATCCGGGCAACCTTTAAAATAAGGAGTTCCAGTTTCATTGGGGCAACGATCTTCCGAGTCAGAAATGTCGTCATGATCTGTGTCTAGAAGATTTTCAAAATTGGAAATTGCTTTTTCTTTTGTACGTATATTTTCTCTATCAGAAAAACTATTCCTGTTTAAATCCTGAATATTTTGTCCCCAAGAATTATAGAAATAAAGCAAGAAAAAGGTAAATATTATTTTATTCAACATAATTATTTAACCCCATGCATCAGTTTTTTTATTAATGGATTTAAAGTTATACAGATAATTCCTGCTAAAGCTGGTATAAAAGTAAAAACTAAAAAGAAATAGCTCATACTATATTCTTTTGAAATTTCTTCAACCATACCTCCCAAAGAGGCAGCTAATTTACTTCCTATAGCTATCGCTAAATACCACATACCAAACATAAATGCAATCATGCGTCCTGGAACTAATTTACTTACATAGGAAAGACCTACCGGAGAAATGCAAAGTTCTCCTAAAGTATGGAATAGGTAAGCAAGAATAAGCCAGAGCATACTAACTCTAAAAATTCCCGGAGCTGAACTTTTAGGGATATCTAGTGAACCATAGGCAAGAACGCCAAATCCAATTGCCATAATAATTAGTCCTAACCCAAATTTTATAGCTGCACTAGGGTTATATTTGCTGTCCCACCATTGGGTAAAAAGTGATGCAAAAGTTATAATAAAAAAGGAGTTCAGAATGCTGAACCAAGAAGTTGTAATTTCAATTTTATTATCTCGAATATCCGAAATTTTTGCTTTTATAATTTTGGATTCTAATCCATGTGTTTTATAGTCTTCTCTTATTCGTTCCTCTTGATTTTTGCTTAAAGGAACCATAATACCAATTTCTTCATGCAATAATATGGAATCGTTTATATTATATTCAGTCTGAGAAGCTATAGTCATTTTTTTTGTTACTATGGAGTCGCTTGGTTTTATTTGATAAGATTCTGAGAGTGGAGTATAAATATTTTCAGAACTTTTCTCAGTATTCTCAATATTAACTTTAGGATCTTTAATGGCTAAATACTCAACTTCGTAGGCATGAGATTTTCTATCGCTATTTAAAAGCCAAATTACCAACCCCCAAATAATAGCAAAGCTTATCCCTAATACAAGGTTGGACGATAGTATCTTGTGGTGTGTTTTCTTAAACAATAAATATAATACCCATGAAATAATTACTAAAGGCACAATTGTTAATAAAGTATTAAATATTAGGTAGATAGTAGCTGCCTTCCCTTCAACCAGTCTATTGGTAAAATCTCGTGCAAAAATTACTAATGAAGTAGCTCCTTGTTCAAAAGAAGCAAAGAAAAACATAGTTAGAAAAGCAAAAATAACTACAACAATCATTCGGTTTCTAACAATTTTTTCATAGCGTATAATACGAGTGATAATGAGATATAAAAACATCAATAGACCCAGGATAGCGATAACTAAAGGGCCTTCTATAAGATCTTTATTAAATATGAATTCTTGAGGAAGAATATTTATTCCTTTTATTTTAGATAAAGGATCATTAATAGCATAGACTAATCCAATGATAGAAGATAAGACAATGAGAATTTTATCAAGGAAGGTAAATGGATTTAGGGATTGTGGAGGATTAGCAACAACATTGCTGTTAGTTAAAACTTTTTTTGGAATGTTACCAATTGTTCCAAATAGGGGTTTAGCCAACCAAAACTGTAAAGTACCAAGAAGCATAAAAACACCTGCAAGACCAAAGCCCCAGCTCCAGCCCACCTTTTCTGCAAGGTAACCACATAGCATCATTCCAAAAAATGCACCTGCATTAACGCCCATATAAAAAATAGTGTAAGCACCGTCTTTCTTATCAGGTACCTCTTTATAGATTTCTGATACGATTGAGGTAATATTGGGTTTAAATAAACCGTTTCCAATGATTAATAAAGCTAAACCTAGATAAAGAGAAGATTCACTCTCAAAAGTCATTGAAATGTGTCCCAAGGTCATGATGAATGCTCCTATAACAATTGCCCAACGATAACCTATATATCGATCTGCAATTAATCCTCCCATAATTGGAGTTAAATACAACAACATGGCATAAGTACCAAATAAGGCTCCCGCATTTACTGCACTCCAAGCCCAACCAGGGTTTGAGCCAATAATCGCCATTGTAAGGAAGTTTATTAATAGAACTCTCATTCCATAAAAAGAGAATCGTTCCCACATCTCAGTAAAAAATAAGACAAAAAGGCCACTAGGATGCCCGAGAACTTGAGAATCAAAAAAATTTGAACTAGACTTATTTTTCATATTTAATAATTCGATCTAAGTGAATTTTCTAAAA
Source organism: Apibacter muscae (assembly GCF_007845635.1). Taxonomy (GTDB): domain Bacteria; phylum Bacteroidota; class Bacteroidia; order Flavobacteriales; family Weeksellaceae; genus Apibacter; species Apibacter muscae. The sequence goes on along the minus strand of NZ_SELG01000024.1, from coordinate 25,773 downwards.
TAAGCTTTTATCAAATATACAGCCTAAGTATTTAATATTAAATTTTGAATAGAAATTATTTTTGTTAGACTTTCAATTTTTATATACCTCAAAATAGAGAGACTAGGCTAATAAATCGTAATCTGAAATCCACTTAATTATTCATTATATATCATTAATTTTTTAATGATTTAAAAATAATTTGGACTTAGCTCTAATTTTAAATGAGATTAACGTATTAACTATACTCTTTTAAAATTTAGAAATATAGATTTCACTAAATATTCACTCAAATTTATAATGTTTATTTATGAATAAATAATAGACGCAGAATTTAATATTATGAGAATAAGAATTTATTCATCAAAATTTACCCTGCTTACAAGTAAATCTAAATTTTGAATGGTTATAGTTATATTATTCTTTGTAAATATCAGCAATTATAAAATGATATTACTTAAGTCTTTTAATACTTATCATGGAAACTTGTCCAGAGCCAGTTTTGCCTGAACTAGTGCTTTTTAAGATGAAAGGACTTGTATTTCCAACTCTAAGAGAGTAAACGTGATCTTTATAAAGTGGATTTGCTGTGATTAACGTATAAGTTTGATTGCTCTGCGATACATTGGTATTAGGAGCATTGAAAGCATCATTTATACGAGCGATCCATTTATTTTCAGTATCGTCCCAAATTCCAACGACAGGGTTACTATTCGTTTTTGCATCCTGAATCAAATAGTTGAGAATTACCATATATATACCATCCTTATTAACGGTAAAGGAGTTTCCAGATGGTCCTGAGGTAAAACTATTTTCGTTATCGATGATTATAGTATTAAAATTTGGAATAGCTACTGGAGTATTAACGTTGCTATAATTAAAATCACTACTTAATAAAACAGTGATTTCTTGGGCTACTTCAAAATTACCGTCCAAAGCTATAATAGTACCAGAATTAGATGGCGAGATGTTATCAAGTTTAAATTCAGACCATATGGGAGGTTTTCCGGCTCCATTAGATACAAGTGTTTGTTCATTAAGCCCAGAATTCCCAGATGTTTTTTCATCCCCTCCAAAATTAAGCTCTTTAGTAATTTGTATTGAACCATTTACATGAAGTGTATTCTGTGGTGTTTCAGTATTAATACCAAATTGTCCATAAACAAATAATCTTGTTATGGTGAAAAAAAAAATAGATGTAATGTATTTCATTAATTTAGTAATTTATTTAAGTCTCATAACAATGGCCATTGATACATTACCTGAGCCTGTAGTACCCGAGCTTAAACTTTTTATAGTTACCGGACTTTTATGACTTATTCGAAAAGAATAACTATGGTTATTTACGAGCTTTTGAGTTGTAAATAATGTATAAGTTTGATTTCTAGCGGATACTCCGGTTTCAGAAACATTAAAAGTATCATTTATTCTTGCTACCCAAAGATTATCCGTGTTGTCCCAGAGTCCAATCACTGGTGCCGTACCTTTCACAGTGTTTTCCAACATAAAATTCATAATGATTTGGTAAGTGCCATTATCTTTTACGGTAAAAGAATTTCCAGATGCATCTGAAATATATGTATTTTCATTATCTAGAATAATAGTATTTAAGTTGGGAATTGCCATAGGGGAGTTTCCCGTATAATTAAAATCTTTACTTAGCTGCACAGCTATTTGTTGAGCAATTACAAAATTTCCGTCAACAGCAATTACAGTTCCAGTATTATTTAAAGATATTTCAGGTAATTCAAATTTTGACCAAGAAGGAGATTTTTCAGGTCCATTTGATACAAGTATATCACCTGGATTACCGGGATTTCCAGAGGTTTTTGCATCTCCGCCAACACTTAAATCACCGGTAATTTGTAAAGAACCATTAATATGTAGCATTGCCTGTGGGGTAGAGGTTTCAATTCCTACCTGTCCATATGCACAAATTTCAACGCTCGATAGAATATTTAGAAAAAATAATATAAAATTTTTCATTGTTAAAAATTAAATTATAGGCTAAAATCTTTATGTTTATAATCTTATCTTAATCTTTGCACCAATGCTGTAGATACAGCGCCAGAACCCGTGGATCCACTGCTTGTACTTGCAATTGTTAAGGGAGACGTATTGGATACTCTAAATGAGTAAATATGTGACGGTAATAATTCTGTCGAAGTGATTAAAGTAAAGCTCTGGTTTCTGGTACTAAATCCAGATTCTACTACGAATACATCGTTTATTCTGGCAATCCATTTCCCATCAGTGTCATCCCAAATTCCAATAACCGGCAAAGTGTTTTGCACAGTATTCTGAATAAGAAAATTTAAAGCAATAAAATAAATACCTTGTTCCTTTACCGTAAATGAATTTCCAGAAGCATTTGAAGTATATGTATTTTCATTATCAATGATCACATTACTTAAATAAGGAATTGCGGATGCAGTTGTAACATCAGTATAATAAAAGTCTTTTTCAAGTTGTACTCTTATTTCTTGAGCAATTTTTAGATCGCCATTTACAGCTATTACTGTGCCAGCTGTTTCTAAGTTAATTTGAGGGATCGAATAATCCGACCAGTAAGGTGAAGATTCCTCTCCCCTAGAGATAAGTATTTGTCCTTTCTTACCTGGGTTTCCTGGTGTTTTATCATCCCCGCCTATATTTAATTCACCTGTAATTTGAGTTGAACCATTTACGTGTAAAGTATGCCTAGGGGTTTTTGTGTTGATTCCAATTTGCCCAAATAAAAGAAAGGAATTAATAAATAAGAATAAAAAAAAAATTTTTTCATATAATAAGTAATTCAGTGTTAATTCTAGACTTACATTTAATTAAAAATCATGCCAATATTTAAATATTTGTGAGCGATTATAATGAATACATTTATTTAAAATTTAAGTTTTATTATAAAGCACAAGATTTTAAATTTTTGCTAATAAATGCTATTTAAAACCATTCTAGATTATGTTTGTAGATTAAAATCTGTAAATTAACTTTGAAACTATAAAATACAAAATTGTATATTTGCAACCTAACGAAAAACTCGAAATGACTGAAAACAATACTAATAATCTTGAAAAGATAGTTTTTAGTGATCAATCTTTGAAAAAAGTTCATGAGATAATAGCTAGATATCCTGAAGGTAAGCAAAAATCAGCTTTAATACCAGTTTTACATCTGGCTCAGAAAGAATTTGGAGGTTGGTTAGATGTTCCGGTTATGGATTATGTTGCATCATTACTTAATATTACTTCCATAGAAGTATATGAAGTAGCGACATTCTATACCATGTTTAATATGAGGCCTGTGGGGAAATATGTGCTTGAGGTATGTAGAACAGGTCCATGTATGCTGAATGGAAGTGATGGTATTATTGAGTACATAAAAGAAAAATTACAGATAAAAGAGGGAGAAACGACGAAAGACGGGTTATTTACATTAAAACCAGCGGAATGCTTAGGGGCTTGTGGGTATGCACCTATGATGCAAATGGGTAAATTTTATCACGAACATTTAACGAAAGAAAAAGTGGATGAAATTATAGAGCTTTGCAAACTAGGGAACATAGCCATTGATTAATTAAAGAAAGTAAATTTAAATGAATAATAAATTACTACTTACGCATATTAATGTAGAAGGGATTAGAGGTTTTGACGTTTACAGGAATCATGGGGGTTATACATCTGTGGATAAAGCCCTAAAAATGACTCCTGAAGAAATATTAGAGGAAGTCAAAGCAAGTGGCTTAAGAGGAAGAGGTGGTGCAGGATTCCCCACAGGAATGAAATGGAGCTTTTTAGCAAAACCTGAGGGTGTGCCTCGTTATTTAGTAGTTAATGCGGATGAGTCTGAGCCTGGAACATTTAAAGATCGTTTTTTAATGGAGTATATTCCTCATAAATTAATTGAAGGAATTATAATCTCTTCTTATTGTCTTGGAACTAATACCTCTTACATATATATAAGAGGAGAGTATTCTTGGATCCCGGATATATTAGAACAAGCAATTCAAGAAGCTAAAGATAATGGTTTTTTAGGTAAAAATATAAAAAATACAGGGTACGATTTAGAGATATATGTGCAGAGAGGAGCAGGTGCTTATGTATGTGGAGAAGAAACAGCACTTATAGAATCCTTGGAAGGAAAAAGAGGGAATCCACGTTTAAAACCTCCATTTCCAGCAGTGAAAGGATTGTACCAATGCCCAACAGTAGTTAACAATGTAGAAACTATTTCCTCAGTCCCATCTATCATAGAAATATCAGGTGCAGAGTATGCGAAAATAGGAGTAGGGCGTTCCACAGGAACAAAATTAATATCTGCTTGTGGAAACATAAATAAACCTGGAGTTTATGAAATAGACTTTAATCTAAGTGTAGAAGAATTTATATATAGTGAAGAATATTGCGGGGGTATACCCAACGGTAAAAAGCTAAAAGCTTGTATACCTGGAGGCTCTTCTGTTCCTATTGTACCAGCTAAATTGTTGTTGAAAACCGCTGATGGAGAAACACGGTACATGAATTATGAAAGCTTGTCCCTCGGAGGTTTTGAAAGCGGAACCATGTTAGGATCTGGAGGATTTATAGTTCTTGATGAAGACCAATGTGTGGTAAGACACACTATGACTCTGGCAAGATTTTATAATCATGAAAGTTGTGGACAATGTACCCCTTGCAGAGAAGGAACTGGTTGGCTTTATAGGATTTTAAAGAAAATTGAAGAAGGCAAAGGGACTTATGAAGATATAGATTTATTATGGGATGTGCAAAGTAAAATAGAAGGTAAAACTATATGTCCTTTAGGAGATGCAGCAGCATGGCCAGTGGCAGCAGCCATCAGACACTTTAGAGATGAGTTTGAGTGGCATATAAACAATCCTGAATGTTTAACTAAAAATTACGGAATAGCCAATTATGCATGCGTATAAAAGAATTAGGCTACTACTATGCATATGGATAGGTTTAATTGCTACCCAATTTTATGGACAAGAGAAAAAAATCGCCCATAAAAAAGGAGAAGTATACGCTTATTGGGGTTGGAACCGAGCGGTATATGGCAGATCATCTGTACATTTTACAGGGGATAACTATAACTTTACCTTACATTCTGTAAAAGCAGATGATAAACCCCTAAACTTTAATTTTCATGATTATTTAAACCCGGGAAGAGTTACGATTCCACAAACCAATTATAGAATAGGATATTTTTTTAAAGACAATTGGGCGTTATCCTTAGGGGTTGATCACATGAAATATGTGGTTCGCCCGGGACAATGGGTGAAAGCTACCGGAGAAATCAATGTACCCGGATATGAGAATGCCATCCAAGACGGGCAATACATTTACTTAGACGATAATTTTTTGCATCTGGAACATACCGATGGATTAAACTATTTAAACCTAGATTTGGAATATTATCACAATTTTCTCGAAGCAGGATTTTTCAAATTTAATGGAATTGCAGGAGGTGGTATTGGTTTAGTTATCCCTAAAACTAATTCCACATTAATGGGGAATCCTAGACATGATAAATTCCACTTAGCAGGATGGGGGATAGATGCTAAAATTGGAGCAGAACTTCTTTTTTGGAAATTATTTTTCTTACGCACAGAACTCAAAGAAGGTTTAATAGCATTGCCAGATATTCGAACAACCTCAAATAAATCAGATAAAGCCTCGCAAACCATATTGTTCTTACAATGGAATTATACATTTGGCTTTAGTTGGCATTTTTAATGTAGTAGATTAAAAAGATATGAGTGAAGAAGTAATAAATAAAATAAAAGTTACCATTGATGGAGTTACCATAGATGTAAATCCAGGAATCTCTATTGTAGAGGCAGCTCGTGAAATAGGGGGACCCTCAGTTCCACCAACTATGTGTTACTATAGTAAGTTAGAAGGGAGCGGAGGACGTTGTCGTACTTGCTTAGTAGAAGTTTCCAAAGGATCTGAAAAAGATCCACGTCCCATGCCCAAACTCGTTCCAGCCTGTCGTACTCAAGTCATGGATGGAATGGAAGTTAAAGTAATCACTTCTCCTAAAGTTGTGGAAGCGGTGCAGGGGGTAACAGAATTATTATTAATAAATCATCCCTTAGATTGTCCGGTATGCGATCAAGCCGGAGAATGTAAACTGCAAGATTTAGCCTATGAACATGGGTTGGAACGAACCCGTTCTGAATTTCCTAGAAGAACCTTTCAACCCGATGATTTGGGACCTTATATTAAACTAAATATGAATCGTTGTATTCTCTGTGCACGTTGCATTTTAGTAGCGAACCAGCTTACAGATCAGAGAAATCAAGGAATACTATTTAGAGGAGATCATGCAGAAATTAGTACTTATTTGAACAAAGCTATTACTAACGATTTTTCTGGGAATGTGATAGATGTTTGCCCTGTAGGAGCTTTAACAGATAGAACAGCAAGATTTAAGAGTAGGGTTTGGTTTACAGAACCAGTAAATGCAACCTGCAAATGTGAAAAATGTAGTGGAAAGGCTGTATTGTGGGTAAAAGGGAATGAAATTATAAGAGTTACTGCTAGAAAAGATCAGTACAACGAAGTAGAGGAATTTATTTGTAACGAGTGTAGGTTTGAAAGAAAGGATCTAAATGATTGGACAATTGAAGGACCTACTCCAATTAATAAACATTCAGTAATTTCAGTCAATCACTACGAATTACCATTGCCTAAGAACGATCCTCATTACAAACTTAAAAACAATAATATTAAAACAATAGAATAAAGAGATATGTGGTTTACCTTAGTATTAGTAGTTATCTTATTCTTATTATGTTTAGGTGCAGCCGCTTATGAAACCTTAATGGAAAGGAAAGTAGCTGCTTTTTTACAAGACAGAATTGGTCCCAACAGAGCAGGGAAGTTTGGTTTATTACAACCCTTATGCGATGGGGGAAAACTTTTTTTTAAAGAAGATTTTGTACCTAGAAATGCAGAAAAATGGTTGTTTATAATTTCACCGGCTATATTAATGATTATTGCCTTAAGCACCAGTGCAGTAATACCTTGGGGAAAATCATTATTAATAGGAGGAGAAACCTATTTAGTACAAGTGGCAAATATAGATATAGGAGTACTATATATTATGGGAATAGTATCTATAGGCGTGTACGGAATCATGTTAGGAGGTTGGGCATCCAATAATAAATATTCCCTATTAGGAGCAATTCGTGCTTCTTCGCAAATGATATCTTATGAGCTTGCGATGGGGTTGTCACTCTTATCAATTATTATGATGACCGGTACCTTAGATTTACGTACGATGGTAGAAGGTCAAGCTGGAAATTTGTACGGACTTACATTCTTAAATGGAATGTCTTGGAATGTGTTTTACCAACCCTTAGCCTTTATTTTATTTGTTACCTGTTCATTTGCCGAATTAAACAGAGCACCCTTTGATTTGGCAGAGTGCGAATCTGAATTAGTTGGTGGATATCATACAGAATATGGTTCCATGAAATTTGGTACATTTTTATTTGCAGAATATATCAATATGTTTATAAGTTCCGCATTAATCAGTACACTATTCTTTGGAGGATATAGCTTTCCGTTTATGAATGAATTGGCTGAAAATGGAACTCTAGGCGTTAATGCAATAGGAATTATAAGTATCGTAGTTTTCTTAATAAAAATTATTTTTTGTATTTTCTGCTTTATGTGGGTACGTTGGACTTTACCAAGATTCAGATACGACCAATTAATGAAATTGGGTTGGCAAATTATGATTCCTTTAGCAATTCTAAATTTGTTAATAACAGCAGTGGTAGTGGTTTTTAAATAATAGTTTAAAAAAACAAAGAGAATTTAATTTATGCAAAGGCTTACCAATAGATCAAAAGTAGTTTCAAATAAAGAAATGTCACTCAAAGAAAGAATTTATCTACCTGCCATTTTAGGAGGTATGAAGATAACTTTTAGCCACTTCTTTAAAAAACCAGTAACTACCGCTTACCCGGAGAAAAAAAGAGAATTTAGTCCCGTTTACCGCGGTAGGCACGTATTGAAAAGAGACGAGGAAGGAAGAGAAAGATGTACCGCTTGCGGTTTATGTGCGTTGGCTTGTCCAGCAGAAGCAATCACTATGATTGCGGCAGAAAGAAAGCCGGGAGAAGAAAACCTTTATAGAGAAGAAAAATACGCCGAAAATTATGAAATAAATATGTTGAGATGTATTTTCTGTGGGATGTGTGAAGAAGCATGCCCTAAAGAAGCTATTTTTCTAACAGACCGATTGGTGTTGCCGGAACAAGAAAGAAGAGATTTTGTTTATGGAAAAGACCGTTTGGTAGAATCCGTGGAAAACAGAATTGATATTTCAAAAAGACAAATTAAAAAGTATACCATAGAAAAATAGTATGGAAGCAATTTTATTATATGTAATATCCACTTGTGCGGTACTTAGTGCCTTGTTTGTTGTTTTTAGCAAGAACGCTATGCACAGCATAATCGCACTAATCCTAACTTTTTTTTCCATATCAGGATTGTATATACTTTTAAATGCACAATTCTTAGGAGCTGTACAAGTAATCGTTTATTCAGGTGCCATTATGGTGTTATTTCTTTATGTTTTGATGATGTTAAATTTAAAACGTAAAGACGAGCCTTTAAAAGGAAATTCCTTTAGAATTCTGGCAACCCTTTGTGGAGGATTGGTATTTATAGCATTTTTAGGAGCACTCAAAGGTTTTGAGAAAATTCCTTTTCCGGCAGATCCGGACAGTCAAATAGGTCTAACTAAAAATCTAGGAATATTATTGTTCAGTAAATATGTGTTACCCTTTGAGCTTGCAGGAATATTATTCTTAGCTGCTCTAGTAGGTTCAGTAATGTTAGGGAAAAGAGATTTATAATATAAAATACCGAGAATATTTTATGTTTCAAAAAAAATAAAATGGAAGTAAACAGTTTAATAAAAATCGTTCCGATCGACTACTTTATATACTTAGCTACCCTATTGTTTTGTATAGGAGTTACAGGAGTATTGGTAAGGAGAAATGCAATTATAATTCTAGGATGTGTAGAGTTAATGTTAAATTCAGTGAATTTATTATTGGCTGCTTTCTCTGCCTATAAAGGAGATGCAGACGGACAAATTTTAGTATTTTTCATTATGGTAGTAGCAGCGGCGGAAGTAGCGGTAGGATTAGCGATTATTGCCTTGATGTATAGAAATACTCGTTCGGTAGATATAAGTTTATTTAATAGATTAAAGGGTTAAAAAATGGATAAAATTATATATTTAATACCAATATTACCACTAGTAGGTTTTATCATTAATGGACTATTAGGTAAAAAATTACCCAAAAACATAGTTGGAACGATTGCTACCTTGGTTGTATTTGTACCCTTCCTAATGTCGGTAGTGCTTTTTTGTAATTTTCAATCTATGGAAAAAGCAGTACTATTCAACTGGTTTACCGTGGATGATTTGAAAGTTAACTTTTCATTTCAAATCGATCAACTATCCTTAGTGATGATGATGATTGTAACCGGAATTGGAACTTTAATTCATCTATACTCCATAGGGTATATGCATGACGATGAAGGCTTTTCAAAATTCTTCTCCTATCTAAATTTATTTATATTCTCCATGCTATTATTAGTAATGGGGAGCAATTTTCTTATTTTGTTTATTGGTTGGGAAGGAGTTGGATTTTGTTCTTACCTACTTATAGGGTTCTGGTATAAAAATCAAGAGTACGGATATGCGGCTAGGAAAGCCTTTGTAATGAACCGTATCGGAGATTTAGGACTCTTAATAGGTATTTTCTTGCTTGCTTATTACATGGGAAGCATAGAATTTACGGACATAGCTACACAAGCACACAAATTTTCTGTCAATGATCCAATCCTTATAACGGCTACCCTATTTCTGTTTATTGGAGCGATGGGGAAATCAGCGCAGATCCCATTGTACACTTGGTTGCCCGATGCAATGGCTGGGCCTACCCCGGTTTCTGCATTAATCCATGCCGCAACCATGGTAACCGCCGGAATCTATATGATTGTGCGTACCAATGCCATCTATACTTTAGTTCCTTGTACTTTAGATTTTATAATGTATATAGGATTAGCAACTTCCATATTAGCTGCATTTATAGGACTTAGACAAAACGATATAAAAAAGGTATTGGCATATTCAACCGTTTCGCAGTTAGGACTTATGTTTATAGCTTTAGGAGCAGGCGCCTATACCACCGCTCTATTTCATGTAACTACACACGCATTTTTTAAAGCACTTTTGTTTTTAGGAGCTGGAAGCGTAATTCATGCCATGGGAGGAGAACAAGACATGAGGTACATGGGAGGACTAAGAAAAAAAATACCGGTAACCTATGTTACCTTTTTAATTGCAACCTTAGCTATATGCGGAGTTCCTCCTTTGGCAGGTATGTTTTCTAAAGATGAAATACTAATTGCCATCTGGGAAAAAAATAAATGGGTTTGGGGCCTAACCCTATTTTCAGCAGCTTTAACCTGTATATATATGTTTCGCTTGCTATTTCTTACCTTCTTTGGAGATTTTAGAGGAAATGAAAAGCAAAAATCTCATCTTCATGAAAGCCCTAAAGTCATGACAATTCCTTTGATAGTTTTAGCAATTTTAACAATATTTGGAGGTGTATTGAATTTACCTCATTATTTAGGAAAAGCTATTTCACATAAATTTGCACATTGGTTAAGCCCTATATATATAGGAAATATTCCTCATGAAGAACCCACTTTTGTAGTAGAAATGATTTTATTAATTCTTACACTTTCTGTGATAGTTTTAGTAGCAGTATTCACTTACAGGTGCTATGTAGTTAAAAAAGCACACCCCCAAATGGTTGAAAACCTGACAGGATGGGAAAAAGCTTCTGCACGAGCCGCTTATGTAAATGAATTGTACAATGAAATAGTGGTAAATCCGGTCCTTCATTTGTCAAATTTTCTAAAAAATATAGTCGATAAATATATAATTAATGGGACAGTGGTAGGAATTACTAAAATTATACAGTGTATAGGGCAATGGCTTAAATCAGTTCAAAACGGGAATGCAGAATTCTATGTTTTAGCGATGTCATTAGCCATTGCAGTAATACTATTAGCCCTAAGATTTATAAGTCATTAATTTTTAAACCAAAGAAAAGATAATGTTAACCATACTCCTATTACTATTACCCCTCCTTGGATCTTTACTTTTGTTTATCGTAAAATCCAACCATTCTAAATTTATAGCCCTTGGCTTTTCGCTCATAAGCTTATTTTTAGCCCTTGGGGTTGGCATGCAATTTTCGGTAGAACATACCTCAACTTTTGAAATTGGACAGAAATTATATTTTTCTCCCATTCGCTCAGCCTTTCATTTCGGAATCGGAGGTTTATCACTTTTAATGTTGTTTCTAACCAATGCACTAATTCCCATAATTATATTTTCCAGTTTTAAAGATTCCAGACCTAACCAATTTTATGCACTAATTCTACTTATGCAATTTGGGTTAATAGGCTTATTTTTAGCGTTGGATGGTCTTATGTTTTATATATTTTGGGAATTAACCCTAATTCCTATTTGGTTTATTTGTGGAATCTATGGAACGGGTGAAAATAAAACAAGAATAAATCTAAAATTTTTTATATATACTTTCTTCGGGTCATTATTTATGCTGGTAGCTCTAATTTATGCCTACACACAAGCCGGCTCTTTTGACTTTAAAGATTTATATGCAGCAGAAATAGATCCTAAGGCACAAATCTACTTATTTTGGATGTTTTTTATAGCCTTTGCCATAAAGTTACCGATTTTTCCATTTCATACTTGGCAAGCCGATACTTATACGATGGCACCTACCCAAGGATCCATGCTTTTATCGGGAATTATGTTGAAAATGGGGGTATTCGGTATGTTGGTTTTGTTAGTTCCTTTAACTCCCTACGCGCTTGGCGGAATTTCAGGTTCTATTGCCTTGGTTTTATCCATCGTAGGAATTGTTTATGCATCCTTAATTGCTGTGGTGCAAAAAGATATAAAACGATTAATAGCCTTTTCCTCTATGGCGCACGTAGGTTTAATTGCAGCAGGAATTTTGGCTAGTTCCATAGTAACTGCTCAATGCGGAACAAGCGTCACAGGTTTTGAAGGAGCTTCGTTTCAAATGTTGGCACACGGAATAAATGTGGTAGGATTGTTTTATGCCGCTGATCTTCTAATACGAAGATTTGGAACCAGAGATTTGTCACAAATGGGAGGATTGGCTTCCAAAGCTCCTATTTTTGCAGTATTGTTTATGATTGTATCATTAGGATCCATGGGCTTACCACTCACCAATGCATTCATTGGTGAATTTCTATTGCTAAAAGCCGTGTTTACTTTGTCTACTTGGGCAACAATATTTGCAGGACTAACCCTTATTTTAGGAGCAGTGTATGTAACCAAAATGTATGGGATGGCAATGTTTGGACAAGGAAATAAAGAATTTTTATCGAACCAAAAAGACATTTCATGTGCCGATCAATTGGGCTTAGGAATATTAGCGGTTTTAGTTTTCGTACTCGGAATATTTCCTCAACCTTTGTTAAATTTGGTTGTAAGCTACACGTCTCAAATAGCTCACATATTTAATTCATAAACATTTAAAAAAATATATAAAAAAAGACTTCTGTTTACAGAAGTCTTTTTTTTATGTCCATTTGGAAAATACAGTAATTACTAAAACCTATATACAATTCCTTAGAAAACTTCCGTTAAAGAAATTATAACTAAAAATTAAGATAAACCAGAGGTTTATTTTAATATACATTGATTATCATAGATTTATATATTCAAATAAAAAAAATATTTTTTTATCTAATTAAAATGTTTAATTTTATAGCATCATAAGCATTTCAAACTTAATTATTTTTAAACTTAATTATATGTCAATCATAGATCCTAATTTAGGAAAAGGAGCAGGAAAAGCTTCTTCTTCATTATCCACAGGTAAAATTGTTGAAAACGCTGCAGATTTAAGCGGACTTACCGACAAATTATCCAATTTAGAAGATCAACTTGCGGATAAAATATCCGATCTTACCGCCCCTGTGCAAGAAGCTGTAGATAAAGCCCAAAAAGCCGTAGATACAGCAAAAAATATCGCCAATCAAGCCCAAGAAATAAAAAAAATCATTCCCGGGGATATAACCAGTTTGCCCAATGGACTGATTACCCCGGAGCAGTACGCCGAGTATAAAGGACTCAATTCACTTATTGCCACGTATGGCGGAGACCCCGAAACCAACCTCGCCAACTCTCATATTGTTTACAGTAAAATTACCATTGGTGGAGAACGAGTACTTGCCGATAGTCATTTTGTGGTTGAAATTCAACAAAAAGCAGCGGAACACGACACCTTTACCATCAAGTGTTCGGCGGAAGCGATTGACGGCCCTAAAGCCTACCCCATGGAAAAAGCTCGAAATTATTTAGGGAAAAGAACCACCATACAAATGATACAATTTGGGGCACCGGCCTTTATATTTACCGGAATTATTACTGATATCACCAATGAACGAGAAAATGGAGAATCCCGATTGATCTTTACCGGTAAAGCGCCCACCATTTTATTGGAAAATGGGTTAGATTCCCAAAGCTTTGAAAATTTAGATTTGGCAGGCATTATAAAAAATGCTACGGCAGAATATCCTCAAGATTTAGTACAATGGGACATACGCCCGATTATGAAAGAGAAATTGTTGTATACCGTACAGTACAGAGAATCCGACTGGGATTTTGTGAAACGATTAGCCACCCGTTACGGAGAATGGTTGGGCTACAACGGACAACAAATCGTATTTGGCGGTTATGGAGGAAAAACCGTAGAAATGGTAGAAGAACAAGACGTGTACGATTGCAAACTACGCATGCAATTGGTTCCACAAAAATTTAATTATATGGCTTACGATGCCAGTCAAGCCGAACCCCATATGGTAGATTCAGACAGTGTACCAATCACTCACCGTTTGGTAAACCCATTTCAACAGCACGCCATAAAAGCCTCGGAAGATATTTATTCCAAAGTACCTACCTCATTATACAATCATAGTTTGTTAGAAGGAGGAAGACCGGAACTCAAAGACGCCGTAAAAAGACAGAAGCTAAAAAGGCAGAATGTTTTTTTTATGGAAGCCAAAACCAACAACCCCAACGTACGTTTGGGAGATATTATTAAACTAAAGGCTTGGATGCCGGGGCATAAAATCTTTAAAAATGGAGAAGTGCCTTTGGAATCCTACAAAATTATAGAAATTAAACACTTTCATGACATTACCGAAGGTTATATCAACGAAGTGGTAGCCATTCCAATGGACAATGAAGTACCTCCTTATATGGATGAAGATGCAATACCATTATGCGAAGAACAATCAGCCATTGTTACGGATAACAACGACCCTCAAGGCATGAGCCGTATACGGGTGCAATTCCCTTGGCAAAAACCAACAGGGGGGCAAAGCCCATGGATCCGTTCCATCACCCCATATGCCGGTAACGGAAAAGGAATGCACGTAATTCCTGAGATTGGAGAAGAGGTAATTGTCGCTTTTGAAAGCGGGAATGCAGAAAAGCCCGTAAGCCTAGGCGCCATGTTCAACGGCAAAGGAAAGTCCGGACACGGAGGGGCAGGCAATTACAAAAAAGGCTTGCAAACCGCCAGTGGCTCGCATATTACGTTTAACGACCAAGTAGGAGACATGACCTTGTCTGACCAAGGAGGAACCGTCATGAATTTTGATGGAGCCGGAAACTCCGTAATCAGTTCCAAAGAACATATAACATTGGTGTGCGGAGAATCTAGAATTGATATGTTAAAAGACGGTACTATCTTAATCAATGGAAAAGACATTGGTATTTTAGGTTCAACAACCGTAAATTTTGGAGTAGGAGCCGGAGAAAACATAAATTCCGGTATGGGAATAAAAGCAGATGAAGTCAATATATGCACCCAAAATTTAATACAAACGGGTACTACTGAAGTAAGCATCAACAGTCCGGGTAAAGTAACCGTAGGATCAAAAGAAGAAACGACTATTGTAGGAGGCAAAGTAAAAATTAATTAAACTTAGGGGATGAATTCAGTACAATTGGAAGTCTTAAAATTAGACAAACAATGGTACCGGGAAATTAAAAATTCACCCCAAAGTCCGCTTTATGTTTGTTTGGGAGAAAAGCATGAACTACGCTTGTTGGAAGGGTATTTCAAGTCTCAAAGTTCCGATCAGGCAAAAACCAAGGACTTATTTTTAATCCTGTACCATCCTTTTGAAGGGAAAAACCAATACGGAACCTTTATGGTTGAACGTTGGCACGAGTTGCACCAAGCAGGTTTGCAAACCCGGGTGGAAAACTTGCGCGAATGGCAAGAAGTTCAGTTTCCGGAGGGGAAGTATAAAACCGATGCCTACCAGCTGTTGCAAACCTTAGAATCTTACTACCATACCTATCCGGAAATGGAAGGAAGGAAGATTTTTTTACTCCTGCAACCGCCCAACCTAAAGGAAGACAATGCCCAAGAGTGGGAGGAATGGATCGGGGAATGGTGCCGTATCAATCGGAAGAAAAAAGACATAAAACTAGTGATCAAAGAATATAAGCACCTACGTACCTTCAAAAACCTACCACCGAACACACACGAAGTGGTTTTGAATATAGACGGGGGCAAGCTTATGCAAAATGCGGCACAACAAACCCAAAGAGAAAAGGGAAATCCGGAAATGAATTTCCAACAACAAATCCTGAATGCTTATACCTTGCTGGGAGAAGGTAAATACGAGCCTGCCCTGCATTCGCTAGACCGGGCATTGTTTATTGCTAAAAAAGACGGTTCCCAAGAATCGGAAGCTACCGCCCGTTTTATACGTGCCACGGTTTTCACAGCATTGGAAGATAAAAAGAATGCCAAGGCAGAGTTTGAAAAACTTTTCCAAACCGTAGAAAAAGATACGCTTTTTGCTGCGCAAATACATTTTCACTATGCCGGGTTTTTGCTTTCCCAATCGGAAACCACCGCAGCCATTCAAGAGTTGGAAAAAGCCTTGACGATCGGAGAGAAAATAGAAGATTATTTTATACAATTGGAAAGCCACCGAATGCTGGGGCAATTCAAAGACGGAATGTTTAACTCTTCCCAAGCCTTGGCGCATTACGAAAAATGTTTAGAAATAGGTGCGCAGTTGCCTTTACAGGAAAGAAAGGCAAGTACCTTTCCTTACACCATGCGCCAATTACTAAAGAAGTACGGCAAATCCTCCGAGAAGGGAAAGAAACTAGATCAAAAAATGAAACAACTGGTGGGAGAAAACTGGCAGGAAAAAGTGAATGATCCAGAACCCCAACCTACGAACTAAGACTAAACCTTATGAAAGATCATAAATCTTATAAATTAAAACCGGTGAAGGCAGAAAAATTCGATGCAGCTATGGGGAAATCTTCTGCCTCTTCGTCTACAGAAACCCAAGCCGGAGCGGAGGCATCTCAGAACTCTGCAGATTCCTCAGCGGCAGCCTCTTCGCAAGAAGAAGAAGCCCACACATTAACCACAATCCCTCAACTCAATAAAAAAGAATATACCTGGAGCGGAAATGCCTCGCAACATGCCTCCAAACATTTTGATGTAGTAGTTGCTTTAGATGTACACTATACGCAAATACCGCCCCCACCGTCCTTTCGGACGATTCCTATACCTTTGCCTCACCCGTTTGTAGGGATTATTTTTGACCCTATGGATTATCTTCCGGGCGACATATCCATACCATCGGCAGTGCAAGGAGCTTTGGGGATGTTTATGAGCAATCCTCCGCAAAGTATACCGTTGGGGAGCAGTGTATATGTACACGGAAGGCACAAAGCCACCACCACCACCTCGGTGATGGGGTTGGGAATCCCTTCCCCACCCAAAAAGATGATGAAAAATCCTATAAAATCTCCCTTGGTACACATTACAGGCTCCCTTCCGGTGTATAAAATAGCTTTGGGAGAAATGGAAGCCCCGCACGACGGCGAGGTCTACGTAGGATCTGAAACCGTAATTGTACAAGGTTCGGAAATGAGCGGGGATAAACCCCAGCAAGTGCTAACCTGCTGGGGAATGGGGCTGGGGCACCAATATTTCCCACCCGCTTGGGCGGCTTTGTACAACCATATTTCCACCCTGTATATACAGTTCAACACCGGAAATCCGGTGTTGATTGGCGGTCCCTTTGTTCCGCATAAATATTCCCTATCGGACATATTAATGCGTGCCGCCACGGTTTTACTAATGAAAGGAATTTCCAAAGGAGTAGGTGCAGGGTTTACTAAACTAAACCATTTCCTAGCGAGTAAATTTGGAAAAGACAACCCTATTTCAAAAGCTTTGTGTAAGCTAGGGCTAGAGCCGGTGAATTTTGTAACCGGAGCCATGAGCTTTGAGTGGGAAGATTTTGAAATTTTAGGATCGCACACTTTGCAATGGAAAAATGTATGGGAGAGCGACAACCCTTACCTAGGAATGCTAGGGCGTGGGGTTTCCAATTCCTACGATTTATTTTTAGTTCCCCAAGAAGCCGACGGAGTGGTTGCTTTTAAACACCCGTTGGAAAACCAAGTGGTACCCCTTCCTTGTCCTGCTTTGGAAGGAGAGTTTGAATATGACAGAACTTGGAAAATTTGGCAAAAACGTCCCGATGTAAACACTTGGGTAATCAAAATTGGGGAGGATGTGTATACCTACCAAGCCTTTCCACATAAAGAATTCGGGAAAATCTACCGTGTAAAAACATTGGAAAGCGCCCAAGGAGGGGTTTTAAACTTCCATTACAATTCCAGAGGAGAAATACTCACTTACATCCGCGATCAGGCCTATAGAACCTTGAAATTTTCAGCGACGCCCGACGGAACAAAAATAGCCTTTGTCCATATGGTTTATCAAAACCAAGAAGATTTATTGGTGAGTTACGAATACGACGAGCGCGGAAACCTAACCCGAGTGTTTGATGCCCAAGGCAAAAGCATAGATTTTTATTACGATAATGACGACCGAGTTGTGCGCCGGGTAAACCGAAACGGAATGGAATACCTTTGGCGGTACGATTCCCAAGGGCGTGTCATTTACACCACCGGAAAAAACCAGTTACAGGAAGGAAAAATCTTCTATTTCCCGGAAGAAGGTTTCAACGAAGTGCGGTATACCCAAAAAGAAGGTAAGATAGAACGTTACTACTACGACGAGGATTTTCTCGTGTATAAACAAGTAGACGCCGAAGGCGGAGAAACTTGGTACGACTATACGCCTCACCATGAACTAACCATGGTTTCCAGTCCCGAAGGGAAAATTACCGGTTACCAATACGACGAGCGTGGAAACAGAAAGGCGGTACAAGCCCCCGATGGGGAAGAAATTCAGTATATGTACGACGAATTCAACCGCTTGGTTTACCGTAAAGAACCTACCGGAAAATCAGAAAGTTGGCAGTACGACACCCTAGGGCGTTTAACGAACTGGCAACGGTTGGACGAGTCCACGGTGGAATATCTTTACCACGAGCAAGAAAAACAACCTTATGCCTCCAAAGACAGCCAAGGGCTGGAAACCTATTGGGAATACAACGCCTTCGGGCAAATGGTGAAAGCCACCAACAACCGCGGGGCTGTGCAAGAGTTTCAATACGACAAGTACGGGCGATTGATTTCCCAAAACCGAGAAAATGAAGCGCCTACTTATTGGCGACGAGACCACTTGGGGCGAGTAAGCGAATTTCAAACGCCGGGGCAAAAAAAACTACGCATCAAGTACGACGCTTATGACTTGCCCGTGCACGTAAGCAACGGCAGTGAAGAGTGGTTTATGGAATATACCCCCATGGGAAGCCTAAAAAAACAATCCAGACGCAGTGCTAAAACCATGGAAGCCCTCTCTACCTTGGTATACGACTACAACGCTTACGAGCAATTGTTCCGCATCACCAACGAGAAAAACGAGTTTTACACCTTTACCAGAAACCGGAACGACCAAATTATCAAAGAGCGAGATTTTGATGGGCAAACCCAAGAATACATCCGCAATTTAGACGGGGAAATCGTAAAAACCTTAGCTCCCGGAGGGAAAGAAATTTACCACCAGTACGACGGCGCCGGACGATTGACCTACAACCGCTACAACACCGGTTATTGGGAATCTTTTGAATACGACCCTTTGGGACGATTGGTAAAAGCCCAAAACCTAATGAGTGAAGTAGAGTTTATTCGTAATCCTTTCGGACAAGTGACCCAAGAAAGGCAGGGCGAACATTGGTTGGACTATCTCTACGACGAGCGGGGGCAGTTGCAAAAGCTAAAAAGTTCTCTAGGCGCAGAAATAGAGTACCGCTACACCGCCGAAGGCAGGTTGGAAGAGCTAAAAGCCCAAACCCCCATTACGGTGCAAAACCCAAGGAATCCGTATTGGCACTTGAGTTTGCAAGTAGACCCGGACCGTAGAAAAGTACAAAGAAGCATGAGCGGGGGAGTGAACCAGCAAATGCAATACGACGACTTGGGAAGACCTTTAGCCCAAACCGTTACTTCCGATGCCGGTAAAACCCTAGACACCGCCTACCGCTGGAAAGAGAATTTTAAATTGGTGGAAACCCTCAACCGTTTGACCGGTGCAAACATACGGTACGATTACGATGCCTTCGGAAGTTTAGCTCAAGCCCATCATTCCGACGGAACGACCGAATACAAAAACCCCGACGAGGTAGGGAATTTGTACAACTCTACCCATAGAAAAGACCGAGTGTACGACGCCGGAGGTAAATTAAGAAAAGATACAGAATGGTGGTACCACTACGACGAATACGGAAACTTAAGGTTTAAAACCCGTACCCCCAGAGGGAGCGAAGTAGAGGCTTCCTCAGGCTCTGATTTTTCAACTAGCTTTTTACTGCCGGACGGTGAAGTTTACGACAATATTTTTGACCAAAAAGCCGAAATACGGAAGTACAGCCGTAGAGAAATGCGAGAGTACGACAAAATCCGCAACCGTAGGCAACAAGCCTGGGAAGAAAAAAAAGAACAAAAATTGAAGTGGGAGTCCGGCGACTGGGAATACCTATGGTATTCCAACGGAATGTTGCAAAAAGTAATCAAGCCCGACGGCAGTACCCTTTCCTTTGAATACGACGCCCTGGGCAGAAGAACAGCTAAAATTGTAGGAAATAAAATTTATCGCTATCTTTGGGATGGAAATGTTCTTTTACATGAGTGGGACTACCCCCTTGAAGATCGCCCAAGGTTGATTACGGATGCCGAAGGAGAAGTAAAATACAACCGCGAAGAACCCGTAACCGAGGTTACCACTTGGGTTTATGAAAGAGGAAGTTTTACCCCTTGTGCGAAAATAGTAGGAGAGGAAAAATACAGCTTGGTCTCCGACTATTTAGGAAGACCGGTACAAGCCTACGATCGATTTGGTAAATTGGTTTGGGAAGCAGAGTATAACCTGTACGGAGGATTTAAAGAGCTGAAAGGCAGCCCAACACTGATTCCATTTAGGCAAGCCGGACAGTACGAGGACGTAGAAACAGGATTGTATTACAATCGTTTCCGTTACTACAATCCCGAAACTGGACAATACATCTCCAAAGACCCCATCGGACTGGCAGGGAACAACCCTAATATGTATGCGTATGTAGATGATTCTAATACGATGGTCGACTTATTTGGGTTGATGCCAGAAGAAACTGTAACAGTATTTAGGGTGCAAGGAGGTGAACCTTTTCCTTCAGGAAATAGAAGTAAAGATATAATAAAAATTGATTCTTCGGGGAAAATTAAAATAAGTAATGAAACATTAAATATTAGTATGGGGTCATCTACAGATCTTGCTCATGCTGAATATTTTGCGGCTAAACGAGGAGGAGATGCTAAAGTATATTCTTTTGAAGTACCTAAATGGATGGGAGATATGATTGAAGACTATTCTATACCACAAGCTAATTCAACTAAAAATCCATTAAATCAAGGAGGTATGGCTCCTAAAAGAGTAGATCCAAATCAACCAGGAGCCAAAAAATTTGAACTACCACCTATTTGGGCAAAGTGGTTAGAAGAAAATGCTATTTCAGGTTCTGGAAAAGTGAAGGATCCACAATCTACTCCGCGTGTTAAATGTCCCACATAAAAATAAAGAAATGTTAGGAAAATTAGATATTATAGAGCAAAATGGAAAAATCGTTACTTTAACTAAAGTTAATGAAAATTACTCATGGTTTGTGTCAGATAAAGAATATTGGGTATTAGATAGGATTAAATGGATTAATGATTTTAAAAATGCTGGGTATGATTTACCTGAAGGTCATGAAGAGAGATTTAATATAGGTATTCTGAACAAAGAAAATAGTTCTAAATTTATTAAGTGTTTACAGAAAGAAGGAGATGAAATAACTCAGCAAGAATTATCTGATGAGTTTTATTTAAGATTTGAAATATCTAAAGATTGGTGGGATTTCTCAGAATTACTACCACAATTATTTATAGATTTTGATAATCAAATATTTTATCAAGAAGGTTTATCAGAAACTATTGATTATAAGCTATACTTACCTGATGGTTGGAAATTTCATGAGGATAAATATTTTGAAAATATTCCAGAATCCTTAAAATTCTGGGTTAAAGACGGTATAGATTATTTAAAGAAGATAGCTGAGTTTATTAATTCTAATCAGCATTAATAATCATTTTAATATTATCAGGTAAAGGATAGATTTCCTCTTTAGGAAGTTTATCCTTTGCTTTTTCTAATTCATCATTTAAAATAAGATGATGAATGTCTTTAGAAAAATCTGTAATATCTTTAATTTCAACAATCCAATCGTTTACGAATTTTTTGACAGCTTCTTCTTTCAAACCTATTTGTATAGATTTATATTGTAATTTATTTAATAATAAATCTTTTTCAGGATCCCACTGAATACGAACAGGCGTGTTGTTTAATTTTTCTTTCCAATTTTCATGAGTTTTATAAATATGCTCCTTAAAAGTAGATAAACACGCATTTTTCAAAGCCCATTCAAAACCCTCACGCTTTATTTTAATAGCCAAAATATGCTCTTGTCCCACTTTTTTAGCCCAACCCGATCTGTACATCATCCATAAAAAAGAAGGTTTAATCCAAGTCATCCTTTCAATTTTAAAAGGAGAAACAAAAGTTTGAGCTTTTACAGCAGGTAAAGCAATTTCCTTTCTATATGCTTGATATACGGTTATTGTTTCTTCATCAAAAACCGCTCTTATTTCTCTTTCTTTCATTAAATACAAATATAATAAAAACACCAACCTTTATGGTTGGTGTTTTGTTTTAATTAATTCTTATTTAGCTTGTCTAAGAGTTCCCATTCGCTTTTAGGGATCAGCTCTAAGAGTAAGGACAAAAGCAAAAAAAACTCGTCCCTGTTTAAAGAATTCCCAGGATCTAAAATAGCCACTTTCAGAGCTTTAATAAGCGCCTGAATAGAAAAACCCAACTGCTGGTAATCTTCGATAAAAGAGAAATTATCCAAGGCAGTTAAAAACACTTTAAGGCTTTCAGGGTTTAAATTGTTGTTTAGATTGGAAAAATCAGTGTTTTTCATAAAAAGTGAAGTTTGGAAAAAAAAGCCCGCAGGCTAAGATGTTCCACGCCTTCACAAGCGTTGCAGACATTTCTGTTTCTGCCACCATACCGTACGGGCAAAGTATTTTAAAAATCATAATGTGAAGTTTGGAAATACAAAAATAGATAAAAAATAAAACCGATTCAAAGATGAATCGGTTTTATTTTTATTTATAAGCCAATCTATTTTTAGCATGTTGAATCAACCCATCCAGAGAATACATGATATGCGATTTATCCTCCTCAGGCAATTTTTGAATAGCAATAATCTTATCTAAGATAACCTTATCAATCTCAACATCAATTTTACCCACCAGATAATCAATAGAAACGCCCAAACAATCTGCTATTTTAGAAGCCATTTCAATAGAAGGCTTAGCTTCGCCCCTTTCATATCTTCCCAATACATTTTGATGCACCCCAATCTTACTCGCAAGATCACCCTGAGAAAGCTTTTGAACTTTCCTTAAAGATATAATTCTATTACCTAACCCCATAATTGTTGTATTTACACACTATCTGAATTGAAATAACAAAAATACAAACCTAATCTGTTATATAGAAATCTAAAATGCTTTGCATTAAATTACAGAAGTGTTATATTTGCACCTAAATAGTTGTAAAAAATATTTTTAAAAAAACTTGCTCAATAAAAAACCCTAGTTATGAGTATCCCAGAAATCAAACAAAAATTAAGCATTCAAGAAGTATTAGAGCACTATCAAATACCAGTCAAAAACCAGATGTGCCGATGTCCCTTTCACGAAGACCAAACCCCCAGCATGCAGGTCTTTTACGATTCCAACACCGTCAGATGTTACAGCGGAAACTGCCCCCAATCCAATAAAGTCATTGATGTCATAGATTTTATTATGTACAAAGAACAAATAAGCAAAGCACAAGCTATTGCAAAAGCCTCTCAGTGGATAGGATTAGCCACTAAAAGCAGTTATAAAGAATATCAAGAACTCCCCATGGACCGATTAGAAGAAATCTTCTATAAAATGAAGCAAAATTTAAGACAAAGTAAAAAAGCAAATGAATATACATTATCAAGAAATCTAACCCCCGAACAACTAGAAATCGGCTACAACGGAAGAACCTATAAAGGGATAATGAATTGTATCGTTTTTCCCTTAAAAGACCACCACAACAAGATTGTAAGTTTTTACGGGAGAAGCATCAAAGACAAGAATCACTATTATTTAAAAAACAGATCGGGCTTATATCCCGGATATCCCCCAAAAGAAACAAAAAACCTAATTTTAACCGAAAGCATCATCGATAGCGCCAGTCTATTACAAATAGAAAAGATAAGAGAAAAGTATAGTGTGCTTGCCTGTTACGGCGTTAACGGCTTTACCCAGGAACACAAACAAGCAATCCAAGAATTAAAGCAGTTAGAAGAAATAATAATAATCTTTGACAATGATAGAGCAGGAAAACAAGCCACAGAGAAATTAGCCAAGCAAATCCAAGAGCTAAATCCACAATTACAACTCACCACCCTAGAACTCCCCAACAAAGACATCAACGAAACCTTACAATTACATTCTCCCGAAATCTTTACAGAACTAATAAACAATAGAACAAAGAAAGAAGAACAAAGCAATAACAATAATTTAGAAGAAAGAAGTAAAAAAATAGAAGACCCCCCCAACTTAAGTTTAAACCAAATCAATCAATTAATAGAGCAAAGCGGAATCATCGGCGAAGAAAACACCAGACTACTTCTGTTTATCATCGCCAGCTCATACAAAACCCCCAAACCCCTACACGCCATCGTGCAAGGCAGTTCAGGAAGCGGAAAGACCCATCTAATCAGTAAAATCGCCGACCTCATGCCCCCCGAAGACGTACTCAGATTCACCCGAATCACCGAAAGCAGTTTATACAACTGGGGCGAATGGGATCTAGTAGGTAAAAGCATGGTGATCGAAGACCTCGACGGCTTAAAAGAAGAAGCCCTATATAGCTTACGAGAACTCATCAGCAGTCAAAAACTAAGCAGTAGCGTAAGCATCAAAGACAAAAAAGGCAACATCAAAAGCACCCAAAAAAAAGTACGCGGTATCTTTAGCAGTTTATCCGCCACCACCAAAGGCGAAATCTACGAAGACAACATGAGCAGATCCTTTGTTTTAGCCGTAGACGAATCCATAGAACAAAGCCAAAAAATCATAGCCTACCAAAATAAAAAATACGCAGGAGAAATAAGAAAAGAAACAGAAAACAAAGCCCGAAAACACCTACAAGAATATGTAAGAAGCCTGCAGAACCTAGAAGTCATCAACCCCTATGCCACTAGGCTACAACTCCCCCAAGAAGTCCACAAAATACGAAGACTCAACCAAATGTATCAAAGCATTATTAATCAGGTAACTTACCTAAACCAAAAAAACAGAAAAATAAACCAAGGAAAAATCATAACCGAAAAAGAAGACCTACAACAAGCCACCGAAGTACTCTTTGAAAGCATAATCCTAAAAATAGACGAATTAGACGGAAGTTTAAGACAATTCTTTGAACGCTTAAAAAACCATTTAAAAACAAAGGATAAAGAATTTACCCAGAGAGAAATCCGCCAAGCCTTTAATTTAAGTAAAGCCCAATGCAGTCGATATATCACCCACTTATTAGAATTAGAATATTTAACGGCAAGAAACAAACAAAACCTAAGAAAAATCACCTATCAAATCGACTATTGGGACAACTTTGAAAAACTAAGAAAGCAAATCAAAGAACAACTACAAAACCAAATAAAAGACTTATAAAAAATAACAGAAACAATATGGAACAATACAGGAACAATAAAAATAACTGTAAATAACTGTAAAACAAAAAATTAGAATTAAAAATAAAAAGATTGTTTCTTGTTTCATAATAACCTAACCTAAAAGACCACCGATGCAAGCCCAAGAAATCCGAATTACCTATAAAAAAACCCTATTAATCAAACAATTAAACCATCTATTAGAACAAATCACAGAAAATATAAAAACCCAAATCGAAGACCCCTATTACCAAAGCCTATTAGAACAAATAGAAATCCACAAAAAAGAAATAGTCTATCCATTAATCCACAACCTAACCAAAATCAACCGCTTATACCGAATAGAAACCAACCAAAAAACACTCATCAGCACAGAAGA
>NZ_SELG01000035.1 GCF_007845635.1 Apibacter muscae | reverse complement strand
ACGATAAAAAATAATATAAAATAAAGTTTAGGGGATTTTTTTTGGGAAGGGATATTAAATAATTATTATTTTTTTTTTAATTTTTCGTATAAGGTTTATTGTTGGGTTTTGATTGGTTTTTTCATGGGCTTAATATTTTAAAAATAGGGGTTTTAAGGATACCTTGGTCTTGGGAGATTCTTTTAATTTCATGGATAAAACTGTATTTTAAATTCCGATGATGGATAGATTAAAACCAGCCATCCCACATTATCAAATAATTGAATATAAGCTTCATTTCCTGCACTATCTATAAACTTTGTTATCTGATAGGTATATCCATCAATAGAACTGGTACTAGTTCCTGAAATTCTTCGATAAGAGGCTTTGACTCCAACAGAATTATACCATTTAATATCGCTGTTGCTGTCAGAGTTAAATACAAAAGTGTGATTTCCTTGTTGGATAGAAGTCCATTTTCCATCTTCATAAGTAGCAAATTTTGAATAATCTAGTCTAAAGCTGTTTTGGGAATATAAAACAGCCTGAATACTTAAAAACAATAATACTAAGAGCTTTTTCATAACTATGTCAATATTTTAGCTGATTGAATAATCCTATTAATTCATAACATTTTTGTTTAGATGAAATAGGAATACCAAAACCATCACTTTTATGCCCGTTTATATCAGAAATACACTTAGAATATTTGCATTCAAAAGTCATGGAATGATTTCCGTACTGGTATTTATACTCGTAAATTATATTGACCTCTGATAATGAAAAAGAGAAATTGTCTATGTTAATTTCTTTAGTTGACTTGTCAAAATAAATAACTGGGGTATTTCCAGCGAGTTTGTCTGTTCCTGGCAAAACACCATTTTTAGAAATAAAAGTTTTGATTTTATTAATAGTCAAATCTTTGTTGCTTTGTGAGAATGAAAAATAACTCAATAAGAAAAGCAAAAACAATAATATCTTTTTCATAATCAATTATTTTTCATTTGTTGTATCATAGTATCAGTAGCCTGTTTGATAAATAGTTCCCAAGAATCAGAAGAAAAAACAGCCTCATAAGGCATATTCTTAAAAACTTGTACATTCATCTTGTTGATAGTATATTTTTGGTCAAACAATCCCCATTGTGGATAATAAGCATAAGTACATCCTCCAATACAAGGAGTGAAGAAGAAAGTATAATTTCCTGCTATTTCATTTTCTTTTAATTTAACTATCTTAAATTCTATCTTCTTGCCTGTAAAGGAAGCATCAGTATTCATTGTTTTTTCTCTTCCTTTTTTATCATAATATTTATTAGTTATGATAGTAAAATCTGAAACACTTACCAATTCAATTAGCAAATCAACGCCTGTAATGGATTGTAATTTGGAATAATCTATAGATTGGTTTTGATTGGCTACTTTTTCGAATATAGCTCTGTCTCGAACTATATAACCCTCTTTAACAAATTCTTTTTCAATGGTATTATAAGTTGAAGAAAGGGAAATGATATTACTGTTAGCTATAACAGAATTTTGTTCTGGAACTCGAATAATCACAGCAGGTTTTTTATTTTTAGACAAAAATTCTGATAATATAGGCTTTGTGTAAACATCTGGTTGTTTAGGTGTTAATTTAATAGTAGCTGTTTGTTTTGTTGATGCACAGGAGATTACTCCAAATGCAATAGACAGGATGAAGATAACTTTTTTCATGATAAAATATTTTTTATCACTCCAAACTCAAAAGTGGGATTATTGTTTTTGAAAAAAGAAGGATGTGAGTTTGTAGATTCTTATTTATCAAAAGGAGGCTCTGGTAAGCCTAACAGCATAAATAAGATAAACTCACACCCGTATTTGGATGTGAGCCTTCACTTATTTACTCTGTGCTGTTTTTGAAATTTACCAGATTTCCCTTTTGACAGAATAAAAAGCTAACAGCTTCTTTTATTTAAAATTTTCTACTCCAAATATACAATAATTTTTATTTCATTTGGAACTTTGATAAAAAAGTAATAAATTTGAAATTAATTTCAAATTTTTAAACCACCCACATATACTTCTATTCTAAAAATTCATTTTAAATCACTTTTCAGCCCTTCTGTTAGACTTTTTTTCTCACGTAATACAGTTCTGTATTTTTAAATTTTAACACCCCTTAAATCGCTTTAAAATAAGTTTCAGGGTTTTTAAGATCAATACCCATTTCTTTTAGATGGTTAGATATGCAACTTTTTTTCTTTCCTACTAAAGGCTCCATTTTGATTAGGGTTATTTTTCCAAATTCTTTTTCATCCCATTTTTCTAAAACTTTCAGTATCATTTCTCTGGTAGCTTCTTTTCTACATCTTCCCATTCTGATTCCTACTAAGGATAGTTTTTGTTCTTTGGTCAAATGTAAAGATTCATCAAAAAAGAATCGTTTAGAATTGTTAGGTGATAATTTTAACTTGTCTTTATTTTTATAGGCTTTATCTATTATTTGTTTAACTTCTTGGGCGGGTAAAGGTTCCTGCATCTTTTGTTCATTTATTGTAAAGATTTTTTTTTCTATTATATTTCTTGGTGAGTTTTTATTTAAAGCTATTAAAGTCTGAGTAATAGCTGATAGAATACTATTTCTGTTACCTTTAGGTATTTTTCCTTTAACTGGTATAAATACTTGGATATAGGATAATTTATTTTCACCTAAATCACATACTCCTTCTTCATCATATACAATGCTTATAGTAGATTTTTTTTCTTCAAGATTATCATATCTTATTTTATGATTTATGATATTTTTTCCATTATAGTTATAACCTAAAGATAAAGATTCTTCTTTATTAGTAGAATGGAATTTTTTTTCAATACTTTCTATGCTCTTTTCTTCTTTGACCTTTTCTTGAGCTACAGTAGTATTTAAGTAACTTATATCAAATACTTCTGTATTATTGTTGTAATAGGCTTCTGGGTCATAAGGCAATACTGTTATTCTGTCAATAGATATAGCTGCACTATCATAGGGACAATCTAAAGATTCTGCTATTATTTTAGTAGCTTCTTTGTAATTGTCTTTAGTCAATCCTTTTACTTTTACAATTATATGATAACCATTATTGGATAGACTTTTCCAACAGGCACATACATAAGTTTTATTAATATTTATTGTTTCGTAGTTATCTATATCAATGTATAGATATCCAGTAGGGTTATCTATGTTATCTCCTTTGATATAGTTATTAGTATAGTTAAAATTAATCGCTACACAGGGTAATTGATGTTTTTTTATTTGATCATACTCTTTTGACCCTTTACCAGATTCTCTTGCTTGTTCTATTAGGGGATATTCTTCTCTCTCTGTAGATTTTACATAGTCTACTAAGGCTTTTAAATCTGGTATTTTTTTTATTATCCTCCTATTGGTTATGGCTGGTATTATTTGAAACATAATTTTAGTTTTTTAGTGTTTTATTCTTTCGTGTTTTTACTCTCATAATTGAGATAAATTTTAAGAAAAAGGTATAATATTGGCTATATAAAGTAGCTAAGACATTATTCCTTAATTAGTTAATGTTTAATTTTGGTTTTAAAATAGAGCATAGCAAAGCCCCTCATGGTAAACTTTACCATGCTCTATAGAGTTAATAAATTGTTGATTATTTAGTCAGCGAAGCCAACTAAAAAGAATAGATATTAATTGATAGGAAGTAATGCCCTATTAATATCTGATAAAAAGTAATATACCCTATCTCCAATAGAGTGGGCTTTAATTCTTCCTTTTTTAGTCCATCTCCATAAAGTGGAGAGGTCAATGTCTAATAACTGAGCGGTTTGTTCTCTTGTCATAATTTTTTCCTGCTCTCTTTGTTCGGATAAGTCTTTTTTAATACCTTCTAATCCATTTTTAATTCCCTTATCAATCAAATTCTCCAATTCCTCTGAAGTAATTTGAATAAATTTTATTTCATTTTTCATTATAAAAAAATTTAATTTTATAATGCAAAAATGAAGGGAGAAGTGTCCCTATCTGGCATACAGAAAGTGTCTTTACTGTCTTTTTTAGAGGACAACTATTGAAATGATTGAATTACTTTGTTGTAGATAGAATTTCTCTTTTCTTTACCTCCTATAGCATCCAATGTTTTAGGTCTTTCATATTCTATTTCATATTTTTCAGAAAACCAACCTAAAAAATTTATCATTAAATAATCCTTATAAATATATTTATCGTATACCATTTTTCTATAGATAAAAGAAAAATCTCTAAAATGTTTATTCTTTTGAGTTCCTAAAATATTTTTATCTTCGAGTATATTAAATTTTTCTAACAACCTCTCAAATATTTTAAAAGCCCTAGCGGAAGTAAAAATTCTTGGTTCAGGATTTTGATTTTCTTCTATTGTTGGATTGATCTGTATATTAGTTTCTTCTAAGTCTTTAGTTGGAAATATAGTGGGATATATATCTATATACCTATCAGAAAAACGTTTATAAACACATTGATACATTGATAATAAAAAGTCTATAACTTCTATTATAACTTTATTAGGCTTTTGAGGTTCTTCAATACGAAATTCCTTAGAGCTGGTGCTTTTCCATATTCTTATTTTAGGAGGATTTTTCGTTTCTTTTAAAAATCGGACAGAACTAGCATGGATAGTTAATAAATCTTTTAATAATAATGGTTTAAGTTGGTTGTCTGTATATTTTTCTATATAATTACAGCAATATTCAAAAAAATAAGATTCATTTTCTGAGAAAGATACTAAATTGCTTTGTTCAAAATCGTAAATGTTAAAATAATCAATAAACTCAGAATAATTTAAAAAAGATTGATGAGATTCATCATCTTTATCAAAACTTTCTACTGGAATTTCATCATAATAATCTCCCTGATCATCAGAACCTAGATAAATACGGCAATGTCTCTCGATTCTAATATTATTGTCTAAAAAACTTCCATTCCCATTGACTAATATAAATTCCTCCAAAGAAAATAAGTCTCTAATATAAAAATTTTGTATAGTTGTATCATTATTAAAATAATTCATGATAATTTTTCAAAATATTCTGCCAAGGCAATGGATTGTTGAGTATTGGTTTTTCCTATATAATTCAGGAGCATTCTTTCAGTACTATGTCCTGTTGCTACCATTATTAAAGGAGTTGGAATTTCTCCAAAGAAATTACTTGCAAAAGAACGCCTACCAATATGACTGGTAACTAATTCATATTTAGGGTAATTTCCTTTAACTTTTCTTTTATTTATTTCTTTACTCCCTTTTATTTCTTCCGTAATTTCTGCATTTTTACAAACAAGTTTAATGTATTCATTATATTTTTGGTCTGATATTTTTCTTGGAAAGTTTCCATTCCTTTTTTTCAATATCTGTAAAACTTTAGGGTGTAAAGCCAAAGACATTATTTTACCTGTTTTTTGCTGAGTAAAATCTATAAAAATCATTTCTTTTTCTTTTCTCAACATTTCTTTTCTAAAATTCATGAAGTCAGAAACCCTTTGACCTGTATAACAAGAAATTATTAGCCAATCTCTAGCATTATCTAAGTATTCATGAGGTTGTTTATATTTCTCAATTTGTTCTAATTCATTAAAATTAAGATAAATTATCTCAGATTTTTCAATTTTTGAATTTATTTTTTTTAACTGAAAATGTACTTTCAATCCATTACTTTCAGCATCATAACAGATAGTTTTAATGAATTTTATATTTCGGGCTGTATAATTTTGAGCATATTTTTCATTTTGGCAAAATTTTTCAAATTCTACCTTAAAGTTATTATTTATATCCTCTATTAATAATTCTGAAATTTTATTAACCTTTTTAAATCTTTCTAATATTTTTTTAACTGCATTCGATTTAGTAGTAAGTGCCTTACTAATTCCTAATCCTTTTTGTTTTACATAGTAATCTATATATTTAACTAATTCATTAGGTATATCATTAGTAGGATTGAGCTCAATTTTAGGATTTATTATATTTTTTAACCAATCACTATTAATTTTTTCTGTCTTATTCGATTTATAACTATCCTCAATCAAATTTTTTAATTCTAATAATCTTCTATTTACTTCTTTATTTTTAATTATTTGATTTTTGACTTCTGCACTTCTTTTAATTCTACCTCTATCATCTTTTATTTCTTCCAATAAAAAACCAGTATTTGCATCCCAATTATCTTGAGTTGTGGATTCTTTAGTCTTTCCCCAAATATCTACTTTCCTACCATCAGTAAGCCTGATATGAATAGGTAATTCTCGCCCTGCTTTTGGATTCCTTAAAAGGAATTTTACTTTAACCATAAAAAATATTGAGTGATTTTTAAGTATATAAATATATAAAATTCAGATATATTGAGCAAGGAAAATCTGCACAACATTTGCACAACAATTATGCAATCTAAGTAGTTATTCAGAATAGCTTAAATAAGCATGATTAATTATAAATAAATTGATAATTAACTATTTATGAGATTTATGTATAGGATTAAATTTTATCATATTGTATAGTATTTCATCAATGCAGTCCCTTCCTCTCTGCAATCATAGTTTTACTTAAGTTTATTTATCATTGAAGTTACTAAAATCAGTAGATTATATAAGTATCAGACTTATGTGAAAACAATTTAAAGTAATTAAAGGTAAAAAATTTATCCCCTTAGGCATCCCTAAGGGGATTATTATTAATATTTGTTATATAACTTTAATATTAAAATCTCCCTTTATTAAAACAAGCTTAAACATTTATTCCGATACGGAAACCCATGTATAAAATTTATACCAAACAAACGATATAGCTCTATACTAGAACAAAGATAAATACAGTTTAAAAAATACCATAATAACGCCATATCACAAATGGGATTAGAAAAAATTAAAAAAACACCTTATCCCAAAGAAATCCCCATAAACGCTAAAAAAAATCACTAAATCCGGATTCGCTAAACTTACTAGAAAGAGAATGAAAAAACCTGACAAATTTAAAATCCCTCAAAAGATGAGCTTAATGAAAACTCATTAAACAAAAAAAAATGTTAAACCTAATATACACTAGTAAAACTAAAAAAATACCCAAAAACAAAAAAGTTATTGGCATAACTATCATTGTCAAAATAAAATTATAAGTTCCAAAAACTGTATTTAAGGAAAATATTGTAAGAATTGATGTAGCACTGTCTTTTTAGCTTTAAGTACATAGGCACAATTTAAGAAATGGGAGAGTATAAAAAATTGGTTTCATCTGCTTTAATGTGAATTCATTATTCAGTCGCTAAAATAGAAAATTAAGTTGATTCAATTACATATCGATTATTCATTATTTGAGATAATTTATAAACTTTTTATTTAAATAATAAATTCCTATCAACAAAAAATAATAAGGTGGCATTATTTATATAAATTTAAATAATTACAAATTAAAGATGATATTTTATATTTAAATATATAATAATTTTATAATTTTATTTAGTTAATTGATTAGATCATATTAAATTATATTAAATGTAAATGTTCTATGATAAACATTATTATTAATATTATTGAATTTATTTTTTAATATTATATTTGCGGCTACTATAACTAACTATTCACACTATGAAAAAAAAGATTATCTATTTAATAGCTAATTTATTATTTCTTCAATTTTTTTATGCCCAAAATCTAAATTCAAATTCTGAAGCAAAAAATACATTTTCATTAGTTGAAAAAAACGACTCATGGATAAATAATTTTTCTAGTGAGGATATACAAGAGTTGCCGGTAGGTATTAAGTATACTTTTGGGGATAAAGGAAGTAATATGCAAGCAGCATTGGGGATTATTAATGCAACTGTATATTCGGAATATGCAGAAGTAACCTTATTTGCAAGAGTTAGATTACCTCAAACTGATGCTAAGGGTAAGCCTTATGAACTATTTTTTGGAGCAGATAAAGTTAAAATTTCACATGATGGTGGAATTATGGGAGATGTTAAATTAGTTCTTTTAGGAGATATTAATATACCCTTTACTGGTAATAAATGGTTAATTAATTTAAGAGGTGGATTAGATTATAAAAAAGGATATATACAAGGACTTACTTATTTAACAGTTAACTGTGATGGTATTAAAGAATTAGGAGTATCTGGAACCGTTGAATTTTCTAGAGATCTTATTTTGCCCATAGAGTCTAATGGTGAGGTAGATGAAAATAAAAAAGAAATTACAATATCACAAACTAATGAATTAGGAACCTATAAAAAATCTGTACCTAATAGGGTAAAAGGAGAATTTCAAACGGTTGTTTCTGATTGGAACGATATGCTATTGGAAGTAAGTATTCAACCTTTCGTATTGAAAGAAAAAAGAAATAAATATAATTATGATGGAAATTTTCAATTCTATGTGAATAGAGCCGTTTTAGATTTAAGTGATGTTAGAAATAGTCCTTCAGTTAAATTTCCAGATTACTACTATAACAATAATTTACTTATCCCAAGTACAAATTCTTGGAGAGGTGTCTATGTTGAAACTGTAGAAGTGAGAATGCCAAAAGAATTTATGACTACTCAAACGGTAAAGGATAAAAAAAGGGTAGCGTTTGGCTCTCATAATCTCATTATTGATAATTACGGAGTTTCAGGAGATTTTTATGCAGATAATCTTATACCGCTCAAAGAAGGTATAACTAATAAAGAAAAAGCCTGGGCTTATTCAGTAGATCATATAGGGATTAATTTAGCCGCTAACTCATTAGTAGGGGCAGAATTTAATGGAAAGATACTATTGCCAGTTTCTAAGCAAGAAAAAGATTCAAGTAAAGTAAGCTTATCATATGTAGGAATAATTTCACAAAAAGAATACCTTATTTCAGTTAAGAATGATACAATTGTAGATTTTAGCATATGGAAAGCCAAAGGTCATTTAGAGCCCAATAGTTATGTAGAATTGAAAGTAAAAGAAGGAGAATTTAGACCCAAGGCAGTACTTCATGGAGATTTAGTTATTAAAGAGTTAAAAGAAAATTCTAATAAAGAAAAAATTAGCTTTGAGGGAATTGTTTTCCAGAATCTTCAGTTGCAGACAGAGGCACCTTTGTTTGCAGTTGATTATATGGGGTATAAGCATATAGGAGATAGAAAATTTATGAATTTCCCTATAACAATTTCTGAAATGGGAATAACAACAAATAAGGATGAAGCAAACCTATACTTTGGTATTCGAATAAATTTAATGGGAGATACACAGAAGAGTGAATTTTCAGGATTCACAAGACTTTCAATCTTAGGTGAATTTGAAGAATATAACAGAAAGCAGAAATGGAGTTTTAAAGGAATCGAAGTAGGGACTATTGCATTAAAAGCAGATATGGGAGCGCTTAAATTGACTGGAAATTTAGAAATTATGGAGAATGATAGGATTTATGGAGATGGTTTTAAGTCTTCTTTACAGGCAACCTTTGGAAGTTTTGGTCCTATAACAAGCAATGCTATTTTCGGAAGTACAAGTTACCGATATTGGATGGTTGACGCTGCAATAGAAAATTTAAATTTAGGAGTAGGCGCAATTAATTTATCAGGTTTTGCCGGAGGAGCTTCCTATAAAATGAAAAGGAGCGTAGATAACACAACTTCTTTAGATTCAGGACTAACCTATATCCCTGATGAAAATATTGGATTAGGTGTTAAAGCAGCAGTAGCCTTAAACATAGCATCTAAGAAAGCAATACAAGGAAGTGCAGGTTTTGAAATATTATTTAATAATAATGGAGGTGTAAAAGAAATTGGTTTTTATGGAAGTGCCAGCGCAATGAATTTCGATAAATATGATTATAAACTATCCAAATTAAAGTCTAATCTCCACACCCTAGTGAAAGATAAAACAGGAATTAGCAAAGTCGAAAATTCAAAAATTGTTAATCAAATGGTAGGTAATCAAAAAATAAGGAATCTTTTAGATATAGCTAAAAATGATTATCCTAATGACGATAAAAGTTCTTCGAGTATCCAAATCAAATTCGGAATGCAGCAAGATTTTGTTAATAACACATTCCACGCAGAGTTGGAAACTTATGTAAATGTTGCAGGAATGTTAACGGGTAGAGGATCCAACCATAGAGCTGGACTAGGAGTAATGCATATTTCTCCTAACGAATGGTATGCTTATTTAGGAAGGCCAAGTGATAGGTTAGGAATTAAATTAGGGGTGGGTCCGGTTTCAATTAATACGGGTGGATATTTAATGATAGGAGACCGTTTAGAAGAAAGTCCTCCCCCTCCTCCAATGGTATCACGTATTTTAGGGACTGATACAGAACGTCTCCGCTATATGAGAGATGAGAATGCTTTGTCTTTAGGGAGAGGATTTGCTTTCGGAACAGATTTTAGTTTAGATACAGGCGATATGCGTTTTTTAGCTTTCTATGCAAGATTTGTAGCAGGAGGAGGCTTTGATATTATGCTTCGAGATTATGGAGATGCACAGTGTATAAATACAGGAAAACAAGCAGGGATTAATGGATGGTATGCTAACGGTCAGGCTTATGCCTATTTACAAGGAGAATTAGGAATTCGAATAAAGCTATTCTTTATTAAGAAAAAAATACCAATTATAAAAGCGGGTGCTGCGGCTCTATTTCAAGCAAAGGCCCCTAACCCAGTTTGGATGCGGGGTTATTTAGGAGGACAATATAATCTTTTAGGAGGACTAATTAAAGGAAAATTTAGGTTTAAAATAACTTTAGGAGAAGATTGCGAATTTGCAGAGAAATATCCTATTGGTGGGATTAAAATGATTGCAGATTTATCCCCTGATAACAATAGTGAAACGGATGTATTTGCAATACCTCAAGCAACATTTGCAATGAAAGTTGGTGAAGAATTGTTGATTCCCGAAGAAGATGGAGATAAAACCTATAAAATATTTTTAGATCAATTTAAAGTATTTAATGCAGGTCAAGAAATAGAAGGGAAAATTGAGTGGAGTGATTATAAAGATAAAGTAAATTTTATCTCTAAAGAAATTTTACCTCCCAATACATTGCTTACTGCTAAAGTGCAGGTAAGTTTCATGGAGAAAAAAAATGGAATATTTCAGCCTTTGATCGTAGATGGAAAAAAAGCGGTAGAAATGGAGGAAAGAACTTTCACTACAGGGGGAGCTCCGGAGATAATACCTTTACAAAATATACAGTATTCATACCCTGTTATTGACCAGAAATATTTTTTTACGGACGAATATAAACAAGGGTACATACAATTAAAACGAGGACAAAGCTATTTGTTTGACGACAAACAATGGCAAAGTACTTTACGATTAGTGGATAGCGAGGGAAATCAGCTTAAAACTGATTTTGAATATATGGTAGGAGATAATAGAATTAATTATACGCTGCCCAAGATGAAACAATCACAAACTTATCAATTCCTCTTAGTAAGTAATCTTAAAAAATCTTCCAAAAATGCGAATGAAAAAGAGGTTGTTTACAAGCAAGAAAGTATGGAAGATGAAGATAATACGGTAGAGATTAAACAAAATCAGGCAGAAAGTAAATCTAAAGAAGGAGAAATTGAAAGGCTGTCTTATAAATTTTCAACTTCTCAATACAAAACTTTGAAAAGTAAAATAAATTCTTTAACGGTTACTTCATACAACTGGGATAAAATTTATTCAGATGTTATCTATCTAACGAACAAAATTAAAGATCACGAAAATTTTGATTGGGTTGAATTAACAGGTAGTGAGTATACAGAAAATATTCCAACACTATTGGCAGAAGCAATACTAGAAGACGAATATTATAAAAAAGACATTTATCCATACCTGTATCAAGGATATCCATTAGCGAATAAATATTTTATAAAAAATAGAGATACTCATGAATTAGGGGTTCCTCCCTCCAAGTCTCTACCTATTTATAGCGATTATCTTACCTATATAGAGTATGGCATTAATTCCGAATGGACCAGAAGTACTTTTCCTTATAAATATAACCTACCTTATCAATATAAATTGGACTGGGTAGATTTATTGGGACAGATAGTGAATGATTATGTAGATGGAAAATTACCGGAAAATAGCTCTATACTAAACCTAATGAAGGCAGACTATAAATTTATTAGAGAAGGAAATTACCGAATAATTCTTAAATACAGGCTTCCAGGAGGAATTTTAGGAACTCAAGAAACTATCAACTTTAAAAATAGAATAAAGTCTAACTAAATGAAAAAAATTATCTTTTCAATTCTAGCTATATTGTCTGTAATATTAATTTCTGCTCAAGAAAAGAAAGAAGCATCCTTACGAATGATAGTTCGAGAGCAATCCGATCAGATTTTGTTACGATGGGCAGTAGATCAGCCTATGGCTTGGCAAAAAGCCAATGAGTTTGGTTATATTTTAGAAAAATATCTTTTCTCGAAAGAGGGTAAAATTCTATCAAAACCTAAGTTTATTCAGGAGAAATTAATAAAAGCAGAGCCATTATCTAGTTGGGAGAAAATGGTTATGGAAGATGATAATGCAGCCATAATTGCACAAGGACTATACGGAGAAAGCTTTTTAGTAGAAGCAGGAAGTAGCGGTAAATTAGCAGATATAGTTAACCTTTCAGAAGAACTAGAGCAAAGGTATTCCTTTAGTTTACTTGCTGCGGATATGAATTTTGCGGCTGCAGTAAAAGCCGGGTGGGGTTATATAGATAAAGAAATAAAAAAAGGAGAAGTATATATTTATAAAATTAAGACCGCAGTTCCTGAAGATGTGGCTAGAATAAAAGGAAATTCAGTAATTGGTAATCCTTCCAATTATCATCCCTTACCAGCCCCAACGGATATTGCAATCCTAGGGCAAGACAAAAGCGTACTACTTACTTGGGAATATCAAATGTATAAAGATATATACACCACATACAATATTCAAAAATCCGAAGATGGAATAAATTTTAAAGATTTAAGTGAAACACCTTTGGTCAATGTCTACGATACGTCTGATTCGCCCGCAAAAAGAATGTATTATATAGATACCTTGGCACAAAACGATCGAAAATATTATTACAGAGTGTATGGTATATCTCCATTCGGAGAAAAAGGCGAAAATTCTAAAATAGTTTCGGGTTCCGGTGTATCAAGTTTACAAAATACTCCGGCAATAACCAGCTATGAGTTTACCACAAACGAAAATGAAGCTGTTATAGAATGGGAATTCCCCAAAGAATCTGAGAAGGATATTGAAAAATTTCAATTAAATAGATCCTCTACCGATCAAGGACCCTATATAGTAATTGCAGATAACATTCCGGTATATCAGAGAAAAATAACCTATTCAGATTTACAACCCACCAATTATCTAACTATTACGGCGGTGGGAAAAGCACCTAATCAGAAAGCTACTTCCTATTCCACCTTCATACAACCCATAGATTCTATTCCCCCGGTTTCTCCCATTGGTCTAAAAGGAACGATTGATAGTTTAGGAGTAGTAAAAATAACCTGGGAACCTAATCAAGAAAAAGATGTATTAGGATATAGAATATTTAGGGCAAATATAGAAGGTGAAGAATTTTCTCAAATTACCGTATCACCCATCAAAGAAAATTTGTTTATAGATTCCGTACAAGTAGCTTCCCTAAATCCTAAAGTATATTATCGATTGGTGGCTGTTGACCAACGATTTAATAATTCAGATTATTCAGAAACCTTAGTTGTTGAAAAACCTAAACTAATTCCTCCGACATCCCCTGTTTTCAGTTCGTATAAAATAGAAGATGGAAAGGTAAACCTTAGCTGGATTACTCCTACAGAAGACGGAATAACCCTATTGTTAGAAAGAAGAAAAGAAGAAGAAATAAACTGGGATATAATTTTTCAGACTAAAGATACACTGCAAAATTTCATAGATGAAAAAGCACAACCAAATAAACAATATGTATATAGATTAAAAGCAGTAAACAACCAAAAATTAGAAGCGGTTTCGCCTGAACTAACTTTGAAGGTTATCAATCTTTTACCGGAAAACATAATAAATGAAATTACCCCAATAGTAAATAGGGAGAAAAAGTACATTGAACTATTTTGGAGTATAGAAAATAATAAAAAAGTGGAAATAGTAGAATTTACCCTATATAAAAAAGACGAAGCTACAGAACCTACTACCTGGAAAGTGTTACCCGGAAAATTTACACGAGTAGTAGATACACAAATATATCCAGGGAAAACTTATACTTATTATATAAGAGCCATTTTATCCAATGGAGCATTTTCTAACGTAAAAACAATTGAAATAACTTACTAACTATGAAAAAATTACTTTTATTCTTTTGTTTATTAATTTTTAAAATTATTTGGTCTCAACAAGATATTGGGCAATACATATTAACGACAACCATAGATGGAATAAACTATGTTCGTTATGGCGATGAAGGTGGTGAATTTTATATACGTGTATACCATCAAAATGGTGAAGAATATGAATTTTTATGGTTGCAAGTGGGAGATGGTTCCTCTCCTTTAGGTATTCCTAATCAATTACGATTTTCCAGCCAAAATAGAATTGTTACATTAACTGCTTTTGGGATAGATCGAAATCAATCAAAAAATGATGGTATTTGTGGACCCTATGCCCCAAAAAGAAGGAGGTCTTGTGGTATAAGATATTGGAGTGTTTATTACCCATCTGGAAGAGGTGCAACCGGCCAGCCAAGTTATAATAATAATCAAGTCGGAACTACTATTTCTTATGGTGATATGAAAACAGGAAGATCATTGTTAAGAAATAGTAATAATATTGTGTGGAATGAACAATATCCGGTATTAATGGACTTTGTAAAGAATATATATTCTCCTGCATATAGAAATGGTTATTGCACGGGGGTAATAGATATTCTACCTGATCTAGTTTTGAAGAGAGAGAATTCTTTATCTACTCTATTACCAATAATAGATAAGATTAAAATTTATGCTCCTAAAGGTTTTGATGCCGAAGAATACAATTGGGAATATAGTTTAGATGCAAAATCATGGATTTCATTACCTCAATATGCAGGACGTTCGTTGTTAGATATTTCTGCAACAGATATTTTAGGTAATCAGGTGGAAAACTATATAAATAAGAAAGTTTATTTTAGAACTACAGCTTATAAATATGGAAATTTACCCCCTTTAGTTCAATCTAACGTATTGGAGTATTCAATTAGACTTTCCTCTCCACATATTACTAAAACAAATGTAGCGAATACTTCTTGTTTTGACCAAACAGACGGAAGTGTAAAATTAACTTTTGATAGACAATTGCAAGAAAATGAAACTATAAATTTAACTCTCCAGAAAAAATCTTTAGCAGGAAATTTTTATGAATTTTATGCTTCTCATGAGAATCTCCGTGAATTAAATGAAGAAAATACTGCATTTGATAATCTCCCACCAGGAGATTACCGCGTACAATTAGTAGGTTTTTATAAAGGCTTTCCTACTTATACGGATGGTTCCAACCATTCTGTATTATTAACCATTCAGAAACCTGCACCGGTAACTTTTCAAACCAAAATTACTCCAGTGTATTGCAAAGGAGGACAAGACGGTGTTATAGAAATTATAGCGCAAGGAGGGCAGGGGAGCTATCTGTATCAAATAGAATATCCCGATGGAACCATTTCCGAATGGATTCCTTTTTTAACAGGAGTAAAAACGCAAATCTCCCATTTATTACCCGGAGAATATAAAATTCAAGTAAAAGATACCCATGAATGCTATGCCCGGGAATTAATAAAAAATACACAAGGAAATATTATAGGTTTAGGGCAAATAATCCTACAAACGGCAATTATAACCGAACCTGAAAAACCCGTAAATATAGCATATGTAGATTACAAAGAGCCTTCAGCTTTTGGTTTTACCAATGGTACTATAACAGCACAGATTACCGGAGGTACCCCCTATAATAATTCAAAATTATATAATTATACATGGACTTATCAAGATGGCACTGTTTGGACCCATGTAGAATCAGCCACTTATGAAGGAAATGAAGGTTGGTTTATAACCTTAAAAGGAGCACCGGCAGGAAAGTATACACTTACAGTAACCGATGCCAATTATGAAGGAGCAACAGATCAAGCTTCCTGTACAGTTTTTGAATCGGAATTTATTTTGTCACAGCCAGACCCTATAGTAGCAAAAATTACCTTAAATACTCCTATTTCCTGCAATGTAGGAAATGAGTATGGAGATGAAACCGATAACGATCCTAGGGATGGACAAAGAGATGAATCTCAAAACGGACGTTTGCAGGCAAAAGTAAGTGGTGGAGTTAAACCGTATACTTATACATGGAAAAAACAAACGGAGAATCAATGGCAAATAATTACCACCCAATCCGATCAAGAAGAAACTTCAGTGGCTTACTATCTTTCCGATGGTAATTATGCCTTTAATGTAAAAGATGCCAACGGAATTATTTTAGGAGAATATATAAATAATGAATTGGCAGAACAAAAAGACGAAATTTTTTACTTACATCAACCGGAACCATTAACCCTATCTTTTGAAAAAGAAGATATTACCTGTTATCCGGGGAATAACGGTTTTATAAAAGCCATTCCACTGGGAGGGGTAGCTCCTTATAGCTATGAATGGACAACAGGGTCTACAGAACCACAAATTAATCATTTAATTGCGGGAGTGTACAAAGTAATAATTACAGATGCCGCAGGTTGTAGGGTAGAAGGAAGTATTGTATTGCAACAACCTGGGGAGATAGTTATCGAAGAAAGTATAGAAAATCCCACTTGTTATGGAGGAAATAACGGTTCTATCCATGTACAAGTTACCGGGGGAGTAGCTCCCTACCAATATCTTTGGAATACAGGAGATACCCATGCATCCATAGATCATCTTTCTCAAGGAATTTATACCCTGACCGTTACAGATGCCAGAGGTTGCATAGCGATTAAACCAATAGAAATACAAAATCCAGAAGAATATAAAATTAATTTAGGTGGAAATAAAGTATTATGTAATGGGCAATCATTAGATTTAGACGCTACCCTAGAGGGAATACCAGCCACATACAGCTGGGAATCTTCTAACGGTTTTTCTTCACCATCTGCCCAGGTAACTCTTACAGACCCGGGAAACTATAGAGTTACGGCAATCACAGAGCAAGGATGTATAGTTACAGATGAAATAAATATTTATCGTTCTAATGTAGATATAGATGCTGAATTTTTGTTAGCGACCCAAGCCTACGTAGGAGAAGAAGTAATACTTGTAAATGTAAGTCGTCCACAAGGAGAGACTACTCAATGGTGGGTGCCTAACACCGTAAAAATAAATAATCAGGAAGATCAACAAATCTCTTTAAACTTTCCAAAAGAGGGAAATTATATCATTGGATTGACTTCTACTCAGGGAGAATGTTCTCAATATTTTGAAAAAAATATAATTGTAGAACAAAGCAAATCTTTACCCAATCCGGGAACTACCCAAAATCCATTGATCAAAGAATTTACACTAACCCCCAATCCCAATCAAGGTGAATTTAAAATTTTAGTAAAACTATCTGAAGAAAGCCCTGTAGTACTACGTGTTTTTAATACTAACGGACAATTGTTTGATGAAAGAAAAATACAAGGTAAATCAGAATATGAAGAAATGTATCATCTCCTTAACTTAGGGTCTTCGGTATACATTATTGTGCTGGAAACCTCCAAAGGCACTTTGGTAAAAAGAATGATAACTTATTAAAAACGGCTAATTAAGTACAACTAGACTATGAAATTAAAGAAATATTTATTTTGCCTACTAGGTATTATGATAACCCTTCAATCCTGCTATAAAGATAGCATAATTGAAGCAAAAGCAGCTTTTGAGTTAGAATATGTACAAGAAAATTATTCCATACCTGTACAAATTCATCTACTAGACAAATCCGAAGGAGCCGAAAATTGGGAGTGGAGTTTTGAAGGAGCAATTCCTAGTTCTTCCCATAAGAAAAATCCAGGAACCATCACCTATGAAACTCCGGGAGAATATACCATAAGTCTTACCGTAACCAACAAAGATGGAGGGAAAGATACTTATACTGAAACCATACGGATCTATGATGCCATAAAAATTGATTTTTCTGCGCAGATTATAAATAATCAAGCCAATTATCCTCCGGTTCAGGTAGAATTACAAAATAACACAGAAGGGATAGGATTTACTTATTTATGGGAGTTTGAAGGGGGGATGCCTTCTATTTCTACCGAAAAAATACCTCCGGTGGTTATTTTTTCCACTCCCGGAGAACATAAAATAACCCTAACCGTAGATAATGGAAATAAGAAAGAAAGATCATCAAAAATAATAACCGTAGCCGATAATATAAGTTCCTTATTTCATTGGGAAGTAAGTTTATTTGATAATGACTACCAAGCCCCGGTGCGCCTTCAACTGAAAAACCAATCTAAGAATGCAACTGCTTATTTATGGACTTTTGAGGGAGCTACCCCTTCCGTTTCTACAGAAAAAGAACCGGCCGTAGTATATCAAAATCCGGGAACATATACTATAAAATTAGAAACAGATAACGGAAGTAGCCAATCCGTGTCTGAGCAAACAATAACCATTTATAAAGATACGAACCTAAGATTATTTAAGAATATAAAATTAGGGACTCATTCCGCACATACACAAAATACCCAAGGAGCCTTTTTTTCTACAGTAATGCAACGGAGCTATACGGCACAAGAAGTAAATGAAACTAATAGTAATCAGATTGATTTGGTTTTCTTTGGGTTGAGTCCTGCCTTTACGTATAACAAATTTGTATCTCCCAATAAAGTTTCCTCCGAAGGATTTCCAACCCTACCCAATGCGCAACCTACCATTTTTGTTAACTCCCAAGAATTATGCAATTGCGGTACCCTTCTTTCCCCGGAGCAATTTGAAGGTATGAGTGACGATCATTTACTTCAATCTCTTACTCCACAAGAAAATCCTGCAGGA
The DNA here is from genome assembly GCF_007845635.1 of Apibacter muscae. Classification (GTDB taxonomy): domain Bacteria; phylum Bacteroidota; class Bacteroidia; order Flavobacteriales; family Weeksellaceae; genus Apibacter; species Apibacter muscae. The sequence continues at coordinate 106,918 of NZ_SELG01000035.1, read as the reverse complement.
CTTCAACGATTTGGAAATACAACCCCTCGGGTCATTCTTTTTCAAACCCAAGATGGAAGAAAAGGAGCCATAAAAATCAATCAAATGGTGAATCAAGGAGAGGAATCTTTTATTATCTGCGATATAAAAGTTCAGAAAACAGCAAAATAATTAAAATTATTGAAGAGAAAAGGAGGATAAAGAATAGAACTGCCATCTATGAAAATAACTACTACTAAGAACAAACAACGAATAAGGAGAATCTCTACTTATTTTTTACGCATACAATATGTCCTATCGGGAATAGGTCTTTTTTTGGGAGGATGTTTGCAAGCCCAGGATTTAGACTTTGAAGCAATGTCTCAAGCGACAGATTTAAAAATAAATGGAGCTGTAACAGCCAATAGTGTGTTTTATAATTCCAATCAACGAAGTTCAAGAGAACCCTTTACCTACTATCTGCAAGGGAATATTAATTTAAGTTGGCTGACATTTTCCATGCCTATTTCTTACAGTCTTACCAATCAGGGAAATGAATTAAACTATCAAGTACCCTATAAGTTTAACAGACTAAGCATTCACCCTAAGTGGAAATGGATCACTGCCCATATTGGAGATGCTTCCATGAGTTTTTCTCCCTACACTTTAGACGGGCATCAATTTACCGGAGCAGGATTGGAGCTTACCCCTGAAGGTCCCCTAAATATAAGTGTTATGGGAGGGCAACTATTAAAAGCCGTAAAACCTGATGAGTTTCAACCTCAAACCCTACCCACTTTTAGAAGAATGGGATACGGAGTAAAAACTTCCTGGGAAAAGGAAATTTATAAAATCCAATTTTCCGGTTTTTATGGAAGAGATGAAAAGAATTCTCTGCCTTATATCCCGGATGATAGAGGGGTAACCCCTAAGGAAAATCTAGCCCTTAGTTTAGGCGGAGAATTAGCTATAACCAAGGATATAAAGCTAAGTGCAGAATATGGTTCTTCTGCTATAACCCGAGACACGCGGGATGCTTCTTCCTCATACCGAAGAGGTTTGTCCGGATTATTCATAGGAAATCCTAAGAATAGTACCCAATATTACAGTGCTTATAAAGCCGGATTGGAATTTAGGGTGGAAAAGATGCAATGGGGCGTAGGGTACGAAAGGGTAGACCCGGGCTATGAAACCCTAGGGGCCTATTATTTTACCAATGATTTTGAAAATATTACCGTACACGGTTCCCGCCCATTTTTAAACGATCGGTTAAATATAGCTTTTAATCTAGGCTACCAAAGAGACAACTTAGAAAACACCAAAGAGCAAAATACCAGAAGAATCGTAGGAGCCGTAAATGCATCGCTTCAACTTTCAGAAAAACTAAACTTCACCGGTTCTTATTCCAATTTTACCACTTATACCAACCAGCGATTAAACCAGTTTGATCAGATCAATCATTATTACGATCCTGAACAAGAATATTTACAGACGTTTCGCTATGAGCAATTGTCGCAAAATGCCAATATAAATGCCAATTGGAATATTTCGGCTAAGGATAAACTTTCTCAAAATTTTAACTTTAATTATTCCTTAGCCGCTAGTGCGAATAAAACAGATGGTGTTATACGCAGAGGGCAGGCTAGCAACTTTCATAATTTTAGTACCGCCTATAACCTAACCTTTCCACAAAAAAACTTAAGTATAAGCACCTTGCTTAATTATACTTATGTAGATATTACCGATAACGATTCCCGATCTTGGGGGCCTTCTGTAACTCTAAATAAAAAACTGTTGAACCAAACATTGAATACCAATATAGGAGTTTCTTACAACACCTCGGAAAGTAAACAAGCCAATAGCCAAATAATAAATCTGAGAGGCGGAGCTACTTATACTTTATTTAAAAAACATAATTTTAATTTAACCGGTATTTACCTCATTAAAAGTGGAGGAACTACTGCTGATTTAAATGAACTAACAGTAACCTTTGGCTATGGTTATTCTTTTGACCTAGGCTCTCCGAAGGGGAAACCCAACAACAATTAAACCTAATGAAAATGGATCTTCCTACTATGAATACTCTATATAAAGAAAATAAAAAGAAACAAAGCCAGAGAAAAAATATACTTTTCTTTCTCTTTTTTCTTTACGGTTTTATACAAGCACAAGTATACCCGGTACAAGTAAACCATTACTACGTCCCTCCCTATAGCCCCCAGCTTAGTGATTATGCACTAAGTACGGAAAATAAATTTACCCTGCGGTTGCTTATGCAGGACATTCATGTTGTAAACCGTAAAGTAAAATTAAAACTTTATATAGAAGGAAGTGGTTTTAAAGCCGTTTCTCAAGATTATGTAGTAGGAGCTCCGGATATTTATTTGACCGGTGGGGTAATGCAAGAATTCTCAAGTATAGACCTACGTGCCTATTTTGAATTTCAAAACTTACAAGGCATAAATTCTGCCCAATACAGCCGACCGCTCAACGAAGGAATGTATTTATTTTCTTGGGAAGTTTACGATTTTCTGACAAACGAAAAACTATCTCAAAAAAGTACGGTTCCTCTCTACATCGTGCAAAATGAGCCTCCTTTGCTGAATTTACCGGTAAATGGCGAAAATATACAGGAAAGAACTCCACAAAACCTAATTTTTCAGTGGATGCCCCGCCATATCAATGCCCCGAACACCCGTTACCTTTTTCAACTTAGAGAACTATGGGACAATCAGATAGACCCACGGGCCGCTTTCCTTTCTTCACCGGATTATTATACACAAGAAACCTATGGCACTACTTTATTGTACACCATGGCTAATCCATCACTTATCCCGGGCAAAACCTATGCTTGGAGGGTACAAGCGGTTTCTTCCAACGGATTATCCGAGAATCATGTTTTTAAAAATAACGGATATAGCGAAATTTATTACTTTACATACAGTACCGGTTGCGAGACTCCTACCTTTTTGTTAAGCGAAGCCCTCAGTAGCCAAAGGGTAAAACTATATTGGCAGGGACGTCCGCAACACCATAAATACCATGTTCAATACCGTAAAAAAGGAAACCCTAGAGCCGAATGGTTTGATGTTTATACGCAAAATAATCAGGTACAAGTCAGTGAATTAGAACCCGGAGCAACGTATGAATTTAGAGTGGGCGGAACCTGTGAACCGCTGACCGGATTAACCCAACACTATACTTATTCCGGTTTGCAACAATTTACCCTTCCGGAAAAAAAGGGAAGTAAAGATTCCTCTTATAACTGTGGCATACAGCCCGAAATAAAAATTACCAATAAAAATCCGTTGCTGAATCTTGCCGTAAATGAAAGTTTTTCTGCCGGAGACTTTACGGTTAAGGTAAAACAAGTTAGCGGACAAAATGGGGTTTATAACGGAACCGGATATATTACGGTTCCATACTTTGCAGACACACGGATCGCTGTTGAGTTCAGAGGAATACAAATCAATACGGATTACCAACTGTTTAGCGGGGTTATCAATACCACTTACGATCCTAGCTGGGGAGGCATGTCGGATGTAGGTACCCTAACAGGAGAAGGCCGAGATGGGAAAAATGATATAGAAGTAAACTTCCCGGTAAAAGAAATCATTGTACAAGGCGATAAGATACTCATTATCGGAGAAAACGGAGAAACCGTAGAATATCCTTTAGGCAAAGACTATCAATTGGTGGATAGTAACGGAAAGGTATATACCATAGATGAAAAGGGGAATGTTACGGAAGGAGGGATCTTATCCGAAGCAGGAGCTTCCAATCCTAAAACTACCGAAGGGGTAGATGCTAAAGGAAGCATTACGCAGTTAACCGCCCAGGGCATCAGAGTAAGCTTTACCCAAGCATCGGATTCTCGTTATGCTTTTGATGCTGTAGAGAAAAACGATCCGGAAGAAGTACGTAAAAACTATAAAAAAATAGATCCTAATTACTACCTGCCCTACAAAGCAGTGAAAAATGGAAATACGGATTATTTGTTGGCCAATGTAGTACTAGAAGATACTTCAGTAAATGCGGATAGTCTTATTTTCCGAACCCAAGACGGAGTAGCCATAAAATCTGAGAAAATAAGTTCTGGGCAATACAAGCTAACGCTGGAAGGACGATTCAACAATGCCGAGGAAGAAGTACAGGCCATTATTAAACAGAAAGGAAAATACCAAACTGCCGGAGCTTTTATTTTGGTACATATCACCGATCAAGAGCCGGCACGGGTGGTATTGGTAAAACTAGATAAAAAAGCCCAGTTGCCTGCTTCGCAAGAATTAGAAAAGTATCTGAATCAGGTTTATCATCCGGCAGGTGGGATCTTTACCGTAGGAGAAAGTCTGGATTTATCCGAAGTTTTATCTCTGGAAGGCAATACAATAACGACAGATAAAAGTGGAGCCCTAGCCCAATATACCGAACAACAACAGCAAATAAACCAAAAGGTAAGAGAATTGCCGGAGTTTGATCCGTCTACCTACTATCTGTTAATTACCGAGAAATCAGCCAGTAGCGGAGAAATCGGGTTTATGCCCTTGGGCAGGCAGTTTGGATATGTTTTTAAGAATAGTAATCTTAGAACCTACGCTCATGAGCTGGGGCATGGGGTATACAGCCTGAAACATCCGCAAGAAGTTCCCCAAGGGAAAACAGATCTGTTAATGGATTACGGACAGGGAACTAAGCTAAGCCGTCAGGATTGGACAGCCATTCAAAATCCGCAACTCCATATCGGTTGGTTTGACGATAAAAACGAGGGGGCGGCTTATGTATCTCACTGGATTTCAATACCTTATTTAGAAAAGGGAATAAGATACATTTACTATTTTTCGTATTATGATTTTAAGTCAGAAAAATATTCACAGTTACTAATTGAAGTTTGGGATGAAGATGGAAAGCGTATAGAAGAATTTAAACACAATTCGTCAGCTAAAACGCAATATGAAAAAAAATATGGAAAAAATGGAAAATGGATATTTACTGAAGGTCCGTCCGATCAGTTGCCATCAAAAGCTACTAAGGCAATAAATTTTATAATAGAAAGAAATAAAGAATACAGAAAAAAATCTCAGCAAAATAAGGAAGAATTAGTAAAAAAAGTTGAAGAAGTCTCATTAAAAGAAAAACTCAGTACCGAGGATATAACTAAGTTAATAAAAGTAGTTAACGCAACCGATCTAAATGAGCTGAAACAGTTAAACTATACGACTATTATTGCAGCTTTTAATAATATACAAAGCCAAAAAACATTAAAAGAAAATTCGGAAAATGCCTTATTAAAGTTAATAAAAGCCATTACGTTAGAGAAGAGTCAACTAAAATTTTTATCCTATTTAGAAGAAAATAATAATAAAGTTTTATTACACTTACTTGATGAGTTAAATGATCGATCTATAAATCCTTGGGATAATAATAATTTTACTCATTTTATAAACTTATTAATAAAAATATATAATAGTAATCCGAATTTTTACAAAGACCGTTTTGGTGAAATTGGAAGCTCAAAATTACAAGGACAGATTATAAATTTAAACCCTAAACCTTTTTCTGATATAGAAACAGTTAAAGTAGAAGGAAAAATCCCTTACTTAATTAAATTTAATTCCTTCCGATTTAGAGGAGAGTTAACTAATAATAAGATTAAAATTTATCAACAACAATTAATATCTCCCAATGTTGTTGGGCATATAAATATTGCTTCTTATAACACAGTAGAAGATATAACCGAATTGAATTTATTAGACCCAGTATTAATAACAGGAGATAAAGAATTGCCATTAGTAGCTGCTGCTTTGGATGGTAATTTTTCAGCAGGTAAGGAGAATTATCTAGTGCCGGCTGTCTTTTTAGCATATCAAAAAGAAAAAGAATTCCAGGATTTATTATCTAAATATGTAATGACTACCCTAGATGTAGCTACTATAGCTACCAGTGGAGGAACAGCTTTAGCAACTAAAGTACATTGGGTAAAAAGAAGTTGGGCTTTATTAGAGGTAGCCGGAGCTATAGGAAATATAGGAGTAAATACCACTGCAATAGATCCTAATTCCAATGCAGGAAGAGCAGTACAAATATACAATAGTGCCATGGTACTTATTGCAGTTAAAAATACTACACAAGGAGTAGTCTCTTTTACAAAAAGTATCTCACCGGACATTAGGAAATTATTAGAGAGCAATTTAAGCCTTAGAAAGTCTATGGATGGGTATTTTGAAAAGTGGCTTTTAGAATACGAAAAAGCAATAAAAGAAGGGAAATTTGTAACCAATGAAAAGAAATTACTTGAAGAACAAGCCCAAGCTTGGAAGATTTTAGGGTATATAGGGAAACTTGAAAATACTATATATAAAAATGTAAAATATGAAGACTTTATTTTAACAGTAAGCGACTTTGCTAAAGGACAAAATGCTAATTTAGCCAAACAATCATATAAACTGTGGGGTGAAGAAAAATGGGAGGAATTATATAAGTTATTTAAAGAAAATAATTTAAATGATGGGTGGCCTCCATTTAATGGAACTAAATCCATTTTGAAAATAGAAAAGGGAAATCAACTTTCTGAGAAGGTATTTGATAGATTCCAAGGACCTGGCAAAATTACAGGAACATTTGCTAGTCCTGTTTATGGAAAAGAAGGTATTTCTGATTTATATTTCACTTATGATTCACGAGCATTAAAGTGGAATATTAGCGAAGGAACTAATTATATTAAATTTAAATTTAAATCTAATGTTCCAGAAAGTATAAGTTTTGAATATGGAGATGTTATTCCATGGTTTGGCAAGCAGGGATTGGGAGAACAGGTGAAGTCTTCACAGGAGTTATCTAAATTATTTGAAAATGGTATAATAGAGATAGTAGAAAGGATGGAATATCGTAATGGGAAATGGATTAATATTAAATAAAAAAATGAAAAATGAAAATTATTGATGAATATAAAAAGTTTTCAATCAGTGGTATTGAATATAATGTACAACAAATTATAGATATAACAAATTATATAAGACAAGAATTTCCTTTTAAGTTTGTCATAAAAATAATTGATGATGAAGAAATAAGTGTTGATTTAATTGGGAATTCTGAAAAAACAATAGTAAAAGGTCTATATTGGGAGTATTTTTCTAATTCTGATCTAATTGAAATACAAAATAAATTTAATATACAATTAAGAAAAATTCATAATATAGAAAATAGAGATAGTAATATGATTGCATACTATGATGATTTTGAAAATTTAGAAATAGCAATGAAAACCGTTAAAAATAGAACCTATCTTATTATTTTCAATATAAAATTACCTGATATGTATAGGGGGGCAGGCAAATTTGAAGGACAGTTATATATTCATAATATTTGTAAAGTTGAACTTACAGAAGACTAAAAAAATAACTTAACCCATGGTGCATTAATATATAAATAAAAGAAGTTATTCATTATCAATTAGATAATTATATTTAAAGAATTACCAATCAATTAAATATATGAACAACTTCACTCGGAATTACGAAAAAATCTTTCTGAATGTCCGCTTAATATAATAATTAAATAAAATTACCCCAACATTATGTCCTTAGCCTTAGAAACCTCCCATACTTTTCAATCTAAGTTCCATAACATCAAATTAGTAGCTACAGAATTTGATGAACCCTTGAATGGTTTAACCCTGTGGAGATTCAGATTATATAGGAATAATACTATTTTCCATCACAAATATTTAGACTATGAAAATAAATTTTGTGGATTGCCTTCCAATCTCGAAAATTTTGAGCTGGAATCTGCAAAAGGAAACTATTTATACATTCCCTATGGATTACTACTACTAAACACAGAAACATTAGAACTAGAAAAGTATAACATAGAAACCGGAGCCAATAATCACTTCCTTATGAATACTTTTATCTCCAACCACTTAGTAGTCCTACATGAAAGAGCGATTTATATAGTAGATATAGAAAAAAAAGAACTATTTCAGAAAATTTATCCCTACCAACAACGAAAGTTCCATAAAATAATAAGTGACCAGCAAGAAATAAAATTTTTATATAAGGACAAAACCACAGATCAAACAGGAATCTTACGCTATACAATCCAAACAAAAACCTTGAATAATGAGCAAGCTTAAAATTACAACCCTAATATTAGGGTTATTGCTAACCACCCTTACCCTAGCACAATCCTGCAACTTTAATAAATTAGTAGACGATTTATCTGAAAGTTCGGTTGAATTTAATAAGATAATAGACAAAGAAGAAGGATTTAGTGCCTGGTTAATACTAGCAGAAGAAGCCCCCTCATTAAGAACACAAATAGAAGAACTAAATTTAGTATCTAAACATTTAGCAGAGATAAAAAAAGCCGGAGGGTATAAAATATGGAAAGCAAAACTAGCCCAAAGCACCACTACAGATAAATTACCGGAATTCATAGAAAAAATAGTAGGAAATCTAAAAGCCGATGAATCCACACAAGCATTATTAAGAAAAGACTTAAATACCCAACCGGAATTATTAACACTCTTTGAAAAAGCAGATAATGTTAAAAAAATAGAGCTGGCAGAAGCATGGAAAGTAGTGAATAGCTATCCAGGCTTACGAGTAAGCGAGGCCATATTGGAAGATACCCGTAAGCTACTAACCCATACGAAATTAGCAGAATCCGGATTAAATAAAGAATTATTGGAACAATTGGTAAAAGGAAACCGCGGAGCCGGAGCAACCGAATTACAAAGCTTGATACAAGGGTATGACAATCTAATCACCAACGGAGTAAAATTTGAAAATATAGACCGATTAATCTCAGATTTAAATAAAGGAGGTAACTTTGCCGAAGGAGCGCAATGGGTACAACGCTATATGGTAAAAAATACCCAAGAGTTTGCCGGAAAAACAGTAGCATTTGAACAAACCTTATCGGTATCAGGAAATTTAAGAAGAAGGATAGATTTAATTACTCAGATAGATGGAGAATTAAAAAGTACCTATTACGAATTTAAATCCGTACAAAAAGTACCACCGGCAAACTTTGCCGAGCAATTTATTAAAGATTTAAATTTAGATGGTGTAAGTGAATTAAATCAACTCCGCTGGATTTTCGACGGCAAAAAAGTAAGCAGTTTAGAAAAAAAAGCCTTTGTAGAGGAACTCCTAAAACGGCAGGATTTTTTAGAAAATAAAAAAATACAAGGTCTATTTAAAAGTTATTACAGATTAGATGAAATTACTCAAAATCAATTAAAAAAATTATTAGAAAATAACCATGAATGGTTCAACGAAATATTTAAAATAAATTAACCTATGATAACCAAAGTAGAAACCCTAGACAACATAGAAGTATATTTAGAACAAGGCAGCTTAGGCGTTTATTTCCAAAGAGAAAAACAACTATATTATTTAAATGGAATCGTTCCCGAACTAATTCATGATCAAATTTACCAATTTAGAGTATTGGATCAATGGGTGTACTATCAAGAAGATGAAATATCTGATAAATATAGGGTAGATGTACAACGGGGGATCACCCAAAAACTAGAAGGAAATTTTTATATGAGTATCTATAAAGGCAAAGATTTTGACTATATATATGGAGAGGAAGAAGGAGAAGAATATTTATATACGGTGAATCCGGAGACCTTTGAGATAGAAAATAAATTAAAGTTTGAAATACGATCATTATCTAGAGGAGAGTTAGCACCCTATCAACGCATATATGAAACCCGAAACAAACTATTTTTGTACGATTTGATAAAAAAAGAAACCCTATGGGAGTTTCCTTTAGAAATCAAAACCGGAGGAGATGTATTTTTATACGGGGATATTCTTATAGTACCCTTAGAAAATTTTAACCTATTAGGTTTGGATGCCCATAGCGGAAAAATGCTCTGGCAATTAGAAAAATGCTTTCCATACCATAATCTAGATCAGGAAAAAGGACTATTATATGGATTTGGAGGACAACACTTACAAGTGATCGATATAAGACAAGGCAAAAAAATAAAAGAACACCTTTTTCAAGAATCCAAAGAACTAGGCATAACCACCTCTTCCCATATGAATGCCCTGTGCGGAGAATATCTGTGGTTTACCAGTTGGAGATATGGACAAAAATTTGGAAAAATCAACCTAAATACCTACCAGATAGAATTTGTGTATGAAATGAAAAAGGGAGAGGCAGTACAAGCAGCATTAGATCGCCCTAAAGTATACCAAGGCTATATCTATATCAGAGATTCCGAAGGCTACTTACATATATACAAAGAAGAATAAATAAAAAAAGCTACCTACAGGTAGCTTTTTTAAGAAACCAACAGAAAATTTAAATCCGTACAAAAAGTACTACCGGTAAACTTTGCCGAGCAATTTATTAAAGATTTAAATTTGAAAGAAGTGAGTGAATTGAATCAACTCCGTTGGATCTTTGACGGCAAAAAAGTAAGTAGTTTAGAAAAAAAAGCCTTTGTAGAGGAACTTCTAAAACGGCAGGATTTTTTAGAAAATAAAAAAATACAAGGTCTATTTAAAAACTATTATGATTTAGAGGAAATAACCCCTAGTAAACTAAAAAAACTATTAGAAAATAATGATAATTGGTTCAACGAAATATTTAAAATCAATTAACCCATGATAACCAAAGTAGAAACCCTAGACAAAATAGAAGTATACTTAAAGCAAGGCAGCTTAGGCGTTTATTTCCAAAGGCAGGAACAATTGTATTATTTAAACGGAATCGTTCCCGAACTAATCCAAGATCAAATTTACCAATTTAGAGTACAGGATCAATGGGTGTACTATCAAAAGAAAGTCATGTCAGACCTCTACCGGGTAGATGTGCAACGGGGGATCACCCAAAAACAAGAAGGAGAGTTTTATCCGAGTATCTATAAAGGCAAAGACTTTGACTATATATATGGAGAGGAAGAAGGAGAGGAATATTTATATACGGTGAATCCGGAGACCTTCCAAATAGAAAATAAATTGATAGTTGAAATAGAAGCAGCATCTAAAGGAGAGTTAAAACCCTATCAACGCATATATAAAACTCGAAACAAACTATTTTTGTACGATTTGATAAAAAAAGAAACCCTATGGGAGTTTCCCTTAGAAATCAAAACCGCAGGAGATGTATTTTTATACCAAGATATCCTACTAGTACCCTTAGAAAATTTTAACCTATTAGGTTTGGATGCCCATAGCGGAAAAATGCTCTGGCAATTAGAAAAATGCTTTCCATACCATAATCTAGATCAGGAAAAAGGACTATTGTATGGATTTGGAGGACAACACTTACAAGTGATCGATATAAGACAAGGCAAAAAAATAAAAGAACACCTTTTTCAAGAATCCAAAGAACTAGGCATAACCACCTCTTCCCATATGAATGCCCTGTGCGGAGAATATCTGTGGTTTACCAGTTGGAGATATGGACAAAAATTTGGAAAAATCAACCTAAATACCTACCAGATAGAATTTGTGTATGAAATGAAAAAGGGGGAGGTAGTACAAGCAGCATTAGATCGCCCTAAAGTGTACCAAGGCTATATCTATATCAGAGATTCCGAAGGCTACTTACATATATATAAAGAAGAATAAATAAAAAAGCTACCTACAGGTAGCTTTTTTAAGAAACCAACAGAAAATTTAAATCCGTACAAAAAACTACCACCGACAAACTTTGCCGAGCAGTTTAGAAAAAAAAGCCTTTTTAGATGAACTCCTAAAACGGCAGGATTTTTTAGAAAATAAAAAAATATTAGGGATCTTTAGTAATTACTATAAAACTAAAAACATTACTCCAAATAAATTAAAAAAGCTATTAGAAAATAATGAAAATTGGTTCAACGAAATATTTAAAATTAATTAACCTATGATAACCAAAGTAGAAACCCTAGACAACATAGAAGTATATTTAAAACAAGGCAGCTTAGGTATTTATTTCCAAAGGCAGGAACAATTGTATTATTTAAACGGAATCGTTCCCGAACTAATTCAAGATAAAATCTTTGGATTTCATGTACAAGATCAATGGGTGTATTATGCAGAAAAAGAAGAAACATCTAATATTTACCGGGTAGATGTACAACGGGGGATCACCCAAAAACTAGAAGGAGAATATTATTATAATGGAATTCATAAAGGCAAAGACTTTGACTATATATTTGGAGAGGAAGAAGGAGAGGAATATTTATATACGTTTAATAAAGAGACCTTTCAGATAGAAAATAAATTTACAGATCAAATAGTAGGATTACCTAAGGGAGAATTAGTTCCCTATCAGTTGATTATAAAAACTCGAACTAAGCCATTTCTATACGATATTATAAAAAATAAGAGTATATGGGAGTTTCCCTTAGAAATCAAAACCGCAGGAGATGTATTTTTATATGGGGATATACTAATAGTACCCTTAGAAAATTTCAACCTATTAGGAATAGACGCCCATAGCGGAAAAATGCTCTGGCAATTAGAAAAATGCTTTCCATACCATAATCTAGATCAGGAAAAAGGACTATTGTATGGATTTGGAGGACAACACTTACAAGTGATCGATATAAGACAAGGCAAAAAAATAAAAGAACACCTTTTTCAAGAATCCAAAGAACTAGGCATAACCACCTCTTCCCATATGAATGCCCTGTGCGGAGAATATCTGTGGTTTACCAGTTGGAGATATGGACAAAAATTTGGAAAAATCAACCTGAATACCTACCAGATAGAATTTGTGTATGACATGAAAGAAGATGGAATACAAGGAACATTAGATGATCCTAAAGTATACCAAGGCTATATCTATATCAGAGATTCCGAAGGCTACTTACATATATATAAAGAAGAATAAATAAAAAAAGCTACTTACAGGTAGCTTTTTTAAGAAACAAACAGAAAATTTAAATCCGTACAAAAAACTACCACCGACAAACTTTGCCGAGCAGTTTATCAAAGAATTAAATTTGAAAGAAGTAAGCGAATTGAATCAACTCCGTTGGATTTTCAATGCAAGTTAATATAACAACAATATATAAATAAGAATAGGAAAGAGAATGAGAAAGAAAAAAACACAAAAGTGACATCAAAATATAAGTATTATAAAATAAAACATCAACGTATCTTTGATACCCCTCAGGAAGTATTGGGGCATGCCAACGGAGAATATGTACCCCGGGGAAGAGAGTATTTTAACCGAATAGGAGACGGAGAAATCGTAGAAGATGCCCCTATTTTTGATTATTTTCACTTACAAAGTTTTGGAGAAGAAAAAGACTGGGAATGGAGGTTGCAAGATATACATGGATTCATAGGAGTAGGTAGTATTATGACCGGTTGGTATATCTCCAATGACTTTAAACTACTATTAGAAAATTTTAAGATAGCCCCTAAGTACCATTTTTACGAAACCCGTCTTAAGTATAGAGAAGAAAAACTAAAATACTGGATTTTTCAATTTCCAATAGATCACTATCAAAACATAAATTTTAAAAAAAGTCAGTTTGAATCTTATCCAGATCAAAACATATATAGTTTCAATACTTCAGAAGAATTTATATTTTTTGCAGAAAAACATTATCTGGAAACTAGAAAAGACTTAAAAACAAAAAAAGTTTGTTTTAAATCAACCTTTGATATAGCTGAAACTACTGAAAACGAAACAATTGTTTCCGAGAAATTAAAAAAAGCCATAGAAACAATGGAATTAAAAGGTTTTTTATTTACAGAAATAGACTATGAAATAACGGTAGAATAGCTTGGAAAGAAAATCCTAATTATCCAGGAGGAGAATCTTTTGGGCATAAGCAATTTTGGGAAGAAATGGATATACATTATGATAAAATAGAAGCAATTAAAGCAACAACATTTTATAAAACTATGAGTAAAAAAGGTTTTACATAAATTGAATCAGTTTTTGATAATTTAGAAGAAGTCAAAGTAATACTTGGTAAAAAAGGTAATTAATGTTAGAGAAATATATATATATATAGTTAGAAAAAGAGAAAAAAGACCATTAATTTGTCCTCTTGCAGAATATGAATATTCAGAGATATATGAAAAATTAGATATATCTAAAAAATTAAAGCAAGAAATAAAAGATAAAATTTTTTTTAAAAAAAATTTTATTATAGAGATACCTATACTTAAAATACTAGTTCATGCTCTTGAGGTAAAAATTGAAGAATTATTAAAACATCCTGATTTTGATCCTTTTAAAGAAGAACTAAGATCTAGGTTTCCTGCTCAATATAGTAGTTATCCTTTTGAATACAAAGGAGTAATTTATTACCTTTATTACATAGGAAGAAATTTTTATATAGATAATTTAATCTCTGAATATTCAAAAAGATCATTAATAATGAAAGAGCTAATACAGTTAAATGAACCTTTAGAATATACCTTTAAGTATAGTTATATTAAATAGGTTTGATCATTTATAGTAAAATATAAAAATGGAGTAGTAACTTCTTGATAAAGAAATGATTTTGATCAATGGAACCAAACAATAAAAAACAGATTATAGCCCCCTTAGAGGTAAGATTGTACCTGCGCTCTGCAGAGGTATTAAAAAAAAGATTGCCTAATTTTAATAAGGATTATCAAACCGATTTTGAATGTCTGGAAACTACTCCCCATTCTAAGAATATTGTATACACAATATTTTCAATAAAAAAACAACCCCGATTAGAGCATTGCTTACTAAAAGTAAGCCAATACCAATGGCAGAATTTTTTTAGTTTAGGGATAATTCTAGCCATTATAGAAAATAAATTAAGAAAGGAGGGGGTAAAAGAATGGCAGGATTTTTACAACCTTAGTCCTAAAGCCCCAAGAAATAAAAACTTATGGGAAGAGCAAGAATTAGTAGTGGGATGGTTCGATATACATTTATTACAAAAAAAAATGGAAGACTACAATGCTACCTATGGAACAGATTTTCAGATTAAAGATTGTGCAAATGACGAGAGAGGGTTATACACCCTTACTGCCAGTCATTTTCTACCGGAGGATCTATTTTATCTAGCGTATAATACAGAAATAGCCCTTAACAAGGTAGAAAAATTGAATGCTTTTTTTGTATCCTATGTAGATAATAGAATAAAAGAAAACATGCCTTCTCTCTCTCCTTTATTGGTAGTAAGCCAAGAATTAGATAGAGATAATGAATATATGAGGCTATTAAAAGAAGAAGTATTGGATGTACCTAATTTTTCCACACTTAGAGAAATACCTAAAAAATATATTAATGGAAATTATAATGAAGTAGGAGGTTTCATGTCAAGAGCTTCAGATGCTAAACATTTAAAATCATATTAAGATATATATAATGGTTTACGGTTAGATTATGTGAAAACTCCTTTTTATATAGATAAAGGTAGTTGTGGCGTTATTAGATTTAAATCTTTAAAAGTTCCCAAAGAGATTATCATTCCTACAGGAGGAACTTATGATATGTTTGATTATCCATTTACAGCAACAGGATTTACAGCTGGAAAAAGAGGAGTTTTAGGAGTTCCTGAATGGCATTTGCCTAATAGAGTAAGATTTTCAGAGGGAGATGAAATATGGGAAGTACATAATGATGGCATGGAAATATTAAAAGCTATATATAATAAAGATTTAGAAAAATTTATAAATGTAAAATAATAAATTTATGTTAGTAAGAAATAATTCATATGCTATCTTTTTAGGCATCGAATGCAGGTTTTGGAGTATTTCAGATAATTTTTATAGACTTCAAACTGAAAAAAATTATATTTCATTATCTAATAATTTTAAAAGTTATAATAACAATGAATTAGATAGCAAAGTGTTTTTAGATGTAGAAAGAAGTGATATTCAATCTGCATACTATGTAATTACATTATGTAACTATAAAGGTTATAGATGTCAGATAATTAAAGTTATCCAACCAAATAAAATAGTTTTAAATCCACCTATAGATTTACAGGTAATTCTTAAGAATTATGCCCACCATGGATACGATCCTATTTATGAAATAGAGGAAAATGAAGTAGATGAAATATGGGAAGAACGAACTCCAATAGAAGATTTTAAATTTGAGATAGAACCGATTTATTACATAAAAAAAAAATAGAAATCAGTTAATTTATTTATTAATACTAGCTTAACTACTTAATTTATAAATATTAGTAATAATAAGCCCATTAAAGAAGGAGGGTTTACTAGTTTCCAGAACTTGATAGACAAAAGCTATATAAAAGTAACTATTAAAGGTGCACCCAATGGTCAATATAGCCAATATATTGGAACAGTAATACAGACAAAAAAATAATGAGCTATGCAAATAAAAGTAAAAGAATACTACAATAAAAAAATTAAAGTAGCAACAGAACCTTCAAAATATGATATTGAATTGAATTTTTTTACCCAAAGGCAGGAAGTAGAGCTACAAAAACCCTATACATTTCCCAGAGGGGCTCGGTTTGATATAAGTCTGGAATGTTTATCCTGCAAAGATAAAATAAGTATACTATCCGAACAATTTCGTAAGAATAAAGGTCTTCCCTATGTTTATAATTTGGGATTATTATCAACAGCAAATAAAAACAGAACATTTATAGACAGCATCCATACCGTTTTTCCGTATATAGAAATGAATTATTTGAATGACTATTGGATTTTAATCTCTCCTCCTGAAAATAGATCTTCCATATTTGATCTTTTATATTTTAAATGCCCTCATTGTAATGAAAAATATCTAAGTATTAACTTATATATCCCCCCCAACATAACTGAGATAAATAATGGTAATGAAATAGTACATTCTCTTGGTAAAAATTGTTTATATGATATAGCTAGAGTTGACTTTGATGAACCAGAATTCTTTAAAGAATCTGGCTTATTACATGCTTAATGACTTAATATGAAAATAATTAATGAGTATAAGAGATTTTTAATTAGTGGTATTGAGTTTAATACACAACAAGTTATAGATATAACAAATTACATAAAACAAGAATTTTCCTTTAAGATTTAAAAAAAATAGTCATCTAATAAAAAGGTGATTTTATACTATAGATAAATATATATAAAATATATATGCGCTTTATTTGTATTTCACTTACTCTTACTAAAACCTTTTGTTTAATAATACAGATAGATATCTTAAAAAATACATCAGGAAAGAAATATAACAAGACTTATAGTAAAGCTAGGAATTAAACAAGAAAGCTTAGCTTATTATTTAGTAGTTACCTAATCCGCCCTATCGGATTAGGTACAAAAAAACTATTAAATATAAAGTGGTAGAAAGGATATCTAAGGCTTTAAATGTTCCTTAGGTAAGGAATTGGAATAAGAATTAAGAGGCTACAATTTATTACTTTAATAATTTAATAATAAAGTAGAAAATTTTTCTAAGCAATTCTACAAACAGCATTTTCAACCCTATTAATAAAATAGTAGAAAGATCTTTATAAACAAAAGTTCAAAGGCAGATGTAATTTAATTGAAAAGCTATAAATAAGGAAATTTTTTAATATAAAAATTAAAAAAAAAGTAAAAAAGTAAAAAAATTTTTTTTTAGCATTTAATATATATAAGAGAGAGATAGATAATCAAACAAATATATCAATTCCACTCTATGCAAATTTATGATGATAATGTGCTGTAGTAAATAGATATTATTATGAAATTTTTATACACCTAAATAATTGATTATAAATTTAATACTTAAATATTTTGCAGGTGAATATTTAAAATATAATTTATATAATTTATTATCTATGATCTATCCAATAATAAAAACAATTTATCGAAATTTCAATCATTGGAAAATAAAAAGATTATAAATTAAAAAAATGTTTGTTTTAATAAAAAATAAATTAATAAAAAATAAAATAAATTTAATAATTAATTTATATAAATTATATTGAATTAAAATATAAATTACTAAATTAATAAAAATATATATATTTTATTATTAGTATGTCTAATAAATCTTTATATTGTTAGGTAATATGATAATTGTTATATGTACATTTGCATGAGCAGAAAAGTATATGGACAATAAACAATTTCGGTTTGATCTTTCATTTTTAAGAGCTTTTTCAGTTTTAGTTGTACTATTTTATCACTATAATTTTTTTTTATTTAGTGGTGGATTTGTAGGAGTGGATGTATTTTTTGTAATTTCTGGTTATTTAATGACTAGTATTATTTTATCTGGAATTCAAAGTAATACGTTTAATTTAATAACTTTTTATAAAAAAAGAATCATAAGAATCATTCCAGCTTTGTTATTTATGCTAATATTCTTTCTAATAATATTATATTTTTTTATACCGACTCAGTTTATTATATATTTAAAATCTGCCTATTCCAGTTGTTTATTTTTTTCAAATTTCATTTTTTATTTAAATAGTGGATATTTTGATTACTATTCACAATTTAATTTTTTGCTTCATACATGGTCTCTGTCTGTAGAATGGCAATTGTATATGGTATATCCATTACTTTTATTATTGTTGAAAAAAATATATTTGAGAAATATTGAAATATTTAAAATAATTTATATTTTTCTAATAGCTCTTTCATTTTTATTAATGAATATATATAGTAGATCAAACCCATCATATGCATTTTATATGTTTTATTTAAGAGCATGGGAAATGATGTTTGGTGGTTTGGCTTTTATCTACTCTTACAATTTAATTAAAATAAATAATAATATAAAAAAATATATTTTTATAATTTCTCTAGTAATACTATTTGGATTTGTATTAATTGCAAATAGGACTTTAACGTGGCCATCTTATCTAACTTTAGTTCCTGTATTTGCTGTAAGTATTATTATTTTTATAAATGTAGATATCAAATTATTTCATAATAAAATAATAACATATTTAGGAAATATATCCTATTCTTTGTACTTATGGCACTGGCCGATTTATGTGCTTTCTGCATATTTTTCATTAAATATTAACATTTTAAATAGGATTTTTTTAATATTAGTTTCATTATTATTTGCAATTATATCTTATCATTTTATTGAAAAAACGAAATTTATTAAAGTAAAATTTGTATTATTTATTTCAATTGTCTTTTCATTATTTACTATAATATTAACTGAAATAGATATACGTACTATTTATCCAACAAGATATAAAAGTAATTTAGTTTATTATGCTACTAACTATCCTTCAAGTACCCAATGTAAAGCTCAATATTCTTATAATAATCATCATTTTCAGCCTAAAAAACAGAATTTTTTAGATTTTTATTTAAATAAAGTTGAAGTTGATACTTCTAAAAAAAATGTTATTTTATTAGGCGATAGTCATGCAGGAATGTTTATAAAGACCTTTAAAAATATATTCAAAAATTCAGATTATAATTTAATTCAAATTACAACCAATGGGGCTTATCCAATGATTTATCCAAATCCAGGGAAAGAACAAGAAAAGTTTTTTTTTAATTACTTTTTTAAAGAATTTTTTCCTAAAAATTCTAATCATATTGATTTAGTAATAATTAGTTCTAGTTATATTTATTATGCAGTTAGTAATGAGGATTTATTAGAGAAGATAGATAATACTGAATCTTACTTTAAACAGTTCAATGTAAAAACCTTGTTTTTAGGTCAAAATATGATTTATGATATTGATTTTCCTACTAAATATTACCTAAAAAATTGCTACTCAATTACTCGTAAACAAGATGAAACTCTAAAGGAGAATGTTTTAAAAATAAATGCACTTTTAAAAGATAAACTTAATGATAAATATTTAGATTTATTAAAGCTCCCTATAAAGGAAGTTTCTAATGTTGGTATTCCTTATGTTCATGATACTGGCCATTTTACCTTTTATGGTGCAGAGCAATATGCACCTTATATTAAAAATAAATTAATTGAATGCGGGGTTTCTCTTAAATAAAAAAGAATGGATTTACAAAGTCATGCCAATATCAATTCCTTTGATTTTGCGGTAGAGGTCGGTAGCGTAGTTGTCTGTCATTCCGGAAACAAAGTCTAATACGCCTAATACTCTTTCATATTCGGTTAGGTCTTCATATAAATATTGCTTAGGAATAAGCTTTATTGCTTTTTTTTCGTATTCTTTTCGTTCTTCTTTGGTTTTTATAATAGGAGGTATAAAGTGATCCAGCAATTCGTACATTACATTATAACCCGCATTTTCTATTTCTACTACGGAACGGTGGTTGTAAATATGTTCAATGGAAAAACTCTCAATTTCCTGAATGGCTTTGCATTCCTGCTTAATTTCGTCAAAAATAGAAAGTTGCAAACTACCACTTAGTATTTTTTCAAAATTCTGTTTATATAATTCTATAGATCGCCCAGTTAAAGTACCAATAGAAACCGCACGTAAAAAAGAAATACGGTCGTTTTTATCTTCTATTCCACCAAGTTTTTTACCCACCCGTTGCCATTTCTTAGCTCCCTGAATTTCGGTTATAATTTGTTGCAATAATTCTTCGCAAACCGAAGCACTAATAAAACCTAAACGCTGGGCATCTTCCAAATCAATAATATTATAGCAAATATCATCAGCCGTTTCTACGAGCCAAACAAAAGGATGACGTGCAAATATTAAAGGATCTTCATGTTTCTGTAACATAGAAGTTTCCTTAGCAATATCTAAGAAAGTAGATTTTTCGGTTTGGAAAAATCCGAATTTTTTTTGTTGTAGTATTTTTTTATTCTTAGCAATAGATTCGCAAGGATATTTGGCAATGGAGGCTAAGGTGGAGTAAGTGAGCATAATTCCTCCTTCCGATTTACCGTTTTGTTGTTGGGTAAGTACCCGAATAGCATTGGCATTTCCTTCAAAATTAATAAAATCGCTCCATTGTTTTTCTGTAAATCTATCTTTTAATGCAGATTCATTTCTATAAAAGTAGCTGGCGATAGCATCTTCTCCCGAATGCCCAAAAGCAGGATTTCCAATATCATGACATAAACAGCCAGTTGAAATAACGTTGTATAAGCTATGTTTATACAAATCTTTAGTCTCTGGAGTTAGATGATTTTCATATTTTGTTGAAATATAATTACCTATTTCATTCCCTAAAGAGCGTCCCACAGAAGCAACTTCCAAAGAATGGGTTAAGCGATTATGTACAAAGACACTTCCGGGAAGTGGAAAAACCTGAGTTTTATTCTGTAACCGTCGGAAAGCAGTGGAAAAAATGACCCGATCAAAATCTCGCTGATATTCACTTCTCGGATCTGCTTTTTTACTATTTGATTTGTATTGAGTTCCGGTACGTTTATCAGAAAATAATGAATTTAAGTCCATCTACACATTATAAAAGAGTCTTCAAAGTTAATAAAAAAGATTAGTGTTTAAAATTTTAAACTTTAAAGAATTTTTTTTAATTAAGCCTAATCTTGTACTATATAAAGAAAATCGATAATATAGTATTAATTTAAAAAACTTTACTAATTAATTATATACATAATGAATAAATTTAAAACTTAGTATTGTCATATTTATTTAGGTCTAAAACTAATTTATTGAATTTTATGTTTTTGAGCCCAATTAAAAGCCCAAGCCATTACATTTAAATAAAAGTAGGAATTTACAGATGGAGGAGTAGAATATACGTTAACTAATGGATTAAAACTTGAGTCAAATTTTAAAGGGTAGTTATATGGAGCAATATTGCCATATCTATTGGAAAAGGGAGCCCCATCCCCCACGAAAAGATAACCTTTATTTTTATGTTTAAAAGAAATATAATCATTACTAGCAGTACTTCCTGCATAGGCTATATAGTCAGTTTTCTCTGGAGGAAGATTAGTAAATGAAAAATTATTTCCTCCATCAGAACCCAAGTTGTGGTTTAATAAATTAAAAAAATATCCGTCAATTATTTTGTTATTAGCGGATGCAAATAAAAATTGTCTGGCAGTAGTTAAACCATTAACAGTTATGTTTTCATCATTGAATATACTTTTAGTAATAGATAATGCATTTTGGTTTCTTACAGCTGTAGGTCCATCTCCGTCCATACATAAGACAAGGGCTCCTCCAGAATTTACAAAATTTACTAGTGCCTGTATATTATTAACAGTAGCTGCCGAAGTCGAAGCACCACTTAAAAAGTTATACTCAGCAACAATAACATCTGGATTGAATGATTGAATAGTGCCAGCTAAATCAGGACTTTCTCCATATAAAGGTAACATAGTAATACTTTCTACAGGGAATGTTGCTTGTTGATTATTACCGAAATGTTTATCGGTTTCCATTAATGAACCGTAAGTAAAATTGGTTACACCTCCAAATTTCTGATTACCAGCAATGTTCCAAACGCCATCGGTAGTATTGTTTCCTAAACCTAAAACTTTCATACTTCTAACTGCTATTTTAACTTTAAAATCACAATTGGTTATTGACCCATTACCACTGGCATTTAATTTAAAAGTATATTCTCCACTTTCAATAGGAGTTCCATTCCCTTGAAGTGTTACAGGATAAGTACCAGCGGCGCTAAAATTTCCAGAGCCACTAAAAGAAATGCCATTTACAGTATTAGAGGTAATTTCCCAGCTTCCTTCATTGGTAGTGCTGACATTTAATGCAATAGTATTAGTTTCAGTAAGAGGTTTTTTAACAACGTATACTCCATCAACGATGACTGTGCTACATTGAATATTTACATTAGCAAGAGCAGGAAGTACAGATATTGTTTTTGCAGTATCGCAAGAAATATCTAAATCTTGAGATTTAATTGTTAATAAATTTTCACCTTTTTTTAAAGGAGTGCCCATACCCATTACTTTTATTGTATAAGAACCAATATAATCAAAAACTCCTTCTGCTTGAAATGAATAGTTATTATCTGTTATAATTTTGATGTTGTAAGTTCCAGGCTTAGTAATATTAACTGGTACACTTATGTAGTCAGAATCAGTTAAATTATTACCTTCTATATAAACGCCATTTATAACTATGTCTTTACAATTTATAGTAAATTTTGCTTTTCCTTTAACACCGCATAGGCTTTTCCACTCAGTCTCGCTGGAATTCCAATAGTTAAAACAGTTTTCAGTTGTATTGTAGATTAATAAACTATTATCAGTATCGGTTAGGTTAATTTCAGTAGAGTTGCTGCTGGTAAGACTGTTTCTTTGTTGTTCAGTAAGTCTAGGGATTAGTATACCAGCATTTTGGGAGTAAACTTCTAATAAAGAATGTGGATTGGGATTATCTATTCCAATTCCAACTTGCGAAAACAAATTAATTTGAATAAATATAATACCTATAATTAATTGAATTTTTAATTTCATAATATGAATTTTCTAAAGAAAAGTACATTTAATTTTTTTACAAAAATAGTAATTTATTAAAGTAATAATTATTAATTATTTATAAATAAGGTAGATATTTAATTTTATTAATAATTTTATTTATTTTATGTTGATATAATATTAAAAAAAAATATTATATCTTTTTTAAGTGTATTTCATTGGGGTGATATAATTAACTTGGTATTCGGATATCATATATCTATACAAAATGTAAATTTTTAGCGATATATATTTAATTGAAAATTTCTCATTAAAATAATTATTCATTTCAAATAAAAATTATCTTAGTTTTTTAAATCCATTAAATTTTAAGTAAAAAAATAAGCCTATGAATGATTATAAACAATCATTCATAGACTTAAAAAATAAATATTATAAAAATATTGCTGACTAGCTTAAACCTTCAATCTGGCCATCAACTATGTCGATATTCATGGCTTGAGGTTGCTTAGGTAAGCCGGGCATACGCATAATATCTCCAGCAATAGCCACTATAAATTCTGCTCCTCTATTTATCACTATATCGTTGATTTGAAAGTCAAAATTTTTACTAACTCCATAGGCTTTGGGGTCTGAAGAAAAAGAATATTGGGTTTTAGCAATACAGATTGGGAATTTATCCATTTCTGTATCCTTAAGTTTCTTTAATTTACTTTTTGCCTTTTTACTAAAGTTTACTGAAGAAGCTCCATAAATATTTTTAGCGACTTTAGCAATTTTTTCTTCAAGACCATCTGCTTCACTATATGCAAATTGAATTGGATCTTGGGAAGGATTTTCTTCAATGGTTTTTACCACTAAGTTGGCAAACTCAACAGCACCTTCTCCACCTAGCCCAAATGAATTATTTTCAGCTAAAGGAATGTTTCTTTTTAAACAGAATTCTTTTAAAATGGATATTTCTTCTTCAGTATCTGAATTATATCGATTAAATACAACCATTACGGATTGTCCATAAGACTTAATATTCTCTATATGTTTTTTTAAATTTTCTAATCCTTGAATTAAACCAGGTATATTTTCATCTTTAATTGCATTTAGAGGAACTCCACCATGCATTTTTAAACCTTGGGCTGTAGCTACGATAAGGGTTAATTTTGGACATAGACCCGTTTTTCTACACTTAATATCAAAGAATTTCTCTGCCCCTAAATCCGCACCAAAACCTGCTTCAGTAATTACATAGTCAGAAAAGCTCATCGCCATACGGGTAGCTAACACAGAGTTACAACCATGTGCAATATTAGCGAAAGGTCCACCATGAATAAAAGCAGGTGTATTTTCAGTGGTTTGTACTAAGTTTGGATGGATGGCATCTTTCAGTAAAACAGTAATAGCACCGGCTACCCCTAATTCTTTTACCGTAAACATGCTTCCATCTGCTTTATAGCCCAAAAGAATATTTTCAATTCTTCTTTTTAAATCTTTAGGATCTTCTGCCAGACATAAAATTGCCATAATTTCAGAAGCGGGTGTAATGTCAAAACCAGATTCTTGGGGAACGCCATTGGCAGTTCCACCCAATCCACTCACTATATTTCTAAGAGCTCTATCGTTTACGTCTAAAACACGTTTCCACAATACTTCTGTAACCACATTGTCAGTTCCGCGGTTTTGGTAATTGTAATTGTCTAATAAAGCTGCAAGCATATTGTGTGCAGAAGTAATTGCATGAAAGTCTCCGGTGAAATGTAAGTTTATATTTTCCATCGGAAGTACTTGTGCATATCCTCCTCCAGCGGCTCCTCCCTTCATTCCAAAACAAGGACCTAAAGAAGGTTCACGAAGTGCAACCGAAGCTTTTTTACCAATTTTATTTAGTCCTAGTGCTAACCCAATAGAAACGGTAGTTTTACCAATTCCTGCTTTGGTAGGGGTAATGGAGGTTACTAGTATTAAGTTAGATTTTTTTTGTTTTTCTGGAGATTGAAGATTCCAAGGAATCTTTGCCATAAACTTTCCGTAAGGGATTAATTCATCTTGTGGAATATCAATTTTTTTAGCTATTTTATCAATAGATTCAAGGGTTGTTGATCTAGCTATTTCTATATCTGAAGGTATTTTATTAGAAAAATCTTTAGATGGGTTCATAGTTTTTAAACAATGTTGAGAATTGATTTCAAAGGTACTATTTTTCTTCTATAATCTAATAAATCAAAAGATTCAAAAAAAGTTTAAATGCGTGTAACTGGTATTTTTGAAATCAGTTTTTTATAAGAAGAAATTTTATTTAATTACACATTAAATAAAGACTTATTTAAAATTTATTAGTCAAAGGTTTTTCAAAGTCAGGTTTAATTATTTTCCATATAATTGGACTATAGTCACGTCTATCAAGCATTGAAAATAAAACTTTTGGATAGGAGCATGTAAGGAAATAACTAGCCGTTTCTTTACGAGAATTTAGAATTTTAAAATCTTTTTTACATTGATTTTCAATTTCTAAATAATGGTCTATGAGTTGGTTTCTTTTTTCTTTCACCCATTGGAATATTTCGTCAGGAATATTTTTTAATAAATCTTCCAAAGGTTTACCATTTTTTAAATCTTCCCATAGGCTTATAGATGATACTTCTGTAATTATTTTATGCAAACGAATATATTCAGGAAATTTAGCTTTTATTCTAAATCCGTTGGAAAATTTGATAACAAAGCCTTCATTTAATAGATCGTAATGTTTATTTATATCCTCCATAGAGTTAATACCAAAAATTCTTTTAGCTCTGGCGAATCCTAAGTCATCCATGGAAAGTTCTTTGCCTGTTGAAGTTTCTATAACGACTAAAAGTACTAATTCTTCTCTACTTCCATAGTTTACAACAATTCTGTTTTCAGGATAAATGATTTCAAATAAATAAGTGTTTCTGGGGTTTAAGTTTTTTATAAAGTTTTTATACTTAGTGTGTAGCAATTCATTTGCCTTTTTTGCTTGTAAGCTAGTGAAAGAACCTCGGGTAGCAATATAGGGTTTATTATCTACCCAATAGAGAATACCTAAAGAACCATCTAATTTCTCAAAAACTTCAAAACCTAGCTTTGGGATCTGATGTTCATTCAGTTCTTCAAAATTAAAAAATTTGGGCAAGGGTCGTGCGACGATCTCATAGTTTTCATTTAAAATTAATCCTCTGCAACTCAACGTTAATTCATTCCAATGTTTCTCATATTGAGTTTTTTGTGTATAATTATATATGTACCATGGATATTCTGGATGTTTTTGTACTTGGATCCAACCATCCTTTATGGCTTGTTCTAATCTATCTTTTGAAAACATGAAAAATAATTTTTAGTTTAAAAGTAACAAAGTTATTAAGGAGGTACGCGGTTTATTTGCGTGGAGCCATTGATTCTATAATTTTTTTATACAATTTAGTGATAAGCTGTATATTTACTCATAAATATAACTTTAGCAATTAAATTCTATGAAAATTACAGGGCTGCTTACCAAAATGGTGACTGAATTGGATAATCCTATACACTATTATCTAAATTTTGAAGAAGAAATTATCTCAGTAAATCAGCTTCTTAATAAAAATATCAAGGTAAAATTTAACCATTGTCAATGTTTAGAATGCGAAAATTATGTTGAAATTTTTGCGATGGGTTTTTGTGAAAAATGTTATTTTTCTTCTCCACATACGGGAGAGTGGGTGGTAAGGCCTGAGCTTTCTAAAGCACATTTAGGAGAAGAAGACCGGAATTTATCCTATGAATCTAAAGTGCAGTTGCAACCTCATGTAGTTTATTTAGCAAACACGGGAGGAATGAAGGTAGGAGTTACCAGAAAGTCTCAAATTCCTACCCGCTGGATTGATCAGGGAGCTGAATATGCAATTCCATTGGCTGAAACAGAAAACAGATATGAGGCTGGATTGATTGAAGTTGCTTTAAAAGAAAAAATTTCTGATAAAACTAACTATAGAAAAATGTTACAATCGGAAGCTTCTTTTTTTGATTTAGAAAAGAAAAAAGATGAACTAAAAGATAATATTCCTGATTTCCTTCAAAAATATTATTTAGAAGAATCAGAATTGATTCACCTAAAATATCCTATTGTACAATATCCATTAAAAATAACTTCAGTGAATTTAAAGAAAGTTCCTGAATTTGAAGGAAAATTAATCGGTATTAAAGGGCAATATTGGTTGTTTGAAAATCATTTAGCATTTAATATTCGTAGCCATGAAGGCTTTGCCATAGACTTAGAATTTTAATTTATGCTTTTTTGACCTTAATTAATCTATATATGAAATTTTACTGTGAATGATATAAATAAAATCGGAAGAAATATAGCTTTAATTTCCTTTATTTTAGGAACGATTTTATTTGCTGTATTTACCTTAACTTTATCTGATAATTGGGCTTTCTTTAGTTATTTTTTAGTTTTAATAATGTTAATTATTAATTTATCCTTTTTAATATTATTATTATATAAATTATTTGTTAGAAAAGATGGGAGAAAGAAAATTGTTATCACAATTTTAATTATCTTTCTTAATATCCCAATAGCTAAAATTTATGAAATTGGATTTTTAATATTATTAAATACGATACAGCTTACTATAATTAATAAAAGCCAAGAAACTATAGAAAATATTAAAATTCAGGGTTGTGATGAAAAATATATTAAACAACTTGAGCCTAACGAAAGTAAAACTGTTTGGATCTTCATTCCCTATGATTGCTCCATCGATGCTATTTATAACATTCATGAAGAGAGAAAAAAAGTGGTAATAATGGGCTATGTAACAACAATGATGGGAGAAAGAGTTATATACGAAATAAATAATAATTCTTTAATCTTATAGAAACTTTCATATGTGACTTACAATGATACTATTAAAAATTATTTTAAAATATTTTACACTTATACTACTTTTTAGTATCATTTTTTTGCTAACTAAAAGGTTTGGAGACTATTGCAGTGATATTTATGTAAATATTTTTGTAATTCCTTTGATTGGTATATTAACAATTATAAACCTAATAATTCTATATATTACAGATACATTTAAAAGTGACTATAGTATTACAAATAAAATAGTTTTAACTTTATTATCTATTTTAATTATTAGTTTAATTATTGGATATTTAGCTACCAATCAAAAGCCCTTGTATAGATTTGATACAATCTCTAAATTATCAACTTATAAAAAAAAATTATAGTTTAGAGATGTTTAAGAACAACAATTACCAAATTGTTGTTAGAGATAACCATTATCAATGCTATTACAAAGGGAAATATGTAATAGAAAATAATATTTTAAAACTTCAAAACTTAAATGATGCTATAAATACTGATAGACAAGTCTCTAATAAATACATTATAAACAATCAGCTAGATACTTTAAAACCTTTAATCAGGGCTATCCGTATTTAGTGCTTTTTCATGATTCCATTAAAATCTTGCGTTAAGTTTTAGGTTAAAAAATCGTCCAGTTAATTTATTTGGCACGGCATAGTATATAGTCTGGGGGCTATTAATATCTCTGATCCATTGGTTACTAATTGTATTTTTGATATCAAAAACATTAAAAATTTCTAACCCTATAGAAAAATCTTTAAATTTTTCCCAAGTTGAACCTTTTTTCGCTTTATTTAAAAATTGATCCACAAAAACGTAGGTTAAACCTATATCCGCCCGTTTATAGTCAGAAAGCTTGGTTTGGTATTGATAGGGATCGGTAAACAAGGGAGCACCGTTGGGTAAACCTGAAGCGTAGACTAAATTAACGCTGGCTTTTAACTGCGGATAAATTTTCATATAATCTTGGAAAAATAATCCTAACTTTAATCGTGGATCTGTAGGGCGGGGTATATAACCTCTTCCATCAATATTTTCTTCAGTTCTTCCGTAAGAAATGGAAAACCAAGATTCTGCCCCTGGCACAAATTCACCATTTAGTCTTGCATCAATACCATAGGCGTATCCTTTGGAATTATTTTCACCGGTATAAATTACTCTTACGTTATCTATAAAATAAGGAATAAGATTGTCCATTTTTTTATAGTAAATTTCTGTAGTTAGTTTAAAGGGACGATTCTTGAACATTTTAAACTCAAAATCATTCCCTACAATAAAATGTAAGGAACGTTGAGATTTAATATTTTTATTTAAAGTTCCGTCTAAACGCATAGCTTCTTTATAAAAAGGAGGTTGATAATAAAAGCCTGTTGCGAAGCGAAAAAGCATATCTAGATTCCAAGAAGGTTTAATAGCTATTTGTGCCCGTGGGCTTAGGTTAGTTTCTCCGTTAAAATCCCAATAAGTACCTCTTATCCCTGTATTGATTAATACACGTGTATCATCTTTTAATAAAAATTTAGTGGTGTATTGTAAATATCCGGTAATTCTATTTGCTTTTAAATGGTTGTTAGAAGTTGTGTGATAGTTTAGTACTAAATCTGAATTATCTATTTCCCCTGGTGGAAAGAATTTTCTGGGAATTGAATAGCCTAATGAATCTAGTACTTGCCATTCATTTTTTAAATTTCTTGTGTCTTCTCTTTGGTATTGAATACCTGCTTCAAGATTTGAGTTTAAGGAAATTTTATACTTAGTTTTGAGGTGTAAGCCAGCCACGAGCAAATCTAAATTATTTCTTCCATGGTCTACCTGTCCACCAATTCCAAATGTAGGAATGGAGCTTCCGGTTTCGGTATCATTTTCGTATAAACGATAGGCAGAAGTAATATCAAAAGATTCTTTTTCTTTAGAATGAAAAGCATAAGTATCCAGATTAAATGCCCATTTTGCATTAGGGTTAAATTGCAATGCTAATGTACCATTCATCGTTTGGTATTTATCTTTTTCATCTCCTTGATAGGTTACATTCAGATGAATTGGATTATTTAGAGTACCAAACTCTACTTCTCTAGATTTAGGTTCCATTTTAAAGTGGTTAGAAGAGTAGTTTCCTAAGAAAGACAATTTCCAAAGGGAAGAAATTTTATATTGTACAAAGGTTTGAACATCAAAATACTCGGGATTGAAATTTGTATCTCCGTCAAAGGTATTTAATATTAAGTTGGTATTTCTATATCTAGCACCTACTATACCGGTGAGCTTTTGTTTATTTTGGTCTTTATTGTCAACAAAACCCAAAGTTATACCCCCACCTAATAAACTAGCTTCCAGAGAGGTTTCAAATTTTTTAGGAAGCTTATAAGTAATATCTAAAACGCTAGACATTTTATCTCCGTATCTGGATTCAAATCCGCCGGCAGAAAAATTTATCGTAGACACCATATTGGGGTTTATAATGCTCATACCTTCCTGTTGTCCGCTTCTTAATGTTAATGGTCGGTAGATTTCTACTCCGTTAATGTATACTAAATTTTCATCATAATTTCCACCTCTAACTCTATAATTAGAACTTAATTCGCTAGCGGTACTCACTGCAAAAGTGTTTAGCAAACCTTCAACACCAGAGCCTAAACTTGGCATATAATTTAGATGGGAGACATCTAGCTCAACAGAAGTTAAATCTGAAGGTTGTTTTTTACCAACAAATATTACCGGTTCTAAAGATGAATGATATTCTATTTTATCGTTATTTACTAAAGAGGCAAGTGAAAAATTTTGAGTTAAGTTAATACTAGTTGACTCTATAATTTTTTCAACAGGTTCAAAATTATTTTTTTGAATGGAAATAGTAAAACTTCTATCTTTCGGAATAGCTATAGAATATAAGCCGAGGCTATCCGAATATTGTATGGTTGAATCTGTAATTGATATTTTTGCCCCTATTAAAGGTTTTCCTTCTTTATCTATAATTTTACCAGACAATGTTATGGATTGGCTCCATAAACAAACTGTAATTATAGAGAAACAAAGGGTTAGTTTTTTTTTAAAGCTTCTCAAAATTATTTTTGTAAATTTTTAAATTGTTCGCCTCATCCATTACTCTAACTTCAACTTCATGAAATCCTTTATCAATTCCTTCTTTTGATAAGTCTGGAATGAATAAACTGTTCTGTTTATATTCATATTCAGCCAATATCCATTTACCATCAATCCATACATCATAGCTTTTAATTCCTGATTCTGCATCTTTAATGATAAAACTTAGTTTTTTTCCAACTTGCTTAGATTTAGTTAACATTGGAGAAGTAATCGTTGGCGGTATATCATCTAAAACCAAAGAAAATTCTCCTAAGTCTTTAGGGAATGCAGTGAAAAATCCATTTTTATAGGTGGTTGGCAAGTATTGCTTTTTCGCTGGACCATAGTTGGATTGTCTAAAAATTACATAATGCTCGGCTTTATTCTTATCTAAAGTAGACCAATTAGGTTTTATAATTAATTCAAAAGCTTTATGTAAAGGTACAGATGAATTATGGATTTTGAATTTATTGATTTCTAAAGGTTGAAAATCAAAATCAATATTTTCATAAAAGGAACCTTGATTAAATTTAATATGAATACCATTCTCTTTGATTTCTAATGGTTTTAGAATTTCAACAACATATTTTCCTTGAACAGGTTTTGCAGAGGTGGTTATATTACCAATTCCTTGGACTGTAAATGATTTAGTAGTTGTATTTCCTGCAAAATCTCCAGCTACGAGTTTGATAGAATAATTTTTACCAGATTCTATTTCAACGATGCCCTTGTTTTTGGTTTGTTCATACATCTGTAAGGTATTTCCGGGAAGTAAGTAAGTCCTATAAATCCAACTATTTTTATTTAATCTTTCTTTATAGTCTATTGTTGCATTAATAGCTCTACTTTCATCAAAAGAATGTCTATTTGCTTTATATTCAGAAATAAGTTCATCGTTGACATAAGTCTTAATAAAATATATTCCATTTAGGTTATTAGATGCATTTTGTTTATCATAGGTTTTAATTCCAAAACCAATTTTCCCAACTGCTAAATAATTCCCGCCTTGTGAAACCATTATTTTTTCTTTGCTTCCATTCACAATTCCATCAATAGGATAGATCCATGTACCATTAATTTGTGGGGGAACATTATCTGCTATATCAAACCCAAATAAAAAGGGATTTAAAATTTCTTCAGTTTTAGTATCTCGAACTTCAAAATGCAAATGAGGCCCCCCGGAACCTCCTGTGTTTCCAGTAAGAGCAATTAGATCACCTTCAGTAACCGGTAGTTCATTCGGTTTTAAATATAAGTCAATAGAATAATTTTGTTTTTTATACTGTTCCTCTCTAGCTTTTGTGTTGATATCCCCTATGAGTTCACTTAAATGCCCATAAACGGTAGTATATCCATTGGGATGATCTATATAAACAGCTTTGCCATATCCATAAGGCGAAATTTTTATTCTTGAAACATAACCATCTTTAGGCGCTAAAACTTTTAAACCAATTCTTTGTTGGGTTCTAATGTCTATACCAGCATGAAAGTGATTGTTTCTTAATTCACCGAAATTTCCAGATAGTGAGATAGGAATTTGAACGGGAGATCTAAAATCTTTAGGAAAATCTTGTGAAATTAACAGTTTTGAAAGAAAAAAAGTAATTAGAGCAATTTTTTTCATTAAATTTTTAATTGATTTAAAAATCAAAAGTAGTAAAAACAAAAAAAAAAAAATAATAATTATTAATAGAAAATTCACATATATTTATATCAATATAATTTAGTTGTTTTCTATATGTATATTAATTGAGCTAAATATGAATATCATTTTATTTAATAGGTGAATTTTTTGTGTATTGAAGTGGTTGTTTGGGTTATTTAATATTAAATTACACTTATTATATTTGCACGAATTAAATAAATATTTTAAACTTAAAATTATTAAATAAAATGAAATCAAAAAACTTTAAAATATTAATATTTTTCTTTATTATTTTAACTAATATAAAAGCGCAAGTAGGTATTAATACAGATCAACCTTTGGCAAATTTAGACGTTCAAGGTAATTTAGAAATACCAGAAGTAAGATTAAACATTAAAGATAGGAGAACAAAAGAATATACACAAATCGATTATTCTAAGGGGGTTAATGTTATGATTGATCCTAATGGGTATTTATATAAAGCCAACAGTACTGGGGGGATTTATTATACTACCTTTGACCAACAAATTTTAATTCCTGTTAATTCTAAAAATGCATTCCCAATTGTATCTTTGTCTGATAAATATGCTATTGCAAGATTCACATTTAGTACCAACATATCTCTAGCAGCTCAAAGTCAAGCAACCTTATTTGGTACTATAGCCTTTGGTAACGCTTCTGGCTTTGTTCTTTCAAATTTAGCTTCAGGAGCGAATGATTTAACTCAGGTAGGAGCTCCAAATATTAGATATTCAGCGGATAAAATGCAAGTGACTATTGATTTTCCTCAAGCAAATGTAATAACATCTAATGTGGGTTTAATTTTTAAATATAATAATGCTACTGGAGAAATAACTGTGGAACCTACAGACTCTAATCCAAAAACAAATATTGTTGTTAATATATTGGAATCCTTAAGAACTAGAGTTTTATAAAAAAGTTATATTTTTATAAAAAAAATTGTGAGAATTTTAAATATACTATGTTTAATAATTTTAATAAGTTTTAATTCAGCTCTATATTCTCAAACTCCTAAAGAATATGCTTTGCAAGTAATAAATAAACTGACCTCTCCTGAATTTTCAGGTAGAGGTTATGTCGATGATGGAATGAAAAAAGCTGCGAATGAAATTGTCAATCAGTTTGAAAAAATTGGAGTATTAAAATTAGGGGATAGCTATTTTCAAACATTTACTTATCCAGTAAATATTATTGAAGATTGCTCATTGAAAATAAATGATAAACAACTTACGCTAGGGATTGATTATTTGGTAGGTTCAGGGTCTCCCTCCTTAAAGGGTACGTTTAAACCATTACCATTTAATACTGCAGTAATTGATAGTTTGTTTGAATGGGGAGATCGTTCATACTTTGATCTTGAGATGCAAAGATTGAACCATAAACCGGTCGTTTTTCCTGATGTTCGGTTCATTGAAAATTTGAGTACAAGAGAAAATACGGCTAATCAATTTTATAGAGAAATACCACAATTAATTAGTAATGGAGAATTAGAGGAAATTAATATTCCTTTGGCAATTGAACAAACATCCTCAAGATTTATTCATTCGTTAAGTCCAGTTCAAACCTCAACTGTAAATTTATTTATTAATAGTCAATCGGTTCCAGAAAATATTGATGAAGTTGATATTGATTTAAAAACAAATTTTGATCCTAAATTTGAATCTCAAAATTTGGTAGGATATATTCCTGGAGAGCGTTCAGATAGTTTAGTGGTTTTAACTGCTCACTATGATCATTTAGGTAAAATTGGTAATACTATTTTTCCGGGAGCAAATGATAATGCTAGTGGTATTGCATTTCTATTATCTATGGCTAAGATATACACTAAAGAGAAACCAAAATTCACCACTTTTTTTATAGCTTTTGGAGGGGAAGAAGCAGGTTTAAAAGGATCACAATACTTTGTAGCACATCCACTGATTGACCTAAATAAAATTAAATTTCTAATAAATTTTGATATGGTCGGAACAGGAGAAGAAGGTATACAAGTAGTAAATGGTAAAGAATTTCCTAAACAATTTAATCTTTTAGAATCTATCAATTATAAATATAATTACTTAAAAGAAGTTAAAACTAGAGGGAGTGCGTGCAATAGCGATCATTGTCCTTTCTATAATAAACAGGTACCCTCTTTTTATATCTATACTTTAGGAGGAAAAAGTGGGTATCATGATATTTATGATAATTCTGTTTCCTTGTATGGTTATAACCAATTAATTGCCTTAATTCGTAAATTTTTAGATAATTTATAATTTAGGAGGCTAAACATTTTTTTATAAGATTTAGTGTTTTAAAACTAATTTCATGAATTCTAGCATTTTAGATGGTAGGGGATTATATAATTGTACGCTAAACATTCTTTTCTACTTTATTCATACAAATACTAAGATAAACTTATGGCATAGTTTTAGTTTATACTATTAATTCATGTTAAATATTAAAATTTATGAAAAAATTATTAGTTTCTGTTTTTGTATTTTTATTTACATCTGCAGCGTTATTTTCACAAAAGTCTAATTCACAAATTGGAAGAGAGTACGGTGAAAAATATAGACAAATAGGACAAGATCGATCTTTATCAGGATATGAAAAAGGTCAAAGAAAAAAGCAATTATCTTTAAAGAAGAAACAAGAAATGATTAGAAATAATCAAAACCATAACCATAATAATCATGGTGTTACTTCTAATTCCAATGAAAAAGAAAGACTTGAAAAAAAAATAGATAGATTGGAAGAAAAATATGATAGAGAAAAAAAGAATATTGAGAATAATTATAATTTAAGTAAATCCGAAAAAAAGAGTAGAAAAAAGCTTTTAGAAAAAAAATACAAAGCCGAAAAGGAGATTCTTAAAAAACGTAAAGATGATTTGTAAAATTAATTGTATAAAAAAAGTCCATTTTAATCAAATGGACTTTTTTATATGTAATATCTAAAGATTAAAGAACTTAATTGTCTCCATTTTATCAATGCTTAATCTATTTTTAAGTTCTTCTAAGGATGAAAATTTTATTTCATTTCGCACTCTTTCATAGAAAGAGACTTCAATTATTTTACCATATATATCCTGATCAAAATTTAGAATATGAACCTCAACTTGTTTTTTTACACCATTAACTGTTGGTCGCATTCCTATATTCATCATTCCATAAAATTGATTGTTATCAATTTTAACCTTTACAAAATAAACCCCATGGGTTGGATGTATTTTGTGAGGATCAATTTCTAAATTAGCAGTAGGGAATCCTAATGTTCTCCCTATTTTATCCCCCTCAATAACTTTTCCGGATAATATAAACGGATATCCTAGCCATTCATTTGCCTCTGAAATAGAACCTTTCAAAAGCTTGTTTCTAATTTTAGTAGAACTAATAATTTCTTGATTTTCACTTACAGCAGGCAATTGGTATAGTTTAAAACCTAATTTTTTAGATTGGATTTTTAAATTTTCATAATTTAATTCTCTATTTTTCCCAAAGTGTTGGTCGTACCCAATAACCAATGCAAGTATATTTAGTTGATTAACCAAAATGTTTTGAATAAACTCTTCGGAGGATAATTGACTAAATTCTTTTGAAAACTCTTGTATAAATAGATAGTCTACAGAAAATTTTTCAAAAAGACTAATTTTTTCATCTAAAATTGTTAGTAAACGAAAGTCTGCTTCAGGATTTAATACCAAACGGGGGTGCGGAGAAAAAGTCATAACTGCAGTTTTACCTTTTTCTTCTTTGGCAATATTCTTTATGTAATTTAAAACTGATTGATGCCCCAAATGAACCCCATCAAACATACCTAAAGTAAAAACAAGTTTTTCATTTTTTGGTATGTTATAATTTCCCCTATATATTTCCACTAGTACTTTTACAAACAAATTCGTTGCAAAAGTATGATAATTTTTATTTTTTTTAAAAGCTCGTTAGAATAAAATATTATATTTGCAAATAAACAAGAAAACTATATTTATTGAATTTTGTAATATATGGCAACTCAAAAAAAAGGTAAAATATCCCAAGTGATCGGCCCAGTTATAGATGTTATTTTTGATGAGGTAGAACAATTACCCAACATCTATGATGCTATAGAGGTAGTAAGAGATAATGAGGAGGGGAATTTAGTGTTGGAAGTAGAACAGCATATTGGTCAAGATACAGTAAGATGTATAGCCATGGATGCAACCGATGGATTATCTAGAGGTCAGGAAGTTATAAGTACTGAAAAACCTATTACTATGCCTATTGGTGAGGAAGTAAATGGAAGATTGTTTAATGTTATTGGAAAAGCAATTGATGGTATTGGGGAAGTTTCTAAAGCAAGTGAATTGCCTATTCATAGATCAGCACCAAAATTTGAAGATTTATCTACTTCTGCCGAAGTACTTTATACCGGTATTAAAGTAATTGATTTAATTGAACCTTATTCAAAAGGAGGTAAAATTGGATTGTTTGGTGGTGCAGGAGTTGGAAAAACTGTATTAATTCAAGAATTAATCAATAATATAGCCAAAGGACATGGTGGACTTTCTGTATTTGCAGGAGTTGGAGAGAGAACTCGTGAAGGGAATGACCTTCTTAGAGAAATGTTGGAATCTAAGATTATTTCTTATGGGGATGATTTCCTAAAATCTATGGAAGAAGGAGGATGGGATTTATCTAAGGTAAACCATGAGGCTTTAAAAACATCTAAAGTTGCCTTTGTATTTGGACAGATGAATGAACCACCGGGAGCTCGTGCTAGAGTTGCTCTTTCTGGTCTTACCTTGGCAGAATATTACAGAGACGGATTAGGAGAAGGAAAGGGTAGAGATGTTTTATTTTTTATAGACAATATTTTCCGTTTTACTCAAGCAGGTTCAGAGGTTTCAGCATTGTTGGGAAGGATGCCTTCAGCCGTGGGTTACCAACCTACTTTAGCTAGTGAAATGGGAGCTTTGCAAGAAAGGATTACATCCACTAAAAATGGGTCAATTACATCTGTTCAAGCGGTTTACGTTCCTGCAGATGACTTAACTGATCCAGCACCGGCAACTACATTTGCTTATCTAGATGCAACTACTGTATTAGATAGAAAAATTGCTTCCTTAGGTATTTATCCTGCGGTAGATCCTTTGCAATCTACTTCAAGAATACTTACTCCTGAAATATTAGGAGAAGAACATTATAATTGCGCCCAAAGTGTAAAAGAAATTTTACAAAGATATAAAGGACTTCAAGATATTATTGCCATCTTAGGTATGGAAGAATTAAGTGAAGAAGATAAATTAGTGGTTCACAGAGCGAGACGAGTACAAAGATTCTTATCTCAACCTTTCCATGTGGCAGAACAGTTTACTGGTACGCCTGGGGTTTTAGTAGATATTAAAGATACTATTAAAGGATTTAATATGATCATTAATGGAGAATTAGATCAATACCCAGAAGCGGCGTTTAACTTAAAAGGAACTATAGAGGAAGTTATTGAACACGGTGAAAAAATGTTAGCAGAATTTAATAATAAATAATCTTTAAATTAAATTCATGAAATTACAAATTTTAACTCCTGAGGAAATTGTATTTGATGGCGAAGTAACCTCATTAGTTTTGCCTGGATCTAAAGGTGAATTCCAAATGTTGAAAGACCACGCCGGAATTGTATCAACTTTAGAAAAAGGAAAAATAAAACTTAAAGATCCTGTATCTTCATTAAATGATCACTTAGAAGAGGAGGGAGATTACAAGGTTTACAATATAGATGGAGGAATACTAGAATTTAATAAAAATAAAGGTATTATTTTTTGTCATTAAATAAAATAATAAATAAAAAAGAAGGGAATATAAAATTTTATATTCCCTTCTTTTATTACTAAAATTTAAAATTTAAGTATGTTATTGGTTTTCCTTCCCCTAAAAATAATTTTTCGTAGTGAGTTTTTATATCTCTAACATAAGAAGGTAATTCATATTCTGGTGCACCATAAATATCATGATGGGAAGAAATAATATTTAAACCCAATCCATGAATCAGTCCATTCGCATATCCATGAAGAAATTCGCTATCTGTTTTTAGATGAATATTTCCATCTGAAGACATAATATTTTTATATTTTTTTAGAAACTCCTCATTAATCAATCGATGTTTTGTTCTTTTATATTTTATTTGAGGATCAGGAAAGGTTATCCAGATTTCACTTACTTCGTTAGGGGAAAAAGCATGTTCGATAAGTTCGATTTGCGTACGCAAGAAACCTACGTTTGTAATACCATTTTCTAGAGCAGTTTTAGCCCCTCGCCAGAAACGAGCGCCTTTAATATCAATACCTAAAAAATTTTTATTAGGGAAAAATTTAGCTAAACCTACTGAATATTCCCCTTTTCCACAACCCAATTCTAATACAATTGGATTAGAATTTTTAAAAAAAAGCTTATTCCAATTACCTTTATAAGAGAAGTTATTAACTATTTCATCTCTAGTTGGTTGAATGACATTAGTAAATGTTTTAGTTTCTGCAAACTTCCGAAGCTTATCTTTTCCCATTTTAATTTATTAGAATTACAAAAGTAAATATAATTCAGATGAATTTAATAAATAAGAATTTTGAAAGTTTGTTAGAATTTTTGATCATAATATTTATAAATTATTCCTTTAGTTCAACTAAATTTTTACAATATATTTTAACTCTGAATTATTTTTTTTCATTTCCATTAAATGCTCTGGAAGATCATCGAAAGAGCTTAATTTATAATTTCTTAATTTATATTTACCACTTCCTATTTGATTTAATAAATGTTCAGCATCCATCATTAATTCAATGACTTGTTTTTCTGATGCGAATTGATGGTAGGCGCCTAAGGCTATTTCATGAAGAGAAATACAAGTGGTAAAGGCAGATAGTAAATTTTCTTTAATTCTGCCTTGAATGGAAATTATATGGCCGTTATAACCAATTAAATTAAGTAGTTCCTTGGTATTACTATTATTCGTGGTATCAAAAATTACATCGAAAAGATTACCATTTAAAGATTCACTCATAATATCCTTCCAACTAGGATCTCTGTAGTCTAAGGTTTTAATCACACCCATATTTAGAAACTCTTGATGATGTTTTTCTGAAGAGGTTAGAAACACTCTAGCACCTTTTTCTAGCAGAAGCTGAGTTAGAAAATACCCTACAGATCCTCCTGCTCCGTTTACGAAAACGTATTTATTTTTTATCTCAGGAATTTTTTTTAAAGATTGCCAAGCAGTAAGAGCAGGGCAGGGGAAAGAGGCTGCAATGATATCACTAACTTTTTCAGGAATATATATCATTCTCTTGCCATTCACAATTGTATGAGTGGAAAAACTACCATTTTTTGTTAAATCTGCATGATAACAAACTCTGCTTCCCACTCGTAAATGATTCATGTTTTTACCTGTCTTTATAATTATACCTGCTCCATCCACGCCGGGGATTATTCCTGTTTTCCAACTTGGATGTTCGCCACCTATTAATTTCCAATCGACAGGATTTAATCCAATATAATGGTTTTGAACGATAACCTCATCGTCTTTAAGATCTTCAATGATGAAGTCTTTTAAAGATAGTTCATTAGGTTCTCCTTTTCTTTTCCATTCCCAAGCTTTGGCTGTGAATTTCAGCATATAATTATTTTACTAGTTTACTATTAACCTTTTCTGAGAAAGGTCCTGAAGTTAATTGATTTATGATATCTTTGGGGTTCTCTAAAAGAGATTTGTAACTAAAAAATATATTTCCTTTAATCGAAGAGAATTCTTTGTTCATATTAATTTGCTCGATTAATTCATTTTCTAGTTTCCAATTTTTAACTCGATATACCCCCAAACCTATATATAAATCGGTATTATTATTTTTAGCCGCTTCATTCCACCATTCAACCAAGGTTGTATAATCGGCAGAAGAATTTCCTCTATGCCAGTACAATTGTGGCGCTACATAGTCTATCCAACCCTTTTCCATCCAATATAGTACATCAGCATATAAATCGTCGTAGTTTTGTAAAGCTCTAGTTTCAGAACCTCTAGGATCACTTTTTTTATTTCTCCATACGCCAAATGGACTGATTCCAAATTCTAAATTTTTATTTTCAGCTTTAATTTTATCATGCAATTTTTTCACTAAATTATTAATATTGGCTCTTCTCCAATCCTCTTTGCTTGCATAGGTAATTCCATATTTAGCATATTCTTTATAATCTGGATATTCCAAAGTACCAATTTTATAAGGATAAAAGTAATCATCCAAATGTATACCGTCTA
Source organism: Apibacter muscae (assembly GCF_007845635.1). Classification (GTDB taxonomy): domain Bacteria; phylum Bacteroidota; class Bacteroidia; order Flavobacteriales; family Weeksellaceae; genus Apibacter; species Apibacter muscae. Next base: position 65,861 of record NZ_SELG01000035.1, on the reverse strand, counting down.
CATTATAATTTTTAACCACTTCCATAATTCCATCTACCACATAATCAGTAACTTCAGGTATACCTGGATTTAAAAGTAGTTGGTTTCCATATTTAACCACCCAATCTTTATGTTTGAAGGCAATATTATCTGGAGATAAAGTTTCCCAATTGGCACTTCCAAGAGTTAAACGATAGGGGTTAAACCAAGCATGAACTTCAATATTTCGTTTATGTGCTTCTTCAATTATGAATTCTAAAGGATCATAGCCGGGATCGCCGCCTTGTTTTCCTGTTAAATATTTTGACCACGGGCTTAGTTTGGATTTATACAATGCGTCGGCAGTAGGTTTAACTTGAATAATTATTGCATTCATATTCCATTTTTCAACGTTGTCTAATATGGAAATAAATTCTTCTTTTTGACGGTTGGTAGATAATCCTGACTGGGAGGGCCAATCAATGTTTAAAACACTGGCAATCCATACAGCTCTTAATTCTCTGTTTTGCTTTTGTGCAAAAGAAAAGTTTACAATTGTAATAAGAAATACTAAGATAAAATTTATCTTTATTTTTTTCATTGAAAAACAGTTTATAAAATTTATAACGAAAAAGTTAAGATTAAATTTTTAAATCATAGGTTAAAATATCAGAAGTAGCTAGATAAAATCTATTTTCACCCATGGGATTTATCATTTTTCATCTGTTGGTAGTATTTATAAAAGTAAGGGATGACTTCAATGCCTTTATAAAAATTAAATATTCCATAATGCTCGTTGGGTGAATGGATCGCATCTGTATCTAGTCCAAAGCCTAGCAATACAGACTTTACTTTTAATACATCTTCCATTAAAGAAATTATAGGAATACTTCCTCCAGTTCTATAAGGCAAAGTTTCAAGATTAAAACCTTTTTCCATTGCCTTTTTTGCAGCTTTATAACCTATATGTTCAGAGGGTAGAACATAGGCTTTTCCACCTTGAAAAGAAGTAACATTTACAGTAACATTAGGCGGGGCTATTTTTTTTAAATGCTGAATAAATAATTGAGAAATTTTGTCAGGATCTTGATTGGGGACTAGCCTCATAGAGATTTTTGCATATGCTTTGGATGGTATAATCGTTTTAGCACCTTCGCCCGTGTATCCTCCCCAAATTCCATTAATATCTAAAGTAGGTCTTATGGAAGTTCTTTCCAAAGTATTATATCCGTTTTCACCATCCAGTCCTTTAATCCCTATCGAATTTTTAAAAATCTCCTCATCAAAAGGAATTTTATTTAATTCTTCTCGATCTTTATTTGATAGTTCATCAACTTGATCATAAAACCCAGGAATTGTTATTTTACCTTCGGAATCTATTAATGATGCAATCATCTTAGATAAAATATATATAGGATTTGGAACAGCGCCACCATACAAACCAGAATGTAAATCTCGGTCTGCTCCTTGTATTTCCACTTCTAAGTAACAGAGACCACGTAATCCGGTGGTGATTGTCGGAACTTTTAGCGAAAAGAGATGAGTATCTGAAACTAAAATAACGTCACATGAAAATTTATCTTTATTATTTTTTATAAACTCTCCTAAATTAGGAGAACCAATTTCTTCTTCACCTTCAATGAGGAGTTTTACATTGCAAGGAAGAGAAGATGTTTTTATCAAGGATTCAAGAGCTTTTAAATGCATAAAAACTTGTCCTTTATCATCTGCTGAACCTCTTGCAAAAATTGCACCTTCAGGATGAATATTGTTTTTTTTAATAATGGGTTGAAACGGATCATTTTCCCATAAATTTAAAGGATCTGGAGGTTGAACATCGTAATGTCCGTACACTAGAACTGTGGGCAGGTCTTTTGGAATTATTTTTTCTCCATAAACAATAGGATTTCCATTGGTAGAACAAATTTCAACGTTGTCTAATCCTGAAAGTACACAATTGTCAGAAATTGCATTTGCGCATTTAATAATTTCTTTGGAATAATTGGAATCAGCACTAATAGAAGGAATTTTAAGTATTTCTAAGAGTTCATTTAAAAATCGATCTTTATTTTTTTTCTGGAATTCATATACTTTGTCCATGTTCGATGTGTATAAAATATCTTTTATTATGAAATTAATTTTTGGGCAGATGGAAACTTACCGATGTTTTTAGCTATACTTATGATAACTTCTGTAGCTTTAACCATGGATTCAACAGGTATAAATTCGTAAGGACCATGAAAATTTAATCCTCCGGCGAAAATATTTGGACATGGAAGTCCTTTATAGGAGAGTTGTGCACCATCGGTTCCTCCTCTTATTGGTTTTATTTTGGGTTTAACTCCTACTTCTTGCATGGCATTTTTAGCTAAATCTATAATAAACATACATTTTTCAATTTTTTCTTTCATATTGAAATATTGATCAACGATTTCAATGGTGAAAGTTTCTTTTCCATACTTAGAGTTAAAATCTTCTATAAGTTTTAATAAAATTTTCTTACGATTGTTATATAGATTAAGATCATGGTCTCTTATAATGTATTGTAAAAAAGAACTTTCCACGTTCCCTTGTATCTGTGTTAGATGAAAGAAACCTTCGTAACCCGAAGTAAGAGAAGGTATTTCTTCTTTAGGAAGTGCTTGATTAAATTCAGAGGCTAATAATCCAGCATTGATCATTTTATTTTTGGCATAACCGGGATGAACGCTTTTTCCATTTATATGAATGGATACACTACCTGCATTGAAATTTTCAAATTCCAATTCTCCAATTTCACCTCCATCCATAGTATATGCCCATTGTGCTCCAAACTTTTTTACATCAAATAAATCAGCGCCTTTACCCACTTCTTCATCAGGGGTAAATCCAATTGAGATTTTACCGTGTTCTATTTCTGGATGATTGATTAAATATTCCATAGCTGTAACAATTTCTGCAATTCCTGCTTTATCGTCAGCTCCTAATAAAGTGCTACCATCCGTAGTTATTAATGTTTGTCCAATATAATCTTTAAGTTCAGGAAAATCTTTAACCCTTAAATAAAATTTGGTTTCTTCATTTAAAAGAAGATCATTTCCTTCATAATTATTCCAAATTATGGGTTTTACATTTTCTCCTGAAAAATCTGGGGAAGTGTCGTAGTGTGCAATAAAACCTATCGTAGGTAAATCTATTTTAGAGGTAGCAGGAAGACTTGCCATGATATATCCGTTTTCATCTAAAGTTACTTCCGTTAAACCTATATTTATCAATTCGTTAAAAATAAAGTTTGCAATTTTCCATTGTCTTTCTGTGCTAGGTATTTTATTAACATCTTCTTTACTTGTAGAATGAAAGCTAACATACTTTAAAAAGCGAGTTTGAATTTTATTTTGCCATTCGGCGTCCAAGAATGTAAACATTTTGAAATTGTAATAGATTTTATAAATTCAAAGTTAATTAAAATTGATTCAATCTATGGTAGTTAATGAATATGTATATTCAGGGGGGGATCAATAATACAATTCATTTTAGTATAGCTTATAAAAAGATGAAAAACTAGCTTTTATGAATATTAAATAAAAGAGGTATTATTGTAATTAAATAAATAAGTACATTTGGAAAAAAAGTGAAGTTTAAAGATAAATTAATTTATGTAGTAATTTTTATAGTGCTTATTGGAAATATTCCATTGAAGGCTAATATTAACTATGAAAAATTAGATAGAAAAGTAATAAATTTAAATAAGCAAAACTTTCCATCGGATTGCAGTTCTTATAAAGAGGAAGACAGAAAAATAGTTATAGCTACATATAGAACATCCTTAAATATAATCCAATTTAGAAAAAATAAATTAGGAGATATTTATGTATATTCTTTATTTCCAAATCAAGAAAAATTATTATTAATTATCAATAATCAATCAGATCCGTTAAATTTAACTAATGATGAGAAGTATTATTTTTTCATTTACAATCTAATATTTATAAAATCAGAAATTTTATTAACCTTTGGAAGTCTTAAAGGTCAAGAGTTTGAAATTTTCATAGATAAAGAATTGCAGGCGAAAGCAATATATACAGGAAAACCTGAAAACTTTATTAAAGTTTATTTAAAAAACAATAACTCACCAGTAAAAACCTTTCAGGATTTTGAAGAGCTCTATAAATCACAATTTTTAGTATTATTATATAAATAAGTTCCAAAGAAAAATTTAACTTTTAAAATACAATTTTTGCTCTTTCATATGGAGGTGGTATTAAAGGATTAATCCCCAATATTGATGCAGCTTCCATAGGAAAGTATGGGTTTCTTAACAATTCTCTACCTAAAAGTATAAAATCTGCTTCGTTATTTTCTAAAATTTCTTCCGCTTGAATAGCATTTGTTATTAAGCCTACAGCACCAGTAATTATTCCAGTCTCTTTCTTAATATTTTTAGCGTAAGGAACTTGATAATTGGGTTGTACAGGTATTTTGGCGTTTACCAATCCGCCCGTAGAAACGTCTATCACATCTACACCCATATTTTTTAATAGAATGGACAATTGAATTGAATCTTCGTTTGACCAGCCTTCTTCTATCCAATCCGTAGCAGAAATTCTTACCCATAAAGATACCTTCTTTGATAAAACATTTTTTACTTCAGAAATAATTTCTAAAAGAAATCGAATTCTATTATTAAAATTTCCTCCGTAATCATCCGTTCTTTTATTGGATAGAGGAGATAGAAATTGATGTATTAAATACCCATGCGCCGCATGAATTTCAACTATATCATATCCAATTTTATCTGCTCTATGAGCGGCCTCTTTAAATTCCTGAATTATTTTATTTATTCCTTGTATTGTCAATTCCTTAGGTATATCTGAATCGGAATTAAATGGAATGGGGGAAGGGGCGACACTTTCCCAATAATTATTATTTAGTTTTAAATTTTCTTTAGGATTCCAAGGAACAGGCGTGCTAGCTTTTCGCCCGGCATGAGATAATTGAATCCCTGCTAAACAGTTTTGTTTATGAAGAAAATCAACAATTTTATTAAGATTATGCATATGTTCGTCTTTCCAAAGTCCTAAGTCTTTATATGAGATTCTGCCTTTAGGGCTAATTGCAGTTGCCTCTTGTATAATTGCGGAAACACCACCAACTGCTCTACTGCTATAATGCACAAAATGCCAATCATTTGCAAAACCGTCATCGGAAGAGTACTGGCACATGGGTGACATGACAATTCTATTCTTTAATGATATCTGATTTAAATTTAAGGGAGAAAGTAACTTAGGCATGATTTTTATGAATATAAAAAGTTAATAAATATTAATTTTTAGGTACTTTTACAAAGTATGTTTTTAGCTGTTATTATGATATTGATATAAAACTAGTAATAAATAATTAATTTAATAAATGTAAATATAGCATTTTTTTGGATTAAGAAACAAAAATAAGAATTTTAATTTAAAAAATAAATTAAGAATGATAAAAAGATCCTTATTATTTTTATCTTTAACATCTTTTCTTTTGCTACCTAGATTAGGCTTTTCTCAACTTTCGATGTTGACTTTTTCAGATGCTCAGAGCATTATGAACAATCATAATCATTTGATCAAAGCTGTAGAGAAGAAAGAGGAGGTACATGAATTCGAATTAAAAGCGACCAAGGGTCTGCGATATCCAAAAATTGGGTTAAATGCTTCAGCCTTATATTTTGATAAAGGCATAAGTGCAAATTTAAACAATCTAAGAAATGGGGTAAGTGGGATCTTAAGTATACCTAATCCTAATTTATTAGGGGATTGGAATTTCAACCTTATGAAAAGAGACGTTCTATTTGGTGGAGCATATTTTTTATGGCCAGTTTTTACAGGTGGTAAAATTAATGCAGGGATAGAGGCTGCTAAAATAAATGCTCATATTGGAGAGAAAGAACTTATAAGTACAAAAAATCAGCTGATTACAGAATTAGCTCAACGCTACTTTCAAGTAAAATTAGCAGATGAGGCAGTGTTGGTAAGAAAACAGATATTGGAAGGCATGAATAGGCACCTTTACAATGCTAAAAAATTAGAAGATAATGGTATTATCGCACCGGTTGAAAGGTTACAGGCGGATGTAGCAGTAGCAGAAGCGGATAGGCAGTACAAGGCATCTTTAAAGGATGCTTCTTTGGCAAGAGTAGCACTTTCCAATACTTTAAATTCTGAAGAGGAAATAGGGGATTTAATTACAGATTTTTTTACAACTCCTTTCTTGCAACCTTTAGAATATTATCAAGAATCTGCAATTGCAAATTATCCGGAACTGCAAAAGGTTAGATTGCAAATAGAACTTGCAGAACAAGGCGTTAAAGCTAAAAAATCTAGTTATTATCCAACTGTACTAGCCTTAGGTCAAACAGTTTTAGTGCATAACACTCCTTTAGGATTTGGAGATAAAAATGACAAACCTTGGGTTTTAGGTGTTGGATTGACTTATCCGTTGTTTGAAGGACTTCAAAGTAAAAATGAAATTAGGGCGGCTAAAGCAACTAAAGAGAGCGCAGAACTTTACGAAAAAAAAGCGCATGCGGATATTAAAACAATGATCGAAAAAATTTATAATGATTTACAAAAACAAGAGGAACAAATACAAAGTTTTAATGTTCAGGTGAATCAAGCAGAAGAGCTTTTGCGAGCCAGATCTTTATCTTTTTCTGAAGGTTTAGCAACATCCCTAGATGTAGTGGATGCAGAAATGAATCTTTCAGGCATACTTTTACAAAAATTACAAGCAAGATATAATTATGTAATAGATTTAGCTTCTTTACTAGAATATAGTGGATTAAGTCAAGAATTTATACAATATATGAACCAATAAAAACTAGAATGAAAAAAAGTAAATACATAACTGCCATACTTAGTATAATAGTAATAGCTACTCTTATCGGAACATCCATTTGGTTTATGAGTGAACCAGAAGAAAGTTACATTCAAGGTCAAGCTGATGCCACTCAAATCAATGTTGCTCCTAAAATCCCCGGTAGATTGGAAGAAATTAAAGTGAAAGAAGGAGATCAAGTAAAAAAAGGTCAATTACTAGCAGTTCTTAGTACACCTGAGCTAAATGCTAAACTTATTCAGGCAAAAGCGGGGAGAGCAGCAGCTTTAGCCATGGATGAAAAAGCCAAAAAAGGGGCAAGAGCAGAACAAATTCAAGCAGCTTACAACGTATGGCAGCAAGCGAAAGCAGCTTCAGAGCTAGCTCAAAAGACCTACATGCGTATGCAAAATTTATATAATGAAAAAGTAGTATCCGCTCAGAAAAGAGATGAGGCCTATGCGCAAAGTTTAGCAACCAAAGACCAAGCTGATGCTGCACATTCAAATTATAAATTATTACTAAGTGGTGCAAGTGTAGAAGATAAAGAAGCGGCAGCTGCGAAACTGAATCAAGCTCAAGGAGCGGTAGATGAGGTAGAAGCTTATATTAAAGAAGCAGAATTGGTATCACCTGCCAATGCTGAAGTTTTAAAAATTATTCCCAATAGAGGAGAGTTAGTAAACACCGGATATACTATTATTAATTTGGTCGACTTGAACGATGTCTGGGTTGTATTTAATATAAAAGAAGATTTAATGCCTTATTTCCGTCAAGGAACAACCTTTGAAGCAAAAATCCCAGCATTAAACAATCAAATGGTTAAGTTGCAAGTGCAATATATAGCTGCTGAGGGAGATTTTGCTACTTGGAATGCTACCAAAACTCAAGGAGATTTTGATATGAAAACTTTTGAAATTAAAGCCTATCCTGTAGAACCCATTAAAGGTTTACGTCCAGGTATGACTGCTTTAGTCAATCAAAAATCTTTGAAAAAATAATGGAAATGTTTAAGGGCTTTTTATCAATTCTAAAACAAGAGTTTATTAGGTTATTTACTAGCCCTAGATTGTTATTATTCATATTTATAGTTCCTGTTGCAATATTCTTTTACTATTCTAAATTAATGTATTCGGGTGTACCTAGAGATTTACCCGTAGTATTGTGTGATCAAGATAATACACAAACATCCAGAAAAATAATAAGGATGTTTGATGCATCTCCAACTCTAAAATTTACAAGTACAGTAAATAATTATAAGGAAGGAGAAAAAAAAATTAAATCTGAAAACTCTTATGCTCTGATCGTAATACCTAGAGATTTTGAAAAAAAATTATTTAAAGGGAATTCTGTAAATGTCATATGCTATTACAATGGGCAATATATATTAGCTGGTAGTTTGATCAATAGTGCTTTTCAAACAGTTGCATCTACTTTTTCAGCTGGCGTTCATTTGCAAACTTTAAATAAAAAAGGTCAAATGCCCTCTCAAGCAATGGCTAATACTGTACCCATAAAAATTGATGAGCATATTCTTTTTAATCCCTATACGAATTATTCTTACTATTTAAATATAGCTTTAATGCCCATGGCATTACAAATAGTTATTATGGTGGTTAGCATATATGTTTTAGGAAATGTTTTAAAATATAATAATGGAAACCAACTATTAGAACAAGGTTGTCAAAATATATGGGTAGTGTATTGGGGGAAAATTTTGCCATATACCCTTGTTTTTACAATTATCGGTTTTTTTATGAACTCACTTCTATTTTATTATATAAAAATTCCATTGCAAGGCAGTTTTTTTGCTATAAACTTATTTTTTTTGTGTTTCATAGTAGTATGTCAGTTCATGTCAATATTTTTTGTTAGCATTTCAAAAGATCTAAGATCGGCATTAACTTTTGGCGGAGGTTTTGCAGCCCTATCTTTTTCTTTTACGGGCTATACATTTCCTGCTATGGGAATGCCTATAGTAGTACAATATATAAATTATATCTTCCCATTCACTTCCTATTTAAGATTAATCGTAGATTATGCTATAAGAGGCATATCATTCAACCATTTGGAACTAAACTATTACTTAGCATTTGGTATATTTATAATTATTGGCTTTTTATCCATTTATAAATATAGAATATTGCTAAAAAAAGGCGGATACCATGCTTAAAAAAATTTTTGAATACTTAGCAACTATCGGGAATAGTTTTACAACAGAATTAAAATTAATTTTTTCAGATTCAGCTGCCTACACAACCTATATAATAACGCCCCTGATTGTAGGATTTGTCTATACCTATGTATATTCTAACGAGATTATTACCAAAGTGCCTATAGCTGTGGTTGATCAGAACCAAAGCCAGCTTAGCCATAAAGTTATACGAATGTTAGATGCTTCACAACAAGTGGAAGTCACTCATAACTCTACTAGTATAGATCAAGCAAAAGAATTATATAATCAAGGAAAAATAGATGGTATACTATTTATTCCTAGTAATTTTTCCTCAAAAATACAACAAGGTCAAGTAGCAACTATTTCAGCCTATTACGACGCTTCTTATATGCTTTATTATAAGCAGATGAAAAAGGCAGTTGTTACAGCCGTGGGCACTTTAAGCGCGCAGGTAGAAGTAAGTAAACTTATGTCTTCCGGCTTAACCCAGACTGAAGCTACTGCTGTAAGAAGGTCTGTACAGCCAATATCCATATCATTATTCAATATAAATTCCGGATATGCCACATTTTTAATGCCTGTAGTTTTTATAATTGCTTTGCAATTAGTGCAATTAACAACCATAGGAGTATTGGGCGGAACACAAAGAGAAAAAGGGAATTTTGAGAAAACTTATCCTTTTATTTCAAAACCATTAGGTAGCTTGTTTATTGTTTTAGGTCGCTCAGGCGCTTATGCACTTATTTCTACTCTAATAATCATTTTGCAAATGGGATTAGTTGTACCCATATTTGATTTGCCTCATAGAGGCAATCCTTGGGAAGCAATACTATTTCTTTTGCCTTTTTTTCTCGCAGTTTGTTTTTTGGGTATATTTTTGACGAATTTGTTTAAAAAGAGGGAAGATGCTGTTATGGTTATTACTTTAAGTTCCATTCCGGCATTATTTTTATGCGGATTGTCTTGGCCCAAAGAATCTTTCCCCAAATGGATTGAAATAATTTCCATTTTTTCACCCTCTACCTTAGGTTCTAGAGGATTTATAGCTATAAACCAATACGGTGCAACATTATCAGAAATAAAACCTATTTGGTTTAATCTTTGGGGAGTTGCGTTGTTTTATTTTATACTGGCAGTCTTATCAATGAAAAGAATTTATTATTATTCAAAGAAAAGATAGATTTCATTGAAAACGTATGATATATATTGGTTAATAATTAGTTATAACTGAGTATTATCATAAGATATTGAGATAATTAAACAAAGTATTAATTGTAAATTCGTGATAGAAACGAATCAAAATTAATAAGAGTTTAAGCCAAAGATTATGGGACATTTAATTAAATCATTAGAAAAGCACGGTATAAAAGGTATAAAAGAAATTATACATAATCCTACTTATGAACAATTATTTCAAGCAGAAATAGATCCAATGAATCAAGGATTTGAAAAAGGTGAGGTTACCTCAACAGGAGCTATTTCTGTTAAAACGGGAGTATTTACGGGTAGGTCACCTAAAGATCGGTATATTGTAAAGGATGAAATAACTGAAGATACCATTTGGTGGGACGGAAATATAAATAGGCCCACAACCAACGAGATATATAAAGGTTTAAAAAAAATTGTTTCCGATCAACTTTCCAATAAAAAATTATATGTAGTTGATACTTTTTGTGGTACAAATAATGATACCCGAATGAAGGTTCGTTTTGTAATGGAAGTAGCATGGCAAGCACATTTCGTTACAAACATGTTTATACGTCCTTCTTTATACGAATTAGAAAATTACGGAGAACCAGATTTTATAGTAATGAATGGTTCTAAAGTAACTAACCCCCATTGGAAAGAACAAGGTTTAAATTCAGAAAATTTTGTAATGTTTAATCTTACAGAAAAAGTACAGATTATTGGTGGAACTTGGTATGGGGGAGAGATGAAGAAAGGTATGTTTTCTATGATGAATTATTATTTGCCTTTAAGAGGAATGGCTTCAATGCATTGTTCAGCAAACGTGGGCGAAGACGGAGATGTTGCTGTTTATTTTGGTTTATCAGGCACAGGAAAGACTACACTTTCCGCAGATCCTAAGAGATATTTAATTGGTGATGACGAACATGGTTGGGATGATAATGGTGTCTTTAACTATGAAGGTGGTTGTTATGCCAAAGTTATTGATTTGACAGAAGAAAAGGAGCCAGACATTTGGAGAGCGATAAGAAGAGATGCCTTGTTAGAAAATGTAGTGGTTAAACCAGATGGATCGGTAGATTATACTGATAAATCAATAACCGAAAATACTCGAGTATCTTACCCTATCTATTTTATTAACAAAATTGTATTGCCTTCTAAAGCCGGGCATGCTAAGAAAATTATATATTTATCTGCGGATGCATTTGGTGTATTGCCACCAGTTTCAATCTTAGATGAAGAACAAGCGCAATATCATTTCTTATGTGGTTATACTTCTAAACTTGCAGGAACAGAAAGAGGGATTACAGAACCTCAGCCGTCTTTTTCTCCAGCATTTGGGGAAGCCTTTCTATCTTTGCACCCTACCATGTATTCTAAAACCTTAGTTTCAAAAATGAAAAAGCATGGAGCCAAAGCATACTTAGTTAATACAGGATGGAATGGGACAGGAAAAAGAATTTCTTTAAAAGATACTAGAGCAATTATTGATGCAATAATAGACGGTTCCATTGAAAATGCTCCACAAGACAAAATTCCATATTTAAATTTGGTATTTCCTACTCAATTAGAACAAGTGTCAGATATTTTGGATCCTAGAACCAGCTATTCCAATGTTTCAGATTGGGAAGTTAAGGCTAAAGATTTAGCATCTAAATACATTAAGAATTTTGAACAATATACAGATACTGAAGATGGAAAGAAACTAGTTTCTGCCGGTCCTCAACTTTGATTTTAAATAAATTTTTAGAAGCCTGAATAAATTTATTCAGGCTTTTTTTATTATAATTTAATTACAAAAATATATTACCAGATAAAATTCACTAACTTAGTAAGAGTAACAGTTAAAAATTATTGTAATGAGTAAAAAAGTTTTAATTTTTGCAGGAGATTTTGTAGAAGATTACGAATTAATGGTTCCTTATCAAGCACTTTTATCTTTAGGAATTGAAGTGGATGTAATATGCCCAGGGAAAAAATCAGGGGAAACTATTGCCACTGCCATTCATGATTTTGTAGGATTTCAAACCTATCAAGAACTTAGAGGTCATAATTTTACAATAAATAAATCTTTTGATGAGGTTGATGTTCATTCCTACGATGGTTTATTTATTACCGGTGGAAGAGCTCCTGAGTACATTCGTTTGAATCCTAAAATTATTGAAATTACTCAGTATTTTTTTAAAGTGAATAAGCCTGTAGCTGCAATTTGTCATGGTATACAAGTACTAACAGCAGCGCAGGTTATAAAAGGCAGAACCCTTACTTGTTACGAAGCAGTTGCTCCTGATGTGGAATTATCCGGAGGAAATTATAAGAAGGTAGGGCCTTCAGAAACTGTTGTAGACGGGAATTTAGCAACCTCACCAGCATGGCCAGGCAATGTTAGTATTTTAAAAGAATTTTATAAAATGTTAGGAATTAACGTTTCATTTTAAATATAGAATTATTTTTAAAAAGATCTCCTTTAATTCTAAAGGAGATTTTTTGTTTATAAGAGTTTTTCTACTCAAATTTGTATATAGAAGTAAAACTTAAATTAATAATAAGATTCAAAATTTGATAATATTTAGCTTTTACTGATTACAACTTCCAATTTTGCCCTAACATATTAATTAACAGTTCAGAGTAGGACCAACCGATTTGTCTTGCAGCTAATGCAGAAAGACTATCTTGATCGAATCTATGAGGCCTAGATGCACCAGTCATATTAGGTTTCATATTTAAATCAAATAAATAATAATTTCCCTCATCGTTAGCTCTACAATCGATTCTTATGGGAGCTTTGGCTTGAACCAATTTAGCAGCTTTTTCACACCTATTCATTAATTGTTGAATTGATTTATTTGAGCGATCTTCATTATTTAGAACTTTACTATTATTTACCACTGCTACAGTACCGTTATAAGGCGCTATTCCATTTTCATGATTAAATCTATTTACGGGTGGTAAGCACCAAAAGTCAGAAAACGTTTTAATCTCATTTTTTAAAGGATAATTTCCCGGTGGCATTACGGTTATGGTTAGCTCGTTTCCAGATAGGTATTCTTCTAAGTATACAGAGGTTCCATAAACCTTTTTATCAAATATTAACTTCAAATTAATCAAAAGTTCTTCAAAATTATTTACTTTGGTAACCCCTTGGCTACCTCTACCTCTTATAGGCTTAATAACTATAGGAAAATTTAATTTTTTTAAATTTGAGTAATTTATATCATTACTAGAAATTAAAATTGAATGGGGAACAGGAAGATTATTTAATTTTAGTAATGCATTGGTTTGAAATTTATCGTCGTATTTTTCAACATTTTCAGGTATTTGACCAACCAAATTTACTCTGTGTAAGTATTTAACAATAGGATGATCCTTATACAAAACAGTATTTAACCATAATATATTAGCTCCTTTTTCAATAGCTTCATTAATTCCTTGTTCTGTATCAGGAAATACCTAATCGGTATCTAAATATAGATCAGGATTTTGAATAGGTGTTACAACGGATATTTGGGAAAGTTTTAAAGCGTAAGCTATATCAGCTCCACTATCAGAATATCCTCCTTTTTTCATCGGTTTTTGAATACCATGTATACAAGGTGGTTCATGGGCTTGATATAGAATAGCAACTTGCATTTGATTGGTCATATTAAAGAAATCTTAGGTATTTCTAATATATAAAAAAAATCCTAAATTTTTAATTTAGGATTTTAATATTGTTGATTAATTTATTCCCATTCAATTGTAGCAGGGGGTTTAGAAGAAATATCATATGCTACTCTATTAATACCTTTCACCTCATTAATGATACGGTTGGATACTAATTCTAAAAATTCATAGGAAAATTTAGACCATGTGGCTGTCATAAAATCTATCGTATTAGCAGAACGTATAACTGCCGTATATTCATATGTGCGCTCATCGCCCATTACTCCAACAGATTTTACGGGTAATAAGACAACAAAAGCTTGACTTACTTTGTCGTATAAATTATTTTTATATAATTCCTCAATAAAAATACTATCTGCTTCTTGTAAGATACTCACTTTTTCCTCATCGACCGCACCTAAAACCCTTATTCCTAATCCAGGACCGGGGAATGGATGTCTATATACTAATTTTTCTGGAATTCCCAATTCAACACCAATTTTTCTAACTTCATCTTTAAAAAGCTCACGCAAAGGTTCTAACAGCTGAAGATTCATTTCTTTAGGAAGTCCACCCACATTATGATGAGATTTTATTACTGCTGATGGTCCTTTGACTGATTGAGATTCAATAACATCTGGGTATATAGTACCTTGTGCTAAAAAGTCAACATTCTCAATTTTTCTAGCTTCTTCGTCAAAAACATAGACAAATTCGTTACCTATTATCTTTCTTTTTCTTTCAGGATCTTCAATATCCTTAAGTTTAAAAAAGAATCTTTCCTGTGCGTTCACACGTTTAATATTCATATTAAAATGCTCGCCGTAAATCTCCATTACTTTATCTCCTTCATCTTTACGAAGTAAACCCGTATCTACGAATATACAAGTCAACTGATTACCAATGGCTTTATTTATTAAAACGGCTGCAACGGAAGAATCAACACCACCAGAAAGTCCTAAAATAACCTTCTTATTTCCTACAACTTTTTGTATTCTTTTAATTTCTGTCTGGATAAAATCGGTCAACTCCCAATTTTTTTCACAATTACAAATTTCAAAAACGAAATTTTTAATTAAAGAAGAACCGTGTTCAGTGTGGGAAACCTCTGGATGAAATTGTACGGCATAGATTTTTTTCTCATCGTTTGCTATACAGGCAATTGAATTTGTAGATTTTCCTATTAATTCAAATCCATCCGGCAAAGTTGAAACCTCATCGAAATGACTCATCCAAACGGTGCTGTTTTTAGGAACATCTTTAATAATTGCGTTATCTTTTATAATATTAAATTCAGATTTTCCATACTCTCCTTTTTTACCTTCAGTAACTTCTCCTCCTAATAATTTAGAAGTTAATTGCATACCGTAACAAATACCTAAAATAGGAATTCCTAATTCGTAGATTTTTCTTTCTATAAGATGTGCATCTTCAGCATTAACAGAAGAAGGACCACCAGATAGGATAATTCCTTTAGGTTCATGGATTAAGATATCTTCAATGGGAGTATAGTATGGGAGTATTTCTGAGTACACACCAAATTCACGGATTCGACGTCCAATCAATTGGTTGTACTGAGAGCCGAAATCTAAAATAATAATACCGTTTTTCATTTATCTAAATATGTAATGCTTTAAATATAGTTTTTAAGTGTTTAATGTTTAACAAAAGCTATTTATATTTTCTATGGTAATAGGATCATTACCTAAGATTATTAATCTTTCAACCACATTTCTTAATTCTCTTATGTTACCAGTCCATTCAAAACTTTGTAATAATTGAATTGCTTCTTGAGTAAATTCCTTAATTTTTGAGCCATGTTCTTCCGCAATTAGTTTAGAGAAATGAGAAATAAGTAGAGGAATGTCCTCTTTTCTTTCTTTAAGAGCAGGCACTTTTAATTCAATAACAGAAATTCTATGATATAAATCTTCTCTAAATCTACCCTCTTTAATCTCTTCTTTTAAATTTTTATTTGTTGCTGCCAACACTCGAACATCAACCGAAGTTTCTTTATCGCTACCTACACGACTAACTTTACCTTCCTGCAAAGCACGTAATACTTTGGCTTGAGCAGATAAACTCATATCTCCAATTTCATCAAGAAATAAAGTTCCTTGGTCTGCTAGCTCAAACTTTCCAGGTTTGTCTTTTATTGCACCCGTAAATGAACCTTTCATATGACCAAATAATTCACTCTCGATAAGCTCGGAAGGAATTGCAGCACAATTCACCTCAATCATAGGTTTATTGGATCTTTCACTTTTCTCATGTATAGAATGTGCGACCAATTCTTTTCCAGTGCCATTAGGACCAGAAATAAATACTCTAACATCGGTAGGAGCAACTTTATCAATGATATTTTTTATCTCTTCTAAACTCTTAGAATCTCCAATCATCTCATATTTCTTACTGATTTTTTTCTTTAAGATTTTATTTTGATTGGAAAGTTTTTGGTTCTCATGAATTAAAAGCTTCTTGTCTAGGGCATTTCTTACCGCGCTTAATAATCTTCCTAAATCAGGAGGTTTAGAAATGTAATCGAAAGCACCTTTTTTTATACAATCAACAGCAATATCAATAGTACCATGCCCAGATATCATAATAAAAGGAAGGTTTGGTTTGTCAGCCATCACTAGATTAAGCAATTCCTCCCCGTCCATTTTAGGCATTTTTATATCACAAATTACAAGATCGTAATCATTTTTATCTATAAATTCTTTGGCTTTAACTCCATCATCCGCTTCATCAATTTCAAATTTTTTATTTTCATCAATAAGAATGTTTTTTAAAACTCTTCGAATTGATTCTTCATCTTCAACAATTAAAATTTTAGCCATAGGTTAAATAGTTTTAACGATGAACAAATATATAAAAACTTTAAAGATTGCATTTATTAACAAACTCTATTTAAAATTGTAAAAAAAAATTATTTGAGTAATGTAAATAGTATGTTTTTATTGCAAATTTTATTATATTTGAATAAAATCAAAAAGAAATCATTAAAATCATGAGAAAAATAAAAGTAATCAACCCTGTTGTAGAAATGGATGGGGATGAAATGACAAGAATTATTTGGAAATTTATCAAAGACAAATTAATATTACCATATTTAGATATTGATATAAAATATTTTGATCTGAGTATTGAGAATAGAGACAAAACCAACGATCAAGTTACAGTTGATTCGGCAGAAGCAACAAAAAAGTACAATGTAGCTATCAAGTGTGCAACCATTACACCGGATGAAGCTCGTGTGAAAGAGTTTAATCTAAAAAAAATGTGGAAATCTCCCAATGGTACTATTAGAAATATTGTAGGAGGTACAGTATTTAGAGAGCCTATTATAATGAAAAATGTTCCACGTTATGTACAAGGTTGGACACAACCCATTGTTATAGGAAGACATGCTTTTGGAGATCAATATAAGGCAACTGATATTATTACCAAAGGTGCTGGAAAATTAACGATGACTTTTACTCCCAATGATGGTTCAGAATCTGAATCTTGGGAAGTATATGATTTTAAAGGGGATGGTGTTGCATTATCCATGTATAACACGGATGAATCTATAAAAGGATTTGCACATTCTTCGTTTCAAATGGCATTAACCAAAAAATGGCCTTTATATTTATCTACGAAGAATACAATCTTAAAAGCTTATGATGGCAGATTCAAGGATATTTTTCAAGAAATTTATGAAAATACTTATAAAACAGAGTTTGAAAAAATAGGTATTACGTATGAACATCGTTTAATCGACGATATGGTGGCTTCTGCCATGAAATGGAACGGTGGATTTGTATGGGCTTGTAAAAATTATGATGGGGATGTACAATCAGATACCGTAGCTCAGGGGTTTGGTTCTCTAGGGTTGATGACCTCTGTTCTAGTTACACCGGATGGAAAAACTGTGGAATCAGAGGCTGCTCATGGTACAGTTACTCGTCATTTTAGATTACATCAAGAAGGTAAAGAAACCTCAACAAATCCAATTGCATCCATATTTGCTTGGACTAGAGGATTAATGCATAGAGGTAAATTAGATAATACCCCAGAGTTAGTTTCTTTTGCAGAAGCTTTAGAAAAAGTTTGTATAGAAACCGTGGAGAGTGGTAAAATGACCAAAGATTTAGCTTTATTAGTTAAAGGGAAGAATATGACTAAAGAGGATTATCTAAATACAGAAGATTTTTTAGATGCTATAGATAAGGGACTAAAGCAGAAATTAAATTGATCATTTAATTTTATAAGTTATTTAAAGAACTGTCAATTTATTGACAGTTTTTTTTATTTAAATCTTAGCTAAACTAAAATTACAGACAATTAGAATTGTTATATTTGTGTACTAAACAAATTAAATCAATGGCTAATATTTTAGACGGACTTAAATTATCAAAGCAAATAAAAGTTGAAATAAAACAAGAGGTTGAAGGATATAAAGATAATGGACTAAGACCTCCACATCTAGCAGCAGTATTAGTAGGCAATAATGGTGCTAGCATGACATATGTGGATAATAAAATTAAAGATTGTGAAGCTGTTGGATTTAAATCAACTTTAGTTAAATTATCAGATCAAACATCAGAAAAGGAGCTTCTTAATGAAATCGATAAATTGAATAAGGATGATTCTTTAGATGGATTTATTGTTCAATTACCCCTTCCAAAACATATAAATGAAGAAAAAATAATCATGGCTATAAATCCGGATAAAGATGTGGATGGTTTTCATCCTGAAAATTTCGGAAAAATGGCTTTAGATATGGAAACTTTTCTCCCTGCTACCCCTTTTGGAATTATGGTAATGTTAGAAAGATACAAAATTTCAACTGTAGGTAAAGATGTTGTAGTAATTGGCAGAAGCCATATCGTAGGAAGACCTATGAGTATCTTAATGAGTAGAAAAGGAAATCCTGGAGATGCTACAGTAACTTTGTTACACTCCAAATCTGAAAATTTAGAGGAATATACTAAAAAAGCTGATATAGTAATTACAGCTTTAGGCTCTCCACACTTTTTAAAAGCTGAGATGATTAAAGATGGCGCTGTAATTATTGATGTAGGAATTACTCGTATAGAAGATTCTTCTAAAGATCGAGGTTTTTATCTTGCCGGAGACGTAGATTTTGAAAGTGTATCACAAAAAGCTTCTTGGATCACTCCTGTACCAGGAGGAGTAGGACCAATGACACGTGCCATGCTATTAAAAAATACTATGCTTTCATATAAACGTAAAAATAAAGTAAATAATTAGCACGTACGACATTATGTCATTTAAAGGATGTTTAGTCATAAATAAGCTCTCTAAATATGGCTAAATTAGGCTGGCATGATAAATGAAATTAAAGTTTTATATGGATTTTAGATTTTATTATATCCATTAAAATTTATAAAAATTGTACATGAACGAAAATTTTTCACAACAAGTTAAAGATGTAATAAGCTTCAGCAATGAAGAAGTATTGCGTTTGGGTAGTGATCATTTAGGAACAGAACATCTTATTTTAGGAATGTTAAGGGAAGGCAATAGTAAAGCTTTAACAGTTCTTAGAAGTTTAAATATAGATTTAAGAGAATTAAGACATCAAATTGAAGGATTAAATGTAGTAAATCCAAATTCTAAAGTAGATAGAAATCAAATACCCTTTACTAAAGCAGCAGAAAGAGTTTTGAAGACTAGTTTTTTAGAAGCAAAACTTTTTAAAAGTCAAGAAATTGAAACCATTCATTTATTGATATGCATTTTGCGTATGGAATCAGATCCGGTAACACATATTTTTTCTAAATATGATGTTGATGTTAAAACAATTAGAGATGAATATAAACTTCAATTTCAAGACGATTTTCCTGCTCAAGTAGTAAATGAATTTTCTGAAGATGAAAAGGAAGGAGAGGATAGAAGTTATGAAGCACCTAAATCGGCCCCTAATACATCAAAAAGTAGGACACCAGTTTTAGATAATTTTGGTAGAGATTTAACACTTGCTGCCGAAGAAGGAAGGTTAGATCCTGTAATTGGAAGAGAGAAAGAGATTGAAAGAGTTTCTCAAATTCTAAGTAGAAGAAAGAAAAATAATCCATTGTTAATCGGTGAACCTGGAGTAGGTAAATCAGCAATAGCAGAAGGATTGGCTTTGAGAATTGTTCAGAAAAAAGTTTCAAGAGTACTTTATAAAAAAAGAGTTGTTACGCTAGATGTAGCTAGTTTAGTAGCAGGTACTAAATATAGAGGACAATTTGAAGAGAGAATGAAAGCTATAATGAATGAATTGGAAAAAAATTCAGATATTATTCTTTTCATTGACGAGATACATACCATTGTTGGAGCAGGAGGAGCAACCGGTTCATTGGATGCTTCAAATATGTTTAAGCCCGCTTTGGCTAGAGGAGAAATTCAATGTATAGGTGCTACTACTTTAGATGAATATAGACAATATATTGAGAAAGACGGTGCTTTAGAAAGACGTTTTCAAAAAGTAATTGTTGAACAAACTTCACCAGAAGAAACAGAGGAAATTCTTAAACAAATTAAGAATAAATACGAAGAACACCATAACGTAGTTTATACCGATGAAGCTATAAAAGCCTGTGTTGCTTTAACTGTGCGATATATTACAGATAGATATCTTCCAGATAAAGCTATTGATGCGCTTGATGAAGCGGGTTCTAGAGTACATATTAAAAATATAAAAGTTCCTCAGGAAATTTTAAATTATGAAAAAGAGCTTGAAGATGCCAGAGAAAATAAAACCACAGCTATTAAACAGCAAAGGTATGAAGAGGCTGCTAGGTTAAGAGATTTAGAAAAAGAAACAGAGGCTAAATTGGCTCAGGCACAAAGAAATTGGGAAAATGCATCTAAAGAAAAAAGAGAAATTGTAACCGAAGATAATGTTGCGGAAGTGGTTTCAATGATGAGCGGAATTCCTGTACAACGCGTAGCAGAAGGAGAGCTAAAAAAACTGGCTCAGATGAAAGATTTAATGAAAGGTAAGATTATAGGGCAGGACGAGGCAGTAGATAAAGTAGTTAAGGCTATACAGAGAAATAGAGCTGGTTTAAAAGATCCTAACCGTCCCATAGGTACATTTATTTTTTTAGGTTCAACAGGTGTTGGTAAAACTCAATTGGCTAAAGTAATGGCTAAGGAATTATTTGATTCTACAGATGCTTTAATTAGAATTGATATGAGTGAGTATATGGAAAAATTTGCGGTTTCCAGGTTAGTAGGTGCTCCTCCGGGATATATAGGATATGAAGAAGGTGGACAGCTTACTGAAGCCGTTAGGAGAAAACCATATGCCGTTATTTTACTTGATGAAATTGAAAAGGCACACCCAGATGTTTTTAATATTCTTTTGCAAATTTTGGATGATGGTCATGTTACTGATAGTTTAGGACGAAAAATAGATTTTAGAAATACGATCGTTATTCTAACCTCAAATATAGGCACTCGTGAACTAAAAGAGTTCGGTGATGGGGTAGGATTTGGTACTTCAGCAAAAAAATCAAATTCAGAAGTTAGGGCTAAATCAACTTTAGAAAATGCACTAAAAAGAACTTTTGCCCCTGAATTTTTAAATAGAATTGATGATGTTGTTATATTTAATAATTTAGATAAGGAAGATATATCTAAAATTATTGATATTGAACTTGGAAAAGTCTATGAAAGAATTGAAAAATTAGGATATAAAATTGAATTAAGCCAAGAGGCAAAAGAATTTATCATAGAAAAAGGTTGGGATAAAAATTTTGGAGCTAGACCTTTGAAAAGAGCAATCCAAAAATATATTGAGGACGTCATTGCGGAAGAAATTATTAATACTTCAATCCACGAAGGAGATTTTATTCAGATAGACCTGAACGAGGATAAAAATGGAACTAAAGTGTGTATACTATCTAAATAATAATAACATAATTTAATATGAAATTGAAAGAAAATTGAGCCAATCTTGGTTCAATTTTCTTTTTATTTTGTTGGTCAATAAGTCTTTTCATGATATCTTAAATTATGTATAGTTGATGAATTAAACCATTTAATTTAATTTATATCTATTTGAAAAAGTATTACTTATGTTAATTAGGTATAAAAAATTTATATATTTGAAAAAAAATTTAACATGAAAAACATTTTTTTATTATCGATTGTTCTATTAATCACTGGAATAACTATCTCTTGTTCTTCAGATGATGATATTCCTAAAGGTCTGTCAGCCAATCAATTTCCTCAGTACCAAGCAACTTTAATTGCATCTAAAAATGAGCCTATCAACACCAATGGAGAATTAAAATACGATGTTTATTATACATGCATGGTGGTAAATACAACAGATCAGCCGGTGGATGCTTTTCTAGTAGTAGACTTTTACATTAATAATAACCAATTTTCTTACAGCAATAAAGTATATCATTTCCCAGCTAAGGATACTTTATTGATTGAAGGTGTAGCTGAAGATGTTCCGGCTATGTATGCAGAATCAGGAATTAAGCGAATTAGATTAGACCCCAAAGCTTTGGCTGAAAATCCATTTAAGTAGATATTTGAATTATTAAAATGAAAAAGAGTTTCTAGGAACTCTTTTTTTTGATTTATTCAATAAATAATATTTATACATTTAATTGTTCAAACATAAAGTAAAAATAAATAATATAAAATATCACTTTTTTATATTAATATATTTTTTATGTTTTATATTTACAAAATATAAAACATAAAAAATGAAAAAAATTTTATTTATCTTTAGTTGCTTGCTATTATTATTTAGTAGCTGTAGCGATGACCTAACTGATGGCATTACCACAGGCGAAGTTCAACCCACTTCCCATCAAATACGTTGGTATGGAACCCAAACTCCAATCGGAGTACAAAGCTTAGGGGTCTCCGACGGCTCCAAAAGATGGAATCAAGACGCAGGCATATACATCAAATTTATCAACACTCCTACAGACCCCATCATAATACAAAAAATAAAAGACATAGCCAGCGAATGGGAGCAATACGCAGGAATTCAATTCCACTATGTAGAATCCGGACAAAAAGCAGACGTACGAATCGCTTTTGATTGGAATGGAAATGACTGGTTAACCTGGTCTTATACCGGAAACGACGCAAAAAAAATATCCGATCCCAATCAACCCACCGCCGTATTCGGAGGTTTACAATACCAAGATGAACAACAATTCAAAGGAGACGTACTACGAGTATTTGGACAAATCCTAGGATTAGACTATGAACAACGACATCAACAATGGACAGAGAACGGATATTGGAGAAATCCCGAAAAACTCCAAACCTATTGGGAAGACTTCTTTGAAGGCTATACTATGGACTGGGCGGAAATAAGACAATATGTCTTCGATCCCTTAACCTCAGAAAACTCCTTACAACTTTTAGAAACCAAAGAACTGGATGAATCCTCCATAATGGCATGGCCCTACTATATACGCTCCCAAACACTAAAACTATTAGCCAATTATGAACTTTCCGAAGGTGATAAAGCCTTTATAGCTAAATTATATCCTAAAAAAGGTTCAGAAAACGGTTCAGGAAATGAATCTGGGAATGGTTCTGAAAATGGTTCTGAAAATGGTTTAGAAAATGGTTCAGAAAATCACTTACCTACCATACAGGAAGCTTGGATTGATACCGGTTATTTTAGATGGGTTAATGATAGTAAAACAGCCGTTGTAATTACTGCTAAAGGATTAAGTATGCAATATTTACCTGATGTTTCTGATGGCGAGCAATTAACAACAGCAAAAAGCATGTTTTTTGGAGCTGTATTATTAATAAAAGCACCAAAATTTAATACCAAAAATATAATTGATTTTGGTAATATGTTTGAAAACTGTTCATCTTTATCAGAAATTCCTTTATATGATTCTTCAAAAGCTATTAATTTTTCCTATATGTTTAATAATTGTATATCTTTAAAAACTATACCACTTTTAGACACATCTAAGGGTTTATATTTTAGGGGTATGTTTAATGGTGCAATGACATTAACCTATGTGCCTAATTTAGATACATCGAGAGGGGTTACTTTGTATCGTATGTTTTATAATTGCAGATATTTACAATCTAAACCTGACTTAGTAATACCTCCTTCAGCAATTGTAGATGAAATGTATACAGCTACCCCATTTGGTTAATATATAAATAATACAAATTCTACTAAAAGCTAGGAGTTTAAACTCCTAGCTTTTTTTATTGGTTGAATTTCTTGCATTCTTTCCTCAATAATCCTATAAAAAAGTGAGAGGGAAGGTTAATTTTTTACTAAAAATAAATATAAGTTTTACTTATTGCTTTCCTTGTGAAGAAATATGAAGATACATACGATGCTCTCCCTGTTTATTAGGCTGTGTTCTTGGAACAAATCTGGTATTCATTAGAACAAAGATTTTATTTGTTCTAAAGTTTGTTCTAAAAGAGGATAATTTAATTAGTTTTTCCATTTTAGATATATTTTTATAAGTGACTGACTTATAAAAACATAGCCTGATTTTAAAGTGTTGTTTTTTTTTAATTATTAAGCAATTGTGACCGCGGAGGGATTCGAACCCCCAACCCTCAGAGCCGAAATCTGATATTCTATCCAGTTGAACTACGCAGCCTGAATTTTTTGCAATATTATAAAATATTATTTTAATTCCTCGTAAACATTCAATATTTCTTCTGCTTTTTGTTTTCCATAAACTGAATCTATTGAATGTAATAATTGAAACATTTGCCCATAAGAAAACTTCAAATTATTAAAGGAAGCGGAGTAATTATTTTTACTATTTTTCCCTAATGTTTTAAATTCTTGTAATCTTTTATCTAAAGGTTTCATTGAATTGTCTATGTATTTAACTGCCTTTTCTTTTTGGTTCATTTTTAAATAAGTATTGGCAATTTCGCTAATTAAATAGGTATAGGAATTAGAAAGATTATCCATGTCATCAATAACAAAGGTCTGTGATTTAGGGGATAGTGATAAATAATAGTTCAATTCGTCAAGTAATTGATTTTTATAAATATCAGCAAGTTTTAATCCTTCTTCTTCTTTACCAATTTGTAGGTAAGAAGTAATTATAGAGTTGTATGAAGGAGTTGCGGGATACATACTTAAAGGAATTTCAGTATTTATTAGTTCAAGTATTTCATTAGATTTTTTATTTTCACCAATATTAGCTAATTCTTTAGCAGTTCTACCTAAAGATATACGGTAATTAATGATATTACTTCTACAAGTTTCATCAAAATAAGCTTTGGGATCTTTTAAATTTCCAAACTTATAATTTTTTACTAATTGATACAGAGTGTTAGGATTCACTCTACCTAAGTTCCCTAATTCATCATTAGGAGTATATATAGGTGATAGCTTTGATACTAAGCCTTGATATTCTAAATAATTGTTCGCATACATTAGATTGGATGGAGAGTAAGTTCCTCCGGAACTAAAGTAAATAGATCGATCCCAGTTATAATTGGCTAATAAATCTAGCATGGCTAGTCCATCTTTACCTAAGGAAGATCTTCCTATGGTTAAAACTATGTCATTTACTATTAAATCAGCATCTTCAGGTTTTACAATTCCATATTTTAAAGCATTTTCTTTATTTACAGGTATATAGAATTTATTTACTGGAAGTAGTCCAATATCATCTTTATTAAGATCTCTATCATCATAGACAGTCGCAAGTAAATTTTTTAGGCTTTTTTGATCATCTTTATTTTTTAAAAAATTTATTGCTTCTTTAGCGGAAAGGCTATCTTGAGTTGCAAACTTTTTAAACTTTATAAATTCTTCAGGAAGATCCTTGGCAGGAATTTGCTGGAAAAGTTGGCTCCAGAAATTTTTATTAAGCAACATTATTTGATCATTAACACCGTCTCTATATTCTTCATGAGATAAAGAATGTGGGAGAGAAGGAGCGGTATATGTTTTTCTGTGTGTTTGATCTATGTACCATGCAGTTCCTAGTAAAGTATAATTAATAACCTTGGCATCAGGTCTAAATTCTTCCGTTTCTTGCAAAGCCCATAGTGGGTAAGTATCATTGTCACCATACACAAAAAGTATAGGATTATTTTTATCCAATCCTTCTAGATAACTCTTAGAAAAATCATAGGCAGTATATCTTCTGCTTCTATCGTGATCGTCCCAGTTTTGAAAACCCATTAAAAGAGGAACTCCAAGAGTTAATATTCCTAAGACTAAGCCGATTTTTTTCTGATTATTTTTTTTGAATTGATGCATGATGGCAGATACGCCTAATCCTATCCATATGGCAAATGTAAAAAAGCTAGTTACTAAAGCATAATCTCTTTCTCTGGGTTCAAAAGCTTTAATGCTTGTGTATAAAATAATACCAACACTTGAAAGTAGGAATATAGCAATTAAAGCAAAATTTCTTCTCGGATCTCGGTTTAGTTGAAAGAAGAATCCAATAAGCCCAAGTATTAGAGGAAGAAAATAATATTTATTCGTTGCTTTGTTTATATAGGTAGCAGGAAGTTTGCTCTGATCTCCCAAATGCATTTTATCAATAAAATTAATTCCGCTAATCCAGTTTCCTTTAGTGCTTTCGTAATTTCCTTGTATATCATTTTGCTTTCCTACGAAATTCCATAACAAGTAACGAATAAACATATATCCCATTTGGTAGGTCATCATGAAATCTAAATTTTGACCCAGTGTAGGTTTCTGTACTTTCAACAAATCATTTTGTTTAGCAACTTGGTAATCTCTTATTCTAATGCTTCCATTTTCTAGTTTAGAATTTAAATCCTCATAAATTTTTTGTGCCTCTGGATTTTGATAATATGAGGGATTTAAAGAAAATTTTGGGTAACCTTCCATTAACCCATAATTTTCCATAGCTCCAGCATCTGGGCTATACATTCTAGGTAAGAGGCTTATGTGTTCAGGGTTAAATTTATAGTTAAAACGTCTACCAGTTTCAATATACCTTCCTTCTTCTTCATTTTTTTCATAAATAGGACCGTTATCTTCTGTACCAATGATTCCGTTAGGATCTAAGTAAGCGGTATAATTTGCACCGTAAAATACGGGCCAATCTCCATACTGCGCACGGTTGTAATAATCTAGCATTCCAATTGCATTGTCAGGATCATTTAGGTTAATGGGTGTATTAGCCTGAGCTCTAATGGGTAAGGCTAACCAGCTTGAAAAACCTATTAACATAAATAAAATTGAAAGTATTATGGTATGTACTAAACTTAGTTTATGTTTATGTGTATATTTTAAACCGAAATAGAAAACTAAGACAATAACAATAAATGCAAAAATTGAACCCGTGTTAAATGGCATTTGTAGTTTGTTTACAAAGAAAATTTCCGATTTACCAAAAAAGGACATGGTGTAAGGGAATATAACTTTAAATACCAATATGAATACAAATCCAATGACCGCACTAGCTATTATAAAGCTTTTCCAAGTAAATGTGTATTTTTTTATATAGTAAATGTAGCCTAGGGTAGGTACGATTAAAATTACCATTAAGTGTACGCCAACAGATAAACCAATGATTAAAGAAATTAAAACAATCCATCGATCGGATCTTGAACTGTCATCATTTTCCCATTTACACATTAACCAAAGTAATAAAGCCGTAAAGCAAGATGCAGCCGCATACACTTCACCTTCTACAGCAGAAAACCAAAAAGTATCTGTAAAAGTAAAACTTAGCGCACCTACTGCACCACTAAGTATTAAAGTAGCTTTTTGATAAGCAGTTAAATCATCGAGTTCTATTTTAGAAAATAAAAGTTTTCTTGTTAAATGTGTAATTGTCCAAAAAAGGAATAGGATGGTTAAAGCACTCATAATTGCAGACATGGCATTGATAACCAAGGAATACTTGGTACCGTCTCCCATGGCTAAGATGGCCCAAACAGCTCCTAATAATTGAAAAAATATGGCTCCTGGAGAGTGAGTAACTTCAAGCTTTACAGCAGAAGAAATGTATTCGCCACAGTCCCAAAAACTAAAATTAGGCTCTATGGTTAATAAATAAGTTATTGCAGCAATGATAAATACTAATAATCCTACAAGATTGTTTAGTTTTTTAAAACTTAATTTCATATTCCCTAAATTATGCCTCGCGAATATACTAATATTATTACTTTAAGTAGTTTATATGGTTGTATTTTAACAAAAAAATAATGAACTAAAACAATTAAATTTATATTTGAAAGATAGCGGTTACAAAAAAAATTAATGAAATTAAATTTAAACTATATGATCCTTGTTAATGTGTTTAACAATTTGATTTTCGGTTTCTATAAATAATTCATCCAAAGATGTACTGCTTACTTTTATGGGTTCATGAACTAATAATTCTATACAGTTTCCAATACCCATAGGAAATGCTCCCCAAAGCGTCATTTTCCATGAATTGTTAATAGTCACAGGTACTACGTATGCGGAGGGTGAATTCTTACATAGTATCTTAAAACCTGCTTTTGCAAAAGTGCCAGGTTTCCCAGTTTTACTTCTAGTACCTTCTGGGAATATTACAGCTGCTCTATTGTGTTCTTCAATATATTCAGCCATAGTTTTTATTGCCGATAACGATTGTTTAGGATCTTTTCTATCGATTAAAACGGAGTCGCCATGAGTTAAATTATATGAAATACTAGGTATACCTTTGCCAAGTTCAATCTTACTAATAAATTTTGGATGAAACTTTCTGAAAAACCATCCAATACTAGTTGTATCGTATAAGCTTTGATGATTGGCCGCTATAATTAAAGGCTCGTTGGAAGGTATTTTATCTAAACCTAAAACTTTATATCTCGTTCCTAAAACATAAGTATTTGCAACCAGAAAAAAACACATAATATCTACACTTTTTTTATGTGCACCATAACCAAAAAGATTTAAACAGAGCCATTGAATGATATGAAAGATTAATAGTGTAGAACCAAACAATAAATAATAAATAATTGAAAGAGGATATGCGATAATTTTTTTCATTTTATGTTATTGAACATCTTTAGAATTTAAAATATTTTTAAATTTTCAATAAAATTTAATTAAGAAACATAAATTTTAACGAAATCTATTTTTACTTTTTGAAAATCTATATTTATACTTTTGAAGAAGAAATAATATCCATATTTCAAAATATATATTAATAATTTAAAATATCAATAGAAGACTAACAATTTTTAATCAATAGTTCCAATGATTTACTTATTTGCATCCTTCATATATTATGGATAAAATTTGCAATATAAGCTATTTGTTATCTAAAAAGTATGATAAAGTAATAATATTCTATGATTAAAAATAATTCTTAAAAGCAAAAGTTAGACCATCTTAAATGTAAATTTAGTAAACAAGATAATAGTATTAATAAACTTTAAGCAATGTATTAATTTATATTAAAGTAGATTAATGATTTATTTTACAATGGAATAGCAGAAGGATAAAAACTCATACATGTGTAAAAAAAATTGATAATGTATCATTATCAATTTTTTAAAGCGATCCGGACGGGACTCGAACCCGCGACCACCTGCGTGACAGGCAGGTATTCTAACCAACTGAACTACCGGATCAAGGTAGTAATATGTATAAATTTAGCGATCCGGACGGGACTCGAACCCGCGACCACCTGCGTGACAGGCAGGTATTCTAACCAACTGAACTACCGGATCATTATATAGTCGTTAAATTAATAACTGAACTATTATTTTTTAGTGGTGCAAAGATAATAGCATTTTTCTATATTACAAATTTTTTTAGTAAAAATGTAGGATTTTATTTATTATGAATGGATTTTGCTTCATCCCAAAAATATTTCAATTCATTCAAAGATAGATTTTCTATTTCTAAATTTTTATTCTTAATTAAATATTCCATAGTCTGGAATCTTGTTATAAATTTTCTATTCGTTTTTTCCAATGCATTCTCAGGGTTTATATTTTGTCTATGTGCAAAATTTATAAGTGAAAATAAAATATCTCCAAATTCTTGCTCTTTGTTTTCTAAGTTATTCTCATTCTCAAATTCTTCTATTTCTTCTTTAATTTTATTTATATCCTCAGATTCATTTTTGAAATCAAAACCTATTCCTTTTACCTTATCTAAGATTCGGTATGCTTTGATCATTGAAGGTAGGGAGGAGGGTACTCCTTCAAGAACGGAATTTCTTCCTTCTTTTAATTTTAATTTTTCCCAATTTTGTTTCACATCATTTTCATCCTTTACATTTACTGAACCATAAATATGTGGATGTCTATAAATAAGTTTATCACATATAGAATTTAGTACATCGACAATATCAAATTTATCACTCTCTGAGGCAATTTTAGAGTAGAATACAAGATGAAGCATAAGATCTCCCAATTCTTCTTTTATCTCCTTGTAGTCTTTATTTTCTATAGCTTCTAGCAACTCATAAGTTTCCTCCAAAGTTAGAACACTTAGACTTTGGAAGGTTTGTTTTTTGTCCCAAGGACATTCTACTCTTAATTGATCCATAATATCTAAGAGTTTATTAAAAGATTCCAATTGTTTTTCTCTAGTACTCATATTCAATTAAAAATTAAATGAAAAAGGTATCAAAAATTTTTGATACCTTAATAAACTTATGATTTTTTATGTTTTATGCTTTTATTGATCAATCTTCTTCTTTGAAGTTTTACTTTTTTCTTCTGATTTTGTTTTAGGCTTAGATTCTTTTTTCTCAGCTTTTTTAGAGGCATTTTTCTCAGTAACCTCTATATCTAGCGGGGCTTGGTTGTTTTCTGAAACCTCTTGGTTATTTTCAGACTCCACCTGTGCCATATTTGCTAAATAAGTTTTAACACCTTCTTCTGTTAAAATTTTATTTTTTATCAAAATATTATACCATGAAAAAAGTTTTTTTAAGTCAGAATTGTAAACTCTATCTTGAGCGTAATCTGGTTGTACTTCTTTCATTAAAGTATGTAAGGCTTCAGAATTATTTTTCTCAAACTTCAGTTCTTGAAAATTGTGTTTTTGCGCAATAGAGATAAACACTGAAATTAAAGAAACTTCAGATTCTTGGGTATAAATTGAAATGTTTTGTATTAAACTTACTTGGCTATTTGCATTGATAGATGATTTTTTTTGAGCATCTAAATCTTTAACGATAAATCCCCCTCGGGTTTGCGATAAAAGTTCAAATAAACCAGGTTTTCCAGTAATAGATATAACTTTAGTAAGATCCATATGTTTGGGTTATAATTTTAGTTTTAAATAAATATTTTAGTTGGATGGAAATTTAATTCTGTAATCCACCTTAATTTTTCCTTTACTAATTTGTGTTAATTTGCTTTTTAATAATTTCTTTTTTAATGGAGATAAAAGGTCTGTAAATAAAATACCTTCTATATGGTCGTATTCATGTTGAATAATTCGTGCTCTTATATCCCCAAATGTCTCTGTATGAAATTCCCAATTTTCATCGTAGTATTCTATGGTAATTTTTTCTGGCCGTGCAATATCTTCCCTTATATCAGGAATACTTAAACAACCTTCATTAAATTTCCAAGGTTCTCCTTCTGTATGAATTATTTTAGGATTAATAAATACTTTTTTACAATTTAAAAGTTCATTCTTAAGGTCAGAATATTCTTCATCTTCTGCAAGTGGAGCAGCATCGATTATAAAAAGTCTTTTATTTAAGCCGATTTGTGGAGCTGCTAAGCCAATCCCATTGGCTTTATACATAGTTTCAAACATATTAGTAATAAGATTATCTAATTCAGGAAAATCTTTATCAATATCCGTAGTTTTTTTTCGTAATATAGGCTCACCATAGGCATATATAGGTAAAATCATAACTTAATATTTTTATCTAAATAAGTTTGAAGAATTAAAGTAGCACTTACTTCGTCCAACAAATGTTTGTTTTCTCTTTGCTTTTTATTTTTTCCGCTTAAACTGATGGCATGAGCGGCTATTTTAGAGGTAAATCTTTCATCTATACGTTCAATAGGAATGCTAGGGAATAAACAATTTATTTTCTTAATGCATTCTTGAATAGAGTTTTCAATAATAGACATGGTACCATCCAAACGAGTAGGAAGACCTATTATTATTTTTTGCACGGAATTATCCTTCATATATTTACTTAAGAAAGGGATTAAATCTTTAGTAAGAATTCCTGCCAGTCCACTTGCAATGATTTGAAGATCATCGGTTTCAGCCAAACCCGTTCTTTTTTCGCCAAAATCAATGGCTAAGATTTTAGGCATTTTGAATAAAATGTTTAGTTAATGTTAAAAGAAGATTTTATTTCGTTCACATAATTAAGTTTTTCCCATGTAAACAATTCCACTTCAATTTCTTTAACTTCAATTTTGCCATTTTCACCACTTCTTTCAAAACGTTTAATTACTGTTTCATTTTCTCTTCCCATATGTCCGTAAGCCGCAGTTTCAGCATATATAGGATTTCTCAACTTTAAACGTTTTTCAATGGAATAAGGTCTTAAATCGAAAATTTTCTCAACTTTTAAAGCGATTTCACCGTCAGTTAATTCAACTTTAGAAGTTCCAAATGTATTGATATATACTCCACAAGGCTCTGTAACTCCAATAGCGTAGGATACTTGCACTAAAACTTCATCCGCAACTCCGGCAGCTACCAAATTTTTAGCAATATGTCTGGTTGCGTAAGCCGCAGAGCGATCTACTTTAGAAGGATCTTTTCCTGAAAAAGCTCCACCACCATGTGCGCCTTTTCCGCCATAAGTATCCACAATAATTTTTCTGCCTGTTAAACCTGTATCTCCATGGGGACCTCCAATTTCAAATTTACCAGTCGGATTAATATGGTAAATAATATTATCGTCAAATAAGTCTTGAATCTCTTTGGATGCAAGAGCTTTTACTTTAGGAATGATAATATTTTTAACATCTTTTTCTATTTGGTTTAAAACCACTTTTTCATCTTCATCAAACATATCGTGCTGTGTAGATAAGACTATGGTATCTATACGTATAGGCTTGTTATGATCATCGTACTCAATAGTTACTTGAGATTTAGCGTCTGGGCGCAAATAAGTCATCTCACTTCCATCCTTACGAACTTTAGCTAGAACCTTTAGTATATTGTGAGAAATATCTAAAGCTAATGGCATATAGTTTTTGGTTTCATTGGTCGCATAACCAAACATCATTCCTTGATCTCCAGCTCCTTGGTCTTCCTTCTTTTCTTTGTCAACCCCTCTGTTTATATCTTGCGATTGTTCATGTAAAGCAGATAAAATACCACAAGAATCTGCTTCAAATTTATATTCGCTTTTGGTATAACCAATTTTTTTTATAATATCTCTAGTTATCTTTTGAACGTCTATATAAGTATTAGATTTTATTTCTCCAGCCAATACCACTTGTCCTGTAGTAACTAAAGTTTCACAAGCAACTTTAGACTCAGAATCAAAAGCCAAAAAATTGTCTAAAATAGAATCAGAAATTTGATCAGCTATTTTATCTGGATGTCCTTCTGAGACAGACTCGGAAGTAAATAAATAAGACATATGTTCTAAAATTTTATTTTATATAATTTTGCAAATTTAAGAACTTAATTAATAAATTTACTATATAATTGAGATTAATTATTAAATATGAAAGTTAAAAAAATATTAGTAAGTACATGGATTGCTTTAACACTTGCCTCTTGTGCAACCAATCCACTAACGGGCAGAAAATCATTAAGTTTTGTGTCTAATTCCCAGATTTTACCTTCTTCATTTCAACAATATAGTCAAGTATTAACCTCAAGCAAGATTATTAAGGGTACTAAAGACGCAAAGGAAGTAAGTGAGGTTGGAAATAGAATTAAGGCCGCAGCGGAAGCATATTATGCTTCGATTGGGAAATCTTCTGCCTTGGAAGGGTATGAGTGGCAATTTGTATTAATTGAGGATCCTAAAAATATTAATGCTTGGTGTATGCCTGGTGGTAAAGTAGCCGTTTATTCTGGAATTTTACCTGTTTGTAAGGATGATACAGGATTAGCTGTTGTGCTTGGACATGAAATTGCACATGCGTTGGCAGGTCATGGCGCTGAGAAGATTTCTCAAACATATGTTTCACAATTAGGCGGACAATTGTTAGGGGGAGTGACCAATAATCAGTTGTTAAATGGAGTGATTGGTGAACTTTACCCCGTAGCCAGTGGTGTAACTTTACTTAAATATGGTCGTAAACAGGAATCCGATGCTGATGAAATGGGATTATATATAATGGCTATGGCAGGCTATGATCCAAGACAAGCTCCAATTTTTTGGGAAAGAATGGTTGAGGCTACAGGAGGAAGTTCAACCCCGGAGTTCTTATCTACCCATCCGGATCCGAAAAACAGAATTGAAGACTTAAATAGAATTATGCCAAAAGCATTAGAATACTACTATGCTTCCAATAAGAAATAATCTAATTAAAGATTAAGATAATTGTAATTTAATTTTTTAAGTAAAATTTATACTATGCTAGGAAATACCAATGGATACATTGGTATTTCTTTTATATAAAAAGTAGCGGAAAAATTTGAAATAAAATATAACTTTAGGAATATTAAAAATTTACTATTGAATAAAATTTATTCAGATTCAATAATGATATGATTGGAAGTTAATTGGCAATTAATAACTCCAAAACCCATGTAATAATTATTTTTTAACTGATTTTGAATTGTAACAATGGGTTTATTATTCACTAAAAATTGCCAATGATTACCTAAATATTTTAATTTAAATAAATTGGTTTCGCCTTGTTTATAAGCTTGATTTTTTTGCTTATAATAAACTTTGGAAAGGTTGGGTGAAGCATTTTCTTCTGAAATTACAATTTCATTTTGTGAATTAACACCAAAAAAAATAAAATTTTTTGGATTGTCTTTACTGTCAGAAAATAAAATTAGTCCGCCTAAGCCATGGTTTCCATAAAATTTATCAAAAATCAAGTTGCTTGAAATGGAATATTTTTCTTCCGTTTTTAAAAAATCTAAACGAATTAATGAACTATTTAAAATATTATCTAATTGATTGCTCATAACGAGCTGATTGTTTTTTATCTCATTTGAGATATAAACAGAAGTTAAAGTATCCCATCGGTTGAAGTTATTACTAAAATTTTCTTCAAAAATCTTAGTTTTTTTATTGCATGAAGTTAAAATGAAAAGTGTAAGAATAGAAAATAAGCATGCAATAATTTTATTACTCATAAATTTTTAATTATAAATTGTATCTAGCAGATGCAGAAACATTTAGATTTGTAAATAAACTTCTCTCATATTTTAAACTTCCCACAACAGCTATCATGGCAGCATTGTCTGAAGTATACTCTAGTTTGGGTATATAAGTTTTACAATTATGAGTAATTTCTAAGTTTTTAAATCTTTTTCTTAATTCAGAATTGGCAGATACTCCTCCTGCAATTGCTATATTTTTAATCCCTGTTATTTCCACAGCTTTTTCTACTTTTATAAGCAAGGCTTTAATAATTGTATTTTGTACCGAGGCACATAGATCTTCTAAATTCTCTGATATAAATGATGGATTATTCTGATTTTTTTTCAAAAAATACATTACGGAAGTTTTTATTCCACTGAACGAAAAATTTAAATCCTCCAATTTAGGAATGGGAAACTTAAACTTTTCTGGATCTCCCAATTGCGCCAATTGATCAATCATTGCCCCGGCAGGGTAGTTTAAACCCATGAGTTTACCAATCTTATCAAAAGCCTCACCAGCAGCGTCGTCCAAAGTTTCACCCAAAACTTCGAATGAGAAATAGTCGTTTACTTTCACAATTTGTGTATGTCCACCACTAACTGTTAAACACAAAAATGGGAAGTTAGGAGAATCTAAATTATCCTCTTCAATAAAATGGGCGAAGATATGACCTTGCATATGATTCACTTCAAGAAGAGGTATATTTAAAGCCATTGCCAAAGATTTAGCAAAACTAGTGCCCACTAATAAGGAACCCAGCAAGCCAGGACCTCTTGTAAAAGCAATCGCATTTATATCTTTTTTAGTTATATTTGCTAATTGAATTGCTTGATCTATTACAGGTACAATATTTTGAAGGTGAGCGCGGGAGGCAAGTTCTGGAACTACTCCGCCATAGTTTTGATGTACTTTTTGAGTGGACACAACATTTGAAAGTATTTTTCTCCCTCGTATGATTGCAGCTGAAGTATCATCGCAAGACGATTCAATTCCTAAAATAATGGGTGTTTTCATTTATGGCAAAGTTAAAAATAAAAAATATATTCACTAAAATACTGAAAGGAGCTTTGTACTCCTTAGGATTCTTTTTTGTAATAGCAATCTCTCTATTAATTATACTAAATATACCTTCTGTCAAAGAAAAAATAGCACAAAAAGCTTTAAGTTTTTTAAATGATAAATTTAAAACAGAAATTTCTGTTCAACGTATAGAAGTTGATTATTTAGGGAATATAATTTTGCATGATGCCATGGTAAAAGACCATCATCAAAAAGAATTTATACAAATTAAAGAATTAAAGGCATATGCCAATACAATCTCATTATTAAAAAATATACTTATTAAAAAGGTTAATGATATTGAAATTGATCAGATAACTTTAAATGAACCTGTAGTACAGGTTATTACCTATAAGGGAGAAAATACAGATAATTTTAATAAATTTATAACAAAGTTTAAATCAGACGAGCCTTCCAACAAAGACTTTAAATTAAGGCTTAAAGTAAACCTTATTGATGGTAAATTATCCATAGTAAATCAAAATTTACCTACTAATGATCAATATTGGTTAGATGCGAGCCATTTATATCTAAAAGCTCCATCCGTATCGGTATTTAATTCAGATGTACAAGTAACGGTTGATGAATTAAGATTTAAAGGAATTAGACGTAATGAAAGTTATGATGTTAGTAAAATAAAAGGGAAAGTACATTATTCCGATACAAAATTAGCTTTTGAAGATTTATTTTTTCAAACAGATACCTCTTTTCTTTTAGGGAAATTAATTTTCTCTTATACGAAAGAGAATGGAATGACTAATTTTTCAGACCATGTCAATTGGGATTTAGATTTAAAACCGGGAAGTAAAATTTCCGGAAAAGACATACGCTATTTTGTTAAAGACTGGGATTCAAATTCTATAATGGTTGCTTCTTCCAAAGCGGAAGGAACGTTAAATAATCTTAAGTTGATTAACCCTATAATTTCATCTGAGAATACCATATATTCTGCTCCTTATTTATTTATTAAAGATATGGCTTCTTCCGACAAGGAAAAATCCATTTCATTATTAACAGAAAAAGCTCATTTGCAAACATCTTATACATCTTTAACGAAATGGTTGCCGAAATTTTTATCAGTAAAAATTCCGGAAGTATTTTCCAACGTCGGTATTGCTAATTACAAAGGCGATTTTTCTTTAGATAAACAGGAAATTTTAGCAAAAGGAACAGTTGTAAGTTCTATAGGTGAGGTAATTGCAGATGTTCAATTATACAATTATTCAGGAAATGTTCCTATATATAAAGGAACTTTAAATACCCATCATTTGAATTTAGCACCATTTACCAAGACCTCTGCTTTAGGTCCTATAACGTCTAAAATAAGTTTTGATGGTAAAGGTTTTGATATGAATCACTTGGATACTAAATTTGACGCGTATTTGTCTAATTTACAGATGAATAACAGAGAAATCCATGGAATTTCAGTGGTTGGTAAAATCAATAACAAAATTTTTAAAGGTAATATAAATACGAACGATCAGCATGTAGACTTTAACTTTGAAGGGAATCTGGATTTCTCGCAGAAAACCATAAAGACCACTTTTGATGCAGAAATCAATAAATTAGATATATCTTATTTTACTAATGTGGTTGATAAAAATACCATATTTAGAGGAGATGTAAATGCAGATGTTAAATTTAGTACTATAGACGATGTATTGGGGAAAATTAACATTACTTCCATAACAATTACTAAGGATAGTATTTCAATTCCTTACAACGATATAAATATTCAAACGTCTATGGACAATGGATTAAGAAATTTAGATATTTTCTCTCCAAATATGCTTACAGCTAATATTTATGGAAATTATAAGCTCAATGAAGTTCCAGCCATGTTGCAAGAAGGGGTGGGGAGTTTATTGGTAAACTATAAACCTAAAAAAGCTTTTAAAGGAAAAGAATTTTCATTTATTCTTGATGTACAAAAAGATTTGTTTGATCTTTTAATGATTAAAGCTAATATTTCCCCAGGAACAACATTAACGGGAAGATATATTGGAGATAAGAACCAATTGCAAGTGCAAATGATTTCAGAATATGTTTACTATGATAATATAAAGCTAAAAAATCCCAATATATTTATAAACACGGCAGATAGTCTCAAACAGTTTATGGGCAATTTATCCTCTTTAAGCATCGGAAATAATTCAATCAACGACTTAAATTTTTCTGGCTTTAAAAGGAATGATTCATTATTCGCTTCAACTAAATTTAATTATGGAAAAACCAAAGATAATAAAACAAATTTTGATTTAAATTTATATCAAACAAGAAAAGGAAATGATGTTATTTTTGGATTTAAGCCATCAGATATTAAAATGCCTCAAACAGTATGGACTTTAAATCCGGAATTTAAATCAAATGAAGCAATAGCAATATACAACACTATTACTGGTAAGTTGAGTTTGCAAAAAATTGGTTTAAGATCAACAGATTCAGAAATAATGCTTTCAGGCGAATATTCTTCTAACGACAACTATAATTTTGATTTAGACCTAAATAATGTTCTCTTAGAAAAAGTAATTCCCGCCAATTTGCTTAAAGATATGACCTTTGAAGGTGTAGCTAGCGGAACCGTGGAAATTCTTAAAACTTCCAAAGAATTTAAACCCATCGTGGATTTTGAAATTAAAGGTCTAAAATTTAATAAAGAAGCATTAGGCAACTTAAACGTAGATGCTGTTTATAATTCTTTAGAAAATAAGTATGAAATAGATGCTCAATTAGAAGATTCTAAAGGAAAACATTTTTTAGCTAATGGGTACATTCAAAATAAGAAAGGTTTACCAGCACAATTAGACATTAACCTTATTGCCAATGAAATGAATGTAGCACCCATTGGCAGTTTTTTACAAAGTATATTGTCTAGATTTAGAGGAACAGCTACTGGCGAAGTTCATATAACAGGAGATATAACTAATCCTAAATATCAAGGGATACTAACAATGTCCAAAGTAGGATTTAAGTTAAATTTTACAGGAGTAGATTATGAGCTAACCAAAGATCAAGATTTACAGATTTCTGATGGAATATTTCTTCTAGACAATATTGAGCTAAGAGATACTAAAGACGGAACGATAGGGAATGTATTTGGACCATTAATGACTAAAAATTTCTCTGAATGGGGCATGGATTTAGAATTTTCCACGAATAGATTATTAGTCTTAAATACAACCATTACAGATAATGACTTGTTTTTTGGAACTGTTTACGCCTCAGGAAATTTTTCATTAACCGGATCTACCGCTTCCGGAATTCAGCTCTCGGCAAAAGCAACTGCCCTTAACGGTAGCTCGTTGACTATAAATAGTAGTAGTACCACAAATGCTACAGATATAAGCTATATAAAATTTTTACCAGAACAAAAAGACGAAGATGCACCCATTTCAAATCAAAAACCTCCTACTGGATTTTCCATTAATGCAGAGGTAACCGCACATAGTAATTCGGTGGTAAAAATAATTATTAGCGACGAAACTGGGGATAATATTGAAGTTAGAGGAAATACTGAAAACTTGCAATTTAAAATGAATCAATCCGGGGTTATTACCATGGATGGAACCTATACGATTGCTGAGAATAGTAAGTACTACTATAAAATGTTTTTGAATAAAGACTTTAATATAACCCCGGGAAGTACTATCCGATGGGAAAATCAAGCACCGACAGCTGCTATTATGGATATCAAAGCGACCTATTCAAAATCTGTAAGTAATATAGGTGCTTACTTAGGTATAGGAACTGTACCAGCCTCCAATGTAACGGTAACAGCATTACTAACCGGTAATTTAGCAAAACCCGAAATTTCTTTTGACATTAATGCAGATGTTTCCTCTTCCATTGCCGAACAATTAAAAACGAAATTAAACAACAACGAAGGAGAGAAATTTAATCAAGTAGCAGGAATAGTATTATTTGGAAATTTCATAGCTAGTAATATGGGAGGAAGCAGTTACGCATCTTCTGCTTACGATGTAGTTTTAAAACAATTAACCTCCGTAATCAATAACATAAATAATTCCTTCTCATTGAATGCATCTTACAATGCAGGTTCAAAAGTAGATAATACTAGTGATAGAATCTCATTAGATCCCACCTTGCATCTCAATAAAAGATTGTCAATCATAGGATCTGTAAATATGCCTTTAGAACAAAAAAGCGCCGCTGATGTTTGGACTTATGGTGCGAAAATTAATTACGATGTATCCACAGATGCAGACGGTTCACTAATCATTAGTGGATTTTCTAAACCCTCTACCTTTGGTTTGGAAACTTCATTACTTTCAAATTCAGGAGCCGATAATCAAGCATATGGAGGAAGTATCATATATAAAAGATCTTTCAATAGCTTTAAAGAACTTTTTAAGAAAAAAGACACAAAAAAAGATAAAGATAAAGATAAATCTAAAAAAGAAGAAAATTCTGCTAAAAAAGACACATTATCCTATCTTAAATTTATGAAATAAATCGTTGATGAATTT
The DNA here is from genome assembly GCF_007845635.1 of Apibacter muscae. Lineage (GTDB taxonomy): Bacteria > Bacteroidota > Bacteroidia > Flavobacteriales > Weeksellaceae > Apibacter > Apibacter muscae. The sequence continues at coordinate 25,290 of NZ_SELG01000035.1, read as the reverse complement.
CACATATAAAAGGTTTACGGATTTAATAAATCCATTTAATATTCGTATTTTTGTAAATACCTAAAAATTATTTAATACAAAATTTTCACATAATATAAAATGAGCGAACAAAAATATACAGCCGATAGTATACAAGCATTAGAAGGTATTGAACACGTTCGTATGCGTCCGTCCATGTATATAGGAGATGTAGGGATAAGAGGTTTACATCACTTAGTATATGAAGTGGTAGATAACTCTATTGATGAAGCACTAGCTGGTTACTGTAATACAATAAATGTAATTATAGGGAAGGATAATTCAATTACAGTTAAAGATAATGGGCGAGGTATACCCGTGGATATAAATACCCAAACAGGATTATCAGCCTTGGAATTGGTAATGACTAAAATTGGAGCAGGAGGTAAGTTTGATAAAGATTCTTATAAAGTTTCCGGAGGTTTGCATGGTGTGGGAGTTTCCTGTGTAAATGCTTTGTCTACACAACTTATAGCTACTGTAAACCGTAACGGAAAAAAATACCAACAAACCTATTCTAAGGGGGTAGCACAATCTTCCGTAGAAGAAATAGGAACTTCAGAACATACCGGTACCAAAGTAAATTTTATACCGGATTCTACCATTTTTAGCCAAACCATTTTTAATTATGATACTTTGGCAACCCGTTTAAGGGAATTATCGTTTTTAAATAAAGGAATTACAATAACTCTTACAGATGAAAGAGAGTTAGAAGAAGATGGAACAGAAAAGTCTGAAACATTTTTCTCTGATAGAGGATTGGAGGAATTTGTAGAATTCGTAGATGGAAATAGAGAGCCTTTGATGGAAGAAATTATCCATATGGAAGGAGAGATAGACGAAGTACCTGTGGAAGTAGCCATGCGTTACAACACTTCCTATACAGAAAATATACATTCTTATGTAAACAATATTAATACCCATGAAGGAGGTACCCACCTTACAGGGTTTAGAAGAGCTTTAACAAGGACGCTAAAAAAATATGCAGATGAAAATATTAATTTAGCCAAGGAAAAAGTTGAAATAACTGGAGATGATTTTCGTGAGGGTTTGACTGCTGTGATATCCGTAAAAGTTATGGAACCACAGTTTGAAGGACAAACAAAAACTAAGTTAGGAAATTCAGAGGTAAGTTCAGCCGTGGATAAAATAGTATCCGAAATGCTAACGAACTATTTAGAAGAACATCCCAATGAAGCTAAGCAAATCGTTCAAAAAGTTTTATTAGCGGCTAAAGCAAGGCAAGCGGCAAAAAAAGCACGAGAATTAGTACAAAGAAAAACCCCTTTAGGCGGAAGCGGTTTACCAGGAAAACTAGCCGATTGTTCATCACGGAAACCTGAAGAAAGCGAACTGTTTTTGGTGGAGGGAGATTCCGCAGGAGGTACTGCCAAACAAGGTAGAGATAGAAACTTTCAAGCCATACTACCCTTAAGAGGTAAAATACTTAATGTGGAGAAAGCCATGACGTATAAAGTATTTGAGAGCGAAGAAATAAAAAATATATACACAGCATTAGGAGTTTCCGTAGGTACTGAAGAAGATTCAAAGGAGCTCAATCTTACCAAACTACGTTATCATAAAGTTGTGATTATGACAGATGCTGATGTTGATGGATCACACATTACAACCTTAATACTTACTTTCTTTTTCCGTTATATGAAAGAAATGATTGAGAAAGGGTATATATACATAGCAACACCTCCGCTATATTTACTTAAAAAAGGAAATAAAGAGTATTATGCTTGGGACGATAAACATAGGGAAGAAATTGCTGCTGAAATAGGAAATTCACAAGGCAAAGGATTTACAGTACAAAGATATAAAGGTTTAGGAGAGATGAATGCTGAACAGCTTTGGGATACTACAATGAATCCTCAGCAAAGAACACTTCGGCAAGTGACGATTAATAATGCGTCGGAAGCTGATAGAATATTTTCAATGCTTATGGGGGACGATGTACCTCCGAGAAGAGAATTTATTGAAAAGAATGCGGTTTATGCAAATATTGATGTATAAAATTATTTATATCAAATTTTAAATCACAAAACATTTCTAAATTTGATTCTTAAAAAATGGTCTATGGTGGAGATTTTAGTTTTAGTGTATCTAATAATTACTGGTCTCTTGGAATTTCTCCGCAGGTAGGATATAGATTCACTGATAATTTTATTGTGGGAGCGGGAATTGGTTATTGATATGGAAAATCCAACAATCAATAAGATTTATTTACGGATTTTGAATTTGATAGTTATAAGTATATAGAAAACATGCTAGGCATTAACCTCTTTGCTAATTATTTTCCTTTAAAATGGATAGTTTTAAGCGCTAAGCCTGAAGTCATGTATAATTGGTACAAGAAAGAGTATTCTAATAGTAATATTAAAACAACTAAAAATCACTTTATACCAGCCTTTTCAGTAGGTGGTGGTTTGTATTTAAAGCCATTTCTTTTGCAGTTAAATTATGAATTAATACAAGATAAATATTCCCCCTATGGACATGATATATTTTTCACCTTAGGATTTATGTTTTAATTTATTTCATTAATATTTAAAAAAAAACAAGAATAGGAATATTCTTGTTTTTTTGTTTAATTATTTTATTCCTATAAATCCATTATAGATTTAGAAAATTAATATCATATTTAATTAATAGGTTTCATAAATTTGAATGCCAATTAAAAATTAAATTAAATATGAAAAAATTAGTTATTTTAGTAGGAATACTTTCCTTTTCATTTTCAAACTCTCAAGAACATCACTGGGGATACGAGGGATCTGAATCACCGGAACATTGGGGAGAGATTAAAGGGAATGAACAATGTGGAAAAGGAAAATATCAATCTCCCATAGATATTTATAAATCCACAAAGAACAAGAAATTACCAAAATTGAAATTTCAATACGGTTCTGGTGAGATTGAAAAGATAGAAGATAATGGACATTCTCTGCAATTTGATTTTAAAGAAGGAAGTTCGATTAATTTTAATGGTCAAGACTTTACCTTGGCACAGTTTCATGCTCATGAAGAATCAGAGCATACAATTGATGGTGTGCGTTATCCTTTAGAATTACATTTTGTGCATAGGTCAATGGATGGTAAGGTACTGGTGATTGGAGTGATGGTTAAAGAGGGGGATGAAAACTCATATTTTGAAAGATTAAAGGTTTTTAAAAATTTAGGTAAAGAACAAAACCAAGAGGTACATGTGTCATTCAATCCTGAAAAATTATATCCTAAAGATAAAACTTTTTATACTTATATAGGATCATTAACTACACCCCCTTGTGCAGAAAATGTCACTTGGATTATTTTTAAAAACCCTATTTTAATGTCTGAACATGAGATAGAAGATATCGCAAAACATTTACCCAAAAGTAATAATAGACCGATACAGCCTTTAAATGGAAGAAGGGTAGAAAATAATTAAATTAACAAATAAAAAAATAAGGCTACTGATTTTTTTATGGCAAAATATTAAATTTGTACCATGTTAGAGAAAAATAAATCAGTAGCCTTTTATACTTTGGGGTGTAAATTAAACTTTGCAGAAACCTCAACCATTGCAAGACAATTACTTAAGGAAGGTTTTCAAAAAGTATTTTTTGAAGAAGCTGCTGACGTTTATATAATTAATACCTGTTCGGTAACTGAAAATGCAGATAAAGAATGTAAAACCATTGTAAAAAGAGCCTTGCAAATAAACCCTAAAGCATTTGTTTGTATTATAGGTTGTTATGCGCAATTAAAGCCCGAGGAAATAGCAAAAATTGAAGGGGTTGATTTGGTTTTAGGAGCAAAAGAAAAATTTAATATTCATAAGTATCTTCAAGAAATTCATAAGGAGTCAGAAACTCAAATACATTCTTGTGAAATTGACCAAGCCGATTTCTTTATAGGTTCTTATTCCATAGGAGATAGAACCCGAGCATTTTTAAAAGTACAAGACGGTTGCGATTACAAATGCACCTATTGTACCATACCCTTAGCCCGTGGAATTTCTCGTTCGTCCACCCTAGAAAATGTTCTATCGCAAGCCCAAGAAATTTCCGATAAAAATATTAAAGAAATTGTTTTAACAGGAGTAAATATAGGCGATTATGGAAAGGGAGAATACGGCAATAAAAAACATGAACATACTTTTTTAGATTTAGTACAAGGATTAGATAAAATTTCAGGGATTGAAAGAATTAGGATTTCATCCATAGAACCCAATTTATTAAAAAATGAAACCATTGAATTTGTAAGTAAATCTAAAAAATTTGTTCCCCATTTTCATATTCCCTTGCAATCCGGAAGCGATGATATATTAAAAAAAATGAAACGAAGATATCTCACTAACCTGTATGAAGATCGGGTTTATAAAATTAGAGAGCTTTTACCAGATGCCTGTATTGGTGTGGATGTAATAGTGGGTTTCCCCGGGGAAACAGAACAAAAATTTATGGAAACCTATACTTTCCTTCAAAATTTACCGGTTAGTTACTTACATGTTTTTACCTATTCCGAAAGAGATCATACAGAAGCTATTGAAATGGAAGGCATTGTTCCAATATCGGAAAGAAAAAAAAGGAATAAAATGTTAAAAATACTTTCAGAAAAAAAACGGCAAGCTTTTTATGAATCTCAGTTAGGAAAAGTTAAAATGGCTCTTTGGGAACATGAAAATAAAAATGGAAAGATGTATGGCTACACAGAAAATTATGTGCGGGTAACAAAAAACTATCAGGAGCAATCTATAAATCAACTAGAAAAAGTATCATTGAATACCATTGATCATTTAGGTAATTTTGAAATTGATATCTAACTATTCAAATATCTAAAGCACACTTAAAAAACGATAAGATTTTAAGAATCATATTTTTAACTTAATATAAATTATTAATATCTTTACAACTCAATTTAAACTAACTTATGAAAGAAAAATTTACTCTGTTCGTATGTATATTTTTGTTTAGCTTCTTCCAAGCACAACAATATGAGGTAGATACCAATTATGGTACCCAAGGCATGGCCCTACACCAACTAAAAGGAGACAAACAATTTGCCACCGATTATGTTCAATTACACAATGGAAAAATACTTATATCAGGAACTACAGGAGTTATACGAATAAATGAAGATTATACGCAAGATTTCAGTTTTGGGAAAAATGGAAGAATACGAGTACCACTAGATCGAATTTTTGAAAGAGCAGATCATAAAATAATAGGAATAAAAAAGAGTACAAATCCCAATCTTCTAACCATTCATTGTTTTTTGGCTGACGGAAGTTATGATACGTCTTTTGGAAATCAAGGAATCTTATCCGTTTCTAATGATTATAATTTTTCCAAAGAAATTGATGCTAACTATATAGGAGCTTCCATGCAGGGGAATCAATTGATATTAGCCTTAAACGGAGGGAAAGTTGTTAGGATTACTTCCGAAGGGAAGATAGACCAATCTTTTGGAAATAATGGAGCAATTAATATTCCATTACCCCAAGAAGTAAAATATACACCTGATTATGATATAGTTTATCGAACTATAGAAGATATTTTAGTCTTACCCGATGGGAAAATAATCATAGGAGCTACAGTATCTGGATATGATAATTTAAATCAAGCGGCTTCTTATCTCATAAAATATACTTCAGAAGGAATATTAGATACAAATTTTGGAGAGAGTAGTCAAGGCATTTCCGTAATAAAATATGTAAGTGTTGTACCAGGATCTAATATAAATGCTCATTTACAAAAAATACAAATTTGTAAAGACGGCTCAATACTGGGGTTAAATGAATTTGATGATGGTTTAACTTTTCCAAGTATGATTTTTACCAAAACTTCTTCGGATGGTAAATTAAAATATATAGATACTATTTTTTATCCTAATACAGATGGATCTACCGGTAGTTTGACAGAACCAGAAATTGGCTCTGTTTATATGAACTATAATCGTGTTTTAGAGCTTTCAGGTGGAGGATTTTTAATATCTGCAAGTTCTTTGGGAGGGATAAAATTAAATTTTCCTAATCAAGTTATGTACAAAGGCGCATTATCTCTTCTGAAATCAGACGGTACAGTAGATACTGATTTTGGAAATCAGGGTAAAATAAATTTAACTAATTTTCAAGAAACACTTTCAGAAAGTAATGTTATTGGAACCATACAACTTAAAGATGGTAATATACTTGCCATAGGTGGATACAATGGAGAGGAAACATATGGATTAACATTATATAAATTTGATCAAAGAGGAAACCCTATTTTAACTTTTGGTAAAGGCGGAAAAATGATTTATCCTATACCTTCTGAAAAGCAAAGCATCTTCACTATGGGAGTTCAACCGGATAATAAATTATTGCTAGGCTCATCAACCATATGGAGGTTGTTAGAAAACGGTAGCTTTGATTCAGGATTTAATCCTATAAAAAATGAGTATTCACCATTAAGTCTAGGGCAAAACATTTTTTATTCTAATGGTTTTTTAAAAATTAATTCCATGGATGGAAGTATTAAAACTGTTGGAACTTATATCAATAGTTATACTAATAATGGATTACTATTAAATAGCACGCCTTCCATGGATAGAGGTAGCAATCATTCGGATGTATTAGCAATTCAACCGGATGGAAAATATATATTTATAAGAAAAAAATATTTTCCTAGCGCGGTAGGGTTGTTAGTAGCAGAACAGAATATATATAGAAATAACCCGGACGGGACCTTAGATAATACCTTTACCTTTGACAAAGATTTTTTAATAAATGCACAAGACGAAAATCAAATCCAGAGTATAGCATTGCAAGGCGATCAATTGTTAGTAGAAGGAAAATTTTTTTCAGATGGATCTCTTAATAGCATGCTAATTCCAGATTATATTAGACGTTTTAACTCCAATGGATCTATTGACCAAACATTTATCCCCTTTAAAGGTGGTACTATAAAAGTACAGTCAGACCATAAAATATTGTCCAAAAGTATGACCCAACTAGAAAGATATTTACCGGATGGAGATCCAGATCTAAGCTATGGAACCCACGGAAAAGTAGACTTAAATTCGATATTAGAAATCAGTACATTTACCTATCAAATATTGCCTGACGACAAAGTGCTAATACACGCCAAAACCACCCAAGGAGAAAATCAACTCCTACAATTAACTCCAGAAGGCAAACTAGATATCAATTTCGCCAACCAAGGCATCTATATCATAGATCCATCCCTAGATGCCCAAATTGTACAAGTACAGTCAGACGATAAAATACTAATAGGTGGAACTAAAACCCTAGACGGAGAAGAATACATGGCCGTATTAAGACTTAAAAAGCAAGAAAACCAACAACAAACCAAGAAAAACCAAAGCATAGAAGCCCCAAAAACTAAAGCAGAACCCCACGAGCCCCTACATTTCACGCCCAAATTCCAAGAACAACCCGAAACATACTACTGGGAAGTAAAAATAGGCACAGAAAAAAGAACCTACACAGACCCAGAACTCAACCTAACCCTAGAAAAAGAAGGAATCTACACCATCACCCTATTTGCCACCTATTCAGACGGAACAGAACAAAAAACAGAACAAACCATAGAAATAAAAAAAATAAATATTCTAGAAAATCAACTAGAAAACTATGAACAAGAAGTAACCATTACCCCCAATCCAGCCACTAGCTATATCCATATAAAAGGCACCAAAGAAGGGAAGAAAATAATCATAGAAATCATTGATACGAACGGACGAATACTTCAAAAACAAGAAGGAATCACAACCATGAATATCCAAAGCTTAGCACCCGGAGTATACTTTATAAAAATAAAACAAGAAGGAAAAACAACCGTAAAGAAGATAATTAAAATATAAATACGGTTACAGAATAGAAATACAAAAGCTTGTTGAAAAACAAGCTTTTGTATTTTAATGTATTTTAATAGCTTAAAATAGATTTTTAATACCTTTGTAACTCAATTAAAATTAACTTATGAAAAAAAAATTTACTCTGTTCGTTTGTATATTTTTGTATAGCTTACTCCAAGCACAACAATATGAGGTAGATACCAATTATGGTACCCAAGGCATGGCCCTACATCAACTAAAAGGAGATAAACAGTTTGCCACCGATTATGTTCAACTACACAATGGGAAAATACTTATTTCAGGAACTACAGGAGTTATACGAATAAATGAAGATTATACGCAAGATTTCAGTTTTGGAAAAAAAGGAAGAATACGAGTACCACTAGATCGAATTTTTGAAAGAGCAGATCATAAAATAATAGGAATAAAAAAGAGTATAAATCCTAATCTTCTTACCATTCATTGTTTTTTGGCTGACGGAAGTTATGATAGGTCTTTTGGAAACCAAGGAACTTTAGAAGTAGATTTAGAGGATAATGATTCAATAGATTTTAGCAATAATTCCTTAGGAATGGCTATTCAAGGAGATCAATTGTTGCTAGCATTGTACTCTGGAAAAGTTATAAGATTAACTTCTAATGGGAATTTAGATACTACTTTTGGAAATCAAGGAGTAATTAATATTCCATTACCAAAAAAAGTTGAGGGAATAGTAAGTTCAAATAATGATATAAGATTAGTTGTTGATATAATAGTTGAATCTGACGGGAGATTAATATTTGGAACAAATGTTTTTCCTAAGCAAGGATTATCAGAAAATCATATTGCTTATATATTAAAATATTCATCAGAGGGAATATTAGAAACGACTTTTGGGGAGAATAAAGATGGTAGCTATATTATAAAATATTTAAATGGTTCAATTGTCTATCCATTAACTGCACGTCTACATAAAATACAAATGGGCCATAATAGAACTATTCTAGCTCTAACAGAGGTACAGAGTAATGACAGTAATTATGAACCGAGTATGATTTTTAGTAAAATTTCTTACGACGGCAAAAATAAACTTAATGAAAATGTACTTCACTCCGGATTTACTAATCCTTCTTATCCTCCAACGATAGGGTCTTCTACTTTGGTATATAAAAATATTTTAGAACTTTCAGAAAACAATTATGTAGTAACAGCATATTGTAACAGTAGTCAAGCCCCTAAAAAATTTTATTATGATCAAGGAGCATTAGCATTAATAAAGCCTGATGGGACTTTTGATGCTAATTTTGGAAATAATGGCGCTTTTTATATAACAGATTCTAAAACAGGTTTTGCTAGTAATGCCATAGGAACTTTAGAACTAAAAGACGGTAGTTTACTAACCATAGGTTCTTATCTATTGTACAGCTTTTCAGGTGAAGAAAATTATGGAATAACACTGTATAAATTTGATCAAAGAGGAAACCCTATTTTAACTTTTGGTAAAGGCGGAAAAATGATTTATTCTATACCTTCTGAAAAACAAAGCATCTTCACTATGGGAGTTCAACCAGATAATAAATTATTGCTAGGCTCATCAACCATATGGAGGTTGTTAGAAAATGGTAGTTTTGATTCAGAATTTAATCCTATAAAGAATGAGTATTCAGTATCGGGCACAGGAGGAGCTGATTATTATTTCAATGGTTATTTAAAGATTAATTCTATGGATGGAAGTATCAAAACTGTTGGAAAGGATATCAATAGTTATACTAATAATGGAATACTATTACATCGTACTTCTTCGATGGATAGAGGTAGCAATCATTCGGATGTATTAGCAATTCAACCGGATGGAAAATATATATTTATGAGAAATAAATATAGTTCTAACGGGGTAGGAGCACCAGCAGAACAGAATATATATAGAAATAACCCGGACGGAACCTTAGATAATACCTTTACCTTTGATAAAGATTTTTTAACATATTCCTCAGATGCTAATCAAATCCAAAGTATAGCATTGCAAGGCGATCAATTATTAGTAGAAGGGAATTTTATTATGGTTGGACCTCCAAACCCAATGCAAACTCAGAAAAGCATTAGGCGTTTTAACTCCGACGGATCCTATGACTATACCTTTACCCCCCTAAAACCGAGACCTATAAAATTACAATCTGATAAAAAAATAATACTTAAAGATGGAACCTATCTAGAAAGATATTTACCCGATGGAGACCTAGATCTAAGCTATGGAACCAACGGAAAAGTAGACTTAAATTCGATATTAGAAATCAGTACATTTACCTACCAAATATTGCCTGACGACAAAGTTCTAATACACGCTAAAACCACCCAAGGAGAAAATCAACTCCTACAATTAACCCCAGAAGGCAAACTAGACAGCAATTTCGCCAACCAAGGCATCTATACCATAGATCCATCTCTAGATGCCCAAATTGTACAAGTACAGCCAGATAGTAAAATACTAATAGGCGGAACTAAAACCCTAGACGGAGAAGAATACATGGCCGTACTAAGACTTAAAAAGCAAGAAAACCAACAACAAACCAATAAAAACCAAAGCATAGAAGCCCCAAAAACCAAAACAGAACCCCACGAGCCCCTACATTTCACGCCCAAATTCCAAGAACAACCCGAAACATACTACTGGGAAGTAAAAATAGGCACAGAAAAAAGAACCTACACAGACCCAGAACTCAATCTAACCCTAGAAAAAGAAGGAATCTACACCATCACTCTATTTGCTACCTATTCAGACGGAACAGAACAAAAAACAGAACAAACCATAGAAATAAAAAAAATAAATATTCTAGAAAATCAACCAGAAAACTATGAACAAGAAGTAACCATTACCCCCAATCCAGCCACTAGCTATATCCATATAAAAGGCACCAAAGAAGGGAAGAAAATAACTATTGAAATCATAGATACGAACGGACGATTATTACATAAACAAGAAGGAATCACAACGATGAATATCCAAAGCTTAGCACCCGGAGTATACTTTATAAAAATAAAACAAGAAGGAAAAACAACCGTAAAGAAGATAATTAAAATATAAATACCGTTACAGAGTAGGATAACAAAAGCTTGTTTATTAACAAGCTTTTGTATTTTACATTAATAAATCTAACTCTCTTAATTAAAGAATAAAGGTTAGTATTTACAATCTTTCTCATCCAAAAAGAATCCAAAGGATTTTTTAGGTTTTCCATCATCTAAAGGAATATTATGTTTTTGAGCATAATCCTTAAATTGTTTTTTCTCAAATTCTTCCCATTCTTCTTGGGTATAGGTCTTGCCTTTGTAATTGATAGTTTTATTTATATGTTCTTCTTTTAAGTTATTTTTATTTTTACATTTAAGAAAAAAAAGTAAATATTTGTTATCATGATTTTTAAAATATTTTTCTTCTGCTAATTCATAACTTTTATAAAAATAAAAAAATGCATCATCTTTTTTATTACTTTCATAAAGATATTTCCCAATCATAAATTGAAGTTGAGGATCTTTTCTATCTTCAACACAATTTAAAGCCAACTTATAATTTTCTATAGCTTTATCATATTCTTTTGAAGGTAAAAGAGACATTGCTAGACAAGTAAATAATCTCTTGGAAAATTCATGCGAATTTTTAGGTTCAGGTATTAATTTTATAGCCTTTTCAAAATTGGAGATAGCTCCTTTAAAATTGTAAAATTCATAATCGTCATAACCTTCTCTCATATAAAAATAGATTTTATTTAAATTTTCTTTTTCTATATTCTTTTCCATATTTAAGTTTATTTTTGAGGTAAAGGACCTTCCACTGGTTTTTCGCATGCATTATGAACTAAAACTTTTTCTATTCCTACAAAATAGGTATGAAATTCTTCTACTTCAAAGTTATATACCTTTTCATAACTATATAAAAATTGTTTATTCTTTATACGATGCCATTGATTATCCTGAGCTAATAAATAATCTTCTGTACTTAATTCATTCGCCTCTTTCCAACCCTTTTTTGTATAAAAAGGATGCTCTTCTGTTGTTTTTATTTTATCATCTTCTAATATTAGTACAATTAGTTTATTGGTTTCTCTTATGAAAGTTTTCAATACTTTCTTTAGAGAAACTTCATTGTTAAGCTCATTTTTTGCCCAAACTAAATCTCCGGGGGTTATATTTTGAATAACTTTATGTCCTTTTTCTGTAGATATTAATGTTCCTGCAGGAAAACAAGCCAATACTTTCTTTCCTTTCATAGCATCCGACTGAGCACCAAGATACTTAGCCATAACTTTACATGCCCCTTTAGAGCCATAATCGTTTCTAATAAAAAAACTAGGATCACTTTTTAAAACACTTGCATCTAAAGTTTTATCATTTATAAGTTTTAATAATTCATTATTCTCAGAGTTTTCAATGTTCAAATTATCAGTATAAGTTTGAATAGCATCAAGTCCTTTACCGTATCCAAAATCATAAACATCTCCAAGATTATCCATCAATTCTCCAAGTTCATCTAATTTTGATAACTTGGATACTTTTCCTACTAACTTACTTATAGGAATTGCACTAGCCATATTAATTAAGCCATCCTCTCCATTCCCTTGCATAAAATTGTTGTTGGATTTCATAAATGCATCAATCAGACCATAAAAAGGTATAAATCCTTCTATAAACTCTAATCTATTTATTTTAGCTTGATCTCCAGAAGCTAAAAAAGAATTAAAATTATCAATAGAACCAGCAATTTTTTCTTCATAAAAAGAACTAATTTCACCTGTACTTCGTTCAGAATTCCTCTGTTGTTTTATTAAGTCTTCATAATTTTTCATACTTTCTTCTTCATTATTTTTTGGAACTACAACTGAACTTTTATTAAAATCTGACATTTTAGGAATAGAGGGGAGTTTATCCCATTTATCAAGTTTTCCTCCCCCTTTTTGTCCTGAAGTCGAAAATTTAATTATTCCCCCATTATTACATTTAAGACTACATCTAAATACAAGGGTATCTTTATGTTCTCCTTTAAGAGGACCATAAGTATCCTGCCATTTTCCAGAAATATCTGGAACACATTTTTTTCTTCCTTTAGCTTCGCAAAATGCAAAATCACTAGGTAAATTAACCCCTAGTTTTAAGTCATTTTCTACTCCAACTATTCCATCAATTCTATAATGAGTATTACTTGTGGGTTGAAATTGATCAATAGCAGTGCCTTCAGTACAATAGATTAGAGCCTTACTTACGATGTATTCTAACGGATTTGGCATAATATAAATATTATAAATTAAAAAATATCTGTATCTGGTGAAACGCATTTAATGCTACTAGCTCCTTCTAATAAAATTTGGTTTCCTTTTAATGCGGCTCGATTTCCTTGTATTATAGTTTTATTGGAAGACATCATAATACTATTGGCAGCCAATGCTGTAATTGAACCAGTATTAGATATTGTTTGAATATTCCCACTATTGGAAGTCATGGTAATTCCGCTTCCGTCAATAACTATCGTATTTCCACCTACTTTTAGTGTGATATTGGTATTCCCTTTCAGCGTAATATTTCCGGAAGCATCCATTTTTAAAGTACTGGCATCATCTCCTACGGAAGTATTCGCATTAGACCCTGCATTCACTGAATGAATAAGATTGGCAATCGTAGTTGCATTTCCCGCACCATCAAATTTCATGCTTGCACCTCCGTTATCCGTTAGCAAGGCACTCCCTTCCTTATCATTAAACTGAATCTTATTTCCAGTGGGAGTTTGCAAACCTTTGATATAATTCCCGGCCCCTCCGTGTCCGGATTTTCCTTTGCCGTTAAACATGGCTCCTAAGCTGACCGGCTTTTCGGCGTTGCCGTTCTCAAAACTAACAATGACTTCTTCACCAATCTCCGGTATCACATGCATCCCTTTGCCTTCTCCTGCATAAGGGGTGATGGAACGGATCCAAGGAGTTTGTCCGTTGAAGGCTCTCTGCCAAGGAAATTGTACCCGTATTCTACTCATGCCCTGTGGGTCATTGTTATCGGTAACTATGGCAGATTGCTCTTCACAAGCCGGAAAGGCATCTTCATCCATATAGGGTGGAACTTCGTTGTCCTTAGGTATGGCAACGATATGGTTGTAATATCCTTCTGTTATGTCTTGGTAATGCTTAATTTCTATAATCCGATAAGTTTCTAATGGAACTTCTCCATTTTTAAAAATGCTATGTCCCGGCATCCATGCTTTCAGCTTTACATTGTCACCTACCTTCAAGTTAGGATTGTTGGTCTTAGCTTCCATATAAAAGACATTCTGTCTTCTTTGTTTTTGTTTCTTTACGGCTCGTTCCAATTCACTTGGTCCACCTTCTAACAAACTATGGTTGTACAAAGAAGAGGCAACTTTGGAATAAATTCCCTCAGAAGCATCCATTGCATGTTGTTGAAATGGGTTTACTAAACGCCTACTGAGTCGTACCGATTGTGAGTTTATGGTATAGGTTTCGGCTTGTTTAGCATCGTAAGCGGTATAACTAAACTTTTGTGGCATAAGTTTCATTCTAAGTGTGCAATCGTAAACGTCTTGTTCTTCCACCAGTTCCCAAGTTTTACCTCTGTAAGGTCCTAAAACAATCTGTTGACCGTTATAGTAGAGCCATTCTCCGTAGCGAGTAGCTAACCGTTTTATGAAATTCCAATCTGATTCTCGATATTGTACGGTATAAAGAAGTCTGTCAGTGAGTAAGGGTTGAAGATCTAACTGAACTAAATCCGTAGGGTACTCGGTGGTAGCCTTGGTGACTATCTCTTTTAAATCCAGATTTTCAAAACTTTGACAATCTAAACCGTTTTCCAATAAAATAGTGGGAGATTTACCGGTGAATACTAATTGAGATTCTCCATTCTCACGAACGTTAGCAATGTCTGTAATAATACCGGTATAAACCAAAGTCGCAGAACCAAACTGCATGAATTGTATGGTGGCTCTTTTTCCTAAGAAATTTCGGGCTTTTTCTAAAGGATAAGCCTTGGGATCTTCTATAGCATCGGAAAAACAACGAATTATAAAAGTATCATGTTCAGCCACTTTTTGTTCAATTTTAACTTCAAAATGGCTGTCTGCCAAAACTCTTTCACCGCCGATGAATATTTTACTAAAGACAATATGAGAATTCGCTAAATTTTTTTCCGGATCTCCACCATAGGTAGCAATTAAAGAATTCAAACCTTTGTACTGCGCATATTGCTCTTCGGTAAGTAGTCCGTTAGGCAGGGAGTAAATATCTCCAGGGATAATATTTTTTATAGGAGGTACTTCATTTGAATCAAATTCATCAAGCAGATTTACTTTTTTAGTCTTAGAAATTTCTCGGGAAGCATCAGATAAATTTAAAGCGGAATTTTTATCTGGGTTAGGTTTAGATTTACTCATAATTTAAAACAATTTATAATTATATAAAAATCGATATAAATATATGTAAATAAAATAAATTAGTAAATATTTATTTTAATAAATTAAAATTTTTTCAAATAATTCAATTATTGAATAAAATTTTTTATAAGTATTATCAATGTAACTGCTTTTTAAGGTTAAATGTTTCATATTCCTTAAAATTGAAAGAATGAATGGGTGAAAAGTTGAAAATGCTTTATAAAAATAATTTGTAAATTGCAAGCTAGAAATTTATAGGAAAGCATTGGATTATTTTATGGAATTAATACGATTAAACATTAGAGGGATTTCTTACAGCCAAACACAAACCGGAGCTTATGCTTTGATTTTGGAAGAAGATTTTGGTAAGAGGAAAATCCCTATCATTATAGGAAGTTTTGAAGCTCAATCCATAGCATTGGCTTTAGAAACCAATATTGATCCTCCACGTCCGATTACTCACGATCTATTTGCAACATTTGCCAGAAGTTTCTACATAACCGTAAAGGCTGTATTTATTTACAAATTGGTAGATGGGGTTTTCTATTCCAATATATTATTCCAAAATTCTGAAACAGATGAAGAAAAGGAAATAGATTCTAGAACTTCTGATGCCATAGCCCTAGCCGTAAGATTTAATGCTCCTATATATACCAATAAAGAAATTATGGACAAGGCTGGTGTATATATGGAAATGAAGCAGCAGTCCAGTGATGAGGTTAATTACGGAAATGTCATTGATGACATCGATAACCAGTTAGAAAATTATGAGGAGGAAGATTCATTTCATCATTTGTCAGATTTGGAAATTAAGGAATTAATGGAAAAATCTTTGGAAAGTGAAGATTATGAAACCGCTGCAAAACTTAGGGATGAGTTGGCAAGAAGAGGTTAATTTTTTTAGTTTTCTTATATCAAATTTCTTAAAATTATGAGTTTTATCAAAAAGAAAACCTAGCATTAAAATTGTATAGGCTAATATTCTATACATCTATATTCACGAATGAAATTTAAAGTTAATTCATCCTTCCAGCCAACAGGAGATCAACCCAAAGCTATACAAACCCTTGCTCAAGGGATTTTTAATCAGGAGAAATACCAAACACTGTTGGGAGTAACCGGTTCTGGTAAAACATTTACCATTGCCAATGTAGTGGAGAAAATCCAACGCCCTACAATTATATTGGCTCATAATAAGACTTTAGCTGCACAGCTTTATATGGAGTTTAAAGAATTTTTTCCAGACAATGCGGTAGAATATTTTGTTTCTTATTACGATTATTATCAACCGGAGGCATTCATGCCTACCACCAATACATACATTGAAAAAGATTTATCCATCAATGAAAATTTAGAGAAGTTGCGATTAAGTGCAACCTCTGCCTTACTATCGGGTCGGAGAGATGTATTGGTAGTTTCGTCAGTCTCCTGTTTATATGGTATAGGAAACCCTCAAGAGTTTAAAAATAATATGCTTTCTTTACAGGTGGGTAAAAAGATTACCAAAACTCAAGTTTTAAAACTCTTGGTTAATGCTCTTTATTCCAGATCTGAAATAAATTTTGCCCGTGGTAATTTTAGAGTTAAAGGTGATGTAGTTGATGTATTCCCGGCTTATTCCGATACCGGGATACGGATACAATTTTTTGGTCATGAAATTGAAAGGATTGAAAATGTGGATTATGCTTCTAACAATGTTATAGATTCAGTAGAAAGCATTCATATTTATCCGGCCAATTTATTTGTTACTTCCCCAGAAACTTTAAACGGAGCTATAAGAAATATTCAGATTGATTTAGGAAAGCAGGTAGATTATTACAACGAAATTGGGAAACATTTAGAGGCTCACAGATTAAAGGAGCGTACCGAGTTTGATTTGGAAATGATTAAAGAATTGGGCTATTGCTCGGGGATTGAAAACTATTCCCGTTATTTAGATGGGCGTATGCCTGGTTCAAGGCCCTTTTGTTTGCTGGATTATTTTCCCCAAGATTATTTAATGGTTATAGATGAAAGCCATGTAACACTCCCCCAAGTACATGCTATGTATGGTGGAGATAGAAGTAGAAAAGAAACCTTGGTTGAATATGGCTTTAGATTGCCGGCTGCCTTGGACAATCGACCTTTAAAATTTGAAGAATTTGAAGGGATGCAAAATCAAGTGGTTTATGTAAGTGCAACACCTGCCGATTATGAACTGCAAAAGTCTGAAGGTGTTTATGTAGAACAAATTATAAGACCTACCGGATTACTAGATCCAGTTATAGAAGTAAAACCTTCATTAAATCAGATTGACGATTTAATGGCTGAAATACAAAAGAGGGTAGAGGAGGATGAAAGAGTTTTAGTTACAACCCTAACCAAGCGAATGGCAGAAGAACTCACCAAATATTTAAATAAGTTTGGGATTCGCACGCGCTTTATTCATTCAGATATTGATACTCTTGAGAGGGTTGAAATAATGCAAGATTTAAGAATTGGGAAATTTGATGTTTTAGTGGGTGTGAATTTGCTTAGAGAGGGTCTAGATTTACCGGAAGTTTCTTTAGTTGCCATTCTTGATGCGGATAAAGAGGGTTTTCTTAGGTCTCATCGTTCTTTAACCCAAACGGCTGGGAGAGCGGCACGTAATATTCATGGTAAGGTGATTATGTATGCGGATAAAATGACAGATAGCATGAATAAAACGATTGAAGAAACTGCTAGGCGGAGAGAGATTCAGAATCAATACAATATAGAACATAATATAACTCCACAGCCATTAAAGAAAAAGATTACCAGTATAACCATTGGTAATATGGAAACTCCGGTGATAAAAACTTATGCTGAAAATTCAGAGGTGCTTAAAGTTGCGGAAGAATCTGCAAACTATTCTAAAACGGATGTAAATAAACTCATCAGTAAAAAGCAGAAGGAGATGGAAAAGGCCGCAAAAGAATTGGATTTTTTAACTGCTGCTAAAATTAGAGATGAGATCAAAGAATTGAAAGAACGGATTAAGAAATAGTGATGAATATATAAACCTCCCTATAGGTAGAAACCTCTAATTTTTTGAAATCTAATATCCATTAAGGTTGCTTTCCTAATTTAAAAATATATAATGTAGCCTTTGATTCGGATTTTGATATTGTTAATATTGTAATTGAATGAATATAACAACATTCTCTTATGTTTAAATCTGTTTTTTATCTCAAATTGTAACTTTGTTAATAGCATAATTTATCTATATAGAAAAATATATTTATTTTTGAAATTCAATAAGGATCAACATTAAAATCTTTATTGAATTAAGCCATTGATTAACCCTAAAATTTACATTTTATGCCAGAAGAAAAAAAAGTACCTATTGATATTGTTTTAAAACCTATTCAAAGATTTATTTTAGAAGAAAAATCTGGAGGAATAGTTTTAGGTTTAAGTGTGGTTATAGCCATGTTTTTAGCCAATGGTCCATGGTCTAACGAATACTTTCACTTTTTAGAGCGTAAATTTGGGTTTGTATTTAACGGAAATTCTTTTTTTGAGTATAGTATCCATCACTGGATCAATGATGGATTAATGGCAATATTTTTCTTTGTAGTAGGATTAGAACTTAAAAGAGAAATTGTAGGAGGAGAGTTGTCTAATCCGCGAAAAGCATTATTGCCAATTGCAGCAGCCATTGGAGGTATGGTGGTTCCCGCACTTATTTATATTGCATTTAATAATTCTGGAGAAGTTCATCACGGTTGGGGAATTCCTATGGCGACAGATATTGCTTTTGCCTTAGGCGTATTATTCTTACTAGGAAGTAGAATTCCATTAACGATCAAAATATTTCTTACTGCTTTAGCTATTGTGGATGATTTAGGAGCTGTACTGGTAATTGCTTTTTTTTATACTTCAGATATTTCCTATTATAACTTAGCCATCGGTTTTGTTTTTGTATTGTTAATGTATTTAGGAAACAGAATGGGCGTAAGAAGTATTTTATTCTATGCCGTTTTAGGTATATTAGGCGTATGGACGTCCTTCCTACTTTCCGGGGTACATGCAACCATTGCATCTGTAATTGCTGCTTTTATGATTCCTGCAGATGTTAAAATAAAAGAGAATCTTTTTTTTGAACGAATTAGGAAATATTTAGATAAATTTAAGTCTAAAGATCCTAACAGTAAAATACCGACTTTAACCAATGATCAGTTACATATCTTAGAAAAAATAAAAATAGATACCAATAAGGCAATTCCTCCTCTACAAATACTTGAGCATGCCATGCATCCTTTCGTAACTTTTATAATTATACCTATATTCGCATTAGCCAATGCAGGGGTTTCCTTAGACATTAATATAGATGAGCTTTTTAGTACGCACGTAGCTCTTGGGGTTGCTTTAGGTTTACTTTTAGGAAAGGTACTAGGGGTGGTAGGATTTACTCTTTTATTAGTAAAATTAAAAGTAGCTCCTTTTCCCGAGGGAATGAATATTAAAAATTTATTGGGGATCGGTCTTCTAGCTTCCATAGGATTTACCATGTCTTTATTTATAACCTCTTTAGCCTTTACCAATCCAGAATATGTTGTCCAAGCAAAGATTGGGATTTTTGTAGCTTCTATTATTGGAGGCATTCTAGGGTATATAGTACTTAGTCGCTCTACGAATAGTAAACCATGTTAACCGAAATTAAATATATTGGATTAAATCCAGCTCGTTTATTTATTTTTAGTTTTTTAGGATTAATTCTTATCGGCACAATTTTACTTATGCTTCCTTTTGCTACTACCAGAGGAATTAGTATTATAAATGCATTATTTACTACAACTAGTGCTGTTTGTGTAACCGGCTTAGTGGTATTAGATACAGGGAAAGACTTTACTTTATTTGGGCAAATTGTTATTATTAGTCTAATTCAAGCAGGTGGATTAGGAATCTTAACCTTTGCTAGTTATTTTAGTTATTTTTTTAAAGGAGGAGCCTCGTACGAAGATCAATTAGCTATGGGGACCATTTCAAACATTGAAAAAATCGATGAAATTTTCAAAACTTTAAAAAGAATATTAATCATTACATTGGGTATTGAAATGGTAGGAGCTATTTTTATTTTTGCTAGCTTAGATCCTAACTTAATTCCTTCATTTTCACAACGAATTTATTTTTCAGTATTTCATTCTATATCAGCCTTTTGTAATGCTGGGTTTTCTACACTACCTTATGGAATTATGGAAAATGGGTACGTTCATAACTATTTATTTCAATTGAGTTTAATTTTTCTATTTATTTTAGGTGGATTAGGTTTTCCAATTGTTATCAATGTATTGAAGTATTTAAGCCATGTAATTATAAAAAATTTCTTCCTTGCATTTAGTAAACGAAAAGATGTGTACAAACCTAGAGTAATGAAGCTAGGGAGTAAAATTAATATACTAACCACTTTGTTTTTAGTTATTTTAGGTACTACATTCATATATGTGAATGAATATTGTAACATATTAGCTTCTCATAAGGGAATAGGGAAATTTATTACTGCTTTGTTCACAGCTACCACTCCTAGAACGGCAGGTTTCAATACTATTGATTTTAGTCAATTGCATCTTTCTTCTATAATAGTAATAATTATTCTTATGTGGATAGGTGCATCACCAGCATCTACAGGGGGAGGAATTAAAACGAGCACGTTTGCCATTGCAGTTCTAAATTTTCTAAGTTTAGGAAAAGGACAAAAAAAAATTGAGGTTTACGGTCGTGAAATTAACGATCTTTCCATAAGAAGAGCCTTTGCTGTTATTTCACTTTCTTTAATTTTTTTGGGAATAGGTTCGTTAGTCATTTCTTATTTTGATAAGGATTTGCAATTGTATGAAATCATTTTTGAATCTGTTTCAGCTTATAGCACAGTGGGTTTAACATTAGGGATTACATCTTCACTTAGCATGGGGAGCAAAATAGTATTAATTGTACTTATGTTTATAGGAAGAGTTACAGCACTAACCCTTCTTATTGCATTTTTTAAACAAGTAAAAAAATGCGATTATACTTATCCATCGGAAGACGTATTGATTAATTAAATAAAAAAAATCAGATGAAATATATAATTGTAGGTTTGGGGGTTTTTGGTTCTTCTCTTGCGGAAAAACTAGTTTCACAAGGCAATGAGGTCATTGGTGTAGATATGAAAATGCAGAGGGTAAACGAGTTAAAGGATAAAATTACACATGTGGTGTGTTTAAATGTTACAGATGCAGCAGCAGTGGAAACCTTACCCCTAAAAAATACGGATGTTGTCATTGTTTGTATAGGAGAAGATCAAGGCGCAAATATAATGGTCACTGCACTATTTAAAAATTTAAATGTGAAGCGTTTAATTGGTAGGTCATTAAATCCTTTGCATGAAAACGTATTACAAGCCATTGGTGTTCATGAAATTGTACGGCCGGAGGAAGAAACAGCTGAAAGATGGGCAAAAAAACTGACCCTTAGAGGGATGGTGGATTCTTTTGAATTAAATGAAAATTATAGTATTGTAGAAGTTTTAGTTCCTGAAATTTTTATAGGGAAATCTATTGAAGAAATAGGATTTCGTAGAGAATTCAATATTTTGGTTTTAACTGTAGTAAAGAATATAGAAAGAAAAAGTATTATCGGAAAAACAAAAATAGTATCTGAAGTGCAAGGAATACCAAAGCCAGAAACTATTTTAGAGAAGGATGATATATTAGTTGTATATGGAGCTAACAGAGATATAAAGAAATTTATTTCTGATAATAGATAATAATAGGTGAGTTCTGAAAAATAATAAAATAATATAATTTAAGAATAATATATTTATTATAATTAAATTTGAATATAAAATTATATTAAATATGTATCATTTATTACGTAAAGCTATCATTTATATAAGTTTAAAAAAGCAGACGGAAGATTTTGATGAAATTCACGACTCTATTGTGCAAGGAATATCCTTTAAGGGTACTAACCTTTGGATATTGGTTTGTGCTATTTTAATTGCCTCAGTAGGTTTAAATACCAACTCAACGGCTGTAATTATAGGAGCTATGTTAATCTCACCTTTGATGGGACCTATTAATGGTATGGGATATAGCATAGCCATTCACGACTTTAAACTTCTTAATCAATCTATAAAGAACTTCTGTTTTGCTGTGTTGGCAAGTATTGTTGCATCCACCATTTACTTTGCAATTACACCCGTTCATACAGCTCATTCTGAATTGTTGGCAAGAACGAATCCTACTATTTATGATGTATTGATTGCTCTTTTTGGTGGTTTTGCTGGCATTATCGCCATCAGCAGTAAGCAGAAAGGGAATGTTATACCAGGGGTAGCTATTGCAACTGCTTTAATGCCTCCGTTATGTACTGCTGGATATGGATTGGCAACATTTCAATTTTCTTTTTTTTACGGCGCCATGTATTTATTTACTATTAATACGGTTTGTATTGCTTATGCCTCAGTATTAATTTCTCAAATGTTAAAATTTCCAATTAGAGATAGCCAGATAAGTGAGAAAAGAAAGAAAAGAATTCACCATGGATTGTCGCTAATCCTTCTGATTATTATTTTGCCAAGTATTTATTTAGGTTATCAAATGTCTCAAAATGAAAAATTTAGATCGAATGCGGATAAATATACCCGTAATATTGAGATCTATAAAGGTAATTATTTACTGAATAAAAAGATAAATCCAAACAAAAGAGAAATAAACTTAGTTTATGGAGGATCTTTATTAAGTGAGGCGGATAAGAAAGCTATTATTAATAAAGCTATAGCCTATTCATTAGCGGATGCTAAAATTGTTATTGAACAAGGTTTAGCAATAGATCAAAATTTAGATAAAGAAGCTACTAATGCACAATCAGAAGAAGAAAGATTGATGCAACAAATTGCACGGTTAAATTTAGAAATATCTAAATATAAACAAAAAGTTGATAGTATTAAATCTCTGCCATTAATAGGTAAACAACTACTTTCTGAATTATCTCCAATTTATCCACAAATAGAAAATTGCATGTATACAAATGCTAACATATATTCTAAAGATGATTCAATCCAAGAACTTAAATCAAGTATATTAATGATTTCATCTAATCAGAAATTTTCTATTATTGATCAAGAAAAGATAGAGAGTTGGATAAATAAAAGGCTTAATAATAATAAAATAAAAGTTATTTTTAATGAATCAAATTAAAAAAGAGTAATTATTTAAATTTAATGTTAGTAATATTTTTGAGGAATGAATCTTAAAAAAATATAAATTGCTATAAAGTGATTATTTTCATTATTAATATTATATCCATTTTTTTTAGTTTAATTTAAATTTAGAGATTTTATTATAGAGTATTTAGATATGCAGATCAAGTTAACTGGAGAATGCCTCTACCTTTAAATCGATCATTACTAGAAGCATTATTACTCAATAATTCCTAGCGGTAGTAAAGAAAACAGTTTTAACAATAGTTTCAGCCAAAAAACAATTTTTTGCATACAAGAATTAATACCATATTTGGTAAAAGCCAAGTTAAATTCATTTACAGATCTAGCCAGAGATTTATCATCCAATCCAGCTTGTCTCGCCCAAAGATTATTTTCAACATCCTCAATAGAGAAATTTTTAATTTCAGAAGACCATAATTGAAAAAGCATATCCTTAAAAAAATCGATTGTTAAAGGCTTATTACAATAACAATCTTTTTTATGACTACTTTCCCCCCAAATCACTCAAAAAATGTAAATCAATAGAGCAACTATTCATTAAAAGGAAGAACCTCACTAACCCAATAATCCTCAGCCATTTTATATCTTTCCTTAAATTCAGGTAAATTATAATAATTATTTCTTTCAAACTCTTTTTTATAGAGCTCTTTATAATCCATCATAAAAGTCCATCCCATGAATTTATAAGGATCTTCAATATTAATATTTTCCGCATACCTAAATTTTTCCCCGAAACTAATTATTCTACCAATCAATTCACATTTTTGAGCAAGACTTATCTGCTTAATCAAAGCATTAGGATTTTTCACATCATAATCCAAAACATATTGTAAGTATTTTAATAAATAATTAAGATATTTTTCCTTATCAACAGAAAGAAGATTATCAATAACATTAAAAAAATTATTATGAATTGAAATAGAATTATTACAATATTTAGTCCAAATTAACTCACCAAATTCATCCAGATTCTTCTCATCAAACGGAGTATTATCAAAAAACCATTTATAAAGTTTTTTATCCTCGGTATAGCCAAAGGTAGTTACTAAACTACGCATAAATTGTGCATCGTTAGTAATTAACCAAGCAAATTGATTTTGATCTTCATTAAATAAATATTTATTCCTTGCAATTAATAATTTTTTTATAAACCTCCTTTGTGACGATAAATTCTTAGTATCTCTCCAATGAGGAACTTCTAAATTATCTGTCCAATAAGAATCAGTCTTTATTAATATTTTATTTTCTACTTTAGCTATTTCAGGATATTCTTTTTGATAATCTATTAATTCTGGGATTGCATATAAACTTGTTATAAAATTTTTATTCTTTATTATAAAAAAACCATTATAGATAGGATTTCTGGTATAAATTATATCTCTACTACATTTATCATATAAATCTACATATAAATATCTTTTTTCAGATTTTTCATCTATTATCCTGTTGAATTTTGATTTAATTTTTTCTTTGAATTCTGATGATGTTAGAGTTTTATAGCCTTGTGTTTTTAAAATATTTTCAATTATAGGAATGGTAGCATCTAAATCTTTTTCAGAATATTCATGAGATTCATATTCGTCTCCTAATGGAACACTATTTCCATCTTCTAATTGAGATTTTAAAATGTTTTCTATCCCCTCCTGAGCAGAAATAAAAATAATATTAAATAAAAATAAAAAGTATACCCAATTCATATTTAAATAAATTTTAAAATTTTTATTTCCTTTCTAAAAAAGAATTTTTATACTTAGGATCCCTAGGATCAGGACCAGGATTATCTCTACCGCATACACCATCATATTCACAT
>NZ_SELG01000011.1 GCF_007845635.1 Apibacter muscae | reverse complement strand
AAAAAAAAATAATAATTATTTAATATCCCTTCCCAAAAAAAATCCCCTAAACTTTATTTTATATTATTTTTTATCGTATTTTAGCTAGATTAATAACTAATTATAATAAATAACTTATTATGTCTCGAATATACAGTTCTGTCCCTGATGGTAAGGGAAGCATTATTGCCTGCTCCATAAAAATAGATGGCAAAGAAGTTCTTCACCAAAGCGGAAGCTACCATTTAGAACTGAATCAGAAGATGTGTGACCATTCCTCCTTTCGTTTACTTTGTCCTGCCGATGCTTTTGAATCCTCCCGAGACTTTCCTTTAACTAACAGCAAAAACCTTTTTGGTAAAAAAATATATATTTCTTTTAAACAATTTTCTGATACTACTTTTATCTTTCAAGGTATTATTAATCAACTGAACTGGAAAATAGAAAACAATAATCCTCAGTTAGAACTAATAGGAAAATCTCCTACTATTCTCTTAGAACAAGGGGAGATTTGTCGTAGTTACGAGAACCAAACCTTAGAACAAATCGTTACTCAAACTTGTGAGGGGTTACCTCAAGACCTGTTTGAACTCAAAGTAAAACCTAAATACAAAAAAAATATTCCTTATAACGTTCAATATCAAGAAACTAACTTTGAGTATTTACAAAGACTGGCTTGTCGTTATGGAGAACTTTTATATTGGAATGGAGAGCGCTTAGTTTTTGGGGGATATGGGGGAAGAAAGGTCTTGATTCAAGAAGGAGAAGATGCGGAGTATATCCAGCTTCAAATGGAAGCGAAACCCCAAGGATTTAGTCTATCTTCTTACCAAGCGGAACAAAATATCCTATTCCAATCAGATACTAATTCTCTTCAGAAAAAGAGAATCATCAATCACTATCAGGAATTTGCCTTGGAAACTTCAGAAAAGCTCTTTGCTAAAAAACAGGAACTTTTTTATAATTATCCTTTGTTAAACCATATTCATTATGATTTATATGATACTTTAGAGAGAAAAAGACAGGCTCAGCAAAACGTCCTTTATGCAAAAGCTAAAACCAACAATCCCAATTTAAGGGTGGGTGATTTGGTTAAGTTATCGGCTTGGACTCC
>NZ_SELG01000010.1 GCF_007845635.1 Apibacter muscae | reverse complement strand
GCAGAGTTAGACTATAATCGTTTCCGTTACTACAATCCCGAAACTGGACAATACATCTCCAAAGACCCCATCGGACTACTTGGAAATAACCCTAATATGTATGCGTATACGTATGACTCCAATACGATGATCGACTTGTTTGGATTGGATTTAATTACTGTATATAGATTTGATAGAAGATCTCCTGATGTGATAAATGCGGAAGGTGGATTTAACGCAAAATCTCCGAATGCAAATGTTGATTTATTAGATTATGCCAAAAATAACACTCCTTCTCAATATATCTCTACTACCTATGATATAAACAGTGCTATAAATTTTGGTAATGATTACTATAATGGAGAAGGATATGTTTATAAGATTCAGGTTGATGACTCCAAAGGAGTAAATGTCAATGAAGTTTTAGGAGCTAAAAGTCCATATCCTCTGGAAAAAGAATTTTCGGTCATAAATAAAATACCTAATGAAAATATTATAGGTCATACTCCTGCTAAAGATATCAAAAATCCTAATGATATTAAATGGCTTTGTCCTTATTAATACATGTAATCTAATTAAAATGAATAATAAAGAAAATTTTAAATGTTTTAATATAAAAAGTTTGAATTTTCAACACAAGATACTTGATGCAAGTATTAATATTTGGACTGAAAATATAGAAAATCCTACAATATATGATATTGTTGAAAATAAGAAATATGAATTTCAGGGGAAATATGAAGTATTCTTTTTAGAATATCATGATGAAACTGGAAATTCGCTTAAAAATTATTCTGATAGAATTGGTAGTGCCTTTTATGGGCTTTGTATTAAGATAGAACAAATAGAATTAAAATTATTAATTAAGGGATGTGTTTTAAGTAATTATATAATTCCTCGACTACAATATTCTATCTATACTACTCATTTAACATTAGGTAAAAGAATTGATAAAGAATTTGTAAGAATCAATCTTTTTGATCCAGAAGAAGATGTAAATCAAATAGCAACTGTCCAAGAACAGAAAGCATATTACAATCAATGGTTAAAAAGTATAGAAGGCTTACCTTATTAAGATTATGGAAAAAAGCTTATTAAAAGATATACTTTATGGAGTA
>NZ_SELG01000012.1 GCF_007845635.1 Apibacter muscae | reverse complement strand
AAAATAGCAGACCACGACAGCTTTACCATCACCTGTTATTCCGATGCGATAGATGGAGCAAAAGCCTACCCCCTAGAAACCTCCAGAAATTATCTAGGAAAAAGAACCACCATACAATTCATGCAGTATGGAAAACCAGCCCTGGTATACACAGGAATAATAACAGACATCACCAATATACGCGAAAACGGAGAATCCAAACTAGTATTAACCGGAAAATCCCCCACCATATTACTAGAAAACGGACTTGATACCCAAAGCTATGAAAACAAAGACCTAGCAGGAATCATACAAGAAGCCACCACAGAATACCCCCAAGATTTAGTACAATGGGAGATCCAACCCCAAATGAAAGAAAAACTCCTGTATACCGTACAATACCGAGAATCCGACTGGAACTTTATCAAACGCTTAGCCACCCGATACGGAGAATGGTTATATTATAACGGACAACAAATTGTATTTAGCCCCTATGGAGCGAAAGGCTTTGAACTAGTAGAAGAACAAGACGTATATGATTGTAAGTTACACATGCAACTCGTCCCCCAGAAGTTCAGCTATATAGCCTACGACGCCAAACAAGCAAAAGCACACACCGTGAAATCCGAAGCAGTAAGCCTCAGTAGACGACTAGTAAATCCCTTTCAACAATACGCCATGCAAGCCTCCGAAGACATATATACCAAAGTCCCATCCTCCCTGTATAATCACAGTTTAATGGAAGCAGGCGAATACGAACTCAAAGAAGCCGTAAAAAGACAAAAACAAAAAAGACAAAATGTCTTTTTTATGGAAGCCAAAACCAATAAACCCGACCTAAGAGTCGGAGATACCATAAAACTCAAAGCCTGGATGCCCGGGCATGAAATCTTTAAAAACGGAGAAGTCCCCTTAGAATCCTACCGAATATTAGAGATAAAACACTACCAAGACGTAACCGAAGGCTATTACAACGAAGTGATAGCCATCCCGAAAGACAATGAAGTCCCCCCCTACATGGATGAAGACGCCTTTCCAGCCTGTGAAGAACAATCCGCCATCGTCACCGACAACAACGACCCCCAAGGCATGAGCCGCATACGAGTACAATTCCCATGGCAGAAAGCCTATGGAGGACAAAGCCCCTGGATCCGCTCCAT
>NZ_SELG01000001.1 GCF_007845635.1 Apibacter muscae | reverse complement strand
TTTTTTTCCTCTCTTTTTTTGAGTAAAAAAGAAGAAAGCTCCGGAATTCTTTTTACGATCTGTAAGCCCAAAAATTCATAGAGAAATGAAAAAGTTTTATTATTAGGAAATAAGATCGTTAAATTCCTCAGAGCATTGCTCCCATAAAAATAGGCGCATACGTAGGTTAATACTTTAATCATTTCTAAGAACTCTTCCACGTCGTCCATAAGCCGTCCAATAATAAAGAGACTAGCGATAATGAGAGTATATAGAGCGACAAATAACAGAGAAATAAGAAGTTTTTTAATTCTCATGCGGTCCTTGTTAACGACCAAATCAACCAATATCCCCATAGAGATATCCCAACAAAATAAGATAATCAAAACCAGAATTGAATTATTGATGGGTTCTAAATAGCCGATTATTGCGCAGACAAAGGTGATAATTAATATTTTTAATGCATCCATGGTATTATCTTATAGTTATTGTATACCCTTTCTCTTTTAATTGTGCTTGCTGTTCTTTAGAAAAAACATTATCACAACTATCGAAATAAATAGCAATAGGAGATTGTTTAATTATATGATTATAAAGCGAATCAAGAAATTGTTCTGTTAATAAGCACTGTGTGAATTGAATAAAACTACCAATTATAGGTAGCGTGAGTTCCTTTAAGTTAATAGTATCTAGCCCATATATCTGAAGTTGATAAATCTTTTGATTGATGAAATCTAGCATCTTAACATCATGTTTTTTACTTGAACTCGCGCTTATAGATACTAAGTTAAGTTCTCCATTATTTCTTAGAATGATATGATCGGCAGCACCTATATCAATGGATGTATTTATGTCCGGAGATTCATTATTTTCAACAAGAAGCTCTTCTAATATATGTGAGCGATTTTTATAAGAAAAACTATTGATTGAACAATTCCTAACAATTAAATTCTTTAATTCCTCAGGAGGTGGATCAATGGTTAGCTGACCTATATTAAGTTCTTCAAAAATAACTTGCCCATCATTTACTTTCATGTCGTTAGTAAATGATGGACTTATTTTTATTTGATCTTTATTAGCTTTAATGATTTCAGTTACGCCAATAAGATAAATAGGTTCTGGGTTAGATTTTTTAGAGGTTAAAGATGCGCTAATAGTTAAGTTATTTTCATCAATATTAAATTTTGAAATAGAATAATTATCATATCCTACGAAGTTTTGAAGCTTACCTAT
>NZ_SELG01000033.1 GCF_007845635.1 Apibacter muscae | reverse complement strand
CATACCGAACACAGAAGTTAAGCCTACTTGCGCTGATGGTACTGCTAACGCGGGAGAGTAGGTAGCCGCCAGTTTTTAAAAAGCCTCGTATAGAAATATACGAGGCTTTTTTTGTTTATATATTAAGGTATAAATTTTAAGATTATTGCAAAAAAAAAAGAAAGCTAATACAATTAGTCGTATAGCTTTCTTTACTTGCTCAATTAAAAATAGAGTAAAGACAATAAAGTCTTTTACATGTTAATTTATTATGAAAAAAATTTACTTATTTTTAATATATTAAAAACCATGCCAAAGTTTAATTATTAGTACCTTTTATACAATAATTTACTTTTATTTTTGTTATTAATTATTGACTAACGTCTTATAAATCAAATAGGCAGTTCGTTTAGAAGCCCCGGATTCTCCTAATTTTTTTTGTAGTTGATCATATTGAAAAATTAGATTGGATCTATGCTTAGGCTCTAAGATCTTAGATAATTCCTTTTTTAAATTAAAAGGAGTAAGCTCATTTTGAATTAATTCTTTAACGATTTCTTTATCCATGATTAAATTTACTAAAGAAATGTATTTAATGTGCTTGATTAAGCGTTTGGCTATGAAATAGGATATTTTACTTCCTTTATAGCATACTACCTGTGGCACTTTTAATAATGCTGTCTCTAGAGTCGCTGTCCCTGAGGTTACTAATGCGACTTCTGATAGTTGTAGTAATTGATAGGTTTGATTCGTTATGATTTTTATATTCGTTTAAAAAAAATATAATTAATATTCTTTTTTGAAGCACTCATATTTCAATTATATTATTTAGATAATGTATTTAAAGTTTAATTTATGTCCGGATATCAGAGATCATTAAAAGTTTGAATATTAGTTTTTTATTATTTACAAATTCCTTAAGGCAGCAGAATAATATAGTTATTAAGAATAATGAACATTTTATATTCAAAGATATTTATTCAATGGGTTTATATTTAACTTTCAAATCTTACATTAAAAATTTTAAGCAAGTGTTTTATTTAAATATCTTTAAGCAGAATATCTCCTTCTTTTCTATAAATCAGTTGGCGAATTTCTAATGTTTTCTCCCATATATTTTTAATTTTTTCATCGGACTTATCAATCTTAAAATCTTCTGATCCTAATTGATCGATATTATTGAAAAAGAAACTAATGGATATTTTGTTAATATCTATCGAGGGAATGTAAGAAATAACCATCTCATCATTGGAAGGGGTTTCTCTAATAATCTCTGATTTTAAAAGATAATATAATGAATCATTAACTAATTGTGATGGGATCTTAAAGGTTTCAGAAATTTCATCGGCAGTATAAGGCGGTGTTTTTGTTTCAAAGCGTTTTATTATTAAAGTAGCAATAGTTAATAGAATAAAATCTTTATATCTTCTACTAATATTAGAAGTTTCTCTTTCAAAACTAAATTTATTTATATTTTGATATGAATAAGATAGTTGAACTCCAAATAAACAGATAAACCAGCTTAATTGAAGCCAAAATAATAATAAAGGTAAAGCTGCAAAACTTCCATATATTGCATTATATTTTGAAAGCCCTAGTTGCCCTGATATATATAGCATCTGAAAAATCTGGAAACAGGAACCACTTACTAATCCTCCCATTAACGCAGATTTAAATTTAACTTTTGTATTAGGTATATATATGTATAGAATAGTAAAAAGTAATATGATAATTACAAATGGCACAAATTTAATTATTGGCACTAATACATAATTAAAAAAATCAAAGTTTAAAGAGGAATTTAAAAATATAGTCAATCCAGCATTGCATATAAAAAATATTGGAGTAATTACAATTAAAGCCAGATAATCAGTAAACTTTCTAAATAAACTTCTTCCCTGTTGTATTCTCCATATACTATTAAAATTATCTTCAATATTAGATAATAATGTAATAACTGTATAAAATAAAAGTATGATACCTATGCCTAAAAATATTCCACCTTGTGCATAGCTGATTGAGTGATCGATAAATTTCATAGCCCTAGTTAAAAGTTCTTTTTGTCCTGTAAAGAATTCAAATAATTGACTTTCAACTATATTTTGAAAACCAAATCCTCTAGCTATGGCAAATAAAACTGC
The DNA here is from genome assembly GCF_007845635.1 of Apibacter muscae. Classification (GTDB taxonomy): domain Bacteria; phylum Bacteroidota; class Bacteroidia; order Flavobacteriales; family Weeksellaceae; genus Apibacter; species Apibacter muscae. The sequence continues at coordinate 200,552 of NZ_SELG01000033.1, read as the reverse complement.
TAATAAGGGGATTATTGATAATAATGAATTATAGGTTAATGCTGCTGCTCTTGTATTAATTTGAGAACTATTTATATTTCTAAAAGTTAATAGAAAGGCTTTTACAATATCGTAAATAATAATTTTTCTATTAGATTTTGAACTTGTGTTGATCCTCCAAATCTCATGTGAAAAAAAATTAATTAGATTTTGAATTTTTTGATTTAATTTATGAAGCATAACAATTTAACATTTAATGTAAAAATAGTTAAATTTTAGAAAGTATAATTTACATTAAATTATATAAATCTTTTTAAGAACCTTAAATCTATGATAAATAAAAATATTAGTCTTTTTAAAAAAGGAATTGTATATATAAAAATATCTTACTACATTTGTCCACTGAAAATAAAAACAATAATAAACAGAATATAAGTTATGTTAATTATCCCTGTAAAAGACGGTGAGTCTATAGATAAGGCTTTAAAAAAATATAAAAGAAAATACGATAAAACCGGTGTTGTTAAAGAATTAAGAAAAAGACAACAATTTATAAAGCCTTCTGTTATTAAAAGACAGCAATTAATAAAGGCTGCTTATAAACAAAGATTACAAACTCAGGATGAGATTTAAGTAAAAATTCATTAAATCATATTAACCTAATATCTAAAAAATGTTTAGATATTAGGTTTTTTTTATGCATAATAAATTTATATCATATTTAAAGCTAGAGAAGAATTATTCAGATCTAACAATTAAAAGTTATGAGAGAGATCTTTTAGACCTCATAAATTATTTACTAGAGATTGAAGGGGTGGAAGATATTAAAAAGGTTCAGACTAAGCATCTTCGAAATTTCATAATAAATTTATCAAAAAAACATCTTTCAGAAAAAACTATAAATAGAAAAATCTCAACTATTCGATCTTACTTTAAATTCCTATTAAAAATTGAATTAATAAATGAAAATCCTGTTGTTCATTTAAAGAATATAAAGTCTAGGAAAATTGCTTATTTACCATATACAGAAAATGAACTTTTAAAACTAAATCAATATTTACAAACTTCTTTGGAGAATTCTGATAATAATCATAAAAAAATATTAGAGTATCTTATTTTTAGAATTTTTTATGAAACAGGAATTAGAAGAATTGAGTTAATAAATATCAAAACTTCACAAATTAATTTTAATAATTCATCTTTAAAAATACTTGGTAAAAGAAATAAAGAAAGAATAGTTCCATTATCTAATCAGCTTTTAGATCTAATTTATTTATTTATCAATAAAAAATATGAACTAGGCATATCAAAGACAGAAACTTTATTAACAGATATGCATGGTCAAATTCTTAAAGAAAGGTATGTTTATAATTTAATTAGGAATTTATTAAATCAAGTAACAACAAAAGAAAATAAAAGTCCACATATGTTAAGACATTCATTTGCAACACATTTGTTAAATAATGGAGCAAATTTAAACGTTATAAAAGATCTTCTCGGACATAGCAGTTTAGCCGCTACACAAATTTATACACATAATAGTATTGAAGAGCTAAAAAAAAGTTTTAATAAAGCTCATCCTTTAGCAAATAAAAATAGGGATTAAATTTAAAGTTTATATTATTTATATGATTGAAAATATATCTTTAGAAATTAAGATTAATATATAGGTGAGATTGGTTTAAAGTTTTGTAAATTAAAGCACTCTCCTTATTAAAAATAAATATAAAATAATCAGCTTAAAAAATATATGTAACTAATTGTTGATCTGTTATTTAATAGGTATATAAAAATAAATATAAATTTTTTTTCTAAAAAAATTTGGAAACATAAAAAAAAAGTATACCTTTGCAATCCGTTAAGTAATCAATAATCGAAATATTATTTACGGATGTTTCTTTGAAATAGATTTTTTTAAATTCTTTGCCGGTATAGCTCAGTTGGCCAGAGCACGTGATTTGTAATCTCGGGGTCGTGGGTTCGAATCCCTCTACCGGCTCAAAAAGAATTATTATATATGGGGAGATACTCAAGTGGCCAACGAGGGCAGACTGTAAATCTGCTGTTTTTAACTTCGGAGGTTCGAATCCTCCTCTCCCCACAAAAAAAAGTCAAAAATAATTTTGTAATTCAAAAAAAAAATATAAATTTGCATTCGGAATTACAAAGGTAATTAAATAAGCGGAAGTAGCTCAGTTGGTAGAGCGTCAGCCTTCCAAGCTGAATGTCGCGAGTTCGAACCTCGTCTTCCGCTCTATTTTTATTAGCCGATGTAGCTCAGGGGTAGAGCGCTTCCTTGGTAAGGACGAGGTCACGGGTTCAATTCCCGTCATTGGCTCTCAATACTTATTATGACTACTTTTATATATCAGATTTATTTTTTTTTAAACATTCGTTTTTTTTTAATCAAAACTTAAAATATTATTGTATTTTTACAAATACTATTTTGATTTTTAAAAACTAATGAGTATATTTGCACTCATTTTTGGAAAAATAAACAAACATATTTATCATGGCAAAAGAAACTTTTCAGCGTACCAAACCACACCTTAATATAGGTACAATCGGTCATGTTGACCACGGAAAAACAACTTTAACGGCAGCTATAACAAAAGTATTGTCAGACAAGGGATTAGCTCAATCTAGAGATTTCTCTTCTATAGATGCTGCTCCAGAAGAAAAAGAAAGAGGTATTACAATTAATACTTCACACGTAGAATATGAAACAGCGAACCGACACTATGCTCACGTAGATTGTCCAGGACACGCTGACTATGTAAAAAACATGGTTACAGGTGCAGCTCAAATGGATGGTGGTATATTAGTTGTTGCTGCGACTGACGGACCAATGCCTCAGACTAGAGAGCATATACTATTATGTCGTCAGGTAAATGTTCCTAAGATCGTGGTATTTATGAATAAAGTAGATATGGTTGACGATCCTGAATTGCTTGAACTTGTTGAAATTGAAGTAAGGGATTTGTTGTCTTCTTATGAATATGATGGAGATAACACTCCTGTAATTCAAGGTTCTGCTTTAGGTGCTTTAAATGGTGAAGCTAAATGGGTGGAAACTGTTGAAAAATTAATGGATGCTGTAGATAGCTGGATTGAGCAACCACAAAGAGATCAAGATAAACCTTTCTTGATGCCAATAGAAGATGTATTTTCTATTACTGGACGTGGTACTGTAGCAACTGGTCGTATAGAATCCGGGGTAATTAATTCAGGTGAATCTGTGGATATTGTTGGTATGGGTGATGAAAAATTGACATCTACTGTAACTGGGGTTGAGATGTTTAGAAAAATATTAGATAGAGGTGAAGCTGGTGATAATGTGGGCTTATTATTAAGAGGTATTGAAAAAACAGATATTCGTCGTGGTATGGTTATTGCTAAACCAGGATCTATAACTCCTCATAAAAAATTCAAAGCCGAAGTTTATATTTTGACTAAGGAAGAAGGTGGACGTCATACGCCGTTCCATAATAATTATAGACCACAATTTTATGTAAGAACAACTGATGTTACAGGAAATATTTCATTGCCAGAAGGAACTGAAATGGTAATGCCTGGAGATAATTTAACTATTACAGTTGAATTGCATCAGCCAATTGCACTAAATCAAGGGTTAAGATTTGCAATCCGTGAAGGAGGAAGAACTGTTGGTGCTGGTCAGGTAACAGAAATCTTAGACTAACATAATATTTTTAAGAAAGACTTTTTTAAGTCTTTCTTTTTAATGCGGGCGTAGCTCAGCTGGTAGAGCAGTGGTCTCCAAAACCAAAGGTCGAGAGTTCGAATCTTTCCGCCCGCGCAAATAAATTTTAACAAATGAGCGGATTCATAAACTATCTTAAAGGTTCGATAGAAGAATTCAGAAATCATGTGGAATGGCCTAAATGGTCAGATTTGCAATCGTCTACAACTGTAGTAGCTATAGCCTCTGTAATTTTGGCTATCTTTTGCTTTGGTGTAGATTGGTCTTTTGCAAAATCTCTTCAAAATATTTATTCATTTTTAATAGGTCTAAAGTCTTAAGATTTTGCGAGTATGGTAGAAGAGATGAAATGGTATGTGCTTAAAGCAATTAGCGGTCAAGAATCTAAAGTTAAAATGTATATTGAAAATGAAGTTTTAAGGTCTGAGCATTTAAAAAATAATTTAGGTCAAATTATCATACCAGTTGAAAAAGTAGTTCAAATTAGGAATGGTAAAAAGATTAGAAAGGATAAAGTTTATTATCCTGGCTATATTATGATTGAGGCTAATTTAGTAGGAGAGTTACCGCATGTAATTAAGAACATTCCTGGAGTAATAAGTTTTCTTAGTGCTACAAAGGGTGGGGATCCTCTTCCTATGAGGAAAAATGAAGTTAGCAGGATGTTTGGTAAAATGGATGAGCTGTCAGAGTCAGATGATACGATGAATATACCTTTCGAAATTTCAGAAACTGTTAAAGTTACTGATGGACCTTTTAATGGCTTTAACGGTACTATTGAGAAAATAAATGAAGATAAGAGAAAATTGGATGTTATGGTTTTGATATTTGGCAGAAAAACTCCAATCGAACTTAATTTTTCTCAAGTTGAAAAGATATAGGCTGCTTCCACAGATATAAATAAAACATTTTTAATAAAAAATTAAAATGGCAAAGAAAATTTTTAAAATGGTAAAGCTTCAGGTTAAAGGAGGACAAGCAAATCCTTCTCCACCCGTAGGACCTGCATTGGGTGCTGCTGGTGTAAATATCATGGAGTTTTGCAAGCAATTTAATGCTCGAACTCAGGAAAAGCAAGGTCAAGTTTTACCAGTTGTTATAACTGTATATGAAGATAAATCTTTTGATTTTGTTGTTAAAACACCACCTGTAACTGTTCAGTTATTAGCAGCATCTAAAGCAAAAAAAGGTTCTGGAGAACCCAATAGAGATAAAGTTGCATCTGTGAATTGGAGTCAAATACAAACAATTGCCGAAGATAAAATGCCGGATTTAAATTGTTTTACTTTGCAATCTGCTATGAGCATGGTTGCTGGTACTGCAAGATCAATGGGTATTAAAGTTACTGGACCAAATCCGTTTAATAATTAATTTTAGAAGAAAGAATTATGGCAGTATTGACGAAAAAACAAAAGGAAGTTGTTTCAAAAGTAGATAAGAACAAACTTTATTCTTTAGAGGAAGCTTCTAAATTAGTAAAAGAAATCAGTTATACTAAATTTGATGCTTCTGTAGATATAGCTGTACGTTTAGGGGTTGATCCACGAAAAGCTAATCAAATGGTTAGAGGTGTGGTTTCATTACCTCATGGTACAGGGAAGGAAACTAAAGTCTTAGCATTAGTAACTCCAGATAAGGAGCAAGAAGCTAAGGATGCTGGTGCAGATTATGTAGGTTTAGATGATTATTTACAAAAGATTAAAGAAGGTTGGACTGATGTGGATGTTATTGTTACTCAACCTCAAGTTATGGGTAAATTAGGTCCATTAGGTAGAATCTTAGGTCCTAGAGGATTAATGCCTAATCCTAAGACAGGTACAGTTACTATGGAAATAGGAAAAGCTGTTGCTGAAGTTAAAGCAGGTAAAATAGATTTTAAAGTTGATAAATATGGAATAGTTCATGCAGCTATTGGAAAAGTTTCTTTCGAAGCTTCTAATATCCAAGAAAATGCTCAAGAAATTATTTCTACACTTATTAAATTAAAACCTCAGGCTGCAAAAGGAGTATATGTAAAGAGTATTTATCTATCTTCTACAATGAGTCCTGGTATAGCAATTGATCCCAAAAACGTAAATTAATTAAATTTGGAGTAAAATGACAAAGCAAGAAAAAACACAGGTAATAGAAGAGATCCAAACATTATTGAATGAAGTTAATGTTTTATATATTGCTGATACAGATGGATTAAACGCTCAACAAACTTCAGATTTAAGAAGAGCATGTTTTAAAGGAGAAATTTCAATGAAAGTAGTAAAGAATACTTTGTTGAAAAAAGCTATGGATAATGTTGAGGATAAAGATTTTTCTGAATTATATAATACCCTTAAAGGTAATACTACAATATTAATTTCTGAAAAAGCAAATGCTCCAGCAAAATTAATTCAAACATTTAGAAAGAAGACAGCTAAGCCTGTTTTAAAATCAGCTTGGATTGATTCTGCAACATACATAGGTGATGAGCAATTAGATAATCTTGCGAATCTTAAATCTAAAGAAGAACTTGTTGGAGAAATTATTGGATTGTTACAATCACCAATTAAAAATGTTATTTCTTCACTTAAATCTGGAGGTAATACCATAGCAGGATTAGTAAAAACTTTATCTGAAAGAGAATAGTAAAACGCACTCATAAATAATATAGTTGTTTAATAAAAATTAAAAAAAATTAAAATGGCAGATTTAAAACAATTAGCAGAAACTTTAGTTAACTTAACTGTAAAAGAAGTTAGTGAATTAGCTGATATATTAAAAGAAGAATACGGAATTGAGCCAGCAGCAGCAGCAGTAGCTGTAGCAGCAGGTCCTGCAGCAGGCGATGCTGGTGCAGCAGAAGAAAAAACTGAATTTGATGTAATTCTTAAATCAGCAGGTGCTAACAAACTAGCGGTAGTTAAATTAGTTAAAGATTTAACAGGTAAAGGATTAAAAGAAGCTAAAGATGCTGTAGATGCTGCTCCAACAGCAGTTAAAGAAGGTGTAGCTAAAGACGAAGCAGAAAGTCTTAAAAAACAGCTTGAAGAAGCTGGTGCTGAAGTTGAATTAAAATAATTTAATTCATCTAAAAATAAAGGTTTAGACCGCCAATTTCATATTGGTTAGGTCTAAGCCTATTTATGTTTTAAAAAAGATTTTAAATTATTATATGAGTAAATCATTGGCGTCAAAAACTCAAAACCCAGATAGAATTAGTTTCTCTCACTCTAAAGGACAAATTGAATTTCCTGATTTTTTAGATATTCAGGTTAAATCGTTCCAAGATTTTTTTCAATTAGAAACTCGTCCTGATCAAAGAACAAATGAGGGGCTCTTTAAAACTTTTACTGAAAATTTCCCTATTTCGGATACGAGAAATCAGTTTGTTTTAGAATTTTTAGATTACTTTGTTGATCCTCCCAAATATTCAATAGATGAATGTATAGAAAGAGGTTTGACTTATAGTGTTCCTCTCAAGGCACGCTTAAAGCTTTATTGTACAGATCCTGAACATGAAGATTTTGAAACAGTGGTTCAAGATGTATATTTAGGACCTATTCCATATATGACTCCTAGTGGATCATTTATAGTTAACGGAGCAGAGAGAGTACTTGTCTCTCAGTTACATCGTTCGCCTGGTGTATTTTTTGGGCAATCGTATCATGCAAATGGAGCAAAATTATACTCCTCTAGGATTATTCCTTTTAAGGGGTCATGGATTGAATTTGCGACAGATATTAATGGTGTGATGTACGCCTATATTGATAGAAAGAAAAAACTTCCGATGACGACCTTGCTTAGAGCGATAGGTTATCAGAGTGATAAAGATATATTAGAAATTTTTGATCTTGCAGAAGAAGTTAAGGTTAATAAATCTAACTTGAAAAAAGTTTTAGGAAGAACCTTAGCTGCAAGAGTTTTAAATACATGGTTTGAAGATTTTGTTGACGAGGATACCGGAGAGGTTGTATCAATAGAACGTAACGAAATTATTTTAGATCGTGAAACTGTCCTTGAAAAAGAACATGTAGATTTAATAGTGGATTCAGGGATTAAAACTATTCTTATACACAAAGAGAATAGTGGTGAATTTTCTATTATTCATAACACATTACAAAAAGATTCAACCAATTCTGAAAAAGAGGCAGTTGAGTATATATATAGACAATTAAGAAATGCAGAACCACCGGATGAAGAAACAGCAAGAGGAATCATTGATAAGTTATTCTTTTCAGATGCTCGTTACTCTTTAGGTGAAGTTGGGCGTTACAGAATAAATAAAAAATTAGGTTTAAACATTCCAGAGGATGTTCAAGTACTTACTAAAGACGATATAATTGAAATTGTAAAGTACCTAATTGAATTAATTAATTCTAAAACAGAGGTTGATGATATAGATCACCTATCCAACCGTAGGGTTAAAACCGTAGGTGAACAATTGGCAGGACAATTCGGAGTAGGTTTGGCTAGAATGGCTAGAACTATTAAAGAGAGAATGAATGTTCGAGATAATGAAGTATTTACCCCTATTGATTTAATTAATGCCAAAACATTAACTTCTGTCATTAATTCTTTCTTTGGAACCAATCAATTGTCTCAATTTATGGATCAAACGAATCCATTATCAGAAGTTACGCATAAAAGACGTATGTCAGCTTTGGGACCTGGTGGATTATCCAGAGAAAGAGCTGGTTTTGAAGTAAGAGACGTTCACTATACGCATTATGGAAGAATATGCCCGATTGAAACTCCAGAAGGACCAAACATTGGATTAATATCATCTTTGGGATGCTATGCTCGTATCAATGATTTAGGCTTTATGGAAACACCATATAGAAAAGTTGTTGATGGCAAGGTTGACTTAGAATCAGAACCACAGTATTTTACTGCTGAAGAGGAAGAAGATAAAATTGTTGCACAAGCAAATGTAAATATGGACGATCAGGGTAATATTCTTGATGAAAGAGTAATTGCCAGATTAGAAGCAGATTATCCGTCTGTTGAACCTAAAGAAGTAGATTTAATTGATGTAGCACCTAATCAGATTACTGGTATTTCTGCTTCGTTAATACCTTTCTTAGAACATGACGATGCCAACCGTGCGTTGATGGGATCAAACATGATGCGTCAAGCAGTTCCATTATTGAAGCCTCAAGCACCAATTGTAGGGACAGGATTAGAGTTTCAAGTAGCTAAGGATTCAAGAATATTAATAAATGCAGAAGGTGAAGGAGTTGTCGAATATGTAGATGCTGATAAAATTACTATCAAGTATGATAGAACAGAAGAAGAAGAACTAATCAGTTTTGAACCGGCTAGTAAAACATATAAGTTAACTAAATTTAGAAAAACTAACCAAAGTACTTCTATAACCTTAAAGCCAATTGTAAGAGTAGGGGATAGAGTAACCAAAGGTCAGGTTTTAACAGAAGGTTATGCGACAGAAGGAGGTGAATTAGCGCTGGGTAGAAACCTTTTGGTAGCATTTATGCCATGGAAAGGATATAACTTTGAGGATGCGATAGTTATCAATCAAAGAGCAGTTAGTGAAGATTGGTTTACATCAATTCATGTAGATGAATATTCGCTTGAAGTAAGAGATACTAAATTAGGTATGGAAGAATTAACTTCAGATATTCCTAACGTAAGTGAAGAAGCTACTAAAGATTTAGATGAAAATGGAATGATCAGGATAGGGGCAGAAGTTATGCCAGGAGATATCTTAGTGGGTAAAATTACCCCTAAAGGAGAATCTGATCCTACTCCAGAAGAGAAATTACTTAGAGCAATATTTGGAGATAAAGCTGGAGATGTTAAAGATGCATCTTTAAAAGCAGAACCTTCTCTTAAAGGTGTAGTAATTGATAAAAAATTATTTACTCGTAATATAAAAGATAAAAGAAAAAGAGGAGACGAAAAAATTAAAATTGAACAATTAGAATCTGAGTTTAAAACCAAATTCAAGGAGGTTAAAGATCAATTATTAGAAAAATTATACGTTCTTCTTAATGGAAAAACTTCGCAAGGAATTTATAATGACTTAAATGAAGAAGTTATTCCAAAAGGTATTAAATTCACTCAAAAACTTCTATCAAGCATAGATGACTATTTCAACCTAACTGGTGGAAGTTGGACATTGGATGAAGACAAGAATAATGCAATAAAAGAATTAATACATAACTATAAAATCAAACATAATGATTTATTAGGTGCATTAAACAGAGAAAGGCATACCATATCAGTAGGTGATGAACTACCAACAGGAATCGTTAAGCTAGCTAAGGTATATATTGCCAAGAAAAGAAAATTAAATGTAGGAGATAAAATGGCAGGTCGCCATGGGAATAAAGGTATTGTAGCTAAAATTGTAAGAGATGAGGATATGCCTTTCCTAGAAGATGGAACACCGGTAGATATTGTTTTAAATCCATTAGGAGTACCTTCAAGGATGAATATTGGACAGATCTATGAAACGATATTAGGATGGTGCGGAAAAAAACTAGGAAAAAAATATGCCACTCCAATTTTTGATGGAGCTACCTTCTCACAAATTGATGAGCTTACTAAAGAAGCAGGAGTACCACAATGGGGAACCACCTATTTATATGATGGAGGAACTGGAGAAAGATTTGAGCAACAGGCAACCGTAGGAGTTATTTATATGTTAAAATTAGGACATATGGTTGATGATAAAATGCATGCTCGTTCCATTGGGCCATACTCCCTAATTACTCAACAACCGCTAGGAGGTAAAGCACAGTTTGGAGGACAAAGATTTGGAGAGATGGAGGTTTGGGCGCTTGAAGCGTTTGGAGCATCAAATATTCTGAGAGAGATTATTACCGTAAAATCCGATGATGTAATGGGTAGAGCTAAAACCTACGAATCCATTGTAAAAGGAGAGCCTATGCCTGAACCAGGAATTCCTGAATCATTTAATGTATTTTTACATGAATTACAAGGTCTTGGGTTAGATGTAAGATTAGAAGAATAAATATTTATCTTTCAATCTGTATAAAATTAAAATTTTTCAATTTAATTGATAATAAAATAGAATGGCTGTTAAACAAAAAACTAGCAGATTTAATAAAATTACAATAGGTTTAGCCTCTCCGGAAAGTATTTTACAACAATCTAGAGGAGAAGTTTTAAAACCAGAAACTATTAACTATCGTACGCACAAACCAGAAAGAGATGGATTGTTTTGTGAAAGAATCTTTGGACCTATCAAAGATTATGAGTGTGCTTGCGGTAAATATAAACGTATAAGGTACAAGGGCATTGTATGTGATCGTTGTGGAGTTGAAGTTACAGAGAAGAAAGTAAGGAGAGAAAGAATAGGACATATTAATTTAGTAGTTCCAGTTGCACATATATGGTATTTTAGATCATTGCCTAATAAAATAGGTTATTTGTTAGGTATACCATCTAAAAAATTGGATATGATAATCTACAATGAAAGATTTGTAGTTATTCAAGCAGGAATTGCTAAAAAGCTTAATGGAGAAGAATTGGAACCCAATGAGTTTTTGACGGAAGAGGAATATTTGGATATATTAGAAACTTTACCGATTGAAAATCAATATTTGGATGATTCAGACCCTAATAAGTTTGTAGCTAAGATGGGAGCTGAATGTTTGGAAGAGTTATTGAAAAGAATAGATCTAGATGCTTTATCTTATGATTTAAGACATAAAGCCAATCATGAAACTTCTAAACAGAGAAGAACTGAAGCTTTAAAGAGATTACATGTAGTAGAATCCTTTAGAGATGCAAATAACAATGGAAGGATAAATAGACCGGAATGGATGGTAATGAGGGTTATTCCCGTTATACCTCCGGACTTAAGACCATTAGTACCATTAGACGGAGGTAGATTTGCTACTTCAGATTTAAATGATCTATATAGAAGGGTTATAATAAGAAATAATCGATTAAAAAGGTTAATTGAGATTAAAGCTCCTGAAGTAATATTACGTAATGAAAAACGGATGTTACAAGAAGCGGTAGACTCATTGTTTGATAATACAAGAAAATCATCAGCAGTTAAGTCAGAATCAAATAGACCATTAAAATCATTATCAGACTCATTAAAAGGTAAGCAAGGACGTTTCCGTCAAAACTTACTAGGTAAACGTGTGGATTATTCTGCACGTTCTGTAATTGTTGTTGGACCATTTTTACAACTTCATGAATGCGGTTTGCCTAAAGATATGGCAGCTGAGCTTTACAAGCCATTTATTATTAGAAAATTAATTGAAAGAGGGATAGTAAAAACGGTTAAATCAGCAAAAAGAATTATAGAGAGAAAAGAGCCTGTCGTTTACGATATATTAGAAAATGTAATGAAAGGACATCCGGTATTGTTGAATAGGGCGCCTACACTTCACCGTTTAGGAATTCAAGCCTTCCAACCAAGGATGATTGAAGGAAAAGCAATACGTCTTCACCCTTTAGTATGTACTGCATTTAACGCGGATTTTGATGGTGACCAAATGGCGGTTCATTTACCATTAGGACCAGAAGCTATTCTAGAAGCACAATTATTAATGCTAGCTTCTCAAAATATATTGAATCCAGCCAATGGATCACCAATTCAAGTACCTTCTCAGGACATGGTCTTAGGTCTTTATTATATGACAAAACCTTTGGTACCTACCGAAGAGATTAGTGTTAAAGGTCATGGATCCATCTTTTATTCAGAAGAAGAAGTTGAAATCGCATACAACGAAAAGGCTATTGACTTGAATGCAATTATTAAAGTAAGAGCAAAAGTAAGAGAAGGAGAAGAATTAGTTGAAAAGTTAATTGAAACTACAGTTGGTAGAGTTTTATTTAATAAAATTGTTCCTGAAAAAGTAGGTTATATCAATGAAGTTTTAACTAAAAAATCCCTTAGAAATATTATAGGTAATATACTTGAAACGACAGATTTCCCTACTACAGCTAAATTCTTAGATGACATGAAAAATCTAGGATATGCAACAGCTTTTAGAGGTGGATTATCCTTTAGTTTAGGAGATATAATAACTCCAGACGAAAAGAAAATAATGATTCAAGATGCTCATGAACAAGTAGACGGTATTCGATCTAACTATAACATGGGATTAATTACCAACAATGAAAGATATAATCAGGTGATTGATGTTTGGACCAATACCAACGCAAGACTAACAGATTTGATTATGCAGAGAATGAAGACGGACAAAGGAGGATTTAATTCTGTATATATGATGTTGGATTCTGGAGCAAGGGGTTCTAAAGAGCAGATACGTCAGTTAGCTGGTATGAGGGGGCTAATGGCAAAACCTCAGAAGGCAGGTTCTTCAGGTGGAGAAATCATTGAAAACCCAATTATTTCAAATTTCCGAGAAGGACTTTCAATTTTAGAATACTTTATCTCTACCCACGGTGCACGTAAAGGTTTGGCAGATACGGCGCTAAAAACAGCAGATGCAGGGTATTTAACCCGACGATTGGTTGATGTTGCACAGGATGTTATTATAAATGATGAAGATTGTGGTACGCTAAGAGGTATAGAAATATCAGCCTTAAAGAAAAATGATGAGATCGTTGAACCACTTTCAGAAAGAATACTAGGTAGAGTTTCCCTTCATGATATTTATCATCCGGACACAGATGAATTGCTTGTAGAAGCAGATCAACTAATTACATCAGAACTGGCAAAAACAATTGAAAAATCTGGAATAGAAGTAGTGGAAGCCAGGTCTCCATTAACCTGTGAATCAAAAAGAGGAATTTGTGCTAAATGCTACGGTGTAAATTTGGCAACAAATAAACTGATCAATAAAGGAGAAGCTGTAGGAGTTATTGCAGCTCAGTCAATTGGAGAACCAGGAACACAGTTAACATTAAGAACCTTCCACTTAGGAGGAACAGCAGGCAACGTTGCCGATGTAAATAGTATAGTTGCAAAAAGAGAAGGTAAAGTTGAGTTTGATGATATAAGAACTGTAGAAAGCGAAGATGAAAATGGAAATCCGGTTACCATTGTTGTATCAAGGTCTACAGAATTTAAGCTTTTAAATTCTGAAGGAAATGTATTAATGATTAATAACATTCCTTACGGTTCGAACTTATTAGTTAAACCGGGTCAGGAAGTTAAAAAAGGAGATATTATTTGCAAATGGGATCCATATAACGCAACTATTTTATCAGAAACAGCGGGTAAAATTGAATATGAACAAATAGAGCAAGGTATAACTTATCAACTTGAAATTGATGAACAAACAGGTTTTGAAGAAAAAGTTATTTCAGAGTCTAGAAATAAAAAATTAATCCCTACTTTAAAAATTCTAGATACCAGCGGAGAAGTTATCAAAACAATTAACTTACCCGTAGGGGCGCATTTGATTGTTAACGATGGAGAAAAAATTAAGGCTGGAAAAATCTTAGTTAAAATTCCTAGAAGATCTGCTAAGGCTGGAGATATTACAGGAGGTCTACCAAGGGTAACTGAATTATTTGAAGCGAGAAATCCATCCAATCCAGCAGTAGTTTCAGAAATTGATGGGGTAGTTAGTTATGGAAAGATTAAGAGAGGAAATAGAGAAATAGTTATTGAGTCTAAAGGAGGAGAAATTAAGAGATATCTAGTAAAATTATCCAATCAAATACTTGTACAAGAAAATGACTTTGTACGAGCAGGAGATCCACTTTCAGATGGAGCAATAACTCCAAATGATATTCTTAATATCAAAGGCCCTACAGCAGTTCAAGAATATTTGGTAAATGAAATACAAGAAGTATATCGTTTACAAGGGGTGAAGATTGATGACAAACACTTTGAAATTATCGTAAGACAGATGATGACAAAAGTTGAAATCGTTGATGCAGGTGATACTAAATTCTTGGAAGGAAATTTAGAACATAAAATTGACTTTATTGAAGAAAATGATAGAATTTTTGGAATGAAAGTAATTGAAGAGCCTGGAGATAGTCAAGAATTAAAAGCTGGACAAATTGTTACAGCAAGAGAATTAAGAGACGAAAATTCTAAATTAAAGAGAGAGGATAAAAAGTTAGTAGAAGCAAGAGAAGCTTTACCAGCAACTGCAAGTCCTGTTTTACAAGGTATTACTAGAGCTTCTTTACAAACTAAATCATTTATATCTGCAGCTTCTTTCCAAGAAACAACTAAAGTTTTAAATGAGGCAGCTGTAGCTGGTAAAATTGATACTTTAAACGGATTAAAAGAAAATGTAATTGTTGGTCATAGAATTCCAGCAGGAACAGGTTTAGCCGAATATCAAAATGTAGTTGTTGGATCAAATAGAGAATTTGAAGAATTAATTAACGAAAAAATTTAATGGTATGGAAAACAACCAAAATCAACAAGACTTAAATATAGAACTTCCTGATGAGATAGCAACAGGGGTGTTTTCAAACTTAGCTTTAATCAACCATTCTCCCACAGAATTTGTTTTAGATTTTATACAAATGATGCCAGGAGTTCAAAAACCAAAAGTTAGATCTAGAGTGATTCTAACTCCTGAACACGCTAAGAGATTGTTAAACGCTCTATCTGAAAATTTAAAAAATTTTGAAAGTCAGTTTGGCAATGTTAAAGACGATGATACATTTCATTTAAACTTTGGACAAAACGGACAAGCTTAAATAGACATTGAATATAAAAAAGGTTGAGTATTAACTCAACCTTTTTTATATCTATTTAATAACTGACTAGTGAATGTATTTCTTTACAATGAGGGAGCAAAGTCTGAGTCCCGTTTAAGAAAGAAAGTTCTGCTATAAAGCTAAATTGGGTAGCAATTCCGCCACATTCAGTAATAAGTTCGGCACAAGCTTTCGCCGTACCACCGGTAGCTAAAATATCATCATGGATTAATATCCGTTGACCTTGGGAAATAAAATGTTTTTTAATTTCAATAGTTGCCTTGTTATACTCTAAATTGTAATTCTTGGAAACAACTGGCGGGGGTAATTTACCAGATTTTCTAATCATAATAAAAGGAACATTTAAAAGTTGAGCAATCTGAGGACCAAATAAAAATCCCCTACTTTCAATCCCACATACAGCATCAACCTTATTCTTACTAAATTTAACAAATTCAAGTACAATTCTATGGCATAATTCTGTATTTAAAAATAAAGAACTAATGTCTTTATATAAAATTCCCTCCTTAGGAAAATCCCTAACATCGGTAATATGTTGTTTAATATCTTCCGTCAAGCTATTCATAAAATATGTTTTAATAAATATTTATTTCCAGGAATCATCATTGGTAACTTCTTTAGTCTGGGTATCGGTAATTAGCCAATCTCCATTAATTTTATGGAGTTTAAAATTTTGTTTGAGAGATTTTATTTTGCCACTCTTGTCCTTAATTTGGTATATAGAAAAAACGGTAATCTCATCCTTGTTACGATTGATTAAATCACTTGAAAGAATATTTACAGCTTCAATTGTACCAAAACCATTACTTGTAGAAGAGAATTTTTCTTCATCCCCCCATTTAGGATTTTTGGATAATTTATAAGCTTCAGAATATTTCTTATCTCCAATCAATTGAATAAAATTATTTACATTTTTAACTGCAAGTTGATTGTCCAATTCATCTTCAATAGAGCTAGAGGAATCTTTAGTTTTAGATACTTCAATAGGTATGCCAGCCAATTTACCATATAAATATTTATCACCGGCGGAAGTTTTAACTTCAACATCAAGACTAGAATTAATTATTTTTTCTTTATCAAATAAATTATACATGAATTTTAAACCCTTATTTAGATCAAAGGAAGAAGAAAGTGTTCGATTCGTAGTATAAACAACAGTACCATTGTTGATAAAAGAAATAGAAAAATTTAAAGGTAAATTATTGAAAGTTATTTCTTGACCTGAATCGTCTACGAGCTTAGGATATATATAAAAGCCTTCATTTAATTCAGGATCGGAGTTTATAGTTGAAAAACGAATGTTTATAGAAGTTGCAGATTCAAGTTGTTGCAAATTTTTTTCCTCCTCAGATAATTTTTTTTCCTCAGTTCTAAGTATAGAAGGATCTAGTGGAATCATTGATGTACTAGACCATGATATTTTGTTTTCTTTAGCTATTTCTTCAGCCATTTCGAAAACTTGTTCAGAGCTTTTATCATTTAAAATTGAATAAAGTTTTTCCCAACGTTGATTTTCATCATCTCCATCAGTTTTAAACTTGTAAATTAGTTTAATGGCTTCTTCTAATTTGTCTTGTTGTAATATTGTCAATTTAGAAGAAATTGATTTTAAGCTTAAATCAAAAGATTCTTTAGAACTACCGTCAATAACTTTATATTCTTTATTACATGAAAGAATAATAAAGAATATGCTATATAAGATTAAGAATGTTTTTTTCATATTAAGAAATTATGTATATAAAAGTACATTAAAAATTTTTAATAAAATGAATAGTAGTAATAGACATTTAAATTAATCTTCACTCAATCTAAAAAAATAGATCATCTTATATAAAATTAAATTTTAAGAAAATTTTTGAATTGATAAAATTTATCTTAATTAAATAAATCTGATAGGTGGTCCAAAAAGATCTTAAAGATTAGTTTTATGAACTATACACTAAATTATTTTTTCTAAAAATACCTTAATAAAAAAAATTATATTATAGTCAATAAAATTTTTATTTGATAGGTTAGAGAGAAATTACCAAAACACTAGTAATTTTTTATTTATATACAGCTATTTAAAAATTTATAAAAAAATAATTTAAATTTTTCAGATTACTAATATAAAGTTATTAGCTCAAAATTAATTTTAATAAGAGGATTTATAAGTGTATAAATTTAAGGTTTTATTTGTCTGGAAATACTTTGTTCTAAAGATATAATAGTTTCCGTTCTTACAATCCCGTTTATTTTTTGAATTTTATTTCTTAAAACATCCATTAGATGATCATTGTCCTTGCAAAGAAGTTTAATGAAAACTGTGTAATTTCCTGTTGTGAAATGAGCTTCAATAATTTCATTAATTTTCAGCATTTCATTAATGGATTCTTGGTACTTTACAGATTTTTCAAGGTATATTCCAACGTATGCAATAGTTTTATAACCTAAGGCTTTATAATTTAATGGAGTAACTGGATTTTTAATAATTTCAGAGGCCTCTAATTTTTTTATTCTTTGATGGATAGCAGTAGATGAAACACCCACTTCTTTAGCTATTTTTGAAATAGAGGTTTTCGCATTACTCATGAGAGAATTTAAGATTATTTTGTCAATTCCATCAAGCTCAAAAGAATATTTTTTAAATTCCCTCATAAAGTTAAACGAGTAATTATAAATTTTGTTTTTACATTAACCCAATAGGATTAAATATGATTTATTTCACAATATCAATAGTTTTAATATCACCATGAATATTTACACGCAAAATATTATTTTTAGTTAAATTCTTTATGGATTTATCCCATTTCTTTCCGCTTAAATTCGCCAGAGACTTAAGAGTATTGATGTCCATAGTAGAATCATTTTTTTCTAAAATCTCTAATATTAATTTCTCTTCATCTGTCAATTCAATAGATAAAGATTTTTTTTCAGGCTTCATTTGAGGGAAAAATAAAACTTCTTGTATAGATGAATTATTTGTTAAGAACATGATTAGGCGATCCATACCAATTCCTAGACCAGAGGTAGGTGGCATTCCAAACTCAAGAGCACGTAAAAAATCCTGATCAATAAACATGGCTTCGTCATCACCTTTTTCTGAAAGTTTAAGTTGCTCTTCAAATCTATTTCTTTGGTCAATGGGGTCGTTTAATTCCGAATAAGCATTTGCAACCTCTTTGCCACATACCATTAATTCAAAACGTTCAGTAAGCTCAGGGTTATCTCTATGTTTTTTTGTAAGAGGAGACATTTCTACAGGATAATCAGTAATAAACGTAGGTTGAATAAAATTTCCTTCACACTTTTCTCCAAAAATTTCATCAATTAATTTACCTTTCCCCATGCTATCATCCACTTCAATACCTAAACTTCTAGCAGCTTCTCTGATTTCAGTTTCTGATTTTCCAGTTATATCAAAACCAGTAAATTTTATTATAGCATCAGTCATAGAAATCCTAGCATAAGGAGCTTTAAAATCAATCTCATGTTCTCCATAAGTAGCTTTAGTTGTTCCGTTTATAGCTATGGCGCAATGTTCCAAAAGTTGTTCGGTAAAGCTCATCATCCAATGATAATCTTTATAAGCTACATAAATTTCCATAGCAGTAAACTCAGGATTATGAGTTCTATCCATTCCCTCATTTCTAAAATTTTTTGAAAATTCATAAACTCCGTCAAAGCCACCAACAATTAATCTCTTTAAATAGAGTTCATTGGCAATACGTAAGTATAATGGAATGTTTAAAGAATTGTGATGAGTAATAAAAGGTCTTGCTGCTGCACCTCCAGGAATAGATTGTAGTACAGGTGTCTCTACTTCAAAATATCCTCTTTCATTAAAGAAATTCCTCATTGAACTAAATAAAAGAGTTCTTTTAATAAAAATATCTTTAACCTTAGGATTAACAACTAAATCCACATATCGCATTCTATATCTAAGTTCAGGATCATTAAAAGCATCGTGAACCTTTCCTTCTTCATCAGTTTTAGGGAGAGGAAGAGGACGTAATGCTTTAGATAATAAGGTAAAATCTTTAACCATAACAGTTTTCTCGCCCAATTTCGTATTGAAAAGTTCACCTTCAACACCTATAAAATCACCTAAATCTAAAAGTTTTTTGTAAAAATCGTTATACTTAAACTTATCATCTTCTGGACAAATCACATCTCTATTAAAATAAAGTTGAATACGTCCAGTACTGTCTTGCAACTCAGAGAATCCAGCTTTACCTTGAATTCGGTTAGACATCAGCCTACCTGCGATATAAACCTTTTCGCCTTCCTTAAAATTGTTACGAATTTCTTCAGTAGTATAATTGATTTTAAATTCAGAAGCTGGAAAAGGATTTATTCCCGCTGACTTTAATTTTTCTAATTTTTCTCTTCTAATTTTTTCTTGTTCTGAAAGTTGCATATATTGATAACGATTAAGTCTACAAATTTAGAAATATTCTTATTCAAAGCTTAAGTATTTAAATAAAATCTCCATAATTAAATGTATAAAATAATTAAATTTTTGAATTAATATTATCTATATATAAGAAAAAAAATCTATTTTTGCATTCTGTAAAAAAATGTATACAATATAATTAGAGAATAAATGTCAGGAATTATTGGAAAAAAAATTGGCATGACTAGCTTATTTGACGAACAAGGTAAAAATATACCTTGTACAGTTATTGAAGCAGGCCCATGTTCAGTTTTACAGGTCAGAACCAAAGAAAAGGATGGCTATTTTGCTGTTCAATTAGGTTTCGATGACAGAAGTGAAAAAAATGTAGGGAAAGCTATGTTAGGTCACTTCAAAAAAGCAGGTTCAACACCAAAAAGAAAAATGGTGGAGTTTTATCACGGTTTTGAAAATTTAAAGTTAGGAGATTCTGTAAAAGTTAATTTATTTTCCGAAGGAGAATATGTTGATGTTACTGGAGTTTCTAAAGGTAAAGGTTTTCAAGGAGTTGTAAAAAGACACGGTTTTGGAGGGGTTATGCAGGCAACTCATGGACAGCATAACCGATTAAGAGCCCCGGGTTCAATAGGAGCTGGGTCTGATCCTTCAAGAGTATTTAAGGGAATGAGGATGGCTGGTAGAATGGGAGGAAACCAAGTAACAGTTCAAAACCTTGAAGTTATAAAAGTGGACGAAGAAAAGAATCTTTTAGTAGTTAAAGGTGCGGTTCCTGGTCCTAAAAATTCATATATAATAATAAGAAGATGGAATTAGTAGTACTAGATAAAAACGGGAAAGAAACTGGAAGAAAAGTTACTTTGGACGAAAGTATATTTGAAGTGCAGCCTAATGAACATGCGGTATACTTAGAAGTTAAACAATATTTAGCAGCTCAGAGACAAGGGACACATAAATCTAAAGAAAGATCAGAGCTAAGCGGCTCTACGCGTAAACTCCATCGTCAAAAAGGAACTGGTGGTTCTAGAAAGGGAGATATAAAAAACCCTTTGTTTAAAGGCGGAGCTAGAGTTTTCGGCCCAAGACCTAGAGATTATAGATTTAAATTAAACAAATCTCTTAAACGTTTAGCGAAAAGATCTGTATTAAGTCAAAAATTACAAGACAATAACCTAAAAGTTCTTGAGGATTTAAAATTTGAAGGTCCAAAAACTAAAGAATTCATTCAAGTATTAAGTAACTTAGGTTTAGAAGGTAAAAAGACTCTGTTTGTACTAGGTGAGGCAAATAAATTCGTATATTTGTCATCAAGAAATCTTCAACAAACTAAAGTTTTAACTCATAATGAAATAAGTAGTTATGATATATTGAAAGCAAATGAAGTTGTTCTGTTTGAAGGTTCAGTTGAAAAATTACAAGAAAATTTAAGAAAGTAAAATTATGTCTGTATTAATAAGACCTATCATATCAGAAAAAGCAAATGATATTGCTGAGAAAAGAAATCGATTTACTTTTTTAGTTAATCCTAAAGCTAATAAATCAGAGATAAAATACGCGGTTCAAAAAGCTTATGGGGTAACTGTAGTAGGAGTTAGAACATTAATTTCTCCGCCTTCAGTTAAATCTAAATATACTAAATCGGGTTTACAAGTAGGAAAAACAAATAAAGTTAAAAAAGCAATGGTTGACATTAAAGACGGTGAAACCATTGATGTATTTGGAACTATATAATTTTTAAAAAGAATCATGTCGGTAAGAAAATTAAAACCTATCACCCCCGGACAAAGATTCAGAATTGTTAACAATTTTGAAGAAATCACTACTTCCAAGCCAGAAAAATCTTTATTAAGAAAGATTTCTAAATCAGGAGGTAGAAATAATTCCGGAAAAATGACCATGCGTTATACCGGAGGTGGACACAAGAAACGATACAGAGAGATCGATTTCAAAAGAAATAAGTTTGGCATTCCGGCTACTGTTAAGTCAGTAGAATATGATCCAAACAGAACTGCATTTATTGCCCTTTTGGTTTATGCTGATGGAGAAAAACGATATATCGTTGCCCCTCACGGTATTAAAGTTGATCAGAAAGTAATTTCAGGAGATACAGTAGCGCCTGAAATCGGTAATGCAATGAAGTTGAAAAACATCCCATTAGGGACTGTAGTATCATGTATTGAATTAAGACCTGGACAAGGTGCGAAAATGGCAAGAAGTGCTGGTACAAGTGCTCAATTGATTGCTAGAGATGGTAAATATGCGGTTCTTAAAATGCCTTCAGGAGAAACAAGAATGATTTTAGTAGAGTGTTTAGCTACAATAGGTTCTGTTTCCAACTCTGATCATCAATTAACCGTATCTGGTAAAGCAGGTAGAAGCAGATGGTTAGGAAGAAGACCGAGAACAAGACCAGTAGCTATGAACCCAGTTGATCACCCAATGGGTGGTGGAGAAGGTAGATCTACAGGGGGACATCCAAGATCTAGAAAGGGTATGCCAGCAAAAGGATTTAAAACTCGATCAAAGAAAAAAGAATCGAATCGTCACATTTTACAAAAAAGAAAATAATATAGTATGGCACGTTCGTTAAAAAAAGGACCTTACATTCACTATAAGCTAAATAAGAAAGTACAAGCTAACGTAGAGTCAGGTAAAAAAGTAGTTATTAAAACTTGGTCAAGAGCTTCTATGATTTCTCCAGACTTCGTTGGGCAAACCTTTGCAGTACATAACGGTAAACAATTTATTCCTGTATATGTTACAGAGAATATGGTTGGACATAAGTTGGGTGAGTTCTCACCTACACGTGTATTTAGAGGTCATGCCGGTAATAAAAATAAAGGAAATAGATAATATTGAAGCAATGGGTAAAAGAAAAAAAGATAGTGCATTAGCACGCAAAGAAAGTTACAAAGACCTAGCTATTGCTCGCTTAAATAATTGTCCTACCTCTCCAAGAAAAATGAGATTAGTAACAGACATTATTAGAGGTGTCGATGTAGATAAAGCATTATATATATTAAAATATTCTAAAAAGGAAGCTTCTATCAGATTAGAAAAACTCTTATTAAGCGCTATAGCTAATTGGCAAGTTAAAAATGAGGGTAAAGATATAGAAGAAGCGAAACTTTTTGTTAAAGAAATTTTTGTAGATGGAGGTTCTATGTTAAAAAGATTAAGACCGGCCCCTCAAGGTAGAGGGTATAGAATTAGAAAAAGATCTAATCATGTAACAATTATTCTTGGAAACAAAAATGAAGTAAACTAAGTATGGGACAAAAGACAAATCCAATAGGCAATAGATTAGGAATCATAAGAGGATGGGATTCTAATTGGTATGGTGGAAAAAAATTTGGTGATAAAATAGCAGAAGATTTTAAAATCCGTAGATATTTAGAGGCTCGTTTATCAAAAGCAGGTGTTTCCAGAATTTACATCGAAAGAACTTTAAAGCTAATAACTATAACTATAACAACTGCTCGTCCAGGAATTATTATTGGTAAAGGTGGACAAGAAGTTGATAAATTAAAAGAAGAGCTTAAGAAGATCACTAAAAAAGAAATTCAAATAAATATATTTGAAATCAAGAGACCTGAACTAGACGCTAAATTAGTGGCAGAAAGTGTGGCACGTCAAATTGAAAATAGAATTTCTTATAGAAGAGCTGTAAAGATGGCAATAGCCTCTACCATGAGAATGAACGCAGAAGGAATAAAAATTATGATTTCTGGTCGTTTAAATGGAGCTGAGATGGCTAGATCTGAATCTTTTAAAGAAGGTAGAATACCATTGTCAACTTTCCGTGCAGATATAGATTATTACATAGCTGAAGCTCACACTACTTATGGTAGATTGGGGGTTAAGGTTTGGATAATGAAAGGAGAAGTTTATGGGAAAAGAGAATTATCTCCATTGGTAGGTCTTCAGAAAAAGACTCAGAAAAGAAAAGTAAAAGAAAGAAGATAGTTTTATAACATCCTAGATCAGAATCATGTTACAACCAAAAAGAACAAAATTCCGTAAGCAACAAAAAGGTCGTATGAAGGGGCTTTCTTATAGAGGAAACCAATTAGCATATGGTACTTTTGGAATTAAAGCATTAGATCCGGTATTTATAACTGGAAGACAAATAGAAGCGGCCCGTATTGCTGCTACTAGATATATGAAAAGAGAAGGTCAACTTTGGATAAAAATTTTTCCAGACAAACCAATTACTAAAAAACCTGCGGAAGTACGTATGGGTAAAGGTAAAGGTGCAGTTGAATATTGGGTTGCTAGAGTAACACCAGGAAGAATAATTTTTGAGATTGGTGGTGTATCTTATGAAGTAGCAAAAGAAGCGTTAAGATTAGCGGCTCAAAAACTTCCAGTTAAGACTAAGTTTGTCGTTGCTAACGATTTTGTAAAACCAGAATAATTAATAAAATCGATGAAAGCAAAAGATATTAAAAACTTAAGTACAGAAGAATTAAAGCTGAAATTGGCTGAGAAAAAAGCAGAGTATGCAAAGCTAAAATTAGCTCATAAAGTATCTCCAATTGAAAATCCAATTCAATTAAGAGATATTAGAAAAACAATCGCAAGGTTATTAACAACCTTAAAATAATTTAACATCCGAAAAAGAAATTTAATTTCAACTATGGAAAGAAATTTAAGAAAAGAAAGAATCGGAGTGGTATCTAGTAATAAAATGGATAAGACAGTTGTTATTAGTGAAACAACTAGAATGAAGCATCCTATGTATGGAAAGTTCGTTTTAAAAACTAAGAAATATACTGCTCACGATGAAAAAAATGAGTGTAACGAAGGAGATACTGTACGCATTATGGAAACACGTCCTTTGAGTAAAAATAAAAGATGGAGGTTAGTAGAAATATTGGAAAGAGCTAAATAATTTAAAAATGCTACAGACAGAATCAAGATTAAAAGTTGCAGATAACACAGGAGCAAAAGAAGCTTTAGTTATCAGAGTTTTAGGAGGATCTAAAAGAAGATACGCTTCAGTAGGAGATAAAATTGTAGTTACTATTAAAGATGCTACTCCTTCAGGAAATGCTAAAAAGGGGCAAGTTTCTAAGGCAGTGGTTGTAAGAACTAAAAAATCTGTTAGAAGAAAAGATGGTTCTTATATAAGTTTTGATGATAACGCATGTGTTTTATTAAATACAGCAGGAGAAATGAGAGGAACACGTGTTTTTGGTCCAGTTGCTAGAGAATTGCGTGATAAAGAGTATATGAAAATTATATCTTTAGCTCCTGAAGTATTATAATCCAAATTTAATGTAATGACAAAGATTAAAATAAAAAAAGGAGATAAGGTACAAGTTTTAGCTGGCGCATACAAAGGCAAGCAAGGAAATGTATTAGTTGTGTATCCTGAAAAGAATAGAGCAATCGTTGAAGGTGTAAATATCGTAAAAAAACATAAAAAACCTTCTGCAGAAAATCCTCAAGGAAGTATTATTGAAAAAGAAGCTACTATCCATATTTCAAATCTAGCTTTGTTAGATCCTAAATCAGGTAAACCAACTAGAATTTCTTATAGAATAGAGGAAGGTAAAAAAGTTAGAATTGCTGTTAAATCAGGAGAAGCTATTTAATTTAATAAGATTTAGAATAATTATGCAATATATAGCAAGACCCAAAAAAAAATATAACGAAACAATCAAATCTGCTTTAAAAGAGGAGTTTGGATATAAATCTGTTATGCAAGTACCTAAATTACAAAAAATAGTAATAAGTCAAGGACTAGGTTCTGCAACAGCAGATAAAAAGATTGTTGATTATGCTGTTGAAGAAATAACTTTGATTTCAGGACAAAAAGCAGTACCTTGCATCTCTAAAAAAGATGAAGCAGGATTTAAACTAAGAAAAGGCATGCCAATTGGTGCTATGGTAACTTTAAGAGGTGATCGTATGTATGAGTTTTTGGATAGGCTAGTTTCTTCTGCTTTACCAAGAGTTAGAGATTTTAATGGAATTAAAAATTCAGGATTTGATGGTAGAGGTAATTATACCTTAGGAGTTACTGAACAAATTATATTTCCTGAAATTAATATTGATAAAGTGAAGAAAATCCAAGGTATGGATATTACTTTTGTAACTAGTGCAAGCACGGATAAAGAAGCTAAAGCACTATTAACCCATTTTGGATTGCCTTTTAAAAAGAATTAAATATTTATGGCTAAAGAATCAATGAAAGCGCGTGAGCGCAAAAGAGAAGCGTTATCAACAAAATACGCTGATAAAAGAAAAGCTTTAAAAGAGGCAGGAGATTATGAAGCTTTACAAAAGTTACCTAAAAATTCATCTCCAGTTAGATTGCATAATAGATGCAAATTAACTGGTAGGCCAAGAGGATATATGAGAGTATTTGGTATATCTAGGGTGACTTTTAGAGAAATGGCTAATGATGGTTTAATACCAGGAGTAAAAAAAGCCAGCTGGTAATATAAATTAATAAATATAGATTTTAAAAGTAGAATTTTATTTCTATACTCTAAAATTAAATAAATATGGTTACAGATCCAATTGCAGATTACTTAACACGAGTAAGGAATGCTACAAGAGCAGGTCATAAGGTAGTTGAAATACCTGCTTCAAAAATTAAAAAAGAAATTACAAAAATTCTCTTTGATCAAGGTTATATTCTTAACTATAAGTTTGAAGATGATAAGGTTCAAGGTAAGATTAAAATTGCTTTGAAATATGATAAACTTACAAACTTATCAGCAATAAAATGTATAGAGAGAGCTTCTAAACCAGGATTAAGAAAATATTCTGGTTCTAAGGAACTTCCAAGAGTATTGAACGGTTTAGGGATCGCTATAATATCGACTTCTAAGGGAGTGATGACGGATAAAAAAGCACGTCAAGAGAATGTAGGTGGGGAAGTTATATGTTATGTTTACTAAAAATTTGAAGAAATGTCAAGAATAGGAAAAGCAATTATAAATATTCCTACAGGTGCTACCTTAGATTATAAAGATAATGTAGTAACAGTAAAAGGGAAGAACGGCGAGCTTAAACAGGAATTAGTAGGAGGAATAACTTTGAAAATTGAAGATGCTCAAGTAACAGTTGAAAGACCATCAGATGCTAAAGAACATAGATCATTACATGGTTTATATCGTGCTTTGATTAATAATATGGTGATAGGAGTTTCAGAAGGTTTTACAAAAAAACTAGAATTGGTTGGTGTTGGATATAGAGCTTCTAATCAAGGTCAAAGATTAGAATTAGCTCTCGGTTTTTCTCACCTTGTAGTATTTGATCTACCTACTGAAATTAAAGTTGAAACTTTAACAGAAAAAGGTAAGAATCCTATCATTACTTTATCTTCATATGATAAACACTTATTAGGTATGGTTTGTGCTAAAATAAGATCTTTACGTAAGCCTGAACCATATAAAGGAAAAGGTATTAGATTTGTAGGTGAACAAATTAGAAGAAAAGCAGGTAAATCTGCATAAAAAAAAGTGTTATGGCATTGACTAAAAAAGAAAAAAGAATAAGAGTTAAAAGGAGAGTTCGTAAAAATATATTCGGAACAGCAGATAAACCAAGATTATCTGTATATAGAAGTAACAAAGAAATATATGCTCAACTTATCGATGATAATACAGGTAAAACTTTAGCTTTCGCTTCTTCTAGAGAAAAAGAAATTTCTGGGAAACAAGGAACTAAAACTGAAATTTCTACATTGGTGGGTAAAGAATTGGCTAAAAAAGCTAAAACAGCTGGTGTAAATACTGTAGTTTTTGATAGGAACGGATTTTTGTATCATGGAAGAGTTAAAGCTTTAGCCGATGGAGCTAGAGAAGAAGGTTTAAATTTTTAATCTGTAGTAAATCATGTTAGGAATAAAAAATATTGAAAGAGTAAAACCCGGTGGTTTAGAACTTGTAGATCGCTTAGTAGGTGTACAAAGAGTAACCAAGGTTACTAAAGGTGGTAGAGCCTTTGGTTTTTCTGCAATTGTAGTTGTAGGAGATGAAAAAGGAGTTGTTGGTTTTGGATTAGGTAAATCTAAAGAGGTTGCAAGTGCAATAGCTAAAGCCATTGAAGATGCAAAAAAAAATCTAGTTAGAGTTCCAATCTTGAACGGTTCTTTACCTCATGAGCAAACAGCTCGCTATGGTGGTGCTAATGTATTTATACGTCCAGCTTCACATGGTACAGGGCTTATAGCAGGTGGTGCAGTACGTGCCGTATTGGAATCTGCTGGGATTAAAGACGTTTTGTCAAAATCTAAAGGCTCATCCAATCCACACAATGTGGTAAAAGCTACCGTTAAAGCATTACTAAATCTTAGAAGTGCAGATGTAATAGCAAGACAGAGAGGGATTTCAATTTCTAAAGTATTTAAAGGTTAAGAATATGGCAGCAACGATAAAAATAACTTTAAAAAGAAGCCCAATTAAAAGAGTTAAAAACCAAAAATTGACTTTAGAGGCTTTAGGTTTAACAAAGTTAAATAAAACGGTTGAGCATAATGTGACACCTCAGATAATGGGAATGGTTGCAGTTGTAAAACATTTAGTAACTGTTGAAGAATAAAAAAAATTATGAATTTACATACGTTAAGACCTGCTGAAGGTTCTACACATAATAGTAAAAGACTAGGTAGAGGTCAGGGTAGTGGTAAAGGAGGTACTTCTACAAAAGGACATAAAGGAGACAAATCTCGTTCAGGACACAAAGATAAAATCGGCTTTGAAGGAGGTCAAATGCCTTTACAAAGAAGACTACCCAAATTTGGTTTTAAAAATATCAATAGAAAAGAATACGTAGGAATTAATTTAGATACTATTCAATCTCTAATCGATAACAATAAAATCTCTAACGAGATCACTAAAGAAATATTAGTTCAGAATGGATTAGCTTCAAAAAAAGATTTAGTTAAAATTTTAGGTAGAGGAGAGTTAAAATCATCAATTACGATTAGTGTAGATAAATACACTAAATCTGCTCTTGAAGCTATTGAAAAAGCTGGAGGAAAAGCTAATATTTTATAATAGGGTATGAAAGGATTTATACAGACATTAAAAAATATCTGGAGTATAAAAGAATTAAGAGACAAAATTGTTTTTACATTTTTATTAATATTGGTTTACAGGCTTGGTACACATGTTACTTTGCCTGCAATCAATATGGTGGAAGTAGGAAACGTTTTAAAAGCTTATGAAGAAAATGGAGGCAATAAACAAGCAACAGGTTTATTAACACTATTATCATCTTTTACTGGTGGTGCTTTTAGTAAAGCGTCCATCCTTGCTTTAGGTATTATGCCTTATATATCCGCCTCTATTGTAGTTCAACTTATGGGGCTAGCAATACCATATATTCAAAAATTACAAAAAGAAGGTGAAAGTGGGCGTAAAACTGTTAACCAAATCACAAGATGGCTAACAATATTAATTTGTTTAATACAAGCACCAGCTTATTTAACCTCTATAACTCAAGTTTTCTTGCCTGTGGATAGTTTCCGATCTGCATACTTGGTTGATCCTAATAATATACTTTTGTTTTGGATTCCAAGTATTTTTATATTAATTTCTGGAACTATTTTTGCCATGTGGATGGGTGAAAAAATAACGGATAAGGGAATAGGAAATGGTATCTCTATACTAATTATGGTTGGTATTTTGGCTGGTTTTCCTACAGCTTTTGTTCAGGAAATAGGTGTTCAAATGGGAAATACTGGTAAGGGACTGATTATGATCTTTGCTGAGGTTATTGTTTGGCTTTTTGTAATTGTTTTATGCATTATGTTAACTGTTGCGGTTAGAAAAGTACCTGTTCAATATGTTAGTAGAACTAAATCAGGTTCATTACGTTCGATTACACAAGCTGCTAGGCAATATATACCATTAAAAGTAAATGCAGCAGGAGTTATGCCAATAATATTTGCTCAAGCTCTAATGTTTATCCCAGGATTACTAGTTAGATCGGAATCAACTACTAATTCTTTCTGGGCAGGTTTTAGTCAAGTTTTTAGCTGGCAGTATAATCTATTGTTTTCTATTTTAATTATAGTATTTACATTCTTTTATACAGCTATAACAATTCCTGTGAATCAGATGGCGGATGATCTTAAAAGAAATGGTGGACTAATTCCAAAAGTTAAACCCGGAAAAGAAACGGCAGATTACTTAGATGATGTTCTTTCAAAAATAACTTTACCAGGGGCAATTTTTTTAGCTTTGATAGCTATATTACCGGCTATTGTTAAAATTGTTGGACTTACTGCTACAGATCAATTTGCTTTATTTTTTGGAGGTACATCATTGCTTATAATGGTGGGTGTAATGTTAGATACAGTTCAACAAATTAATACTTATCTATTAAATCATCATTACGATGGATTAATGCAATCAAGATTAAGTAGAAGTTAATCATACATTGATTAAAATATGGCAAAACAAAAACATATAGAGCAAGACGGAACAATTATTGAAGCATTATCCAATGCAATGTTTAGAGTTGAGTTAGAGAATGGGCATATTTTAACTGCTCATATTTCTGGAAAAATGAGAATGCATTATATTAAATTATTACCTGGGGATAAAGTAAGGTTAGAAATGTCTCCTTATGATTTATCCAAAGGTAGAATAACATTTAGATATTAAAAAATAATAAAATGAAAATAAGAGCATCACTTAAGAAAAGAAGTTCAGATGATATAGTTGTTAGACGTAAAGGACGTTTATACATTATTAATAAAAAAAATCCTAAATTAAAACAAAGACAAGGTTAATACTATGGCTAGAATATCCGGTGTAGATTTACCAAAAAATAAAAGAGGAGTTATAGGGCTTACTTATATATATGGTATCGGTAAAAGTACTGCAGCAAAAATTTTAAAAGATGCAGGAATTAGTGAGGATAAAAAAGTTTCCGATTGGAACGATGATGAAATAAATTCCATCAGAAAATTTATTTCTGAAAATGTGAAAGTTGAAGGAGAGTTACGTTCTGAAATCCAATTAAATATTAAACGTTTAATGGATATTGGTTGTCAAAGAGGAATTCGACACAGATTAGGTTTACCTCTTAGAGGACAGAGAACTAAAAATAATTCACGAACTAGAAAAGGTAGAAGAAAAACTGTAGCTAATAAGAAAAAAGCCACTAAATAATAATTCATAACATGGCAAAAACAGCATCAAAAACAACTAAAAAAAGAAAAGTTAAGATTGAAGCAGTAGGTGAGGCTCATATTCAGGCTTCATTTAACAATATCATCATTTCTCTAACTAATAAAAATGGTGAAGTTATTTCTTGGGCTTCAGCTGGGAAAATGGGATTTAAAGGTTCTAAAAAGAATACTCCTTATGCAGCTCAAATGGCTGCAGAAAATTGTTCACAAGTAGCATTTGAATTAGGATTAAAAAGAGTTAAAGTTTTTGTTAAAGGTCCTGGAGCTGGTAGAGAATCAGCGATAAGAACCATCCATAATTCTGGTATTGAAGTAAGTGAAATTGTAGATGTAACACCAATTCCACATAATGGATGTAGACCTCCTAAAAGAAGACGAGTTTAATTACTAATTTAATTAATTTATATTTAATGGCAAGATATATTGGTCCAAAAACGAAAATAGCACGAAAATTCGGGCAGGCTATTTATGGGGAAGATAAGTATTTTGAAAGAAGAAAATACCCTCCAGGACAACACGGTCCGAATAAAAGAAGAGGAGCTAAAAAATCTGAATATGCAATTCAGTTAGCTGAAAAACAGAAAGCAAAATATACCTATGGTATATTAGAAAGACAGTTTTTAAATCTTTTCAATAAAGCTCAAAGAAGTAAAGGGATTACAGGGGAAGTTTTGCTACAACTTTGCGAATCTAGGTTAGATAATGTAGTTTATAGATTAGGTTTATCAAACACTAGAGCAGGATCTCGTCAATTAGTTTCTCATAAACATATTACCGTTAATGGAGAAATTGTAAATATTCCTTCTTATTTATTAAATCCTGGAGATGTTATAGGGGTTAGAGAAAAATCAAAGTCATTGCAAGTTATTAAAGATGCATTAACTAATAATTCTCATAAAACTTACGATTGGTTAGTTTGGAATGATGAAAAACTATCGGGTGAATTTAAAATTGCTCCTGAAAGAATTCAAATTCCAGAAGACATCAAAGAACAATTGATTGTCGAATTATATTCTAAATAAAAAATAAAAATTAGCTAAAATTTATATGGCAATTTTAAACTTTATAAAACCTGATAAGGTAATTTTAATTGAATCTGATGATTTCAAAGGAAGATTTGAATTTAGACCATTAGAGCCTGGATTTGGATTGACTGTTGGAAATGCTTTGAGAAGAGTGTTATTATCTTCCTTAGAAGGTTTTGCATTAACCTCTATAAAAATAGAGGGTGTAGAGCATGAATTCTCAACCATTCCTGGAGTTATTGAGGATGTAACTGAAATCATATTGAATTTAAAGAAAGTTAGATTTAAAAATCAGATCAATAAAGGAGGAAATGAAACAGCTACAGCCTCGATTTCAGGTAAAACTGAATTAACTGCTGGAGATTTAGGTAAGTTCATTTCTTCATATCAGGTTCTAAACCCTGATTTGGTGATATGTCACATGGATAAATCTGTTAATTTTAACATTACCTTCACGATAAGTAAAGGTAGAGGATATGTTCCTGCTGAGCAAAATAAATCTAACCATTCACCAATTGGAACCATAGCTATAGACTCTATATATACTCCAATAAGAAATGTTAGTTATAGTATAGAGGATTATCGTGTAGAACAAAGAACAGATTATGAAAAGTTGGTTTTGGATATTCAAACGGATGGTTCAATAGCACCTCAAGATGCATTAACTGAAGCAGCTAAAATTTTGATCAATCACTTTATGCTTTTCTCAGATGAGAGAATAACTCTTGAGGCAGATATTGTTGCTTCGTCAGATACTTATGATGAAGAGGCTCTACATATGAGACAGTTGTTAAAAACTAAACTTGTTGATATGGATCTATCTGTTAGAGCTTTAAATTGTCTTAAAGCGGCTGAAGTTGAAACTTTAGGTGAGTTGGTTTCATTTACTAAATCAGATTTAATGAAGTTTAGAAACTTTGGAAAAAAATCTTTAACCGAATTAGAAGATTTAGTTTATTCTAAAAATCTCACTTTTGGGTTAGATGTTTCAAAATATAAATTAGACGTAGAATAATAAGGAAATTATGAGACACGGAAAAAAGTTTAATCATTTAGGGAGAACGGCCTCTCATCGTAAAGCAATGCTTTCTAATATGGCTGTATCTCTTATCAAGTATAAAAGAATTAATACAACATTAGCGAAAGCTAAAGCACTAAGAGTTTTCATTGAACCAATCTTAACAAAGTCCAAAGAGGATACAACACCTAATAGAAGACTTGCATTTAGTTATCTTCAAGATAAAGAAGCTGTTACTGAGTTATTTAGAGAAATTGCTCCAAAAATTTCTTCTAGAAATGGCGGATACACTAGGATTATTAAGACAGGGTTTCGTTTAGGAGATGCTGCTGATACTGCATTAATAGAATTGGTTGATTTTAATGAAATTTATAATTCTGGTGATACTTCTAAAAAGACAACAAGAAGAGGTCGTAGAGCATCAACAACAAAAAAAGTTGATACTGAAACAGTAAATGAAGTAACATCTGATGAACAAGATGATTTAAATCTTGAAAATAAAGAAGTAAATTCAACTGATAAATAAGAGTATTAATAGCATAAATAAATAAAAAAGAAGATTTTATAAAAATCTTCTTTTTTATTTATTTAAAATTTTGCTTAAAATAGTTTTTTCGTCTATGTAGTTCATACACGCGATATCTTTTCTTAGGCAAGACTTATTTCCATATATTGAGCAAGGTCTGCAAGATAAATCAATTTGAATAACATCTTCAATTTTTTGACCATATCCTAGAAATCCAGCAAATGGATGAGTTGCACCCCATATAGAAATTACTCTAGTTCCAGCAATTGAGGCGATATGCATATTAGCTGAATCCATAGTAATAATAAATTCTAGATTTTTCATTATCTCCATTTGTTCCTTTATGGAGCAATTATCAGCTAAAGAATGTATATATGAATTTGTATCGCTCCATTCTTTTAGAATATTAGATTCATTTGTTCCTCCTCCAAAAAGATAAATTTTATAGTTCTTATTAGCTAGATATAAGCATATTTTTTTCATCCTATCAAGGGTATACATTTTCTCTTTATAGTTAGCAAAAGGAGCAATACCAATATGTTTATTTTTTTTTATAATATCGCTATTCAGTTTATGGGATAATGTTAGATTAAATCCTAATTTCCTAAATACATCTGCATATCTTTCATGCATAGATTTTAAAGGTTTCAGAATTTTATATTTATTAGAAGCGAGCAATTTTTTTTCATTTCTTCCTTTGTTTACTGTAATTTGAGTTTTGATGTAAGGCCTAAGGAAAAATTTTAATATTTTAGTTCTTAAAACATTGTGCAGATCAACAATTGCATCAGCCTTGTATTTTTTTAAAATTCTAGAAAGCTTAAATAATCCTAAAACTCCTTTATAATTGTTAAAATCTACACCTACAAAAACTGAATTTGGTATAGATTCAAAAAAAGGTTTATATAAATCTCTAGATATAATGATTAACTCCAAATCTAAGTTTTTTAGAGCTAATTCTTTTAGAACAGGAACTGTCATTGCTACATCCCCCATTGCTGAAAATCTAAAAACAAGTAATCTTTTTTTTAAATTACTCATGTTTAATGGAATATACAATAGCGTAATATTTTATTTTTTTAATCATAGCTAGTAAACCATTCGCACGGGTAGGAGATAAAAATTCTTGTAATCCTATTTTTTGAATAAAATTTTCATCAGATTTAAGAATATCAGTAATGGGTTGCCCGGAATATATTTTTACTAACAAAGCTAAAATTCCTTTAGGTAAAATAGCATCAGAATCTGCAACAAAAAATAATTTGTTATCATTTTTGGTAACGTCTAACCAAACTTGAGATTGACAACCTTGAATAAGTTTATCTTCTGTTTTATCTTCAACATTCATACCTTTTAAAGATTTACCTAATTCAATGATATATTCGTAACGTTGTTGCCAATCATCAAAAGAATTAAACTCATCAATAATTTCTTGCTGAATTTCGCTAATTATCATTAGTTTAATATTTAATTGATTATGTTAAAACCAGTATAAGGTACTAACACTTCTGGAATGACAATACCTTCATGGGTTTGAAAATTTTCTAAAATAGCAGCTAAAACTCTTGGAAGAGCTAATGAAGATCCATTAAGAGTATGGCAAAGTTGATTCTTGCCTTCTGTTTTGTATCTTAATTTTAAACGATTAGCCTGATAAGTTTCAAAATTGGAGACAGAACTAATTTCCAACCATCTCTCTTGTGCGGCAGACCATACCTCAAAATCATAAGTTATTGCAGAAGTGAAACCTAAATCTCCTCCACATAACCTTAAAATTCTATAAGTTAAATTTAAAGATTCAAGTATTGTTTTTATATGTTCAACCATTTCATCTAAAGCAGAATAAGAATTTTCAGGTTTTTCAATCCTAACAATTTCAACTTTTTCAAATTGATGGAGACGATTCAAACCTCTAACGTCTTTTCCATAAGATCCAGCTTCTCTTCTAAAACATGGAGAATATGCAGTTAATTTTATAGGCAATTCAGTATTATCTAATAATTCATTTCTGTAAATATTTGTTACAGGTACCTCAGAAGTTGGAATTAAATATAAGTGATCTTCATTTATAAAATACATTTGTCCTTCTTTGTCTGGCAATTGACCAGTACCATAAGCAGAAGTTTCATTAACAACAAAAGGCGGTACAATTTCTGTATAGCCTGCTTCAGAATTTTTATCTAAAAAATATTGTATTAAGGCTCTTTGCAAACGTGCACCTTTACCTATATAAACAGGAAAACCTGCTCCGGTAATTTTTACACCTAATTCAAAATCAATTAAGTTATAGTTTTTAGCCAAATC
This sequence comes from Apibacter muscae, assembly GCF_007845635.1. Lineage (GTDB taxonomy): Bacteria > Bacteroidota > Bacteroidia > Flavobacteriales > Weeksellaceae > Apibacter > Apibacter muscae. The sequence goes on along the minus strand of NZ_SELG01000033.1, from coordinate 164,791 downwards.
CCAATGAGGTAAGCAATTCGGTATTAAATTATAATTAGCTGTGTGCTTATAAATTTCCAGGTTATCTTGTTCACTAGTACCTTCTGGAACTAAACTGTTGGGTATATTCGGAATTTCGTAGAGATGTTTTAATATAGTGTCTTCAATATTATTTAATTCATGCTGCAATTCTTTAGTTAAATCTTTTAATTTTAAAGTATTAGATTTCAAAGATTCAACCTCATCTAATTTTTGTTGTTTAATTAAGATTCCAATTTGTTTAGATATATGATTTAACTCAGCGAGTTGGGCTTCCAAATTAAATTTTATTTTTTTTCTAGAATCATCCAATTGAATAATTTCATCAATAAGAGATAAATTATTAAAATTTCTTTTCTTTAAACCATTCAAAACTTTATCTCTATTTTCTTTTATAAAGGAAATTTGTAGCATACTATTTAAAATAAATCTTTTAAGCAAATTTAAAATTTATAAATAATTATAAATAAAAATTAATTTATATTTTTGAATATATTATGAAAGTAAAAATAATTATTCCTATTTATAAAACTGAATTAGATTCTCTTGAGAAATTTTCATTAGATCGATGTTTAAATGTTTTTAAAAATTATACTATTGTTTTAATACATCCAATTTCACTAAATCTGCCTAAATATTTTGAATTAAAAGGCTCAAATAATATTGAAAAAGAAGGTTTTGATAATTTTTATTTTGAAAGTGTCGAAGGTTATAATAGATTACTGCTATCTGTAGATTTTTATCAGCGATTTAAATATTTAGATTATATATTAATATATCAGCTTGATTGTTATGTTTTTAAAGATGAACTATTAAATTGGTGTAATCAAGGATACGATTATATAGGAGCTCCTTGGATATTTACTTCAAATATATTAGCCAAAATTAAAAAGAAATAAAATAGCAAAAAATATCTTATATGGTATAAAACAGGCAATGGAGGATTTTCATTGAGAAAAGTTGAGTCAAGTTTAAAAATTGTAGAAGAATTAAAAAGAGAGATTGAAGTTTATCCCTATAATGAAGATGTATTTTGGTCTATAGAGGTAACTAAATATATGTCAGATTTTAAAATTCCTGATTATCCTATAAGTTTAAAATTTGCCATAGATAGAAAGCCTAAATTAGCTTTGAAATTAAATAACAATGAATTACCTTTTGGCTGTCATGGAATAAATAAGCCAAAAGTTATCAATTTTTGGAAAAAGAAATTAAATTTTTAAGATAGTTAAAAGCGCAATAAATAATTTAGATTTATATATGAATTTTTGTACTTTTGTTACAAATAATATTTTAAAATAATGAAGGAAGTTCAATTTAGACAAGCGGTTTGTGAAGCTATGAGTGAGGAGATGAGAAGAGATTCTTCAATTTTCTTAATAGGTGAAGAAGTAGCAAATTATAATGGAGCATACAAAGCTTCCAAAGGTATGTTAGATGAATTTGGACCTAAAAGAGTTATTGATTCCCCTATAGCTGAAAGCGGATTCAGCGGTATAAGCGTTGGCGCAGCAATGAACGGATGTCGCCCTATTGTTGAGTATATGACTTTCAACTTTTCATTGGTTGCCATAGATCAAATTATAAATAATGCGGCTAAGATATATCAAATGTCTGGAGGACAGTGGAATGTTCCCATAGTTTTTCGAGGTCCAACAGGATCTGCGGGGCAATTGGGTGCTACTCATTCACAAGCATTTGAAAGCTGGTTTGCAAATTGTCCAGGTTTAAAAGTTATTGTACCATCCAATCCCTATGATGCAAAAGGTTTGTTGAAATCTGCGATTAGAGATAATGATCCTGTCATATTTATGGAATCAGAGCAGATGTATGGAGACAAAATGGAAATTCCAGAAGATGAATATTTGTTGCCAATAGGTGTGGCTGATATTAAAAAAGAAGGATCAGATGTCACCATAGTTTCTTTTGGGAAAATAATGAAAGTAGCATTACAAGCTGCAGAAGAATTGGAAAAAGAAAATATTCATGCGGAAGTTATTGATTTAAGAACGATAAGACCGTTGGATTATGATACAATTATAACATCAGTAAAAAAAACAAACAGACTCGTATTGTTGATTGAGGAATGGCCTTTTGCTTCAATCGCTGGTGAAATTGCTTATATGATTCAGCAGAAAGCTTTTGATTATTTAGACGCACCTATTAAAAGAATTACTACTGCAGATACCTCTGCGCCTTATTCAGCACCTTTGTTTAACGAGTGGTATCCAAAAGCTTCTGAAGTAGTTAAGGCTGTTAAAAAATCATTATACAAATAAATTTAAGTTGTTCAATATATATTAGAATATAATAAGGTTTCAAAAATATATTTTTTGAAACCTTATTTTTTAAACTAATTTTTAGCGATAATTAATTATGGATGAAACATGTACATTTTGCGGTAGAAAAAAATCTGAAGTTCAGTTATTAGTAGCTGGTTTAAATGGTCATATTTGTAATGATTGTATAGAACAAGCACATAATATACTTATTCAAGATCAAACACAGGCCAAAAAGCAAGATTTTGAATTTAAAGAACAAAAACCCAAAGAAATAAAAAAATTTTTAGATCAATATGTCATAGGTCAAGAAGAAGCAAAAAAACAATTATCAGTAGCCGTATATAATCATTATAAAAGATTAAAGCACTCTTTAGAGTTAAATAAAGAAGTTGAGATAGAAAAGTCAAATATTTTAATGGTTGGGCAAACAGGAACAGGGAAAACCTTATTAGCAAAATCAATAGCAAAATTGCTGGAGGTACCATTTACCATAGTTGATTCTACGGTGCTTACCGAGGCTGGTTACGTGGGAGAAGATGTTGAAAGTATATTAACCAGATTATTACAAGCCGCCGATTATAATGTTGAAAAAGCTGAACAAGGGATTGTTTTTATTGATGAAATTGATAAAATAAGTAGAAAGAGTGATAATCCAAGTATAACTAGAGATGTTTCTGGAGAGGGTGTTCAACAGGCATTATTGAAATTGTTAGAAGGTAGTGTTATAAACGTTCCGCCTCAAGGAGGAAGAAAACATCCAGACCAAAAATATATACAAGTAAACACTCAAAACATTTTGTTTATAGCTGGAGGAGCTTTCTCGGGTATCGAACGAATAATATCAAATCGATTAAATAAAAGTGTTATTGGTTTTACAAAAGATAAATCTAGTAACTTAGATAATAAAGAAATATTATCTCGAATTAATGCTTTAGATTTAAAAAATTATGGTTTAATTCCTGAACTTTTAGGGCGTTTTCCTGTAGTAACAAGCTTAGAACCTTTAGATAGCCAAGCAATGTTGCAAATTTTAACAGAGCCTAAGAATGCCATCATAAAGCAATACAAAGCCTTATTTGCTTTAGATGGAATTGATATAAAAATTTCTGACGATGTTTTAAGAGAAATTGTTGCAGAAACTGAAATTTTAGGACTTGGTGCAAGAGGTTTAAGAAGTATTTCAGAAAAATTATTTTCAGAGATTAGTTATAATATAGATAATAGTGAAAAAGAAATTTTTATAGACAAGGATAAATATGTTAATTTGGTGAAACAGATAAAAATAAACACTTAAAAAAAAAGTAAATTGAAGTTTTTTTTTATTAGATTTGCATAAAAATATTTTTTACTTTTTTATAACATATTAAAAATAAATATTTAGTAAATGAAAATAAAATTTATACCCTTGCTTTTATTAGGTTCTATTTTTGTAGAGGCGCAAATAACTTCTACGAATGGAGCTTCGGTTTATGTAAGTCCTAATACTCTTGTTTATAGTACTGGAGATGTGAAGGTTTCTAATACGTCCGGAGTATTTACCAATGAAGGTAATATTGAAATTTCCGGAGGCACTATTACTTCTTCTTCGGCAGATAAGTTTGTATTAACATATACAGATACCTCCAACTATGGGCAATTAATTATAAAATCAGCAACAGCAGCAGGTTCTAAGGCAGATGCTGGTGATACTAAAGAGATAACAGTCCAAAAGAATTTATTGGAAAGAATAACTGATGAATTAACTGCTCAAAAATCTCAAATAAATTTTGGTGTCCCTTTTGTAAATTATACTTTTAGCCAGTTAACGAAAGACATTACGGGAAATGATAATGTTACTCCTCCTTCTTTGCCATGTGCACCTCCATGGCAAGAAGGTGCTAGGGCTTATTGCTACAATAAGTCACAATTGTGGAATTCTCATCCTTTATTTGTATGGAACTATAATAACCGACTTCGTTGGGATCCATATGATAAAAATCAATCGCATTTAGAGTTAGGTAAAAGATATATCGTTAGAAGTGAAATTTTTAAAGGTGTTAATCCTAGCTCTTTTACTGGTGTAACTAACTTTAAAGGAATTCCATATGTGGCAGGACAAAAAGAAAATATTCCTAATTCATTACCCTATCAGATTGTAGAGAATTACAATTTTGGAAATGGGATAAGAGAATCTGCATACGGAGTGCGTTACTACACGTATTTGGAAGATCCGTTTGCTTTAAAAGAACTTGAAACTCCAGGTAATAAATTTTCTGCAACTACTACTAACGAGGAATTAGAAAAAGTTGGTTTTGCAAATAATATTTTATATGCCACTAATCCCTATACTTCAAACTTAAATTTAGCAACTTTGACTAATAATTTTGATGGAATGATAGGTGCAGCTGTATCAAGAGGTGTGACCGTGTACTCTCAAGCTAATTCAAGAGAAGATGCACTTTTTTATCTAGTAACTCGTACAGTTGGTGGACAATTAACTGGAGATATTGATCAAGTTACTATTATACCTCCAATGTCTACATTTATCATAAAAACTAATCCAGAAAATAATAAAACTAATTTGGATTTATTTTCACAAAATGCTAGTTTAGCTCAAACCTTTGATTATCCTAAAAAACCTATTTCTAGTACTGTAACTGCAGCAAGTAAAACAAAAGTTAGTTCATTTTCAAGTTCACAAGTTGAAGATTTATATCAACTAAATTTGATTATGTCGGTTGAAGATAAGATTTCTAACACCTATTTAGCTACAGCAGATGAATTTACTACTGGACAATTTAATGATGTTGAAGCAAGTTTGCCATTTGACGGAGATGTGTTTACAAGTGTATATACAATTCCAGAATCTAAAGAAGGTGGAATTAATCCAGGATTTGAAAATTCAAAGTTATATATTAACACTATGAATGTTGCCTCTTCAAAGGTTGCAATACCGGTAGGTGTTAATATATCTGGGGAAGATAAGGGTAAAAGGTTTACATTTACCTCTGAATTAAGATTAAATCAAGTTCCATTATCTATGAATGAAACTAATTATCCAAACCCAGATGCTAAATTTTATTTTCATGATAAAGCTACCAATATAGTAAAAGAAATCGATCAAAACTTTACATACTCTGTGAATCTTGAAGATTCTACTAATGATAGATTTGAGATCTTTTGGTCAGATAGCGGATTAATTTCTAGCGAGGAAGTTACAAATGATGATAATATCATAAATGATACAGTTGTAGATGATAATAATAATTCACTTAATAATTCGAATACTATTAACTCAACCTCAGTATATAAGTCAGGTTCTGATTACAAGGTTAGGTTTAATTCTAATTGGAAAAAAGCTGATATAACTATTTTTAATGTAGTAGGGCAATTGATATCTAATGAGAAAAATGTAAATACACAAATCGATTATTTATTACCAATTTTTGATAGCTATTCATCAGTTTATGTGGTTGTTATAGTTAATTCAATAACAGGTGAAAAAATCATTAAAAAAATAGTTAAATAATTAAATAATTTAAAGTAGAAAAGATGAGAAAAATTTTTGCTCTTATATTCATAGTTTTATTACATATAAATTCTTTTGCTTATACACCACTACAAATAGTTATTGAAAATTCAGAAATAAGTGCGCCACCTACCCCCAATGAAGCAGTAGGGATTTCTCCTTTTGACGTTGGAGAACAAGATTATGACAAAACACCTATAGACTTTGTAGTGCCATTCTTATTACTAACTGTACTGGCATTAATGATTTATATAGTTAAATACAGAAAACAAAAATTAGTTTAAACAGAATTATAATTCATAAATTAGCCTTGTTAAATTATAGCAAGGCTTTTTTTATGAAAAAAATATTAATAGGGTGCTTATTTGTAAGCATATTCGCAAATGCGCAATTCACTTTTAAAGGAACAATAAATAATTATCCTAACAAAAGAGTAATAATTAAATTAAATAAATCTTTAGATGGTATTGTTATAGGAAATCTTACTACGGATGCAAATGGTAAATTTTCATTACCTGTGAAAGAAAATTATACAGGTGTTGTAGAAATGTCTTTGTTTGATGCTAAGAAAAACTATTCTTTTCTTGCAGATAATTCAAATATAGATTTTCAGGCTGAAATAACCGCTGATGGTGATTTAGAAGTTTCAAACCCAGGAAACTTAATAAATTATAAATACAAAGACTTTATTAATTATGAGATTAAAAACGGAGATATTTTATCTCAATTAAAATTGATTAAAAACTGGTACAATCCAAAAGATGAATTTTATAAATCATTAGATAAGGAAATTACAAATATATCATCTACTAAAAAAATTGATATTGATAATTATCCTTTTTTAAATTATTATGTTGAGGCTATGAAATTAGTAAAAGATTCTGAAGCAAATCCAACTCAAAAATCTTTGAATTCTTTACTAAATCATTTTAAAAATTCAGGAGAATACTTTGAAACTTCAGGGCTAGGAAAGTCACTAATATACAATTATCTTAATATTTCCTCCTCTTTAGCTTCTTCTTCTTCAAAAACACAAGCCGAATGGCAAGAAAAATTTGATCATTCAATTGAGAATTTACTCAATGAAGTAGATACTGAGACAGATAGAGGTCAAAATATTTTAGCTGTAACCATAAATTTTCTTAACACTTATGAATTGAAGGATTTGCTTACAAAATACATGAAAAAAGCAGAATCTTTAACGTGTAAAATAACTCCTGAATTATCGGAAGTTATTTATGTAAATAATTCTATTAAAGAAGGAGGAAAAGTTCCTAATATTAAATTTACTCGTAAATTAAATGGAAAATATTCATCATTATATGATTTAAAAAATAAGTATAAATTAATACTTGTTTGGGCTTCATGGTGCGGACATTGTCAACATGAAATGCCACGTGTAAAAGAGTTTTATGAGAATTTTAAAAAATCTGGAGGAGAGATCATTGGTTTAGCCGTTGATTACGATGAAAATGATTGGAAAAATGCTATTAAAGAATTGCCATGGTTGAATGATTCAGATTTATTGTATTGGGACAGTCAATTTGTAAAAGAATTAAATATATCAGGTACTCCAACCTTAATTTTAGTTGATAGCAATAATAAAATATTAAAAATATCTTCAAAAATATCTGAAATTAGCAAGGAAATAAAATAAGGAAATAAACTAATTTTATTCTAATCGGATTTTATATACAATAAAATCCGATTTTTTATTTTTGTAAAATGGATGAATTATCTTTAAATACGCCAATTGAATACTTAAATGGTCTAGGTACTGAGAAAGCCAAGTTAATTAAAAGTCATTTAAATATTTATACTTGTGAAGATTTTCTTAATTATTTTCCTTTTAGATATATTGATAAGAGTAAAATTTATTTAGTAAGTCAAATAAATAATTCATCAACGATTGAAATACAATTAAAAGGAAGAATTATTGATATTAAAGAAAAAGTTTTAAAGAAAAGGAAAACATTAAGTGCGATTTTTGAAGATAGCTCAGGCAAAATTGAATTGGTATGGTTTAAATATACCAATTGGTTTATGGATAGCATTCCTTTAAATGTAGAAGTGTTAATTTTTGGTAAAATTAATAAGTTTAATGGTTTGTTAACAATGGCACATCCAGAAGTTGAAAAATTTTCAGAGGTTAATTTTAAAAATGTTGCATTAGATCCTGTTTATTCAAATTCTTTAAAAATTCAAAAACGAGGAATAAATCAACGTTTTATAAAAAAAATAATCAAAGAAATATTAGATAAATTAAAATCTAAAATTTTTGAAAATTTTTCTGAACCCATTATAAAAAATTTTAGATTGATTAGTAGAGTAGAAGCTTATCAAGAAATTCATTTTCCAACAAATTATATAAATCTGCAAAAAGCTGAATATAGAATTAAATTTGAAGAAATATTTTTTTTTCAATTGGGTCTTAGCTTACAAAAATTGTACAGAAAATCAACAATTCCCGGAACACCTTTCCCAAAAGTTGGAAATTATTTTAATAATTTCTATACTAATCACTTACCGTTTCCTTTAACCAGTGCTCAAAAAAAAGTTATAAAAGAAATTAGAAACGATCTGAAAAAAAATGTGCAAATGAATAGACTCTTGCAGGGAGACGTAGGAAGTGGAAAGACAATAGTTGCTTTATTATGTATGTTATTGGCTATGGATAATAATTTTCAAGCATGTATGCTGGCACCAACTGAAATTTTAATTACGCAACATTACAATAGTATTGTAAGCTTATTAAAAGATTTTGATATAACTATAGAATTATTAACTAGTTCTACTACCAGTGCTAAACGTAAGCAAATATTTAATGATTTAGAATCTGGGAAACTTAATATTTTGTTAGGAACTCATGCAATATTAGAAGATAAGGTAAAGTTTAAAAAATTAAGTTTAGCTATCGTTGATGAACAACATAGATTTGGAGTAGAGCAACGATCAAAACTTTGGAAAAAAAATACGATTCCCCCTCACATTTTAGTCATGACAGCAACTCCAATACCTAGAACCTTAGCAATGAGTTATTATAGCGATTTAGATGTATCAATTATTGACGAGTTACCACAAGGTCGTAAACCTATAAAAACGTTTTATAAAATGGATTCAGATCGATTAGCTGTTTTTGGTTTCGTTAAGGAGCAAATTAAAATAGGGCGACAAGTTTATTTTGTTTATCCATTAATTGAAGAAAGTGAAGTTTTAAATTACAAAGATTTAATGGATGGATATGAGAGTATAACCAGATCTTTTCCTATGCCTGAATATCAAGTAAGTATAGTTCATGGTAAGATGAATAAGATAGATAGAGATTATGAAATGAATCGTTTTTTAAATGGAGAAACTCAGATTATGGTAGCAACAACTGTAATAGAAGTGGGCGTAAATGTTCCTAATGCAACTGTAATGGTCATCGAAAGTGCTGAGAAATTTGGTTTGTCTCAACTACATCAATTAAGGGGGAGAGTAGGTAGAGGGTTTGATCAATCATATTGTATATTAATGATAAAATCAGAGCTTTCACCAGAAGCTCAAAAAAGAATTCTTACAATGTGTGAAACTAATGATGGTTTTAAGATAGCCGAAGCTGATTTAGAGATCAGAGGTCCAGGAAATATTTTAGGGACTCAACAAAGTGGGAATATTGAATTTAAAAAAATTAATTTGTTACAGGATAAAGATATAGTAAGTCTTTCTAAGTCATATATAGACCATTTATTATTAGAGGATCCCAAACTTCAATTAATAAAAAACGAGCCAATTAAAAATTTTTTTATAAAAAATTATAAAAATAAATTTCAATGGTCTATTATTAGCTAACTTTAAATTAGTCTATTCGCATCAGAATAATTTAGCCTTAGAAAAACAAATACAAATAATGAAAACCCTAGCAAGGAGCTGCCACCGTAACTAAAAAAAGGTAATGGAATACCAACAGTAGGAAAAAGTCCTATAACCATTCCAATATTAATTAAAAAATGCATAAGTAATACGGAAGCTAAGCAATAGCCAAATACTCTTGAAAATATACCTTTTTGATTTTCTGCTAAAAAATAAATTCGAGTAATTAATAGAGCATATAGCATTATTAAAATACAACTACCTACGAACCCCCATTCTTCACCTACAGTACAAAAAATATAATCCGTCTGTTGTTCCGGTACGAATCTTCCTGCAGTAACACTTCCTTGTTTATATCCTTTTCCCCAAAAACCACCGGAACCAATAGCTGTTTTAGAAAAGTATAAATTGTACCCAATATTATTTCTATATTTAGGAATATCTTCTCCTTCGTATAAGACCATTATACGATCTTTTTGATGTTGAGGTAGTTTTTCAAAAATATATGAAGAAGAAAAGCTAAAAGCTGAGGAAATTACAATAAATGTTCCAATGTAAATTAAATGTAAGGGTTGACTCCAATTAATTTTTCTTCGCAATAATAAAATGGAGATAGCAATAAAAATAACTATTATAAGAGTAATTATCCATGAAGATATAGCAATAGAAGCTAGAAATATAATTGCAAAATACCCCCCAATAATGAAAATCCATCCAGAAAGCCCTTCTCTATATAAAGCTATAAGGTAAGCTAAGAAAACTAGTATGGAACCTACATCAGGCTGAAGCAGAATTAATATTATTGGGAATCCAATAATTATTGTTGAAACAATTAAGGATTGTATACTTTTTATATTAAAATTTGGAGAACCAATGTAATTGGCAAGCATTAGAGCTGTGCAAATTTTTGAAATTTCCACAGGTTGTAAGCTGAAACCACCAATTCTATACCAAGCCTTAGCACCGTTGATATCTGAACCAAATACTAGCACTCCTGCTAATAATAGTATGCCTAAAATATAAAATAATCCTGAAAAATTTTCAAAAAATTTAGGTCTTACTAAAAATGTACATAGTCCTAAAATTATAGATACTATAAGCCATGAAATTTGTTTCTGTCCAAGATTGCTATCAACGCTATAAATATTAACGCAACCAAAGATTGCAATTAATAAGTATAAAAATAGCATGGGACCATCTAATCCTCTGAACAGTTTACTCATTAGTTAAATTAATTTTATTTATTTCGGGAAATGAAGACATTTTAGAATTTATAATTGTATGAATTAGTTTTTGTCTTTCTTTAAAAGAAATTTCACGATTTTGTTGAATTTCTTTTATTTTCTCTTTAGCTTCATTAGGCAAATTAGGTGGTATATACATACCAATTCTTTTTAAATAATCATTCCATTGCCTAGTATATTCACTTTGGAAATTAGCTTTTATTATACTTTCTTCCATGGATTTTCTCTCTACATTTCCTGTTAAATATTTTTCAGCAACTAAAGAAGCTATGGGGCCTGCATAAGTCCCCCCAAATCCCCCATTTTCAACAACAACAGCTATTGCAATTTTAGGTTTATCTGCGGGAGCAATTAACACAAATATAGAGTGATCTCTACCGTGCGGATTTTGTGAGGTTCCAGTTTTTCCTTCTTGGCTAAATGATTTTGTATATATTCTACGTCCAGTACCGCTTAAAACAACTAATTCCATGCCCTCATTTACTATATCAAAATACTTTCGATCAACCTTTGTGTATTTTGGTTTAGTGAAGTTAGGATCTGATATTGGGGTTCCATTTATGGCTTTAACTATATGAGGTGTAAAGAAAAAACCCCTATTTGCTATGGCAGCGGTATAGTTAGCAATTTGAAGTGGAGTGGCTAAAATTTCTCCTTGCCCAATAGAATTAGAAATTATAGTATAAATATTCCATTTGTCTTTCCCGTATCTTTTATTATAATAATTAGCATCTGGTATATTTCCCCTGCTTCCGACAGCGAGATCATTGTTCATATAGTCTCCAACCCCAAAGCTTTTCATAATATCACTCCATTCATCGATGCTCTTTTCAATATCATTAGGATATTTACTTAAAATTTTCACATAGGTTTCAGCAAAATAATTGTTACATGATTTTTGAATTGCTTTATCCATTTTAATAGGTGTATAAAAGTATCCACAATGACAAGCAATTTTTCTATTTCCATAATGAAAACCGTGCTTACAAACAAAAGTAGTATTTTCATCAATAACACCCATTTGCATGGCTACTAAACCATTAACTAATTTAAAGGTTGAACCAGGAGGATATGCGGCTTGTACAGCCCTATCGTACATAGGTTTATTTATAGAATCTACTTGTAAAGCATATATATGCTTATTTTTATCACGACCGATAAATACAGATGGATCTATAACTGGAGAAGATGCCATAGCAAGTATTTCACCATTGTTTGGGTCGATGGCAACAACTCCTCCTCTTTTGTTGGTTAATAATTTTTCAGCATATTCTTGAAGATCATAATCAATGGAGAGAGTAATGTCTTTTCCGGTTTGCATTTTTTGATCGTATTCACCATCTTTATAGGAACCTATACTTCTTGATTTTCTATCTTTTTGAATATATTTAATTCCCTTAATTCCTCTTAAATCCTTTTCATAAGATTTTTCAACTCCAGCCATACCAGCAAGATTTCCTGGTAAATAGTATGTTGAATCTGATTTTATATATTTTTGATTTACTTCATTAACAAACCCTAAAATATTTCCAGCAGATTTAACAAAATAATTTCTTTCTGGCGTTCTAATAATTGAAAAAGCATTATATTTAAAAAGTTTTTCTTGAATTCTAGCAAGATCTTCTTTGCTAAGACCTTTTATAAAAGTGTAGGGAACTAATTTAGAATAATTTTTACCACCTTTAGCTTTTAATGAATTGATTTTAAAGATAAAATCCTCTTTTGAAATATTTACAAGTTTACAAAAGCTTAAAGTATCAAAATCCTTCTCCATTTGTATTTCTGTGAATGTTAATTCATAAGAAGGTGTACTTCCTACTAAAATTTTTCCATTTCTATCCATTATATACCCCCTCAATGGAATTTGGTATTCAGATTTAATAGATGTATTAGCAGCGTTTAGTCTGTATTTTTCAGTTAAAAGTTGTAGATATGCTATTCTTATAATAAATATAAATGAGAATATTGTTAATATCCATATTATAATTTGTTTTTTTTTCATTTTTCAAAATTGTTTTTAAAGAAAATATAGAAAATAATTATATAAATAAAAGAATAGACAGTAGTAATTGCTGTTTCTTTAAGCACATAAATTATTTGACTAAGTTTAAAAACTTCTAACAAAAACAAGCTGAAATGATGAATAAAAATTAAAATTAAAATGTATAATAATAATTGTATAATATTTAAGTCTGAAAATCTTAATAGTTTTAGTTCTTTATTCAAATCAGAAATATAAAGTATTATTGGGGTTCTTAAATATCCAATTAGTACAGATGCGAAAGCATTTACGCCTCCTGTATCTAAAAAACAATCAATTCCAAAACCTAATAAAAAACAAAATATTAAAAAGAAAAATTTATCTGATTTACCATAGGGAAAAAAAATTATCCAAATTATATATATAATAGGTATATATTTATGATTGGATATTGTAAAATACATATTATTAAATACAAAAACCTGAACCAGTATTAATAAAGGAATAATGAATAAATTATATATAAAAGATTTATTTAACATTTATTGAATGGTATCAATCAAACTTTTAATTTCTTCTCTGTCAATGTTATTAACTATATATACTTTTTGAATATTGCCCATATCTTGAAATAATTCTACGGAAATGTCCCAGTTGCCAGATTCATCGTCAATAGTTTTACTACTTATTCTACCTATAAGAATACCCTCTGGGTAAATTCTCGATTTACCATCAGTCTCGATGGTATCTCCGATGTTTATATTTACATACTTAGGTATGTCAGATAGTTTCATGATTCTAGAATCTTCACCATCCCACAACAAAGTTCCGTAATATTTATTAGATCTTAAACGAGCATTAACTTTTGTGTTTTTATTTAATATAGACATAACCTTTGAAAAGTTTGGAGTTGAGTTAACAATCATACCAACAACTCCAGTGGATGTAATCACACCCATTTCAGGTTTGATATTTTGGCTAGTACCTTTATTAATTATTAAATAATTATTTACTCTGTTAATTGAATTTGAAACTATATCAGCTGGGGTGTAATGATAGCTCTGTTTATATTTTGTAGAATCTAATATTTCAATATACTCGGGCTTAATTTTTTTAGATTTACCTAAAAATAAATTTCTGTAATAATTATTTTCTTTTAAAAGTCTATCATTCTCATGTTTAAGATTGAAATAGTATTTAAAATTAGAAATTTTAGAATCTATACTTCCTTTAAAGGAAATAATTTTATTTTCTAATATTGAATTATGATAGATATTTTCACTAAAAGTAAATGTTAGAGCTAAGGTCTGTAAAAATAAAAATAAAAAAAATCTGCTATTTTTTAATAAGAACTTAGATAATACAGACATTTATGCAATTTTAAAAGTTTTTTAATGCTACTTTATTAAAAAATTTTCAAATTTTTCAATGTTTTTAAGAGCTATTCCAGTTCCTCTTACAACCGCTCTTAATGGATCATCAGCTATAAATACAGGTAAACCAGTTTTTCTACTTATCCTTTGGTCAAGCCCTCTAAGCAATGCACCTCCACCAGCTAAATATATGCCTGTATTATATATATCCGCGGATAATTCAGGAGGAGTTCTTGATAAAGTTTCCATAATAGCATCTTCTACTCTAAGGATTGATTTATCAAGGGCTCTAGCCATTTCTTTGTAGTTGACCATAATTTCTTTAGGTTTACCAGTTATGAGGTCTCTCCCTTGTACCGGTAAATCATCTGGAGGGCTTTCTAATTCTTCTAAACCTGAACCCACTTCCATTTTTATATGTTCAGCTGTTTTTTCACCTATAAATAGATTATGATGAGTTCTTAGATAATAAACAATATCATTTGTAAATACATCTCCAGCTATTTTAATTGAGTTGTCGCATACAATTCCTCCAAGTGCGATAACAGCAATTTCGGTTGTGCCTCCCCCTATATCAATAATCATATTGCCCTTGGGTTGAGTAACATCAATTCCAACACCAATAGCAGCAGCCATAGGCTCATATATTAATTTAACATCTTTCGCATTTACTTTTGTAGCAGAATCTTTAACTGCTCTTTTTTCAACTTCCGTAATTCCAGACGGAATGCATATAACCATACGTAGTGAAGGAGTGAAAATTTTACCTTTAATCCCAGGGATTTGTTTTATAAATTCTCTAATCATATGTTCAGAGGCGCCAAAATCTGCAATTACTCCATCCTTTAAAGGTCTTATAGTTTTAATGTCATCATGAGTCTTTCCTTGCATTTGTTTAGCCATGTCACCAACAGCTATAGGCTTACCAGTTCTTCTGTCTAAGGCTACAATAGAGGGACTATCAACTACGACTTTATTATTATGAATGATTAAAGTATTTGCTGTACCTAAATCAATTGCTATCTCTTGTGTTAGAAAATCAAATAAGCCCATTTATTTTTATCAATGTTGTAAAATTTAATGATTAAAGTTAAGTTTTCACATTCTATATTATGGAATTTTAAGAATGATATTTGCAAAGATATAACTTCTTGTTTTAAAAAAAATGACAAGGCATAAATTTATTTTATATAAATAGTATTATTTAATGACAGATTAAATTAATATATTATTAGAATTTAAAATTTAAAGTAAAATATCATACAAAATTTAAATAATAAATATAATTTTGGTTCGAATTTTTGGATTTTATAAAGTATATCAATGAATAAAGCTACTTTAATTCTTGGATCTAATCTTGGAGATAAAATAACAAATATAAATGTTGCGATTTCTCATATTGCTATAAATATTGGGATTGTTTTAAAAAAGACTATTGTTCATAAAACTTTACCAGAAGGATTTAATTCTACCAATAATTTTATCAACTTAGGTTTAGTTATTGAAACCCATTTGTCTCCATTTAGTTTATTAAGAGAAGTAAAATACATAGAGGAGAAAATGGGCAGAGTATATGATTATGAAAGTGAAGATAGATATCAAGATAGAATTATTGACATAGACATTGTATATTTTAACAACTTAAATTTTAAATCAAATTTACTTATTGTGCCTCATCAAATGCATGTGAAAAGCAGGCAATTTTCAACTAAAATTTTATATGAATTGCAATGAAAATATTTTTTATATTAAAAAAAAAATAATACTTTTACAGACCAATATAATAATATTGAAATTTACAAATTATAGAATGAAAAATATTTATTAATTTAAAAATAGTTATGAATAAAAGATGTATTCTCTTTGTCTTTATGTTATTTTGTTTAGGATTTAAAGGATTTAGTCAGACAGTTAATAGTGAGAATTTTACGGCGGACTATGTGCCTTTTAATAATACAGATAGACAATTTAATGATTGGTCAGTATCCATTTACGCAGGATTGCCATGGTTACAATCCTCTGATTTTACTTCAATAGATAACGGAGCTAGTGGTAAGTGGAGAACAGGATATGATTTCCAATTATCTATTAATAAACAAATTTCACATGCATTTGCGCTTAGCCTATTAGGACAATATGGTAAGACTAATCAAGGTTACGGGGATGATGATATCAAAGCGTATACTGATTATTTAGGTATAAGCTTATTAGGAGATTTAAATTTAAGTTCGATATTTAGACGTGTAGATAATAGGTCTCATTATAGGTGGGCTTTACATTTATATGCAGGTGTTGGGACCATTCAATATAAAGCATATACTAAAGATATAGCCGGTGGATGGCCAGATTATGTTCAAATGGCTGATGTTAAATTAGGTGTTGGATCATTTTTTGGTCAAGTCGGAGGAGGATTGGCTTATAAATTAAATAATAGATTTGATTTATTATTAAAAGCCATGTATGTAATTACGGGAGATAATGCCTTTGATGGTTCAGGTGAAACAGGTCCTTGGGCTCATCTACATCCAGGTGGAGACTCAGATAATTTTATTACAACTTCATTAGGTCTTAACTATAAAATAGGTAAGCATAGTGAATTCTTAGGCTGGGTAGATCCATTAAGAGATATTTATACAAAACTTCAAACTCTAGAAGATAAGCAAGTATCTGAAGTTTGTGTTTTTGGCGATAAAGACGACGACGGAGTTTGTGATGATTGGGATAGAGAGTTAAATACTCCTAAAGGTGCAAGAGTGGATGGATCTGGAGTTGCATTGGATGTTGATATGGATGGTGTTATTGATTTATATGATAAATGTCCAACTTTTCCTGGTCCGGCATCAAACGATGGATGTCCATTACCAGAGCAGTTAGCAAAAACTTTAAATGATGATATTATCGTTAAATTAGGAGGGATAAACTTTAATTTTGATTCAGATAGAATTTCGTTAGATTCACAACCTGTTCTTGATCAAGTTGCTGATGCTATTATACAGTATGGTGGAGGTCGTAGTTTTTTAGTTGAAGGGCATACGGACGCTGTAGGTACTCATGAGTATAATATGAATCTATCTAAAAGAAGAGTTGCATCAGTAATTAAATATTTAGCATCAAAAGGAGTTAGTCCATCTCAATTAACAGGTAGAGGTATGGGAGCGACTGATTTAAAAAATCCAGAATGTAATCCAGCATCTAAATGTCCAGAGTGGAAGAATAAAGAGAATAGAAGAGTGGTATTTAAGCTATTGGAAGAAACCAATTAATATATCTTTATTATCAATAAAAAAACCGATGTACCCATCGGTTTTTTTATTTCTTAATATTAACAATACATAGAAAAGCAAAATTTTATTTTTTAGTTATTTTCTAAAAAACTAAAATAATCCCTTAATATTTTAGCATTTGATGTATTCTTCGTATTGATTTCCAAAATCTTAGGTTGGTTTGAAGAAGAAAAGAATATTGGCAAATGATTTTCTAATTCATCAATACAACTTATTTCTTTATATATAAGATTAAATTCTTCCGAAATTAATTTAGCATTCCTATTATGTTTAGTTACAAAAAACTCATTTAAAGCAGTTGAAATTTGATCAGGACCAGAAATGATATTGAATATGTCTCCACCACCATTGTTCATCAAGATTATTCTGAATGTATTGGGTATATACTTATTCCACAAAGCGTTAATATCATAAAAAAATCCTATATCACCAGTGATTAAAACTGTCGGATTTAATTCAACTGAAGCAAATCCTATAGCAGTAGAACTTGATCCATCGATACCACTGGCTCCTCTATTGCAAAAGACTTTATTTTTAGCATTAAAATTAAATAGTTGAGCATATCGTATGGCTGAGCTATTGGACACTTGTAAATTATAAAAATTTGGAATTTTAGCATCTAAAACCTCCATAACTTTCAAATCTGAGTAACTTGAATTTTTTAAGAATTCATCGTGTTTTAAATTTTTATTTTTTTTGTGATTTAACCATAATGTGGAGTATAATGACTCTTTAGATGGCAGGCTATCCAATTTTTCGAGAAAATTTATAGGATTGGTTTTTATTTTCTCAGTCAGGCAAAAATAAGTATCTGGATGCCAATGTTTATCTAAATGCCAATGTTCTTTTAAATTTGAATTTCTTAGAAATACTTTAATTTTTTTAGATACTATATTCTGCCCAATAGTTAATAATAAATCAGGATTAAATTCTTCATAAATATTCTTATCGGTTAATGATGAAATATACCGATCAATATTAGAGTAAAATAAATCGGACTTTAGATTTGAGGTTGTTTCAGTAAGTACAATGGTATCTTCTCTACGTGCAAGGCTTTCGAGTAAAGAATTTAATTCAGGACTAGGTTGTTGCATTCCCACTAAAATCATCTTTTTCTCATAAGAATTCCATTTATTTAGTAGATGATTCCAATTATAATTGTCTGATGCTAACTTTGGAAGTGTTAATTTCTCAATATTTATGCTTAATGTGTCAGTTAATTCATATAATGGTTCCGAAAAAGGGATATTAATATGGATGGGGCCAGAGCAATTGTAAAGTTGAGTAATTGCTTCTTTAATCATTAAAAAATTATCAGATATAGATTGGTCATCATTTCCTTCAGATAATTGATAGGATCCATAAATATGATTATGATAAATATTTTTTTGTCTAATAGTTTGTCCATCAAAGATATCAACAAAATTTTCTGGTCTATCAGCCGTCAATATTAGTAAAGGAATATTTTGATAATAAGCTTCAATTATTGCTGGATAATAATTGGCAGAAGCTGTTCCACTTGTACAACAAATAACAATTGGTTTTTTTTTGGATTGAGCCATTCCTAAGGCAAAGAAAGCAGCGGATCTTTCATCAACTATACTATAGCATTTATATCTAGTGTCTTGCGTGAAATGAATCGTTAATGGAGCATTTCTAGAGCCTGGTGATATAATAATATCGTTAATTCCAAATGCGTAAAGCATTTCACCCAATAATTGAACAGAAACTTTTGTACTGTACATAATTCTTTAAAATTTTAAATAAAAAAGAGATTAAATACCTTATTTAATCTCTTATACTAAGTTTAATACTTAAATTCAATATGTTATTAATCCACCATTGACATTTAAAACATGGCCTGTAACATAGTTTGATAAATCACTGGCTAAATAAAGACAGGCATTTGCAATATCTTCTGGTGTTCCACCTCTTTTCAAAGGAATGTTATTTCTCCATTCTTGAATAATTTTTTCATCTAATACCTCCGTCATTTCTGTTTCTATAAATCCAGGAGCGACAACATTACAACGAATATTTCTAGAACCTAATTCAAGCGCTATAGATTTAGAAAATCCTATTATTCCAGCTTTAGAAGCTGCATAATTGCTTTGACCTGCATTTCCTTTAATACCAACAACCGAGCTCATATTAATTATAGAACCCTTTTTTTGCTTCATCATAGGTTTAGTAACAGCTTTGGTAAGATTAAAAACTGAATCCAAGTTTACCCTTAAGACCTCATCCCATTCTTCCTTGCTCATCCTAAGAATTAAATTATCTTTAGTAATACCAGCGTTATTAACTACCGTATCAATATTTCCAAATTCTGCAAGAACATCATCAATTAGTTTTTGTGTAGCATTAAAATCAGAAGCATCCGATTTATATC
Source organism: Apibacter muscae (assembly GCF_007845635.1). Classification (GTDB taxonomy): domain Bacteria; phylum Bacteroidota; class Bacteroidia; order Flavobacteriales; family Weeksellaceae; genus Apibacter; species Apibacter muscae. The sequence goes on along the minus strand of NZ_SELG01000033.1, from coordinate 144,857 downwards.
CTTTAATTTTAACTATGGAAGATAATTCGTTTTCAAGTTCTTTAGCTTTACTTTCAGATGAAGCATAGGTAAAAGCTATATTAGCCCCATGTTCAGCAAAAACTTTAGCAATTCCTTTTCCTATCCCGCGGGTAGCTCCAGTTATAATTGCCGTTTTTCCTTCAAGTAATTTCATATTTAATAAAGTTTAGATTTGAACAAAAATTATAAAAATGTAATATTATTGAGCAATTTCTAAAGACATACTTTTTCCGTTAAAGCTTAACTTATTAATTTTATTAAGCAATTGGGTAGTATAATTTGAATCAACCTCAAAAAAAGTAAATTTATCTCTAATATCAATATCTCCAATATCAGCTCTGGCTCCTTTTGTATTTTTATTAATAAGGTCAATAACCGTAACCTTATTAAGATTATCTTTTTTTCCTAAATTAAAAAAGAAGCGTGTAAAATTTCCTTGTTTTTTATTACGTCTATTATTTGAACGATCGCTGGAAGATTTAGTATTTCTGTCTCTTTCTCTTCGGCTTCCTCTATCTCTACTATTATTTCCTCTGTCAGTACTTCTTTCATTTTTGTCAATCGGTGCAATATCTTTCTCGTTTTTATAGAAATTCCAAGTAGATTTTAATTCTAAATACATAATACGTTTGTATAATTCTTCTTTAGAAATAATTGAAAGATCTGGAGTATTTGATAATGTAAAACTTTCTGAATCTAAATTTTCAGTAAGTAATTTATCCGAAAGGTATATTTCTTTTGCCTTAAGAATAGTTTCTTTTGTAGGAATAGGCATTTCTTCCACTTTTATAGAAGTTTCCTTTTTAATCCTATTAAATTTAAACATTTCGCTAGGACGAATAATTGCAATAGAATCTCCATTTTTACCAGCTCTTCCAGTTCTACCACTTCTATGTACAAAAACCTCAGGATCATCAGGCAATGAAAAATGAATAACATGTGTCAAATCATTTACATCTAAGCCTCTAGCTGCAACGTCAGTGGCAACAAGAATTTGAAGGTTTTTCAAACGAAACTTTTTCATAACCGTATCTCGTTGAGCTTGAGATAAATCTCCATGAAGAGCATCGCAAGAGTACCCTTGCTGCATAAGAAAGTCTGCAACACTTTGAGTTTCGACTCTAGTTCTACAAAAAATTATTGAGTATATATCTGGATTGGCATCTAATATTCTTCTTAAACCATTACTTTTTTGTCTATCTCTAACAAGTACAAATTTGTGAGTAATATTCTTTTTTACTTCATTAATTCCACCTGCAGAAATTTTATGAGCCCCCTTCATATAATTTTTAGCGATACTTTCTACCTGTTTAGACATTGTGGCGGAAAATAAATAGGTGCGTCGATCTTTTGGAGTTTCAACTAATATGGTTTCTAATTCTTGCTTAAAACCCATAGAAAGCATTTCATCAGCTTCATCTAAAACTAACCATTGAACTTCATTAAGTTTAAGCACCCCTCTTTTTATCATGTCGTTAACACGTCCTGGTGTACCTATCACAATCTGTGGATTCTTTTTTAAACCTTTAATTTGATCTGAAATACTAGAACCTCCATAGACGGCTAAGGAAGAAACATTCGACAAATATTTGGAATAATTTGCAATATCCCTTGAAATTTGTAAACATAGTTCCCTAGTAGGGCAAAGTATTAAAGCTTGAACTTTTTTTATATTTTCATCTATTTGCTCCAATATAGGTAGAGAAAATGCTGCTGTTTTGCCAGTACCAGTTTGGGCTAAAGCAATTAAATCTTCTTCTTTTGATAGTAAATAAGGAATAGTTTGTTTTTGTATTTCGGTAGGTTCAGAATAACCTAATTCATTGATGGCCTTTAATATAGAACCTGAAAGACCATACTGCTCGAATAAATTCATTAAAAATTTTTAAAAATGTATACAAAGATAGCACTTGTTTATGAATTAACAATTGCAAAACAAGGTTTTATGTATTTGATTAGAACTATTAACTATACTTTATAATTTCAATGATTTTTTTTACATCTCTAATTTGTATTTCCTTTCCCTTGGTTTCTAAAAGGTTTTCATTTACAAAATTTTTTAAAGTGTGAATAATACTTTCTCTTGAATATCCAATTAAATCAGCAATTTCAGTACGAGAAAGATCAATGCCTTGATAATCTTTATTACAGTATTTTAATACAAACATAGCCACCGCACCTTCAACATTTTTAAAATTTAAATTGATCATCCATTTCATTTCTTCAATTAATTTAGATTCAAAGAGTTGAGTGATTTTTAAATTATATTCAGGATTGCTACTGCAAATTCTGTTGAAAAATGTTTTCGGAATTATGAGAAATTTTGTACTTGTTAAAGTTTGCATACTATAAGGATAGTTTCCTTTTAAAAGATAATCTTTGCCTATAAGGTCATTATGCTTGGGTATGTATAAAATTCTTTTCTTTTCTCCAGATTGAAAGGTTAATTTGCAATATCCTTCAATTATTATATATATGTTAACAGCAAAGCTTCCTTGTTTAAAAACACACTCTCGAGCTTCAAAATCTACAATTCTGCTATTTTTATGGATTAATTCCTGTTGTTCAACAGGAAGATTCTCATAGCATGGGATTGTGTAGGATTTTTTAAGCATTAATCTAAAAAAGTGAATTTTTTCACTTACAAAAGTAGATATATTGTATTTATTTACAAAATAACTTCACTGATATTTAGTGAATTTAAGAAAATAATAACTTTAAATTTGTTTATGTAAAAATCAATGTTTATTGAGATATTGTTAAAATATTTTTAACTAATAATATATTTTTTAATGATTTACTAAAATTCAATCAACATTAAAAGACAAATTTAAATGAATATAATTAGTTATTTTTTTGGGGAGTTAAATTCAGAAATTCTAATTTTTATGGAATTAATAGTAGTTTTAGCTGCTATATTTATCGGAGCCAAAAAAGGAGGATTAAGCTTAGGTATTTTTGGCGGATTTGGTTTAGCTATTTTAGTTTTTATTTTTAACCTTAAACCACAATCTCCACCTATAGATGTTATGTTAATGATTGTAGCTGTAATAACAGCAGCAAGCACTTTACAAGCGTCAGGAGGTATTGATTATATGGTTAAAGTAGCCGAAAAACTCTTAAGAGCTTATCCTCCAGCTATAACATTAGTTGCTCCAATTGTCTCATATTTATTTACTTTCATTGCAGGAACTGGGCATATTGCTTATGCTCTTCTACCCATCATATCTGAAGTAGCAACAGAAGCAAAGGTTCGTCCTGAAAGACCTTTAAGTATTTCAGTCATTGCATCGCAACAAGCAATAACTGCAAGTCCAATTTCGGCGGCTACTGCAGCTTTACTTAGTGTAATTGCTATTAAAAACCCCAGTATTGGATTATCGGATATTTTGATGATTTCAATACCTTCAACATTAATAGGAGTTATAGTAGCATCAGTTGTACAAATGTTTATTGGTAAAGATTTAGAAAAAGACTCCGCTTATTTAAAGAGAATAAAAAATGGAATATTAAAAGAGAAAACAGATCTAAATTCATTTGAATATAAGGTTTCCAAAGGAGCAAAATATTCAGTTTTAATTTTTTTATTGAGTGTATTACTAATTGTTATATTAGGCTCCGTAGATAATTTAAGACCCTCTTGGAACGGTGCTTATATGGAGATGTCACACATTATAGAAATAATTATGCTAGCTTCAGCAGGGCTGATGATACTCATTACAAAAACTAATGTTGTTCAAATAGCTAAAGGGAATATTTTTTCAGCAGGAATGCAGGCAGTTATAGCAATTTTTGGTATAGCTTGGATGGGGGATACTTTTTTCGGAGCAAATATTGATTTCTTTAAAGGATTACTTACCCATATGGTAACAGAACATCCGTGGACGTTTGCTATTGCTCTATTTTTAATGTCAATTATGTTGTTTAGCCAAGCAGCAACAGTAAGAGCATTAATGCCTTTAGGGGTTTCATTAGGTATACCAATTCCTAGTTTAATAGCTATGTTTCCAGCGGTGAATGGATACTTTTTTATTCCAAACTATCCTACCATAGTAGCTGCGATAAATTTTGATAGGACAGGTACTACTAGTATTGGAAAATATGTTATTAATCATTCTTTCCAGATACCAGGATTCATTGCAACGATAATATCTGTTTCTATGGGATTTATTATCGCTTATCTAATACTTTAATCAAACAAAATCAAATAAATAGTTATGTATAGAATAGAAAACGATTTAATAGGGGATTTACAAGTACCAGTAGATGCTTATTACGGAGTTCAAACTCAAAGAGCGGTAAATAATTTCCACATTACCGGGATAAAATTATCGCAGTATCCTGAATTGATTAAAGCACTTGCCTATGTAAAGTGGGCAGCGGCTGAAACCAATTTTGAATTGGGTGTATTGGATGAAAAAATTAAAGATGCAATTGTAAAGGCATGTAAAAAAGTAATTGAGGGGAAATATAACAATGAATTTCCTAGCGATGTTATCCAAGGTGGTGCTGGAACTTCAACCAATATGAATATAAATGAAGTAGTTGCGAATATAGCTTTAGAAATAATGGGACATCAAAAAGGAGAATACCAGTATTGTTCTCCGCATGACCATGTAAACCTTTCGCAGTCCACTAACGATGCTTATCCAACTTCAATAAAGTTAGCAGCTATTAATTCCAATGCGATTTTAATTGAGCATTTACAATTACTTATCAATTCTTTCAGAGAAAAAGGCAAAAGCTTTAAGTCTGTTTTAAAAATGGGAAGAACCCAGTTGCAAGATGCAGTACCAATGACATTGGGGCAAGAATTTGAAGCATTTGCTGAAACTTTAAGCGAAGATGTAGATCGATTAACCCAAAACTCAAATTTATTTTTAGAAATTAATATGGGAGCTACCGCCATTGGTACAGGATTAAATGCTATACCCGGCTATGCAGAATTATGCGCTGAAAAATTGGCTAAAATCTCTGGGCATCCGTTTGTATCTGCAAAAAACTTGGTAGAGGCAACACCGGATACCGGTTCTTATGTAATATATTCATCGGCATTAAAAAGAGTGGCTATTAAGCTTTCCAAAATTTGTAATGATTTAAGACTGCTATCCTCAGGGCCTAGATGTGGATTAAATGAAATAAACTTACCAGCCATGCAACCCGGATCTTCCATTATGCCTGGAAAAGTAAATCCAGTGATACCTGAAGCCATGAATCAAACCTGCTTTAAAGTCATAGGAAATGATTTAACGGTTACTATGGCAGCAGAGTCTGGACAATTGCAATTAAATGTTATGGAACCTGTAATTGCTTACAGTATTTTAGAATCTGTTCATATATTAATTAATGCCCTAGATTGTTTAAGAATTAATTGTATAGATGGAATTACAGCTAATGAGCAACATTGTAAAGATATGGTATTAAATAGTATAGGAATCGTTACTGCATTAAATCCTTATATTGGATATAAAAATAGTACAAAAGTAGCCAAAGAAGCTTTGGAAAAAAACAAAAGTGTGTATGATCTAGTTCTGGAATACAAACTATTATCAAAAGAAAAGCTAGACGAAATTTTAAATCCTGAAAATATGTTAGGACCTCATAAATATAACTAACAATAACAGTAAAATTATTGTTAAAAAGCCTATGTAATAAATTTTACATAGGCTTTTTAAGTTTTATTTTTTATTAAAAAATAAATAAGTTTAGATAATATATGATTGAAAAAATTAATAATTACATAATTTTTTTGAAAAGGTGTAAAAATCATAGCATTGATTTTCCTGTTTATTATATATTTGCCACGATTCTTAAAACTTTGCAGTTTAAATTTATAAATTGAAATATTAAACCCAAATAAAAATGAATTTAAAAGAATTTAAAAGATTTATAGCTTTAGCGATGGTAGTACTATCTGTACTATTCATTGATGCTCAAAAAAAACCAACAATATATGTTTTAGCAACGGGTGGAACTATTGCAGGAACTGGTGAATCATCAACCTCTTCAGCTTATAAAGCAGGAAGCATAGGGGTTGATCAATTATTGAAAGCTGTACCTGATTTGGCTAAAGTTGCTGATATTAAAAGTGAACAAATTGCTAATATAGGAAGCCAAGACATGAACATTGATGTTTGGTTGAAGTTAGTAAAGCGTATAAATGAGTTAGCGAAAGATGAGAATGTGGCAGGTTTTGTAATTACACATGGAACAGATACCATGGAAGAGACCTCATATTTTTTAAATTTAACAGCTAAAACTAATAAACCCATTGTACTAGTTGGAGCTATGAGACCTTCAACAGCAATAAGCGCAGATGGACCTAGGAATTTATTTAATGCAGTAGCATGTGCAGCAGATCCGTCCGCTAGTGATCAAGGAGTTATGGTAGTTATGGACGATAAAATTTTAGGAGCAGATGATATTGAAAAAGTCCACACCCTTGAAGTAGGAAGTTTTGATAACCCAAATTATGGATATTTAGGGTTCATATACGATGGGAAACCTTATTTTACAAGAAAATCAACTAAGAAACATACAAACAATTCTGAATTTGATATTACCAATTTAACGGTTTTACCCAGAGTAGATATAATTACTGGATATGCCAATGCAGATCGATTATTTGTTGATGCAGCAGTTAAAGCAAATACCAAAGGAATAGTATATGGAGGAGTGGGAAATGGAAACATGTCTACCGATGTACTAAATGCATTAACAGAAACAGCTAAAAAAGGTATACCAGTGGTAAGATCGTCTCGACTACCGGTAGGACCAACTGCACAGTGGGATGAAATTGATGATGATGCTAGAAATTTTGCAGCTTCATGGTTTTTAACACCTCAAAAATCTAGGATTTTATTAATGTTAGCCTTAACGAAGACTAAGGATTACAAAGAAATCCAAAGAATGTTTACTGAATACTAATAGATAAGAATATAAATTAAAAAACAAATCAAAAAAACAAATTAAAAAATGAAGAAAACTTTAGCAACTTTCTTTCTCTTTGTATCAATAATAAGTCTTAAAGCACAGGTTCCAGACAGTGTTAAGTCTGCGAATACGAGTACTGAGCCAGGAATAAAAACGGTTGTAGACTATCTTTTAAAAAACAAAGAGTTAATAAATATTAAATTAGATACCCGATTTGATTATCAAGGAGTTTTTAATGAAAAAGAAACAGAACAAAACTCTTTAGTTACTCAAACTCTAAAAATTGTAGCAGACGGCCAAATAACTCCAGGCATAAGATATATGTTGAGACAGAGATTGAATAGACCCCAAACTACATTAGCTAGAGATAATGCCGGTTATGCAACTGATTTTGCATATTTAGAATTTGATGCTGGTAAAAGATGGACATTTAGAGTGGGTAGACAATTTGTAATATTTGGTACATTTGAATACAATTACAATCCTGCGGATGTGTACATACCTAGTATGATCTATAACGATTTAGAAAGTTATGCAACAGGTTTAAATGTATCTTATAAAGTTGCAAAACAAGTTTTCAACGTGCAAGTCGTTAATTCTACAGCACCACAATTTGCAGATAAAAATTACTCAAATAAAGCTTTAGCTGGACTATTTTTATGGGAAGGAGATTTATTTGATGGAGTTGTTAAAACTAGATACGGGCTTGGACTTTTTCAACACGACGGAAGTAAGTACTTTGGATGGTACACTTTAGGGAATCAATTAAATATAAATAAATTTTCTACCAATTTAGATTGGTATATAGGTACAAGAACTATGGATTTTAATTCAGTAGTTCCTATTTATAATGAAGGAGATTTAAGAGAGGTAAGAGACCAAGCAGCATCCGTATATATGAAATACGATTTAGGTAAATTCCAACCCATTTTAAGAGGAACTTGGAGTCATAGAAAAGATCTTCAATCAGGAGGCTCTTATTCAATTACGGGTATACAAGGAGGATTAGAATATTATCCATTTAAAGGCAATCCATTGCTTGAAAACTTAAGACTTCACGCAATATATGGATATAATAATACAGATTATTCAGGTGATTTCAAATCTTTAGATAGCTTTGATACTAATTATGTTATAGTAGGTATGAGATGGTTATTTAAAATCATGTAATCTAGATTTAAATAAATAATAAAAAAGAAGAAATAATTTATTTCTTCTTTTTTTGTTTATAAATCACACATTATAATAGTAAAATATCTACTATATAGATTTATAATTTTCCTTTTTTAATATATATTTGTCTTTACAAATAAAGGTACAATTAAATCATATTTTTATGAAAATATTAATTATTGGGAATGGAGGTAGAGAACATGCAATTGGTTGGAAGATTAAGAAGGACAATCCAGAAGCAACCCTATACTTTAGTAAAGGAAATGCGGGTACAGAAACCTTGGGTGAAAATTTAAACTTACAAACGATTTCACAATTAACCGAATTTGCAGAAAAAACTGAAATTGATTTAACAATTGTAGGTTCTGAAGAATTGTTGGTAGATGGTATTGTTGATAGTTTTCAAAGAAATGGTTTAAAAATATTAGGACCACATAAAGCTGCTGCTTTGCTAGAAGGAAGTAAAGAGTTTGCTAAAAATTTTATGCATAAATATGGGGTAAAAACCGCCAAATATAAAGTGTTTAATAATTTTACTGAAGCCCACGAATATGCTAAAGATCATGAATATCCATTAGTAATTAAAGCAGATGGCTTAGCAGCAGGGAAGGGGGTAGTAATTTGTGAGGATCAATACGAAGCTGAAAAGACTTTAGATGATATATTAAATAAAAAAATTTTTGGGGACGCTGGTGCACATGTTGTGATTGAAGAATATTTAGAAGGATTTGAAGCCTCTATCTTATCCATATACAATGGGAAAGATATATTTCCATTTATATCAGCCAAAGATCATAAAAAGATTGGTGAAGGAGAAACAGGATTAAACACCGGAGGTATGGGCGTAGTTGCACCCAATCCTTATTTTACCAATGAACATTTTGAAGCATTTAAAAAAGATATATTACAACCTACCCTAAAGGGTTTAAAAGAAGAAAAATTATTTTTTGCAGGTGTTATATTTTTCGGTTTAATGATTACTAAAGATGGAGTGTATTTATTAGAGTATAACATGAGAATGGGAGACCCTGAAACTCAAGCAGTACTTCCTTTGTTGAAAAATAACCTTTTAGAGGTATTTAATTCAGCACTTCATGGAGAACCTATTAATTTAGATTGGGAAGAAAAGCATTCCGTATGTGTAGTTTTAACTTCCGGAGGATATCCACTAAATTATGAAAAAGGGTTTGAAATTAGAGGACTTGATAAGGTAAATACCACATGGTTTATAGCAGGAGCAACAAATAAGGACCATAAAATTGTAACCTCTGGGGGAAGAGTACTTAATGTAGTGGGTGTAGGGAATTCTTTAGAAGATGCAAGAAAGATTGCATACAATGATATTAAAAATGTTCATTTTGATTATGAATATTTTAGACATGATATCGGAGAAATATAGATTTTTTATCTTAAACAAACAAAAAGCGATTAATTTTTTAATCGCTTTTTGTTTGTTTATAGAATAATTAATATAAAAAAATCTTAATTAATTTTTTTAATGTGTAACATATAAAATATTTTAATTTGTAATTTTAGACAATTAACATTTAAATAGCTTTATTTAACTTTATGACTTCCATTAAATTTAAAAGAATTACTTCTATAGATATGCTAAGAGGATTAGTTATATTATTGATGCTCTTGGACCATGTAAGAGAAACATTTTTTCTTCATTTACAACTTTCCGATCCTATAGATGTTAGCCAGGTTTCAACTTCACTATTCATAAATAGAACTCTAGCACATATTTGTGCACCATCATTTGTTTTTTTGGCGGGAATATCTGCCTATTTATTTCAGGTAAGTAGAGGTGGAAGCAAAAAAGAAGTATTTAAATTTTTATTTAAAAGAGGAATATTTCTAATTGTATTGGAATTAACCTTAATTAATTACGCATGGACAGGAATTTTTCCTCCCAAAATTATATATCTGCAAGTTATTTGGGCGATAGGAATTAGTATGGTAATTTTATCCGTATTATTATGGATACCTAGAAAATTATTGTTCTTAATAGCAATATCAATTATTGTAGGGCATAATTTATTAGATTCTATTCATTTCAATAAAGATTCAATATTTTATATACCCTGGTCGATTTTACATGATAGAGGATGGATTGAATTTACTTATTTAAAAATCAGAACCTCTTATCCTATACTACCATGGATTGGCGTAATAAGTTTAGGCTACTCTCTAGGTTGGATTTTTAATAAATCAACTCCAAGCCCATTTAGACGTAAAATATTATTATATACCGGGATATTAATGTTCATTCTATTTATGGTTATAAGGTATCTAAATTTCTATGGAGAAAAACCTTGGGAATTTTTTACGAACCCCACATTAACGTGGATGAGTTTTTTTAACATAACCAAATATCCACCATCGTTTCTTTTTTTATTATTAACCTTATCGCTAAGTTTTATATTGTTATATATTTTTGAACTTATTAGTACTAAACATGATATTAAATTTTTAGAGACTTTAGGTAGTGCACCTATGTTTTTTTATATATTGCATTTATACGTATTGAAAATTTTATACATACTATGTGTCCAAATTTGGGGATACAATCAGGGTGAATATTTTGGATTTAAAGATGTATGGCAAATTTGGGTAGTTACAATCTGTCTGGCTGTAGTTTTATATCCATTAGTACAGTGGTTCTCAAAATTTAAAAAAAATCATAAAGAAATTAGATGGCTTAAGTATCTATAATGATCAAGTTATTGTTATTATACTTAAAGATATAGACCTAAAAACTTTAAATTACTTTGGTAAGTGAACGGTTAACTGTGGAAAAGGAATATTAATATTTTCTTTTTCAAATCTTTCATAGATAGTTTCGTTAAGATAATAGTAAACCGTCCAATAATCAGGTGTATTAGCCCAAACAGAGATCAGAATATCTATGGAACTATCATTTAATTTATGGAGACCTATGAAGGGTTGAGGGGTATTTTGAACTAATGGGTTTTCAATAATTATTTCATTTAAAATTTGTTTAATTTTAGCCATAGAAGTTCCGTAATCTACCCCTACGGTTATAGCAACCTTACGCATAGTTTGGGTAGAATAATTTAGAATATTCCCTGAAGATAAAGGTCCGTTAGGTATAAATATAGTTTTGTTATCAGAAGTTACCAGAGTTGTATATAAAATTCCAATCGATTTAACTGTACCCTCCGTATTTTGAACAGCAATATAATCACCAATTTTTATGGGTTTATTAAGTAGGATCATAACACCCCCGGCAAAATTGCTAAGATTATCTTTCATAGCCATACCAATGGCTAAACCGGCAGAAGCTAAAATTGCAGCAAAAGAGGTGGTTTGTATGCCTAATATTCCAACAATTACAAGAATTAGTATTATGTTTAAAGAGATATGAATTAAGTTATTTAAAAAACTTTTTACAGATTTATCTATATCTCTAGTATCTAAAATGTGACGAAGAATCTTTTTTAGCCATTTAATTAAAAATCTACCAACAATATATATTAATGTACATATGATAATCTTTAATCCTAAATCAAAGATTAATATCCAAAACTTATCCAGTATTATCTTAATTGTTTCTGTATTTAATATATTCTCCAATTTAATTTGATATAAAAACATGTGATTAATTTAAAGATAGATGTAAATTTAATTAAATATGTTTGATTAGAATAAAATATGGTGTAAATTATTTCATAAATATACGACAAGTTATAAATATTAAAAAATTCATACTTTTGTATAATATATGGATTCAAATAGACAAAGAAAGGTTAATCAACTGTTGCAAGAGGAATTAGCAGAAATTTTTAGACAGCAATCTGCCGATATAGGAAAGAATTTACTGATATCAGTTACAGAAGTTAAAATATCGGTGGATTTATCTACCGCCAAAGTTTATTTAAGTATTTTCCCCCCTGAAAAAAGATCTGACCTAATTAAAGAAATAGGAATTGTAAAATCTCAAATAAGAAAAATTTTAGGACTAAAATTAGCGAAACAATTAAGACGTATACCCGAACTAATTTTTCGTCTAGATACTACTCTGGATGATGTTGAGAAAATTAATAAAGCCTTAAAAGATGGAGACGAAAACAATATTCTTAATAAGTGAAAAACTTATCCCTTCATATAGCCTTTAGGTATTTTATTTCTAAAAAAAGTACACAAGCAGTTAGCATTATAATGTATACATCTTTGATTGCTATTGCTATTGCTACCTGTGCAATGTTTGTAATACTTTCAGTTTTTAGTGGATTAGAACATTTTAATATAAAATTTTTCAGTGATGTAAATCCCAGTCTTAAAATTTCACCTGCCTCAGGAAAAACCTTAAATAATATTGAGAAACTAAATAAGATTTTATCAACCAATCCTAAAGTAAAATCTTTTACAAAAGTAATTGAGGAAAAAGTTTATGTACATTATAACAATAAAGATGAGATTGCTTATTTAAAAGGAGTAGATGAGAATTTCCTAAACGTCATAAAATTAGATACTTGTTTTCAGGCGGGAAAATTTCCAAGTTCAGCCTCTGACAATGAAGCTGCATTTGGCAATGCATTGGCTTATCGCTTAGGTTTGCCAATCAATGATCAGGAAACGGCTTCTTTATATATGCCTAAACCTGGAAAGGGACTATTAAAGAATACTGATGAAGCTTTTGAAACTACTCAGGTTCACATGACAGGTGTTTTCGCCTTAAACGATCAATATGAAAACTATATTTTCGTACCGTTACAAGTTTCTCAAAAATTACTTAATCTATCTAATAATAGTGCTTTTTCAATTGAAATAAAAGCTCAAGATAAAGATATTAATTTGCTTCAAGAACAACTAAAAAAAGATTTAGGATCAGACTATATTATATTAAATAGGCAAGAACAAGATGCTTCCTTTCTTAAAATGATGAAGATTGAACAATTATTCATTTATCTTATTTTTATATTAGTTATAATAATTGCATCCTTCAATTTAGCAGGAGCAATTATTATTATCATATTAGATAAAAAAAATCAATCAAGATCTTTAATATCCATGGGTTATACTATACAAAAACTTAAAAATATGTTTTTTGTAACAGGATTAATCATAGCCGTTTTTGGGGTTCTGATTGGAATTATATTAGGAACTCTTTTAACGTGGGTTCAATCACATTTTCATTTAGTAATGGCAAATGCCTATATGCCTTTTCCTATACATTTTGAATTTTATAATTATGTTGTTGTTTTAGGTACGACCATAGTTATAAGTACTTTGGTATCGTATTTATCTTCCAGACGATTAAATTTTAATTAAATCTTAATAATTCTTATAAAATAAATTGCTCAAAAGAATGAAAAAAGTTAGAAAAGCAGTTATACCGGCAGCAGGACTAGGAACACGATTTTTACCGGCTACAAAAGCCATGGCAAAAGAAATGCTTCCAATTGTTGATAAACCTACGATTCAATTTATAGTTGAAGAAGCTATTAATTCAGGAATTGAAGATATACTTATAGTAACAGGGAAAGGAAAAAGACCTATTGAAGACCACTTTGATTCTAATCCGGAATTAGAGATAAATCTTAGAGAGAAAGGCAAAAATGAATTATTAAAATTAGTTGAAGAAACTACAGATATTAATTTGCATTTTATACGTCAGTCACACCCTAGAGGTTTAGGACATGCAGTACTTCAGGCAAAAGCCTTTGTAGGAAATGAACCTTTTGTAGTAATGCTTGGAGATGACCTTATGGAAGATTCAATTCCCCTCACTAGGCAATTAATCATGGATTATGAGAAAACGTATGCATCAACCATTGCAGTAATGAAAGTTCCTGAAGAAGAAACTTCTAAATATGGAATTATTGCTCCAGAAAGAATGATTGAAAAAGGATTATATAATGTTTTAAATTTTGTTGAAAAACCCAATCCAAAGGATGCTCCTAGTAATTTAGCTATTATAGGAAGATATTTATTAACCCCTCAGATATTTGAAATTCTAGAGAATCAAGCTCCGGGTGCAGGTGGAGAAATACAATTGACCGATGCAATAGATAATCTAAACAAAGTACAAAGGGTTTTTGCCAGAGAATTTTGTGGAACTCGTTACGACGTGGGAGATAAATTTGGATTTATTAAAACAAGTATCCAATACGGTTTAGTACACCCAGACGTTAAAGAGAATTTACATAATTATATTCTTGAATTAGCACAAGAATTACAAAAAAGTAAAAAATAAAATCAACGTACGTAAATTATATTTTTATTGTAAGAAATATTTTCTAAATTTGAGCGTTGTAAATGAAAGTATTTCAATTATATAAAATAAAAATAACACTATTACTATTTGTAGTTTTACTTCTTTTTAAAGTCGTAAATCTTCAAGAATACTTGCATATACATAAAGATCACGTTGAAAATTCTTCACATAAAAAAAGTTGTGATCTTTGTAATTCTATTTTCCATTATGGAAAAACAGAAGTTTGCCAAAATTTTGAATTTGAAAATTTTCGAATAAAAGTAAACCCATTAGTATTAAAACATGAAGAATCAATGGGTTTAATAATTTCACTTCACAATAAATATCTTACTACTCAACTCTACAATAGGCCACCGCCAAGTTTATCATAATTCGTGTTATTTTCAGTGATTAAAATATTTAAAACTTAATAATCTTATAATAAATTACAACTTTCCCTTATTTACTAGGGGATCTAGTTTGTAAATTTTTTTATGATTATTTATTCAATATTTTATTTTAAAAATTGAAATGTTTACAATGAAATTATTATGATAAACAATTTTTTATGAAAAAAATTTTAGGGATATTTTTTACATTTTTTATACTTATAAATATTTCATCCCAAACCAACTTGTGCAATTATATCTTTAAAGGTAAAGTTATAGATGGACAAACAAATCAATCGATAAAAAATGCAACAATATTACTTAAATCAGAGAATGCTAATAATTATCCTGAAGTGATCTCAGATAGTTTAGGGAACTTTCTACTAGATTCTGTGTGTGCAGGAAACTATAGGATTTTGGTATCATCGAATAACTATAATTCTAAAGAAGTAGAATTAAATATAAGTGATAATATCTTTCTAGATTTAGATTTATTAAAACTTTCAGAATTAAGTGATGTAATTGTTATAGGCAAAAAGCAATTAAAAAATACACAAACTTCCGTTGAAAATAAATTATCAAAAGATAAGATAAATGCGTATTCGGATACCAATTTAGGAACCCTTTTATCTACTATTGCAGGAGTAAATACACTGAGCACAGGAAACAATGTAGTAAAGCCTGTAATTCATGGAATGCACAGCAGTAGAGTTCCTGTAATGAATAATGGAATCAAACAAGAAGATCAACAATGGGGAATTGAACATGCTCCGGATATAGATTTAAATGTAGCAAATTCTATTTCAATTATAAAAGGAGCCGGAGCGTTGCAATATTCCGGAGATGCAGTTGGAGGACTGGTATTAATTGAACCTAAAAAATTAACTGCTCAAGACACTTTATTGGGGAATTTGTTAGGATCTTATATATCTAACGGAAGAGGTGGAAACATTTCTGCAAACATTGAGAAGGGGTGGGGCAATGGCTTGTCAATGAGATTACAAGGAACGTATAAAAACTTGGGAGATCTCTCTGCCCCCCATTATAATTTATCCAACACCGGAGTTAAAGAAAATGACTTTTCTTTTCAATTGGGATATAATAAACAAAAATATGGGATTGAAGCTTTTTATAGTTATTATGGACTTGAATCAGGGATTTTAAAATCTGCGCATATAGGTAATTTAACGAATTTAGTGAATGCCATAAACAGTAGAGAGCCTTCAATTATTGAAAAATATACTAGGAAAATTTCTGCACCTAAGCAAAAAATAGAACATAATTTAGCTAAGATAAATACGTTTTATCGATCAACCTTAGGTGTCTTTAATTTAGCTTATGCCTTTCAATATAATAAAAGACAAGAATTTGATATTAGAAGAAGTGAATTTAAAGAAAAACCATCTTTAGATTTAGAACTATCAACACAAAATGTAAATTTTGACTTTGATCATAACTATTGGGGGAACTTAAAAGGAAAAATGGGGATTTCTTATATCTTTCAAGAAAACAAACCTCAGGCTGGAACAGGAGTTGATCCTTTAATTCCTTATTATAAAAAAAATAGTTTTGGAATTTACTGGCTAGAATCCTATGAGTTGACCAATAAATTAACTCTAGAAGGCGGGGTTAGATATGATTATCAAAAAATAAATGCATTAAAATTTTATAAAAAAGCTAGATGGCGAGCTTTAGGATATGACAATAAATACTCATCATTAATTAAAGACGATGTAGGTCTAAGTTATTTAGTTAATCCGAAATTCAATTTTAATGGTTATTCCGCAACTTTAGGTTTTAATTATAAAATTAACCATGCCAATCAATTCACCTTTAATTATTCTTTAAGTAGTAGAGCTCCCAATCCATCCGAATTATTTAGCGATGGATTGCATCATTCAGCCGCCGCGATTGAATTGGGTGACTTAGAGTTGGGGAATGAAAAATCAAGCAAATGGATTGCCTCATTTAAATCAAAATTATTAAACTCCAAATTAGATTTAGAATTGGTATTGCATTATAATACCATTAAAGATTTTATTAATGAAATACCCGTTGGTGCTGAATACACCATTAGAGGAGCTTTTCCTGTTTGGAAATATATTCAAACCAATGCGGAAATATATGGAATGGATATTACAGCGGATTATAGGTTTACGAACAATTGGAATCTTTCTTCAAACTTCTCGTATTTAAGGGGACAAGATACCCAAAACCATATAGCTTTAATTAATATGCCACCGACCAAATGGGTAAATTCAATTGAGTATATAAATAACAATTGGAATAATTTTTTTGTTAAGCTAAGCTCTATATCGGTATTTAAACAAAACCATTACCCTGATTATAATTTTAATGTTGACATTGTAGAAAATGGACAAATTATTCCTACTCTTTTAGATTTGAGTTCTCCACCTTCAGCCTATCAGTTATTTGATTTTACTACAGGTTTAGCATTTAACGTAACGGATAAAAATCAGATACAATTGTCTTTAATCATAAGAAATATTTTTGATACGTCTTATCGAAATTATATGAATCGATTGAGATATTATTCAGACGAGACAGGCAGAAATATTATACTTCAAATGCAATATAATTTTTAAAACACTTTAAATAATTTAAATAATATGAGAAATATGACTTTTAAAATTACTATTTATTCAATTTTTTTGTCCCTTTTAGGGTTTGTAACCTCTTGTTCTTCCGATGATGATCATGTTGTTCAACCAGAACACCAACATGAAGAAGTTAGTAAAATAGTATTGCATTTTACCAACATCGACAAACCAACAGAAATTATTGAGATTCCTTATGAAGTGCCTGAAGGCTCTACAGAGTATCCATTAGCTAAAATAAATTTACCTGTTGGTACTTACAATGTTGAAGCTCATTTATTCGCCCATGAAAATAATCAATATCAAGAAATTACAGAAGAAATTTTTAAACACGACGCAGATGACCATTTTATATTTTACCAAATATTGAACGGTAAAGGATTAACCATTGCCTATACAAACAATGATTATGTAGATACTGCAGGCAATAAACTTGGTTATAATACTGTATGGACTGTTACAGATGAAGCAAATAATTTACCGGTTTATTTATATTTACTTCACCAGCCTGCAAATAAAAAACAAGACGCCGTTTCATTACAAGAACTTGGAGGGAATATTGATTTGGAAGCGCACTATCAACTGAACTAATTTATAGATTATTAATGATATAAAAGCCCTTGATTAGTCAAGGGCTTTTATATTTCTATAAGAAGATAGTAAATGTATCAAATCCATCATAAACTCTATGATCTATGATATTATAATGAATATAAGAATAAATCTTAATTAAACTTCAAATTTATTGGAAGTATTAAAGGATATATTAAAAAAATGATAATTCTTAATTATTGACCTATCTTGTTTAATATTATAGAGAAATCAGATGATTTTAATTAGTAATTATAATTTATAAACCTCATGGATAAAGTACGTCTACATGCATAAATGGTTAAATAGAAGAAATAAAAAAGCCTTTGAAAAAATTCAAAGGCTTTTTTTATAAAAAGTATAGCTATTAATTCAAATTAAAAACTAAATTTTTTCATAACACCAACTTTGATAGCTTTACCAAAGGTAAAATCAAAGTCTTTGCTTGTGGTGTAATTTTTATAGTCTGCAGCGACATTAGTTTTTGTATCGCTCCATTCAACTCCACCAAAAGAAACGTTAAGACCAAAATTATTTTTAAAGTTTATAAATAAAGCTGGGGTGAAATCGATATAGTAACCATATTGTCTTTGTCTACCTAAATCGTCGGAATAAGTACTAGCAGTGCTATAATCTCTTACCGTAGAGTTTTGTCTACCTTGAATGTATCCAGCACCTAAGTCTCCATAAATACCAAAAGTTTCACTAAATGGATGGTAGTAACGAATAAAACCACCAATTTTAGTTGTATAATTATTTAATTTATCTTTAAAAGCTAAATCTCCATTGATATCATAAAATTTTTCAGAAGATTCACTGTATGATAAATCAGATTTGATACCTAAATAAAAGTTATTAGCTACTTCGTAAGCTATTGCTGGGCTAAAACTAAATGTATTTGTACTTACATCATCAAAGCCATCCACTCTGCTGTAGCCTAAATCTGTTCCTAACATGATAGACCCTTTTTGGGCATGAACAGACAACACGCTAACAATAGTAAAGGCTACTAATATTATTTTTTTCATGTTGAATTTTATTAAATTTTGAGTAATTGATTTCTTAAAAACTGTTATTTTCTACAAATAATTATAGAGAAAAGTTTTTAGAAATACCGATGTTAAATGCATTACCAAAAGTTAAATCAAATTTACTTGATTTAAGATCGCTCTTATTTTGTTTTAAATGGCTGTATTCTATACCACCAATGTTAAAGTTTAAACCAAAATTGTTTTTAAAGTTGATAAATAATGCAGGAGTAAATCCAATGTAGTAACCATCTGCTTTACCAGCATCTGTTCCACTAACTGTAGTTTTTAGCTCTTGCCATCCAGCACCAACATTTGCATAAACAGAGAATGTTTCACTTAAAGGTTGAGTATAACGGATGAAACCTCCAATTCTAGTATTTTTATTGGATGTATCATGATCAACATCTTCTTTGGCAAATTTTACATCAGCGGCAATTGTCCAGTTATCAGCAATCTGAACCCCTAAATATGGATTCCAATTGTAAGAATCTAGCTGAGTTTTAGAATCTCCAAATTTAGTTTCATTATGAGAATAACCTATATTACCTCCTAATAAAATACTTCCTTTTTGTGCGTTCATAGTTGACAATCCAAAAACTACTGCTGCAAACAACACTAACTTTTTCATAATTTTCCTTTTTTTATAAAATAATTTAAATTCAAAAATTTATTTAAAATCTAATTCTAAAACCACCATATAAATTTAAGTAGCTAGAATTTTACCTAAGTCTAATATTATAAAATACCATGCCAAAGTTAAAATTTTGTTAATAAACTAAATTTATAGAGAAAATTTAGATGTAATTAAACTAATATCTTTAACAAAAGTATCACTAATAAGATTTAGTTTTTTAACTAAAATTCTTTGCAAATATAAAAAAATAGAATAACTATATAATTTTCATATCACATAAATAGTATTTTTTTTATAAAAAACTTTCTTTAATAATATAAAATTAAGTTTTCAATTGTAATTAATTAACTGATATATAGTTATTTATGTGTAAGTTTTTTGATATTTAATTTTATAATAAATAAAAATTATTGTAATAGATTTTTGTTTAAGTGGATTAAAAACACTAAACAATCACATTAAAATGATTTTGCGATCATAATAATTTTTAATATCTAATATATTTTTTATTGTTTTATTAAGCTAATTGTAAAAAACATTTCTAACTAATTAATATCGTATGCCAAATCTATATAAAACTATAGGTGCAATTTTGTCGTGTATGTAATATTGTCTGTATTCTTGGCATTAATTTGATATATATAATGTGCAAAACCTATTGCAAGATTTCATTAAATGCTTGCTTAAAAGAATTATTGAACTAGTATTTTATAATTAAAAATAAAATTCTTGTACTTATCCTTGTCAAAGAAGGATGATTGAATACATATAATTTTAAGTCATCTTAAGATTTTTCAGTTCTTTATATTCAGATATAATAAATTTAGGCAAATCATACATTTAATAATACATATATTTAAAACCCATACTTTTCTTCTCGCTTTTTAAAGGCTTCACGACCGCCTTCCAAAATTTCAGTAACGTTCTCTCTTATTCCCATGCTAAATAAAACCCCTGATTCTACATTTTCATTTTTATTTGCATAGGTATTCTCTAAAGCCCCATTCACATATTCAAAACGAAAAGATTTGTTTTCCCGATTTTTATCTTGTCCATTTTGATTAGCAATAATAACATTTTCACTATCTGCTCCAACTACAATATTTGGATTGTGCGTTACAATGATTATTTGTCTATTTTCTTTTCTTTTTCTAATAAATTGAACTAAATCTGTGTAGATGGACCTATTGTCAAGGTTGTCTTCTGGCTGATCAATTAAAATAGGGCAATTAGACTCACTAAGTTCTATAAGAAGCTTTAAAAGGGCAAGGTTAGCTTTGCCGGGAGACATATTCGCTATTTCATCGTTTCCAATACTCAATTCCCAATAATCAAAAAACTCGTCTTTAAATAAAGCCTTTACACTGTCTTTGGCTTCCTTATATTTTCGATAGGTAACTTTTCCTTCAAGAATCAAATCAAGAATCTTCTTTATTTCATTAAGATGCTCATCAAAATTGACATCGGGAAGGTAGTTATTATCCCTATCAGATAGCAAATTAAACTCACGGAGTTCGTTCGACTTTTGATTAAAGAAATCTGAAAAATTATTTTTGAAGCGATTATAGTAGAATTTAATTGAACCTACCAGTTTTATGTCATTGATTGAAGTAGCTCTTTTATTTAATGGATGTGTATGTCAATCAGTAAGTTATATTTTTAGCTAGATAAAAAACACCATTGCTATCAAGAGTATCTGTTAAACGTATTTTTCCATCAAGACTTCTTAATTTCAACTGGGTAGTGACACGAACCAACTCATTCTTTTCTTTCTTAAGTTTAGATTTTAGATATTTCCAGTAGTTCCGAACCTTATTGTAGTCGTCTTGTTCATTAAGAACAGCTATAATATCTAAAAACAGAAATTCACCATTTGTTATTCTCTTCGTCCCAAACAGCATAAACTTCAAGTTCATTAAAAAAACGAATGGATATTTTAGTATTGCCGTTCTTCACAGAATTATTTTAACTTAGTTATGTATTATCAATAATTCATATTATTTTTTTTACAAAATCTCTGGCTTTTTGCAAATTAGAATCATTGTACAAGTCTTTTTTTAAAACTTCATTTACCCACTTAGGGCCATGATTTCCAATTGATTTATCAAAATTCTCTAATTCTCCAACCTCAACAATAAATAATCCTTTTTCTTCAAACTTTTCTTTAATTTTATTATAAAATGTTGTTGGGTCTCCATTAGGTATATAAGAAATTCCATTATTTTTTGCTTCAGACCATGGAGATGCCTTTTTTAATATACTTTGTATATTATTAGAAATTTCCTTAGGAAAAATTCTATCTGTAGCCAAATCTAATTGAGATATAATTTCTTTTTTAACATCTTCTGTTAACAATTCTGGTCTTTTTTCATCAATTTTATCCTTAACAATCTTCCAATCATTCTTAATAGCCTCCCAATTTCCTCCTAAACTTAAAAATATATCTTTTAAAGGGGTCTCATTGTTTAAAACATCAAAATCTGAAATTACTACAGTAGGAACATTCAATTGTTGCAGTGATTTTACAACAACCGGAATCCTATGTTTTCCACCACAATGAATAAATAATAAATCTGGACTTGGAATACTTTCATTATCAGTAATTGAACTTAGAATTGCAGAATAAAATCTACAATCAGAATCACTTTCGCAAATAACTACTTTTTTGTGAAATAATCCACTTAATATATTAGAATGTCTCAATATCGAATCACTCCAAATTTCTTTTATGTTGGAATTCTCTAAATGATTTATATAATTAATATTTTGTACTCTGTTTATTCGTATAATTTTTAATCTCTCATGACCAGAATCTAATAATCCTTGTAAAAAATCTTCACTATGGGTAGATAAGAATAATTGTTTATGTGAAGGCAAATTATTAGATAACATTTTCCCCAATAATTTTGCCTGAGGAGGATGTAAAAAAGCTTCTGGTTCATCTATAAACAAAATATTCTGTGTTGCTATAAAAGAGTGTAAAAGAACTCCAACAAAACTTCTCATACCATCTCCTTGTTCATGTAATAAATCCAACTTCTCTAATTTTTCTATATAGGACGTTGACACTCTATCTTCTCCTTGGTTTAAAATAGGTTTTTCTCCAATATACAAAGGAATGATGTTACCCGCAACTCTGTGAACTATCAGTTCTTTATTAAATGCGGATTTAAAATAATCTGAAAATTCAGCTTCAATAGTATCATCTCTATATAAAAAATGTATAGGATGCGTATATGGGTTTTTAATAAAATCTATATTATCTGGAGGATTAGATGCTACCAATCTATCCTCAGTACCAATAAAATTAGCAAATACACTCCTTAAAAAATTTAACTCATCAGATGAGCGTAAAGCAAAGTCTAATGAATGTTCATTAAAACTATATCCGTAACCTTTATAATTATTAAAGCTACTTTTTTCTATTATAGAATTTTCAGTTATATATTTTTTAATTTCATCATCAGGTCTATTTTTCTTTACTCTTACTTCCTTAATAATTTTAGTTGGATTTTTTATATTCTCCAGCTTACTATACATTTCTTTTAGTGAAGCGCTTTTACCAGAATTATTGGCACCTACAAAAACTATTATATCATTATAGTTAAGATCTATATTTGTGCTATCGTTGAATTGAATATTATCAATAAAAAAATAGGGTGTAAATGAATCCATAAATTTCTCTAAATTCTAATAAAAAATAAGTGTTTTTTCTTTCTACCCTCTCCCTTTCAAAACCTCTTCCAAAAGTCTAACTTTTTCCTTTTCGGTTTCCAATAGTTTTTCGTAAAGTTCTACTATTTTATCTACTGTATTAAAGGTTGGATAATTTTGATTAGCAACAGCATTATCTTTAAAATCAGTAAATGTATTAGCAACTATATTTATAGAAGTGCTTTCCCCTATCTCCGTAATGGCTTCCACCGGAATCTCCAAAGCTTTGGCTAGTTTTTCCAAAACCTCCTGTTCTAGTTTGTCTTTCTTTTCATAGCCCGAGAGGGTAGCCTGCGAAACTCCAATTTTTTCTGCTAAAACCTCTTGGTTAATATTTCTCCACTCTCTCCAGCGTCTTAGGTTTGGTCCGTGGTTGGTTCCTTTTATAGTAGTTGCTTCCATCCGTTTATTGTGTATATTATTTACTGTATTTACAAAATTAGCAAAATAAATCCATGTGATATTTAATTTCTTTAGCTAATAATATATTATGGAAGTGGGTTGATATATTATTCTTGTATATAATAAACTATAAGTAGTATTTAAAGAATAATTTCCCCAAGTATTGTTCTTTTGTATCAGTCATCATACAAAATTTATAAATGAATGAAAAAATATACACGAAGATTAAAAATTTATACCCACTATTCTCCCGGGAAATATAAAAAAGATTGTAAAGTTCCTTATATACGGTTGCGTGGGAAATGGCTGGAGCAAGCCGGTTTTCATGTGGGGGAACCTATACTGGTTGTGGTGAATAAACAAAAACTTGTAATACTGTTTAGGGGATAATATAAATAATAGGGGAGAGTGTAATAAACAAGAAAATCGCAGTAATGCAATTACTGCGATCTTTTTTGTTGTAAATATTTTCTTTACAAATATTATTATTTTACTTCTTCAAAGTCAACATCTTCTACATTGTCATTTCCTTGTTGGTTGGCTCCTGCATTTGGGTTAGCCCCTCCTTGTTGTGCACCGGCGCCTGCGTCTGCATTTTGTCCAGCTTTGTATAAATCTTCAGAAGCGGCTGTCCAAGCAGTATTTAATTTCTCCATAGAAGTTTCAATAGCTGGTACGTCTTTCGCTTCATGTGCTTTTTTTAGTTCCGCTAAGGCATCTTCTATCGGTTGTTTTTTGTCTGCCGGTAATTTTTCACCAAACTCTTTCAATTGTTTTTCAGTTTGGAAGATTAAAGAATCTGCAGCATTTACTTTTTCAACCTCTTCTTTACGTTTTTTGTCTGCTTCTGCATTGGCTTCTGCTTCTTTCTTCATTTTTTCAATTTCTGCTTCGCTTAAACCAGAAGAAGCTTGTATTTTAATAGATTGCTCTTTACCTGTACCTTTGTCTTTTGCAGAAACACTTAGTATACCATTGGCATCGATATCAAAAGTTACTTCAATTTGTGGAACCCCTCTAGGAGCAGGTGGAATATCTACCAAATCAAATTTACCAATCTCTTTATTATCGTTAAACATAGGTCTTTCTCCTTGTCCTACTCTTATGGTTACCGCAGGTTGGTTATCTGCCGCTGTGGAGAATGTTTCTGATTTTTTAGTAGGTATAGTAGTATTTGCTTCGATCAATTTCGTAAACACCCCTCCGTAAGTTTCAATACCTAAAGAAAGTGGAGTAACATCTAATAACAATACATCTTTTACATCACCGGTTAATACCCCTCCTTGTATAGCTGCACCTACTGCAACCACCTCGTCTGGGTTCACCCCTTTCGATGGTTTTTTGCCAAAGAATTTTTCTACTTCTTCTTGAATTACTGGAATACGTGTAGAACCTCCTACTAATAATACTTCATCAATATCAGAAGTTTTTAATCCAGCATCTTCCAAGGCTTTTTTACAAGGCTCCATAGATCTTTTAACTAAATCCGCAGCTAATTGCTCAAATTTAGCTCTACTCAAAGTTTTTACTAAGTGTTTAGGTCCTGAAGCAGTAGCCGTAATGTATGGTAAATTAACTTCGGTTTGTGTAGAAGAAGACAATTCAATTTTAGCTTTTTCAGCAGCTTCTTTCAATCTTTGAAGTGCAATAGGATCAGCTTTTAAATCTACCCCTTCTGCAGATTTAAATTCATCGGCTAACCAGTTAATGATTACATCGTCAAAATCATCTCCTCCTAAGTGGGTGTCTCCGTTGGTAGAAAGTACTTCAAATACCCCATCTCCTAAATCTAAGATAGAAATATCAAAAGTTCCACCCCCTAAATCGTAAACTGCAACTTTTTGGTCTTTGTGAGATTTATCTAAGCCATAAGCCAAAGCCGCAGCGGTAGGTTCATTTATAATTCTTTCTACTTTTAAACCAGCAATTTCTCCAGCTTCTTTAGTTGCCTGTCTTTGAGCATCGTTAAAGTAGGCAGGTACTGTAATTACAGCTCTATCTACAGTTTCTCCAAGAAAATCTTCAGCTGTTTTTTTCATTTTTTGAAGAATCATTGCAGAAATTTCTTGTGGAGTGTAAAGTCTACCATTAATATCTACTCTTGGGGTATCCCCATCCCCTTTAACCACTTTGTAAGGTACACGTGAAACCTCATTTTCATCGGATGAAAATTTAGTACCCATAAATCTTTTAATAGAATATATGGTATTGTGAGGGTTGGTAACTGCTTGTCTTTTTGCAGGATCCCCAACTTTAATTTCTCCATCTTCCATAAAAGCTACCACAGAAGGAGTAGTTCTTTTACCTTCAGCATTGGTAATTACTGTTGGGTCGCTTCCTTCCATTACAGCCACACATGAATTGGTTGTCCCTAAATCTATGCCTATAATCTTACTCATATCTAAATTTTTTTATATTTTCTATTGTTTAATTAATAATTTTAACTAAATATTTTTTTTCAATGATTATGCCATGTAATAAAATGATTGGTTATTGTCATAATTTTAAGTAAATCATGCCATAATGTCATAATTCAAAAATATAAAATAAGTTACCTTTTTAATAAAGGAATGGTAAATGATCTAAGGGTTTAATTACTCTTGAGTTATTGTCTTTTTAATTAGTTTTTTATTAATGTAAACTAAATTTCTAATAAGCAGTTGAAGATTGAGGTTGGCTGTAGCAGGGGTCATAATTTTTTGAATACGATCTACACTTTTGATTTGTGAGTGTAGTTTATAATAACCGTAGCCTTTTAATAATCCTTTTTCTAGATATAGAAAAGAGTGTTCGTTTTTATTTCTACCGATCCCTAACAGGAGTAGTTTGTCTTCTTTTAAAAAATAATTATTTTTTGAAGTCTCTGTATAAGTATAATTTTCTAAAAATGATTCTGCTTCTTCAACTGTTGAAAAAGCGAGCCAAGCACTCTTTTTATTTTTATGAGTAATTGAAGTTATTGTAAATTGATCTTCTTTTATAAAAATTCCTTGTAAAAAAGGATAGTTTTCCTTAATAGCTCTAAATTTAGGAAGAATTGCAATCTCCTCATTGAGCGCCTTTATTTCAGCTATAACAGCACTGCCGGTGAGTTCATAAGTTATAGATACAGTTTGTTTAAGTATTATTTTAGATTTTCTTTGGTTGTGCGTTAATATTAAACGAGCTTTTATAGCTATATTCCTACTTGAAGCTATGTATATAATAGTTCCATTGACATCGAGAAGATAAAAGACGCCGGGCAATTGTGGTAAATTTTCAAGTAACTTATTAATTTTATTATTTTCTTCCTTTTTAATTGAGGTTTCTTCCTGAATAAAAGAAGTAATAATATTTTTGTTTATATCTTTAGATAATAATAATTGAAATAGCTGAACGGTTGCTCTAGCATCTCCATGCGCCCGATGTCTATCACTAACAGGGATTCCTAATTCTGAACATAAATTGCCTAGAGAGTAGGAAGGCATATTGGGAATTAGTTTCTTTGAAAGGTTAACCGTATCTAAAGTTAATCTTTGATAATTGTAACCCAGTCGTTTAAATTCATTTTTTATAACTCTATAATCGAAATTTGCATTATGAGCAACAATAATAGCATTTTCAGTAATTTCTATAAGCCTCTTCGCTAACTCATAAAATTTGGGTGCTGCTAAAACCATTTTAGAGGTAATACCTGTAAGTTTTTGTACATAAAAATGGATTTTTCTTTCAGGATTCACCATTGAAATAAAAGTATCCGTTACCTTTTCACCATTAAATCTATAAACCGCAATTTCAATGATTCCTTCTTCATTAAATTTTCCACCGGTGGTTTCAATATCTAAGATGGCATAATCCATTGGATAACTATTATTCTTAACTTTTATCTTTTTCTACTAGATCTTCTTTTATTGACACCTAAAGCATTAAACAAGGCTTTCGATCCTTCTCTAACAATGGTTCTTCCCATATCTCTTACAAAAGCAGAATTTAAAATTGTGGAAAATAAAGAGGTATCCTTCGTTGATTTTTTTTGATCGGGAGTTGTTTTTTTCGTTGAGACATCCGATTGTTCTTTTGGGGTAGAATTATTGTTGCTTGATTCCGATAATATTTCAAAAGCTCCTTTCGTTTCCAAGTTTTGTTCATATTTTTTGACTAAATACGAATCGTTAACGATCTCCTCAATTTCTGTTTCAGTTAAAATATTCATTCTGGAACTTGGAGAAATCATAAATGTATCTGCCAGTGGAGTAGGGATTCCCTTTTCATCTAAAGAAGTTATAAAGGCTTCACCAATTCCCAATTGTTGAATTAATTCATTGGCTTTATAATAGCTAGAAGAAGGATAATTTTCCACAGCCTTATCAATCTCTTTTTTATCTTTAGCCGTGAATCCTCTTAAAGCGTGTTGAATTTTCAACCCCAATTGACTTAGTATACCCTCAGGAACATCCCCAGGCACTTGTGTACAAAAATATAAACCTACTCCTTTTGAACGAATCAATTTAACCATGGTTTCAATTTGATTGATTAATACTTTAGAAGCTTCATTGAAAATCAAATGAGCCTCATCAATAAATATGGCAAGTTTGGGTTTATCTTGGTCGCCTATTTCAGGGAATTTTTGATAAATTTCTGTAAGTAGGCTTAACATAAAGGTGGAAAAAAATAATGGATTATTTTGTATATCTGTTAAGCGAATGATATTGATTACCCCTAAATTATCTTTAAATTTAAGTAGATCGTTAGGATCAAAACTAGGTTCTCCAAAAAAGCAGGAAGCACCTTGTTGTTCTAAGGTTACTATGCTTCTAAGAATAGCTCCTAAAGAACTAGAAGCAATTGATCCATAATGGGTGACCAAATCTTTTTTACCTTCCTCATTATCCGTAACATATTGCAAAACTTTTCTTAAGTCAGAAAGATTTATTAAAGGGAGATTTTTATCTTCACAATATTTAAAAATTATAGATATAATGCTCGTCTGAGTATCGTTTAGCCCTAATATTTTACTTAATAAAATAGGTCCAAATTCCTTTACTGTGGCACGAAGCCGAACTCCTTTTTCCTTGGAGATTGTTAGTAATTCCACAGGAAAGCCTTGTGCGTTATAGGTAAGTTCAAGACTCTTATAACGTTCCAGAATTTTAGCATTGGAATGATCACCAGGTTTTGCTAAACCACTTAAATCCCCTTTGATATCCATTAATAAAGTTGGAACACCATTAAGAGAGAGTTGCTCTGAAAGTGTTTGTAAAGATTTGGTTTTTCCCGTTCCTGTAGCTCCGGCAATTAAACCGTGACGGTTAATCATTTTTAAAGGAACTCCTATCTCTACATCTGTCATCACCTCTCTATCTAGCATAGCCTTGCCTAAGACTATTTTTTCTCCTTTAAAAGTGTAACGAGTACTTAGTTCTTTAATAAATTGTTCTTTCATAAGACGGATTAAAAAAATATAAGCGGTAAAGTTAAAAATTTTATTTCTCCATGTGTTATAGAGATTGTAAAAGATTAGTTTATACAATTTTTTTTTATCAAAATAGTTAATACCTCTAAGAGGTTGTATATTAAAAAACTTTATTATTATTTTGCCTTAAATATTTAAAAGGAAAGAATGAAAATTAATATCATCAATAAGTCTAAACATAAATTACCAGAATATAAAACGGCATTGGCTGCAGGTATGGATCTGAGAGCAAATTTAGATGAGCCTATAACTTTACGTTCTTTGGAAAGAAAAATTATTCCTACGGGTTTATACTTAGAGATTCCCCCAGGGTATGAAGGACAAATACGTGCGCGTAGCGGTTTAGCTCTAAAGCACGGGATAGGGTGTCCTAATTCTCCCGGAACGATTGATGCCGATTATAGAGGAGAATTAGGAGTAATTTTAGTCAATTGGTCTAAGGATGATTTTGTTATAAATGATGGAGATAGAGTTGCCCAATTGGTTATTTCTAAGCATGAAACCGTTGAATGGGTTGAGGTTAGTGAACTAAACAATACTTCTAGAGGTAATGGAGGCTATGGAAGTTCAGGCATAAATTAAACATATTAAAAGTTAAAATATATATTATAATTAATCATAAAAATACCATGAAAATAATTGTACCTATGGCGGGAAAAGGTTCACGCTTACGTCCGCATACATTAACAGTACCTAAACCATTAATTCCTATTGCTGGAAAACCAATTGTACAACGTTTAGTTGAAGATATTGCTAAGGTTGTGAATGAAAAGATTGATGAAATAGCTTTTATCATTGGAGATTTTGGTCAAGATGTTGAAAATAAATTAATTAAGGCTGCTGAAAACCTTGGAGCAAAAGCTTCTATTTATTATCAATTAGAGCCTTGTGGAACAGCACACGCAATACATTGCGCTAAGAATAGTATGTCTGGACCTGTAATCATAGCCTTTGCAGATACACTTTTTAGAGCAGATTTTCAACTGGATAAATACTCCGATGGAGTTATATGGGTGAAAAAAGTGGAAAACCCAAGTGCTTTTGGAGTAGTAAAACTTGATGCTTATGGGGTTATTCAGTCAATTGTGGAGAAACCTAAAGAATTTATCTCTGATTTAGCCATTATAGGAATATATTATTTTAAAGAGGCAGAGAAGTTAATGAATGAAATTGATTACCTTATAGATAATAATATTAAATCTGGAGGAGAATACCAATTAACAGATGCCTTAGATAATTTGAAAACAAAGGGAGCAAAGTTTACTTTAGGCAAAGTAGACGATTGGATGGATTGTGGAAATAAAGATGCAACTGTTGAAACGAATTCTAAGATATTAGATTATGAAAAAGACAATGCGATTGAATATCCAGCAAGTGCTGAGATTAAAAACAGCTTAATTATTCCGCCCTGCTATATTGGGGAAAATGTAAAAATTACTAACTCAAAAATAGGTCCTTATGTTTCACTAGGCAATGGTACTAAAATTGATAGTAGTAATATTGAAAATTCTTTAATACAAGAAAATACTCTTATCACTCATGGGAACTTAAACAATTCTATGATAGGAAGTTCAGCAAAATACTTTGGAGTAGCAAGCGCTTTAAGTTTAGGTGATTTTAGTGTTTTAGAAACAAAATAACCTAAATGAAATATATAATCTATTTTGCATTATTAACTATTCTTTTTTCTTGTAATACCCAAAAAGTTAGTACTGAACAAACGAATAAAATCAATTTTGAGAGTGTTAATGAAAAAAGGGTATTTGACAATATCAATAGTTCATTGGAATTTAAGAATTTAAAAATTAAAGCCAATGCAAATATAAAAGTAGGAGAAACAAGTTATCCTTCTGTTTCATTGGTTTTATATTTAGATAAATATAAAGAAATTTGGGGAAATGCATCTTTAATATTGCCTTTAGCAAGAGTTAGTATTACCCCTGAAGCATTTAAGCTGTATGAAAAAATAGGAAAGAGTTATATTGATACAGATTTTAAATATATTAATAGTTTATTAAATGTAGATTTTTTAGATTATTCAAGTATAGAAAATTTATTAACAGGTAAAATATTTTTAACAATAACTCCTAAGGATTATAAATTTTCAATTGAAAAAAACCAATTTATACTACAATCAATAAAAGATATTCGAGTAGGTGAGGGGAAAAACATTCGTAATTACAAAGTGAAAATTTCATTGGATTCCAACTACAACTTAAAAGAAGTTAAAATGGAAGATAAAAAATACAATTCTTTAATTGAAGTTAGTTACGGTGAATATTTACTCTTTGAAAATTTGAAATTCCCAAAGAATATTAAAATTATCTTAAAAGACCAAAAAGAAGCTTCTATTACTTTAGAATATAATAAATTTGAATCCGTTAAAATGGAAACTCCATTTGATATACCTAAAGGATATACCCAAAGAAAAATAAACTAATGAGTATAAAGTCATATTTTACACTTTTCACAGCTGTATTTTTAGGCTGTATAACCTATGCACAACAGCCTTATAAGAAAGAAAATCTTCAGAAAGAAAGTGCTAAGCTAAGACAAGAAATTGTAGAATTAAATAAAGCTTTATCAATCAGTAAAAATCAATCTCAAAGCTCATTAATTTATATAACTAATTTAAATAAAAAATTAGCAGCAAGAGAAGCTTTAATAAATAACACGAAAAAAGAGTCTAAAGTTTTAGATGATGAAATCTATCTTAATCAATTAGCTATAAACAAATTAAGAAGAGAACTAAAAGATTTAAGGGAGGATTATGCTGAAGTATTAATAAGGTCTTATAAAAACAGATCAGTGCAAAATAAGGTACTTTTTATTTTATCATCCAATGATATTTCCCAGGCCTTTCGAAGAATAAAATATTTACAAAAATATTCTGAATATCAAAATGAAAAAGTAGCTGAAATTGAAGCCAAGCAAGAAGCTATACTTAAAACAATTGAATTAAGAGAAAAAGCCAAAAAAGATAAAATTAACATTCTTGCTCAGCAACAAGCGCAAATAAAAGAAATAAACAAAGACAAGAAAGAAAAAGAAGCGGCTGTTGAACTTTACAATAAGCAGCAAGGAGATTTGTTAACAAAAATTAAGGAAAAACAAACGCAACGAAATGCTTTAGATAGACAAGTACAGGCGATTATTACAGAAGAAATGCGTATTGCTAAAGCTAAAGAAGCAGAGGAAAGAAGAAAAGCGGAATTGGCTGAACTAGCAAGAAGAAAAACCATTGAGGAAGAAAGAGCGAGAAAGGCTAGGGAAGCAGAGTTAGCAGCAAAAAAATTAGCAGAAGAAAAAGCAGCTGCAGCAAGAAAAGCAGCTGCAGAAGCTTTAGCAGCGAAGCAGGCAGCTGAAAAAGAAGCCAATGAAAAAGCCAGAATCGAAGCAGAAAAAATTAGAGTAGCAAGAGAGAAGGCAGCAGAAAAAGCAGCAGCAGAAAAAGTGGCTGCTGATAAACTTGCTGCTGAGAAAGCAGTGAAAGCTAAAGAGGCTGAAAAGATTGCTGATGATAAACGTGCTTCCTTAGGGATTACAAAAACACCCATAACTAATACAGAAACTTTATCTAAAAATTTTGAAGCAAATAAAGGCAGATTGCCTTGGCCAGCTATAGGTACAGTAGTTGCTACTTTTGGGACTTCTCCGCACCCGACTATGCAAAATATAAAAGTTGACCATAAAGGGGTTGAAATAGCAACTTCACCCGGAAGTTTAGCTAAATCTGTATTTGAAGGAACGGTAAGCAAAGTATTTGCAGTTCCTGGAGGAGGTAAAGCTGTTCTAGTAAACCATGGGAACTATTTTACTTTATATGCAAATTTATCAACGGCTATTGTTTCAGCGGGCGATAAGGTTAAAATAGGCCAGCCTCTAGGGAAAATTTATACTGATGATGCAAATAATACATTATTAGATTTCCAAATTTGGCAGGGACAAGTTCCAGTAAATCCAGCCAATTGGATTTCAGGAATGTAGAATATATTTTTAAACTTGAGAGTATTAATTCAATATGCATATTGTAATAATAAATATTTATTACCTTTGAAAAAATCTATTAAAGAATAACATCATGAGATTATTTGAGCATCCTATGACAATTGTAATTATACTAGTGGTAGTATTATTATTATTTGGAGGTAAAAAAATTCCAGAATTAATGAGGGGATTAGGTACAGGGTTGAGAGAGTTTAAAGATGCTACCAAGAAAGATGAGGAGGTTAAGAATAAGGACTCCAATTCCACTAAAGATGAGTTATAATAACTTAAAATTTCACTCAATTTTTTTATGAATTTTACAGAAAACGCTTGGAGAATTTTTAATCAGTCAATTGAACATTATCATAAGCTTGACAGGGTAGACCAAGAAATTAAAAATCCATATCCCAATCATTCAATTGAACATCTGCTATATCTAAAAAACTGGATTGATACTGTGCAATGGCATTTAGAGGATTTGATAAGAGATCCTAAGATTGATCCTATTGAAGCTTTAGAATTAAAAAGAAAAATTGATGCATCCAATCAAGAAAGAACGGATCGTGTTGAAAATTTAGACGGTTGGTTTTTAGAGAAATTTAAGGATGTGAACATTTTGTCTGAAGCTAAAATAAACACCGAAAGTCCTGCTTGGGCTCTTGATAGATTTTCAATCTTAGCCTTAAAAATTTATCATATGAATATGGAGGTTAATCGTGAAGATGCCTCGACTACACACATACAAAATTGCAAAGAAAAACTTTCAATTTTAAAAGAACAACATAAAGATCTATCCATAGCCATTGAAGAATTGTTAGAAGATTATAAACATGGTAGAAAGTATATGAAAGTGTATAAACAAATGAAGATGTATAATGACGAAGACTTAAACCCTATATTGTACAATAAAAAATAATATTAGTATATAACTCTAAAGTATAGTAAATTACGAAATTTATCTTAATTTCGTAATTTTTTTATATAGTCTAGTATCATCTATTAATACTATTAAA
Organism: Apibacter muscae; assembly: GCF_007845635.1. Lineage (GTDB taxonomy): Bacteria > Bacteroidota > Bacteroidia > Flavobacteriales > Weeksellaceae > Apibacter > Apibacter muscae. Next base: position 110,676 of record NZ_SELG01000033.1, on the reverse strand, counting down.
CCAGTGAAATGCAGAAAATAATCTACACATATATTATTTTAATAGGAGCAATTAATCTGTTTGAAGCACAAGAAAACAAAAAGGTTGATGAATTGGATTCTATCATAGTTCCAAAAAAAGAAAAACATTGGAAAATTATTGGTGAACAATCGTTAACCATAAATCAAAGTTCATTCTCTAATTGGGTAGCAGGAGGTGTAAATTCATTTGGTGCGAGTGCTAAAATTAATTATTCATTCAATTATGAAAAAGGTAAAAACATCTTTAAGAATAAAATAATTTTAGGTTATGGTCAAGTAAGTAACGAAAAGGAAAAACCTAAAAAAACAGACGATGTTATTCATATTGAATCGATGTACGGATATAAAATCAGTAAAAGTTGGTATAGTTCAATAGCATCATCATTAATTACACAGATGGCCAATGGTTATAATTATGATGCTGATCCGGACTATACAGTTAAGGATAGAAAATCAGCCTTTATGTCGCCGGGTTATGTAACTCTCGGTTTGGGGTTTGAATATAAGCCCTACGGAAAACTACAAATTTCCATTTTACCAGTAACTGCCAAAGCTACACTTATTTTAGATAAAAAACTACAAAAAAAAGGGGAGTATGGTTTAAAAAAAGATGGGGATAACTTATTTATGGAATTGGGAAACCTTGTTACTGTAAAATATGATTTTGATTTAATGAAAAATGTTTCAACTAACAATACCTTAAGCTTATTTTCTAACTACCTGGAACATGTAGAAAGATTTAACATAGTATACGGAACTATTATTAATATGAAGATTAATAATAGTCTAGCTACTAAACTTACTTTTGATCTTATATATGCACACAACCAAGTACAAAAGGTTCAAATTAAGCAAACCTTTGGCTTAGGAATGTCCTACAAATTTCAAACGGAATAATTAGTTAAATAAATATTTTATACTTGAAATATACTATTTTAATATTTGATAGGCTAATAGAGCTGTGAAATATGCAATTCCAGTCATTGATAATAATTGAATGATTGGCCACTTCCAAGAAAAAGTTTCTTTTTTCACTACTGCTAGGGTGCTTACGCATTGCATAGCAAAAGCATAAAACAACAAAAGTGAAACACCTGAAGCAAAATTAAATGAAGGTTTTCCAGTGTTGGGATTAATGTCATTTTTCATCAGCTCTTTCAATTTCACATTGCTATCTGAGTCATTTTCTTCAAGGCTATAAATGGAAGCTAATGTACCCACAAAAACTTCTCTTGCTGCAAAAGATGATAAAATAGCAATATCAATTTTCCAATCATATCCCAAAGGTCTGAATACAGGTTCAATAGTTTTACCGAATTTCCCTAAATAGGAATCAGCAAGAGGTACTTCTGCAAAATAATTAGTTTTAGAATTGTTTTTAGAAATTCCAAAGGTTCCCAAAGCCCATAAAACTACACTCACAGCAATAATAATTTTTCCTGCGTTGGTTATAAAGCTTAAAGACTTTTCATATAAACCATAAAATACATTTCTCCAGAATGGCACTTTATAGTTGGGCATATCTAAAACAAGATAACTTTTATATTTAGATTTTATAAACGCATTAGCAATGGAAGCTCCGAGAAAAGCCATTAAAACACCTAGTAGGTACATCACCATCATAGCTACTCCTTGTAAATTAAAGAAACCTTCTCCTTTGGGTATAATTAAAGAAATAATGATTGAATATACAGGTAAGCGAGCAGAGCAAGTCATAAACGGAGTTACTAAAATGGTAATAAGCCTTTCTTTAGTATTTTCAATATTTCTAGCAGACATTATCCCGGGTATTGCACATGCCACCCCAGATAGTAATGGAACAACACTTTTTCCATTTAGTCCCACCGGTTTGAACCATCGATCCATTAAATAAACAACTCTAGCCATATATCCACTCTCCTCCATTAAAAGCAAGAAAAAAAATAACAAAGCTATCTGTGGAACAAAGACTATTACGCCACTAACTCCTGGAATAATTCCTTGAGCAATTAAATCCGTAAGAGGACCTTTGGGGAGAAACTTAGAAATCCAAGTACTGCTATCTGCAAATATACCTTCTATCCAATCTTGAGGATAACTTGATAAATAAAATAAAGATTGAAATATTAGAAAAAGAATCAAAAAGAAAATTAAATATCCCCAAATTTTATGTGTAGCAATTTCATCAATTTTATTTGTTAAAGTTTGATAAGTTGGATCTTTGTATACAATTTTTTCAACAACATTATCTATCTGCTGATGTCTTAAAATAGTCTCTTTAACTTGTAAACGTTTAGGTATGATTTTGTATTTTTTCTCAATTTCAGAAATAACAGATTTATATTTAAGAGGTATGTTATATGTTTTAACTTGAGTGATAAGTAACCAAGCAATATAATCATTATTAATGGAACAACTCTCTTTAATTTCGTTGATAATAGCTTTATATTCATTAGGACATTCAAAATGAATTTCTTTTGTAACAGCACTACTAGTAGTTAGTTCATATATTTTATTTTTTAGTTCTTCAACACCCTTATTTTTCCTAGCACTAACCAATACAACAGGAGTGTCAAAATAGGTACTAATATTCTCTTCTCTAATTAGAATACCTTCTTTTTCAATATCATCAATTTGGTTGATTGCTAAAATACAGGGGATTTGTAAATCTCTTATTTGCTTATATAAATATAAACTTCTTTTTATATTATGTACATCTCCAACGACAACTATACAATCAGGATAAAAAGGATTTTTGGTATCTAATAAAGTATTTAATACAACTTCTTCGTCAGCAGAAGAAGGACTTAAGCTATAGGTTCCAGGTAAATCTACAATTCTATAATTTGTATTTTTAAAAGAAAATTTACCTTCTTTTTTTTCAACAGTAATTCCGGGATAATTGCCTGTTTTTTGGTGAAGTCCAGTTAATTGATTAAAAAGGGTAGTTTTTCCAGAATTAGGATTCCCTACAAGAACTATAGTTTTTTTTTCCATTATAAAATTTAAGATTTTACCTCAATAAGAATACATTTTGCCTCTTCTTTTCTTAGCATAATAATGCTTTTCTCATTCCCATATTCTATGTATAGAGGACCATTCCATGGAGCTTTTCTTATAAGAGAGATGGAAACTCCAGGTACAATACCCATTTCTAATATTTTCGCAGGAATATCTTCCTCTGAAAAACCAATTACTATTGCTTTTTCAGAAGGTTTTAATAAGGATAATGATTGAGGGTTCATAGATTGACTCAAAGTGAATTGATTGCAAATATAAAAATTATTTAGATTTAATATAAATAAAATTTGAATCTATATAGTATATATGATAATTGTGAATACATAAAAAATAATTCAATATTTTATTAATATATCTTATTATAACTGAAAATATTAGCTAATATTTTAATAATTTATTAAAATTACTAATAGTTTTGCTTTCAAAGTTTAGAGAATTTTAAATTATATGAGAAATAAAAAGCATTTATTAATATTTATATTCATAATCATGATTTCAATGGTACAAGCTGGAGGTTTTAGAGTATCATTGCAAGGGGTAAGACAAGCAGCTATGGCGCATACTAGTGCACATGTAAGAGATGCAAGCGTTGCTTTCTTTAATCCCGGAGGAATAGCATTTATCCCTTCTAAACTGAGTATATCCTCCGGAGGTTTTTTAGTAGGAACCAAAGTAAATTATCAAAATTTACAAACCCATTATAAGGCAAGTACAGACAATCCAATTAGCACACCAATGACATTTAATGTGGCTTACAAAGCAACCAATCAAATTTCTGTAGCTTTAAGTATTACAACACCTTTTGGAAGCACAGTTAATTGGGGGAGAGATTGGGCAGGAAAAGATTTAATCAACAAAATTGAACTTCAAGCTTTTTATATACAACCTACGGTTGCCTATAGGTTTAATAATTGGATAAGTGTGGGTGCAGGGGTTATATATGCTACAGGGAACGTAAACTTACAAAAATCATTAACACCCGTAAATGGACATATGAAGTTAGAAGATAAAAATGCATCCGGTAACGGGTTTAATGTAGGAGTGTATCTAAGACCCACTGACAAATTAGATATCAGCGTAGCATATCGATCAAAAGTTGATATGAAAGCAAAAAAAGGAAAAGCTGAATTTGATATTCCTTCTTCATTGGTTGGGAAAAGTCCCTTTTTAACGTCAACAGACCAGTTTAGTGCAACACTACCTTTAGCTTCAGAATTTACACTTGGGCTAACTTATAGAGTATTACCAAAATTATCTATATCCGCCGATTGGAATGTTTCCGGGTGGAACAGATATGAAAATTTAACCTTTAACTTTAAAAAGAATCAGGTGGGTAACTTAGAAAATGATCCTACTGTTTCAATGGCACCCAAAAAATTTAAAAATTCAAATACCTTTAGAATAGGTGGAGAATACTTAGCAACTAAGGATTTAGCCGTTCGTTTAGGATACTATTACGATCAATCTCCTGTAAGGTCAAATTATTGGAGTCCGGAAACACCTAGTACGAATAATAATGCTGTTACAGGTGGAGTAGGTTATAGTTTTTATAATAAAAAACTAATGGTTGACTTATCTGGAATTTACTATGTAGGAAAGTCAAGGAAATTTAATAACGAATTTTATAACTTTAGTGGAGAAGCTAACTTAAGTAGCTTTATTGTTGGACTAGGATTAACTTGGAATCCATTTTAAAATTTAAAAAACGATGAAAAAAAAATATTTATATCTCTTTCTATTACCTATATTAGTATTAATCGTACATTCTTGTAAAAATAGTTTTGATGAGGATGTCTCAGATGTAGCTATTCAAAAAGGACAGGCAGATTTTTCAAGATATGTTGCGTTAGGGAATTCACTAACTTCAGGTTATAGAGATAACGCTTTATATATATCAGGTCAAAAAGAATCATACCCAGTTATGTTAGCCACTCAAATGAAATACGCTGGAGGAGGTGATTTTAAAGTTCCTTATATGAATGATGAATTAGGGGGGATACCCATGCTGAAAGTTGAAAATAAAAAAATATTAGCAGTAGTAAATGGTAGTTTATCTCCAGTAACAGCCCCTGATAATGCAAGCACAACCATAAATAATTTATATTCTGAAGGGCCTTTTCAAAATATGGGAGTTCCGGGAGCTAAATCATTTCATTTGATAGTTTCGGGGTATGGAAATCCTAACAAATTACAATCTCAAGAAGCAAATCCATACTTTGTACGTTTTGCATCTTCACCAGAGTCCTCAGTTTTATCTGATGCAATGTTGCAGAATCCAACTTTTTTTTCATTGTGGATAGGAAATAATGATGTATTGGGTTATGCTACCTCTGGAGGGGACGGCACCAATCCAATTACAGATATTTCTACTTTTGATTCTGCTTATAAAACATTAGTACAAACCCTAACTTCAGGAGGTGCTAAAGGAGTAGTTGCGAATATACCAGACGTAACCAGTATTCCTTTTTTTACAACTGTTCCATTCAACCCATTATCCCCTCAAGCACTTACAGCAAGTGATCCAAATCAAATAGATAAAATTAATACTTCATATTCACAGTTGAATCAAATTTTTGAAGCTTTAGGTTACCCGGAAAGAAAAATTGTGTATTCATCAACACAAGCAAATCCGGTATTAATTAAAGATAAATCAATTAAAGATTTAAGTCAACAATTGTCAAATGTATTAATATCCAAAGGAATCCCATCACAGCAAGCAAATTTTCTAGGAAAGTTGTATGGACAATCTAGACCAGCAAATTCAAAGGATTATTTGTTATTAACAGTAAGCTCAATTCTTGGAAAGCCCAATCAAGAAGCTATAAAAGATGGTGTTCTAGCAGAACAATCCATTAATGGGGTAACATATCCATTGGAAGACCAATGGGTACTAACAGAAGTAGAAGTAAATCTAATAAAACAGGCAACAATCGCATTCAACAATATAATAAAGAATTACGCAGAACAATATAATTTAGCATTTGTAGATGTCAATAAGCTGATGAATGATTTAAGCAAAAAATCAGGGATTACATATGATGGAGTTAACTATACAAGTAAATTTGTTACAGGAGGAGCTTTCTCTTTAGACGGGGTTCACCCTTCAGGTAGAGGATATGCCTTTATTGCTAATGAATTTATAGAGTCTATTAACAAAAAATATTTATCAAATTTACCTAAAGTAAATCCTAATAATTACAAAGGCGTAGACTTTCCTTAGAAATTTATTTGCAATAATTAGTCTATATCTGAAAAAATTATAAATTTGTGTCATTGTTTTTGGGTAAAAATTTTAATAAGCATAAATGAGTCAACCGGTACATATTTTCTCTACCAGAGAAAATGTAACTTTAGCAGAAAAAATATCACAAAGTTATGGAATGCCATTAGGAAAAATGAGCTTTTTTGATTTTAGTGATGGAGAATATCAACCATGTTTAGAAGAATCTGTAAGAGGTTCAAGAGTTTTTATCATAGGATCAACCTTTCCACCTGCAGATAATTTAATGGAAATGTTATTGATGATTGACGCTGCTAAACGAGCTTCTGCTGATAAAATTACAGCAGTGATTCCATATTTTGGTTTGGCTAGGCAAGATAGGAAGGATAAACCTAGAGTACCTATAGGAGCTAAGTTGGTAGCCAATTTACTAAGTGCTGCCGGAGCGACGCGTATAATGACCATGGATTTGCATGCAGATCAAATTCAAGGTTTTTTTGAAATACCGGTGGATCATTTATTTGCATCCAACATCTTTGTGAATTATGTACGTTCATTAAATTTAAAAAATTTAACAATAGCATCTCCGGATATGGGAGGAGCTAAAAGAGCGAGAACCTATGCCAGTCATTTAAATGCTGACGTAGTAATCTGTTATAAAGAAAGAAAAAAGGCTAATAATATTGATTATATGATTTTAATTGGAGACGTTAAAGATAGAAACGTTATTCTAATAGATGATATGATTGATACAGCCGGTACTCTAACAAAGGCTGCTGATATTATTATGGAATCCGGCGCACTAAGTGTTAGAGCTATGGCAACTCATCCTATTCTCTCTGGAGGAGCTTACGAACGAATTAATAATTCAAGATTAGAAGAAGTAATTGTCACAGATTCAATACCATTAAAAAATAATTTGGTAGACAAAATAAAAGTCTTATCTTGTGCACCTCTTTTTGGAGAGATAATGAATCTTGTTCATAATAGAGAATCTATAAGTAAAAAATTTTTAATATAAAATATGAAATCAATTACAATTCAAGGGGAAAAAAGAGAAAGCGTAGGTAAAAAGTCATCCCAAGCTCTACGTAATGCTGAAAAAGTTCCTTGTGTTGTTTATGGAGAAAAAGAAGTATTACACTTCTCAGCAGATGAAAAAAGTTTTAAAAACTTAGTTTATACTCCCGAAGCACACACAGTTACTTTAGAAGTTGATGGAAGAAAGATAGATGCAATTTTACAAGATGTGCAATTTCATCCAGTAACTGATAGAATTATACATGCAGATTTTTATGAGTTAAATCCAGACAAGCCTGTATCAATTGAAGTTCCTGTAATTACAACAGGTAGATCTAAAGGTGTTGTTAGAGGAGGGGTACTACGAGTAAACTTAAGAAAATTAAAGGTAAGAGCGATTCCGGTTAATTTGCCAGATGAAATAGTTATAGATGTAACGCCTTTAAATGTTGGTCATAAGTTTGAAGTTGCTAAACTTAAAAATGACAAATTTCAAATCCTACATCCAGACAACACAGTGGTTGTAGCGGTTAAAACTTCACGTACAGTTAAGGCAGGAGCTGATGACGATGATGAAGAAAATGGAGAAAGTTCAGCAAATGAAAATGCGGAAGGAACTAATTAATACAATTTTTAAAAATAAAAAAAGGATACTTAAGTAAGTATCCTTTTTTTATTTTTAATTTCTGAATCTAAAAATAATTAATGAATATTTAATGCTAAATTATATAAATAACTAAAGGTAAGCATTCAATGTTTTTATTTTATTGCTTGAAACAGTAATTGTAATTGATTAATTGATATTCAAGTAATATCTATTGAACTGTAAATCAGATGTTATTTTTTTGTTTTTTTATTTCTGGCAAGCATTACAACGGATATTAGTCCCATAACAATCATAATAACCATTTGCAAGCTATGAGAAAGTATAGCATAAGAATATCCTATGTCTTTCCCTTCCGATGCAGATTTATCTAAGCTTAAGAATAAAGCAGAAAATCCAATCATCATAGCACCGTGGTACGCGCCAATACCCCCAGAAGCAGGTAGCATCATACCTAGAGAGCCAATTGCAAGCAAATAAAATCCGGTTTGTATAGAAATGAAAGAAGTTTCAGGTAACGCAAATACAATTAAATAAGAAGCAAAAAAATAGCACACCCATATTCCTATGGTTAAAAGTGTGAATTTGAGTTTTTGTTTTACTTTTACAATTGAAATAAGTCCAGTAAGAATTCCTTTTAATAGGCTTATTATTTTATTTACTACTGATAGCTGTAAAAGCTTTTTTCTTAAAATTAGAATTAAAGAAAATAGTAATAAAGTAGTAAAACCTATAATATATAAAATTGTATAATTGATTTCAATAGGTTTATCATTAGAACTTATGGAGATACTAATGGCAGATAATAAGGATGAATAATTAAAAATGAAAGCTAATAATAAAAAAAGAAGCATAAAAAGAAGATCAATAACCCTTTCTGTTACAATCGTACCAAAAGATTTTGAAAAAGGAACATTTTCAACCGTTTGAAGTGCAGTTGCTCTACCTATTTCTCCCATTCGTGGTATGCCTAAATTTAGGAAGTAACCAAAAGATAAAGTCCATAATGCATTTGAATTATGAATCTTATATCCCATGGGCTCTAATAGTAAATTCCAACGAATTGCTCTAAGAAAATAAGCTCCTAAGCCAAAACAAGCGGCTAAACCAATCCATAGATAGTTTGCCCTTTTAACTACAGATATTGTTTTTTCAACAAAGTTTCCACCTAAACTTTTTGCGACTAATAGCATAAGACCTCCGGCTACAATTATAGATACTAAGACGGTTAGAGTAGTTTTAATCTTTTTATTCATTCTAAATGCAGTTATTAAAATCTAATTTTATATTATCAATAAGCCTAACTTCTCCAGCGTAAACAGTTATAAAGGCTCTATAACTTTTATTTGATTCTAATTTTTCAACAGGGATTAGATTTTCCTCTTCAGCAATAATAAAATAATCCAGTTTAAAGATTGAACTATCATACAATTCTTTAATTTCTGAAATAACTTCACTCACAGGTTTACAATTTTCAATAAGTTTTTTTGCTTTAAGTAAAGATTGATAGATGAATGAAGCTTCTTCTTTGAATGAACCCGATAAACGGCTGTTCCTGGAACTCAGAGCAAGACCCGAGTCTTCTCTAAAAATTGGCATTCCAATAATTTTTATAGGAAGTTTTTCATCGTAAACAAATTTTCTAATAATTTGAAGTTGTTGAAAATCTTTTTCACCAAAATAGGCTTTAGAAGGTTTAATTTGTAGAAATAAACGTCTAACTATAGTAATCATACCATCAAAATGTCCCGGTCGTGAATGCCCCTCCATATAATCCCCTAAGGTTCCAATAGTAAATTCATCAATTTCTAAACCCTCTGGATACATATCTTGATTCGAAGGAATATAAACGGCATCACAACCAATACTTTCTAATTTTTTTATATCTTCCTGTTCGGTTTTAGGATATTTTTCAAAATCAGATATATCATTAAATTGAGTTGGATTTACATAAATACTAGCGAGGGTGTACTGGTTTTCTTCTATGGATTTTTGAATTAGAGAAAGATGTCCTTGATGTAGAGCCCCCATAGTTGGCACGAAGCCAAGGGCAAGTTGCTTATCATTTATTGAGCTAGAAAAGTCTGATAAATCTTGCCTATTTCTTAATATAACCATAATCTTAAAATTATTTGTTGCAGTAATGCAACTAATCCATATATAATGCAAACATAGCACATATCATTAATTTTTTGTAACTTTGTAACAACTATTACAATCATTTTTTAAAAATAATGAGTTTACAAAGAATACTTCATGTAACTTCCGAATTAGTTCCTTACTTTAATGAAAACCCTATATCTTCTGGTGTGTACAATGCAGCAAAGCAGATGTTTGCACAAGGGAAAGATGTTAGGATTTTTATGCCAAGATTTGGTTTAATAAATGAGAGGAGATATCAACTCCACGAAGTTATTCGACTGTCGGGAATGAATTTAATCATCAACGATTTAGATCAACCATTGGTAATTAAAGTAGCTTCACTTCCTGGAGAAAGAATGCAGGTTTATTTTATTGAGAATCAAGAATATTTTAAAAGAAAATCTGCCTATTCAGATGATTTTAATCAATGGTTTGAAGACAATGATGAAAGATCCGTTTTCTTTGCTAAAGGAGTTCTAGAAACCATAAAAAAATTAAATTGGATTCCAGATGTAATACACATTCACGGCTGGATGGCAAGTTTTTTACCTATCTATTTAAAGACTAATTATTCCAACGATGCATTTTTTAGTGACATAAAAATTATATCTTCAGTATATAATCATGGAGAAGGCGGTGTGTTTAGTGAGAATTTTAAAAATATTCTTGAATATGATAAGATTGATTTGAATGATTTAAAATACTTAAATTCCAATTCTTACGTTAATGTTGTAAAAGAAGCGATGAAATTTTCTGATGTAGTAGTAAAAGGAGAAGAACTTCTATTGAATGAGTTGGAAGAGCTTTTCAATGAATTAGAACAATCCAAGTTTGATTTTATTCAGAATGAAGACATTCAGGAAGTTTATCGAGAAGCAAATGGAATAAATATTCAACATTAAATATTTTATGAATATACTTAAAAGTAATATAAAGTTATTGATATTAACAGGAATATCAATAACTTTTTTGTTAAGCTGTGAAAATGATTCAACAGATATAGGTGCAGGATTAATACCAGATCAATCTAAAGGTATGAAAACTACAGTTGATTTAGTAGCTTACACAGTATCTAATAATGATACTATTAGAGCAGATTATTCAACATTAACCAATGGTTTAATTGGTGTGTATGAAGATAATGTCTTTGGAAAATCCAAAGCTTCGTTTAATACTCAGATTAGATTGGCTGCCAATCATGAGATTAAAGGAAATATACAAGAAGTTGATTCAGTGGTTTTAACTATAAATCCCTCTTTTGGAGCTTCTTTAGGAACGGTTTCAAGCGTTTTGAAACCAGGTAATGGAACAGACACGTTAAAATATACTACTAAATATCCTTTAACCTCTTATTTAGGAAGCACAGAAACTCCTATGCCTATTAACGTTAATAGAATTAATACTTTTTTAGAAACTACCTCATCGGCTTTGTATTCTAATAAAGTTGTTAGCGTAGGTGACTTGTTAGGAACTGCCAACTTAGGTGGAACCCTTACAAGTATTTCAATAAAAACTAGTGGAGGTGCTGTAGTTACAACTGAATCAAAGCCAGGTTATAGAATACGATTGGATCCTACCTATTTTAAAGAAAACTTCTTTAATAAAAAAGGTGCACCAGAGCTAAGTAATGACGATCTCTTCGTGCAATATTTTAAAGGAATAAGAATTTCTCCGGCTGATGATCGTTCACATTTCATGTTTGATTTTTCAAGAAGCACAATGACATTAGTGGCTTATTATAAATACAAAAACACAAATGCTGATAATTTTGTAAATGCTACTTATGAATTTACCATGGGGAATGAATTTAATTCTGAGCTTGGTGAATATACTTTTGACAATTCAACCGCTAGCTCTCAATTGAAGGAACAACTGCTTAATCCCAACATAACACAAGGAGAATCTAAATTGTTTTTACAAGGAATGGGAGGTCCGTCTGCGATTATTAAATTGGATGAAACACAGATTTCTGCCATTAGAGATTCAGTCTTACATAAAAATTGGGCAATTGTTAATGCTCAGTTAAAATTTAATGTGGCAGAAACTACGGGAACTAAACCCATTTATATTTATGGGTATAATAGTACTAAAAATTCTTTTTTACCAGATATAACTAGTTTTTCAAGTTTATCGGGTTATAATTTCAATCCTCCTTACAATACAGAAATAAATCCAGGCTATTATATTTTAAACATTACTCAATATGTGAAAAGTATTGTAGAAAAAAATGCTAGTAATGACCTTATTAAGGTTGGTATTGGAAATTTTGAAAAAAATTCTTCAGATCAGTATGTTTCATATGCCAAAACAACAAGAGCATATCAGCCCTACCGATTAGTATTTTACGGAAATAATGAAACTGAGGATAAAAAATTAAAATTAGAAATCACTTATACTAAAAAATAAATTTATAATAATTATGTGTGGAATTACAGGATATATAGGAAAAAAATTGGCTTATCCCATAATTATTAATGGATTAAGACGATTAGAATATAGAGGGTACGATAGTGCAGGAATTGTTTTAAATGAAAATAAAAATTTTAAATTATTTAAGACTAAAGGTAAAGTTTCAGATTTAGAAGAAATATGCAAAGGACTTAAATCTGATGCAACCGTAGGTGTTGGTCATACAAGATGGGCGACCCACGGAGTTCCTAACGATATCAATTCACATCCTCATTTATCCAACAATGAGAAGATAGTTTTGGTACATAACGGTATAATTGAAAACTATGATACTTTAAAAATAATGCTAACTTCTAAAGGGTATACCTTTAAAAGTGATACAGATACAGAGGTGCTGGTTAATCTTATACAATTTATGCAGGATACCCAAAATATTGATTTATCAACGGCTGTTCGTCTAGCTTTAAACGAAGTTATAGGAGCTTACGCTATAGCAGTCATGGAAGTAGATCATCCGGAAGAAATTGTAGTGGCAAGATTAAGTAGTCCATTAGCCATAGGAATTGGTGAAAATGAATACTTTATTGCTTCTGATGCATCTCCATTCATAGAGTTTACGAAGGAAGCCCTTTATTTAGAAGATGGCGAGATGGCTAATATAAGCCTGAAAGGCGTTGATGTTTTTAAAATTAAAGATAACTCAAAAGTAAATCCGATCATTCAAGAACTTAAATTGAGTTTAGAAGAGATTGAAAAGGGGGGGTATGAACATTTTATGTTAAAAGAAATCCATGAACAACCCAAATCTATTATGGATACCATGAGGGGTAGGTTATTAGTGGAAGAAGGCATCATTCAAATGGCAGGAATATGGGACTATCAAGAAAAATTTCTAAATGCAGAAAGAATTATTATTATCTCTTGTGGAACTTCTTGGCATGCTGGCTTGGTAGGAGAATATCTTATTGAAGATTTGGCTAGAATACCTGTAGAAGTTGAATATGCCTCAGAGTTTAGATATCGAAATCCAATAATTACAGATAAAGATATTGTAATTGCTATATCTCAATCAGGAGAAACAGCAGATTCTTTGGCAGCTTTGAAATTAGCCAAAGAAAAAGGAGCCTTTATTTACGGTATCTGTAACGTAGTTGATTCTTCAATCGCTCGTTTAACAGACGCTGGCTCTTATACCCATGCAGGACCCGAAATAGGTGTAGCATCAACAAAAGCTTTTACTGCACAATTGGCAGTACTTTCAATGATAGCTATAAAGCTAGCTAAACATAAAGGAACCATTAGTAAAGAAAAATTCAATTCTTTAATAACGGAATTGGACTCAATTCCTGATAAAATTGAGAAACTAATTAAATCGACAGAAGAACAAATCAAGAAGATTTCTTTGCAATACGAAAATGTACATAATTTCTTATATTTAGGGAGAGGATATAATTATCCAATTGCTTTAGAAGGAGCTTTAAAACTAAAAGAGATTTCATATATTCATGCAGAAGGTTATCCAGCAGCTGAAATGAAACATGGACCAATAGCCTTAATTGATGAAAATATGCCAGTGGTGGTTATAGCTCCAAGAACGGAGCATTACGAAAAAATCGTAAGTAACATTCAAGAAATAAATTCAAGGAAAGGAAAAGTGATAGCAATCGTTACAGAAGGTGATACCCAAGTTAAAAATATGGTTGCTGAAGCAATTGAAATCCCTGATGTTTCAGAATGTTTTTCCCCGATCTTAGCCTCAATTCCACTTCAGTTACTTGCTTATTATATAGCAATTTTGAGAGGGGTTAACGTTGATCAACCTAGAAATTTAGCAAAATCAGTAACAGTTGAATAATTAAAAAAGGTTTAGATTTCTAAACCTTTTTTTATAAGCTATAATTTTTAAGATTAGAGGAACTTAAAGACTAAAAAAAATTATAAAAATCAGTATTTTTGTAATAAGCAAAGATCAAATACAATGAATAAAAAAGTTATATTAATGATATTAGACGGCTGGGGGATAGCCACTGATAAATCTGTTTCAGCCATTGACCAAGCACATACACCATTTATGGATAGTAACTTCCAAAAATATTCTCATACCACATTAGTAACCTATGGATTAGATGTGGGATTACCTAAAGGGCAAATGGGAAATTCTGAGGTTGGACATATGAATTTAGGAGCAGGGAGAGTAGTTTACCAAAATTTAACTAGGATAAACTTAACCGTTGAAAATAAGACTTTGAATAAAGAGGCCGAATTGCAGAAAGCTTTTGAATACGCAAAAGCAAATAATAAGCCGGTTCATTTTATTGGTTTAGTTTCAGACGGAGGAGTTCATGCGCATATAGATCATTTAAAATCACTAGTGGAAGCTGCCAATAATTCTGAGGTTAAAGAGGTATTTGTTCATGCGTTTACAGATGGAAGAGATTGTGATCCGCATAGTGGAAAAGGATTTATAAAAGAAACTTTAGATTTTTGTAATACTTATAATGCAAAGTTAGCAACAATTGTAGGAAGGTATTATGCAATGGATAGAGATAAGAGGTGGGAAAGATTAAAACTTGCCTATGATGCCATGGTAAATTCTGAAGGAACCCATACGGATGATCCATTACAAGTAATTGAGCAATCGTATAAAGATGGAATTACTGATGAGTTTTTAAAACCTATTGTAATTACAGAAAATGATACAGCCATTGCTAAAATACAAGAGGGTGATGTAGTAATTTGTTTTAACTTTAGAACAGATAGACCTAGAGAAATTGTAGATGTATTATCTCAACACGATCATCCAGAAGTAGGTACTAAAAAATTAGATCTCTATTTTGTAACAATGACTGAATATGATGAAACTTTCAAAAATATTCATGTAATTTTTAAAGAAGAAACCATTAAAAATACTTTGGGAGAAGTTATTGCAAATGCTTCTTTAAACCAAATAAGAATTGCAGAAACTGAAAAATATCCGCATGTAACATTCTTCTTTTCAGGTGGAGAAGAAAAAGAGTTTGTGAATGAAAAAAGAATTATGGCACAATCTCCTAAAGATGTTCCAACTTATGACTTAAAACCACAAATGGCAGCTTATGATATACGGGATGCAATAATACCTGAACTAAAAAAACAAGAAGTAGATTTTGTGTGTTTAAATTTTGCTAATACCGATATGGTAGGACATACCGGAGTGTTTGAAGCGGCTATTAAAGCAGCAGAAGTGGTGGATGAATGTGCGAAAGATATTTGTGATGTAGCCTTAGATAATGGTTATACAACAATTATTATTGCCGATCATGGAAATTCTGATAAAATGAAAAATGAAGATGGATCTCCAAATACACAGCATACAACAAACTTAGTACCTTTGGTTATAGTAGATAAAGAGCACTACAATTTAAAACCAGGGAAATTAGGCGACGTAGCCCCAACCATTTTAACTCTTATGGGACTCCCAATTCCTAAAGAAATGACTGGAGATATACTTATTCAAAAGTAAAGTTAATATTATAATTTTGCAAAAAGACATTAATATAATTAATGTCTTTTTTTATATATTCAATCTTAAATGAATATTAAGATTAAGATAAACTATGGTTGATATTTTAAATATTATAATTTAATTCTTTAGAATTCATTTGTAAAATGAAGTTTAACAGAAGGATATTTTTCTTGCGTCATGGTGATGCTAAACGCGGAATCAGCTAGAAAAACTAGTTGCCCAAATTTATCTTTAGCTAAGAATTTTTGTTTCACACGTTTAAATTCTAAAAATTCTTCAGATTTTTGATCTTCACATTCCACCCAGCAGGCTTTATGAATGCTTACGGGTTCATAGCTACATTTGGCGGAATATTCATGTTCTAATCTGTATTGTATAACTTCGTATTGAAGAGCACCAACAGTTCCAATAATTTTTCGATTATTAATTTCTAAAGTAAATAATTGAGCAACACCTTCATCCATAAGCTGGTCAATGCCCTTAGCTAATTGTTTAGTTTTCATAGGGTCATCGTTATTAATATAGCGAAAATGTTCTGGAGAAAAGGAAGGAATCCCTTTAAAATTAAGCTTTTCGCCCTCGGTTAGTGTATCACCAATTCTAAAGTTTCCTGTATCATGCAATCCCACGATATCCCCAGGAAAACTCTCTTCAATCACTTCTTTTTTATCAGCAAAAAATGCTGCCGGGCTACTAAATTTTAAAGTTTTGTTTTGTCTTACATGAAGATAATTCGTATTTCTTTTAAATGTTCCAGAAACAATTTTTACAAAGGCTAAGCGGTCTCGATGTTTAGGATCCATGTTTGCATGGATTTTAAATACAAAACCCGTAAAATTATTTTCTTCTGGTTTTACTAAGCGTATATCGCTCATTTTTGGAAGCGGGTTAGGAGCTATATCAATAAAAGCATCCAATAACTCTTGAACTCCAAAATTATTTAAAGCAGAACCAAAAAACACCGGTTGTAAAGTTCCATCTAAATACTCTTGTTTGGAAAATTCTGGATATACAGATGTAATTAATTCCTGATCTGTTCTTAGGTTTTCAGCGGCTTTATCCCCAATTAATTCATTAATTATAGGGTCATTTATATCTTCAATTTCAATACGATCTCCAACTTTTTGTTTTTTCTCTTCCGTAAAGAATTTTAAATTCTTTTCCCACATATTATAGATTCCTTGAAAATCTAAACCCATACCAATGGGCCAAGAAAGAGGAGTAACTCTTAAGTTTAGTTTTTGCTCAACTTCATCCAATAGGTCAAAAGCATCCTTACCTTCTCGGTCCAATTTATTAATGAAAACCAACATAGGAATGTTTCTCATTCTACAAACCTGCACTAATTTTTCAGTTTGCTCTTCTACCCCTTTAGCAACATCAATAACAACGATTACGGAATCAACAGCTGTTAAAGTTCTATAAGTATCTTCTGCAAAATCTTTATGACCAGGAGTATCTAAGATGTTTATTTTTTTTCCTTTATAATCAAAAGCTAGCACAGAAGTAGCTACAGAAATACCTCTTTGTCGTTCTATTTCCATAAAGTCAGAAGCAGCACCCTTTTTCACTTTATTACTTTTAACCGCTCCAGCTTCCTGAATAGCGCCTCCAAACAATAATAATTTTTCAGTTAAAGTAGTTTTTCCTGCATCTGGGTGGGAAATAATTCCGAACGTTTTTCTTTTATGTATTTCTTTTTCTAAGGTAGTACTCATGGTATCTTACAGCTAAATGTCTGCAAATATAATATATTTAACAGATTTAGATTCTAAGAGAATAAGACAGTTTTATTTTTATAAACCAAAACCTTACGGTTAATATGGTGCTCTATAGCATGAGATAATACAATTTTTTCTAAATCTTGTCCTTTTCTTACTAAATCTTGAACACAATCTTTATGACTGATACGAGTGATATCTTGTTCTATAATAGGACCCGCATCCAGTTCTTCAGTTACATAATGGCTGGTAGCACCAATTAGTTTAACTCCACGTTCGAAAGCGGCATGATAAGGTTTAGCACCAACGAATGCAGGTAGAAAAGAGTGATGAATATTAATTATTTTATTTGGATAGCTAAGAATAAAATCATCCGTAAGGATTTGCATATAACGAGCAAGAACAATAAAATCAATCTCTTTTTCCCTCAATAGCTCTTTCTGTTTTGCTTCAATGGAAGTTTTATTTTCAGAATTCATTTTAAAAACATGGTATTCAATGCCAAATTTATCTGCTACCCATCTAAGATCTTCATGATTACTAATGATTATAGGAATTTGTACTTTCCATTCACCCGCCGTATATCGACCTAGAATATCAAATAAACAATGGGACATTTTTGAAACGCAAATAGCCATTTTAGGAACATAATCGTTAAAATATAATTTAAAATTCATGGACAGGTTTTCTCCATAATTTTTTTTAAAATATTCTGAAATTTCATTTCTAGGAATTGAAAAATCCTTTAAATCCCATTCTACCCGCATAAAAAATATTTTATCTTTAGGATCTACGTGCTGTTCCAGTTCAATAATATTTCCTCCATACGAACATATAAATTCTGTAACAGAAGCAATTAGCCCGGGTCTATCTGGGCAGTGTATAAGTAGAATAGCATTTGAATTCTTCATTTTGTATTAAGAGTTTTTAGTAATTGTATATTATCTTGAATGATTCGAAAAAATTTTCCTTTTATTAAAGATAAGGATTAAATCTAATCATAGGGCAATACAAAATTAATTTTTGACAAAAGCGAAGAAGAATAAATTTTTATAGAAACCATAAAATGTGTATTAAAACTAAGAAAAACTAAAATTTTGGCTAAGAACAGACCCTAAATTAGAGACTTAAATGTTTTTTTAAATTAAGTTTAATACACGATGAATAAAACTACTAGTAAGTAAAAAAATCAATAGAACGTACAATTAATTACTAAAAAATAAATAAAAAAGGAGAATAAACCTTTATTCTCCTTTTTTATTAAGCTTATATATACTTATAAAATCTTGCGCCCAATAAATTTGGATCATTCTTTTCAATTTTGTCCAATATGTATTCATTACAAGGAGATATAATAGATTTTTTTAATTCTTTTTTATGCAATGCATGATAAGCATCAAGGTCTATGGGTTTAGAGTCTTTAATGGTTTCAAATAATTTTATTTTTTCAGTTTGAGATTTCCATTCACTTTCAACAATACCTTCAAACGCTTTGGATTTTGAACCGCTTCCGTAGGCTAAAAGACCAAATTTTTCTCCTTTGATTTCTGAATTGTTTTTAAAATGATAGTAAAGTGTTGACAATAATCCCATAAATATAGAACCGGTATACATATTTCCTATGTCAGAAGAAGCAATTTCTGCGGGGCTAAATTTTTCTTTAACAAGGGTTTTATACTCTGCGCTCTTTCCAATTTCTTTAATTCTTTCATTATAGGCAGTCAAATCTTCAGGTAATGAATCTTTCAAGTTGGAATCTAAGGCATAAATTTCTGAAAACATTCTTCTTCCTTGAAAAGAATAGGGCAAGTGAACAATTATATTTTTCCAAGCATTGTATAAAGAGCCTTCATAATTTAAAAGTTTTTTTAGTTGAAAGTAGGCTCCTTTTAAACGGTTTTGATAGCAACTATTGGAATATTGCCCTTCAAAAACGGGTTGTTCTTTAAATAAATCAATTTCATTTTCCAGTACGCCAAACCATTCTGGATTGTTCTCTTTACCGGTCACTTCTTTTTTATTTAAAGACCTTTTCGGTTTAAAGAAATCAAAAACGCCTTGAGTGCTAATTCCTATTTTATTATCAATAGAAATGATTCTGGGATTGCTGGATAACAGTATAGCTATTGCGCCAGCCCCTTGGGTATATTCTCCGGTTGAATTTAAGTCGTATTTTGCGAAATCCGTACAAATAACAATCGCTTTTTTCTCGGGGTTAACCCTTAAAAAATCTAAACAATTATGCAAAGCATCTACCCCTCCAATACATGCGAAAGTGAGATCAACTACATCGCAATGTTCCATCGATCCTGCTCCATAATAATCTTCCAGTAAGGGAAGTAAAAATGAACCAATGGGTTTAGAGGAGTCTATACCGCTTTCAGTTCCAACATATATTCTAGCTATATCCTCAGGTTTTAAATTCTCTTGAATTATTAGTTTTCTCAATGCATTGGCTGCAAAAACTACCACATCCTGATGTACATCAGGAAAAGACATTCTTAATAACCCCAATCCTTTTTCCAGCTTTGCAGGTTCTATATTCCTTGCTACAGCAAGATCTTTAATAGGCAAGTATATTTTTGGTATGTCAAAACTAGCTGCATCTATTCCTACTTTTATCGATGAATTCATGGTTAAGTTATTAAAATTGTAATTGTACAAAAATAATAAATTATAAAAAGAAGCTGAGAAATTGTATTAAGATTTATAAGATAAAAAGAATAGTATATAAAATCCTTTAGAATTTTCTAAAGGATTTTTATTAGGTGAATTTATTTTTTATTGAATTAAAGGAAGTTTTTCTAACATATTTTTTATTTTTATAGCTACTCTGGGCATTGGTTCTGCAATAGTTAGCCCAACCAAATCGTAACTACTAGCTATATCATTAATTATTCTAACCACTTCATTTATTTTCATTCCATCCGGATCAGTACCTACAGCAGCAACCATCTCATTAGGGTCAATAACATCCAAATCAAAATGAATAACTACTTTTGATGCTTTCGTTGCTTTTATCCAATTTAGGATTTGTTTACTATTTTTAGCAACTTCTTCTCCGGTTAAATGCTTAATTCCTAATGCTTTTTGTCTTTCAGGAGTACCTCCTTCTTCATCCCAAGCACGAAGCCCCACAAGTAATGCTTTGGAGGCATCAACTTTTCCGGGTAAAAGATTTATTAATTTCTCATCACCCATGCCTAAGCTGGCGGTTAGTGCCATGGCATGGTAGCCTTCATATTTATCATAGGGAAGATTGAGATCAGGGTGGGCATCAATCCATATAATTGCAACATCATCGGGGTATTTTGATGCCAGATAGGTAAAGGGAACTATACTTACAGAGCACTCTCCCCCTAAGGTAACTATTCGTTGAGGATTTTCTTTTTTTAAGATTTCTAAAGCACTTTGGGTTTGTTTATAGATTACCTGATAGGAATTAATTCCATTTTTAACAGCCCGATCATTGATATTTAAAGATATAGGTACCTCTATTGTTTTTTGATTAGTATTAGGAGCTAAAAAATTTAAAAGCCTAGCTCCTAAATAATAACCAGTACAGGAATCTTCAGGTGATAATTCGGGAACAAGTGGCGAAATAATTCCTCCTTGCCATTGCGGATAAATTAATCTTAGAGTAGTATTTTGTTCTTTGTTCATATTATTATTGTTTAATGTGGTTGAATTATTTTTATATGATTAGTTGCAAATTTATTATGTAGGTCCATATAAGTAAAGTACTGATAAATTATTCATATACTGATAAATTTATCCTATACATTATTTTTTAGCTTATACAGATAATTACTTACATTTATATTTTAAATTTATTTTTATGTATAAGAGAAAGATACCTTTTGAGATTGATTGTGGAATTAAAATAACTATGGAAGTTATAGGGGGAAAATGGAAAAGTTGCATACTTCAATCTTTAAATAAAGAACCTATGCGTCCTAGTGAATTACATAAAGAATTTTCAGATGCTAGTCCGAGAGTTATAAATCAGCAATTGAAAGAATTAGAAATTCATGGAATAATTCAGAAAAAAATTTTTGCAGAATTCCCCCCACATTCTCAATATTCAATTACTGATATAGGAAAAACCTTAATTCCTATTATAGATCAAATAGAAAAATGGGGGGATAGTTTCCGACCTACTATGGGAAAGATTCTGGGAATAAAAGAATCTTAATTTATTTTGTTATAAAAAATGTGGTTTTTGTAGCATTAAATTTCATTTTCAGTATAATTTTTAAGAGCTGAATAAAACTTTTTATTCATAAAATTAGCCAATGACTGAGGGGATAAAATTACAATAGAATCAGCAAAGCCTAAAAATTCTCTTTGTAATTCTTGATTTATGATTACTCTAATTTGGAAGGTTTTAGAACCATCTTCATGGGATTCTATTATTTGTTGACTTTTATGCAATGGTTTAGTTTCTACATATGGAGCATTGTTTTTGTCTACCCAAAAACGTATGTTTTTAGCTCTAATATTAGCATTTCTAGTTACACCTACAATATCTTCAAAAAATGATTGAATATTAAATAAGTCATTATCAATAAATTTATCATTTTCAGATATTTCAATTTCCTGAATTCTATCTAAAGCTAAATTATATAGAGAGTGATTAAATCTACCAAAAACAAACCAACGGTTCCTATATTCTTTTAACAAGTATGGATGAAATATATAACAACAAGTGGACGTAGCCTTAAACGATTTATATGTGATTTTTAAAACTTTTTTATTATTAATTGCATGGTAGATAGGATCAAGATATTTAAGCCCGGTTAAGTTTTCATTTTTTTCAAAATCAATAACTGGAAATGTTTTTTTCTTTGCCGAAGTAACATGATCTTCCAGACGACTAACAATGTTATCCATTTCGGAAAAGTAAGAAAACCCTTTAAATTGTCTGAGTATTTCAACAGCTTCCGACATGGTTTTTAAGTCTTGTTCTGTTAAGGGCGTATCTGTAATACTATAATTTTCATCTTCATATTTATAATATTTATGGTCATAAACTACAATAGGAGCATTGTATCCGAGCTTTTCGCTACGCATCATCTGTATATCCATTTGAACTGTACGCTTACTTATCCCTTTATCAATTCCTTCGTATTCATACAAAGCATCAGAGCAGGCGTCAATTAAATCATTTAAAGTCCACCGACGATATTTATTTCTTAAACAAGTGTCTATGGTTTTATATCGAATTAAAGCATTTCTATTGACTGGCATGTAAATAATATTAGATAAAGTAAAATATTTTTATTAATTTTAAAATTTAAAGTAAAATATAAGTTTCTAAAGATATAAAATAAATTTAATTGCGCAAAAATATTGCGTAGTCTAGGTTTTATCTTTGAAAAATATTAAAGGATTTTCTTATCAATTCAATTATCTGAACCATGAAATTTAATCAATTATCTAATAATAAAGATCAAACCGTAAATCATATGGGGGCACTTGCATTTCGTATGGAAAGCGAAATTGAGCTTTATTCAGCAGTGGTAACCTTCATGGTTGATGATTCTTATTACGAGTCTGGTGAGGAACGTTTAAAAAGAATTAAAAAATTAATTATTGAGTGTGATCCTGAATTTGTTTGCAAATTAGCTGTATATGCTCGGACTTATATGAACTTACGTTCGGTACCAATTCTTTTAACGGTGGAGTTGGCTAAAATTACCAATGGTAATGATTTAATTAGAAAGACAATTGCAAGTATAGTTCGCCGTGCAGATGAAATTAAAGAAGTTTTGGCGTATTATCAAATTGCCAATAAACGTAAACAGACAAAAAAGTTAAACCAATTGTCTAAGCAAATTCAAAAAGGTTTGGCCGAAGCCTTTAATTCTTTTGATGAATATCAATTCGCTAAATATAATTCTAAATCTGAAGTCAGTTTACGTGATGCTTTATTTTTAGTTCATCCCCAACCCAAGGATAAAAATCAACAAGAAATTTTTAATCGCATAGCTACCAATACATTAAAAATCCCTTATACCTGGGAGACAGAGATGTCAGAATTAGGAAAGAAAAATTTCTCATCTGAAATAGAAAAGAAAAATGCAGTAGCTAAAAAATGGGAGGAACTTGTAGAAAGTGGCTCTTTAGGCTACATGGCTATTTTAAGAAATATAAGAAATATTTTAGTAAAAGGTACGGATCGTTCTCTGGATACAGCAATTCAAATCCTTACCGATAGAGAACGTATTCATAAATCTAAGCAAATGCCTTTTCGTTACTTGTCTGCCTTTATTGAGATTGATAAATTGTCTCAAGAAGATCAAATTTTTGAGAAGATCAAAGAAAAAACTGTAAGAGTTAGAAATGCTTTAGAAATAGCTTTGCTTATCGCATGTGAAAATATCCCCTACCAAGAAGGGAAAACAGCCATATTATCAGACAATTCGGGAAGCATGTATGGAGACTATGCCGGGAAATCCTTAGTATCAGCCATGAGTAGCCGTAAAACGGCCGATATAGCCAATTTATTTGCTGTACTTTATTGGGAAAAATGCAGAGATACGTATGTGGGACTATTTGGAGATCATTTAGTTAATGCTAAATTAAGCCGAAATGAAAATGTGTTTGAAAATTTTAAAAGAATTGATGAAGCCGCTAAAGAATGCGGACCAGGCACAGAACGAGGCATCTTTGCATACATGGAAGAGATAATTAAAGAGAAAATAATTATTGATCGAATGATCATTTTCTCAGACTGCCAAATTGGAGATGGATGTAATTGGTTTGATGACAAGGGAAATACTGGAAAAAACTTTAACTCTCTATTTAAGAAATATTTAAAAATAAATCCTGAGGTAAAAGTTTATACTATAGATTTAAAAGGTTATGGTAATTCAATGACCAAAAGTTCCAAAAATATGGTGTATATTAGCGGTTGGAGTGAACGGATTTTTGACATGATTTATTTCATTGAACAAGGATCTACCATTGTGGAAGAAATTATGAAAATTAAATTATAAAATAAGGCTTTACGGATGCCGTAATATAGAGTTACTTCGATTTACAGAACAACAGTCTCTATATGAATGTTGCTCTGTAAAGCTTTTTTTATTCAATTATTTAATGGCTTTTAGGCTCATATCCTTAACAGATGCGCGATAAATAATTGAACCTGAAGAAATATAATCAACTCCTATAGAGGCTATTTCCAATATTCTTTCTTTGGTTATTCCTCCGGATGCTTCAGTCTTTGCACATCCATCAATTAAAAGTACTGCTTTTTCCATATCTAAAATGGACATATTGTCAAGCATAATTATATCTGCTTTTACGTCTATCGCTTGCTGAACTTCTAATAAATTACGTGTTTCAACTTCAATTTTTAAATCCAATTGTTTTTCTTGCAAGTATTTACGAACGGATGTTACTGATTCTATAATTCCACCGGAAAAATCATTGTGATTATCCTTAAGCATAACCATATCAAAAAGTCCATAGCGGTGATTGGTGGCTCCACCTATGTAAACTGCCCATTTTTCACACATACGAAAGTTAGGAGTAGTTTTGCGTGTATCTAGGATTTTAGTTTTTGTACCTTTCACTAAATCGCTCATTTCTTTACTTAATGTAGCTATACCGCTCATGCGTTGCATACAATTTAAAACGAGTCTTTCCATGGATAAGATAGATGATGCATTTCCGGATACAATAAAAGCTATTTCTCCTTTCGAAACTTGTTCTCCATCATTTTTCAAAACTTCAATTTGAAGGGATGGGTCATAAAAATTAAAAATCTCTATAGCTAGATCAATTCCGGCAAGTAAACAATCTTCTTTAATAATAAGATGTGCTTTTTGTTTGGAATGTGCCGGTACACTTCCAAGGGTAGAATGGTCGCCATTTTCAATGTCTTCCTTTATAGCTTCTGTAATGAAATGCTTTAATCTATCTTTAGTAACGTAAGGGGGGCTATTCATCTTTAATTTAAATCTTTATTATAAAATGCTCCATTGTTTCGTTTTTGTTCAAGGCTTTGGTTAATAATTAACCAGGCAACACTAACCAAATTTCTAAGTTCTGATAATTGTGGAGAAAGTATGGACAAATGGTATAATTCTTTTACTGCTTTATATATTTCCTCCTCTTTTTGTTTAGCCATTTCTAGCCGTCGATTGCTTCTCACAATGCCTACCAAATCACTCATCAAAATTTGTAAATCTTTACGAAGGTAATTAAGAATAGCCATCTCTTTACTTACTTCCATGCCTTTTTGGTCCCATTCTGGGATTTTATCAATTTTGTTGTATTGGAAGTTATCACTATTGAGCTTTTCAGTGGTTTTCATAGCACTTCTATGGGCAAAAACCAAAGCTTCAAGTAAGGAGTTTGAGGCTAAACGGTTGGCACCATGAAGACCTGTATTGCTACATTCGCCTACAGCAAACATATTTTCTATAGTACTCTGTCCATAGATATCCACATCAATACCTCCGCAAAGATAATGACAGGCAGGAACTACAGGTATAAGATCTTTAAACATATCAAAACCTTCTTCTTTACATTTTTGATAAATATTAGGAAAATGTTCAAGGAACTTCTCGTGATCAAGATGACGGCAATCTAAACATACATAATCATCGCCGCGTAACTTCATTTCACTGTCAATAGCTCTGGCTACAATGTCCCGGGATGCCAATTCCTCTCGTTCATCATATTTATGCATAAATTTTTCACCGGAAGCGGTTCTTAATTTAGCTCCAAATCCACGTACCGCTTCTGAAATTAGAGATAACTGACCAGATCTACGGCTATAAAAGGCAGTGGGATGAAACTGAATATATTGCATATGGCTGATTTTAGCCTTAGCCCTATGGGCTAAACCAATGCCGTCTCCTGTGGCTATAAGTGGGTTGGTGGTATTTTTATAAACATGTCCGCATCCACCGGTAGCCATAAGGGTTATTTTGGAAGACATTTTTATGATTCTTTGTTTCTTTAAATCAAGCACGTAAGCTCCAAAACAGTTTTGATTATATTTATTGAAAGGCTCATTTGGGATATGATGTTCAGTTATGAGGTCAATAACATAATGATAATTAAGTAATTGAATATTTTTATATTTATTTATAGCTTCAAGTAAAGCACGTTCAATCTCAGCACCTGTAATATCTTTAAAATGCACCACTCTATTTACTGTATGCCCTCCTTCTCTTCCTAGGTCGTAGGTTTGTTTATCATCTTTGTCAAAGATAGTACCCCATTCCACAATTTCTTTAATTCGTTCCGGCCCTTCTTTAACTACAATTTCTACCACTTCTCGGTTGCATAATCCATCACCTGCACGTAAAGTATCTTCAATATGCTTATCAAAACTATCTTGAATAAAATTCGTTACTACGGCTACTCCTCCTTGTGCATATTTAGTATTGGATTCTTCATCATCAGCCTTAGTTAATATTGTAATGCGAGCTTCTGGGGATTTTTGTGCAATTTTAAGAGCATAGGATAAACCTGATATGCCTGAACCTATAACTAGTACATCTGTATACAACATTAGCGGTGTGGGATTTTTATTGGTGTTTACTATGAAATTTATGGATAATTCAAAATAATTAATGTTATTGTATTACTTAATTTGAACTGAAAGTTCTAACATTTTGTTTATTGATTTTAGGGCTTTTACCCGCATATTTTCATCCAGAAGTATTTCTGGTAATTCGTATTTCATACACAGATATAATTTTTCTAAAGTATTCATCTTCATATAAAAACATTCACTACAATTACAAGTTTCGTCTTGTATTAAAGCGGGGATCAGTTCTTTATGTGGAGCTCGTTTATGCATTTCATGTAGTATTCCTTCTTCAGTTGCAACAATAAATTTTTGTGACTCGTTGTTTACAACATAATCAAGAAGTCTAGCAGTAGATCCTATAAAATCAGCCAAAGCCAATACATTTTTTTGAGCTTCCGGGTGTGCGATTAGTTTAGCTCCCGGATGCTCTAGCATTTGCTTGGCAATACGTTCGGCGGAAAATGCTTCGTGTATAATACAGGCTCCATCCCATAGTATCATGTTCCTACCAGTTACTTGGTTAATATATCTTCCTAGATTTCGATCGGGAGCAAAAATAATTTTTTGATTTTCTGGTAGTGATTTTATAATACTTTCAGCATTGGAAGAAGTTACAATTATATCACTTTCGGCTTTAACACCTATATCACAATTGATATAACTGACAACAGTAGCACCGGGATGTTCTTCTTTCATTTTGCGCAATCCATCTCCACTGCAATTATCAGCAAGAGAACAACCTGCATGTAAATCAGGTAAAACTACTTTTTTGGTAGGATTCAGAATTTTTGCTGTTTCAGCCATAAAATGAACGCCACAAAAGACAATCATATCTGCTTCTGTTTTCTCGGCAGCTCTTGCTAGTTGTAAGCTATCGCCTAGAAAATCAGAAAGATCTTGAATTTCTTTACTTTGGTAATAGTGAGCTAGGATAATTGCATTTTTTTCTTTTTTAAGTTTTTGAATCTCTTTAACAAGATCTAAATTTTCAGGAACTTTCAAATTCAAATAGCCTTTTTCCTTTAAAGATTCTATGGCATTATTCAATGTTGGCATGTTACAATTCAATTAATAATTGATAAATATAGATAAAATTCATTGAATGAATTTATAAATAAACGGATAATATAAACAATAATGTCTTTTTAGATATAACTTTATATCATGCATTAGTTTTCTTTAATAATTTAAATGATTAAAAGACTTCTTTTCTTAATTAGAATGATTGTAAGAATTTTCTTTTAGAATTTTAACTTTTAAATTTAATTTTAATAAAAAAGGCGCAAATATACTTCATACATAAGCATTTAGTTTGCATTGTAAACCTATACATGGTCTTTAAAATTGAGTGATTGAGATGGTTAAGAATTTAAACATTATTATAAAATTATTTTTTAACAATGCAATATTTATGTATATGATTGTAATTAATTAGGTCGATACAAATAATTTCCATCTATACTGGTCATTTATTTAAAAATAAATAATTTTTTGTGTAATATTTTATAAAATAATGTATTACACTATTCATATTATGCCCTTGTAGCTTAAAAGGTAAAGTCTATGGAAAAAGAACCGGTCGAGCCATAGAGTGTACGGATATCCCCGTTATTTTGGCGGGTAGACGAAAATATTTTAAAGTAAGTAGGGAAGCGCATTTAGAGCCGTACTGCTCCGTAAGGAGAATGTGAGTTCGAATCTCACCAAGGGAACAAAATTGGTAGACTAAAGTTCTGAATTTCAATTAATCAATGTATGATTTGCAGTAGTTTTGTTAGAGGGAATTGCTAAATATACTTATTTTGATATATGAATAATTTATAGGTGTTTAATTTTAGATATTCTATTGTTTTTATTTATTATGGTATTTAAAACATAATATCACTTGGTTTAATTTACGTGTTTCTCAAATTTATATTATTCACTTTAAACTTCATGAATATTCAACCGACTTCATTAATTTCAAATAATTATTGGTTTAAGTTTATTTCTGTGTGTTTTTACCTTACGATTTATCTTTTATTTCCAATATATTGAAAAATAATTGGTAATAAAGGAATTTTTTTTTGAAAATAACCATATTATAATGCAACTAAAAAATATTATTCTGTATCAAGAAATTAAAATTGTTGAGTATATATGAATACCTAGATATATTACTTATTGATTTCATTTGCCTCGTTGCCGAATGGTAATCAGAACAGGAAATAAATAAATCTCTTGCATTCTTTATTTATAGAAGCATGGGAGAATATGAAGAAAATGAATAAATAAAAACAAAGGCAAACAAAACCAAGATTGGAGCCTCGTTTATATTTAGTAGCTCAACATATTTCTAATTTAAGTGAAATAGAATTAAAAACATATTCTAGCGATATATAATATTTTTATACATTGTTTAGGCCTTTATTACAAATTAAGAAGAGTAGGATAGGGAATACTACCTTTTACCCATATAAACAGCAAAACCATAATATTTCCCAACCACATCAATATTATATTTAATTCTAATTTTTGACTAATTAAATATGCCTATATAAAAATGAATTTCAATATTTTAAAAGATGATTTTGCTACAAATTTTAAATTATTTAGAGGGAATCCTAATAAATAAAAAAATAAGTTTAAGCTAAAGATAAAATAAGATGAATAAAAATATGCTTATATTTAACGGCTATAAACTAACTGCTATAATTATGGATCTTTATAAAACTTTTCTCATTAAAAATTGCAAATTTTTTCTTCTTTTTATACTGTCTCCTTTTCTAATTTCATGTTTTGAAATATTAGAAGAGGTGGATATGAATGCAGATGGAAGTGGGGAGATGACCATGACAATTAATCTCAGCCAAAGCAAAAATAAAATAGCCTCCATTATGTTGTTAGATAGTATTAATGGATATAAAGTTCCCGGTAAAAAAGATATTCAACAAGATATAAATGGTTTATCCACTAAACTAAAAAATATAGCAGGGATCAGTAATGTAAAAACGACTACAGATTTCACTAATTATATAGTTTCCGTAAGTTTTTCTTTTTCAGATGTATCTGTTTTAAATAAAGCTAGTAAAGATATTTTTGCGGCTTATAAAATGAAAGTTGAAGAGACTCCGGTTTATTCTTACAATAAAACAAGTAAAACCTTCAATTATGATTATAAAAATGGAAATAAAGAAGCTTACAATAAACTGAAAGCAGCAGATAAGGAAGTTTTTAAAAATGCAACTTATACCCAAATCTACAGATTCACCTCTACCATTGAAAAAAGCAACAATGCACAAGCAAAAATTTCTAAGAGTAAAAAAGCGATAATGCAGAAAAGTCTAATTTTAGATTTAATAAACAACAAAGTAAATATATCCAATCAAATAAAACTAAATTAATAATGAAATTACTACTATCAACCCTCTGTACCCTTTTGTATATAAGTATTTTTGCACAAGGGCAATTAGTTAATAAAATTCCACAAGATGCAAATGCAGTAATTCATGCAAAAGGGAATAAATTTTTAGAAAATATATCCCTACAGGAACTAAGCAAAACTAATTTAGGAGATAGCATTCTAAATAAAATATTCGGAAAAAAAAGAAACGGTAAAGATTTTAATGATTTAGGAATAAACTTTTCTTCCGATTTCTTCTATTTTAATCAAACAACCGATAGTATAAACTACAATGCACTATTATTTTCAATATCAGATGCAAATAAATTTGAAGAACTATTAAAAACTAAACAAGGAAAAAATATTAAAATTAAACAACAAGGAACTATAAAAGAATTTTATAAAAACAATAATCTAATACTTTGGGATAACGAAAAAGCAGTGTTTGTTTTCGGAGATTTTAAAAATAATTTTTTTGATGATTCTACTAATGTTGCACGTTATGGGGTGAATAATTCAGATGAGTATGTTTATAATTCGATAGATACCTTAGCTGCTACAGATGTTATGGAATCTGCCTCAGTAGAAGAATCTGATGAGGTAACTGACTATCTGGTGGCAACAATTGCTAATCCTGCTGAAAACGATGAGGAAACAACCGTTGCAGAAACCTCTACGGAAGATGATGATAGCGAATATGAAAATAGACAAAATTCTTATGAAAGAGAAAGGGAAAAGCAAGATAGTTTAAAAGCATCAGTTAATGAAAGATGGCTGAAAGAATATGCCTACAGAATTTATTATAGAAATACAGCCCCATCTATTTTAGATAATCCCAATTATAGAAAAGTAGAAGATAAAGAGGCAGCAATTACTTTTTTTACTGATAAATATGATAAAAGAAGATATTATTATGGTTGGTACCCAGAGAATAATGGTCTATTATCCATATATACTAAAAAATTTTTAGAATTTACAGGTTCACCACTAGCTTTAGGGGCTAAAAGTGTAAATGTAAAATTATACTTAAACAATCAGAATGTACTACTTAAAACAGCTGTTGAAGTAAATGAAAAAGATTTAGAGCAGTACAAGCAAATGTATAATTATAAATTGAATAAAAAGTTCTACCAATATATAGATGAAGATAAAGTTCCAGGTTTCATCAGTTTGTCTTTAAATACAGAAAAATACATGGAATTATATCCTAAATGGATGGCTAATTTAATTTTTAGTAAAGACGATAAAGAAGAAGCTGAATTATTTACTGAATTTTTCAATATCATTTTAGATGAAAAAGCAATTGCCAAAGTAGCCAAAGGAGATGCCTTATTCCTTTTAAATGGCTTATCAGCCAGAGAGAGTACTTATAAAACCTATGAATATGAGGAAGATACTTATGATTCTAAAGAAGTAGAAAAAACTAAAAAAGAAACTTTACCCGAATTCCTATTTATGGCGTCTTCTGAGGATACTCGCTTTCAAAAATCTTTGTTAAAATATGGAATAAAAAAAGGGATTGTATCTTTAGATGATGGAATTTATACCATTGAAAATAAAGATTATAAAACCTATAAATTTTATTTACTGATTAAAGATGGAATTATATTTATCGGTACTTCTCCTAATGATATTTTAAATATTAAAAACGGAACCTATGTAGCTAAAATAAATAAAAAACAAAAAGAGCTCTTATCTAAAAATGGTTCAGTTGTATATTTTGATTCAAGTAAAATACTTAATCAACTATCAGAAGAAGGGTTTAATGTTGCTAAAGATTATAAAAAAGTTAGTGATTTTTTGAAAGAAATGGGAATTTTTACAGCTAAATATACTGGAATTTCAGACAACAGTATTAATGCAGAATTAACTTTAGAAACTAAGGGTGAAAATAATAATTCAGTAAAAAGTTTCCTAAAAATGGTAGAAATACTATTAGATTTTTAGCATGAAAAAAAAAGGATATTGCATAATATTAACTATAATTTTACTATTGGGTATCTCCTTATGGGGATACCTTCAATATCAGGAAAAACAATCCTATAAAGCAGGTATTTATAACCATGCCCATACCTTGGTTAAAATAGATACGTACGAAATCCTAAAAAAAGCAATAACCAACCAACCAAATACTTTAGACTCTGTAACCATAATAAAAAAGATAATTAAAGCAGTTGAAATTCCTACCAATATATTTATTTACAATGTAGAAGCGAAAGATAAATCTACCTTTTTCGGAAGTTTAAAAATTAAAGATTACACCTTTTTTGAGAACTATACAGAACCTGGTTTAGAAAGAAAAGATATAGATTCTCATACCAAATTATTTATGGATAAAGACCATAAATGGGCTATCATGTACAACCAAACAACAGCTGTATTTGCTTATACCTACAAGGAAGAAAAAGTAATAGATATTATGCTGGAAATTATTAATAACAAAAATATAATACCTGTAGAAGAAAGTAAATTTAAAGATATAATTAATAAGAAAGGACTAGTTGTGTTTTATGATGGAAAAAATGAAGCAAATCTAAACTTAGAAGGAACCAAGATTAGCGGAACCATCCAGATAGAAACTAATAAAATAAAAATTCCAGCTACAATAGTAAGTCCAGATTTTAATAAAGAAAACATACTTTCCTTTTGGTTGCAAGCAGATGTGAAATCTTTTATACCCCATAAAATCTTTACAATAGATAAATATCAAATAAATACAGATAGTTTGCTATCCTCTTTTCAAAATGAAATACAATTAGAGATAACAAAACCAGTAATTCAAAAAGAATCCATAATTACCTATGATTTTGATGATAATTTTGAAAAGATAGAAATAGTTAAAACTAAAGAAACCCTAATCCCCGGTTTATCACTTCAAATAAAATCTAAGACTAATCAATTATATCAATACCTAGACAAACAGAAGATAATAATAAACAATGAAGAAGTTAATAGAAAAGTATTTCCTTTATACCAAGTATATGTAGGAAAGTCCAAAGAAGCGTTGGTTTTTAGCACACAGAAAAAACCGAAATTTGCTCCGCAGGTTCCATCCAATATCATTTTCTATCTGAAAATAGATTTTGATAAAATGAAAAAAGAGAAAGAATATTCCACATTATCTAAATACATTCAAAAATTCCAAAATTTAGAAATGAAAGCTCGAAGTTCAAATAATAAAATAACTTGCGATTGGCAATTTAATTTTTCTAATAATAACGAATATCCACTAGAGACATTAATTGATTTTATAAAAATAGTTAACAATCCTAAATTTGAAAATAATAAAGATTAATTTATATCTTGATTTTTATTCCGCTATAACACCATCTTTTATAACCAGGCATTTATCAGACATCTCAGCTAACTGATTATTGTGTGTAACAATTATAAAGGTTTGATTGAACTCTTGTCTTAGTTGTAAAAACAATTGATGAAGATCTTCTGCATTTTTAGAATCTAAATTACCCGAAGGCTCATCTGCTAAAATAACTTTTGGATCATTCATTAAAGCACGTGCTACTGAAACCCTTTGTTGTTCTCCTCCGGAAAGTTCGCTCGGTTTATGATCCAACCTGTGGGAAAGATTTAAGTACTTCAATAATTCAGATGCTT
Source organism: Apibacter muscae (assembly GCF_007845635.1). Lineage (GTDB taxonomy): Bacteria > Bacteroidota > Bacteroidia > Flavobacteriales > Weeksellaceae > Apibacter > Apibacter muscae. The sequence continues at coordinate 76,482 of NZ_SELG01000033.1, read as the reverse complement.
TTTTTTGTAGCTCATTTTTCCCTTTTCCGGCAATCATTCCAGGAAACATAACATTTTCTAAAGCGGTGAATTCCGGAAGTAGTTGATGAAACTGAAATATAAAACCAATGTTTTGATTTCTAAATAAAGATAACTCTTTATCTCGAAATTGCGTAACCGGAAGATTATCAATTTCAAGCAAACTATGATGCTTTTCAGGATGAGTAGGCTTATCTAGTGTTCCAATAATTTGTAATAAGGTTGATTTTCCAGCTCCTGATTCTCCAATAATAGAAACAATTTCTCCTGTTTTTATATGCAGAGAAATACCTTTAAGAACTTCTAAATTTCCAAAAGATTTGTATATATTTTTAACTAGAACCATAGTTATTTCAAAAGTAAAAAAAATTAATAAATTTTTGTCGTAATTTCATTAGAAATAATTTTGCCAGAAATGCCACAAGGGTTTAAAACAATATATATAAAATATTCTCCCGGTTCTAATTGAGGGATGGTAATTCGTAAGTTACTACGAACAGTTTTGTTATTGGGAATACGAATTTTATCCTCAACAGGAAGAAGTACAACCGGCTCTAAATTTTTTTTTCTTAGGAAAAGAACCTTTATTGTTTGATTAGCAACGGAATTTAGATCAATGCTTGTTTTGTAGGGATGATTCCAATTAAGTTCCAAGTCAAAAGTTTGATTGGGTTTGGATTGTATTATTGTAGGTGACACCTCAACTTTTATTTCAGGATAAGAAATATAGGAAGGTATGAATTTATAATATTCTTTATCACCGTTTTCATCAGTAATAAACTTATCTGAAATATTGCCCAAACCAAAAAAAGTTATAGGTTTTCCTTGGATTAAATTTTCTGAATTCCAAAGATCGTATTGAGAAGATCTATGCCTATAAACTTGAAGGCTAATAGAAGGTTTCTGGTTATAAAAATGAAATAATGCCGCTTTTTGATATCTTTCAAACACAGCAATACCATTGGTAAATTTATTTGCCTTTACAACAAATTCTTTCAATTTATACATGGGTGAAGCATGAATTACCCAAGGGGATAAAATTAAAAATCTAAGTAAAAATAGTACTGCTAAGTATGTATATGAAAGTAAAATTATTCTCTTATTATTTAAAGATTTATATTTTAAATAAGTTAAAGGGATTATAGCTAAGTAAACGATTAAATTCCATTGAGGTTGAATAATTCTTTTAAATGAAAATAAAAAGAAAAATGCAATAGTTCCAATGCTAATCCACTGCAAGGATTTTATCCATAGAGAATCATATTTTTTTAATAAGCTTTTACCATAAAAATACAATAATAAAGGATTTGCAATTAACATTAATCCTAAAAGCCATGCCGCAGTAGGAAATCCATTAATTTCTTTTTTATTTCTTCCAAAAAGGTGGTATTCAATGGAAACCCAATTATGGTTGTATTGCCAAACTAAATGAGGGATATACAAAATTAAGGCTAATAGAATGCTGAAATAGAACCATTTATTTTTATAAAAAATTGGGATTGATGGTAGAAGGGTAAAAATAATTAAAATAGCTCCATGGTATTTAGAATACATGGTTAAAGCCATGGATAATCCTAAGAATATTGAATTTAGGGCGTTATATTTATTTATAAAACATTTCCATCTCCATAAAAATAGAGAACCAAATAAGAGCAAGGGTACGTCTGGAGTAGCCACAAAACTCATTCCATTAAAAATAGCCGTGGATCCAAATAAACCTAAGAATAAATAATTTTCATTTATAGTTTTAGGATTTAAAATTTTTAACCAAATGATATAAAAAAGGATATTTGAAAAGCAAGAGATCAAGCGAACCCCCAGCTCATTCTTTAAGAAGAATGAACCAATTTTTATAAATACTGCAACCATAGGCGGATGGTCGTAATAACCAAAATCTAAATGATTGGACCAAACCCAATAATAAGCCTCATCATCTATTAAAGGCAGGGTATACGCATGTAAAAGGTTGAATATTAAAAGAATCAATAAGAATATATATTGAATATTTTTACTATTTATTTTACTCATATTGAAACTTTACAAATAACAATCTTTATTTATTAAAACAAAACTTCTGAATATAGAAATAATCAGAAGTTTTGTTTTAGAAGGATATTTAAAACGTACGATTAAATTTTTATTCTCCATCCAAACGGATCATCCAACTCATTGGTTTGAATACCCACCAATTGTTTTTTCAATAAAACAGCATAACTTTCTTCGTCTTTAAGAGTTGGTAACTCCATAATATTATCATTGTAGCCAACATGTGAATACCTATTTACAACTACAGCAGTTCCACATCCAAAAATTTCTTTTAATGTGCCCTGTTGATAAGCATTTACAATGCTATCTACGGGTATTCTTTCTTCTCTAACCTCAATTTTATTGTGTCTAGCGACATTAACGAGACTATCACGAGTAACACCATTTAAGATAGTATTGGAAACCGGTGGCGTGTAGATAATATCACCAATTCTAACCATAACATTCATAGTTCCAGATTCCTCAAAATATTTATGTTCTTGGCTATCTGTCCATATAATTTGATCAAATCCCTGTTGATTGGCTAGTAGTGTAGGATAGAAAGATGCACCGTAGTTACCGGCACACTTAGTAAATCCAACACCACCACTAACTGCCCTAGTATAATGATTTTCAATTTTTATTTTTAAAGGCTTATCATAATAACTATCAGCAGGAGATGTCATTATCGCAAAAGTATATTTGTTTGATATTCTTGCAGAAAACATTTCTTCAGAAGCAAACATAGTAGGACGTATGTATAATGAGCTTCCATCTTTGGTAGGAACCCAATCTCTATCTAAATCTATAAGCGCATATAAACCCTCTAAAAAAATTTCTTTCGTAATTGGAGGCATGGCTAGCCTTTCCGCAGATTTATTAAAACGTTCAAAATTTTTTTCAGGTCTAAATAAAAAGACATCGTTATTTTTATCCTTATATGCCTTCATTCCTTCAAAAATAGCTTGTCCATAATGAATAGCCATTAAAGCAGGAGAATAGTTCATACCTCCATAAGGCATAATAACAGGTTTTCCCCATTGTCCATTTTCATACTCACAAATTAGCATATGATCTGAAATATTTACTCCAAAAGGAGAATTATTAGGATCAATAGTATCTAATTTTGAATGTTGAGTTTTTTTTATTTCCATTCTAAAATCTTATTTTTTCTCCTATCAAAATTACTAAATTAATTATCTAAACCATGAAAAAGTATAGTAAATTTGAGGATATAAATATAGTTATATGCTAAAAAGAGTAGTAGTTACTACCAAGGAAGGTTCAAAAACATTGCAAATCCCAGAATGGAATGAAAGTTATCATTCACAACACGGTATACTTCAAGAAGCTTCCCATGTATTTATCAAAAATGGATTAGAACTAATAAATTTATCAAAAATTTCAATCTTAGAAATGGGTTTTGGAACAGGGTTTAATGCGCTTTTAACGTTGTTTAAAGCCTTAAATTATAATAAGAAAATAACTTATTACACCTTAGAAAAATACCCTTTAGAAATAAACGAGCTTTTGGAATTGGAATACTGGAAATTAATTGATGATTCTAGGGCAAAAGATTATTATTTACAACTGCACCATTGTGAGTGGGGGAGAATTGTACAAATTCACGAAAATTTCGAAATTGTTAAATATCCTTCTGATTTTTTTGATTTATATAAATTACCTATACATAATATAAACTTAGTTTATTACGATGCTTTTGGTGCTAGAGTTCAGCCCCATCTATGGGAAGAAGAAATATTCACCCAAATAATTAATACAATGGCGCCTCAATCATTGCTAACGACCTATTCAAGTAAGGGAAGTGCTAGGCGAGCCATGCAAAAAGCAGGGTTTTCTGTAGAAAAATTAGCTGGGCCTATAGGAAAACGAGAAATGGTAAACGCATGGAAAATTTAGAAAAAATAAATGTTAGAGTTTACGCTCTTTTGATTAATGAAGGCAATATTCTATTTCTGCAAGAAAAATTTGCAGGAAAAGATATTATTAAATTACCTGGAGGAGGATTGGAGCTAGGGGAAGGAACCCAAGAGACCTTGGAAAGGGAATTAATGGAAGAACTGAATTTAAAGATTGAGGTTAAAGAACATTTCTACACACAAGACTTTTTTTTAAAATCAGAAATTACTCCAAAAAGTCAGTTATTGTCCATTTATTATTTTGTTGAATGTAAAGACCTATCAACTCTTAAAATAGTAGATAAAGATATAAAAAGTATCCTATGGCTACCTATTAAAACTATAGATATTCATAGAATTGATTTGCCCATAGATCGAATAGTTATAAGAAAATTAATCCAGAATAAATTTTTTATGAGGTGAAAGTTTTAAACTTATTTTAATTCATTCTAAATCTAAATTTTTATAATTCAGTAATTTAGATTAATTCTTAAAACATTCTTATTTAATTTTGTTTTATAAGAAATTAAAAATAGAATAAATAAAAATATTTCAATTATGGATTTAAAATTAGCAAAATGTTGTGGGAACTGTGAGTTTTTTTTAGACGGACGTATATGTTCAAAAAAAGAAATATCTGTTACACAAAACCAAGTATGCGATGCTTATGAATTCAAAGCCGTACTACATAGAGAAGACGATTGTTTAAAATGTTCAAAATTCCAAACTACTAATTGTGCACACCCGAAAGTAGCAAGCGAAGGAATCATGTGTACCGTTTGGTATCCAAGAAATTCAGCGGTATCTTAAACTTTAAATTAGTATACTATAAACGGGCATTTAGAAATAAATGCCCGTTTATTTTTTAAGTATTTTAAGATTATATTTTCTTAGCTAATTTACCCACTGTCATCCCTTGTACCAAAATAGAAAAAAGTACTACCACATAAGTAGTAGCAATGATGGCCTCTTTATAATTACTTTCCGGGATTGATAATGCTAAAGCTATGGAAACTCCTCCACGCAAACCTCCCCAAACTAACATGGCAACCGTACCTTTACTAAACTTTTCTTTAAAGGGAATAATTAGTATTGGAATTTTTATGGAGACATAGCGAGCAATTAAAACAATAATAATTGCACTTAAGCCTATAGACCAGTAATTAAGTAAATCTTGAATTAAAAGCAATTCAAATCCCATAAACAAAAATAATATAGCATTCATAACCTCGTCGATCAATTCCCAGAAATTCCCTACATAATTTTTTTCAGAAGAAACAGATTTTCTTTTTGCTTCACCAATAATAAGTCCAGCACCTACCATAGCTAGTGGGGCCGAAGTATGTAAATAACTAGCAATAAGATATCCACCCATTACTACGGCTAAGGTTATTAATACAGATACTTTATAGTCACGGCTGGTTTTAAAACCATAGGCTGCAAGATAACCTAAAGCTCCCCCCAATATAAGTCCACCAATCGCTTCTTTTACGAATAAATCAAAAATATGAGAAAATGAAAGATCCATATGCCCGGTTTCAACTACCACCGGATTGGCAGCTAAATTGGCAAGGATTGCAAATAAAACTACTGCCACACCATCGTTAAGCAAAGATTCTCCCGCAATTTTAGTTTCAAGAGATTTAGAAACTTTAACTTGATTTAAAATACTTAATACAGCAATAGGGTCAGTAGGAGAGATTAAAGCTCCAAATAGTAAACAATATATTAATGGTATGGCTAAATGTATATTAACCAATGGAAAAAAATAATTAGTAATATAATAAAGGCTTACACCCACAAATATGGTAGATATAATTACTCCTATGGTGGCAAATACAATTACAGGAATTCTTTGTTCCTTTAAATCGGATAAATTTATATGGATGGCACCAGCAAATAAAAGAAAATTTAACATGGAGCCCATTAAAATTTCCGTAAAGTCAAATTCTTTAATTAGAGAGGCAAAATCGTTTAAAGGTTTGGAGGTTAAATTTCCTAACAGAACCAATATAATAGACATTACCAGCGCAATTACCATAATTCCGATTGTGGAAGGGAACTTTAAGAAACGAACGTTAATATAGGAAAAAATAGCAGCTAAGACAATTAATATAGAAAATGAATAATATAATTCCATAAGATTAACTTTATATTTTTTGCAAAAATATAAATTTAGATTTATAAATAATTAAATTATAGATAATCGCTTCAACTTAGTATGAAATAAATAAAATAAAAGCCAATCTATATAAGTTTGTTCTTATATACTATTAAATCATTTTATTAGTACTCTATTAGTTTAGTTGATTATTTATTCATTATAATTATATTATATAAAAATTCAATGGCTTTGTTTGAAATTCTAAGGATCATTTCTTCTCGGGTTAAGTTAGAATAAACAAATTTTTCACTAAAAACCTCACCTTTATAAAATAAGCCTACATAGGCTAACCCAACTGGATTATTGTACTCATCTGTATTAGGTCCAGCCACTCCTGTTGTAGAGATAGCAATATCTGTTTGAAATATTTTTGCTGTATTTATAGCCATGGCTTCAGCTACTTCCTTGCTAACTACTGTGTGTTCATCGATTAGAGCTCTAGGAACATTAAGTATATTTTCTTTAATTTTGGTATTATACGCAATAATTCCACCTTTATAGTAAGACGAGCACCCTGGAACAGAGGTAAAACATTGAGAAAGTGAACCTCCGGTTATACTTTCCGCAAGAGCAATAGATAATTGTTCTTTTTTTAAGAAATCAGAAATTAGATCTATTATATTTATATCCTCTTTAGAAATTAAACGATCGCCTAAAATTTCAGGAAGTTTCTCAATTTCTTTAGAAACTAATTTTTCCATTAAATCTTTATCTTCACCTTTAATGGTTAATCTTAATTCAATTCTAGAACCCGCGGGTAAATAAGAAAGTGAAATATTTTTAGGGAGCTCATTTTCCCAATCAGTCAATGCAATGGCTAATTCGCTTTCAGGATAATTAATAACAGTTAGGGACTTTCTTAAAATGAATGGAAGTTTAAATTCAGATTTAATTTTTGGAATAATAGTTTCCTCCATCATAGCCCTTGTTTCGTAAGGAACGCCCGGCAAGTTTATTAGTATTTTATTATTTTTAGCTTTAGACCATAATATTGGAGCTGTTCCATATCTGTTTACGATGGCTAATGAACGTGAAGGAACCAAGGCTTGGTTTCTGGTTAATTCGTTAAGAATTCTTCCTCGTTCGGTATAAAGCTTACTTACATGATCCAAACAATCTTGGTTGAAAATTAAAACATCAGATAGGAAATCAGCAATGGTTTGTTTCGTTTTATCATCTTTGGTTGGACCAAGTCCCCCCGTAGTAAATATAAAATCAGCCTTAGAAAGAGTTGCTTGCAAAAGCTCGTTTTTAATAGTTTCAGGATCGTCAAATATCGTTGATATTTTAATGGTTGATATTCCTATACGGTCTAGTTGTTTCGCAATAAAGTTAGAATTGGTGTCTAAAGTTCTGCCAGATAATAACTCATCTCCAATAGCTATAAGGTATGCATTCATAATGATGTTTCAGATTTTAAATAGTCAAATCTAAAAATAATTAAAAAACTGATAAGTATAAACCTAAAATAACTTATAAAATATATAAGTTATATTCAAGGCAGCAATAGAATTATAAACATTTTAATTTTTCGATAAAAATTGCTATCTTGCGATTATATGCATTATTTTATATTAAAAACATCTAATTTTTAACATAAAAAGCTTGTGTTTATATTGATAAATTTAAAATAACCAGATATTTATGGAGAACCATTTACCTAAATTGATTGTCGATTTAGCTTTAATATTAGGAGCGGGAGCAATAACTACAATAATATTTAAAAAAATTAAACAGCCACTTGTATTAGGCTATATTATTGCAGGATTTTTAGTAGGTCCACATTTTAATTTAATGCCTAATGTGGGAGACATGGCTAATATTAAGACTTGGGCTGAAATAGGTGTTATTTTTCTTTTATTTAGTTTAGGACTTGAATTTAGCTTTAAAAAATTAATCAATGTAGGTGGAGCGGCTTCTATTACTGCTATAGTTGAAATTGTAGTTATTTTGATTTTAGGCTATCTAGTTGGTCAATGGATGGGATGGAGCATGATGAATAGTATTTTCTTGGGTGGTCTGTTAGCCAGTTCTTCAACGACCATTATTTTAAGAGCATTTGATGAATTGGGGGTTAAAAGGAAAAATTACGCTCGTATAGTTTTTGGGGTTCTTATTGTGGAAGATATTGTGGTTATACTTTTAATGGTATTATTATCTACAATGGCAGTTACCCAACAATTTAATGGTACTGATATGTTTATGGAGTTTTTAAAACTTATATTTTTCCTAGCTCTATGGTTCATATTTGGAATATTTTTAATACCTACACTATTACGTAAGACAAAGAAAATATTAGACGAGGAGACTTTATTAATTCTTTCAATAGGACTTTGTTTGGGTATGGTAGTCTTAGCTACAAACATAGGATTTTCAGCGGAATTAGGGGCATTTGTTATGGGGTCTATACTGGCTGAAACAACATCTGCTGAAAAAATTGAACATTCTTTAAAACCAGTGAAGGATTTATTTGGTGCTGTATTTTTTGTATCCATAGGAATGTTGATTGATCCTATATCAATGTATGAGTACCGATGGGAAATTCTAATTGTAACACTATTAACGATTATTGGTAAATTTTTATTTACCACTATGGGAGCGTTACTTTCTGGGCAACCTTTAAAACAGTCTGTTCAGGTCGGAATGAGTATGGCTCAAATTGGTGAATTTGCGTTTATTGTAGCTGCTTTAGGTATGAGCTTGGGAGTTACCAGCGATTTTTTATTCCCTATAGCGGTAGGTGTGTCTGCAATCACAACTTTTACTACCCCTTATATGATTAAATATTCTGAAACCTTTTATGAAATTATAAGTAAAATTGTACCACCACGAATATTAAGGTTGATTGATAAATATTCAGCAGGAACTCAAAATATTCAAGAAGAAAACAAATGGAAAAAATTATCCAAAGCATACTTGTCTTTAGTATTAACCAATGGAGTAGTCATTATTGGGATAGTATTATTAGTTGTCTACGTTGCTATACCAATTATAAATGAACAATTGTTAGGTGTAAGAATCTTTAATCCTTCTTTATTTAATATTATAGCAACAATAGTGACAATTATTTTATGTACGCCTTTCTTATGGGCGATTGTAGTAAAAAAACCCGAAAAAGAAATTTTTACTCATATCTGGAAAGAAAATATTTATGCGAGAGGACCTTTAATTGCTATGGAAATAGCTAAAGTAGCTGTAGCAATCATATTACTAGGGTTTATTTTAAACTTATTTTTATCGGGAATTATAGCTTCACTAATTGTTATACCTATAGTAATTGTGGGATTGTATTTTCTGTCCACTAAATTTGATTTTTTCTACTCACTTATAACCAAAAGATTTGTGTATAATTTAAATGAAAGAGATATAAAACAAAAAGAGTTAGAAAAAAGTGAAAATATAAAACCTAAAAAATCATATCTATTGTGGGATAGTCATATTACAGATTTTGAAGTTAGTCCCAATTCAAAGTTTGTTGGAAAAAAATTATCAGAATTAGCTTGGAGAGAAAAGTTTGGAATTAATATCGCTTATATTAAAAGAGGAGATATTAAAATTTCAATACCGAGTGAGAATGATCGAGTATTTCCGTATGATAAATTAGGTTTAATAGGTACTGACGAACAAATTAAAAATTTTGAAACTAATATACAAATGGAATGTCCTCAAGATGAAAATATTAATTCGTTAAAGCAAAATGTATCCTTAAATAAATTTGCCATATTAGAGGATTCACCAGTACTAAATAAAGATGTAAAGTTTCTTAGAGAATTAACTCAAGGTTTAGTAGTTGGTATAGAGAGAGGAGACGATAAAATTGTGAATCCATCCTCTCATACCTTGCTACAATTATACGATAGGGTTTGGATTGTAGCTGATAAAGAAAATTTACAAGGAATAAATACAACTGATACAGAAAATAAAGATTGATGATAAATACAGTTATATTTGACATGGACGGAGTGATAGTCAATACAGAGCCTATGCATAAAGCTTCCTTCTTTAAACATTATAAAGAATTAGGACTAAACATTTCAGAAGAGGAACATGATACGTTTAGAGGATTATCTACCAAAAATCTGTACCAGAAAATTAAAGAAAAATACAAGGTTGATGCTTCACTTGAAGAATTAGTCAATCGTAAGAGAGAAATATTTTATAAGATATTTGAAACAAAAAAAGATTTAGATCTACTTCCGGGAATGAGAAATTTGATGGAGTCTTTATATAAAGAAAATTTTCAATTAATATTAGCAACCTCATCAGCAAAGGCTACCTTGTCGAAAGTATTTACCAGATTTAACTTATATCCATATTTTACTCATATCGTAAGCGGTGAAGATTTTCCACAATCAAAACCTAATCCAGCAATTTTTTTAGAAGCTGTGCGTTTGTCCGGTAATTCCAAGCAAAATTGTATAATTATTGAGGATTCAACCAACGGAATAAAAGCTGCCAATGCTTCGGATGTTTTCTGTATAGGATATAAAAACGAAGCCTCAGGAGATCAAGATTTGTCAACGGCTGATCTCGTAATTGATGATTTTAATACTTTAACTATTGATAAGATTAGAAATTTAGTTAAACAAGACTAAACATTTGATAGTCTAGTAAATTTATTTGAAGTTAAAAAAAGAATTAATCTATTAAGGTTAATTCTTTTTTTTATAATTGACTATGATAATTACAATATTGAAACTATACTTTAAAATGCAAGTTAAATAGTTATCTCATATTTTATATTAATCTTAATAATACTACAAATGAGAACTTTTCAATATTATTAGAATGTTGTTATTACATATTTACTTAAAATTATAATATATAAATGTAATCTAAATAAATTTTTTAAAATATAAATTGCAATAAGCACCAATAAAGCTTTATTTTATATCAATCATTTATTTAAAGAAGTTATAATAAATATTAGTTGATTAATATTTAGTAATAAAGACTATTTATAAACATAATATATATAAATATATGTATCTAAACTATATTTTTATAAAACAAATTCACTTGTTACAAATAATCAAATTTTTACTATAAATTTTATGTAATATTTTTTTAAATAATTACGTTATAGAATCATATAATTGTTTGAAAATATTAAATTAATGATATTGTAAATTGTGAGCTTTTTGAATTCATTATAAGGTATTTACAGTTCTATTTAGATGAAGAATAATTATTAATTTAAATATGCTGGATTAATATATTAAATGAATTTAAATGATTAAATTTCAATATATTCCAATAATTAAAATATATAATATTAAAATATAATAAAAGAGTTTTATTATATATGAGTAAATTTTAATATTTAAACAATAATAATTAAAAAAAATATGTAATTTTACAAATCTATAATTTAGATTAATATTTATGCCTAAATTACTATATATAAAAATGTAATTTATTATTAATCAAGAATTACATAATAATTAATTGCTATGAATAATATCTTTTTGTTTGACATTAAGGGTGATTTAAATTTTATACTATTTTAAAATGGATTATAAAAGAAAAAGATCTTTATTAAATTACCTTAGAAAGCTTGATATACGCATACTTTTAGTTTTTATTATCTTAATACTTTTTGGGTTGTTTTTGTTTTTATTTCAGTTGTATAGACACGTAGATTGTAGTCAAATAGATTTTGAAATAATTTCAGAGAGAAATCAAGTCGGTGAAGTGATAAGCTTCAAAAATAAAACTCCAAATGCACAAACTTCTATATGGGATTTTGGGGACAATACGAAAGAATCAAAAGAAAAGGATCCATTACATAAATATGAAAAACCTGGAGTTTACACAGTAAGTTTGCAAGTAAATGGCTCTTGTGTATTTCAGAAAATTATCGAAATAAAAGATTTAGGAGCTATCATAGATGAATCAAGAGTGCCAAAAATAATAGCTCCGGAAAGTGTGACTGTAGGAGATCCAGTCAAGTTCTATTATAATTATAAAGGTGAAGCATTTTCGTGGGAATGGAATTTTGGCGAAAGTGGTCAGACTGATAATACCTTTGAATTTCCAGCTTATACTTACAGCATCCCAGGGATAAAAAGAGTTACTTTAATCATTAATGGTGATGTTAAGCATATGGGGAGCGTTGACATATATGTGAAACCTCGGAAGTTAGTTAAAACTAAAACAGACACTATACATTCTTATGAACCTGAAAAAGATGCAAATCTCTTTCAATTGCCTAAAGGATCTCCGCAAAAAGATCCTTTGGAAGAATTCTTGAGAAGAATACCAGGGGTACCACAGCCTAACCCTGTACAAGACAAAATTAAAAAAGCAAATGATAGTATAGCGCCAAATATATCCCAGTATCAATTTGAATTGTTATTGCTAGACGTAGCTAAGCAAGTAAAAACACAAGAAGATTTTGCGAAATATACCTGTGGAAATTATGATTTTCCAGTGGTTAAAAACAGTAAAAAAATAATGCCATTTACCCAATTTTGTGAGCAAATCAGTAATAAAAAAATAAAGATTGAAGCATTAAGACTTACAAAAGACAATAAAAATTGCATTAAGGGAATTGATATCACATATAAAGTGAAGAAATCACTCATTTGGATTTACGACTAAAATAATATAAACTGAGATGCAGAAAGAAGAAGCTTTATTTCATGAAGAATTACATACAGCATTAGAGTTAGCAAGGAAGTACGCAACTGAAAACAGAAATGCAGAATACGGACCTTCACATCTTTTAAAAGCTATACTACATAGAGATCTTTCGTTATTAAAAGAGTTAGAATCAATGAAGAAAGATGTTTTCTTCATTGAAGAATGGGCTGAGGTGCGTATAGACGATGAACTTAAAGCAGGTCGTCCCACTCAACCTGAACCTAATGGTGATATTGATAAAGTAATAAATGAGGCTGATGAAATAAGGGATATATTAGGAAGATCTGAAGTTGATTTGTATTGCGTAATGGTAGCATTAGCCACACCAGGAGTAGGATTTACCTACGATCAAATGAAAAGTTTTCCAGTAGTTAGAGAAGAATTGTTAACAGAGGTAGATCATAATACAACTTTAGAGGCTACAGAAGAAAAAGCGACCAATTCCAAATCCATTAAATACTTATTTAAATATTGCAAAGATAAATTAGTACAGGTACGAAAACGTCCTAAAAAAATTGTTGCTAGAGAAAAAGAGATTAAAGAAATCGTTGAGATCATTTGTAGATTCGTTAATCCCAATGTGCTTTTGCAGGGATATCCAGGAGTAGGGAAAACAGCATTAATTGAAGGATTTGTTAATCTTGTAGCAAATAAACAAGTTCCAGATAAATTAATAAAAACAAAAATTTACGAATTAGATTTAGGAACTTTAATCGCTGGAGCTTCTTACAAAGGAGAAATTGAAGATCGATTAAAAAAGATATTGCAAGAGTTAAAAACTTACCCACAAGCAATATTAATTATTGATGGTATTCATGTATTACTAGACAAGAATAGTGATAATGCTGGAATTTCGAGTATTTTAAAAAGTGAACTTTCCGGTCAAGAAGGATTAACATTGATTGTTACAACAACCATAGATGAATACACCAAAAAAATAGAAAAAGATGAAAGTCTTTCTGGAATGTTTGAGGTAATAAAAGTAGAAGAACCTGATGAAAAACAAGCATTTAGAATTATAAAATCAGCATTAACATCTTATTTGGTTCATCATGAAATAAAAGTTACGGATGACTCTATAGAGGAATCCATAAGATTGTCTAAAAGATATTTAAAAGAAAAAAGTCTACCAGAATCCGCTCTTAATTTATTGGATCGTACCATGTCTGTAATTAAAACGGCAGGTATATCTTTTTTAAAAGAGAAAGAGGTACTTCAAAAAAGATTAGAAAGCATAAAGCAAAAAGAAAGTTATACATCTAATAAAAGTTTAGAGTATAAATGGTTTTATGAAGATTTAAAAAGAAAATCCCAATATTTATTATCCCAAGAAAAGGAACTTAGTGAAGATATTGAAAAATTATCAGAAGAAGAATTATATAATTATCTAAATCAAATATTAGAAAAACTATCAGAAGCATCTTTGGCTAAAAAGGAGCATATTGAACCCATTGATTTAGCCGCTGTAGTAGCTCAAAAAACTGGCATTCCATTAGGGAAGCTTCATTCAGAAGAAAAAGACAGGCTACAAAACATGGAAGAGATTCTTAAGAAAAGAGTAGTAGGTCAAAATTATGCTATTCAAGTCATTACAGAAGCTGTTTTAGAATCAAGATCAGGCTTAAGTAAAGCAGGACAACCCATGGGTTCCTTTTTCTTCTTAGGACCAACAGGAACAGGGAAAACAGAGTTAGCAAAATCATTAGCGGATTTTTTATTCCAAGATGAAAATGCGATCATACGTTTTGATATGTCGGAATTCAAAGAAGAACATTCAGCAGCTTTATTATATGGTGCTCCTCCAGGATATGTAGGATATGAAGAAGGAGGATTATTGGTTAATAAAATTAGACAAAAACCCTACTCAATAGTTTTGTTTGATGAAATTGAAAAAGCCCACTCTTCCGTATTTGATGTATTCCTTCAAATTATGGATGAAGGGAAGTTGCATGATAGATTAGGAAAAGAAGGAGATTTTTCAAATGCATTAATACTATTTACATCCAATATTGGTGCACAGTTTATTGTCAATTCAGTTAATGAAGGAAAAGGTTTACCCCCTTCTAATCAATTAATGGAAATCATGACGAATAATTTTAGACCAGAATTCTTAGGACGTTTAACGGAAATAATACCATTCAGTCCAATCACTAAGGAAAATGCTTTAGGAATATTTAAAATTCATTTGAAAAAAGAACTGTTAGATTTAGTACAAAGCTTAAATATAAATCTTGAGATTTCAGACGAAGCCCAATCTTATTTAGTAGATAACGGATTTAACGCAACTTATGGGGCACGACCATTAAAAGGAATAATAAGATCTGAATTAAGAAGACCAATGGCTAAAAAGATTATCTCAGGAGAGATTAAAGAAGGAGACCAAGTGGAAGTATATCTTGAAAATAAACAATTAAACTGGAAAATAAAATAATAACTTAAAAATAAAATTCTATGTTGTCAAATTTTGGAATAGGTGGGAATGAAGTCCCATTAGATGCAAATGAAGCGATACTAGAGATCGCTCAAAACAGAACATTAATAGCACAAAAATTAACAGGAAATCCACCTGTAAAACCTGAGATTGTTGAAGGTTTAAATACCGTTGAACAAGTTTTTGAACATTTTAAGCCAGAAGTTAAAGTTAATTTTGAAGATGCAGAAGGAGCAACAAAATTCGAAGAGTTAAAATTTAAAAACTTAGGAGATTTTGGAATCAAAGGGATAACTGCCCAAAGCAATTTCCTAACAGATTTAAAAATGGAAAAAGAGCAATATCAAAAAATAATTAAACAATTAAAAACTAACAAAATATTAAAAGCAGCCTTAGAAGATCCAGATGCTAAAGAGGCTTTAATGGAATCAATCGAGGGGTTAATTAATGAATTAAATCAGAAATAATCATGCCTAAAGACGAAATAAAAACTCAGGTTCAAACCAAAGGGGTTTCCGTAGTAGAAACCGGAAGAAAAGCAGATGTTCAAAAAGGAATTGATAAATTAGCCAAATTCGGTGGATTTGATTTATTAGAATCAGCCATTGAAAATGTGCAAAACATGAATCCGGAAAGAAAGGCAAGACGTCAAATATTTTTAGGAGATTCAAGCAAAACCAATGAAAGAACTGCCCTTAAAAAAACTTTAGAGTTATGGTTGGAAGTATTAAAAGGGAATAACAACCTTACTGACATGGTAGCTCAAAGCGAAGATAAGAGTAAAGTAGCAGAAAAAACTTTGCTTAAAAACTTAGCTACTGCTGTAAAAGAAACAGAAGAGTTAGAAAAAGCATATAGAACTATTGCCTTGTTTTATAAAAATACGGAACAAGACAAAATAAAAAATGTATCTATTGTTAATGCAGAGATGGATCAATTAACAGATCTAGATAATACTCGTTTTATTGATGCTATACATAATGAATTGGTAGATAACTACGATAGATTAGACCTTAAAAACAACTATGGATTGTTAGTAATTCCTGGTTATTTAGGCGGAAACAAAGTGGTTGAAAAATGGGCAAAAATAGCACATCAAAATAAAGTTATGTTAGTAACGGATTTCGCTCATTTAGACGAACCGGACGATGTTATGGAAATGTTTGATGAAGCTTATTTAACAGGTGGAGATATCTACAGATCAAACGTTTTAATGACTTGTAATTGGCTAGTGGGTAGAGGTAAATTTGATGAAATTGAAGAAATTGATGATTTATACGTACCACCATCTGCAGCACTAGCAGGAAAAATATATAAAACTTTAATGTCCCAAGTTACAGCTGGTAAAAAATTCGGGGGAATTAACGAGGTTGATGGAGTTAAATTTGACTTGAAAAAAAGTGAAATTGCAAATCTTGAAAATATGGGATTAATTCCTATGGTTAACGAATACGGAAAAGTGATGGCTTTCTCTGGGAAAACATTATTTAACGGTGATAACTTAGGATTACAAACTTATTCAGTTGTGCGTGTTTTTGACTATGTTACAAAAGTTTTAATGGACTTTTTAAATCGTAGAGCTTTTGAAAACTTTACCGCTAAAACAAGAAAAGAAATTATGAATCAGATCGTAAGATTTTTAGATGGAATCACTGGTCCTGATAAATTAATTGAAAACTTTGAAGTGAGAAGATTTGAACAAGATCCCGTACAAAAAGATAGAATTTATTTGGATATACATATGAAACCATATTTCCCAGCTAAAAACTTCCTAATAAAAATGGATGGACATAAAGGAGATGATGGAAACGAATGGGATACTGAATACGAACAAAAATAAATTAAACTACATAAGAAAGGAGATAATTTCTCCTTTCTTTTAAAAACAATAGTATGTTTAAAAGGATTATCAGCAATATAATTTTACCGATTCTATTAATTAATTTTATAAATCTACATTCTCAAGAACAAATTCTTGATACCTCGGACCATGAATTAATAACTATTTCTGAGGATACATTAGTTACAAGAGTAGTGGATTGTAATTCTCTATTTACATTAAACAATAGGAAAATAGATTATTTAAAGAATCGTCCATATATATATGCAGAACCTTATTACGAAAGAGCCTACAATGATAAGAAAGAATATGGAGTTTTTCAGTTAGGTAAAAGAAAAGGAACCAAGCCCTTTTTATATATTAAATTGTTTAAATTTAACACTTGCCTAAAACAAGACGAAGTTTTAGAATTTATATTGGATAATGATTATCGATATAGAATAAACAATATATACAAGCCCAATTGTGACGGTATATTTATAGGTGAAATTACCCATAAAGATATTAAGAAATTAGAGCAAGGATATGTGAAAAGTTTAAAAGTTTTGACTTTTGATGAAGATTTTGAATTTCATTTAACAGATGAAAAATCAGAAAAATTCAGAGATGAATTACAATGCCTAAGGTATCAAAATTTTAAATATAAATAAACATGCCAATACCTCAACTAGGTTTATCTCTTTCAATTACAGATAATGCAGGATCATCCATGTACACAGGAAATGGAGAAAGGGAAAAAATGGCTGAGTTCGACTCTGCTTTAAGACAGCACACCATAACCATTACAATTTCAGATGAAAAAATAAATGAAGTAGAGCTAGAAGTTCAAAAAGGAATTTTAAATAAAGTTAAAATTCCGACCTATAAGATGATGGTAACTGATGATAAAACAGAAGAAAAGACTTATTATGAAGTAACCAGAGATTCATTATTATTTAATAAGCTAAAAAATGAAGAAATCGGAGGTTTTTCTTTTTTAGGCTTAAATATTTTGAAAAAAAAGATGTACAATATTCCTGTTTTAACTTTTGAACCATTAACCTCTAAAATTGAAAAATTTGAGGTATCTAAATATAGAACTAAAAAACAGGATTACTTATCGTATAATCTTTTAAGAAATAAAGAATCTGCGACACTAGTTGCAGGAAAATTGCCACCCAATTTTTTTAACACAATCGAGACCAATCATTTTTTCTATATCGTTGACCATAATGAGGGGCAAAAGTTTATGGGAGATATATCTTATAGAGAAAAATTTGTTCAGATAACCCCCAAAGTAGAAATCAACTTGATTAAAAGATCAGACCATATAAAAGAATATCAATTAGATAAAAGAGGAAGAATAAATAAAATTATTTATTTATAATAAGATAAGAACTATTGAGTTATGTACGGCATATACTATAAAAAACCATTAAATTTTAAAGATATAATTGAAAAAAAAGATTTGGAAAAAACAAATCTTGAAAAGTCAATTATGCAATATATAGATTTAATAGTAACAACTTCTTTTGGAGAATGCAAATTCCAAGAATTATTTGGATGTAAAGTTTGGGAAATGGATTTTGATCTTTTATCAGACGATAATTCTTTAAGAGATAGAATTAAAAACAATATCAAAGATGCATTAAAAATGCACGAATGCAGGCTGGAAGTAACTGAAATTATAGTTACCATTGGAGTTGGAAGAGTTGCAGCATTAAGCAACTCATATAGAGTAAAAAAAGGAGTGGTTGCCTTAATTAATGGCTTTATAAAAAAAACAAATAGACCATTTGTATATAAATCTGAGTTCTACTTAGGACCCTTATCTTACGTATAAATTATGGATACACAAGAAAGAATTAAAGACAGAATACTACGTAGAGCAGCACAAACCTGGGGATATACAGATAGTGAGCTAGAAACCTCTTTTGATCCAATCGTATCCTTACTTTTGGAAGCATGTAGTTCTGAACTTGAAAAAATATCAGCGGAGCTAAACAATTCACGATCTAGAATTATTGAAAGATTGCTAGAGATCATGTCTCCGGAAAATAAAACGGGAGTAATTCCCGCGCGTTCTATCATGCATGTAGTTCCTCTAGAAAATAATTTTACAATTTCGTTAGAGCACCAATTTCAATGTAAAAAAACAATTCAAAACATTTATGATCCACTAAATCCTACAGTTAAAGAAATATGTTTTGGACCTACCTTGCCTTTCAAATTAACCCAAGCATCCTTAGAATATTTAGCCTATGGAAATTCCTTATTTTCTTTAAAAAGAATCATACACAAAGATCCATTAGGTAAAATAAAATCACATTTATCTCCAGGTGAACTTTGGTTAGGATTAAAATGTCCTAAAGACGAAACAGTAATTGAAAAATTAATGTTTTTTACAGATATCAGAAACATTTCTCAAAGAGAAGTATTTTATAACTATTTAAAACAAGCCAAATTCTACATAAACAATAAACAAGTATCCTTTAAAGAAGGATATAATGTTCCAAATTTTAAAATAGATATAGATGCCGTTGTAAATAAAAATTACAACAAAATAAATCAATTATATACAGATGTAAATAACTTCTATGCAGATAAATTCATACATTTAGAAGAGGATATATCACTAGAAGAAGAAGGAATTTTTGATTTACCTAAAGAATTAGAAGAAATATTTAAAGATAAAAATTTAAATATTCAGGAAAGTGGAGATATTGTATGGATAAAAATCCAATTTCCAGAAGTGGTGATCAATGATATATTGGAGAACGTAATGCTTTATGTTAATTCTATCCCTGTTTTAAACAAAAAATTATTAAATCAAAGTCAAACTATAGATTCATTTATAAACTATATCCCCCTTTCCTCTGATGATACATTCCTAGATTTAGGAATCATCCATGATTCCAGAGGATTTAAGTATCATATAAAAGAGTTTTCAGAAGGTAATTTAGAAATAGGAGATGCCACGCTAAGACATACAGGAGTTACCCGTTTTGATGAACGTAATGCCTCGGAACTAATACAATATCTCATTGAACTTCTAAAAGACGAAAGTGCATCCTTTACGGTGATTGGAGGAGATTTTATAGACGGAACGATAAGAGAGGTGAATCAATTAATTGCAACTTTAGAACAACATATAAAAGAAAAAAAATTCACTAAAACTAGTTTTCCTTACGTCATTATAAGACCAAAATCACCAGAAACGAAAGGAGATAATGATATGTTTACTATTACCTATTGGGTAACAAGCGGAGAAGATGCCAATGATTTAAGAGTTGGGACTCGATTAGATGGTGTATTGGCAGGGGATTTTGTTCCAAATTCAGCTATGTTAATAAGTACATCAGTGGGAGGAAAAACAAGACTAAGCACACAAGAAAAAATTATTTCTTATAGAGAAGCATTACTAACTAGAGGTAGAGTGGTAACATTTGCAGATATAAAAACGTTCTGTTTAAATCATTTCAAATTCTCAATCTCATCAGTTGAAGTCCGAAAAGGAACCAAAGTAGATTCATCAACCAACAAAGGATTTGTAAGAACCATTGATATAGTTTTAACAAGAAATGATAAAGCAGAATATCAGGTATCAGATTTTGAATGGCAATACTTATGTGATAACCTCTTACATAAATTAGATTACGTATCATCCAATGTATATCCATATAGATTAATTGTAAAATGAAAAAAATATTAGTAGTACTGTTATTAATTTTCTTCTTTGTAATGTCTTGTAGAAGTCGATATTATAAAGATATACCTTTTAAACTTGTTTATAACCAACAGGATATTGAGAAAAGTCTGAATGTACCTAAATATAAGTATAGCATTTTAGATACCTTAAATCAGGAATATGAAATGAACTTAACCGATAGGGAAGTATACTTAAAAGAAAAGTATTCTATTGTATTAGGAGTTAAGCCACAAGAAGTTAAAAATTATAAATTTTATGATTTTATAGACCAATGGCTGGGAACAAAATATTCCGGTGAAGGATTTACCCGAGATAGCCTAAATATGGCGCCATTTGTAAGTGCATTGTATCAATATACTTACAAAATTAAGCTACCCTCAAACGCTATGGGAATGTTTAAATCCAATCAAGTAAGTTTATTTACTGGAAGAAAATATTTAGAAGAAGGAGACATCTTATTTTTTAGATATGGTAAAGACAGTCCTGTTTCAGATGTAGCTGTTTATTTGAAGAATAACAGAGTTCTAACCACATCAAAGAGAGATGGCTTAATAATATCCGATTTTAATAATGACTATTTTCAATTAAGATATATATCTGCTGGAAGATTAATATTACCAGAAGATAAAGAGTCCAACTAAATAAAATGGAAAATACAGAAAAACATACTATTCAAGAAATACTTAAAAACAGAATAAACTCTTTAACAGATGATTTAAGAGCAGAAGTTATAGTATCAGAATTAATCCATAAGATTAAAGAAGAGGATAGAAATTTTCTGGTAGATTTTAAAGGACAATTTAAAAGACCATTTAGAAAAGACGTTTTAGGCGCAGAAATCGTTGATTTTAATTTTGATACCACTCAATTTGTTAAAATAAATCTCTCTAGAGACGGAATTTTTGATACACTCCCACAAGGATTATTTCATGCCTCTGAAAAAAATAGGCAGAAAATAAGTGTAGATGAAATGACCCAAGAGTACAAAACTCATAAAGTAGAAGAAGAATACGCCAGAAAATTCTTTCTACCTTTTGAAAATGAATTCTTCCTTAAATCTATTGAAAGAGAAAATAAAGAGAAAGAAATATTATTAGAACTAAACGGATCTAAGCCCATAGATTTCTTTTATGAATTTTGGAATTTAGACAGAGATCTTCCAGAAATATTAATGTCTAAACTCATTAGAATACTTCCTTACACCAATCAAATAGTCGGGAATTTAGAACTAACAATCCATTGTCTAAGTTATTTAATTGAAGAAAAGGTTGAAATTGCAGAACAAACTTATAAAGAACAATCCAGCACCGAACAAGATATAACTTTGGGCGATTGTCGTTTAGGATTAGACATGATTTCAGGTAGTGCTTATTTAGATTATTCATTATATCTGGAATTTAGAATAGGAGAGCTAAAAAAAACATCATTTGCAGAATATATTCACGAAGGGAAAATGAAAAAATTCTTAGAATTATTTTACGAATTTTTTTTACCGATGGAGATAGATGTAAAAACAACAATTTTACTTAATAAAGAAGAAGAAATATTTGATTTTAATAAGACAGCCGTATTAGGTATAACTACAAGAATATGAATTTTAGAACTTATTTTAAAGACTTAATAGACCCTACAATTATAGTTGGAATAATTGTGATCTTAATTGTTTTTACACTACTAACAATTTTTTTCGGGTCTAAAGTAGGCGATTTTAAACAAAAATATAAATCCAAGTATATAACTTATCTGATAGTATTATTTTTAGGAGTTTCATTAATAACCTTTATAGGTTCTTCAGAAATATTTAATAACCAATTGGATAATATTTTAGTTTTCTATCAAACTATATTTTTTATGGTTGGGGTTACGCATACCTATTTATATCGAGTATATTTTAATAGATTTGAAAAAAGAAGCATAAAGCAGAGTTGGGTAGAAGGATTGTTTACTCTACTAATATTTGTTTTTAATATAATACCTTTTGTACTCGTTTTTACAATTGTAAAAGGAAATACTTATGCTTATACAATGGCGGGTTCTACAGTATTTTTTATAGTGCCCTCTTTAATATTTTTAACATTTGAATCCACAATTTCAGTACCTCCTAAGATATATAAAACTTGGAAATTTCCCGAAGATCATTCATTTCCTGATCCATTAAATAGCGATTATAGAGATATGCTCGTAGTAACCTTTGTATTTTACAAAAATCCTGAATCAGATGTACGAACAGAGTTTAGAGCAAAAGCTCCAATAAGAATGGATTTTGGTCGTTTATTTTATCATTTTGTTAATGACTACAACATTAGAAATCCTGACGATACCATAAAGTTAAATGATACAGACGGAGAAAGACAGCACTGGGTATTTTATTTAAAATCAAAGTATCTAGGATTTGCAAAATTTATAAGACCTGATTATCCTTTATATATGAATAGTATAGAAGAGAATAGTGTAATTATATGCCAAAGAACTCCTCCATTAATCGATGCTGAAGAAGGATTAAAATATATGGAGAAGGAAATTGAAGGAGAGGAAAAAGCTAAATCTAAATCTAAAAAAAAAGAAAATAAAAATATTTAATTAAAGATAAATCCCTGCCATGCTAGAAAAATTAAGTAAATTTCCCGTGAATTGGGTAGATGGAATGAAGATAAATAAATCTCATTTCATAGCTATGCAAGAAAATTTTGCAGATGTAACAAGAGATGCAATAGGGAGCCATGTAACCCCTATAAGCTACGGCTTATTACCCGTACAAACCCCTTTGGAGTCCATTAAATTATCCCTAGTTATAGATAACCATAAGCTACTAAGAGTAAAAGTTGAAGAATGCCACGCCATAACTCCTAATGGATCAAGAATAGAGATTAGTTCGAAAGACAATGCTATTGATACACAAATGCCTTATCCGGAAGCAGTCTATGACATAGAACAAGGAACAGAATTAGTTTTATTAGCAAATATTGTTGTAAATCCGGTAGAACAGATTCCTTTCGGAGAATTAGATCCAGAAGAAAACCCTCCAAGATATCCATTTTTACATCCCACTTATAGATTGCATTTAGAATTAGAAGGACAAAGTTCACAGCAAGCGGCCCATAAATCCTTTCAATTAACGGTGGGGAAAATACTTGTAAATAGAGATCAAACCCGTTTACAGCCAAACTATATACCTCCTTGTACGATGACAAACAGTCATAAAGAATTAATTGATGCTCATACCAGAATTGATCGATTCATGGGACAATTAGAATTGTTAGCCGTACAAATAGCCCAAAAAATAAACAGGAAACAGCAAACCAATGAACTAGCGGTAATGGTATTGAAGTTGTCGGAAATAATAATTACCTATTTAGGAAATGAGATAAATTCCTTACGGTGGATGGGGCTTTATTCTACTCCGGCATTTATGTTTGATAAAATAGTCCGTTTAGCAAGAATTATGAAGAATTACGTAGATGCTAAATCAGGAGCAGGGAAGGAAGAATTACTTAACTATTTAGCAGAATGGTGTGGATTATCTCAAGGAGATTTTGAAGTTTTATTTACAGATTTAGTGAATGTTGGATACAACCATATACAAATAGATAAAACATTAACACAAGTAGATAAATTTATGCAAACCATAGAGCAATTATTTATTTCACTAAATAAATTAGACTTTATAGGAAAAAGAAATGATACTGGAATATTTGTAAAAGAAAGATTAGAAAATGATCCGATTGAAAAAAATAAAAGGAGTAGATTTTTTGATGAATAAATAAATTAACCGATGGAAATACTAAATAAAAAAGAAAGATTTATTTCATTTATAATTTTTATAAGTCTATTTTTAATTACAACATTAATTATAATATGGGCATTGTTTTACAATGTCTACCTGCCTAAAAGAGAAAATGCTCAACTAAAAAAAGAAAATAAAGCACTTATAACTGAATTTAGATACCAGGCTAGGTTTGAAAATCAAATGGAAGATTTAAAAAAATTTATTGATTCTATCGATTTACCTAAACAAGATTTAAACACAAGTTTCTATTTTCAACAAAAAGCTATAAATAAAATTATAGAAATAGAACAAGGAATACCTAAAGAAGACAGTGTAAGAAGAGGACTGCTTTACAAGAATTTTTTGCTAACAAGCAGGTCGTTAATTGATGCAAAAAAAACAATTAAAACTTACGGTCAAAGTAAATCAGAAATAGATACTTTATTGGCGCAGATTGTCACTTACAAAAAGCAAATTGAGCTAATGAAAAGAGACTTAGATATTTGCAGAATGTTAAATAAAAAAGATTAAGAATTAACTTTTTTTTAACAATTGTGGATTTTAAAAAATATGAAAAATATACTTATATTTGTAATATAACTAAAATTATTTAATTTAAATTTATTTATTATGTCATTTAAAGCAAAATTAGAAGTAGCTGGAAAAACGTACAATGTACTAAATGTTAATTATTCTTTAGCTCAAGAAACAGATCCAACGGGTCGTCCATCTTCTCAAACTAGAGGAGGGAGGATTGAAGTTACTGTAGAATCTACTGGAGAAACTGATGTTTTCGAATGGATGACTAATAGTTTCGAAAGAAAAGATGGTAAAGTAGTTTTCATCAAAAGAGATTCTGATGCAACATTAAAAGAATTAAACTTTACCGATGGTTATGTTGTAAAATACAGAGAAAATTTTGATTCAATTGGATCAAATCCATTAACTGAAACTTTCACAATCTCCGCAAAAACTATTAAAATGGGAACTGGAGAGCATGTAAACGAATGGGTGTAATTTATATACCTGAAAGTTAGCTTTTAGTAAAAACTTTTAACTCTTTTATCTTAAAGAGTAATTGAGAAGGGAGTTTTAAGCTCCCTTCTCTTGTAATATTAATAATCCCTAAGATAAAAATTTATATGTCGTCTTTTTTAGCAAAATTAGAGATGGAAGGAGATACTTACAATGTTTTACAGTGTAAATATGATTTCTATCAAAACATAGATAATGCAGGAAAACCTCAAGGATCTTGTAAAGGAGGAAAAATTTTATTAACTATTGAAAGTAGTGGTAAACCTACTTTTATAGAATGGATGCTATCATCTGAAAAAACCAAAGATGCAGTTATAGTCTTTTATAGGAGAGATGCGATGAGTAAATTGCAAGAAGTTAAATTTGAAAAGGGATATTGTATTGAATTTTCAGAAGAATTTGATGCTATCAATGATCAACCCATGAAAATAAAATTACTTATTTCTGCAAAAAAACTTTCCATCTGTACGGTAGGATTTGAAAATAGTTGGAAAATCAGTTAATTAAATAAAATTTATACTTGTTAAAAGGCTTTTATAATATATAAAAGCCTTTTTTTATAGGTAAGTATTATGATAATGCATCCATCAATGACGGAATAATTTGTTTTTTTCTAGAAACTACACCCTTTAAAAAAGCCTCGTTATCAATAAATTTAGTATTAAAAGCTTTCTCACATTCGTTTATTAGACCGCCAGCAGAAATCATTTTAGAGTCACCCTCTAAAATATTTGTAATAACAAAAACAAATAAATCCAAGGAAGATTCAGAAATTGTATGGTTTAGTACATCAAGGATTTCATTTTTTCTCGATAAAATATCAGAAAAATCTATAGCATTGACTTGCGATACAACAATTTTTTTTCCATGAACTTCAAAAGACTTAGCATCTAAATGAATGAGCTGTTCAGCAGTTTTATTGGATAGATTAGTCCCTGCCTTTAGTAAATCTAATCCATAACTATTAATATCAACTTCTGCGATAGAGCTTAATTCCTCGGCAGCTCTTACATCTTCTTCCGTGCAGGTTGGAGATTTAAAAAGTAAAGTATCAGAGATAATACCTGAGAGCATTAATCCTGCTATATTTTTAGGTATAGCAATACTATTTTCTTTAAAAATTTTTAAAATTATAGTTTGTGTACACCCAACAGCTTCTGCACGATAATATAAAGGAGAGGCAGTTTGAAAATTAGCAATTCTATGATGATCAATAACTGCAAGAATATTCAATTCTGAAATATCAGAAACAGCCTGTTGAAACTCATTATGATCTACAAGCATTACATCTTTAGTATCATTAGAAGCACGATCAATAATTCTAGGAGCATCAAACTTAAAATAGTTTAAAGCAAATAATGTTTCCTCGTTACATTCTCCTAATGCAACTGCTTCAGTATTTTTCCCTAACTGATTTTGAAGAAAAGAAAAAGAAATTGCTGAGGTAATTGAATCTGTATCAGGATTTAAATGTCCAATAACCAGTATTTTATTCATAAATTAAATTTAGATTATCAAATAATTTAGGTGTTTAAAATCAATATACAAATATACATTTAAAATATAGATTTAAAATGAGAGACAAAATGCTTTAGAGTTTTAAAATGTATTTTGAAAATATATAAATAATAGATAATTTTTTAATTAATGAAAACTTATCTATTTTTGCAATACATAAATTTGAAAAAACATGTTTCAAAGTTTACAAGATAAATTAGATAAAGCCTTACATAACATAAGTGGAAGAGGGAAAATTACAGAAATTAATGTTGCTGAAACCGTTAAGGAAATACGTAGGGCTCTAGTTGATGCAGATGTAAGTTACAAAGTAGCTAAAGATTTAACCAAGCGCATACAAGACAAAGCTTTAGGGCAGAATGTATTAACTTCCTTGTCTCCAGGGCAATTGATGGTAAAGATTGTACATGATGAACTTGCGCAATTGATGGGTGGTGAAAATGTAGGAATAAACTTATCTTCAAACCCTTCCATCATTCTTATTGCAGGTTTGCAAGGTTCTGGAAAAACAACTTTTTCAGGAAAACTTGCCAACTATCTTAAAACAAAAAAAAATAAAAAAGTTTTATTAGTCGCTGGCGATGTTTATAGACCTGCTGCAATAAATCAATTGAAAGTAT
This sequence comes from Apibacter muscae, assembly GCF_007845635.1. Classification (GTDB taxonomy): domain Bacteria; phylum Bacteroidota; class Bacteroidia; order Flavobacteriales; family Weeksellaceae; genus Apibacter; species Apibacter muscae. The sequence goes on along the minus strand of NZ_SELG01000033.1, from coordinate 48,813 downwards.
TGGGAGAACAAATAGGAGTAGAAGTATTTTCAGAATTAGAAAATAAAAATCCTGTTGAAATTGCTCAGCATGCTATTGAATATGCCAATCAAAATAAATTCTCGGCCATAATCATAGATACAGCTGGTCGATTAGCCATTGATCAAGTAATGATGGATGAAATTAAAAACGTTCATCAAGCGGTCAATCCACAAGAGACTCTATTTGTTGTAGATTCAATGACAGGCCAAGACGCTGTAAATACTGCGAAAGCTTTTAACGAAGTCTTAGATTACAACGGGGTAGTTCTAACTAAATTAGACGGAGATACCCGTGGGGGAGCGGCATTAACCATTCGTACAGTGGTAGATAAACCTATCAAATTCATATCTACAGGTGAAAAAATGGAGGCATTGGATGTATTCTATCCAGAGCGAATGGCTGACAGAATTTTAGGAATGGGTGATGTTGTATCTTTAGTGGAAAGAGCACAAGAGCAATTTGATGAGGAAGAAGCCAGAAAATTACACAAGAAAATAGCTAAAAATCAGTTTGGTTTTGATGATTTCTTAAAGCAAATCAAACAGATTAAGAGAATGGGAAACATGAAAGATTTAATGGGAATGATTCCTGGAGTAGGTAAGGCATTAAAAGATGTAAATATAGACGATGATGCCTTTAAATATGTAGAAGCGCTAATATATTCAATGACACCGGAAGAACGAAGAAACCCATCCATTATAAACACTTCAAGAAAAAATAGAATAGCCAAGGGTAGCGGTAGAACCATTCAAGATATTAATCAGTTACTTAAACAATTTGAACAAATGAGTAAAATGATGAAAATGATGCAAAGTCCGCAAGGAAAAATGATGATGCAAGCTATGGCAAAACAAATGGGGGGAGCAGGAGGTAAACCTTTTTAATAAACCAATTTTATATAAATAAAAGGGAGGAAACTAATTTTAGTTTCCTCCTTTTTTATACATTTATAACTCTATGGTTTGTTTATTAAATTTAAGAACTCTTGCTCATCTAGTATGATTACACTGCCTAGTTCCTTTGCTTTTTTCAACTTAGAACCCGCTTTCTCACCCACTATTAAATAATTTAAATTTTTACTTACTGATGAAACATTCTTACCACCATTTAGCTCCACCATCTGTTCCGCATTTTCTCTAGTAAAAACAGTTAACTTTCCGGTAAACAAAAAGGTTTTTCCCTCAAGTTTATTGGATATTAAACTATTATTATCTTCAATTTCAAAATGCAAACCAGCCATTTTTAGCTTTTCAATAATTCTCCAATGAACATCATTACTAAAATATTCAACCAGACTTAAAGCTATTTTTTCGCCAATATCATCGGTATTGATCAGCTCCTCAACAGAAGCATTTTTAATATTTTCAATAGTTTTAAATTTTTTTACTAATTTTTTAGCTATTGTTTCTCCAATATGCTTGATGCCTAAGGCATACAAAACTTTTTCAAAAGGAGTGTTTTTAGAATTTTCAATTCCATTGATTATATTTTCTGCAGATTTATCAGCCATACGGTCTAAATGGATCAGCTGTTCCTTTTTAAGCTCGTAGAAATCAGAAATATTTTCAATTAATCCATTCTTATAAAGCAAGGTTACTGTTTCAGCTCCAACACTATCAATGTTCATGGCTTTTCGTGATACAAAATGCTCTAGTCTTCCTATAACCTGAGGGGGACATAGATCCTCATTGGGACAAAAATGGGCGGCTTCACCCTCTTTTCTAACAAGAGGAGTTTCACAAACCGGGCAATTTTTAATAAATTCAATTTTGGTAGTGTTTTTTTCTCTCTTATCATAATTTATATCCACAATCTTTGGTATAATTTCCCCCCCTTTCTCAACAAAAACATAATCATTAATCCTAAGATCCAATTTAGAAATAAAATCTTCGTTGTGCAAAGAAGCTCTCTTTACTACAGTCCCTGCTAATAATACAGGCATCAAATTAGCCACAGGAGTAATTGCACCAGTTCTACCTACTTGGTAATCGATACTTAATAATTTAGTTTCAACTTTTTCAGCTTTAAATTTGTAAGCAATAGCCCACCGCGGAGATTTAGAAGTGTATCCAAGTTCTTCTTGTTCACTTAATGAGTTCACTTTAATGACAATTCCATCAATTTCAAAAGGGAGGTTAAACCTTTCGGTGTTCCAATAATCAATAAATTGAAAAACCTCATCTAAATTTTTACATAGTTTAGCAAAATTTCCAATTTTAAAACCTAAGTTTTTAGCATATTGCAAGGATTCCCATTGAGTTGCATAAACATCATCAACCGAAATTATGTTATAAAGATAACAATCTAACCCTCTTTTGGCAGTTTCAGTACTATCTTGAAGTTTTAAGCTACCACTAGCGGTATTTCTTGGGTTTGCATAAGGTTCCAATCCTTCGCTAATGCGTAATTGATTTAATTTTTCTAAAGATTTTTTAGGCATTATTATTTCACCCCTTATAAAAAATCTTTCAGGATAATCTCCAGAAAGTTCCAAAGGAACTGAACGTATCGTTTTCACATTAGTACTTACATCGTCTCCTTGAAATCCATCACCCCTTGTTATCGCCTGTTTAAATTTTCCTTGTTCATATAAGATACTTATAGATAAACCGTCGTATTTTAATTCACAAACAAATTCCACTTCATCGGAAATAGATTTTTTAATACGTTCAGCCCAATCATGAATATCATCAAAAGAGTAACTATTATCCAAAGAATACATTCGCTTTTCATGTGTAATTGTAGAGAAATTTTTAGTGATTTCTCCACCTACACGGTGAGTAGGAGAATTAGGATCATCCAATTCAGGATAGGCTTGTTCTAATTGTCTAAGTTCATTTAATAATTGATCAAATTCATAATCGGATACCTCAGACTTATCCAATACGTAATATTGATAATTCAGGTGATTAATCTGTTTGCGTAGCTCTTGAATTTTTATAAATATGTTGTCCATTATTAATAAATAATTGAAGATTGAAAAGATGCAATAAAAATATAATTTTATTAGAGAATTTTATCATCTTATCCTTTCATTTTTTTTTGCTATAAAGCTATTATAAACAGATTTCCATCCATGTTGAGAGATTAAGTAATGGTATTTTGGAAAAAAACGGTTAATCTCGTATAAAATTTCTTTTGGAACATTAGATTTCCGCAATTTTTTATTTAATTGAATTTGAGTGCCTAATTCAGCTCCTTTTACTGGAGAGGGGAGTAAATTGTATATTAATAAATTAAATTCCCATGGATGTTGAAGGTCGCAGTCTATAGGTCTTCGTATAACAGGAATAGGATTCATGATTTTTTTTAAAAATTTTCTGGCTCCGTTACGAGTCCATATAGCAGCCAGTGTAGTTATTGGAATGCTTGTTCCACAGGCCGCTAAAAAATAACCTTTGTATATATCTGTAATTTTTATGTGATGTCTTTTTCCATTGATTAATTTAAGAATTTCCCATTGATGTTTTTTTGAAAGATTGTTTTTATGATTTAATATGCTATTTTCTATAATATTTTTAAAATCGGTACATAAAATAGCATCATCTTCAATTATAAGCGCATATTCATATTTAGAAACTAGAAATGTTTTTAATGCTTTCACATGACTTAGATAACAGCCTATTTCTCCCGGAACCAAATCTCTGTCGTATTTGTTTTTAATTATATACTCATCTCCTTTTAATAAACTACCATCTACCGCAGGAATCCTTAAAAAGTTCATTTTTTGTTTTTTAAACTCACTTTCCATAAAATTTAGTCGATCTTTGGAACGGTTTAAATTAATTAAATAGGTTTCATAGAGGTTAAATGGTGAATTCATAAACTTAGTTTTGGTATGTAAAAATATTAATAAAAATCAATAAGAAAAATACACTCACTTCATGTTAAAAATAATTTCTAAATTTGTTTTATTAATTTTTAATGGAATAATATGTCTTACGGATTGCTGAAAGGGAAAAAAGGAATTATTTTTGGAGCTTTAGATTCTAATTCTATTGCTTGGAAAGTGGCAGAGCTTGCTCATCAAGAAGGAGCAGAATTTGTATTAACAAACGCACCAGTAGCCTTAAGAATGGGAGAATTGAATGGATTGGCTGAAAAAACGGGTTCAGACATTGTACCAGCAGATGCTACATCAATGGAAGATTTGGGTAAGTTGTTTGATCATACACTTGAAAAGTTTGAGAAAATTGATTTTATTTTGCATTCCATCGGTATGTCTGTAAATGTAAGAAAAGGAAAAGAATATACAGATATTAATTACGATTGGTTAATGAAAGGTTGGGATATATCCGCAGTTTCATTTCATAAGGTTATGAAGACTGCTTGGGATAAAGATGCGATGAATGAGTGGGGAAGTATATTAGCCTTGACATATATAGCAGCACAAAGAACTTTTCCTGGATATAATGATATGGCAGACAATAAAGCCTACTTAGAAAGTATAGCTAGAAGCTTTGGTTATGAATGGGGGAATAAAAATAAAGTTAGAGTAAATACAATTTCACAATCTCCAACACTTACAACAGCAGGACAGGGGATAAAAGGGTTTAATGGATTTGTAGATTTTGCAAAAGAAATGTCACCCCTAGGGAATGCTACAGCAGACGATTGTGCGAATTACTGTATAACTTTATTTTCAGATTTAACTAAGATGGTTACCATGCAAAATTTATTTCACGACGGTGGTTTCTCAAATGTTGGAGTAAGCGAAATGGTTATGAATAGATTTGAAAAATAATTTTCTTCACATAAAAGTAAATATTTAGAAAATAACTAAGTGGATCTATATTTTGTAGATTCACTTTTTAATACAATAATTCTCCTAATTGAAATTTTTTAAAGGATTAAATGTATTGATAAAAAAATAAAGCCTTACGATTCCGTAAGGCTTTTTATCTTTATAAGATTTAAAAGACTATTTTAATAATTTAGTTTTAGCTTCATCAATATGAAAGTAATTTATAACCGCATTATAATCATTATAATCAACCGGTGGTGTAGTACTTTGTGTTGATGGAAAGAAACCTGGAAGTACTACAATCCTAAACCATTGATTGGTTATGTATTCAGGATTTAAATTAGCAATATTTTTATATCCATCTACATAAATGGTGAAGTCTTCCATACTAAAATCGTAATTATAACTTACTGTTCCGTAATTATCTGCATACGTACTTGGCAGTAATTCCCATACTGGGTTTCCTGATGTGGTAACATTGGTTTGTCTGTAAATCAATAGATGTTCAGAATTACTTAAGGTAAAAGGAGCTCTAAAGATATAAGAAGAAGGATTTACCTCTGTAAAAGAGGTTACATTAATTTCATAAACTTCTGGTATTGTGTCTGTATCAGTGTATAAATTGTTATTACTATTGTTATCATCATTGCTACATGAGATAATGAAAAGATTAAGGATTGCAATAAGCAAAGTAAAACCAAGAATTTTTTTCATAAAATTTAACTTTATCAAAATTAATTAAGCATTTTGACAAATATAAACGAATTAAGTTTAAAGTACTACCTTTGCATGTTAAAAATTTTTAAGAAAAATGATTTTAGTACAGAATTTAGGACTTCATTTTGCCGGAAGATATTTATTTGAAGAGGTTAATTTTAGAATTAATAAAAATGATAGAATAGGGCTTGCAGGAAAAAATGGTGCAGGAAAATCAACTTTATTAAAAATTTTAGCAAAAGAACAACCCTCTACAGAAGGTAATGTTGAAAAGGAAGGAGAAGTAAGGATTGGTTTTTTAAAGCAAGATCTAGATTTTGAAAAAGGTAGAACGGTTTGGGATGAAGCAAAACAAGCTTTTAAGGAACTAAATCAAATTAACGATAAAATTGATAAAATAAATCATGAGCTAGCAACTCGTACAGATTATGAATCTGATTCTTATGCTAAATTAATTCATGATCTAACAGATTTAACCGACAGATTTTCACATTTAGGAGGCTACAATATAGACGGTGAAATAGAAAAAATACTAAAAGGATTAGGGTTTAAAGAATCAGATTTTAATAAACTAACCGACGACTTTTCAGGTGGATGGAGAATGCGAATAGAATTAGCAAAGTTGCTCTTAGAAGAAAACGATGTACTTTTATTGGATGAACCTACCAACCACTTGGACATAGAATCCATAATTTGGTTAGAAGGATTTTTAATAAACTATAAAGGTGCTGTTGTTTTGGTATCTCACGATAAACAATTTCTAACCAATGTAACCAATAGAACCATTGAAATTTCAAACCAAACCATTCAAGATTATAAGGCAAATTATACTAAGTATTTAATTCTAAGACAAGAAAGAAAAGAGAAGCTTATACAATCTCAAAAGAATCAGGAGCAGGAAATTAAAAGAACTGAGCAACTTATACAAAAATTCAGGGCAAAAGCTAGTAAAGCTTCTTTCGCACAATCCCTAATAAAAAAGTTAGATAAAGTAGAAAGAATAGAAGTGGAAGATGAAGATGTAACCCGTTTTAATATCAAATTTGAGCCAAGTGTAACACCTGGGAAAATCATTTTTAAAGCAGAAAAACTGGGAAAATCATTTGGGGATCATGTGGTTTTTCAAAATGCTGATTTTTTTATTGAAAGGGGAGAAAAAATTGCCTTTGTAGGTCAAAATGGGCAAGGAAAAACCACTATGGCGAAAATTATGGAAGGAGTAATTCCTCATGAGGGTTCGTTGGAGATCGGTCATAATGTACAAATCGGTTATTTTGCACAAAATCAAGCAGAAGTTCTTAATCCAAATAAAACCATTTTAGAAGAAGCAGAAGATTCAGCAACAGAAGAATCCCGCCCTAGAGTTAGGGATTTATTAGGATCTTTCTTATTTCAAGGAGATGAGGTTCAGAAAAAAGTATCTGTTCTTTCCGGAGGAGAAAGAAATCGATTGGCTTTATGTAAATTATTACTACGTCCGTTTAATACATTGATAATGGACGAACCCACCAATCACTTAGATTTGCAATCCAAAGCTATATTAAAACAGGCTTTAATAAATTTTCAGGGAACTTTATTATTAGTTTCTCACGATCGTGAATTTTTAGATGGATTGGTAAATAAGATTTTTGAATTTAGAAACGGTGAAGTAAAAGAATTTTTAGGAGGCATCACAGAATATTTAGAATATAGGAAGAAAGAAAATATGAGGGAGGTAGATATGGAAAAATCTACACTTGCCAAAAAAGCATTTACCCAAGAGAATAATCCTTCGGCTCCAAAAAAAGAAGATTCACTTAAAACAAAAGAAGAAAAAGCATTGGAAAATAAATTAGCTAAGCTAGAAAAAGATATGGGGGAGGTAGAAACTAAAATAAAAAGATATGAAGAAAACTTTGCTAATGAAAACCCAACAGAAGAACTTTTAAAAAAATATGAAGAATTAAAACAAACATTGCTTAATTTAAATAAAGAATGGGAACAGACTTTTAACCAATTAAGTTAATTGAAAAAATTATAAATAAAAACTAAATTATTACTACTATGATTATATTTTTTGGTATTAGATATACCACAGGCAGGCTTATACTTACTGGTCAAGAATGTCCAGCATGTAAAGAGAATCACTCTTTAGCTGTAATTCCACAACAAGGTTATTTCCACATTTTTTGGATACCTGTATTTCCAATTTCAAGGGATTATATTCCTGTATGTAACTCTTGTGGATCTACATTTATACACAAAAGACCTCCTATAGATAGAGAGCTTAAGTCCCAATACAAAACCCCAGTATGGACTTTTTCAGGACTCATAATTATAGGCATATTCTTACTTTATATATTTTCAATGATGCTTATATCTAAAATATAATAACTATTAAGATTTTTAATTAGAAATCTAATATTTATTTTTTATACTAAATCTTATTACCATAAAGTGGAATAAGATTTAGTATTTTCATTTATAGCTGAATTCGTAGCAAGTTTTCCAAGATTAGAAAAAAAGTTTTAAAAATTAATTTTTTTATCACGACATCTAATTGCATATCTAGAATGAAATTTGTACAATTTGTTAATAAGTATATTTATATCAACACTAATAGATAACAATGTATTTTTAAAGAACTAAATCATGAAAAATTCTTAATGATTATAGGATAGAATTGTTATCTTTAAGCATCATATAAAAGACACCAAGTATTTCTAAACAAATAAAAAAATTCACTTGCCATGGAGAATGATGGGAATAAACTTAACGTTGACTTTTTATATCTACCCGTTGTAAACTTTGCTATGCAGCAAAATAGAGTCTCTCTCATACGAGATCTTTCAATTGAAAATCTTACAGAAGAAATACTAAAGGATATTAAAGTTAAGTTAGTGGCAGATCCTGAATTTACAACAATTACTCCTATATCCATAGAAGGAATCCAACCAAAAGAAAAAGTTAGACTAGAAATACCGAAAATAAACCTATCAGCCAATTATTTTGCACCACTTACAGAACAAATATCCGGATACATAGCGCTTAAAGTATATTCAAAGGAGAAACTTCTATTCGAAGAAAAATATTCAATCAACATTTTAGCTTACGATCAATGGGGAGGTATTGGGGTATTGCCCGAAATGCTTGCTGCATTCGTTACACCGAATCATCCTGCAACATTACCCATAATTAGGCGAGCAGCAATGATTTTAGAAAAATGGACAGGCAACCCATCCTTAGACGAGTATCAAAGTCGTAATCCAGACAGAGTACAAAAACAAATGGCTGCAATATACACAGCCATAGCTGAACAGGAAATTATATACAGTACTATACCTGCCAGTTTTGAAGACTATGGACAACGAATCCGGTTAGTAGATTCGGTATTAAATCAAAAACTTGGAACCTGCCTAGATATGGCTTTGTTATATGCTTCATGCTTAGAAGCGATCGGGATAAATTCACTGATTATTGTTGTAAATGGACATGCTTTTGCCGGAGCTTGGCTGGTTCCTGAAACTTTTCCTGATAGCATAGTTGAGGATGTATCTCTTATTAAAAATAGAATTGCCGAAGGCATCAACGAGATCACACTAGTAGAAACCACTGGTATGAATATGGGGCAGAATGTAGAATTTGATCAGGCAGTTAAAAATGCAAACCATCGTATTTCACAGAATGGTTTCATACTAGCAGTAGACATCAAAAGAGCTCGTTTTTCAGGGATAAAACCCATACCTCAGCGAGTTTTAAATGGACAACATTGGGAAATAAAAGAAGAAGAACTTAGTCCTATTTCAGATAGATCAGAAATAACCCCACAAAATATTAATCCTTACGATTTGTCTGGAATAAGTTCAGAAGTTGTTGTTACCAAGCAATTATTATGGGAACGAAAATTACTCGATTTAAGTTTGCGTAATAATCTTTTGAATATAAGGCTTACCAAAAACACATTGCAGCTAATTTCTACCGATTTAGATATTTTTGAAGATGCTTTGTCAGAGGGAGAGGAATTTAGAATATTGCAAAAACCTACGGATTGGGAACATCCATTATTCGATTTTGGCCTTTATAAATCAGTCACAGAATCAGATCCTATAATGGATCTCGTTAAATCGGAATTAACTCAAAAAAGGATTCGATCTTACCTCACTGAAAACGAACTTAGCAAAGCCTTGACCCACTTGTACCGTTCATCTCGTACAGCCATGGAAGAAAATGGGGCTAATACTCTGTACGTTGCCTTAGGTTTATTAAAATGGTACGAAACCCCATCAAGTGAGCGACCACGATATGCTCCCATATTGTTGATTCCTGTTGAAATTATACGTAAATCAGTAGCCCATGGGTACGTAATTCGTTCAAGAGAAGAAGAAATAATGGTAAATATTACACTCTTGGAAATGCTTCGTCAGAATTTCAACATTAATATTTCTGGGTTAGATCCGCTTCCTACAGATGGAAGTGGGGTAGATGTAAAACTTATTTACACCATTTTTAGAAATCGTATAAAGAATCAGCCCAAATGGGATGTAGAAGAACAAGCCATATTAGGTTTGTTTTCATTTAATAAATTTATTATGTGGAACGATATTCACAATAACGCTCATAAGCTTATTGAGAATCAAGTAGTTTCCAGTCTTTTGAATGGTAAAATAGAATGGAACATGGAAGAAAGTGTTGTTGATGCAAACACATTTGACCATAAACTTCTTCCTAACGAAATTATTTTACCAATTAGCGCAGATTCTTCTCAATTGGAAGCCATTTGGGAAGCCTCAGAAGATAGAAATTTTATATTGCATGGTCCGCCGGGTACAGGAAAATCACAAACCATTACAAACCTTATCGCCAATGCCTTGTACAAGGGCAAGCGGGTTTTATTCGTTGCTGAAAAGAGGGCGGCATTATCCGTAGTTCAACGACGATTAGAAGCGATTGGTTTAGCCCCTTTTTGTTTAGAATTACATTCCAATAAAGCTAAGAAAGGAATGATTCTTTCTCAATTGAAAGAAACCACTGAGATAGTAAAAAACATACCTCCAGAAAATTTTAAACAGGAAGCAGAACGTATTTTTACCCTACGTACGGAGATAAATGAGTATATGGAGGCCTTGCATAAGGTGTATCCGTTTGGACACTCTCTTTACGAAGCCATTGTTAAATATCAACAAATAGATGCTGAACCTCAATTTAAAATACCGGAAACACTTTTCTCAGAATTAGACCTAAACAGAGAACAACAATGGAGAGAAACACTAGAACAACTTATCTCTGTAGCGGGTGCTTGTGGGCATCCATACCAGCATCCTCTTACAGGAATTAATATCGATGAGTATTCGCCAACAATTAGAGAGGAGGCTACAAAAATTTTACAGGATCTAATCAGATTGATCACTGATATTCAAAAAAACTTGGAGCAACTACCAGATCTTTTTAATGAATTTGAAGTTAACAAGGACAAAACAAATTTAAATATTGTAACTAGCCTCATTGATAAGTTATTAAGTATTCCTGAACTTACCACTGAATTACTAGTATCTCCTCAATTAAATGAGACTTTAGATGAATACAAAGATGTATGCATCCACGGAAAAAACAGAGATATTTTAAAGCAAAGTTTACTTTGCAAATTTTCAGAAGGAGTATTGTTATTAGACGCAAATAAAATTTTATTTGACTGGAATAGAGCATCTAATCAATGGTTTATACCTCGTTTTTTCGGTCAACGAACGATTAAGAAAAAATTGAAAGTATATGCAACCTGCCAATTGAACAAGAATCAAATAGCATCCACTTTAGAGGAAATAATTGCATTTCAATCAGAACAAGACTATTTGAAAAAATATGAAAATGATTTGCCTTTGTACTTTAAAAAGTATGGGCGTCAGGGAAACGAAAATTGGGAAACAATAGAGCAGATAATTGCAGATACTTATGCTATCCATTCATTACTATTGGAACATACCAAAGATCTATCCAAAGCTACAAATTTAAAGCGTGTATTATCCCATCAACTTCCAGATGGAATAAATTCCTTCAAAATAATGTATGGCAGTGCACTTATAAGTATAACCCATTTAAAACAGAATTTAGACCAGAAGGAAAGATTACTATATGATAAATTAGGTGTAAGTAAAGATATATTATACCAACCATCTATGAATTGGATGGATTCCGCTTTAGGGCAGCTGAATATTTGGAAAAAAAATTTAGATAAACTTAAAGATTGGTTTCAATGGTTGGTTGTTTATAAAAAGATGAAAGCTATACAATTAGGGTTTGTGGCAGATCAATATAAAGAGCAGAACATTGAAACAGTTAATCTTTTAAACATATTCAACAAAAGCTTTTATAAATCATCTATTGATTATATTATATCCAAAGAGCCTAATTTACAATTATTTAAAGGAGAAATATTTAATGATAAAATAGAAAAATACATAAAGCTGGTTTCAGATTTCGAGGATTTAACCCGAAAAGAATTAGTAGCTAAACTATCCGCCAATCTTCCCTCTTTTACTCGGGAGGCTTCACAAAACTCGGAAGTAGGTATTTTGCAACGGAACATTCGAAATAATGTCCGTGGGATTTCTATTCGAAGATTATTCGATTTAATTCCGACTTTACTGCCAAGAATGTGCCCATGTATGTTAATGAGCCCTATATCTGTAGCTCAATATATTGATGTAGATGCAGATAAATTTGACTTGATAGTTTTTGATGAAGCCTCACAAATGCCAACTTATGAGGCAGTCGGAGCTATAGCACGAGGTAAAAATGTGGTGATCGTAGGTGATCCTAAACAAATGCCTCCGACCAATTTTTTCTCAGTAAACTCTACCGATGAAGAGAATATAGAAATGGAAGATTTAGAAAGTATACTGGATGATTGTTTAGCTCTTTCTATGCCATCTAAATATTTGCTTTGGCATTACCGCAGCAAACATGAAAGTTTGATCGCCTTTAGTAACTCGGAATATTATGATAATAAACTGTTGACCTTTCCATCTCCGGATAATATTGAATCTAAAGTTAAATTAGTCCCAGTTCAGGGCTATTATGACAAGGGTAAAACCAGACAAAACAAAGCGGAGGCACAAGCCATAGTAGATGAGATTGTTAGGAGATTAAAAGATGATAAGCTTAGAACCAAAAGTATTGGGGTTGTAACATTTAGTTCCGTTCAACAATCTCTTATTGAAGATTTACTTTCTGAGGTATTTATGCACGACTCTCAATTAGAAAGTTTAGCGCTGGAATGTGAAGAACCTATATTTATAAAGAATTTGGAAAATGTACAAGGAGATGAGAGGGATATTATTCTTTTTTCAGTAGGTTATGGTCCGGATATAGAGGGGAGAGTGAGTATGAATTTTGGTCCCCTTAATAGAGAAGGGGGAGAACGTAGACTGAATGTAGCGGTCTCAAGAGCTAGATACGAAATGATTATCTATTCAACTTTACGCTCTGATCAAATAGACCTCAATAGAACCAGTGCTGTGGGGGTTGCAGGGCTTAAGCGCTTTTTAGAATATGCCGAAAAAGGAGGGAGAATAGCTACTAGTACGCAAAATATAATTTCTGAATATTCAATAAACGATATAATAGCCGGTCAACTCGAAAAGTTAGGCTACAAAGTTGATACAAATATTGGTTGCTCGGGTTATAAAATAGATATTGGAATTGTAGATAAAGAGAATCCATCCAGTTATATATTGGGGATTATATGTGATGGAGAAAATTACAAAAGAGCGAAGATGCTTCGAGATCGAGAAATTGTGCAAAATAGCGTATTAAAAATGCTAGGTTGGAGAATACTTAAAATATGGACTTTAGACTGGAGGGAGAATCCCAATGCAGTTTTAGCAAATATAGAGAAAGCTTTAATTGAAAAAGAAAAGAATACTGTGGATATAGGCATTAAAGCTTCACAAAAAAAAATGGAGGTTAAAAATGAAATCATAGAAGATACATCATCTCCCACAGAACTTGTTGAAAATAAGATATATTCTTATCAAACGGCAACTTTAATGCCTTCACCCTATGGGAGCGAAGAATTCTTTTATTCTGGACACAAATCTATAATTCTAAATCAGATTAAAGAAGTGATGGAAACAGAAGCCCCCATAAGCAAAACCTTACTATCTAAAAGAGTACTTGCTGCTTGGGGTATATCAAGATTAGGGCAACGTTTAGACAGTTATCTGCAAGAGTTGTTGATGTCTACTTCCTTTTTTATATCACAAAATGAAGATTTATCTTTTTATTGGTTGAACGAAGAACAATATCAGCGATATGATTATTTTAGAACCGGATTGCGTGATGCGGTTAATCTTCCACCGGAAGAGGTGGCTAATGCAATGAAGTATATTTTGACTAATGAGATAAGCATACCCACCACAGATTTATCCAGACTGACTGCTCAGCTTTTAGGTTTTGCTCGAAATGGATCTAACGTTGATGCGGCTATGCATAGAGGGATGGTCAAAGCAATTAAAAAGAATTATTTGAAAGTAGAGAATGGACGCGCAGTAATCATGTAATCTTCAGTTTTTTTAATGCTGCAATCGACCTTTTTACATATTCATTCTCAGGTTCTACCATGAGCCAGAAATTGAGGTACCCCATTAATCGTTGAAGGTAAACAGGATCTGTTGAACCCCTAAATCTTTGATGTTCGACTAAACCTTTGGTTAATATGTAATGCATATTCTTTCGGATTTCTCTTCTTTTAGCTCTGGGTATGGTCATCTTTTCACCGGAACTTATAGAGATACCGGTAACAATCTTTCGTTTCTTTTCTGTCAAGAAGCGAGTTTTTTTCCTTTGTATTATAAAATTTTCTTTTCTTATTATTACATCAATATCAGTAAGTAGAGGTTCAAAAGCAATATCAGTCCCTGAGAAAGTCAGATCATCAGCATAACGAGTATATCTCAAACTATTTTTCTGAGCAATGGAAGCTAATTCTATGTCCATATTAAAGGCAATTATATTGCTAAGAGTAGGGCTTGTTGGCGCACCCTGAGGAAGTTTTCCACCTAAAGTACACAATTCAGCTAAAACTTGGGATATATTTACAGGGTATCCAATTTTCTCAAAAGTTTTTATTACTCTATCTTTTTTTATTGAACCAAAAAAATCAAAAAGATCAACTTTTAAAATATGATTATTTCCTAAATGGGCTTTAGCGTTATGTGTAACCGAAAAATTTTTACGAAATCCCATACTTGCAGGGTGTATATTCACAGTTAATAAAGTTCGTTTATAGATAATTCTCTGAATATTTAACAATGCTTCATTAGGAGCAGATATGGTTCGATAGCCACCACTTCTTTTAGCTAGTTTAAAATGGCTATAATAGGCAGAAGTGTTTCTTAATATGCTGATCAATGTGTTTTTATCAATAATTAAGAAATTGGCACACCAAGTTATAGCTTCATCGTCGTAAGGTAAAGGTTTAGAAAATATACGGGCTAAGAAACTTTGTTTTTTAGCTTTTAAGACAGAGCCATTCTCTTTTTTTTCAACATCAACATTATTTCCGTCAAAGTTCAGAAGACGAAACAATAACCATATTACTAAAACTATAAAGAATACGACTAAGATTGTATTCATTCTTTAAATAAATAAAGAGAGGATGAGCGTTTACTTTCAGTAATACTTGGATTTATACCTAAGAATCTGAAAGGTTCAGGTAATAAATCGAAGTTATTACTGAATCTCAGAAAAAGGCATGAACCAACGAGGCGACTACACCTCTTTCTTGCTAAATTTTAACTCATCCTCTGAAATGCTAAAGTAGGTTTTTTATTTTAGTTATAAAATAAACTTGAGAATGTAATTCTAAGATTTATTAGAAAAAATTAAGCAGAATTGATTTTCAATGATACGTGATATTTGGATTGATACCTTCTAGAAAGTACTATTTGTAAATATTAATATTTGAAAAGTGGGAATTAAAAAAGACCTTAAGTAATTACTTAAGGTCTTTTTTTGAGAATCACTAGATTTAATTATAAAGGAACTTGCTCAAATCTTATAATTTCGCCATTTATATTCTCTTCAAATATAAATTTATTTTCATTTAACTCAACAATAACAGCTTTTCTTATACCTTCAAATTCACCTTGTGGATTTTTAAGGTAAGTGGTTAAAAGTTTACCATCTAAAGATACATACCAATCGCCATATTTAACGATTTCATTTTTATCAGTAAAACTAGATATAGTAAAATTACCATTGACATAATTTCCGTCTTTATTTTTAGGGAAATAAGCATTAGAATTTAAATTTATAAAATAACTATTGCCTGAATTTACGGTTGCTGGGTAATCATTTAATTTTAATTCAACTCCGGTGTTTAGATTAATAGCTTTATCTGTTTTCCAATTTACAGTAGCTAAAACCTCCGCTGGGGTTTTAGGTTCAGCATGATTATCTACTCTATTAACTAAATCATAATATTTACCAGGGTTTGTATCGTCATTAATTCTGTAGGTAAATAATGAATTATTTAGAGCAACTATATCAAAAATTTTATCGGCTTCAATGTTATATATATTTTCATCTGGATTAATAGTATTATTTGATTTATAAATAGCTAACTGTTTTTTTGTATTGTTTTCAATTAAAGACCAAGTACCAAATAGTTTAGTTTGGTTGTTTGCATCAACAACTCTAAATGTTCCATCGGGTTTATAATAAGTATATCCAGAATAAGTAGATACGGGTGAATTATTCAAGTCGAATAAATTTTTATTGTTGTCAAACGCTTCCGTAGATAACCAAATATGTTCAGAAAGAACAGGAACACCAGGGGGAACTATTTCTGGAGTAGTTGTTGAAGCATGAGCATTATCGTCATTTGAGCAGGAAATTGTAAATGATAATAATCCAATTGACGCTAGTAAAATCAAGGAATTTTTTTTGTTAAACATAATTTATATTTTTTTAATACGACAAATCTAATAAAATTAATATAAAAGATTTGCAATATTACTTCAAAATGGTATAAAAAATCTTTATTCAAAATAATAAATGTTATATGTATTCCTATGATATAGGTATATAATTATATTTTATGCTATTATAAAATATAACTATGAAGATTAGATATTTTTAGTACGAACCTGAACTATTCGTAGAAATTCTATGTTATAAGCCCTTGGGGTATATATCAATTGATATACGGATAAAAATATTTTATAGAAATATTGAAAGGAAAATGATAAAAATTTTAGTTATTTGTTTAAATTAATTTTATATTTAATAGAAATAAAACGAATAATTATGAATTCATTTACTGATGAAAATACAATTGCTCAAAAGAGTTCTAGGCCTGAATTTAATAAAAATGAAAGAAAAGAGAAAGATATTAAATTGAATAAACAGTCTTGGAAAAATGTGCGTTTGGAAGTAGGGTTTGAGTACGATGAGGACGGAGAAGTTTGTAATACTAAAACTCAATTGTTTTATATAGAATCAGAAAATGGTATAATAACTAAAATTGAAGAAAATAAACCCGAGGTATCAGCTGTAGATGTTATGGGAAAGCTGATTTTACCGCCTTTTAAGGATATGCATATCCATCTAGATAAAACCAATTACACTGAGCCATGGAAAGCAGCTAAAAAACGAAATGGAGGAGTAAGAGAAATGATAAAGTTAGAGCAAAAAAATATGCCTGCTATATTGGAAAATTCTACTTACAAAGCAGAAAAAATTATTGAACTTTTGCAATCCCATGGAGTTGCATTCGCTAGAAATCATTTTAACATTGAACCCACATCCGGATTTAAATCTTTAGAAAATTTAAACAAAGCCCTAGAGAATAAAAAAGGAATGTTCTTTACGGAAACGGTAGCTTTTCCACAACATGGGATATTCTATACTCCAACAGCACCATTAATGAAAGAAGTCGCTCAAATGGATATAGATTTCATTGGAGGTTTAGATCCACATTCTTTGGATGGTAGTATTGAAAAAACCATGGATTTTATATTTCAATTAGCCTTAGATTATAATAAAGGAGTAGATATTCACTTGCACGATATGGATGAATTTGGTATAAAAACCGTAGAATATATCACTCAAAAAGTAAATGAGAACCCTCAATTAAAAGGGAAAACATATATCAGTCACGCTTATGTTTTAGCGAATTTAAATAATACACAATTAAGAGATTTATCTGATAAATTAGCAGAAGCTCAAGTGGGTATTGTTTCCACCTTACCTATAGGATCCATTCGAATGCCTATACCTGCCTTGTATGAACACAAGGTAAAAGTTAGAACAGGTAACGATAGTATCATAGATCATTGGGATACCTTCGGAACCGGAAGTATATTACAAAAAGCCAATTTATTAGCACAAATGTACGGGTATAGAACTGAGTTTGAATTATCAAGATGTCTAAGAATTGCTACCACGGATGTTTTACCGTTAAACAATAAAGGACAGAGAGCATGGCCTAAGATTGGAGATCCCGCAGATTGGGTGGTTGTAGATGCTTCTTGTTCTGCTGAGGCGGTATCAAGACTATCTGCTGTAAAATCTTTAGTATCAAAAGGGAAAATGTTATTTTAGAAAATCTTACTAAAATTTAAATTTCATTGTAAAATTTTTATTATTTCTATACGTTATAAAATTTAGTAACTAAAATTTTATTAAATTCATAATATAAAAAATAATTAAATGAGCAATATTTTTAAAAGACTTTTACGCATAGGATCAGCGGAAATTCATTCAGTAATTGATAAGATGGAAGAACCAGTTCGAATGACAGAACAAGGGATTCGAGAAATGAAAGCAGATTTAGAAAATAGTTTAGAAGCCTTAGCCAAAATTAAAGCCTTAGCCATTCGTACAAACAATGATATATCTAAAAAGAACAAGGATGCAGAAGAATACGAAGCTAAAGCCATATTATTAATGACCAAGGCAAAAAACGGAGATTTAGATCCTCAACAGGCTGAAAAATTAGCAAAAGAAGCGCTCACCTTAAAAGCTCGTTTGCTTAGCGAGGCCGAGATTCTAACAGCCGAAAAGACCCAACACGATCGAGTGGTGGAAAACATGAGCAACAATATAGATATATTAAAATTTAATATAAATAAATGGGAAAATGAACTTAGAATACTTAAAGCCAGAGTTAAAGTAAGTAAAGCAACCCAAGAGGTGAATAAGCAAATGGCGCAAGTAGATAATGACGGCACTATGAATATGCTGGAACGAATGAGAAATAAAGTAGCCGATGACGAGGCACTAGCAGAAGCATATGGAACACTTGCCAATAAGAATATCTCAGTAGATGAAGCCATAGATCGCGCTATTGGAGGGGACTCTTTAAAAGTAAATCAAGATTTAGAAGAGATAAAAAGAAAATTAGAATTATAAAATATATTTTCTAATTTAATAATATTAAAACTAACTCAAAATATTTAAATGCCAGAAATTATTCATAGTCTTTTTTATCCTTTGTCTAATGCAATTATGTCCGGCTTTATGGTTGTTATATTCATCTATTGGATATTCGCATTCTTGGGGGTAGGGCTGGATAGCTTTGATTTCGGATTGGATTTTGATGGACCTGTTGAAACCGATCTAGATGTAAATACAGCCGTTGAGCCTGATTCTGATGTAGACGCGAATACGCATGCTTCCACAGGCAAAGATGTAGCAGAACCGCATACGTATCATGAAAAATCTGAGACCGATACCTCACACGAAACTGGAGATCATTGGTTTGTACGTTTTCTTAAATTTATGAATGTTGGAAAAGTACCATTTATGCTAGTGTTATCTACTTTAAAGTTTTTTACATGGGCAGGAAGTTTAATAACAACGCAAATAACTATGGTAGGCAATTGGGGCTGGAAATCAATAATTATATTAATTCCATGTTTTCTAATCGGAATTTTCCTAACAAAAATAGTGACAAATCCATTAGCTAAATTCTTAAAAAAGACAGGTTATCAGGGCGAGGATAAAATAGAATTTTTGGGAAGAAGAGGAAGAATGTTTTCAACCATTGAACATGAAAAACTAGGAAGTGCAGAATTTATTATAGAAAAAAATCCCATAAAATTAAACGTTATCAGTCATTCAGGCGAAAAAATAAATTACGGAGATTCAGTAATAATAACAGATGAATCCAAAGACAAAAAAGTATATTTCGTAACACGAGAAATTTCTCTAGAACAAAATTAAAATTTAAATAAAAACTAAATAGTATGAGTATTGGAATCGGTGGTATTGTAGCCATAATCGTAGGAGCATTTTTGTTTATAGCTCTCTTATTTTTAGCAATATTAGCCTCATTTTACAAAAAAATCCCTCAGGGAAAAGCAATTGTTAGGACAGGAGTAGGAGGAACTAAAGTAGCCTTCAATAAAGGAATATATGTTATTCCTGTATTCCATAAAATGGAAATTATGGATATTTCAGTCAAAAAATTACAAATTGAGCGCTTGGAAAAAGATGGATTAATATGTAAAGATAATATTAGAGCCGATATAAAAGTAGCATTCTTTATTCGTGTAAATAAATCTGTGGATGATGTAATTAATGTTGCCCAAACTCTAGGTTGTGAAAGAGCAAGTGAAGTAGAAACATTAAAAAATATTTTTGAAGCTAAATTTTCTGAAGCCTTAAAAACAGTAGGTAAAAAGTTTGAGTTTATTGAACTTTATGAAGCCCGAAGAGAATTTAGAGATGAAATTTTAAACATAATAGGAAAAGACTTAAATGGATATAACTTAGATGATTGTGCTATTGATTATTTAGAGCAAACCAATTTAAGTTATTTAGATCCTCAAAACATATTAGATTCCGAAGGGATTAAAAAAATAACAGAATTAACTGCTGCCCAAAATATTAATGCCAATTTAATTAGAAGAGACGAACAGAAGGTCATTAAAAAACAAGACGTAGAAGCCCGAGAAGCAATTCTAGAACTTGAAAGACAGTTAGCAGAAAAAGAAGAAAAACAGAAAAGAGAGATAGATAACATAAAATCAAGAGAAGAAGCAGAAATACAGAAAGTAAGAGAAGAGGAAAGATTAAAATCTGAGACTGTACGCATCTCCACAGAGGAAAGTTTAGCTATACAAGAAGAAAATAAACTTCGTCAGATTATTATTGCCGCTAAAAATAAAGAAAGAACGGATGCTGTAGAAACAGAAAGAGTAGAGAAAGACCGCTCTTTAGAACAAACCGAAAGAGAAAGAATTGTTACCCTTGCACAAATCAATAAAGAAAAAGTGGTAGAAGAAGAGAAAAAGAATATCCAAGATGTAATTAGAGAAAGAGTACAACTAGAGAAGGGGGTAGTAGAAGAACAACAAAACGTTAAAGACATAGAAGCACTTCGAGAAGTAGAACGTAAGAAAAAAGCAGGAATAATAGCAGCAAGTCAAGAGGCAGAACAAAATTTAATAAAAACGGTTAAAGAAGCAGAAGCTCAGAAAAAAGCAGAAGAAGAAAAAGCACAACGATTACTAATAGAAGCAGAAGCCCAAAAAGAAGCCTCTTTAAAACAAGCAGAAGCAAGAAAAATATTGGCAGAAGCCCAAGCCAAAGAAGATGCTACCTATGGATTAGCAGAAGCGGAAGTAATAAAAGCCAAAGCAGAAGCTGATGAGCAAAAAGGAATCGTAGATGCAGGAATTATAGAAAGAACAGCCAAGGCTGAAGCCCAAGGTATTGAAGCTAAAGCCGAAGCTAAACGTAAAGAAGGTTTAGCCGAAGCCGAAGTGATTAAACAAAAAGCATTATCAGAAGCGGAAGGAATTACAGAGAAAGCCGAAGCAATGAAAAAGCTAGACGGGGTAGGAAAAGATCACGAAGAGTTTAAGCTGAAATTACAAAAAGAAAAAGAAGTAGAGTTAGCGCATATCCACGTACAAAAAGACATAGCAGATGCACAAGCCCAAGTACTAGGAGAAGCCATGAAAACAGCCAAAATTGATATTGTGGGAGGAGAATCTACCTTCTTTGAAAATATAGTAAACCAAATATCCAGAGCCAAAGGATTTGACAAATTAGTAGAAGAAAGTAAAACGATTACTGAAATAAAAGAATCTTTGTTAGGAGATGGGAATGGAGAAGGAGATTTACATGAGAGGATTCGACATTTTGCTGAAAAATTTAATATATCCTCCGAAGATATTAAAAACTTGAGTATAGCTTCCTTGATCTTTAAAATGCAACAAAATGCAGGAACAGAAGATCAAAGTACACTAGGAAACTTATCTAATTTGGTTAAAAACTTAGGATTATCAAATAAAAAGTTAGGATAAGTACAATCTTTTCAAAATACACTTCCTAAAAAAATAGTAAGTGTATTTTGAAAAATATAGGGATAATTTTAAAATTATCAATAAGATATGATTAAAATATATGGATAGACTAACATTTTCAATTCAGAATAAAAAAATTTCATATCTTATATGGTTCATAGTCTTGGGTATTATTATAAGTGTTTTAATATCTCTAAAGTTTGTTAAGGCATTAGAGTTCCTTGCTATTTCTGGGTATTCAATAGTTGTATCAGTAAGTGTAGTTTTAATCTATCTTATAGTAACAAAAAAACTAACTGCATATATATCCAAGTTTATTTCGACAGTTATTTTTAAAATAACAATAAAAGATCAAATTGTAAGTGTTGAAGAGAAAAAATCCAATGGAATATTAAAAAATTACACCGTAGATGTACGAGATATTTATACAATTTATTATAATAAACATGTAAGGAATTCCAAAATATTAAGTCTAAAAATAAAATTGGTAGATATCCATAATAATACAAAATTTCGGATTATATCCTCATATTTTGAATAAGCAGATGGAAAAGGGAATCTACAAAATTTAGATTCTTTGTCAAATATTATATTCAATAAGCTAAATATAGATAGTGATTGTAAAGGTAAAAATAACTTTATGACCAATCTTAGAAAATACAAAGTAAAAAAGAATTAAAAATATAAAAACTATGAGAAAAAGATTTTTTGTATGGATACTTTTACTTTTTTTATTTAATTATGGAAATGCACAAAAAAATATTCCGGTTAAGGATAGTATTTTTCTTTTTGATGAAGAACATAATTCCTCAACCATGAGGTATACAGACACCATAAGAATAAATTACAACTATAATAAAGATTTATTTGATATTTTACCCCAAATCCCAGATAGTGCCATAGCTAGTTGGATATGGACTAAGAAAGAAAGGCAAGAGATAACTAATTCCGTAAAAAAGAATAATTTTTTTAGCGATACAGATTTTTTTTACAATAATATACAAGAAATAAAACCCAATTATTTATCTACACAGGTGGTAGACGGAAGCTGGGAATTAGCACTATATAAAATTAAAAAAGAACATTATATAGTCATTACTAACGATATAACAGGAGATGGGAAAAACGTAATGACATTTGAATATAGTAAAGGCAATTTAAAATCTATAGCCAATGAAAATATTTTTGATCAATATCCAGAAGAAATATTAAAAACTAATTCCACGGATTGTAAAGAACAAATAGAACATATAATCCCTTATATGAGCTATGATTTTGCCAATAAAAATGAAGTAACATTCTATTACGATTTAGATAATAAAAAATGTTTTAAGGGAAATACAGTTACCTATTTATTTGATAAGAATATAAAGAAATTCTTATTATCTACCATAGAATGGTATTAATTTTAAACAAAGGAATAAATAACCTCCTTTAATTCTTACTAAAAAATATGTCTAATTTAGAAAAAAAACAAAGTTTAACAGAATCCTTAGATTCAGGAACTTACGAAATAATAAAAAAGAGACTTCAAACACAGCAAGAAGAATTAACTTCTCGTTTGTCTCAATTAAACCAAGCAAGAAAAGAAGTATTTAATTCCGTAGAATTTGTTTTAGAATCAAACCAAAGAATTAATACAGAAAATAACTGTATTGCCCGAGGAATTATAGCCATAGAAAATCTTTGTATTTTTGCTTACAATGTTCATTTTGGTTTACGAACCGATATACAACTAAGTGATGTTTTTAGCATTTATTCCTTTGATGGAAAACAGTTTACCCCCCAATCGTTGGATTTAATCAAAGACGAAACTTTCATCAACGATTACAAAAACCTATATCAATACTACCGAGATTCCATCTTTTCCAGATTTAGAAGAACAGAGAACTATCTATATATGATTTTCCAAACCGGAAAAAATACAGAAGATCTCAAAGCCTTTAAATGGTTGATAAAAGAGGGTAAATTAATCTATCAGGACGATCGAAGTATTCACGAAGTACCCAAAGTACAACAATACGAATTTAAATGGAACAAAACTACCTTAGATAACCGAAGGTTAGGGGTGCATCCGCATATTTCCATTTTAGATAAAGTATTTATAGAAGCTATACAAGGAGATATAACTTTTAAAATAGAAGACAATACTGATACCGGAAAAGGAATCTATTCCGAACCGGTAGAAAACAGGGATCAACAGTTGGATGATGCCGACTATTACTATGCTGATTTAGGGAATTTTATTTTAATAAGAATTAAACCCTATCAAGAAAAATTTAGGGCTTTTGTTTTTAACAACAGAACCAAAGAAGTAATCAATATTCCCAAATTAAATGAAACCGGGATACTTCTTCCCGATAATCAAGGAATTATATTTTCTAATGGCTATTACTTACAAAGTGGAGAATACAAAATATTTGAAAATGGATTAGAAAATTTTGAATTTATAAGAAAAATACCTTCTGCTAACGGAGAAGACTATCTTTACATTTTCTACCAGAATGAAAGCAATACCTATGTTTTAATGTCTTATAACATTATAAAACAAGAAGTAGAAACCCCTATTATCTGTAACGGATTTGCTTTACTCAATACAGGAAAGCTTATTTATTTCCGTTCCGAAGACGAAGCCATAAAACACCATGTAGTACAAATATGGAATACCCCATACCAGGCAGAAATACAAGAAGCGCCGGAACAAAAAAATAATGAAATTTACAAGATAGGAAATAAAGACATTGTAAAAGCCATGGCAGAATGCCAGGAAATCATTAACCTTATAAACAAAGAAGATTCTTACGAAGGCTTGTATAATGACATAGCAAAAAAAGCAGGCGATATTACCGATTCTTTTTTCTGGATCTCTCAACCTTCTACCTTTAAACTCTCAGAGCCTCTGAAACAAATTCAGGAAATAGCCCATACAGCCATCGATGAATTTGCTAAAGTACAGGAACAAAAAAAGAGTGCCGTACAGCAATTGGAAGAAATTACCGAAAAAGTAAAAAAACTACAATTCAACATAAAAAGTACCCAAGGAGATACCTTGGAAAGCTTAGTGAAATTGTTATCGGAAAACCGAAAATTGCAGGGAGAGGTAATAGAACATGGAAATATAAAATATATTGATCTTGAAAAAATAGAAGAACTCAAAAAACAATTAAGTAAGAGTAATACCCAACTTTCAGATCAAACCGTTGAATTTTTATTGAGAGAGGAAGCCTTAATACCATACGAAGAAAAAGTAATTGCTGAGAAAGAAAGAGTAAACCAAATCACTAAAGTAATTGACGGGCAGTTGGTCGATGAAAATTGCAAACTTATATCTTCCGAATTAGAATTACTTATCGATATTCTTAATAGTTTAAAAATAGAAGATACCACACAAACTACAAAAATCATAGAAAAAATATCTTTGATTTTTGCTTCCCTAAACGAGGTAAGAGCACAGTTGAAGAAAAAACTCGAAAGTTTAAAAACGGGGGAAGCCATTGCCGAATTTCATGCCCAATTAACCCTTTTAGATCAAAGTATTGTAAACTTTTTAGAACTTTCTACTTCCCCCGAAAAATGCGATGAATACTTTACTAAAGTAAGCGTTCAGGTAGAAGAAATGGAAAGCAAATTTGCCGATTTTGAAGAATTTATTACCCAAATTGCAGATAAAAGAGATGAGGTAATAAAAGTTTTTGATGCACAAAAAACAAGGTTGGTAGAACAAATAAACAAGAAAACTTCTTCTTTAGAACAAATCGGAAGCCGGATTCTGAAAAATATAGAAAATAAGGCGTCCTCCTTCAAAACCAAAGAAGAAATACAAGCCTTTTTCTCTACCGATTTAATGGTAGATAAAGTAAGAAAACTGGCAGAAGAACTAAAACAACTAGGAGATGTTTCCAAAGCCGAAAACTTAGAAAATAGCATAAAAACTTCCCTGGAAGACAGCTTGCGAACTCTAAGGGATAAAACAGAACTTTTTGTAGACGGAGAAAATATTATCAGTCTTGGAGAATACAAATTTGCCGTTAACCGTCAGCCCTTAGATCTTACCATTGTAAGAAGAAATAACCTATTATATTATCACTTAACCGGAACCGGGTTTTTCCATTCCGTAAAAGAAGAAAAAATATATCAATATCAATCCATCTGGGAACAAGATGTTATTTCCGAAAACAACCAAGTATACAGAGCAGAATACTTAGCCTATCAGGCATTTCAAGAAAGTTTTAAAAATAAAAACTTTAATCTTAGCGAATACATAAAAAACAAAATAGAACAAAGCTATGCAGAAGCTTATCTAAAAGGAGTTCATGATTTTGACGCCATTCAGATCTATACTGCCTTAAACGAATTGCACCAATCCCTACAAACCTTGGTTTATTCCCCTTCTTTACGAGCCGTGGCACAATTGTTTTGGAATAGTTTATTAGAAGAAGAAAAAAATAAACTAAACAAACTAATTATATCCGCAAGTTCAGTATTAAAAATATTTCCTGATTCCGATAACTACCAATATGTAGTCAATAATTTAAAAGAACAATTCGAACAATGGAATACCGCTTTTAGTACACTGGAAATATCTTCCGAACAAGTAGCGGAATATTTATTTAAAGAATTCAGTACATCTCCAAACTTTACCAAAAGTAAACAGGCAGATGAATTGAAAAAAGAATTTACCGCCTATCTAAAATCACAAAAAGCACTAAGTATTTTTGAAGAAGATACCCAAGACGCATCTTTAGAATTCTCCGATCAGTTTTACTTAGTGAAAAACTGGCTGGAATCTTTTACCGGATTGTCTGACCATTTTTCAGCCTTTGAAAAATATATAGACGAAGCCAGTTGTTTATTATTGTTTGAACATAAAAATGCCTATACCTTAGTAGAAAGTACGGATGAAACTATTCTAACCCAACTCAAAGGCAGTCATCCTGTAATAGAAAAAGACAGTTATGTACTCAATTATCATAGTTTTATAGAAAAACTAATACTTTTTTCAGAGGAAAGTGTGCCTAAGTTTAAAGAATTCTCACAAACTAAGGAACAACTGTTAGAAGAATATAAAAAATCATTAAAAGTAAACGAACTACAACCCAAAGTTCTCACTTCCTTTGTAAGAAACAAACTTATAAACGATGTTTATTTCCCTCTAATCGGAGCAAATTTAGCCAAACAAATTGGAGTAGCCGGAGAAAACAAAAGAACCGCCCGTATGGGAATGTTACTTTTAGTATCACCTCCCGGTTACGGAAAAACCACTCTGAT
Organism: Apibacter muscae; assembly: GCF_007845635.1. Taxonomy (GTDB): domain Bacteria; phylum Bacteroidota; class Bacteroidia; order Flavobacteriales; family Weeksellaceae; genus Apibacter; species Apibacter muscae. The sequence goes on along the minus strand of NZ_SELG01000033.1, from coordinate 21,771 downwards.
GGAGTACTTGGCAAAAACACTGGGATTAAATTTTGTAAAAATTAACGGCCCCACCATTGGGCATTCCATTACCTCCATAGACCCCAACGAAGCCACTACTTCTGGAGCACGAGAGGAACTAAAGAAAATAAACCTTTCTTTTGAAATGGCAGATAATGTGATGTTATACTTGGATGATATTCAGCATTGCAGTGCCGAATTTTTACAGAAATTTATTTCGTTGGCAGATGGACAAAGAAAGATGGATGGAATTTTTAGTGGAGAAAGCAAAACCTATGATTTGCGTGGAAAACGTTTTTGTGTAGTGATGGCAGGGAATCCGTATACCGAAAGTGGAGAAAAATTCCAAATTCCTGATATGTTGGCCAACCGTTCGGATGTTTATAACTTAGGAGATGTAATTGGCAATACTGAAAACTTGTTTAAGCTCAGCTTGCTGGAAAATTCCATAGCCGAGAATAATTACCTACAAAAATTAAGCAGCCGAAGTTTTGATGATTTTTATAAACTGGTCAATTATATAGAAACCGGAAATGAAGAGTTATTGAATTTGGAAGGGAATTATTCCAACCGAGAAATAGAAGAATTTATTTCCGTATTAAAAAAATGTATACAAGTGCGGGAAGTGGTAATGAAGGTCAATCAAAATTATATTTCCAGTGCAGCCATGGACCATGCCTACAGAACCGAACCAGCGTTTAAATTGCAAGGATCTTATCGAGACATGAATAAGATGGTCGGAAAGATTGTTCCCTTAATGAATGACGAAGAAGTACAAGAATTGATACGTACCCATTATGAGAATGAATCTCAAACTCTTACTTCTGATGCCGAAGCCAATATGCTGAAGTTAAAAGAATTAATGAATGAATTAACAGCAGAAGAAACTCAACGTTGGGAAAATATAAAAACTACCTTTCTTAAAAACAATAAATTAGGGGGAGTAACCCAAGATGCCCAAGCTGGTCAGGTAATTGCCCAATTAATGGATTTTAATACCAATTTAGAAGGAATTATTAAGGTATTGAATAATAGAAAGAATTAAAATATAAAACCCAATCAATAAATTGATTGGGTTTTATATTTTTTTAATAATCCCAAATGTTAGAGTTTTTAGGAGAACTGATTGGTGGAATTATTATTGAAGGTTTGGGAGCCTGTGTCCGATATTTGTTTTTTTTATTAATTGGAAAAAGAAAAAAGTTTTCCAAATTATTAGAATCTGGGGGTTATAATATCATTGTATCAATTATAACTTATGTAGTGATTTTCTTCATATTTTACCTAGCTAATTTATAGAATCTGTATATTTCTAGCTTCCACAAGCTATATAATAGGTAGGTATTCCATGAATAATTTCAGGTTCATCAATTCCTTTAAAAAACACATGATCTCCTAGCTCTTTATTTGCTTGTTGATTATGAAGTTTGATAAGAAATTCTAAAGTTGTAAAGTTCTTTCCGTTATCAGCTTTAAATTTTGCTATGATTTCAACTGGATATTCATCTTCCTCTAGTTCTTCATCAAAAATACTTTTATAGTCATCAATTAAAGTTTCATTTTCAAGTAAGTCAGATGGACCAGTAATCCAAGCCCTATATTGAATTTGTAATTCAGGAGAGTCTATAGCAACCTCATCCGGTTTCCAATCTTCATCAGTTTCACCAATCGATTTTTGATAGTTAATTACTTCTTTATTAAACTCGTCAAAACTTGTATAGGTTTTAGGAGTAAAACACCAACAAATTTGGTTTAAGCTCAAGTTTTCTTTCATAGTAGTTTTATTTAATTAAAATTATATAAGAGATAATAAATCTTATATATCAAATTTATAATTAGCTAAGTTATAAAAAAATAAAAGATTTATTTAAATGTTTCGTTTAGTATATTAAAAAAGTATTTAATTACTATTCTTAGGGATAGAGATATAAAGACAATTTAGTGTTTTTATAATTAGATTCAACATTAATACTAATTTAATTAAATGTTTCTTTTATATAATATTGCGCACCTCTAATAGAATTGTTAATAATAAATTCATATGCTTAAAAAAATCCTTATACTTTTTTCAATTTTATTTTATTCAAAAGGAATTAGCCAGACCACTGCCGAGAAGGAAATAAACCAAATATTTCAATTAGAGGAAAAAGAAAAAATACATCAGTTTTTTCAGGCAATTGAAGAATATAAACAAGACCATGATTATTCGGATGCCATGATCATGGATTCCATTTTTGCAGAAATTACCCCACCGGTTTTAGTTAATTTTATTAAAAGTATAAACAAAGAAAAATTTATCCAAGAAAAAGAATTTACCAAAGACTACGAATTCAATATTTTTCCTAAAGAATATGCAGCGAATATGCCTTGTGCAGATGTTGTAAGTCTTCAGTTTTTAGAAGAAAAAAATCAATTTCTTCTTATGGTAGGAAACTCTTTTTATGTAGAAGATTTTGGATGTACGGAAAGTGGAACAAGTTATCTATTTAAAATAGAAAAAGGAAAGATAAAAATTATAAATATAATGGAGGTAGGCTAGTTAGTCCATAGTTGTAGTTAAATAAATTACATATAGATTTATATCTTTGTAGTTTAAAACAACTACTCAATGAAATGCCTTTTACTTAAAAGAATCTTTTTGGTTCTACTATTATTTCAATTACTTTCTTGTAAATCCTCTCAGGAAAAACAAGAAGCAATTTTATCTAAAATCCCCGATCCTAAAACCTTAAACGAAACCTTTGTTAGCGATCCGGATCAAATACTTAATCCATCCACCGTTTATAGTTTAAACCAAACATTAAAAGAATTAGATATTTCAGGAAAGGCACATATAGATGTGGTTATAGTAAAATCTATAGGAGATGAAGTACCCAAGGATATCGCTTATAAATTGTTTAATACATGGAAAATAGGTAGGGCAGATACTAATAATGGTTTATTGATTTTTCTTGTACTAGATCAGCGAAGAATTGAATTTGAAACAGGTGTAGGTCTGGAACCCGTTCTTACCGATATGATTTGTGCTGATATCCAAAGAAAATATATGATTCCCTATTTAAAGCAAGGCAACTACGATCAAGCTATTGTATCTGCAATATCTCCTATCATAGAAGTATTAAATACAGAAAGTTACAATTTTAATGTAGAACCGGAAAATCTTGGAAATATTAACGTAGCTTTATCAGAACCCCATGAATCAGAACATAAAACGAGTAATTCCTTTTTTAATTCTATTGAAAATATAGCTGATAAATGGCTTAAGAATTCAAATTTCGTATTAGTTTCGATTATTATATTCTCTTCTTTGACTTTTTTTTCAACGATCATAACAGTAGTTAAAAAAGTGTTTTTTCAAAGAAAGAAAAAATCAAGACTTGTATCCAAATTCTTGATAATTTTATTTCAATTAACAATTATATTGTTAATAAGCTCCATTATTACTGCAGTATTTCATATAAATTTTAAAAAATGCGTATATGTAATCATAGGCTTATATCTTTTTAGAGGATTTTTACTTCACATAAGATTACTTATAATACTTATTTTAGCAAAAAGGAAAGATAGAGATAAAAGATATAATTACCTATTAAAGTATAAAGAAACATTTAAATATAGCGAAAATTTATATCCAATATCATTTATTCATTTATTGTATAAAAAACTTTGCAAAGATATTAAGCATTCACGTTATGACCCTTATGTATGTGAGAATTGCAAAAGTTTAATGAAATTGAATAAGAATAAAAATTTGTCCAAGGGACAATCATTAGAAGAGAAAATAAATTCAGTTGAATATGATTCTTGGGAATGTATCTCTTGTAAAACAATAAAATTAGTAAAATATACTAATATATACTCAAAAGCGAAAGAATGTGAAAAATGTCATTATAGAACTAATGTATTGAAAAAAACGTATATAACACAGAAGGCTACCACTAGTTCTTCAGGTAGTGGTTATGAACTTTACGAATGTAAATTTTGTCATGAGAAAGAAGAAATTGAATTTGTGATACCTAAAGATTCAACCCGTTCTTCCAGATCCTCCTACTCAATAGGAAGTAGTAGAAGTAGTGGAAGTAGTAGTAGAAGCAGTAGTGGTGGATATTCCTCTAGTAGTGGGGGAAGATCAGGAGGCGGAGGAGCTGGTAGTAGTTGGTAATTTTAATAGTATAATAAATAATTTAATAAAATTTAAAATTTTTTATTCAGATCCTCCGAAAGTATTAATTATTAAAAGTTTTTATATTATAAATTATGGGATTTGGATTTAATTTATTTTTTGTACTCGTATGGGCTCCCTTCAATTTTATACTTTTAATACTATGGTTATTTACAAGGAAAAAACTATGGGGTAAGTCGATTTTATTTTTTAATATTAGCTTAATCATCATTATAAGTATAAGTGTAGGAATAAGCTCAAAGAATATGATAGTTCTGCTTAAGAAGGAAGATTATTATGGGGATTATGTTATATATAGAGATGCCTATCCTGGTTATCAAGCCGATTGGCAATACTATCGTTATAAATTTACTATAAAACCTAATGATCAGATTTTATTCTATGAAACCAATGACTATGGTAAAACTAAAATTTTTAAAGGAAAGATAAGTACAATTAAACCATACTCTTCTGAAAGATTAGTTATTCAAATGGATTCTTCACATCATATAACAGCAAAAAATCCAACCGTATATAGAACTACCCAAGGGTTTTATTTAGTATTTCACTCATCTCTTTTTAAAAATGTTTTTTTTAAAAAAAGATAAAAAATAGAAATCTTAATTAGCCAAAGAACCCACTAGGTTTTGTAACTTTGGCAAATCTTTTTTTAAATTAATTATAAAATAACCATATGATAAAAAGAATATTACTAACTGCAACCATTGTTTTTTTAACCATTCAATGTCAAACGACTCATTCTATAATAACACAAAAACCCACAGAAGTAAATACTGAAAATAAAGTAGATTTATCTAAATTTAGGTTCAGTTACGACCAAATGGTTCAAATCGCCAATCCCGATTTTTTTAAACATAGAATGTTTTACGATAAACCATCGGAAGGTCCGGATGCCGCTTGGTTTGATGCGGTTAAGCAAGGGAACTTAGCGGAAATAAAAAGAATGGTTAAAAATGGACAAAATTTAGAAGCTAAAGACGAAGCATCTTTAGGACAAACAGCCCTAGGCTGGGCAGCGTTTATTGGATATCCAGACATAGTGAAATATTTAGTAAAACAAGGAGCAGATATTAGAGCAACGGATCGGGCTGATGTTTATAATGCATTAAAGTCGGCAACTATGGGTGGAAATGTTGAAATTATTTCCTATTTATATAATCTTTTAAAAGATGAAACAGATTGGAATGCTTTGGAAGAGGATGGAGAGACCTTGTTTATGGTTGCAGCCGTGGATGGACGAACCGAGGCGGTTAAATTTATCTTTGAAAATAGCCCTGAACCTATTGATCTAAATGTAGTTTCTGAAAAATTAGATAGAAGTGCTTTAAGCGGTGCATGTGAGAGGGGTTTTACAGATATTGCTAACCTATTAATTGAAAAAGGTGCTATTAATCATAAAACGGGAAAAAGTTCTTGTAAGTAAATTGGAATAAATATTATTAAGAAGCACATCTGGCATTTATTTGGTAGATGTGTTTCTTGTTTTCAATAATATTTGTTAACCCTAAAAGAGTTTCTATATTTGTTTAGAAACTTTAAAAAATAAGTGAAATTCTAAAAATTTATGTCTAACATACCTAAAATACACAAAAAAACTAAAAATTTTGTCTCAGAAAGTACATTCTTTCTATTTAGTTTTTATTTTAGTACAGGACTAAGAATTACTTTTGCAATGATGACTCCATTAGCATTGGGAGTATTGTTTGATCAGTTAAATTTTGGAATACTAGCTTCCTCTGGAGCTTTAATTGCAGGTGCAGGAGACAACCCCGGATCTTTTAAAGTTAAACTTCGAACACAATCAATAGGAGCTCTATTTTATTTACTATTGGTTGTAATTTCACAATTTCTTTTACCTTACAGAGAACATGTAATAACATTTGGGTTATGGGTTACTTTTTGCGGTTTTTTCTTTTCCATGTTTTTTATATATGGAGCTAGAGCCGTAAGTGTTAGTACGGCTTCATTATTTTGCATCGTTTACGCCTGTAGTTTCTACCACAAAAGTATTTGGTTCAATACCCTTGGTATAATGTCTGGAGTTCTTTTCTATGGAATTGTTTCTTTAGGGCTCTGGCGGATACAGCCGTATCGGGTAATTGAACAAAGATTGAGTGAAGGAATTAAGCTGTTAAGTGAATATACTGAATTACTCCTAGAATATATTAACACGAAAGAAAAAGCTAGCTTTAAGAAAAACAAATTAAAAGAACTTTACTCAAAAATATTAGAAAAGCAAGAAAAGGTTCACACCAACCAAGAAGACATTAGAGAAAATCTTTTTAAACTTAGAATTAACGCCAAAAGTTTTTCTTCTAAAGGACGAAGAATGACAATGATTTTTAGTGCTTTGGTCGATTTGTATGAGCAACTAATTTCATTAAATATTCAAGACGATAAGCTTATTGAATCGTTGAAAAATAGCCATTTGCAAGCTGATTTTACCCAAGGATTATTGGATATGAAAGAAATATTGGAACATATAAGCTGGGCGATAAATATTCATAAAAAGATTCATAGGAATATAGAAATTTCTTTGTTAGATAAGTTTAAGAAAAGAATCCTAGATTTAGAAAAGTATGAAGAGGAAAGTGGAATTGAACAAACTGAAGTTATTCATTTACTAAAGCATATACGTTTTATCTTTCGAAGTTTTTATAAACAAACTCTTATTATAAAATCCATTGTTAACGGAGAAAACGCCAACGATAGCAATACCTATCAAGATTTAGATATAGTTAAGTTTACCCGAGAATATACTTATAATTTTAGTACTTTTAAAGCAAACTTAAATCTAAAATCAAACATTTTTCGCCATGCTTTAAGAGTAAGCACAGCTATACTTATTGCTTACATATTTTGTATAATACTAAATATATCCTTTTTTTCGCTATTATTTTTAACGATAATTCTTATCCTTAAACCAGTATATGGCAATACCCGTACATATGCTTTAAGAAGATTACAGGGAACCCTTATAGGAGCAAGTATAACTTTAGTTATTTTTTTATTCACCAGAGATCCCTATATTCTATCTATAATAACTGTGCTAAGCGTGCTAGGGGCTTATAGTTTTTTATCTATAAATTATAAAATTGGAATTTCCTTTGTAACCATTTTTGTTTTATTATTGGTTTATTTGGAACATAGAGGGGGGGGTAGTTTAAGTAATTTACTCATTCGCTTAGGAGGAACATCCATTGCTGTTGTAATAGCATTTATATTCAGCTTTCTTTTTCTTCCCACTTGGGAAAATAAACAATTGCCAAAATTAATCGGTAATCTTATAAGAAATAATTTAGACTATTTTAGTAAAATATCTTTTAATCTTGTGGAAAGCAACAATCAAGAAATGATTTCAGATACAGAGATTAAATTAGCAAGAAAAGAAGTGCTTTTGGCAACCTCAAATTTTTCTAGTACCTTTCAAAGAATTGTTTCAGAACCTGCATTGTCCAAAGAATACAAATCAACCATATACAGCCTTCAAACGCAAATTAATTTATTATCAACACGAATTTCATCGTTGAGGACCTATAACTTTACTTCAAATAAAGATATAGTTACAGAGTTGGATAAAAAAATAATAGCTTTAATTAAAGAGTTGCTAAATGGAGCTATTATTATGATTCAAAAGGATCAAGAAGAAATAGATTCAGAAGCTGATTGGAAAGAGATAGATTTTAATCTTTCCTTAAAAAAATTAAGTCTTACTACATACCAATTAAAAGAAATATACAATCTGGTACAGCAAATTTATTCAAACATTAAAAAAATTAAAGACTTTAAAGAGTGGAAAAGTGCAGAAAAATAATTACTGTAAGAATTTATATCCATAAAATACAACTAAATAACGCAAAAATTTCCCCAATAGCATAAACACAGTTACAATATAAATGTTAGCTCTCATATAACCCAAGGCTAGTGGTATAGTATCTCCTACAATGGGTAAGAAAGAAAAAAAAGCCATAGAAGCCCCTTTTTTTTCCAACCATTGTTGCATTTTTTCAAGTTTTTCTTTTTTAACTTTTAAATACTTTTCAATCCATACCATTTTCCCCATTTTTCCTAAAAAATAATTCGTTAGTCCACCCAAAGTATTGCCAAGAGTGGCTAGAAGAATACAAATCCAAGAATTTCCTCCTAAAGCAAGTATTCCCAGTAAAACAGCTTCGGAACTAAAAGGTAAAATAGTAGCTGAAAGGAAGGAAGCAATAAATAAACCCACATATCCGTATTGCATTAGAGCATCTAACATAAGGAATTATTTTAGTTCAGGATGATTTATTTTATTATCCTTGATTTTTTCATAGATCAAATGAAACGCCAATTGTTTTAGCTCTTCTTTATTTCTATTTTCAGGAGAAAGAATAGCTAACCTTTCCACTTTAATTTTGCCAGGATATCCCAATCTAAAAACAAAGGGAAACATGTTGTTTAAATTATGAAATGCATAAATAACTATGGGGATATTGCAATTAATGGAAGAAACAAATGCACCATCTTTAAAGGGAGCTAAAATAATATCTCGATCAGGAACTCCACCTTCAGCAAAAATAACTACGCTTTTATGGTTTTCTTCAAGGGCTTTTTTTATTGCTGGAAAAACATTTTTTCTGCTTTCTTTACTAGATCTATCTACTAATATGCATAGTTTTTTGTAGATGCGCCCGAAAAAAGGGTATTTTTTTATTTCACTTTTTCCAACAAAAGTAATAGGGTTATTGGGGTGTAGTATAAACATAAGCGCTATATCCATCATTGAAGCATGATTGGAAACCAAAATATAATTTTTACCAGGAGCCAAGTCTTCTTTTGATCTAAGGGAATAGCTAAATCCTGATCCAAAGAATAAAACATAGGCCCAAGCTCGCATAAAAATGTAAGTTATTTTATCATTTTTCTGAAAGCTCAATAAATAAATTATAGTCCCTATAAAAATAGTATCAATAATTACCACTAGATAAAACCATAATTTCCAGATTACAGTAAAAATTATTTTCAAATAATTCATTTTATTGAAAGAGTTATAGATGAACTTCTAAAAGAGTTATAGGAGCGTCTTTGTCGCTAATAATTTCTATATTTTTCAGACAAGCCGGTATAAGTATGCTCTGCCCCTTTTCTATAAAAATAGATTGATTTTGGTTATAACTCATAGATCCTCTTCCTTCTAAAAGAATAAAAATTTTAAAAGATGTAGGTAAGTCTTTAAAAATATAATTTTTAGCAATGTTATGCTTGTTAACATTAAAATAAGGGCTATGTACTAAACATTCATTTAATCCTTGAGGGTTATAAGTAGAATAAACATTTTCAATGTATGAAAAATCTATAACCGCTTTAGCTTCTTCAATATGTAATTCTCTTTTTTTACCATTCTTATCAAGCCTATCGTAATCGTAAATTCGATAAGTGATATCTGAAGACTGTTGTATTTCAGCAATCAATAAACCTTTACCCAGAGCATGAACACGACCTGCAGGAATATAAAAAACATCTCCTTTTTTAGGATAGACTTTTCTAAAAACTCCATCAAAATCATTAGCATTTAATTTTTCAAAAAATTTCTCTTGAGTCATGTTTTTTTCAAAACCCAAAATAATTTCGGAATCTTTATCAGCATCAATTACATACCACATTTCTGTTTTACCCCATGAATTGTGATGCTTCTTACCATAAATATCATCAGGATGAACTTGTACTGAGAGGGGTTCGTGGGTATCTAAAAATTTAATTAGTAATGGAAAATTATTTCCAAACTTATTATAAACATCAGAACCTACTAAATCTTCCTTATAGACGTTGATGAGTTCCGTAAGTTCTCGGTCTTTTAAAAATCCATTAGATACTTTACTTATAAAATTAGGAACTGATGATATTTCCCAGCTTTCACCAATTTTATCATCGCTTACTTTTTTTCCAAGTGTTTTTAACTTATTACCTCCCCATATTCTATAATGTAAACTAGGATAAAATATTAGTGGATATAACGACATTATTAAGTATTAAAATATTACCTATACAAAAGTATCATTTTTACTTAGAATAATTATTTAATGTATTAAAATAATAATTATTATTTTCTTTTAGAGAAACAATAAATTTTTTAAAAGAAGCTGCATGTTCTGGTTTTTGGAACATGCGGTCATGAACGAGTATAACTACTGAATTTTTGGAATGTGTTTTCCCATTTTTTAAAATGTAATTCACGGTTCTAACCATCTCATCAGCACTTTGCACCGGAATATTCCCGTTTTTAAAATGCCATTCAGTATCCCACCCAAAAACAGAATAACCCAAGGAATCTAATTTTTTCACGGTTTTTAATGCCGATAATTCTCCTTTAATAATATGGTCAACAGACCAAGTGTTTCTCCCTGGTAAACGAGCAATTTTACTATTTAAGTTTAAATTTTTTTCAGCCAGTATAAAATCGTTAATAGATCCTGAGGGATCATTATAAAATTTGCTATATTTATTAAAGTAGGCATGGGTGTTACTATGATTTCCAATGACAAATAAAGGATCGTTATGAATAGAGTCAACCAAACTTGTTTTTGATTTACCTTCATTGTGTACACCAATCATAAAAAAGGTAGCAGGAACGTTGCATTCTTTTAAAATTTTCCAACAATTTCTTGTACCCTCTTGAGGACCATCGTCTAAGCTTATATAAATATGGTACTTGTTTAGTGAATCATTTTTTAAATTTAAATTATCCTTATTTTTAGTTTTGAAATTCGAGGCAGAATCTTTAACGCTATTATTATTGGTTTCAATAATACTTAGTGAAGCGCTTGTATCACTTTTTGAATTGGTAGAAGTTTCAATAGTTATCTTTTCATTATTAATAATAGTATCATTATTCAAATGTACTTCTTTATTATTTTTGCAACTATTAATTAAACTTATGCTTAGTATAAAAAATATATTTAGTATATATTTCATTTGTGATATAATTTTATCAAAATTTATCAAATATAAACAAAATTCCATTAAAAATAATTCATGAAATATTCAATATTTCGTAATAATTTTGCAATTGATATTTTAGATTAAAATTATAAATCTTCTAAAAATTCATAAAAGCTTGAAATTCGACATTAAAATTGCTATGAAAACAAGTTTCATAGAATACGTTTTAAATGATAGTTAATTCATTCTTAGAATTTTAAAAATTTTAATGAAGTTTTAAAATTACTTGAGATAAACTAGACACTAAAAATTTTATTAAGTTCAATTGGTTATTTATTCATAAAATTATAGGATAGAAAATTATAGATATTTAATGGGTATAATTTCAATTTTATCCGTAGTATAAAAAATATTTATTATAAATAATTTTATTTTTTATGTGTAAAAATAATATTTTAACATGATTTTAAATACAACTGCTTTGAAATATATATCGTATTTTATATTATTTATAACTATAATGTCTCCGTGCAAAGCTCAAGTAGCCTATAATTTAACCGTAGAAGAATTGTTTAGTCTTGGACTTAAAAACAGTTTAGAGATACAAGAAGCTGAGATCCATAAGGAGATATATGAATCAAAAGAAAATACTGCTAAAACAAAAAGATTACCAAGTTTAGATGTAACTTTAGCTAACGGATATCTAGGTACACCAACAGTATATGATAAAAATTTATCTTATGTTAAAAAACCTTATATGCCTAAATGGAAGCAAAATTATGCAGTTGATTTAAAACAGCCGATTTACCAAGGAGGACGTATAAAAAATTCTATAAAATATTCTTCAATTGAAAAAGATATAGCTACTGTTGACTTTGAAAAAAGTAAATCTGATATTAAATTGTGGCTTATAAACAATTATTTAGAATTATTTAAACTTTATAAGCAAAGAGAAGTATTTGAAAAGACCATTGATGAAGCAAATAAAAGACTTAAAAATATAAAAAATTTAAAAAGACAAGGTATAGTTACCAATAATGATGTTTTAAGAAGTGAAATTGAGGTCTCAAATTTTCAATTATCTTTAGAGGAAGCCAATAATGATATATCTTTAACATCACAACAATTAGACATAATCTTAGGATTAAATGAAGAAATAATTCTTATCCCGGATTCAACTTTACTAGACTTAGATCTTTTCTTAGCAAGTGAAGAAACTTATTTAGAGCAAGCGTATAAAAAATATCCAGATCTTAAAAAATCAAATTTTAATATTGAAAAGGCAGAGATTGAAAAAAAAATATCAGAATCTAAATATATTCCCAATCTTAATTTAAATGTAGGAAGTCAATTAATAAGACCAATAACGACGGTATCCCCTGTCCAAGATTTATATATGAATAGTTGGGGAGTTACTTTAGGAGTAACTTACGATTTATTTTCATGGTTTGATTATAAGCATACAAAATATCAAAGCAATAAGAACGTTGAGCTTCAAGAAAATAGGAAACGACAAATAGAACAAGAAATACGAGTAAACATAAAGTCAGCCTACATAAAACATATGCAAGCCTTAAATAGGGTAAAGGTTTTAGAGAAAACAGTTATACAAGCAAAAGATAATTACCGGATAACGAAAAATAAGTATTTTAATCAATTGGCTATTCTCACAGATTTACTAGATGCCGCGTCTGTTCAGCTTGATGCAGAGTTACAACTAACCGTTGCCAAAGCAAATACTATATACACTTATTATTCATTGTTACATACAAGTGGTAATTTATAAAATTTATTTATTATGAAAAAAAATGAAATGCATCCTCATAAAGACGTAACAACTGATGATTCCTTGATTAATGAACCCAGCACGAAAAAAGATTCTACGACCTATAAACGAAATAATGAGCGAAGCAATCTTCACATAGAGCTTAAAAAGAAAAAAAGAAGAACAATTATAGTTAACACTATTTGTATTTGTATTATTTTGTTTGGTATAGGTTGGGTAACCCAATATTTTTGGCGATATTACGAGTATGAAATCACCAATGATGCTAGCATTGAAGAATATATAACTCCTATAAATTCAAGAGTTTCTGGCTATATTAAAGAAGTAAGATTTAAAGAGCACGAAAAGGTTAAAGCAGGAGATACCTTAGTAATCATTGATGATAGTGAGTTCAAAATTAAAGTTTTAGATGCAGAAGCTTCTTTAAAAGATGCGGAGGCATCTAAAAATGTAATGATTTCAAATCTTCAATCATCATTGAAAAATGTGTCTGTATCAGAAGCTAATATATCAGAAGCTAAAGTGAGAATGGACAATGCTTACAAAGATTATATTCGTTACGAGAATCTGTGGAAGGAAGAATCTGTACCGCAACAACTTTATGATCTTAAAAAAGCAGATTATGAAGCTTATAGAGCTAAATATCAATCCTTGATTAATCAAAAGCAAGCCAATATTTCTAATACAGAAGGAGTAAGTAAAAAACAAGAAAATGCAGATGCACAAATATTACGAAGCAAAGCCAATTTAGAAATGGCTAAATTAAATTTATCATATACTGTAATCAAAGCTCCCTACGATGGCTATGTGGGACGTAAAAATATTGAAGTTGGAGAATTAGTACAAGCAGGGCAGGTATTAACTAATATTATAAAAAACAACGACAAGTGGGTAATCGCAAATTACAAAGAAAAGCAAATTGCTAATATTTATGAGGGACAGGAGGTTAACATATATGTAGATGCAATAAAGGATAAAACCTTTAAGGGTAAAGTAACAGCGATTTCAGAAGCTACAGGATCTAAATATTCAATGATTCCTACGGATAATGCCGCTGGTAATTTTGTGAAAATTCAGCAAAGAATTCCTGTTAGAATTGATTTTATTGATTTAAATCAAACAGAGAGAACTAGACTAAGAGCTGGCATGATGGTTGAGACAGAGGCTAAAATAAAATGATAAATAGGCATATTTTTAGAAAAGACATTCCCCGTTGGTTAATGTTAGCGGTAGCTTATATAATAATGGCGCCTGTAATGTTGATTAATGGGGCGTATACTGGTAGTTCTGTTGATATTTCTAGTTCTTTAGGAGTAATGTCTGAAGACATTAATATGGCTTATTTTTCAACCTCAGCAGGGATGTCTATCGCATATCCTTTAATTATAAAGTTAAGAAAGGTAGTTACACAGAAAGTAATTATTCTATGGGCTTTACTAATGCAAGTTTTTTTAAGTCTTTTATGTGCAGAGGTTAATAATATGGTAATTATTACATTATGTAGTTTTTTTATAGGTTTCTTTAAAGCGCTTGCTCTATTAGAAATTATAATGATACTTATGCCAATGCTTAGTCCTGATAATCATAGAGGAATCTTTTATTCCAAATTTTATCCAGTCACCCTAGGGTTAAGTCAATTGTCAATGGTTTTAACTTCAGAATTAGCCTATCGTTACAACTGGCAGTATATGTATTACTTTATGATAGCGCTTTTGCTAATAGCCATGATAGCTGTTTTACTAACCTTTAAATATACAGAATTGCCAAAAAAAATTCCGTTAAAAGATGCGGATTGGCTAAGTGTATTTTTATGTTCCATCATTTATATATCAATCATCTATGTGTTTACCTATGGTAAAACATTTGATTGGTTTAATTCAACTTCTATCTTTGTATGTACCTTTTTTATTATACCTATAGCAGTAATTTTATTTATTAAAAGACAGCTAATTAAAGAAGATTCTTACATTGATTTATCTATTTTAAAAAATACAAATACATCCGTAGGATATTTGGTAATGTTTATTTGCATGTTTTATGTATCTGCCAGTGTAATTGTATCCTCTTACGTAACTTCTGTTCTTAGACTTGAGAGTAATCGATTGTACGAATTGTATATTATAACAATTCCAGGGTTTATTTTAGGAGCCATAGTATGCTGGAGGTGGTTTAACAAAGAAAGAAGGATAAACCTAATCATTTTTTTTGGATTTCTTTGCTTAGTCAGTTCATGTGCTATTTTATACTTTACAGTTTCTCCCAATGGGCAATATAGCTTACTATATATTCCAATGTTTTTAAGAGGGACGGGAATGATAGTTACATTTGTTGTTTTTGGTGTGTATGTAGTGCAAGGGCTTCATCCAGATAAATTTATCTATAATGTTTTTTTTCTAATAGGAATTAGATCGGCACTATCACCAGCTATAAGCTCGTCAATCTATTCCAATACCATTTATCGATTACAACAACAGTATGTAGCAAAATTATCTGAAAGTATAAATAATACCAACCCTTTGGCTGTAGAAAAATACAATCAATATTATCACACAGGGGTAAGTAAAGGTTTTGGAGTATATGAAGCACAACAATATGCGCTTTCCAGTATCAATTCATTGGTGCAAATACAAGCCTTAACTTTAACTTTAAAAACTATTTTGGGTTGGCTAACCCTTTTAGGAATATTTATTCTATTATTAGTATTAATTTATCCATTCAACAACCACAAAAAATTAAAATTTATTAAGTGGAGAAAGAGCATGGGGTATTAAAATTGTGAATGAATAACTTTTAAAAAATTATGCGTAAAATCATTCATATTGATATGGATGCCTTCTATGCATCTATTGAGCAAAGAGACAATAAAGAGTATAGGAATAAGCCCTTAGTAGTGGGTTCTTCTGGAGTAAGAGGGGTTGTAGCTGCTGCAAGCTATGAAGCTAGAAAATATGGTATTAAATCAGCCATGGCTTCACAAAAAGCGATGCAATTATGTCCAAACATAATTTTTGTACAACCTCGATTTGAGGTTTATAAATCTGTATCCAAGCAAATTAAAGAAATTTTTTTAAAATATACCGATAAGGTTGAACCCCTATCACTAGACGAAGCCTTTTTAGACGTAACTGAAAATTATATGAATGAACCCTACGCGATGGAAGTTGCCAAAAAAATAAAATCAGATATTTTTAAGGAAACGAACTTAACGGCATCTGCTGGGGTGTCATTCAATAAATTTTTAGCTAAAATAGCCTCTGATTATAATAAACCCAACGGACTTTTTATTATTACACCTAAAAAAGCAGAAAAGTTTGTTGGAAAATTAAAGGTTGAATCTTTTTTTGGCATTGGAAAGAAAACTTCACAAAAACTACATGAACTTGGAATTTATACAGGATGGGATCTTAAACAAAAAACAGAAGATGAACTAATTAGATATTTTGGTAAACAAGGGCGAAAATTTTATTTAAATGCAAAAGGAATTGATCACGGGGAAGTGAATCCAAATAGAATAAGAAAATCATTAGGAGCAGAAAATACTTTTAGAGTGGATACAAACTCTTTAGAATTTATTTATTTAGAATTAAAAGAAATCTGTAAAGAAGTGATTGAAAGAATAAAAAAAGTATCTTTTAAAGGTAAAACCATAACTTTAAAAGTTAGATATGAAAATTTTAAAATAGTTTCAAAATCTAAAACATTATCCCAACCCGTGACCGATTATTCCGTTTTATATAAATCTGCACGAGAATTACTTCATGAATTGGACTTATCAAATAAAGTTAGACTCATAGGTATAAGTATTAAAAATATGTATAATATTGAAACTGATACTACTTTGGGTCATCAATTAGAAATTCCTTTTGAAGTTTAAAAAATTAATTATAATTTAAAAAAGGCATTAGGTGCTTATTCTAATGCCTTTTAATTTTGTTGCTAAAAAACTTCTAATACTAAACTAATCTTAACAATCTAATAAATTCGTTTTGAAAACAACACCACGTTTGTACAATTTATATTTGAGTATTTACTAAAATTTTCTTTATTAAATGTGTAATTACTTATTAACATTACAAATGTAGGAGGTTTTTTTAAAGAATTCTTACGGATATCCGTAATTTGTGAATTAATCAATTTTACTGTATAAAATATTTAAATTATCAATTATATAATTCCCAATTCAACAGCTAAACTTAGTAGATGTTTAGTATCTTTAGCATTAAAAGTTATTCTAAGCAAAGCTAACTTTTTCTCAATTGAACTTTCACTATTGGGCGTAATTTTTTCCTTTTTTAAATAATTTTCAACTTCTTTTTGTGTAAAACCCTTAGCTAAAAGTTTTAATAAATTAATATCGTATTCCGTTAGTTCAAAAAGATTGCTTTTAGAAATTTTATTATCATCAGAAATATAAGATTTATTTTCTTTAATCGCTTCAATGGCCTTTTTTAAATCTTTGATATCATCTCTTCCTTTAGTTACAAAAGCGTTAATCTTGTATTTTTCAAAAAGATGATTTATTTTATGATATCTATTTTCAATTGAAAAAACAATAATTTTTAAATTGGGTTGTTCTTGCTTTATTAGATTAATTAAATCTTCTCCACCCTCGAGTTCTTGTTCTCTATAGTCAGAAGCAAAAGACAAGTCAGTGATTAATAGATCATAAGGATCATTTTTTGACAAGGCAGCTCTTAATTTTAATATTGCATCGTCACAATAATAGGTTTTATCCACAATTTTAACATTTGCCTGTTCGGAAATAGTTTTTTCAATGCCTATACTATAACTATCAAAATCTTCGGCAATAAGTATTTTTCTTAACATAATTTTTAGTTGTTAATTAATATTTTTATATAAAAACCAATATTTCTTGTAAAATCGATAAAATAAGAGCCATTGATTGAATTTATTCTAGCTTTCAAATTAATAAAATGTTTGTTGGGATTGTAATCTTTTAGGTTCATTCCTATACCATTGTCAATGTACTCAATTGTGAATGAATTCTTATCATTTTTAAATTTTATGGTAACAAGGCTAGCTCTACTATGCTTACGCATATTAGTTAAAAGTTCCTTTAGTATATAATAAAGCTCCTCTTTCTTTTCTAAACTGATTCCATTCCATATATTAGCCTCATTTCCCATCAATATGATATTAGTATCTTTAGAACTATAGGTTTGTATCATCTGTCTAAGAATAAGATTGTAATCTTTTTTCAGATCCATCTTAAATTCAGCATCGTGAGAGATATCTCTAGATTTATGATATAAGTTTTCTAAATCATTAATCACTTTTGAAGGTTTAATATCTGAACTATTAATGATTTCCGTCATTAGAAAATATATACCATTGGCTACCTCGTCATGAATTTTTTTAGAATATTTCAATTCTGTTTTTTCAATTTCCTGATTTTTTTCAAGATTAAATTTCTGTCTTCTTTTTTGATACCATAAAACAAAAAATACAATAATTATAAAAATGATGAGAATAATTATGAATACTATGATTCTTTGCTTAAGAATCTGATAGTTTTTTTGTATGTTTTCAGCTTTCAAAAGTGCATTTTCTTCTTTATTTTTTTCTACTTCGTAGCGAATTAAAGTAAATTGGTTTTTAGCATGATTTCTTTTTTTCTGAATGCTATCGCTGAGTGTTAAATAAGTTTGAAAATAATCTTTCTTTGCTGATGATTTAGGATCTAAAAAAATTAATTTTTGAAGAGCAGCCAATTGATCTTCAGTTCGATCTAATTTAATGGCAATTTTGTACATCTTACTCGCGTGGTTAATGGCTTCATAAGGATTATCTTTCTCAAAATATTCTGCCAAATGAAAATGACTAGCCATTTCACCCAATGGGTAGTTCTCCTTTATTCTAATTTTTAAAGCTTCTTCAAGCTCATTCTTTATATCATTGTTAGAACCATATTTTTGCCACCTTATATAAGCTAAATTGTCCAGTACTCTCGCTTTCTCAATAGGATTTTTATCTAAAATAGGATTTTTTAAGAGTGTTGAAAGAGTATTTATAGCTATGTCATATCTTTGGTCTTTAGCATTAACAACAGCTTGATTATTTTTTAATATTATATTAGACAATTTGTTAGAAGAAAAATTCATGGCTAGTTCGTGGTATTGAATTGCCTGAGAATAATCCTCCAATTCTGTTTTAGAGATCGCTAGAGTATTGTATACCGAAGCTAAAGGTATACTATCCTTCATTTTGTATGGGCTTAAATATTTTAGCGCTTCAACTGCTGTTTCTTCACAACCTAGAAAGTCAGCTTCATCAGCTTGTATCATTGCCATATTAGATAGACATCTTCCAATAAATGAACTATCATTTTCAATAAGTGATTGCTCTTTAGAATGATTAAAATAATAGAAAGCACTATCACTTATATTTCCATCTAGATAATAATGACCTAATTGGAAATAGATATTACTTAATTGATGAGCATTTTTATTTTTTTTAGCAATAAGAATATCTTTATAGGCAGATTGTAAATTTTTATCGTTATAAATGTATTCCAGAATTCTGGGTGATTCTTTATTAATACTATCTATTGAATTATTTTTTTCTTTACATGCTAGTAAAGTTATAAATGTAGCGCATGTATAGATGTATATTTTCTTTAACATATGATTAGTACTAAAGAATAAATAAATTCATATAAATGTAAGGATTAATCTTTAAGCATGAAAAGAATTAAATTAAAAAGGGCTATTTAATTTATTTTAAATAGCCCTTTAAATAAAGATTATTGTAACTATTAATCTTTATTTTATTTTTCGTTTTCCGTTGGAATATTTATTGAATTAGCTCCAACAGGAATATGTCCTTGCTCACCGCCCACTTGCGCTTGATCTACAACTCTATTAGAATAAGATTTAACAGAAATATGTCCTTGCTCTCCACCTACTTGAGCCCCATGAGCAACATCTATAGAAAGCTCTTTAACAACGATATGCCCTTGTTCACCACCTACTTGTGCTTGATCTACAACTCTATTAGAATTAGCATCCACAGGGATATGCTCTTGTTCGCCACCTACTTGTCCTTGATCTACAGATTCAGATGCAGAAGGTTTTGTAATAGGTAAGTCATTGTAATCATCAGTACAAGAAGTAATTAATGCGACTAAAGCAAAATTAATGAGTAATATTTTTTTCATAAATTTAAAATTTTTTTATTTGCTGTTCTAGTATAAACAAGCATTTATTTTATGCAAATATACTATAATTAAAACATAAACAATATGGTTAGATTGATTTTATTCCTGATAATATTCTAAGCTTATTTTTTAAACACTTGTAAATTAAATATTTATAATGATATAATTTCACCCTAAAATTTTTTAGTATATAATTATTCATGAGGAATTAAATAAATATAAATTTCAATTTAATATATAAGCTTATTTATTATGAAAGTAATTGGCTGATAATCGTAAGTTTGTTTGGAAAAATTCACGTTTATCAATAATTTAGCAAGTTGAAAATCTCCTATGAATAATTTAAAATCGTTGTTTGATTATTCTTTTTCCATAGTAATACTATTACTTTCTATATTCCCTTTACTTGTATTTTCTTTACTGATTATAGTTACTACGAAAAAAAGTCCTTTTTTTAAGCAACAAAGAATAGGGAGAAATAAGAGAAAATTTTATATTTATAAGCTAAGAACAATGAAAGGGGAGTATAAATCCTCCATTACCACATCTAAAATGGAGATTACTCCACTTGGGAGATTTTTAAGAAAATATAAGTGGGATGAAATTCCTCAAGTAATCAATATTTTAAAAGGGGAAATGTCTTGGGTAGGTCCTCGCCCGGATGTACCAGGGTATGCAGATCAATTGTTCGGGGAGGATGAGATAATACTTACCGTAAAACCGGGGATTACAGGTCCTGCTCAAATTAAATACAGAAATGAAGAAGAATTACTATCCAATCATCCAGATCCAATAAAATATAACGATGAAGTACTTTGGAAAGACAAAGTAGAGATAAATAAAAAGTATGTAAAAGATTGGTCGTTGGGCAAGGATTTAAAATATTTGTTTCAAACTTTTTTTAAATAAATTTTATAAATCCTATGAAATATTAGGTTAAGAATTATTATAAATGATTTTTAATTAGTTATCTATATTAATAAAGAACTTATTGCCGAAGTAAATTTTAAGAAAATAGGTGAATTCATACACCTATTTAATAACGATTTTAATATTCTGTATTGCTATATTTTTTTTAAAAGGTAAAAACCTTAGAAAAAATCAATAAATTTGCTCATATTATAATAAAATATATTCACTAATTTAAACATAAAATATAATGAGCTTTATAGATCCTAACAAAGGCAAAGGAGCAGGAAAGACTGTACCCGATATATCCCCAAAAAACATAGTTTCCACCGGAGCAGAACTAGACAAAGACCACCTAAACAATGCCTTAGACCATGTAACCGACCAGATCACCAATAAAGTACAAGAAAAACTAACCGAACTCACCGCCCCCGTACAAGAAGCCATAGATAAAGCCAAAAAATCCGTAGAAACAGCAAAAAATATAGCTAATCAAGCCCAAGAAATAAAAAAAATCATCCCCGGAGACCTAACCAGCCTACCCAACGGCTTATTAACCCCGGAACAATATGCCGAATATAAAGGATACAACACCCTCATAGCCACCTACGGCGGAGACCCCGAAACCAACCTAGCCAACTCCCATATCGTTTACAGTAAGATTATGATCGCAGGACAAAGAGTACTGGCCGAGAGTCATTTTACCGTAGAAATCAAACAAAAAATAGCAGACCACGACAGCTTTACCATCACCTGTTATTCCGATGCGATAGATGGAGCAAAAGCCTACCCCCTAGA
>NZ_SELG01000019.1 GCF_007845635.1 Apibacter muscae | reverse complement strand
AGCTCCTCCTGCTGGGCTCGAACCAGCGACCCTCTGATTAACAGTCAGAGAGTTAATGTATTTCTTTATTTTACTATATTTGACTTTTTCTTTATTAATAAAGGTTTATAAAGATAAAATATTTTTTCAATATGTTATATTTTACTATATTTGACTTTTAAACCTGACCTAATACCTGACCTTAAGTATTTATTAAAAAATATACTATGGCTACATTTCATTTAATACTGAGAAAGAACAAACCTAAAGCTGATGGCTCTATACCTATTATATTTAAGATATATCATGCAGATAAAGAAAAAGTAATTACAACTCCATTTTCCATTTTAGAAAATCAATGGGATAATAAAAATAAGAAAATCAGATCCAATCACCCTAAAGCCCAAGAAATCAATCAATCCTTGAGGGCTTTAACCCAAAGGTTGGAGAATATCATTACAGAATTAGAAACAGAAGAAGAACTGGACTATACAGTAAACGATATTGCAATCAGATTTAAAGAAGAATCCCAAAACAAAAAGGTCAAATCCATGGCAGTTTATGATTATTTCACTAAAGATATTGAAAACTATAAAAGTACAGGAAGATTAGGTTATGCAAAAATTGTAGGGGATTCCCAAAGGTCATTGTTTAAGTTTGCTAAAAAAGATTTACGTTTTAAAGATATTACTTATGAGTTTCTTTGTGATTATGAAGCTTTTTTGAGAAAAACCTGTGATAACTCCAGTATTAAAATTAAAATGCGAGATATCAGAACCTTATACAATAATGCAATTAAAACAGGGTATGCCAGGCAGGAAGATTATCCATTTGGCAAATCATATAGAATTGATAAAAGGTTAAAATCACAACCCAGAAAAATAGCTCTTCATATAGAAGATTTTAGGAAATTCAAGAACTTTGATATATCTGAGCACTCTGAATATACAGATACCTATAATATGTTTTTATTCAGTTATTATACAGGAGGGATGAATTATAAAGATATGGCTTTTTTACAATGGTCAAGTGTCAAAAATGGGAATATTGAATACTACAGGGAAAAAACTAAAGAAAAAATATCTCCTTTACCTATTAGGAAAGAAGTACAGAAGATTTTGGATTATTACAAAGAAAAGCCTAAATCAGGAGGACTGGAATATATATTTCCAGTTATTTACAGGGATGAGCAAACAGACCTGCAAAAGCAGTACCGATATAAAAAATGTTTGAGAAAATTCAACAAGCAATTAAAGTTTATAGCAGAAACAACGGGAATAAAAGAAAATATTACCAGTTATACGGCAAGACATACCCAAGCAACCCAATTATTATTTAGTGGGGC
>NZ_SELG01000016.1 GCF_007845635.1 Apibacter muscae | reverse complement strand
AAACTTTCATTCCATTGACCCCTTAAAAACAACCCTTATTTATCCCCTTAATTACCGTATCAAAATTAGATTATGGTCAAAATGTAGTACAATAAATTAATTGAAAAATACATAAATAAAAGGATAAAAATATATTAAAAACACCTATTCTAAATTTGATACACTTATTTATTTTTTGTATCTTTATAGGAAATAAAGAAGCCTTGAAGTGCGCTAACACAACAAGGCTAATGTTAATAAATGTCAATCACTAAATTAAAATCTATCAACATGACAAAGGTAAGAAATTGTCTTTATGAGACAAAAATTTATGTTGGTACTTACAAAAAGTACAATGAAGGAAGCCTTTTTGGGCAATGGTTAAATATATCAGATTACAACGACTTTGAAGAACTGATACAAGCCATGAGAAAACTACATCAAGACGAAGAAGATCCAGAATTTATGTTTCAAGACTATGAATGTTCAACAATCATTGAAAACATGGGATTAATAGGAGAATCCTATATTTCTTCTGAGATTTACGAAGTTTTAGAAGCTATTGAAGCTAGTTATTACAGAGAAGAAGTAATAGAAGCCTATGTAGATTGCTACGGAACAGAAGATAATATACACAACCTTATCAGAAAAGTAGAAGAAAGCTATACAGGAAAATATAACACAGATCAAGAATTTGTAGAAGAGCTTTTAGAACAAACAGGAGATATACCAGAAAACTTACCTTCTTATATTCATATAGATTGGGAAAGTACCACAAGAAATATCATGTATGACTATTCTACCTCCAATAACCATTATTTCAGAGATATATAATAACCTTATCCAAAATAATAAAAAAGCATCCTGATTAAAATTAAAATCAGGGTGTTTTTCAAAACACAAAAGATTAAAAAAATATGAAAGCAAGATATATCAGGGTAAGCACAGGAAACCAAAATACTCAAAGACAACTAGAGAAACAGCATTCAGAAGAAAAACTATATATAGATATTATCAGTGGAGCAATTCCATTCAAACAAAGAGAAAAAGCAAAAGAATTACTACAAGACATAGAAAAAGGAGAAATAACTTACATCAGCGTACACAGCATAGACAGACTAGGAAGAAATCTCTTTGACATACTCTCCACCCTCGAAGAACTAAACCAAAAAAAGATAATTCTCAAAGTAGATAACCTAGGAATAGAAAGTTTAGTAAACAACAAGCCAAACAGTGCCTTTAAACTTATTATAAGTGTTATGGCTAACATTGCAGAGATGGAGAGAGAAACCATGCTAGAAAGGCAAAAAGAAGGCATTAGAATAGCAATTGCTAAAGGAGTTTACAAAGGCAGAGTCAAAGGGTCAAAGGAAACTGACCAACAAGTGCTAGAAAAGTATAAAAATGTAGTGAAATACTTAAAACAAGGACAATCTCTCAGAAACACAGCTAAGTTATGTAATGTGAGTTTGGG
>NZ_SELG01000014.1 GCF_007845635.1 Apibacter muscae | reverse complement strand
GCAGTTTATCCGCCACCACCAAAGGCGAAATCTACGAAGACAACATGAGCAGATCCTTTGTTTTAGCCGTAGACGAAAGCCAAGAACAAAGCCAAAAAATCATAGAATACCAAAATAAAAAATACGCAGGAAAGCTAAGCTCCTTGCAGGAAAAACAAGCCCAAAAACAATTACAAGACTACATAAGAAGCCTGCAGAACCTAGAAGTCATTAATCCCTATGCCACCCAGTTACAATTACCCGACAACGTACATAAAAAGAGAAGACTAAATCAAATGTTCCAATCCATCATAAGACAGATCACTTACCTAAACCAAAAAAATCGGAGAATCTCCGCCGATAATCAAATCATAACCGAAAAAGAAGACTTACAAATCGCCATAGAAGTACTCTTTGAAAGCATAATCCTAAAAATAGACGAATTAGACGGAAGCCTTAGACAGTTTTATGAAAACATACAAAAACACTTTAAAACCCAAGAATTTACAAGGTTCCATATTATGGAAAGTACAGGACTCAAGAAAACCCAATTACAATACTATTTAAACCAATTAGTACAATTAGAATACTTACAACAGTTCGGACACCCCAACAAAGGCTATAAATACAAAATAGCCCATAACGACAATATGCAAAAAGTACGAAAAGACCTCAAGGACTACTTTTACAACCAATTAGAAAAACTATAAACCGAGCACCAGTGAACACCAAGCGGAAGCCAGCCGAACACTAAAACAAGTTAACTAACTAATAATCAAATACAAATATCCAGCGAACGGTAAAAATAAAACCTCATAACCCAAAAATGGAACAACTCCACCACTACCAAGAAAAATTACACACCCTAGGGTATAACCCCAAAACCATTTACAGCAAGATAAGAAACATAAAAAGCTTTTTAACCTTTACAAACAAACAAGAGAAACAAATACAAACAAAAGACCTAGAAAATTATATAAAAGAATTAAAACAAAGAAAATTACATAGCAGTACAATATATCAGTATTACACACACCCCAAAGAATATTTTAGATATATAAAAGAAAGTAAATATATCAGTAAAAACCCTTTTGAAACCCTTATTTTACATCTGGAAAAACAACCCTATAAAGAACGGATAATACTCACCCAAGAAGAAATACAAACCCTTTATTCAAAAACCCAAAACCTGCAAGAAAAAATCCTTTTACATTTAGCCTACGGCTGTGGACTCAGAGCCATAGAACTAGAAAGAATCAATACAGAAGAATTAGATATAAAAAACAAACTAGTGATCGTAGAACAAGGAAAGAACAGCAAAAGAAGAATAATACCCATCAATCAAACCCTACAAAAAGACTTTACTAAGTATTTACACCAAAGAAACCGAATAAAAACCAAAGAAACCGCCCTATTACTCAATCAAATACAAAAGAGAATGAAAAAATATACCGCCTTAGAACTACTAAAGAAAATACTTAAAAGAACCACCCTAAACAAAAATATAACCCTACACAGCTTACGCCATAGTATAGCCACCC
>NZ_SELG01000031.1 GCF_007845635.1 Apibacter muscae | reverse complement strand
CAACCGCCACCCCCGAAAGCCCAACGCCCTATGTTCTTTTTAAAATCCGTTAACCCTTTTTCTTTCAACTGAAAAAACCTTTCAACTGAAAATAAAAAACAGCAGACATTTTTAATATCAAATGGAATAAAAAATTATAAATTTGAGCCAATGAAAAAGTATCTATACTTTATACTTTTAGTCCTATCTATTTGTTTCAACTGGAATAGAGTAGAAGCAAAAAGTATTCACTCGCGCGAGGCAAAAGGTTGCGCAGAGTTAGACTATAATCGTTTCCGTTACTATAATCCTGAAACTGGACAATACATCAGCAAAGATCCCATCGGACTAGAGGGAAATAACCCCAATGCCTATGCCTATGTAGATGATTCTAATACGATGGTTGATACACTGGGGTTAAATGAAAAACTTACAGAAGGGATTGTTTATAAAATGGCTTCAGGGACTCCTGATTCAATGACCCCAAGACCAGGAAAAGATACAACCTCTGGAATTTCATTTTCACTAGATAAGCCAGAAGGTAAATACCAAGCAGTAGATGTAGCTAAACTTAACGGAACAGGTTTAGAAGCAATTAATGATCATGGAAGCCACGTTTCTATTAGACCTGAAAATGATCCAGATTTTAAAAAATTAAATGAATGGGCTAGTACTAGACAAATAGGAGAAATTCATCCTTATACTGAATCATTGATGAATAGTCGAATTATATGTAAATAAAAAAATGGAAGATAATACTATAAATGCTGATGAGTTAGCTTCAAGTATAGAAAATATATTATTAAATAAAGAAGAAGAATTATCCAATAGAGAGGAAATTAATAATATAACGATTAAAAAAGTTTATGCACATTATATTCATGGATATAATGTGTATATGTCGATAGGTATAAAAGAGAAATATTTAAATGAAAAAGATGTTGATTTATTTGACATTATTTTTGATGTAATTGATAAAGAAGAAATTGTATATGTAAATGGTAATTTTATTTTATCAAATGGAGAAAATCTCAATGAATTAATAATTTCAGGTAAAGAAGATATATTATTAAAGATAGATAGCTTTATTAACTCTTGTTTGAAAAAATATGAAAATGTAATAAATGATTACATTGATTATTTATAAATTAATTATTTATTATTCAGATAAACCGAAAAATACCAACCCTAAAGGTTGGTGTTTTTATTTAATTAATTCTTATTTAGTTTGTCCAAGAGTTCCCATTCGCTTTTAGGGATTAACTCTAAGAGTAAGGACAAAAGCAAAAAAAACTCGTCCCTGTTTAAAGAATTGGCAGGATCTAAAATAGCCACTTTCAGAGCTTTAATAAGCGCCTGAATGGTATTAGTAATTAAAAACACAATTACTGCATTAATTCTTTAAAATAAGCAATCATTTTACTGTAATTATCGATAGAAATATGTTCATTCTCATTATGAATGGTTCTTTGTTCAAATTGATTTACCATAATTGGCATGAAACGATAGATATTATTACTTACAATTTGATATTTGTAAGCATCTGTTCCTCCAATAGTAATATAAGGAGAAATAATAGCCCCAGGGTAAATTTTATTTACCGCACTTTCAATTTTTTTAAACCCGTCAGTTTGAGAGGAAGAAATTTTTGAAGGTTCTCTTGAAGAAATTGTTTTAATATTAACTTTATATCCTTTGCAAAGATTTTCAACATGATCCATTACTTGCTTTACCGTATTCCCGGGTAAAATTCTAAAATTAACGGTGATTTCAGCAGTTGTTGAAAGCACATTAGGAGCATCACTACCTTTTGCCATTGTAATGGCTGTAGTAGTTCTAACTAAAGCATTAGATGCAGGTGTTTTGGAAAGAGATTTAATAAGTACCGGTTGTAACAACCATTGGTTTGCAATAGCCATTCTTGATGTAAAGCCCATTTCTCCTCCTACATTCTTCAAAAAATTATTAATAGGTTCAATAATTTCAGCATCCATTTGCGTAGAATTTAAAAGTTCTATAATCTCAGCGGCATAGACTAAAGAACTCTTTTCTGGAGGCATAGAAGAATGACCACCAATTCCCTCTACTTCAATATTTAATGTTAAAAAGCCCTTTTCTCCAACCCCAACTAAAGCCATTGGCTTTCCAATAGATTCTAAGATGGAATGAGGAGCAATTATAAATCCACCTTCATCATATACCGCTTCAAATTCAATATTTTTACTTTTAAAAAATTGTGCAATGTTTACAGCGCCTTGCTTACCACTTACTTCCTCGTCATGTCCAAAAGCAAACCAAAGATCTTGTTCCGGCTCAAATCCTTCCTTTAATAGTTGATCTGCAGCTTCCAAAATA
Organism: Apibacter muscae; assembly: GCF_007845635.1. Lineage (GTDB taxonomy): Bacteria > Bacteroidota > Bacteroidia > Flavobacteriales > Weeksellaceae > Apibacter > Apibacter muscae. Next base: position 228,367 of record NZ_SELG01000031.1, on the reverse strand, counting down.
GAAAAAAGCATACCTTTCATATCCAACGTACCTCTACCATATATTCTACCATCGACAACAGCACCAGAAAAGGGGGAATAATCCCAAGAATTTTTATTTTCTTGTATAGGGGCAATCGGTGTGTCCTTGGGTTGAAAAATTATAGGAGAATTTTTAATAGTATCTAGATCATAACCCGTTACAGGCACTACATCATAGTGAGAGAGAAATAAAATAGGTTTTTTGGTAGAATTTTTACCTTTCCAGTGAAAAACCAAACCGTAATTATTTATAGTTGTAGTTTCAAGACTGTTATAAACTCTAGGGTAAGAATCTCTAAGGTACTGTTTAAATTCATCAAAAGGTTTGAAATTTGTTTCTTCATAATCAGTCGTACTTATAGTAGGAATTCTAATTCCGCCGGCTAATCTTTGTAAAGATTCATCCATGATCGAGATAGTTCCACTAGTCTTATCCTTTTCTTGAGATTCAACAATTTTTTTGAAAGGATAAGTATAGGTTTTAATAATTAAAATTAAAAAAAGCACAAGGGCTAAAATAGCAATGCCTAAGAATATTTTGGATAATTTCATAAGTTAAATTCAGTGTTTGAATTTGTTTCAAAATCAAAAATTAGTCCACTTTAAAATATTTAGTACAATTATTGCCCATAAATAAGAATAAATTTAAAAATAGAATGATGAAATTATTTAAAGTATTCTTGATATTTACTTTTGTAGGTATAATCTTAATGTCATTTACAAAACATGAAAAAATGAAATTTAATAATAACGATCCTTATAAAGAATTAGGTAACTTTCCAGTAGCTGGTGAAGGTATGACACGTTATGTGATTTTTTTGAAAAAGAAATCTAACGAAAATGATTTTAAGATAGAATTAATACCTGGTAAGATTATGAATGTAGATTGCAATTTCTACACTTTATTGGGGAATATGGAAGAAAAAAATTTAGACGGTTGGGGGTATAATTACTACCAATACACAAGTTCAGGAGAAGCTATGTCAACCATGATGGCATGTCCAGAACAAACGAAAACGAATAAGTTTGTAGCAGGTAAGTCTATATGGGTAGATTATAACAGTAAATTACCCATAGTTATCTATGTACCTAAAGGTATAGAGGTTAATTATAAAATTTGGAAAGCAGGTAAAGAATCATCTGCAGAAGAAAAATAGAAATTAAAAAAGAGAAAGTGAAATCACTTTCTCTTTTTTAATTTCGTATAATCTCTCTATTTTAGTATTATTCAATTCTATTTCTAAAGAAAAGATTATTTTTATAAAAAAACATATTTTCTAATCTACTTCTAATCTACTTCTTAATTAAAATTAATTTATATCAAAGATCGTATTAATGGGAGAAAAATAATTTTGTAAAAAATTGATCCCGTGTTATGCGCAAGTACAAAATTTTAATACTATTACTACTAATTATTCAAAGAATTTCAGCTCAAGATTCCAGAGTAATTAAGATGACTCCAGAGCAAATAGAAGCCCAATTTCTAGATCAAAATTTGGAGCTTATTGCTGAGAAAATGAATATAGACATTGCTGATGCTTCAATCATTCAAGCAAAGTTGTGGGAAAATCCATCGTTTGAGTTAGGGGATGTTAATTTATGGACAACCAAAGCTCAGAGAAATACAGAAGAATTATCTCCAATAATTGGGAAATCTTTAAGAACACAATTTTCATTAGAACTTAGCCAGTTAATACAAACGGCTAGAAAAAGAGGGAAATTAATTAATAGAGAAAAAGTTTCCAAAGAAATAGCAATTCAAGATTTTGAAGATGTGCTTAGAGGTTTAAAACTTGAATTAAGAACCTCCATTCAAGAAATTATATATCTACAGAATTACCAAAAAATATTACAGCACCAAGAAGATCTTTTAAAAGGTTTGATACAAGCCTACAAGAATCAGGTTCAACAGGGAAATATTGCTAAGAATGAATTGGTAAGATTGCAATCCTCCTTATTGGAAATAAGTAACGAATTGTATGAAGTAAAAACAGAGTTTAACGAACAACAGAAAACACTTAAAACATTATTAAATTTTCAGCCTGAAGTATCAATCGAAATTGAGGAGACAACGGAAAAATTATTAAAAGATCCGCAAAATATACATTTAGAGCAGTTATTGCAAAATGCTTTAGAAAACAGAGCAGATGTAAAAAAAGCAAATTTGCAGATTGATTACTCAGATAAAGATTTAATTTATGAAAAAGCCCAACGAGTGCCAGATATTACTTTTTCAGCCAATTACGACAGAGCTAGTGGAGTGTGGAAAGATTACGTAGGATTTGGATTAAGTTTTGACCTACCACTATTAAACAAAAACCAAGGGAATATAAAAGCTGCTCAATTTGCCAAAAAACAAAGTGAGTTTATGGCTGTACAACAAATGAATCTAGCCCAGCATGAATTGGTAGAAGCATATAATAATTACGAAGAAACTTACAAGCTTTCCAAAGAAATTGAAAAAGAAGATCTAACAAAAGATCTAGATTTTATGATAGATGCTTACACCAGAAATTTAAAAAATAGAAACATAAGCATGGTAGAATATATGGACTTTATGGAAGCATATAAAGAAAATAAACAAACCATGTTAACCATCAATAAAAATATGTTTATACAATTTGAAAATCTACAATACGCAGCAGGCGTTGAACTAAAATAAAATTATGAAAAGAATAACAATCTTATTAGCAACCCTTTATTTACTAGGTGCTTGTAGCAGTAAATTAGAAAATAACGAAACAGTAGAAAAACAAACCATAAACCAAACATTTCTAAATAATTTAAAAACAGTTCGTGCAGAATTAAAACCACAAGAAGAAGATTTAGTACTCACGGGTAAAGTAGAATACAATCCAGACAAAGTAGTGGAATATTCACCCTTGGTCAATGGAGTTATTACACAAACCTACTTTTCTTTGGGAGATAAAGTAAATAAAGGGCAGGTCTTAGCCAACGTAAAAAGTATGGAAATCAATTCCCTACATTCAGAAAAATCATCATTGCAGGCAGAATTGGCAACGGCTCAAAGAGAACTAAAAAGTGCAGAATCTATGCATAAAGATAGCATGTTGTCCGATGCAGAATTGCAAGAAGCACGTTCAAAAGTAATGCAAGCCCAAGCAGAATTAAGTAGAGTAAATTCAGATATGTCCGTAACTGGATCTAACAAATCAGGAGGTTTCTCCATCGTGGCTCCTATATCAGGATATATCGTTACTAAAAATATTGCCCCAGGAACCATGGTAAGCCCGGATTCTGATCCATTATTTACCATAGCAGATTTAAATCAAGTTTGGATTACCGCCAATGTATATGCAAGCAATCTAAAATTTGTAAAAGAAGGGATGCCGGTAGATATGACAACCCTTTCATATCCGGGAGATGTGTTTGTTGGTAAAATTAATCAAATATCTCAAGTATTTGACTCAGAAGAAAGGGTTCTAAAAGCAAGAATAGTAATGGATAACCCTGATTTATTGTTGAAGCCCGAAATGGCTATGATGATAAAACTCAAAAACAATACAGAGAATTTAAAGGTAGCTATACCTATGAAAGCTTTAATTTTTGATGAGAATAAGGACTTTGTTGTAGTAAAACAAGGCGCGGATAAGTTTGTAATTAAAGAAGTAAAATTACAAGGGCACAATGGAGATACAGCTTACATACTTTCAGGACTAAAGGAAGGAGATGAAGTTGTAATTAAAGATCAATTGCTTATCTATTCACAACTAAAAAACAAATAAGAATTTATGCACAAGTTTGTAGAAAAATGTATAGCCTTTTCATTGCGAAATTCCATTCTAGTTTTATTTTTAACCGTACTTTTATTTCTAGGAGGAATTCTTTGTTACTTTAATACCCCTATAGAAGCATATCCGGATGTAACTAATACTCGGGTAAGAATCATAACCCAATGGCCAGGGAGGAGCGCAGAAGAGGTTGAAAAATTCATTACTCTCCCAATCATGAGGGAAATGAATACAATACCTAAAAAGACAGATGTAAGATCTACCTCATTATTTGGATTATCAGTAGTAACGGTTTTATTTGACGATGGAGTGGATGACTTTTTTGCACAGCAATATGCCTCTAATCGAATGCAGGGTATAGATCTGCCTGAAGGAGCAGATGCAAGCATTGAACCACCTTCCGGTGCAACAGGCGAAATTTACCGCTATGTAGTAAAGAGCGACTTACCTATTAAAGAAGTAGCCGCATTAAATGAATGGGTAATTGAAAGAGAATTATTATCAGTGCCAGGGGTTGCAGATATCAATAGCTTTGGAGGAGAAGAAAAGATTTATGAAATTAAAGTAAACCCTATTGAACTTGCCAATTATGGACTATCGCCGTTGGAAGTATATGAAGCAGTTGAAAATAGTAATATAAATGTTGGAGGAGATGTTATTCAAAAAGGGAATCAAGCTTATGTAGTACGAGGAATAGGATTGTTAGATAAGATTGAGGATATAGAAAATATTCTAATTGAAGTTAAAGGTAGCACACCTGTACGAGTAAAACAAGTAGCAGAAGTAAGTGTTTCCGCTAAACCACGTTTAGGACAAGTAGGATTGGATAATGAAGATGATGTAGTACAAGGAATAGTTGTAATGCTGCGAGGAGAAAATCCAGGGGAGGTTATTAAGCATCTTAAAGAAAAAATTACAGAGTTAAATGAAAGAATATTACCTAAAGATGTTAAAATTGAACCATTTATTGATCGAACAACACTAGTAGATTCAACGGTTCACACCGTAATGAAAAACCTTATAGAAGGAGTTATCTTAGTATCTATAGTCGTGTTTATTTTTCTCTTTAATTGGAGGAGCACCCTTATAGTTGCAACGGTAATCCCCTTGTCATTCCTATTTGCAATTATAATGTTAAGAATACAAGGGCTTCCGGCAAACTTAATTTCTATGGGAGCTTTAGATTTTGGACTTTTATTGGAGGGAACCTTAGTAATTGTAGAAATTATATTTGTATCTATGGCTAAAAGGAACGAAGAATTAGGAGATCAACGTTTTCTTAAATTAGCCAAAGGAGGATTGATTAAGAAAAGTGCTGGAGGAGTAGCCTCTCATATCTTTTTTGCTCAAATCATACTAGTAGTTGCATTATTTCCAATATTTTCTTTCCAGAAAGTAGAAGGCAAAATGTTTTCCCCTTTAGCGTTTACTTTAGGTTATGCACTATTAGGGTCTTTAATATTAGCCCTTACATATGTTCCGGTAATGTGTAAAGTATTGTTAAACAAACCCATTAAAGAAAGAACCAACCGAATAAGCAGATTTTTTACAACCAATCTCTATCGCATATACGCATTTGCCTCTCGTTACAGGAAAGGAACGATTCTAAGCTTTTTAGCATTATTAATTTTATGTTTGGTACGTTTTAGTTTTTGGGGAACAGAATTTATTCCAAGTATGAATGAAGGCGCAATTTATATAAGAGCAACTTTGCCCAACAGTATAAATTTAGATGAATCAGTTCGTATTACCAAAGAAATGAAAAAGAAGCTGAGAAAATTTGACGAAGTTAAATTTGTGCTTACCCAAACCGGAAGACCCAATGACGGTACAGATCCTACAGGTTTCTTCAATATTGAATTTCATGCAGAATTAAAACCTGAAAAAGAATGGAAAAGGAAGATTAAAAAAGATGAATTAATCAATCAAATGAAAGATTCCTTAGACATTTACCCAGGAACCATTTTTGGATTTAGTCAACCCATCCAAGACAATGTAGAAGAATATGTTGCAGGAGTAAAAAGCGCCTTGGTGATTAAAATTTATGGAGATGACTTAAAACAGCTGGAGAAGCTAGCAGATCAAACAGCTAGTGCAATTGGTAAAGTTAAAGGAGTAGAGGACGTCAATGTTTTTAGAAGTATAGGTTTGCCAGAATTACAAATCAAATTATCAGAATCTAAAATGGCACGTTATGCAGTCTCCATGGCAGATGCACAAGCTGTAGTTGAAATGGCAATAGGAGGGAAAGCAGCAACTAATTTCTACGAAGGAGAAAGAATATTTGATGTTCGTGTACGTTTTCAAAAAGAATTTAGAGAAAACGAAGACCAAATTGGAGAGATATTAATCCCTACCATGGATCAAAAATATGTTCCACTGAAAGAAATTGCAGATATACAATTTGTCTCAGGACCAACCTTTATTTACAGAGATGGAAGTAGTCGTTATGTAGGAGTAGGATTTAGTGTAAGGGATAGAGATTTAGGCTCAACCATAGCAGAAGCACAGAAAATTGTAGATAAAGAAATAAAATTAGACCATGGAAATAAAATGGTATGGGCAGGAGAATTTGAAAGTCAGCAGAGAGCAACCCATCGCTTAATGATAATTGTTCCATGTGCATTATTGTTAATTTTATTTCTACTTTACATGAACTTTCATACATTAAAAGACACTCTAATTGCTGCTAGTGCAATGCCTTATGCGTTCATTGGAGGATTTATATCTCTATGGGCAACTGGAACAGTTTTTGGTATTTCTGCCGGAATTGGATTCATTATCTTATTTGGAATTACTGCTATAGATAGTATATTGCTTATAGCATTAATGAAAAACACAATGCAGAGAACCCATAATTTAAAACTAGCGATAGACAGTGCTGTAAAAAGTAGAGTTCGCCCTGTGTTAATGATTGCTTTAATGGGTTCTATGGGCTTATTGCCTGCGGCAATGTCCAACGGTATGGGGTCTGAAGTACAAAAGCCATTAGCGATAATGATTGTAGGCGGAATAGTTGTTTGTATGTTATTGTCATTCACAGTATTGCCTCAAGTCTTTTATTTTGCCTATCGGAAAAAAGATAAAAGTAAAAATTAATATATTTACTATACTGTAAAATATAATTGCTGGATTAAAAATATGGAATTGCTATTAGTAGAAGATAATAAAAAGATCAGCCAATTTATGGTTAAAGGTTTAGAAGAATGCGGTTTCGCCGTAACTTTGGCTGAGAATGGAGTGCAAGCAAGAAAACTATTTTTAGAGAAGATATGGAACGTAATTCTTTTAGATATTATGTTGCCGGATCTGGACGGCTTGGAACTTTTGCAGTATTTAAGATACAAAAAAATAGAAAGTCCAGTGTTAGTCATTAGTGCATTGGGCGATCCGGATGACAAAGTTAAAGCATTAGAAAAGGGGGCGGATGATTATTTATCCAAACCCTTTCACTTCAAAGAATTAGTAGCAAGAATTCAAGCCCTCAATCGTCGAGCAAACCTTAACTATCAAGTTCCTACTCACAGCCTCAGTTGTGCAGATTTATATTTAGATCTAGAAGCACATAAAATTACTAGAGGAGATGAGGAAATTATCTTAACCATACAAGAATTTAAGCTCTTAAAATTTCTAATGGAAAATAAAGATAAAGTATTAACACGTACACAAATTTTAAGTGCCGTATGGGGAGCTCATTACGACACCAACACCAATGTAGTGGATGTGTATATATCCTACCTTAGAAATAAAATAGATATTGAAGGTAAGCCCAAACTTATTGAAACCGTAAAAGGAAGAGGTTACAAAATAAATTCAATTCAATGAAAGTACAAACCCGTTTAAGCTTATTAAGTTCGGCACTTTGGGGAATTGTATTTATTGTTGTATCAATACTTATATTTAGTTTATATAAACAAAATATTGAAAAATCAGTTTATCATAATTTAGAAAAAACGGCACAAATTATTGCTTTTTATTTTTTTGAAGAAGACGAAATTTCTTTTAAAGAATACGAAAAAATAAAAAAACAATACGAGAATCTTTCCAATGCTTATTTTCAAGTTTATGACAAGAATAATCATTTAGAATTTGGATTGAAAACCCCTCAAATTCCAGTAGAAATTATAGATGAAATTCGTAACAAAGGTAAATTAACCTTTAATATACCAGGTTTTTTATGTTACGGAGTTTATTATAAAGATAACCAAGGAGATTTTGTAATTATAACCAAAGATAAAAAAGACGAAGTAGTAACCAATTATATTAAACCATTGTGGTGGATATTAACTTCTGCCTTTGTGGTAGGTATGTTGGCAACAATTCTTTTAAATTTATGGATATCCCGACTAGCATATAGACCGATTAGGGAAACCATTAAGCAAGTGAAAAACATGTCTCCCAACTCCTTATCTCTATTAAAAAGCTCAAAAATAAAAGATGAAATTTACGATTTAACCGACACTTTCAATCAGTTGCTACAACGGATTTCCGATACATTTAAAATACAACAAAACTTTGTAAGTTATGTCTCTCACGAATTCAAAACCCCTTTAGCAGCAATACAAGGAAATTTAGAAGTATTTTCCTTAAAAGATAGAACTCCCGAAGAGTATAGAGAGCTTAGTGATCTACTTATTGAAGAAATCAGGCAATTGGAAGAGATTTTAGACATTTTATTAATTGTTTCAGATTTAAGAAAAAACACTGATATCGCTGAAGTTATACATTTAGATGTATTGATTGAGGAAATCATACGTAAGGTCTGTGAAAAATACCCTTCTGCATCCCAGCAAATTAAGTGGAAAAAAATGATAGACGCTGAATTCAAAGATCATTTACAGATTAACATAGACCGCACCCAGTTATTTATGGCCTTGTATAATTTAATTGAAAATGCAGTAAAATTTTCGCAAGAAAATCCAGTGGAAATAGTTTTGTACTGGGACAATGCATTGTATCTCTCTATAAAAGACCATGGTATAGGTATTCCGGAGGAACATATGGGAAATATTATACGTCCTTTTTTTAGGGGTAAAAACGCGCAGAATATTCCTGGTAAAGGAATAGGTTTATCCATTGCATTGCGAATTCTGGAAAAAAATAAAGTGAAGTATCAAATTAACTCTAAAGAAAATGAGGGCACAGAATTTCTTCTAAGATTTACTTAAACATATTTTTGATTACTAAAGATTCTGATGGATGTAATTCATAAAAATTTATAAACATTTAAATATTTATTTAATCTCACTCATTTAATTTCTAAGATTGAACGAATCATCAATCACTAAAAAAATTCAAGAATTCAAAAAAATCGTAGATATAATTAAACGCGTAAAAATAAATTTTTCCTGTTTGTTATATATCCCTGAAAGCTTTTAGAAATTTTTTATTAGAAAGGAACTTATTGTGAGTGTTTTGTATTCAATTAAAATCAATATATTTGCTACACATATAAGAGAATTGAATCTATAAATCAACTATGAATATTAGTGCATTTTTCAGGTTATTTCAACCCAAAGACAAAGTATTTTATTCTTTGTTTGAACAAGTAGCCGATAATTTGGCAGCCATGTCTAAAGATTTGGTCGATGGTCTAAAATCAGAAGAAGCCATTACCGAAGGGTTTTATAAAAAAATGGAAGATTACGAGCATGCTAATGATAAATTAACACACAACATTTATATTGAATTGGGGAAAAACTTTATAACCCCTTTTGATAGAGAAGATATCCATCAATTAACTTCATCTTTAGATGATATTGCAGATTTTATTTATGCATCAACCAAATATATATTGTTATATAAATCTCCGGTCATGCCTTGTTATAGTTCTTTTGCAAGCATTATCAATGATAGTGTTCTTGAATTAAAGAAAGCAATTTATGCTATGAGAGATTTAAAAAAGCCCAAGGAAGTATTCGCGCATTGCGTAGAAATCAATAGAATGGAAAATATGGCAGATGATCTATTCAGTAAGGAAATCAGTGCTTTATTTGAAAGTAATAAAGAAGTTTTAGATATTATTAAAATAAAAAGCATTTTAGAATATTTAGAAGACGTAACTGATAAGTGCGAGAAATCTGCAAATATTATTGAATCCATTTTAGTAAAATACTCATAATTTTTTTTAATGACCTTACTAATAACCATTGTAGTATTAGCCTTAATTTTTGATTATATCAATGGATTTCACGATGCGGCTAATTCCATTGCGACAATTGTTTCCACTAAAGTTTTAACCCCTTTTCAAGCAGTCTTATGGGCCGCATTTTTTAATTTTGTAGCATACTTTGTCTCCTTATATATCATAGGGGAATTTAAGATCGGAAACACCATAGCCAAAGCTGTACATGAAAATTTTATAACTCTTGAAGTGATATTCTCTGGTTTAATTGCTGCAATTACATGGAATTTATTTACTTGGTGGGCAGGAATACCCTCATCATCCTCACACACTCTAATAGGTGGATTTATAGGAGCAGCAATCGCACATGTGGGAGGTTTTTCAGAAGCAGGGAATGTAGTTATCAATTATCCTGTAGTAATTCCAATCATACTTTTTATTTTCGTTGCTCCATTGATTGGGATGATTATTTCTTCAATTATTACTTTACTGATCATGAACATATGCAGGAAAGCAAATCCTTATAAGGCCGATCAATGGTTTAAGAAATTACAACTCGTTTCCTCAGCAGCCTTTAGTATCGGTCATGGAGGCAACGATGCACAAAAAGTTATGGGGATTATTGGGGCAGCCTTTATTTTTTATGAAGTAAATGTAGTTCATGCAGCAGAATATGTAAACCTTTCCACTTCTGAACGTTTTCAACATTTTACCATTGATTATTGGTGGGTTCCCATAGCCAGTTTTGTAGCGATTGGATTAGGAACCATGTCTGGCGGATGGAAAATTGTTAAAACTATGGGGACTCGTATAACTAAAGTTACTCCTTTAGAAGGAGTAGCAGCAGAATCCTCAGGTGCAATTACATTATTTTTAAGTGAATATTTAGGTATACCAGTAAGTACCACCCATACAATTACCGGGTCAATAATTGGAGTTGGTTTAGTAAAAAGAGTATCGGCAGTACGTTGGGGGATAACCATAAAACTTTTATGGGCATGGATCTTAACAATTCCTGTTAGTGCAATACTTGCTATGATAGTTTATTGGATTGTTAAGTTATTTATATAAAAGCATTAAATAAATTCATCTTCTTAGTTTAAAGAATTTCTGAAGTAATTCAGAGCATTCATCTTTTAAAATACCAAATTCATAGATTGTTTTGGGATGCAAAGAAATATTTTTAGATATAAATCCTCGTTTTTCATCCGAGGCACCCACTACAATTTTATCTATTTGTGACCAATACAAGGCACCTGCACACATGACGCAGGGTTCTAGGGTTACATACATAGTGCATTGAGTTAAGTATTTAGCGCCTAAATAGCTACTTGCCGCAGTTATGGCTTGGATTTCAGCATGAGCAGTTACATCTGTTAAAGACTCTGTTAGATTATGCGCTTTGGCTAAAATTAGATTATTGGATACAACAACAGCTCCTACAGGAACTTCTCCTTTATCAAAGGCAATTTTAGCTTGTTCAATTGCAATCTTCATAAAATATTCGTGGCTAAGCATAAGTGAAATTATTAAGGATTGTCGGTAGTATTTAAATTTTCATTCAAAAGATGTCCGCATCGTTTACAATATATAGCATCAACCTCATGATTTTCAGCCATACAATACCTGCAAACCTGAGTGTTCTGTTTATAAATTTTATTTCTTCTATATTCAACAGAGAGAAGTCCGGCAGGTACTGAAATTATTGAATAACCTAAGATCATGATTCCCGAAGCAATAATTTTACCTAAAACAGTGTGGGGAGCAATGTCTCCATAACCAACAGTAGTAAGTGTTACAATTGCCCAGTACATAGATTGCGGAATGCTAGAGAAATTTTCACCCTCAATCACATACATTAAAGCGCCTAATATTAAGGTAATTAATAAAATAAAATAAAGAAAAACAAAAATTTTCCGTTTACTATTTTTTAAAGTAATTAACATAGTATTACTCTCATCAATGTAATTGGCTAATTTTAAAATCTTAAATACTCGAAAAAGTCTAAAAATTCTTATAATAGCCAAATAATGAGATTGAATAAAAAAGATGCTTAAATAAGTAGGTATAATGGTTAATAAATCAATTAAACCATAAAAGCTTGTCATATATTTCCATCTGTTTTTAACGCTAATAAGCCGAAGAAAATATTCAATAGTAAAAGAGATAGTCACCCACCAATCTAAGATATAAAGCCAAAAGCCAATTTCATTGTTTATTTTTGAAACACTTTCAAGCATTATTATAAGAGTGCTAAGCGAAATAAAAAATAAAAGTATAATATCAAAAATTTTACCTTTTACCGTATCGGATTCAAAGATAATTTCGTGCAGTTCATACTTCCATTTTAAGGAGCCATTAATTTGATCAGGAGTAGAACCGTCAAAAAATAATTTTATTTTTCTTCCAATTTTTTTCACAATGGGTCAGTAGCGGTAATTATTTAGGTTTTAAGTATTATGCACAAATATAAAAATAAATTGATGTAGACATAATATAGGGATAATTAGACACTTTTGTTAATTAATTTATAAATTACTTGTAATTTATAGTAATAATTTGATAAAGGTTAGAATAATTTTATATATTTGTACCATTACATAAGAAAAATAACAAAAAAAATAAAGCGTTTCATTATGAAAGAAAACTTTTATATAGATGATACAGACAAGAGAATCTTAAAATTTCTATCGGTCAATACAAGAATGCCATTTACAGAAATAGCAAAAAAAATGAATGTTTCTGCCGGTACTATACATGTAAGGGTGAAAAAAATGGAAGATGCAGGGGTGATTAGAGGAACTTCTTTAAATATTGATTATTCAATTTTAGGGTATGGGTTTATTGTTTATGTAGGAATTCTTCTTACTAAATCAAGTAAAACACAAAGTGTTTTAGAAAAATTAGCTTTAATACCAAATGTAACTACTGCAAATGTGATTTCAGGAAAATATAATATTTATTGTAAAATCAGTGCAAAAGATCCACAAGATGCAAAGAATGTTATTTATAAAATAGATGACATTGAAGATGTATTAAGAACTGAAAGTATGATTTCTTTAGAAGAAAGTTTGAATGATCAAAACCGATTGATGGATGCTCTATTTCTCTAAAAATATTTTTTAAAAGGAACGTCTTAAAAATAATACAGAAATTTTCTGTATTATTTTTTTTATATTTACGTAACATTAAAAAATATTTTTATGAAAGAGGAAGATTCAATTTTTGGTAAAAGACCTAAGGAATATTTTGTAGTTAAAGAAAAAAAATCCTTAGGCTTTTTGATGGCTTGTTTATATATGGGGTTTATGGGTTTAATACCTATAGTACTTGCCTATTTAGGATTTAAAAAAATATATTTTCCTTCAGCTCCACTTTGGTTTTTCGGTATAAATCTTTTTTTTGGAGTATTAATGATATTAGGTTCCTATTGGTCTTACCACTTTAAGAAAAATGGTATTTACCTATTTACAGCAACCCTAATTTTAGATATTCTTTTTCATTTGTTCTTAGGATTTGAAGAACTAGACGCCATACATGGGTTGTATTTTTTTATAGGTTTTGCTTTAGTTCCCATCATCCCAAGATGGAAATACTTTAACTAAACAATTATATTAAGGAAGTTTGAATTTTAGTTTAATAATTATTTAAATCTTCATTATAATTTAAATAAATCTTATTTTTTAGATATTTGTAAATATAATTAGTATATAAAAATTACGGGTTAAAAAAGATAAAAGATTTATTTTAAACAAAGATTTAGATATTTTAGTTAAACAAAAATGAGGATAGATATTATAAGTGTACTGCCAGATTTGTTGAAAAGTCCTTTGCAAGAGTCTATAATGAAACGAGCTCAGGATAAAAATAAAGTAGAGATATACGTACATAATTTGCGAGAATTTGCCAAAGGAAAACATAAGCAGGTAGATGATACTCAATATGGAGGAGGTGCCGGAATGGTAATGATGATAGAACCTATAGATCTATGCATTTCCCAATTAAAACAAGAACGGTATTACGATGAGATTATTTACATGACTCCGGATGGAGATACTCTAAATCAAAAAACTTGCAATTCCCTATCACTCAAAAAAAATTTAATGATCCTATGCGGTCATTATAAAGGAGTAGACCAGAGAGTGAGAGACTTGCACATAACTAAAGAGATATCCATTGGAGACTATGTGCTAAGTGGGGGAGAATTAGGCGCCTGTGTGTTGGTAGATGCCATTGTAAGGTTATTGCCCGGGGTTTTGAATGATGAGACCTCTGCATTGTACGATTCATTTCAGGATAATTTATTAGCTCCACCGGTGTATACACGACCGGAAGAATATAAAAATTTAAAAGTACCGGAAGTTTTGCTCAGCGGAAATTTTGCAAAAATTGAAGACTGGAGACATGAAATGTCTTTGCAGCATACACAAAAGAGAAGACCCGATTTATTGGAATAATAAATAAGATAGACTTTTATGAGTGATATTGTAAACAAAGTAGAAAAAAGTGGACTAATAACCATAGATTTAGAGGATTTTTACCCTACTGAGCCTAGAAAAGTATTTGATTTAAAAGAATTTCTGTATCAAGAATTAGTACTAAAAGAAAAAGATTTTAGACAAAATTTAAAAGATTTCAATTGGGAAATTTATAAAAATAGCTATGTAGCCATTCATTGTTCATCAGAGGCGATTATTCCCTCATGGGGTTATTTGTTGGTAGCAACTTATCTAACAGACATCGCTAAACATATTTCTTTTGGGTCATTAGAAGAATTGGAAAGAGATATTTATACCAAAATTATTCAAGAATTTGATGTTAATCCCTATAAGGATAAAAAAGTTATAATTAAAGGTTGTTCAGGAAAACCAATCCCTCAGAATGCATATGTACAATTGGTACAAAAATTAAAGCCCATGGTTTTTTCATTAATGTATGGAGAAGCTTGTAGCACAGTACCGATTTACAAACAAAAAAAATAAAAATGCATGCTCCAAAAGATCCTATGATTGAAGCATGCTAAAACTTATTATCTATATAAAGAACGATATGCAAATATAAAATATTTTATAGAATACTGAAATAAAAAACTTAATATTTTATCTTATTATAAAACTTTTTTCCAACCTTTAAGTGCGTTGGTGTTAAGTTTGATGTATTCTTCGTTAGACTCCTTTTTCGCGCCCTCTAAAGATTTTTCAGAAGATTCTATGGCTCCTTTAATATCACCCAACTTCGCTTGTATCTGAGCCTTAATCCAAAAATACCAATAAGGAGACTCGCCTTGTTTTAGATCAATAGCCCTATTGATCCAGTTAAGCGCTTTTTTCATATCTCCGTTGGATCTTAGATAGTAATTTGCCGAAGCATAATAAGCATTTGCATCCGCATTAGGATTAGATAATATACCTTCTATGCTGGAATTTGCAATTTTTTGGGTTGGGACATTAAATTTAGCATCGATCAATGTTTGGTCCCACATCAGCTGTAAATGCCCCGAATTGTCGGAAAGATTATTAATACCAATGGTAAAAGTTTCAACAGTATCATTCAGCTGCTTAGTTGGAACTGTTATTTTAAGCGCTACCTTACTTTCGTCCCATTCTTTAGGTACTCCCCAGTTTTCAGAATCTGAATAAAAGATAAGATCCCATTTGTTTTTGTGAGGGATGGTGTACAAAGCATATTTACCCTTAGGTAAATTTTGACCATAAAATTCTACATCATCACCAAATTGAAAAGTAGTATTTTCATTTGCTCCGGTTCTCCAAATTTTATTGTACGGCACCAAGTCTCCAAAAATAACCCTACCTTTTTTGTTAGGACGCGAATATTCAAACTCAACGTCTGTAAGCCCCACCATTTGTTCCACTTTCGCTTTTAAACTAGCTGCGGGAGCTTTAATTTCCTGTGCATAAGTAAATAAGGTAAATAGTAGTAGAACAGTTAAAGAAATTATTTTTTTCATATGCCTATTATTTTTGATTAGCGATTTTACTCCAAGTATCTTTTAAACCCACCGTTTGGTTAAAAATGAGTTTTTCTTTCGTGGAATCTTCATCAACCACAAAATAACCCAAACGTTGAAATTGATATTTACTGCCAATGGTAGCATTAAGAAGGCTAGGTTCAGCATATCCTTGAACCACCTGTAAAGAATCAGGATTTAAATAATCTAGAAAATCACCTTCCATAGAATCCGGAGATTCAACTTTGAAAAGACGATCATACATACGTATTTCAATAGGAAGAGCTTGAGTGGCTGAAACCCAGTGTAAAGTTCCCTTTACTTTTCTTAAACTAGCCTCTGTACCGCTACCGCTTTTACTGTCCTTGTCGTAGGTACAGTAGATGGTTTGAATTTCTCCGGTCTCATCTTTGTCCACCCTTTCCGCTTTTAGAATGTAGGTACCTTTCAAACGAACTTCCCCTCCTAAAGTAAGTCGGAAGAATTTTTTAGGAGCCTCCTCCATAAAATCCTCCCTTTCAATGTATATCTCTCTTGAAAAAGGCACTTCTCTCTCTCCACTCTCTGGGTTTTCCGGATTGTTTTCCACACGCACATATTCAATTTCTCCTTCCGGGTAATTGGTAATAATTATTTTTACCGGATTTTTTACTGCCATTACTCTCGGAGCAATTTTATTTAAATGATTTCTAACAGAGAATTCAAGTAAAGAAAGGTCAATCAAATTTTCCCTTTTTGCAACGCCTACCCTCTCTAAAAAATCTAGGATCGCCTCAGGGGTATATCCCCTTCTTCTCATCCCCGAAATGGTAGGCATACGAGGATCGTCCCAGCCCGAAACATAGTTTCCTTCCACCAAACGCAAAAGCTTTCTTTTGCTGGTTAAAGTATAAGCCAAACTCATACGAGCGAACTCTCGTTGTTTACTTTTTACCGTTCCCTCTTGGTAAACTTGGTTAATGAACCATTCGTACAAAGGTCTATGGTTTTCAAATTCTAAAGAACAAAGAGAATGAGAAATTTGTTCAATATAATCAGATTCTCCATGTGTCCAGTCATATAAAGGGTAAATGCACCACTGATCTCCCGTTCGGTGATGAGATTTTTTTATAATCCTATACATGGCAGGATCCCTTAAATTCATGTTGGGAGATTTCATATCTATTTTTGCACGAAGCAAATGAGCACCTTCCTCAAATTCTCCCGCCTTCATTCTTCTCAATAAATCTAAATTTTCTTCCACACTTCTATTACGGTAAGGGCTTTCCACGCCCTCCTCGTAAGGAGATTTTTTTTGTTCCGCAATTTCTTCAGAAGTTTGACTATCCACGTAGGCTTTCCCTTCTTTTACCAACTGTTCAGCCCAGTCGTACAATTGCTGAAAATAGTCAGAAGCGTAACATTCTTGATCCCATCGGTAGCCCAGCCATTCAATATCCTTTTTAATCGCATCCACATATTTTTGCTCCTCCTTTTCCGGATTCGTATCGTCCAATCTTAGGTTTACCGGCGCCTGGTATTTTTGAGCCAATCCAAAATTGATCCATATAGCCTTGGTATGCCCTATGTGTAGAAAGCCATTAGGTTCAGGCGGAAAACGAAACCGAAGTTTATCTTTAGGAAACCCTTGTGCTAAATCCTCGTCTATAATTTGCTCTAAAAAATTAGAGGTTTTTTTTTCTTCTTCGTGCATAGTGTATTAGGTATTGAAAAACAAATTTACATTATATTTTACCAAAAAGCGCAAAAATAAAAAGTTAAAAGCAGTATCTGCCGCTTTAATTTTCCAAGTAAACCACCTTCTTGGTTTCAAAAAAATCTTCCTCAAAAAAATTAGAAAGCGGATAGATTTTTGCCTTAGGGAATTCTTTTAATTCCTCTGTTAAATCTCCTCCCTTTAAATAAAGAATCCCGTTTTTTAAAGAATGCATATTTTTTTTTAGAAACTTGTTATGTGTCCAGTTAATAAAAGTAGGCATTTGAGTTACAGCCCGGCTTACTATAAAATCAAATCGATCGTCAATTTCCTCCGCTCGAGAATGCAGAGCCGTTACGTTGGTTAATGACAAAGCCTCTGCAATTTCTTGTACCACTTTAATTTTTTTTCCAATGGAATCAACCAAAACAAAGGAGGTTTCTGGAAATAAAATTGCCAAAGGAATTCCTGGAAATCCCCCACCAGTTCCGATATCGAGCACCTTAGCCTTAGGTTGGAAAGAAAGTACTTGGGCTATTCCTAAAGAGTGCAAAATATGCCTTTCACCCAAAAAATCAATATCTTTCCGGGAGATGACGTTAATTTTTTTGTTCCATTCTTTGTAAAGAGAAGGTAACTTATTGAATAGTTTTTCTTGCTTTTCAGTAAGGCAAGGGAAATATTTTTTTAAGGTTTGCATAGACAAAGAGTATGAATACAAAAATAGAAAATTTAAAGCCAATAACTTCTTTCCTTTTCAACGTTAACCTATTTATAGACAGAAGCTCAATTTTACGTTAAACTCTTAAGGAAACCGGCCATATTTCGGAGAATAAATTTATAAATGGCTCAATATAAAATATATTTGTACCGCCCGTACCCAGGAGCCTCCTTGGAGGTAATACGTTAGTTATTTTGAAATGTATGTTTTTTAATCTATCTAAACGGAATAGTCTTAGAGGAAGCAAAAAATTACATAACCCGATTTTCCAATTGTTTAATCCTTTTTAAAAGAGTATCTAAATTCATCAATTGTTTAAAAATGGTTATTCTCTTTTCGTCTGTGAGATCCTCTTCTTTTAGTTGTAAAGCTAAAGCATTTTTCATTTGAATGATCTTCATAGATTTATAAGTTAAAATAACATCTTTAGTATTTTTCGCTAGGTTTTGTTCTAAGGTAGGCACAAATATTTCTTTGGCTTCCCAATTTTTGCTAATGGAGTACTTTTTCAACATTTTTTCCGCTGCAAAATGTGTAAATTCTTCTTCTTCCGATTTTACAAAATAACTACCGGTACGTAATTCGTTATTTTCTAAACCTTCTATAATGTCATGGAAAATTTTGTTATAAAAGTCAATGCTAAACTGTATATCGTCTTCCTGTAGTTTTTGAACAATTTCTTCAATTACTGTGGTAGAATAGGTTTCATCCTCGTCCTGATATTTTATTTCAATTTCAAAATCCCCATAAGAAAGCATAAGGTCTAAAATATCTTCCTCTATCTTATAAGTAAAATCAACCTCTTTGGAGGATTGTTTATTTATGGCTTGCAGCTGTGGGCGTGGAGCCGAAGAAGAATTTTCTTTATTTTCCTTTGGTTGAGAAATTTGTGCCAGTTCGCTAAACAATACTTGTTCAGAAATATCTAATAAACGAGAACATTCTTTTATATAGATTTCTTGCTGAATAAGATTGGTAATTAAAGCAATGCTGCCTACAATGTCTCGGATGAGCGATGCTTTTTTTATAGGGTCTCCTTGGGTTTCTTCCAGTAAAACATCGGTTTTAAAATTTATAAAATCCTTGATGTTTTGTTTAAAATAAAGCTCAATTTCTTCCGTCGTGTGTTTGCGGGCAAAACTATCCGGATCTTCCCCTTGGGGGAAGAGTAAAACGCGCACATTCATTTCCTGTTCCAAAATCATATCAATTCCACGAAAGGAAGCTTTTATACCTGCCGGATCCCCATCGTATAAAATGGTAATATTGGGAGTAAGCCTTTTAATTAGTCTAATTTGGTCTGTGGTAAGAGAGGTGCCGGAAGAGGCAACTACATTTTTTATTCCATTTTGGTAAAGGGTTATAACATCCATATAGCCTTCTACCAAATAACAATTATCTTCCTTAATGATGTGGGTTTTGGCTTGAAATAACCCATACAAAGTTTGGCTTTTGTGATAAATTTCACTTTCAGGAGAATTTAGATATTTGGCAGTTTTTCCATGGTTTTGTAAAACTCTGCCCCCGAAACCTAAAACCCTTCCGGAAAAACTGTGAATGGGAAAAATTACTCTTTCGCGAAATCTGTCGTACCCAATTTCAGAATCTTCTTTAAAAATGCCAAGTCCGGATTTTTCTAGAGCTTCTCGTTTGTATCCTTTTTCCAGGGCGTAAGTAGTAAAAGCGCTTCTACTTTTAGGCGAATACCCCAATTGAAATTGTTTAATAATTTCGTCTCGAATTTCTCTTTCTCTAAAATAGGAAAGAGCTAAGGTTTTTCCTTCTTCTTCATCCCAGAGTTGTTGTTGGAAATATTCATTTGCCACTTCAGAAAGTTGGTATAAGCTTTCTTTGTTCAGCTGTATCTCCTTTTGTTCTTCGGTTAGCTCGGTTTCGTCTTCCTCTATTTCAATGTGGTATTTTTTTGCCAAATAGCGCAAAGCTTCCGGGTAGGTGTAGTGCTCCTGCTCCATAATGAAGGTAACTACGTTCCCTCCTTTGCCAGAAGAGAAGTCTTTCCAGATTTGTTTGGCAGGAGAAACCATAAACGAGGGGGTTTTTTCATCCACAAAAGGACTGAGACCTTTATAATTGCTTCCGGATTTTTTTAGGTTAACAAAATCGGAAATCACTTCTTCAACCCTAGCGGTGGAGAAAATCTTATCAATGGTTTCTTTGGAAATCATACGTACAAAAATAAGTTATTCTTACATGAGTTCGTATGGTTTTTATAAAAAGCTTTTTTATTGATCTTGTGCTTAGAACTAAAGTATAAAATAGATATGAAATTCTAAGAATTTATTTGGAATTATATTTAGGATAACGGATGAGAAATGGATAATTATACCAATAAAAAAACCAAGGAATTCTATTTAGAATTCCTTGGTTTTTTATTCACTTTTTTTTCTTTTTGCTTGATAAGTTTAGCACGATCGTCCAGATGGCTCATAAAGCTTTGGGTATAGGTATGTAATCTAGCTTCATCAATGGCTTTTAAAGCATTTTTATAGTCTCTTTGGTATTCATACCACAAAGACTTCTTATTGTAAATAGCGGCTTTATCTATCCCTTTAACAGTTAAAGCGAAATGAATAAGCTTTTCCGCCTCTTGGAAGTCTTCATTCCATAGAAGGCATTCGATATAAGGAGGGTACAATGATATACAATGTAGATTAGAAGCCATTGCTCTTTCAAAATACTCCTTGGCGGTGGTGTAATCATTAAGAACTTCGGCATACACCCTTGCCAGTAAACATAAGCAATCGGCTTGGTTTGGATCATAAGACAAAGCGTAGTTTAGAGCTTCCATGGTATCTTCCATATTGTACGGGAAGTTGTCTAAAGCTTGGAAATAATATTTATTTTGTATGGTGTTCATCTTTATTTATTAACTATAAATACATATTTGTATTGCAAAAATAACATCTTTTGATTCATTAGTTTGGAGAATCTCTATTTTTTAGAATTTGAGATGTTTTGAGATGTTTTGAAAATCAATCATTGCTTGATTATTGTTTTAGGAATTAGGTATATTTTGTACAAAATTTCATGTCTTGAAAGGTTTATAATTGATAATTTTCTTAGGTTATTTTGTTTCATGTTTAAGACTAATCTTTATGAGTGAATACACGAATAGGATTTCCTCTTTGTATATCAGTTTGATGATTCCATTTTTCTTGAATCTGGCTTTTTAAATTTTCGTAATTTTTAAGTTTAATCTTTTCGATTAAACGATCTCTAGCCGTTTTTTTATTCTGAAATTGAGAACGTGAGTCCATAACAAATACAGAGGTTTTTGTGGGCAGATGGGTGGCCCTAACAGCTGTATTTACCTTATTCACCTTTTGTCCTCCGGGGCCTTGTGAACGCACAGCTTGGTACTTAATATCTGTTTCTAAAATGTTTATTTCTTTTAATTCTGAAACTTCTGAAATTTCTATAAACCAATTTTTCCGCTTATGAAATTTTCTAAAAGGGCTTTGTCCTATATATTGAATAACTCCTAACCAAGAGCAAATGAATTGATTTAACAATTCTTTCTCACCATATATTTCAAGGCATGCCGTTTGTAAAGTGCCTTGAAAAGTTCCGGAAGTTCTTTCAATAATTTTATAGTTCAATTTCTCTTTGTTTATTTCTTGTATTAGATGTTTTAAAATTTGTGCTGCTGCCCATTCACATTCCACAGGACCTCTACCAGAAGTAAGTTGTAAAGTTTTCTTATACATAAGTTCTATGAATTATTTATTCTCATCATGAAAGTTATTTTTTATCCATTCTTACCAATCTAGGTTTAAAAGTTCCCAGAATATCTACTAAATCAGACTGAGAGTTCATAACCTCGTTAATGTTTTTATAAGCCATTGGAGCTTCCTCCTTACTTCCTCCGATAAGTTCTACATGGTGTTTTTTTAGTTCTTTAGAAATCTCAGAATTGGTAATAACGTTTTTAGCTTTATGCCTAGAAAGTAATCTTCCAGCTCCATGGGAGGCAGAACGAAGCGCTTCTGCATTACCTTTGCCACGTACAATAAACCCTTTGGAAGTCATTGATCCGGGTATAAATCCTATTTGACCATCTGCAGCAGGTGTAGCTCCTTTTCTATGTACAATTACTTCTTTACCCTCGTGAATTTCTTTCCATGCAAAGTTGTGATGGTTTTCTACCCTTGCTAATAAACGACCTCCGGTAATCTTCATTAATCTTCGATGAATATCTGTGTGGCAAGCAGCCGCATATTCTCCGGCTAAATTCATGGCTGTCCAATATTCTATTCCTAAATGCGAATCTAAATCTAACCAAGCCAATTGTTGAGCTTCTTTGGGTAAGGGACATTGTTCTATAGCTATTCGGGTATAGGTTTGCGCAATTTCAGCTCCTAGGCCTCACGAACCACTATGAGAAAGTATTCCTAAATATTTTCCTTTGGGTAGTTGATTCATAGAATGTTCTTCAAGAATTTCCACTTCTCCAAATTCCACAAAATGATTTCCACCCCCAGAAGTTCCCATTTGTTTGATGGCTTTTGCTTTTAAACGCCGTAATAATGGAATCATTTGAAAAGCTTCCTCCTCAAAAATGGAATGTTCAATATGGTTTTGGTGCGCTTCGTACATGCCAAACTTAGTATGCTCTTGCAATGCATTTAAATATTTATCCTTACTACCTTCCAAATATGAGGTAGGTACATCTAATATGCTTAAACACATTCTGCACCCAATATCTACACCAACTCCGTAAGGGATAACTGCATTTTCAGTCGCTAAGACTCCACCAATCGGTAATCCATAACCTACATGTGCATCTGGCATTAAAGCTCCTCGAATTGAAATGGGGAGTTTTAAAGAGGTGTACAATTGTTGAATGGCTTCTTCGGCTATTTGTTCAATGCCAAAAATTTTATATGGTGCTCTTTGGCTTTCCAGTTTTCTTTTCTCTACCTTGGTAAGATTCAAAAATTCTTTGGCTATTTGCCCGAGCATTAAATGATTTTTATATTCTTCGGGTTGATTTTGAATGTCTTTAAGTATGCTTAGTACATAAGCTTTATTCTTTTTTTCAAAGTTTTTTTGCATAACTTCAATGGCTATGTTTACGATCTTATTGTTGGGATAACCCAACTTTAATAAATCTTTTCCTTTTAATTTTATCTTGCCCATAACGGTTTATATTTTAGTTAAAACTGTTACGATATACTTATTTACGAATACTTAACAGTTAGTTTGATTTTATAAAAAACCAAATAGAAACAGTTCCATAAGCCTCGGACTTTAAATTGAGC
Organism: Apibacter muscae; assembly: GCF_007845635.1. Lineage (GTDB taxonomy): Bacteria > Bacteroidota > Bacteroidia > Flavobacteriales > Weeksellaceae > Apibacter > Apibacter muscae. The sequence goes on along the minus strand of NZ_SELG01000031.1, from coordinate 204,804 downwards.
ATTCCATACGAAAAAGTGTAGGAGGATAAATGATCATTTATCGATAGAACAATAAAAAACCCGAAACTTTGCTTCGGGTTTATCTATTATAGATTATTGGATAATTTTTTGAAGTTTATTCCCGAAGCTAATATTTTCCCATAGATGGGAAATCAATGTTATTTAATATGTGAATTACTTTGAACATTTTGCTTCGTATTATTATGTTTTGTATATTTATTTCTGCAAATTTATAGAATAAAATTTCAATTGTGCAAATTATTTTTCTATTTTCCTTGAATTTTTTGGATGATTTATGAATTAAGTGATTAATGGTTAGCTGAATGCGCCTGAAATATATTTTTGAGTAAGTTCCTGCTGTGGATTTTCAAAAATCTCTTGAGCCTTTCCTTGTTCAATGATTTCACCCATATACATAAAAATGACATAATCGGCAATTCTTTTGGCTTGACGTAGGGTGTGGGTGACTAAAATAATTCCATATTCTTCTTTTAAGGATAAAAATAATTGTTCTATAGTACCGCTGGAAATAGGATCTAAGGCTGAAGTGGACTCATCCCCTAAGATAAATTCAGGTTCGACCGCCAAGCCTCGTGCTAAGCATAGTCTTTGTTGTTGACCAATAGAAAGACGGGTAGCAGGAGTATGCAAACGGTCCTTAATTTCCTCCCATAAGCCAACAGCTTTCAAGTAGTATTCTACGACAATGTTTAACTTTTTTTTGTTCTTAAGTCCATGGATTTTACAACCGTAGGTAATATTCTCATAAATGGACATAGGTAACGGGGTGGGGCGTTGAGACAACAAACCTAATTTTTTTCTAAGGTGGGTAAGTTCTACATTTTTGCCATAAATATTTTCATTGTCTAGGAGTATATCTCCATGAATTTTGACATTAGGCAGGTTTTCATTTAATCGATTAATACTTTTTAAAAGGGTAGTTTTTCCACATCCTGAAGGACCAATAATACAAGTAATACTTTGGTTGTGTATAGTAGTGTTAATATTCTTTAAGATTTTATGTCCTTGTATAGAAAGGTTAAAATCTTTGATCCGAAGATCGGGGTAACTTTTTTTACTGTTAAACTTGTCGTACGGTAAAAATTCTGAATTATTGATCTTAGTATCAGTAATAGAGTCTTTACTAAAAGTTTGTAATAATTTATGGGGAAGAGTTAAATTCATCGTAATTTATTTTTTGAATATTTATGAAAAAAGATTCTACCTAAAATACTTAAAACTAATATGATAAGGGTTAATAAAAGTGCAGCAGCATACGCTTTTTCCCTAACTTCTGAAGAAGGGCTACTCAATTGAAAGAAAATAGATAAGGGTAGAGTAGCGGCAGGTTCATCCAAAGCGGTTGGTATATTATCCGTAAATCCTGCAGTAAATAAAACTCCAGCCGTATCTCCAATCGCTCTACCGATAGATAGAAAGGTAGCCGTACCTATACCCGGGGCTATTTGTTTCATAAAAATCTTAAGGGCTTCTAAGCGAGTAGCTCCTAGAGAATAGGTAGCATCCATTAAATCTTTAGGTAGTTCTTTGGCTGCTTCATCCATAGAACGTATAAAAATCGGAATGATTAATAAAGTTATTACAATAATTCCGGCTAACAAGGAGGTTCGTAAGCCAAAATAAATCATTAAAGTAAATCCAAAGGCTCCGTAAACAATGGATGGAATACCAAATAGAACGTCGTACGTAAGTCTGCAAAGCTGGGCAAATTTGGAGTGAGTTGTTAAATAAACATTTAGGTAAAAAACTACAGGGATGCTAATCAATAGTCCAAGAATAGTGGCGCCTGCAACTATATAGAGAGATCCTACAATTGCGTTTAAAATTCCACCATCTCCTCCAATGTAAAACCCTCCGGAAGGAAGTTTAGAAATCATGGACCAATTTAAATAAGGGAAGCCATTTTTAATAATAGTCCATAAAATACTACCTAAAAATGCTACGACTATAAATGCGGCTAGATACATGAAAAGCGTGGCAATACGTTCTTCTATAAATTTAAATTTCATAATTTAAAATTTAGTTTGTAAACGATGGAGAATGATTCTAGAAATTAAGTTAAAAATTAATATCATAAAAAATAATAAGAAGGCAGCAAACATTAAGGCAGATTCGTAATTGGGAATGGACATCATTTCTCCATAGTTATTGGCAATTAAAGCGGGTAAAGGGTAGCCCGATTCAAAAATTGAATGAGGGATCTGTATGGAATTGCCACAGACCATAACCACAGCTATCGTTTCACCAAATGATTTAGAAATTCCTAGTACTACAGAAGCTATGATACCGGATAGTGATTTTTTTATCACCACATTTTTAATGGTTTGCCATTGGGTAGCTCCTAAGGATGTAGAGGCTTCTTTTAAATCTTCGGGTACATTTGTAAATATTTGTGTTAATAAACTGATCAATATGGGGATTATCATTACGGCTAAGACGATACCACTGGCTAATAAAGAATATCCACTACTAGAGATAGAGAATTTGGGAGCTAAGTACTTTGAAATCCATGGGACTATGATTAAAACTCCCCATACCCCATAAATGACAGATGGGATTCCGGCAAGAATATCAAGAACAGGGCTTATAATCTTTTTAAAATGAGAAGATGCTTTCTCGCTTATAAGTAAGGCAGTGAGCAATGAGACTGGAAACGCTAAAACAATGGACAATAAGGTAACCTGCAAAGTGCTATAAATGAAAGGGAAAAAGCCAAATTCATTTTTAAAAGGATTCCAGTTAGAAGAACTAAGTAAATCTTTTAAAGAATGTAACTTAAGTAAAGGTAGGGAGTTATTAAAAAGTCCCCCACCCATAAAAAATAAAAGTAAGATAGATAAAAGAGTTATAGCTAGCATGTATGACCTTGCTAGCTTATCTTTTAGTATGCGACATTTTAAAGATTTCACCTTTAATTACTTCTCTAATTTATTTTTTTTAATTCCTCTTTGGCTGTTTCTGGAGATATTTTTATGAAACCATTTTCAGCAGTGTAGCTTTGTCCTTTGGTTAATATGAATTCAATAAATTTAATAACCACTGGATTGGTAGGCTTGTTTTTAGTAACTAGGTATAAATTTCTAGCCGGTGGCGAAGGGTATTTATGATTAGAAATTGCTTGAATCATAGAACCCAGATCTTTATAAAAATCTTCATCCCCTTCTAGGTTTCCATTCTTGTTTATATCAATGGGTATAATGCCTAAATTTTCTTGAGGTTTCATTGTTTTTATGTCGTAAGCATAGGCTATATTGTTGTAGCCAATACCATTTACATCTTTTTGAACTGCGGAAGCAATTCCCGGATCTCCAAATACCCCTCTACCTTTCAAATCTTCTTGTTTTTCACCCATCCATGCAGCCCAAGTTTCTCCAGCTCCACAGGCATCGGATCTTGTATAAACATTTAGGGGATTTTGATTGGTATTATTAAATATTTCGCCCCAAGTTTTATATTCAGCGTTCCATATTTTGGAAGCCTTTTCGGATGATAAACCTTTCTTTTTCATTTCACTCCATTCTGGATTCTGAGTATTCATCGTAGCTACTACTGCATCTCTAGCGACGGTAAAGGCATAAGCGCCTTTTTTTATTTCTTCGTCGTGTATTTCTCTGGAAATCATTCCAATATCTACCATTCCAGATAAGACGTCAGTCATTCCCTTTCCAGCACCACCTCCTGAAATATCAATTTTCACTCCGGGATTCTCATGCTTAAATTCTTCAGCCCACTTAACCATCATGGGGTATAAGGCAAATGCTCCAGATATTTGTATTTTTTCTGAGTTTTTATTGGAGCATGAGTAAATGGTTAAAAGTAATAAAGTTAAATAGGTTAATTTTCTAAAATTCATGATATTATCGATCAATGTGAATACAAATATACTTATAAGAATTATTCCTACCAAATTGGTAGGAATTAATTTAGATTATTTACAAAAAAACCTAAAAGTTAATCTTTTAGGTTTTTTATAAGTTATTGTACTTTAATCTTTTCTTTAGTTTTGTCAATCACTTGTCCAGTGCTGTCAATTACTTCTTGTTGAATTTTTTCTTTGTCTTCTTTAATCTTAATTTTAGTTAAAACATAATTTGAGGTATTAGTTTCAGGAGAGGCGTTATTATTAGTAGGAGCAAGAGTTAATTGATCAATTCCAATTACAAATTCAGTGCTGTCAGGAACTAAAACCACATGTTTGTTATTAAGTACTTTGTAATTTCCTTTGGTTTCAAACACATTTTTATCTTCTGGTTTTTTCTTTCCAAGATACTCCTCTGTACGTTTAAAAGTTTTGTCCTTATTTAATTCTAAATGAGTTTTAATTCCTTCACAATCTGCACAAGGGAAAGTTCCTTCATAGGTACCGACAACTTCATCTGGAACAGGGATTTCTTCAATGGTTAGATCTGTAATTTCAATGCTATCTACAGGGATAGAATCATTATTTGATTGATTCTGTTCTGCTTTTTTATCACAACTTGTAAAAAAAATAAATGCAGAAATAGCAGAAAGTAATAAAATATTTTTTTTCATTCTTAATAAAGCTTTTTTAAATTAAACCTAAAAGTTTCAAAAATAATGCCAGAGATAAAATTTTAAAGTATTCAATTATGAGTTTAATATTCTTGCTGCTTCTTTAGCGAAATAAGTTGTAATAAGACTTGCTCCTGCTCTTTTAATACAGCTAAGGCTTTCTATAATAACTTTGTTATTGTCAAGCCATCCTTGATTTACAGCCGCTTTAATCATTGAATATTCTCCGCTCACTTGGTATACCGATATAGGGACATCAACTAACTCATTTAATTTAGAAACTATATCTAAATAGGGAAGTCCGGGCTTAACCATAATGATATCTGCACCTTCATTAATGTCTTTGAGAGCCTCATTAATCGCTTCTTTACTATTGCAGTAATCCATCTGATAGGTTTTTTTATCACCAAAACCAGGAGCACTATCCAAAGCGTCTCTAAAAGGTCCATAGTAAGAACTGGCATACTTCGCAGTATAACTCATAATACCAACATCGTGAAAGTGATTTTCTTCCAAAGCTTTACGTATAGCAGAGACTCTTCCATCCATCATATCGCTGGGCGCGACAAAATCAGCACCAGCTTCTGCATGAGATAAGCTCATTTTTACTAAAGCATCTACGGTTTCGTCATTGATGATTTTACCCTCTTTAACAATCCCATCATGCCCATAAATAGAATATGGATCTAAAGCAACGTCTGGCATAACTATCATTTCTGGAACAGTATCTTTAATAGCTTTGATTGCTTGTTGCATAAGTCCTTCTTTGTTCCATGCTTCTTTTCCTGTATTATCTTTAAGATTATCGCTTACTTTAACGTATAGATTAACAGCCTTAATTCCTAAAGACCATAATTCTTTAATTTCTTTCAGAGTTAAATCTAAAGATTGTCTATAGATTCCAGGCATGGAAGATATTTTTTCCTTTATATTATTTCCTTCAGTTATAAATAAAGGAAGCATAAAATCATCAGTTGTTAGAGTAGTTTCACGCATAAGATCCCTTATAGATTGACTACTTCTTAATCTTCTGTTTCTACTATGGAGTATCATGATTATTTATTTTAAAATTGAAACATTACATTTTAATACCGCTTCGATCAGCAAAATATTCGGCAAATTTTCTTATTTCCTCAGCAACATCTTCTTCATCCGTAGCTTTTTGGTAAGTATCCCCCAAAGAGATGAATACTTGGTGAATAAAACGCTTCATTTCATCTACAGGCATTTCTTTTGTCCAAAGATCAATACGTAACGCTTCTTTAGTTTTGTGGTCCCAAACGGATAGAAGGATAGATTTAGTTTCTTGTCCAACCACTCCTCCATCAGGAGCTGCCCAAATAATTTTTTCAGGGATATGATTTTCATCTAAATCAATAGCAAAGTTTATTTCAGTCTCTTTCATCTCTAATTATTTTTCTGATTCAACGGTTTCGTTTTGTTTGGGTTTATATCTGGATTTTGAAAAAATTTGATCGTGATTGGTATTATTTATAAAATCTTGCAATTTTATTTCTGGATTTTCTTGTAAATATTTTTTTACTATTTGCCATCCTACCCAAGATCCTATATTCCCCGGGCTATGGGTATCAACTTCTGTATAAAATTTAGAAAAAGGAGCTAGAGATAAAAATCTATCGGATAAACCAATATCGTCACTAAATAGATAATTCTCTTGTACAAAGAAATTCCAAATATCAAATTCATTATTTTTCGCCCAATCGTATTGTTCTTTTGTATATTCCATTTTATACTCATCGGGTAAATCTGGGAGAAATGCATCTTTTAAAGCGAGGATTTTTCCCTGCCGTATCATTTGTGAAACAAAATTTTGGCTGTTTAATTTTTTAGGTAATAAGTTTAATTGTTTAATAATTTCATCGGTAACTTTAGAACTTAAATAGTTTGGGCTCATAGTTTTTTGAAGATATTTATCAATCCTAAATAGATTGTAATATTTATTATCAGCACCTAAAAAATTATCAGTAGCTATAAATATTGCATTTTGTTCAGGGACGTAAGTAACAGGGTTTAAATAATCCTGTAAAAAGGAAGAATACAAATAAACTTTAGGAATTTTAAATTCGGGATAATAATATTTAATATGACTAAAAAGATCCGTAAGATCTTTCTGGATTTGACTCGTATTTACGTTTTTTACAATTTCTTTATAAATATTTAATTCAGTAGTATCCCTGCGTTGAGTTTCATATTTTTGATCTGAAATTCTAGCATCTAAAAAAAATGGATATTTCTCTTTAAAATTTGAAATGGGAGAGTTTAAATTATAAAAGTCTTTGGAAATATCTATAATTTCAACTTCTGATTCTGAGCCGCCAACATCAATTTTCCAACGTTTGGAATATTCTTCCGCTTTGTTTTTTTTTGAGCAATTGCTAATTAGTGCTAAGATTAGAAAAAAGTATAAAAACTTCGTTATTTTTACCATTGGATTTTTTAAATTTAAAAAACAATAGGCAAAGATACGTATTATGAAAACACAAGAAGTAATTTCTTATATTATAGAATGGCTGAATGATTATATTAAAAATTCAGGAATGAAAGGCTTTGTAGTGGGAGTTTCTGGAGGGATAGATTCTGCAGTGGTTTCTACTTTGGTAGCTGCTACAGGTAAACCGGTTTTATTATTAGAAATGCCGATACATCAGCCCATAGAACAAGTTTCTAGAGCTCGAGAACATATGGATTTTTTAAAGAATAAATTTTCTAATGTTTTAACTAAGAGGGTAGATTTAACTAATTCATTTGATGTTTTAACTGAAGCTTTGGAGGTGGATGAAGGTAATACAAATACAAATTTGTCTTTAGCTAATACGCGTTCTCGTTTGCGAATGACTACTCTTTATTACTATGCCGGATTGTATAATTTTTTGGTATGTGGAACCGGGAATAAAATAGAAGATTTTGGGGTAGGCTTTTTTACTAAATATGGAGATGGAGGAGTGGATATTAGCCCTATTGCAGATTTATTAAAAAGTCAGGTTTTTGAATTGGCGAAAGAGATGGGGATATCTCAAGAAATACAAAAGGCAAAACCTACCGATGGTTTATGGGGAGATGATCGCTCGGACGAAGATCAGTTGGGGGCCACCTATCCTGAATTGGAATGGGCTATGAGTGTACATAAAAATCATGTATCTTCTGATTTTTCGGGTAGACAAAAAGAAGTATTTGAAATTTATGAGCGTTTAAATAAAGCGGCACAACATAAAATTAAACCGATACCTATTTGTATTATTCCTAAAGAGTTGATGTAGATATGCGGATGATGTACCGGATTTAAGTTTTATAGATTTAAGTTGATAAAGGAGGCTGTTTTTACTGAATCAATTGTGTTGGCTATAACTTGTTTAGAAGAATTAAAGGGAATCATTTGAATTCATAATTTAATTTTTAATCCATCCTTACAATTCTTATTTTTGTCTATAATTTTTTAAACTTGAATATGGGAAGAGCATTTGAATATAGAAAGGCGTCTAAACTAGCCCGCTGGGATAAAATGGCTAAGCAATTTAGCCGTATTGGAAAAGAAATTGCAATTGCTGTAAAAGCAGGAGGACCAAACCCGGAAGCAAATCCAGCTTTACGTCGTTGTTTGCTTAATGCTAAAGGGGTTAATATGCCTAAGGATAATGTAGAGAGAGCTATAAAAAAAGCTTCCGGTGCTGATGCGGAACAATACGACGAGGTAACTTATGAGGGGTATGGACCTGGAGGGATTGCAATTTTTTTAGAATGCACGACCAATAATACAACAAGAACCGTTGCTAATGTTAGGGCTATCTTTAATAAGTTTGATGGGAATTTAGGGAAAAATGGAGAATTGACCTTTGTTTTTGATAGAAAAGGTATTTTTACTTTAGATAAAGATTCCATTGCAATGGATTGGGAAGATTTTGAATTGGAGATGATTGATGCAGGGGCTGAAGAGGTTGATATCGAGGATAATGAAGTTATTATTACCAGTTCTTTTGAAGATTTCGGTTCTATAAACCATAAGTTTGAAGAATTGAAAATAGAGCCTAAAAGTGCTGATTTACAAAGATTGCCTAATACGATGAAGACGTTGCCTTTAGATCAGGCACAGACAATTATGAAAATGTTAGAAAAATTTGAGGACGACGACGATGTTCAACACGTTTTTCACAATATGGAAATAACGGAAGAATTACAGAGTTCCTTATAATTAATCATAGAACTGATTAAAAATAGCTTTTTAATTTAAATATTAAAAAGCTATTTTTTTTTCATATTTTTGCTTTATAAAGGATAAAATATTCTATGAAAAATTTTAAATTGTTATTATTGTTTAGTATATTTTTTTTAAATAAAAATTTTGCTCAGCAAAGTATTCCTTTTGACCAGCAATATCTGTTATCCGATAAAGTATTAATAAATCCATCTTATACAGGTTCTACAGACGACATTGTATTTAAAGCTACGTACCATCAACAATGGAATAACATAGAGTCCAGTCCAAATACACAAACGATAAGCCTACATTCAAATATTTTTGATCGTGTGGGTTTGGGAATATATTTATTTAGAGATGAGAACGGCCCGATGTCGCTAACAGGTTTTAACTTATCAAGTGCCTATCATATTCCTTTAGGCGATGAAGATCGCACCAAAAGTCAATTTTCATTTGGAGCTTCAGTAAGTATGTTTTCTCAATCTTTCGATTATTCAAGACTTCGTCCCGATGATCTATTTGATCCGTTAATATATAATAATAAAACAGTATTTCTTCCTTATCTTAATTTAGGTATGTCTGTTTATTATTCTGGTTTTTTTGCCGGGGTTTCTGTCTTGGATTTACCTTTGGGTCAAAATAAGCCAGTGGTAAACTCTATAGAGCCTTCGCCTTCGTGGTATTATCTTAATTTAGGGTATGATTGGCAATTACCTTCCAATCTATTTATTGAGCCATCAATGATGTTTACACTTAATACAAATGCTGAAAAAATGATAGATTTTAATCTTCGAGCTAAATATCAGAGTGAGGTTAATTTATTTGCAGTAGGTGTAAGCTATAGAATTGCGAATGACTCTAAAATTAATGGACCTTTATCTTTGACTCCATTTTTTCAAGCGGAATTAAATAAACTTAATTTTTCTTTCGGTTATAACTTTGGGTTGACGGATATTTACAAAGAAGGAGGAGATGGTTTATTGGTGGGGTTAGGTTATAATTTAGATAACTTTATAAATTCCAGAGGTTTTAGATATAGATAATTATGGTATTAAGCTATTAAGCTATATTATAGTTATTTAAATGGCTTCTTATTCGCTTATAAATCATTTGTATTTTTTTGATATTTATATTTCTAAAAAATAATGGCTTAATAAAAATTTTAAGTATAAATATAAATTATATAATTTATGTTTAGCATATGTGAATTTTTTAATCTTAAAGACTTTTTTTACCAAAGAATTTTTAAAATTAATTATTGAAAAATTAATTGTTTTGTAAGTTCATCATTGAATAATTATATATACTAAGGTTAAAGGCTTTAGTTTTCATTAATTTTTACTTTTATTAATATAATTTAAATAACTAGAAAAACAAAAGGCAAGGTTATAACCTTGCCTTTTGTTTTTAATTTATCGAGATTTATTTATAAGTATCGATATCATCATAATTTCGCAGTAAAATCCATCCCGTAAATTTTCTTCCATCTGCAATAGTGATAATGTACCAGTAAGAAGCAGTTGGTAAAACTCTGCCTAAATATTTTCCATCCCATAAGAAATAAGTATTGGAGGATTCTTCAAATACAATTTTACCATAGCGATTAAAAATTTTTATATGGGAATATTCCCCATTAAACATGCTTAATCCACCAAGTCTCCAAACATCATTGTGTCTATCTCCATTGGGAGTAATTACATTAGGTATTCCAAATATTATTCCTTTGGAAGATATTGAATTACACCCATTAGCTTTTGAGCGGACATAAACGGTGTATATACCTTCGGATAAGTTAGAGAAAGTATTGTCATCCTGCCAATGAATCTGATCCAAAGAATATTCTAAAGGTGCAGGGCCTTGGGCAATTACTGTAATATAATCCTTGCCCTGTTTCAATTCCATAATAACAGGTTCTCTTAAAAGTTTAATTTCTATGCTAAAGGTAGAAGGGCATGCGATGCCATAGTTTAGGTTTTTACTAACTTTTAGCGTGTAAATACCTGTTTCTGATATATCTAGATATCTTTGATTGCTAATTACTTTACCGTTAAAGGACCATTCCCAGAAATCATAATCTCCTCCATCTAAAGTACCCTTACCCCTAGGACAAATAAAATATTCAGCAGGTAGTGGATTGGTGGAATAATACGTTTTTAATTTTATTTTAGCTAAAGAAGGACATCTAGTATGGCTTGCCGGATATTCTTCTACTCTAACATAAACATAATCTTCAATGGCTTTTTTATTGATATAGGAGGTGAAATTTAAAATTGGATTTTGATTATTTTGAGCATCTTCTAAAGTAGAGAAATAAGAAAAGGAAATGTCTGAATCCTCGGATATTTCCTCAGAAACTAAAGTTAAATCAAAAGAAGAAAATCCGTCGTTATCTTCATCACAACCAACTAATTCCACTTCTTTATTTATTAGATTTATTTTTGGATTAGTATTTAGTATTAAAGTTCCCGTAGTTACGCATGAAGTGTTTTTTTCAATAACACGAATGGCTAATTTTTTAGGGAATTGTGAAAAAGGAACAATATATAATCTATTCTTATCAATGGCATGGTTACCGAGCTCAGCATCGGTGGAATTTTCATAGAAGCCGATGTCATAGTTCTCATGATTAGAAAGGATTAAATGTTCCAATTCAGTTAATGGAACTTCATAGATTTCATCTAAATTGTCATCACAAAAAATATAGTTTACGGACTTAATTTTTGGTGCTTCAAGCTTGTTGATGGTTATCTCTTGTAACTGGTAGCATTGTGTTGTTTTACTTTTGAACTTAACCCAGATTTTTGTAATACCTATAGGAAGTTTATAATTGGCAATTTCTGAGGATGGGATGGAGATATCTCCTGTCGCATTTTCTTTACTGGTATGAAAACTTATCTCTAAATCTGTTTGTATGGCTAAGTCTAATCCAGATAGAAGACCTTTAGTTTCATCATTTAAATTGATAGTATTTTCAGTTTTTCCGTCGGATTGAAATTCGCAAATGGTAATCTCAGGAATATTGGTAATCTTTATGTATGGATAAGTACGAAGTTTAATCTTAGCAATTTGGTCGCAATAATTACCTTTCAGGTCTTTAATTCGTACATAGATATAATCAATGGTATATATACCTTCTTTATCATTAGTTACTCGACTAGTATAAGTTAAAGGATTATTTATCGGAACAGCTTGGTTGTCTCTAGCCTCATCTTCAGATAAATAATAACTGAATTGAGCATCAGTAAGATCTGTTAAGTTATTTTTTGCCAAAGTAAGATTAAAAATACTATTTCCATATCCTACCTTATCACATTCTGTCAGTTCAACAACTTCTTTCTTTAAATTCACTTTCGGATTCATATTAAACATGATTGAAACTAAAGAGAAGCATCCGGTTTCTTTGTTGTCTATTCTCACCCATAATTGATAAAAATAGGGATCTCCGGGAGTGTCGGGGGCTGTTAATTCAGACTCGGTAAGAGTAAAGTTTTTATGGTTTACTTTGTTTTGTTTATTTTCAGCATCCGTTAATGATATATAGAAACTAAAGTCATATACTTTGTCCATTACACTTTCCAGTTCTCCCGTAATTATTTGGGATCTAAATTGTTTGTAATCATTTAAATCTTCAATAAGGAACTTTCCATCTAATTTTCCATCTGTATCGTCACACAAGTAAGGGAAAATTACTTGTGCTTTAGGGGTTGGATTGATTACTACATCCAGCCTTTTTATAATAAAACATCCAGTGGTAGAGTGGGTAAACTTTATGTAGAAAGCATCTTTGTCAGAAACAGTAATTCCATTATCAATTAAACTTTGAGAAATAGTACTTGTTAAATTATTTCCAGCTTCTTGTAAAGTATAATGATAAGTAATGGTATATAAAGCTATGTTTTTTGGGTTAATTACCATATCTTTTGCTAAATCCTTCAAATCGATAATTTGCGTTTTAACATCAGCGCAGAAATTTATAAACTTGTTCTGAAATTTATTTTCCATTGAAGGATATGCTTTTAAGGTAAATGGACTTATAGTGTAACAATTGGTTTTTTTGTTTGTAACCTTTACCCATAAAGTAATTGGAAATGAAGAAATGGTTGCGATGCCAGATGTTCCAACAGGTTGATCAAAGTACTCATCGTACGAGAATGAGAATGAATAATCATTTTCAGTGCCTTCAGTAATAAAATCTAAATTGAATTGATTTAAATTAATTTTTTCAAGTGTTGTATTATTGCTGTTCTTAGAAGCGTTATCACAAACCCAAAATTCTTTATTGGTTTGGATAACGGGGGGAGGAATAAGTTCAAAATTTAGTTTAAATAATCTACGGCAACCGGTTTGAGAATCAGTAATTACTAAATATAAATAAGTAGTTGGAGTTGCTTGTATGAAAGTTGCGATCTCGTTTTTATTTTCATTAGCATCTTTTTCATTAAGATAGAATTGTAAATCCAATGTTTCTTTTTTTAAAAAGTTATTGGCTTGTATTAAATAATTTTTGGCTTGTATTAAATAATTTTTTATATCTATAATCTTAATGTTCTCAATGTTAGGTTCTTCATAATCGCAAATGGATATTGTATTACTACTCAAGTCCTCTATTTTTATTGGAATTACAGGCAAAGGAATAATTTTAAAACATCCAGTAGTAAGGTCTTCTACACGAATAAATATCGTGGTTTCTTCTTTTACTTGGTAAAGAGGAGGTTGGTTTAGATTTCCGTATGTTCCAATGTAATATTCTGAATTTTCATCTCCTTTTTCCGCTGCATATTCATCAGAATAAAAAATTATCCTAGTATTTTCTGCTATTTCACTCAGTACCAAACTCAGGTCGGTTTTTTTGTCCGTGTCATCATAGCAAACATTTAAAAGATTGATAATTTTAGGCAAGGCAACAGCCGTAGTAAAGGTGAAGTTTAATGTTATTTTATATGCGCAACCGTTGTTTTTTCTTACACTTAAACTTATGGTAGAAGGGCTAGATTTCATTTCAAATTCTTTAGGATCTTCTACATTTAAATAAACAATTTCAAAAATATCTTTTGAAGTACCGTTAAACAGTTTTTTTACATCATCTTCGTAAAGTTTGAGGTTTATTTTTTCATAATTATCCCCCCCAAAATCACAAATGGTATAATCTAAATTAACAGTATCCATCTTCTCAAGTTTTAAATTAATTTCGTAGTTGTAGGAACATCTATCGTAATTCATTAAAACATAAACTTTTACGTATTTGTTAGAATACAATTGAATGGTTGTAATAGGAAGATCTTGATTGTTAAATGGATCTTTAAGGTAATTCTCTATATCTTCAATAGACTTAAAGTATAATAATTTATAATTGGTATTTTTATATAGTTCGTTAAATTCTTTGTCAAGAGAGATTATAACTTCCTTAGAGTCTGCATTTTCATAATTACATACATTAAAGTAATCTTGTTTGAATTTAAGTTTACTGGTAAGTAGAACTGTAAACGTATTCCGGGTAATAATCCCCGTCTCTTTTATTTTATATCGAACAATAAAAGTTTTTTGATAGGACGGTGGTGTATACTCAATGGTGTAAGGGTTTTCAACAGGTTTGTTATTCGTATCTGTAATATCTAAAATTTCAATATCGTCTAAAGTAAGTCCTTTAGGGAGTTTATATACAAAGTAGTTCCTTATTAAATCTATTTCATGAGTACCCTCTGGAACATCACATAGTATCGGTCCTCCTCCGCCTCCTGCTAATTCTCCTCCCCCAGGTTTGCCATCACAATCTCCGTCTGCTCTAAAATGAATTGTAGTTGTGCCTTCGCAAGAGGTAGCAGGATCCGTAATTTTTACAAACACAATACCATCTAGTGTAATCTTAGCACTCTTAGGGTTTTTTATTTCGTAACTGCTATTATAAATAGGAGAAGTATAATATTTAACAATGTTATTTGTATGATTCCCATCGGAATTTATATATAATTCCTGCTCAAATTGAGTAAGATCTATTTCTATTTCTTGGCCTTCCAAAAGAAAACAAACTAGTTTTTCAAGATTGTCAACCAATCGCAAGCTAGAGGATAAATTCAGGTTTACTGAAAATATATTTGAACAATTGGAGTCGTTAAAGCTTTTGTTTCAAACCCTTATATATAAAGTTGTTGATGAAGAAAGTGGGTATTTGCTAAGATTTACAATTTCATTCTTATTTGAGGCTGCATCTGATTGGTTATTAAAAAATTTTATATTCATCGTGGAACTAGAAAAACCACTTAGCTGATGGGCAACATCTGAAATAAGATTGATGTAAAGGGGGGAATTAGAGCTGGTATTACAAAAATTAAAGGTTTTATTGTCCTGTATTTTTGGTTTTCTATTTATGCGTAGTTTAATTGTTGAAGTGGTATAGCAGAGCTTTTCTTTTATTACACGTACATAAACGGTGGTGTTATCAGAATTATACTGGAAATGTTTAGGATCAGCAATTAAATATTTTTCCTCTGCATTTTCAGCCCCAGATAATGAAGTGTAATAGACGAACTTCAGATCGTCCCTGCTATTTATAGATTTTTGAAATTTGGTTAAATCCACTTCAGCCGTTTCACCTTCGTTTAGACATGGAATTGCAGTCTGGTCCATCTCCACGTTATTTGCGGTTGGAAAGTCCGGTAGAAACTTAACTTCAATTTCGGATTCTTTAGTAACTGTAGTACATAAGCTATAAGTAACAACAACTTTATATTTTGTATCTACGCTGGGATTAACAACCAACGTAGGATTCGAACCAATTAATTTATTATAACTGTCGTACCACTTAACAGATATGCTTGAACTGCCTGAAGGTAAGAATCTCCAAGCTTCGTTTTTTGCTTCCCATTCTCCTGTATTTCTTCCTGGGGCAGCAATACCGTTAGATCCAGTAGCATTGGTAATACCGATTAAAGCTTTCCGCTCTTTACTTGTAGTGCTGTTTAAATCTTTATTCTTTACATAAATAACAATAACATTTGTAGTTTCATAAAGAACAATTTGTGAAGTAGACTTTTTGTTTGAACTAAATTGTGGAATTTCATTGTAATTGATAATAAATTTTCGATAAGGTGCTGTACCCTCCACGTATATTTTTACCAAATCTTTACTAGCCTTATTTTCATCCACTAGTTGCATGTCATGATAAGCTCCAAAAATGGAAGCAATAGGAAGACTAGAATTTGGAATGCTTCCACTAATCGTGTAAGGATTTTCTTCATTGGCATACAAAGTATTAAAACTAACTACCCCATTGTCACTAATTACAATGCTGGAATATTCTTTTCCGTAGAAACAAAATTTAAAAGGCAATGGTATTTTGGAGCTAAAAGCATCATCTCTGATGCCATCTTTTCTTTCAATATGAATTAAAGATCCAGCACCAAAATCTACTACAGGATTATACTCTATTGAAGCTACAGTGTAGTCATTGGTGACTCGTATATCGCTATAGTTTGCAGTTAATTTAATTCTGTTGGGTTGGTCGTTGTAAAAGTTATAAGCACAGTCAATGTTTATGATTTCAGAAATACCATTATGATCATTTATGGTAACATTGGGTACAATAACTTCTTGAGCGAATAGACTTTTAAGGCTAAAAAGTAATGAAAGTAAGAAAGTAAAAAAAAATCTCATTATGGCAATATTAGTTTTAATTTTGTTATAATATTATTTAAAAAAAATAAAATAAATATAATAATTAAATTATTAAAGTAAAAAATATAAATTTTATACGAACCAAAAATAATAATTTAAAATTAATTAAATGAGATTAATTTTTACTTTTGTAGAAGTAAGTTATATTAGTGTAAAAATTAAATCCAACTTTTAAAATGAAGTTTATTTCAGTAATAATTATAAGTATATTCTCATTAAATTTTTTGATAAGCCAAGAAAATCATTTAATCAATTGGATGAATATTGAAAATGCAGATAGTTTACAGCAAAAGGGCGATAAACGTTTAATGTTGATAGATGTTTATGCGGATTGGTGCGGACCTTGCAAGTTGATGGATAGAAATACATTTAACAATCAGTCCGTGGCAGAATACGTAAATGAAAATTTTATACCTGTAAAGCTTAACGCAGAATCCAAAGACGATATAAAATTTAAAGGAAAATATTATTCTTGGGTTACCGACGGTAGAGTGGGAGTGCAGTCTTTGGCTTATAGTCTTTTGAACGGAGAATTAAGATATCCATCCATAGCCTTAGTAGACGACAAAGGTCAAACATTAACGGTAGTTACAGGATATTTTCCAGCTCAAGACTTTTTGGAAGCTCTAAAGGATTTAAAAAGTCAAATTGATGAATATTATGCTAAGGAAGGGAAGTAATGTAAGCCCCTTGTTTGCTAGTAATCCATACATTTTCTTTGGAAGGGACTCCTAAATCATTACTTTTTGTAGCTTGAGAATCTGAGATAATTATTGAATGAGAATTTGACTTTTTTATGGACGGTTCAAAAGAAGATACAATAATTGTTGTTTTATTTGTATTTAGTGCTGATAGTTGTTTATAGTTTAAAGCTTTAATGATTTTACCTTCCCAAAAATAATCTCTATCTAAATAAAAATTTCTATATTCAGTATTCGAAATTCTTTCACCAGCCTCGTAAGGAATAAGAATATGCTTTTGTATATCAGCAAGGTTTAGAGTTGAATCTTTTAAAATTAAAAGTTGATTTCCGTTTCTTAAACCCACCAAAGTTTTAGTGTGATGAAAAACGATCACTTGCTTTTTATAATCGTTTTTAATTTTTAAGCTTAATCTAGTAATTTGAAAAGCTATTAAACTTAATAAAAAAGGAAAAAAGTATTTGAGTTTATAAGGACTTTTAAATATATACCGAATACTTACACAGCTGAAAGTTAAAAATAATGCTTCCACTAGTCCCAAAGGAATATTTTTATACATAAAAGTATTTTGTGAAGAAATCCATGAGGTTGAATTTACCAGTAATTTTATTAGAAAATCATAAATAAATGCAGAGTAGGAATGAAAATCATTAGGCAGATAAAGAAATAAAAGTTCAACAATTGAAGCATAAGTAATGATAAATGAATACGGAATTATGATAAAATTGAATGGTATGGATAGTAAGGAGAATTGATGAAAATAGAAGATTACCCATGGCAAAGTACCCAATTGTGCCGCAAGGGTTACAGACAATGGATTTATAATCCATTGATTGAATCCTTTGTAATTGGTTTTTAGTATTAAAGATAGAGGTTTAGCAAGCCAACATAAGAAAAATACAGCGCAGTAGCTCAATTGAAAACCAATGGAATAGACTTCATAAGGGTTTATTAATAAAATGACAATGGCAGAAAGAGCAATGCTGTGATAAATATTTGAAATTCTTTTTAATAATTCAAAAATATAAAACAAGCTTATCATTAAACAGGCTCTAAATACCGAAGATGAAAGACCTACCAATATTGCGAATAACCAAACAAAGAAAAGAGAAATTATAATTACTAAAGTTCTCCTTTTTCTCCCTAAGCATAAATGAAAAACAGAGAAAATTATACTAAATATAAAAGCAATATGCATTCCCGAAATGGCTATTAAATGCATAATTCCAGATTGGGAATAAGCCTCTAAGGTATTCTTATCCATTTCAAAACGATCACCGAGTAGATAAGCTTTTAAAAATTCCTTAGATCCTTTAGAAAGATTGGAATGATTTATTTTTTCAACAACTCTCTGATTAAGATTTTTTATTTTATATAGAATGGATTGATGAGGGGTTATCGACAGAATTTTTTTCACATCAGCCATTTGCAAAATGTATTGTTGTTGCAAGTATTGGGAATAATTAAATTGATGTGGATTTAAAGGTTTGATTGGGTCTTTCAATTCTACAAGTAAATCATATTGGTTCCCTAAGGTTAAAACAGAATTAAATTTTTCTTTATCTACTAAAAGTAACACATCTCCACAAGTGGAATAAAATTTGTCCTTGTTGGCAATTTGGTTCACCTCTGCAACATATTTTCTGCTTTTAGAATTGGAATTGCCTTGTTCTTTAACTGTGACAGAAATGAACTGTATAGCATTATCCTCTTTAAAATAAATATAATGATGCAGAGGTAAAAATGAGTTTATTTTAACTAAAGTAGTTCCAAGGACAGTCCAAAAAATAAATAAAAGTATTGAGAAAGTAATTCTAAGTTTTATGTTCTTTCTAATAAAGAATAAAGTAGTGAAAAGAATCCCTAATATGGAGATTAAAAAATAGAAATTAAATAATAAAAAATCTCCTAAAAAAATTCCTATAATTAAAAATAATAAATAAAAGATATACGGGTTTTTATCCATAAAAAATCCTATATTTTTTAACCCTATAAAAATAGAGATAAAAAATATATAAGAAAATTTATAATTGATTGTCTAAATAATCTACTATAATTTGGGTGGAATTAGGTTTATTCAATATATAATTTTGAGCTTTACCTCCCAAAGAATTTCTATAATCGGGGTCTAAAACTAAAGAACTAATAATTGAATTAAACTCTAATTGATTTTTGATAACTATTCCTCCGTTTGAGTTAGACAACTCTTCTGCTTCTATAAATTTATCATAGATCGGTCCAAAAATTACGGGTTGATTATAAACCGCAGGTTCTAAAACATTGTGGACACCTTCTTTTCCGAACCCTCCTCCAACATAAGAAATATCTCCATAAGAATATACTGAATTTAAAATGCCAATGGTGTCCAGAATGAGAACTGAAAAATCACTTAGATTAAGTTCCGGGTTAATCTCCGAATAGAATAAAACTTTACAATTAAACTTATATTTTAAATCATTAAAGTACTCTTTATTCATATTATGAGGAGCAATTACAAACTTAAGCTTTTTATTAGTATTTGAATTGATGTAATTTATAAACAATTCATCGTCTTTTTTCCATGTACTACCAGCAATAACCAATGTGTTATTTTGTTTGAATTGAGCTAGCCAAGGCAAATCATGTTTTAAATTTAACAACATCTTTACCCTATCAAATCTAGTATCTCCAGCTACAGTAGCTTGAGATATATGTATAGAGTTTAATAGTCTCAAAGATTTATCGTTTTGAACAAAAAAATGGTTTATATTTTTAAGAATGGAAACCATCCATTTACCATTAGGTTTAAAGTAAATTTGATTTTCACGGAAAATTGAAGAAATAAAAATAGTCTGAATTTTATTCTTCGAAAGTTCATTCAATAAATGAAACCAAAAATCATATTTTACAAAAATAGCACAGGAAGGATGCAATGCCTTAATCAATTCTTTAGCATTAAGAGAAGTATCTAAAGGAAGATAAAAGATAACATCGGCCCAAGATTTATCTTTTACCACTTCGTATCCCGAAGGGGAAAAAAAACTTGCAGCAAATTTATAATTAGGATATCTATCTTTTAATGCGTTAAGTACAGGGAGTCCTTGCTCATACTCACCTAAAGAAGAAGCATGCATCCAAATAACTTTATCATTTTTAGAGATTTTGCTTTGTATGTAATTAAAAACATTCTTTCTTCCCTGTATCCATAATTTTGCTTTAGGATGAAAAAGTGATGCTAATTTCATTCCCATGCCAAGTAGTTGGATTCCTAGGTTATAAAAAGTTGAATTCATTAAGAACAAACTTAATTAAAAAAGAATATATTGAAAAAATATAACTCTTTTTATTATAAAGTTTAATCTTCTTCTTTATTGAAATCTATAATTATGTTTGATTGGTCTTCTCTAATGTAATAAAAGTTAGTTTTAGTTGTAATAGGGATTGTTTTTTTTCTTTTTATGAGTTCCTTGTACTGTTTCTGTTCAAAAATTCCTAAAAATTTAGGATTAGTTGAATATGTTTTTTTTAATAATAAAATACCTCCCCAGTACCAATCATTACTCATATATCTGGGAATGAGTACTTAAATTATAGGGAAATTATTAATAGGAATTTCTATTTCAGGTGCCCATGGTTCAACTCCATAAAAAGCGATATTTTTATTATTGTGATGAATATCAATTTTTTCATATATATCTTTGATGAGAAATTCTTCAAATTTATTTTGATTCTTTAAAGAATTAGCATATACAGCCATTAAAGGAAGAGATATGATGATGAATGTAATACTAATATATTTACATAATTTTTCGGAATAAAAATTAATTAATATTAATAGAGGATAAATAAAAAAAGGAAATCCTATTAAAGTTCTAGGGGTAAACCAAGCATCTTTTTGTATAATTAATATTGAAATTATAATCAAAGGTATGAATGATGATGCAATTAAAATTATTATTTTTAACAACCATTTTTTTTTACATAAAAATATTTTCACTATCGAAATAGAAAATAAAATAAAGGTTAGTGAAAAAATGATTTTTTAATGGTAGATTGAAAGCTTTTTTAATCAATCTAAAAGAATTTTTTGTATTATTTTTTAATAAAATAAAGGTATCTGGGGAAGAAAATATAGTTGAATCTCTATTTTTATAATCAATATTTAAAAATAAAATAGTAGCCTTAAATAATAAAAAAGATAATATACAAGAAATTAAAGTAAATTTTAGTAAATATATAATTTCTTTTATTTCGGTTTTGTTTATAGAATAAGAAATAATTAAACAAAATGTAATCAACCCATAAATAACTATAGAGGCTTGGTAGGTAAATAAACAAATTATCAAACCTAATGTAGATGTAATTATAAATTTTTTATAGTTATTAATAAAAAGAAAAGGTATAATTACTGAAATTATAGAAACAGACATAGGGAGAGAATCCCATTTATAACTTATATTTTCAAGCATGAAAGGGCTAGTTAATAAGAGTAATCCGCTAAATTTTATTTTTTGATTTTTTTCAATTTTTAGTATTTCAGAAATAAAGAACCCTCCTAAAGCTAGGATCAGGGATGCTAAAATATTGGAGTAAGGGAAAAGATCAATGGATTTCTCTCCAAAGGATATTAACTGTATAACTTTAGTAGATAATATTCTCCCATCATGATCCCATCCAAATCCCCAAAGACTTCTTGCTAAATCATCAATATAATAGTAGTTCTCCAATGCTAAAAGTAAGGGGAATATGTATATTAGAGAAAATAATGTATAAAATTTTATGGATTTATCACTTAAGTTCATTCATGTATCTTTTTAAAAGTTAACAGGTGTAAAAATACATATTTATATTAAAATAATATAAATTACTCATTTAAGTCTGAATATGTTAATTTAAATGATATATGATGCACTATAAGGATTATCCAGTTTTTATTAAAAAAGTTAAAAAAGTATAAATGATGTAAGTATATAAACTATAAGAAATAAAAATGGTCTGGATTTTATTCTTTGAAAGTTCATTCAATAAGTGAAACCAAAAATCATATTTTACAAAAATAGCACAGGAAGGATGCAATGCCTTAATCAATTCTTTGGCATTAAGAGAAGTATCTAAAGGAAGATAAAAGACAATATCTGCCCAAGATTTATCTTTTACCACTTCGTAACCCGAAGGGGAAAAAAACTTACGGCAAATTTATAATTAGGACATCTATATTTTAATGCGTTAAGCACAGGGAGTCCTTGCTCATATTTTCCTAAAGAAGAAGCATGCATCCAAATAACTTTATCATTTTTAGAGATTTTGCTTTGTATGTTAGTAAAAACATTCTTTCTTCCCTGTATCCATAATTTTGCTTTAGGATGAAAGAGGGATGCTAATTTCATTCCCATGCCAAGCAGTTGGATTCATATATAAGCAAACTTAACTAAAAATAATATTATATTTTTTCACTTTGATCTTTAATATGGTTAAGTACCCGCAAATGTATTTTGTGAATGATGAAATCTGACCACCATTTCCAATAGAATTCAGGTTTTACATTTACTTCATACCAAGTAGTTCCTGTTAATTGAGTTTCTTTTTGATTTATAGGTGATAATTTAAATTCTCCTTTTTTTGATAAAAAATATCCATTCAAATGCGGAGGTTGTATATCCCAAAAAGGATTTAATTCATTCATAGGGGTGGGTTGCTCTAAAACACTAAATTGTAATAATGTAGGAGCCCCCAATGGGTTATAGGTTCAACAAAACTACCGGTTGTAAAATTGCAATAACGGATAGCGTTTTCTCCCGTACCTACAATGTTGGCATGTGTTGGATATGCAATACCCGTTTTAAAAATAAATTCTTTAGGAGTAGGAATTGAATCAAACTCAATCACATTTTGCCATACAGTTTCTATAGGTGCTTGAATGACAACACTTGTTGAAACAGGAATAAGTGTAACATTTTTATTTAAAGAATCAAAACTTAAGAATAAAACAGATGAGAAGAAAATTACTATTCCTATAGACTTGTTTTGGAATTTGTATTTATATATTATTTTAGCAATATAAGTACCTATAGCAGTTAATAAAGCTAATATAGGAAATGCCATCACTATACAGATCAATCCTTCATATGCAAAAATAAGCAGGAAGAGTAAAGATATAATCAAGTTATAAATGGATAAACGATAAACATTAATTGAATTATTCTTTTGTTTTAAAACAATCCAAGAAGGTAAAAAGCCGAGTAAACTAGGTAAAAATAAAAATATGGTTAGGGCATAGCTATCTATATATTCAATTGAAAAATAGCCTAAGGCATAACAAATTAAAATTGTAAATAAGCTGATAGGGATCGCTTTAAAATATTTTTTCATAAGTAGTTTGTTTAGTTTATACAAACACTTTTTTATTAAAAAAGTGTTTGTAATATTTTTGATAATTAATACGCAATAGCAAATAAAACTCTTTTTTTAGAAGGGTTTCCGGAATAAATACAAATACCCTCTTCTTCAGGAGCATTTAAAGGAATACAACGAATGGTAGCTTTTGTTTCAGCCTTAATTTTCTCCTCAACTTCCATAGAACCATCCCAATGAGCAGAGATAAATCCACCTTTCTCTTTAAGCGCTGTTTTGAATTCTTCGTAGCTATCAACCTTAGTAATTAAGGAATCCCTATGGTTTCTAGCCTTTAAGTAAAGATTTTCTTGAATTTGGTTTAATAGATTTTTAAGATGATCTACGAGTCCTTCAATGGGATGTGAATGTTTTTCTAATGTATCTCTTCTAGCAATTTCTACCTGTTTATTTTCAAGGTCTTTCGGTCCAATAGCTATTCTAACTGGAACACCCTTTAATTCATATTCATTAAATTTCCATCCTGGTTTATATTCAGTTCTATCATCAAATTTTACGCTTATACCTAATTGATTTAATTGTTTCTTTAAATCATTGGCCAGATTAGAGATTTCTTCTAGTTGTTCTTCGGTTCTATGTATAGGAACAATAACTATTTGAATAGGAGCTATGTTCGGAGGAAGTACCAGCCCATGATCATCGGAATGAGTCATAATTAAAGCACCAATTAAACGGGTGGAAACCCCCCAAGAAGTAGCCCATACAAGTTCTTGTTTCCCTTCTTTGGATTGGTATTTTACATCAAAAGCTTTGGCGAAATTTTGTCCTAAGAAGTGAGAAGTTCCAGCCTGAAGGGCTTTACCGTCTTGCATCATCGCTTCAATAGTATAAGTGTCTTCTGCCCCGGCAAAACGCTCCGCCGGAGATTTAGTTCCTTTAATTACAGGGACCCCCATAAAATTCTCAACAAAATCTGCATACACCCCTTGCATTTTTTTAGCCTCTTCAACAGCTTCCTCTTTAGTTGCATGAGCCGTATGCCCCTCTTGCCATAAAAATTCAGAAGTACGTAAAAATAAACGAGTTCTCATTTCCCATCGAACAACATTGGCCCATTGATTAATAAGAATGGGAAGATCTCGGTGGGACTTTACCCAGTTTTTATATGTATTCCAAATAATAGTTTCAGAAGTAGGACGAACAATAAGTTCTTCTTCCAATTTAGCATCAGGGTCAACGATAACTCCACTACCATCTGGGGCATTTTTTAGTCTATAATGAGTAACTACGGCACACTCTTTCGCAAAACCTTCTACATGGTCTGCCTCTTTAGATAAATAAGATTTAGGTATGAATAGAGGGAAGTAAGCATTTTCGTGACCGGTATCTTTAAACATTTGGTCCAGTTGTTTTTGCATTTTTTCCCAAATAGCAAACCCGTAAGGTTTAATCACCATACAGCCTTTAACCCCCGAGTTTTCTGCCAGATCTGCTTTGATTACCAATTCATTGTACCATTTACTGTAATCATCCTCTCTGGATGTAAGTGTCGCCATAATTATTTTAAATTTTAAACTTTATAATACTTAAATTGTCATACTAAAAATGATATTGTGTCGTTTTTATAGTAGCATGTAAAAAAAGGCTTACTTGGTATGACTTTTGTCTCTTCTTTAAGCAAAATATATGAATTATTATTTAATTACAAAGGTAAAATTTATAAAATTATTAAAAAAAATATCATGAAGATTGTTAAAAATAATATTATGCGGCTTGGAATGTTAGTAAGTGTTACCACTTTATTATCCGGAGTTTTAACTTCATGTTACGTTGGTCAAACCTCTTATGCCGGGGAGGATGGTGTTTACTATAATCCTAATAAAGTCCAAAAAAAACAAAGAACAAATAATGTTTCTCAGTCTTATAGTTATGTGTATAATGATGATGGATCTAAAGATACAGAACAATCCCATGTTCGTATAGGGAAAAAATACATAGATACTACACCCAATGCTAGCGATTTGCTTTACGAGGATTCAAATTCCAATACGAATTCAAATACATCCGCATACAATGGGTTGAATAATGAAAATGGATGGGGAGATGATGGAGGCACAGTAGTTAATAATTATTATTACGGAGGATATAGCCCATTTTATAGCTCGTACTGGGGAAATCCTTATTGGGGATGGAACAGTTATGGCGGATGGAACAGTAGTTTTTCCATTGGTTTTGGTTGGGGTTGGTCCAATTGGGGATGGGGCAATTCCTATTGGGGAAGCCCATATTGGGGTAGTAGTTATTGGGGCTACCCTTACGGAGGATGGTATTACAGACCTTATTCCAATTATTGGGGAGGAAGACCCTATTATGGATCTACATGGAACCGTCCTGGAGGATACTACAATTATCCCAATTATGGACCAAGATCTGCGTACACTTCTGGAAGAAGTAGCTCAAGTACAAACTTAGGTAGATCTTACACAGTATCAAGAAGCCAACAAATAAGAGATATCCAAAGACAGTCTGTAAGAAGTAATACGATGTCCAGCGGTCGAACAGGAACAATTTCTGGATCAAGAAGCGGAGTGGTATCAGGGACTAGAGGAAGCGTGATAGGGAATTCAAATTCAAGAGTGCCTAACAATACAGGAGCAAATTCATCAGGTAGAGTAAGGGGATATACAGGAGGAACAATTAACAATGGAACGCGAAGCTCAACAGGCACTATCAATAGGGGTTCTAGAAGTAGTTCTATTGGAAATTCAGGTAGGAGCTATGGAGTAGGTTCACGTTCATCATCTCCATCTTATTCTTCGCCAAGTGCAGGAAGTAGAGGTAGTTTTGGTAGCGGCTCTATGGGAGGAAGTAGAGGCGGTTCCATAGGTGGCGGAGCAAGAAGCGGATCTGTAGGAAGTAGAAGATAGATAATGGGTTTTATTTTTTAAATAATATGAAATAATGAATAAAAAAAAGTTAATATGTGGATTGGGTTTGTTAGCCATATTCCAAATAGGAAAAGCACAGACTACACAATTTTATCCAAATGATGTTTCAGACCTTTTAAATTTATATGGAGATAATTCAAGCTCTAGTGGAACCGCTAGGAGTATAGGTATGGGTGGTTCAATGGGGGCTTTGGGTGGAGACATAAGTGCTGTTGAAACCAACCCGGCTGGATTAGGGATTTTCAGAAACTCTGAAGCTAGTTTAACCATGAGTGTTTCGTCTCATAAAAATAAGGCATCCATGGGAAGCGCTTCTAATTCGACCACAAATACTAATTTTAATATTCCCGGAGTTGGTTTTGTGCTAGCTCTAGGTCAAGAATCACAACCCTTACGTGTAAACTTGGGCGTTAACTATTCTTATCAAAGATTAGATAATGATGTTTATTTTGGTAAAAATAAAAATTTATCCTATCTGTATCCAGGAGCAAATGGAGAAATGCAAACCTACAGCATGGAGAACTATGATATATATACAAACGGATATAAATCTAAAATGAAATTTAGTTTAGGAACTAATTACATGGATAGGTTTTACTTTGGGGTGGGCTTGGATTGGCAATATTTAAATGTTGACAGAAATTCTACCTATGCGCAAAGAAGTTCTGTTGACGGTGAATACATGCCATTTAATGAACAACTAACTCCTTACAACCAAGAAGCGAATGGTTTTGGTTTAAGTGTAGGGGTTATAGGTAAGGTTACTCCTGAAATAAGATTGGGTATAGCTTATCACTCACCTGTTTGGTGGTCGAATATAAATGATTATCGATGGATTTATAATTTCGATGAATCCAATAATGTTATAGGTAATTATGTTTATTATGATAGAAATAAAAATACCACTGCTGGAAAATTGGTCTTGAGTGGTGCATATGCTTCCAATATAATTAACGATGATAATTCCTTGGCATTTAATGTTGATTTTTTAAATTATTTTAATAATAATATGAATTTTGGTGGTGGAGATATAGATTATAGATTGAATAATAATTTTATTAATCTTTACACAAAAAATTCTCAAGAATATAGAGCCGGTTTAGAATATAGATATAAAGAACTTAAATTGAGAGCAGGGTACTCTTATATGACTTCTCCGGTTAAAGACAAAACTATAGCTGGATCTTTTGATTTAAATTCTGATCCTGTATATGTGAAAAACTATTTAGCAGGGGCTAAAAATAAATTCTCATTGGGGGTAGGATATGATATGGGACCATTCTTTGCAGATTTCGCATATCAATATATAAAATCGGATTATTACACCTCTTTGTCTGGAGACTTTTTTAATCCTTCGCAAAATACAAATGTTAATTTTAGTTTAGAGAATCCAATTTTAGGAAAGGTTCAAAATACTCAAAACAATTTTGTATTAACCTTAGGAATGAGGTTTTAAAAAAAATAAATTATAATAAAAAAGCTAAGCCTAGGCTTAGCTTTTTTTATTTTTTAATAAATCACGAATTTCAGTTAACAACTCTTCTTGTGAAGGTTTAGTAGGAGTAGGCTCAATCTTTTTATCATCTTCATCTTTTCTCATTTTATTTACTCCTTTGATTATTAAAAATAAACAGAAGGCAATAATTATAAAGGAAAGGCTTATAGATAAAAAATTTCCATATTTAACAGTAGTTCCAGGAATTACCAATTGAGAAAGGTTGTCTAATCTTGCAGCTTTCAAAGCCGGATCAAGAATTAAAGGAGTTATTATATCTTCAACCAATGAATTTACAATTTTATTAAAAGCACCTCCTATAATTACCCCAATGGCAAGATCAATAACACTACCTCTAAGTGCAAACTCTTTAAATTCTTTAAAAAATCCCATAATTATTCAATTTTTAGATTTTCATTTCCAAATATAATTCTAAAATTATCGTCTAAGCAAAGGATATCCTCAAAAAAATTATTCTCAGTTGGGGATTTAAAGCCTTTAATTTTAGAAGTTTTTCCCTTGGTAACTAAATCATTCAGTTGTTTATAGGTTAACTTTTTACCATAAATTACAAAGGGAATTTTAAAATTGCAATTTTTAAAATCTGAACAACCGAAGGCTGATTTACCCGCTATTAATGTATTGGATTTACATTTTGGACAAAGCAATTTATCATTCATTACGGTCTTTTTATTTTGGGGAAGAGAGTTATTTTTTTCGCGTTTATAAGTTGAAACTGATTCTGTTGATATTTTTTTATAATTACTGGCTTTTACTTCATTTGTAATTTCCTTAACCATGAGAATTAATTCTTCTTTAAAAATGTCTAATTTATATTCACCTTTTTCAATTAAACGAAGTTTCTTTTCCCATACCCCGGTTAATTCAGCACTTTTTAAAAGCTCATTTTGAATCGTATCAATTAAACTTATGCCAGCTAAAGAAGCGTAGATATTCTTTTTTTTCTTTTCAATATAATTTCTTTTCAATAAAGTTTCAATAATATTGGCACGAGTAGATGGACGTCCGATGCCATTGTCCTTTAATAATTCTCGCATTTCCTCATCGTCCACTTGTTTGCCAGCAGTTTCCATAGCTCTTAATAAACTAGCCTCTGTATAAGGTTTAGGGGGGGTGGTTTTACCCTGATGTATAAAGGGTTCATGACTTCCAGTTTCTCCTTTTATAAAAATAGGCAAGATTTTCTCCCCATTTCCATTATTATCTTTTCTCTCATTCTTATAAAGTTCCCTCCATCCAAGTTCTAAAATCTGTTTGCCAGATGTTTTAAAGGGTACTTCACCCACTTTTGCGGTAACTAAAGTATTAGATATTTTACATTCTGGATAAAATGCAGCAATAAATCTTCTGGCAATTAAATCATAAATTTTATTTTCATCCGAAGAGAGATTTGTAGGAGATATATGGGTAGGAATTATAGCATGGTGGTCGGTAACCTTTGTATCGTCAAAAACATTTTTAGATTTTGGTAACGGATTATTCAGTAAACTGTTGATGAAATTTTCATAGGGTTTTAAATTGGAAAGAATATTTGTAATTTTTGGATATAAATCTTCGGACAAATAGGTTGTATCAACTCTGGGATAAGTAATATATTTCTCCTCGTATAAGCTTTGCGCAAGTTTTAATGTATTTTCTGCAGAGAATCCATACTTTTTATTAGCTTCCACTTGTAAAGAGGTTAAATCAAACAATCTAGGGTTTTTTTCTCTTCCCTCCTTAATCTCAAAAGAAAGAATAATTAAAGGGTATTTTTTTAAATATTCTAAACCTTTATTGGCTTTATCTTGAGATTTCAAACGGTCTATATCGGCGTTAAATTCTGTATCCTTATAAATAGTTTTTAATTCCCAATACTCCTCGACCACAAAAGAATCAATTTCTTTTTGTCGTTGTACAATCATGGCTAGAGTGGGAGTTTGAACTCTTCCAATGGATAGTAAAGTTTTATTTACTCCAAATTTTTTTGTAAACAGGCGAGTAGCATTTATTCCCAGTAACCAGTCCCCAATCGCTCTAGCACTTCCAGCTGCATATAAATTTTCATAGGAAGAGGAATCTTTAAGATTCTGAAAACCCTCTTGAATGGATTGCTCTGTAAGAGATGAAATCCATAACCGTTTTATTGGTGCTTTGCATTTGGCTTTTAATAAAACCCAGCGCTGAATAAGTTCTCCTTCTTGGCCAGCGTCCCCACAGTTAATCACCTCATCGGACTTTGCAACTAAGGTTTCAATGATTTTAAACTGTTTTTCAATCCCTCGGTTAGCGATTAGTTTAATTCCGAAACTAGAGGGAATGATAGGTAAGTCCTCTAAATTCCAATATTTATAATTAGGATTGTAATCGTGAGGTTCTTTCAGTGTACATAAATGTCCGAATGTCCAAGTGACTTGGTAGCCATTCCCTTCAAAATATCCATCTTTTCTATGTATAGCACCAAGTATTTTAGCTATATCTTTAGCAACACTTGGTTTTTCTGCAATGCAAACAATCATGTTAGTGCAAAAATGCAATAATTTCAGTAAATTTTAAAATTGAAAATCTAGTTGCAAGTGTTTTTAGAATTGGCAACTAGGCTGATTTGTAAATCAAAATGATCCTGAATAAGAATATTAGGCAATCCTTGATAGTTTAAATTAAAATCTTTTCTGTTGATTGAGAATTTCTCAGTATTTAGAAATAATTTATCATTCTCATTTCTAATATTTGTTTTAACACGAATATTTTTTGATTGACCTTTTATTTTTAAAGTACCAATAAGTGAAAAATTAAAGTCAGAATTTCCATCAATTTTTTGTACAGAGTTTAAAACAAATTCAGCAATAGGATATTTAGTGACAGAAAAAAAATCTTTGTTTTTAAGAGTATTTATTAATTTATTGTTTTGGGAGGAATTTTGAATGTCATGGTTTTTTATAGAATTCATATCAATATATAAAATTCCACTTTCAACATTATTATTTTTGGTTTTTAAAAATCCTTTTTTAAAAGATAGCGTTCCAAAATGGCTTAGATTTAATGACTTTTCAATTTTATAGCCGGTCCAATTAACTGAACTGATATTAGTATCTATAGTATATTCTTGAGATTTTGTTTTTAATGAATTGTTTACATTTATATTATTAGAGTGTTGATTTGTATTATCTTTGTTGCAAGAAAATATAAAAAAAAATGTAATAAAACTACCCAAAAAAACGTTTTTCATTAATTATATTTTATAATATTAACGAAAAGATTGTGAAATAATTATGTTTCAAAACTAACTATTTAGATTTAATTTTTTTTAAAAGAAAGTGAAAAAAGATCAAACCTTTTATATTCCTATACTATGCCTAATTTTTTTAGCGGGATTGATTGCTATGCGTTATCTTCCTCCTATCAATATAATGGGATATGAGTTGAAGACTATAGATATGTTCTCAGATGTTGAAAATGAAGTACCCACGGTAGAAGAAAATTTACCAATAGTAGCAATAAAACCGCAGAATAAGATCCAATGTCCAGAAGGGCAAATCTGTATAGAAGATTATTCTGAAGATCAGAATTATTTTGGGAATTTATTTCATCATCTACAAAATATAAGTTTAGAAAAAGATAAAGTTCGTATAGCTTTTTTTGGTGATAGTTTCATTGAAGGAGATATTTTATCTGGAGATTTTAGAAATTTGTTGCAAGATAAGTTTGGAGGAAGTGGAGTGGGATGGGTTCCCATTGCTTCAGAAGTTGCTCAATTTAGACAAACAATAAAAGAAAATTTCAAAGGTTTTAAAAATTTTGATGCGGTGCATAACCCTAAAGAAAAAGTTCCTTATCCACCCTTTGGAATATGTACAATCCCTTTAACGGGAAATGAAGCTTCTTTTTATGGAACTAATTTTTCATCTAGAACAGAATACATTCCCGGGTTTCGACTTTTTTATCAAACTCCAAATACTTTAAAGATTAAAGTAGAGACAGATAAAGAAACTCAAGAAGTAAAGGCAGAGGCAGGGACGTTGATGAATATAGTTGAGGTAAATTATCACCCTGCAAAAAATGTAAATTTATCATTTTCAACTTCCCCTAATACCTACCTTTACGGGGTTTCCTTTGAAGGATCTTCTGGTGTTTATGTAGATAATTTTTCATTAAGAGGGAATTCAGGCTTATCACTTTTATCTAGTTCAGATGAAATGCATAAAGCCCTAAATAAAATCCAAGATTACAAGCTAGTAATATTACAATATGGAATTAACGCTGTGAATGAAAAGACTAAAGACTTAAGTTGGTATACCCGTATGATGAATAAGGTTGTGGCTGAAGTAAAAGAAGCTTATCCACAAGCCGCAATATTGTTAGTAGGTGTAGGAGATAGAAGTAGAAAAATTAATGGTCAATACAAGACTATGCCAACGATAAAATTAATGATAGATGCACAGCGTTCCGTAGCCGCAGAAAATAAAATCGCTTTCTGGAATATGTATGAGGCAATGGGTGGGGAGAACTCCATGGTTAATTATGTAAAGTCTAAACCACCCAAAGCTAATTTAGATTATACTCATCTAAATTTTTTAGGAGGCAAGGAAATAGGTTCATCACTATATAAAAGTTTATTGTTTGAATATGAAAGATATAAAAATAACTAAATCCTTTTATTTTTTTATTGTAGCATTTTTATTTGGGTTTCAATATGGATGTTCACAATTAACAATTGAAAATACATACTCATTTGTTCAAGAGAATAAAAATGTAATCCATAATTCCCAAGAGTTACAGCCCTTTTTTAAAAAACTAGATCAAGCATCGAGCCGTAAAATTAATATCTTACATATTGGAGATTCACATTTGCAACCCAATCAAATTACCCAAGTACCACGTAAGCAGTTGCAAAAAGTTTTTGGAAATGCAGGAAGAGGATTAATAGTACCTTATAAAGTTGCCGGAACAAATTCTCCAGATGATATTATTTCTACTTCTCAGTTTAAATGGGAAGGCAAAAGAAATTGTAAACCATTAATACCGCAACCAACGGGGATTGGAGGAATATCTTTAAAGTCCTTGGATTCAGCTTCAACTTTTATATTTAGATTACCCCATGAATACGCTTTTTCTTCAATGACTGTTTTTTTTGAAAATGATGGTAAAAGCTATGATTTATTTGCTAAAGATTTGATTCATGGAGAAGTTATAAATCTAAAAAATTTTATTGATGAAAAGAATCCTAATGTATCTAAAATTAAGTTTAGTCAACCCACGAATGAAGTAGAAATTTTAAGTTTAAAAACAAGTTTGGAACAAACACATACAACCATCTTAGGCATAAATACAGAAAACGAGGAGAATGGTATTGTCTATCATAGCATAGGGGTAAATGGTGCAGAGTATTATCATTACGATACCTCAGAATACTTTAATGAAGAAACTCCATTTTTAAACCCTGATTTAATCATAATTTCTTTAGGAACTAATGAGGCCTTTAGAAAAAATTTTGATGAGGAAGATTTCAAATCAGAAGTACATAAATTTATAACTAATTTAAGGAAATATAACCCAGAAGTTCCGTTTTTAATCACTACTCCAGCCAATTCATATATTAATAAAAAATATCAAAACCCTAAATTGAAAAGGGTTAGAGATATTTTAGTTGCTTATTGCAAAGAAAATCAATTAGCTTTTTGGGATTTACAAGAAATTACTGGAAATGCACAAAATTGGAAAAATAATCAATTGATTAGTAAAGATTTAATACACTACAATGCGAAAGGGTATAGACTACAAGGGGAATTATTGTACAATGCCTTAATAAATTCTTACAAAGAATATGTTACCACTAAGTAATGAAGCAAAAGAACTGAATGTGTTTCAAAAATTCATTCAGAATATAGATGCACATAAATTAATTGAACAATTTTATTTCAATCCCCTAGAGCCATTAATTTTTAATAGCGGCTTTTTTGTTTTCATCTTTACTTTCTTTATGATAGGGTATGCACTAGTACATCGTACCCACTTTCCAAAAGTAATTTATGTTATACTATTCTCGTTATATTTTTATTACCGATCTAGTGGTTATTATTACTTAGTTCTTATCTTTTGTGTGTTTTTCGACTTTTTTGTAGGCTTTGTTTTGTACAAAGCAAAAAATAAGATTGCAAGACAAACATTATTGTTTTTTAGTTTGGCTGTAAACTTAGGGATATTGGTTCATTTTAAGTATACCAATTTCTTAATTGATTCTTTTAATGCTGTTACTCATAACGAGTATAAGAAAATTGATATTTTTCTTCCTGTGGGAGTTTCTTTTTTTACCTTCCAGTCTATGAGTTATATAATAGATATTTATAGGAATAAAATTAAACCCGTGAAAAATCTGTTAGATTACGGCTTTTTTGTTTCTTTTTTCCCACAACTTGTAGCAGGTCCTATCATTAGAGCTTACGATTTTATACCCCAATTGTATAATCGTCCTACGATTATAACTAAGTCCATGATTGGGCGAGGAATGTTTTTAATTACCATAGGTCTATTTAAAAAATCTGTAATTTCAGACTATATAGGTGCTAATTTTGTAGATCGTATATTTGATCAGCCACAATTGTATTCAGGTATAGAAAACCTTTTTGGTATTTACGGTTATGCTTTGCAAATTTACTGTGATTTTTCTGGTTATTCCGATATGGCTATCGGGATTGCGTTATTATTAGGATTTCATTTTCCTAAAAACTTTAATTCCCCATATCAGGCAAAAAATATTACAGAATTTTGGCATCGTTGGCATATAAGTTTATCCTCTTGGTTAAAAGATTATCTTTATTTTTCTTTAGGAGGAAACCGATACGGGAATTTTTTTGGGTATTTCTTTCCGGTACTCTTTTTTATAGGATTATTGGTATGGGGAATTGTAGGAATTCAAAATCAGAGTTATTGGCAAATGTTGATCGCTGTAATTTTCATAGGATTTTTCTCCCTGTCTATTTTACTTTCTTCCAACAAGAAAAAAGCAGTTTTTGGTAGTTTCAATCAAATGACCACCATGCTGTTGGGAGG
This sequence comes from Apibacter muscae, assembly GCF_007845635.1. GTDB lineage: Bacteria > Bacteroidota > Bacteroidia > Flavobacteriales > Weeksellaceae > Apibacter > Apibacter muscae. The sequence continues at coordinate 169,842 of NZ_SELG01000031.1, read as the reverse complement.
GCTTTGGCATGGGGCTTCTATGCGATTTATATTGTGGGGAGCCATGCACGGACTAGCATTAGCCATTCATAAAACCTACATGAATATTTTTGGAATAACTGAAAAAAATAATAAAAAATCTAATATTTGGATTAATCTGTTAGCTGTAATAATTACTTTTCATTTTGTATGCTTTTGTTGGATATTCTTTAGGGTTTCAGATATGCAAACTGCCTGGACTATGTTAGGGCAGGTGATCTATAAATTTGAGCCCCATATTCTCGTACAAATGATAAGTGGATATAAATTGGTCTTTTTTCTTATGTTAGTAGGTTTTATTCTGCATTTTACTCCAGTGGAATGGGAAGAATCATTCAAAACAAAAATAGAAAAAGCCCCATATCTTGTTGCCTTGTTATTTTTATTTATAGTGGTTATACTAGTGGCGCAAGTAAAATCTTCGGATATTCAACCATTTATTTATTTTCAGTTTTAGATGGATTAATTATTGAATACTCAGCTTTAGAGAGTAATAAAGTAATTTTAAATACTATTTACTGCTAAAAAACACATCAATTTTTTTCGTTCAGACGGTTTATTAAATCGTTGAAATAGCTTAAAGATAATGTTGATGATTATTAAATTAATCATGTTGGTAGATACGTTGTTAAATTTAAAATGAATTTATAATTTAGCAAAGCATTTGTTTTAACTACCTTTATAAACAATTGAATTTTTAAATGAATGGTTACCATGTTAGAAGTAAAAAATATATCTTTCTCTTACAACGAGGATAAAAAAAATATTGAGGGCTTATCTTTTAACTTGGAACAAGGGAAGATGCTAGCATTAATAGGTGAAAGTGGAAGTGGGAAAAGCACCATCTTGAAACTTATTTATGGAATGTTAGAATGGCAAGAAGGAGAAATTTATTACAATCATAGAAAGTTATCTGGGATGAAAGGAAATTTAGTTCCTGGTGAACCGGAATTTAAATATTTAGAACAAGAATTTGGATTAGATTCTTATGCAACCGTTGGAGATAATGTAGGCAGATTTTTATCGAATATTGATATGGATGAAAAGCAAGAAAGGATTTTCTTCTTGTTAGATTTGGTAGAGATGTCTTCGTTTATAGAAACTAAATGTATACATTTAAGCGGAGGGCAAAAACAAAGAGTAGCTTTAGCAAAAGTTCTAGCCCAAACTCCTTCCTTGTTATTATTAGATGAACCTTTTTCTCAGGTTGATACTTTTAAAAAGAATATATTAAAAAGAGCTGTCTTTGATTTTGCTAAAGAAAACAATATTTCAATTCTATTAGCAACACATGAAATAGAAGATGCTTTGGCATATGCAGATGAAATGGTAATTATAAAAGACGGAAAAATTGTACAAAAAAACAAACCTAGTTATTTATATAAAAATCCGGTAAATGAATATGTTGCTCGTTTATTTGGTGAGATTAATATATTTACCAAAGAAAACTTTCCAGAATTATTTAAAGGTATAGAAGCAACTAAAATTCTAGTTTATCCCCATCAGCTTTATGCGGAAGAAGAAGGAGAATTACAAGTTAAAGTTTTAAAAAGTTATTTTTTAGGAAGTTCTTATTTAGTTGAAGCTATAGGGCAGAGAAAGCGCATATGGTTTTCCAGTGAGGATTATTATGCAATAGGAGAAAGCTGTGTACTACAAATCCACGATTACCAAATTTTAAGGGAATAACTAATGTTAAAAAATTAAATTCTTACAACTAAGAACATGATTATTCGAAAAAGGTCTAAGAGCATTAATTAAACAAAATGAGTCGTATTCATCGATAGAATCAATTGAGATATCCTTCTCTATGATAAAATTTAAATCTAATAATCTTTGTCTTTCAGTTCCATGCAAAAGAGGATGCTTAGGCGTGTACCATTGACCATATTTTCTAAGCAAGATATTTGCAATCGAAGTATCAGTAATGTAGTTGTTTTTAACAATTAGAATATCGTCTGCCGAAGAATTTATCTTTAGGGCATCAAGAGCGCTTCGGTTTTCAAACTTAAAAGAATATTCAATATCATCGTTATAAACTACCTGAATAGAATTGATAGGTTTTTGTAAGTAAGGAATAAATTCAACCTTTTCAATTATATCTGTATAAATAATTCTACAACGATAAGTTTCTTTATATTCTAATTCAGGAGGAATAGAAATTACTTCAGAAATATCTTGGACTAGTTTCTTTTTAAAAAAGAATTGGCAAGTATTATTGGCTCGTTGATTATGATAGGCAATATTTTGAAAAGAATGATTTTTAATTAAAATAGTTTCAAGAAATCGGTACATAAATTTTTTGAATTAACTCGTTATATTCCTTTTGAACCTCACTAAAGCAAGTGATACCTCCCCCACTTCTATAAAGATATTTATGGTCTATCGTTTCTTCAATGAACCTAATCATTACCATACTATTCACTGATCTACCATCAAAGATTCCAGCTACACCGGTATAGAAATTTCTAGGGAAAGTTTCAATAGAATTTATAATTTCAACGGTCCTTTTTTTAGGAGCTCCAGTAATAGAGCCTGCAGGTAGTAGTTTATGAAAGATGTTACCTATATTGCATTGCCAATTAGGTTCTAATTCACCACTGATTTGGGAACTCACTTGTAATAACTTACCCCTTTGTGTATTTATTTCATCCAGATATCTGAAAATATCCACTTTCACTTTTTTGGAAACCAAATTAAGATCGTTACGAATTAAATCCACTATAGTATAATGTTCAGAGGTTTCTTTAAGATCTTCAAGAATAATTTTTTTAGCATTGGGAATAGAAGCGTCTATCGTTCCCTTCATCGGGAAAGAATAAATTTTCCCATTATTTATTTTAACGAAAGTTTCTGGTGAAAAACATACAAATTGATGGTCTAGCCAAAGTTTATATTTAGCTTTGCTAACCAAAAAAATATCCTTTAGATCTATGTTTACATCTATAGGGGTTGCTGTAGTTAAATTGATGAGGTAAGAATTGCCAAAAGCAATTTCTTTTTTCACTAAATTAAACTGTTTTTCGTATTCAGCAAAGGCAATGGGGTGGTAGGTGTAACTAAGTTTAGGAATTGTATTTATATGAAATAAATTAGGTGTAAGATTTGTGAATCCTTCAAAATCATATAAAATAGATTCAGGACTAATTTTAGAGAGAGGAAGGATGATGTTTTCATTTTCAGAGAAATCAAGAATGAATAGAAAAGGAATTTGTTTCCTCCCCAGGTCATTCATTTTTTCAATAGCACTCCTATTTATTTTCATTAAATTTAAAAAAAACAAAAATATAAAATAATTAACTGTATATATGAAAGTAAAGATAGCTTTAATTGATAACTATGATTCTTTTACAGGAAATTTATTTCAACTTTTCGATGAAAACTTAAATTGTACCCTAGAAGTTATTCCCAATGATAGGATACAAATGGAAGATCTAATTAAATTTGATAAAATTGTTTTATCACCAGGTCCGGACATACCTAAAAATACCCCCAATCTATTTTCAGTAATTGAAGAATTTAAACAAACTAAAAGTATATTAGGGATATGCTTAGGGCACCAAGCAATTGTTGAATGTTTAGGAGGAAAGCTTTTAAATCTTGAAAAAGTAAATCACGGAATAAAAAAAACAATAATTATCAATAAGCAAGAAAAAATATTTCAAAATCTACCTACTACCATTGAAGTAGGATTGTACCATTCTTGGTTGGCAGATAAAGATTGTTTACCTCTTAGCTTAAAAGTGATAGCAGAAAGTATAGATCATTCAATTATGGCAGTCTCTCATACCACTTGGGATTTAAAAGGGTTACAGTTTCATCCGGAATCTTTCATGACTTTTTATGGAAGGCAAATCATTAATAATTGGATTAAACAGTAAACAAATTTTTAAATAATAAGACTAATGAATGAGGATACTTGAATGCTTAGTTTATAACCGTCTTTGAATATGATTGTTGAAATATAAACGTATAAATTGAAATTACTTTATATTTGTTATCTAAACTTAATTAAGTAATGAAAAAAGTTTTAGTTACCTCTACATTCACTCTTCCAGAAGAAAATGATAAGAGGTTGCAAATTGATTATATTCCTTTTATAGAAACAGAGATTTATCCAGAAAGTCAGATAATTCCTTATCTTCCTAATGAGGTTAATTCTTTTATAGTTACCAGTGGAAATGCTGTGCAAGCGATCAAAAATATAGAGTTAGAAGGAGATTTTTATGTGGTAGGAAAAAATACAGCTAAAGAATTGTTTGGGCAAAATAGAGAAATAAGTTTTATTTCTAATTATGCAGAAGATCTTTTAGAAAGAATGTTAGAAACAGAAGTGAAAAAATATGTTTTTTTTAAAGGTAATCTTTCGTTAAGTACTCTGCCTGATTCTTTAAGAAAAAATGGAGTGGAGGTTATAGGGATTGAATGTTATAAAACTACTTTAAAACCTACTAAAGTTAACGAAAAGTATGATGCTTTGGTGTTTATGAGTCCTTCCGCTGTAAAATCCTATCTTTCCATGAATCAAATACCTCGAGATGCTTTGGTTTTTGTAAGCGGTAAAACCACTGCTAAAGCAGTGAAAGATTTAGCCGGAGACCTACCGGTTTATTATCCTGAAGAAACTACTAAAGAGTCATTACTTACCCTAATAAAAGAAACCATCAATGATTAAAAATACTTTATTTTTAGACGCACTAAAAGGAAAAGAAGTACAAAGACCACCGGTGTGGATGATGCGCCAAGCGGGGAGATTTCTACCTGAATTTAGGGCTATGAGAGATCAATACGATTTCTTTACACGTTGCCAAACTCCAGAATTAGCTGCAGAAATTACGCTAATGCCTATCCAACGTTTTCCTTTGGATGCTGCAATTCTTTTTTCAGATATTTTAGTCATTCCTCAAGCAATGGGTATGCCTTTCGAAATGAAAGAATCTGTAGGACCATTTTTAGCAAATCCTATAGCTTCAAAAGAAGATGTAGATAGATTGCAAAATGCACCTGTAGAAGAAAGTTTAGATTATGTTTTTAAAGCAATTTCTATAACCAAAGAACTGTTAAAAAACGAAATTCCTTTGATTGGTTTTGCAGGAAGTCCATGGACCATATTTTGCTATGCCGTAGAAGGAAAAGGCTCTAAAACCTTTGACAGAGCTAAAGCCTTTGCTTTTAAAAATACTGAACTAGCACATATACTATTACAAAAAATCACGGATTATACCATAGAATATCTTTTAAAGAAAGTTGAATATGGAGTAGATGCGGTACAGATTTTTGATAGTTGGGGCGGTTTACTTTCTCCTAAAGATTACGAAGAATTCTCATGGAAATATATCAATCAGATTGTAGAAGCTTTAGCAGAAAAAGCACCAGTTATTGTTTTTGGAAAAGGTTGTTGGTTTGCATTAGATGCTATGTCAAAGTCTAAAGCATCCGCTTTAGGAGTAGATTGGACAATTACACCACAAAAAGCTAGAGAATTTTCTGGAGGTAAGATAACGCTACAAGGAAATTTTGATCCGGCAAAATTACTTTCATCTCCACAGAAAATCTACGATGAAGCGCAACAAATGGTTCGTGAATTTGGAGTCAGAAATTATATAGCCAATTTAGGACATGGAATACTTCCCAATATTCCTCTGGAAAATGCAGCTTCATTTGTGAAAGCAATTGTTGAATATAAAGCATAATCAAAAAAACTAAACTATGAATATAATGGTTGTATTGATCCTTGGGGTGCTAGGAATGATTATGTTAATACTTGTTCCAATTTTTTTAGTAGCCTTTTTAACTTCACAATCAAGAAAAAGAAAAAGGAAAAATATTATTAATACATTGCCTTCCAATGTAGAATTTTATGCTCCAATGAGGATTAATTCTGAAAGAAAGAATAATGCTTTTTTTAAATTTGCAGCTTTTGAATGTAGTGGAATTCTTTATGCCCATGAAGGTAAATTGTTTTTTAGAGGTACTAAAAAACAATTTGAATTATTAGAATTTAACTTAGATAAGGTTTCCATTTATTGGATAGGGGTGCAAGCTCAAAATGGAGCTTTGCAATGGTTTTCAATTAAAGGATCAGAGGAAGGGAATTTTTACTTTAATTTAGATACTGGAATGACAATTTTTAATTTTTCTAAATCAGGAGAAACTACCAAAAGTGTTTATGAGAAAATTATGAATATGAAATTAAAGGAAAATATAGATGGCATAGGTAAAATTTAAGTGATTCATTTAAGAATTTTTATTTATAAAGTCTAAAAATACCTTCTTGAAAAGGAGTCCATAAACAAGATTTAAGTCCAGATTTTTTTAAAGCTGTATTTGCCCATGTATTACAGGTGTAAAACATTTGGTAAGTACCTGTAGCTTCATAAAAGGCATCGTTACTGCCATAAGTTTTCTCAGTTTTTATGTTTATTATATGACCATTACCATCTAGTTGAAAATCATTTTTTATGAATTCTACTAACTTATTATATTGCTCTTTAGAAATCATAATCTTTTTACAGTCTTTGTCTTCCACTACCTCTTTAAGATAAGTAGCATGAATGGCTGTGGTGCTTAATCCAAAGGCAGCTTTAAACGCAATGGAAGGTTTCACGTGATCCCAGTCTGGAACATCCAAGTAAAAACCTTTATCTCCCCAACCCAAAGCAATATACTTTTGAATATTATCCTTTCCCTTCGTGTCTGTATACTTTATTTCCTTACTCCAATCTATAGTTTCGGTTTTTACCGGTAATATTAAATCTGTATGCATTCCATTCGTTGAAATATAAATGGCCAAATCTTTAGAAAAGTCTTTTTCTTTTTGAATAACTATTCTCGAAAGAATATTTGCTGCTAAAAAATAAAGGATTATAAAAACGATTATGGAAGATAGGAAATAGGCAATAATTTTGAATAATTTTTTCATAAGTAGTGTTTTAAATTAGCAGGAAAGTTTATAAGTAAAAATCTATAAAATATTGAAATGTTGCAACGCCTTTATGACTCCATGGTTATCAACATCATCAGTAATATAATTTGCCTTAGATTTTACTAAATCAGAAGCATTTCCCATAGCTATACTATATTTAGCTAATTCTAGCATAGAGATATCATTTTCACCATCACCCAAAGCCATAATTTCGTTGGTAGATATGTTGAAATAGTCTAATATTTTTAAAATCCCCGCTTTTTTATTTCCACCCTTTGGGTTTATATCTACAAATAAGGGATTCCATCGAGTAAAATCACAGTTAGGGAATTCTCGTTTTAGTGTATTTTCCTCTTCAGAAGGAGTAAAACTAATCATTTGAAACACATCCATTTCTATAAAAGAATGAAGATCTCCAATTTTAAAATTCTCAATTTTTAACTGTTTTAAAGTATCTTCTACCCTTTGGTTTATTCTATTTATACCTACTAAGTTTTCACCAAAAAGCATATACGCATTTTCTGTATTTTCAGAAAAAGAAATGATTTTCTCTACAGCGTCTTTATCAATGGGGTTTTTGTATAGAACTTTTTCCGGAGTATAACAATATTGACCATTTAGAGTAACATATCCATCAAAAATAAAATCATTGAACTGGTCGATTTCCAATTTATGACGCCCCGTAGCAATAAATAATTTTATTCCTTTACTTCTAAGCTTTTCTAAGGCTTCTAAAACATCAATTGAAATTTTATGAGTTTTAAAGCTTACTAAAGTACCATCAATATCAAAGAAAATAGCTTTTACCATTATATGTTTTTTTTATTCTCGTCTGCAATACAAGCCGCTGCGGTAAAAAGTACATCGGTGGATGAATTTAGAGCAGTTTCTGCTGAGTCTTGTACAACCCCAATGGTCATCCCTATTACAACAATAGACCAAGCAATATCTTGAGGGATTTTGAATAAACTACAAGCCAAAGGTATTAATAGTAATGAACCTCCTGCTACGCCAGACGCGCCACAGGCACATAAGGCAGAGACTAAACTCAATAAGATAGCAGAGAAAATATCTACTTCTATTCCTAATGAATGTACTGCGGCTAGTGTAAGAATTGATATGGTTATTGCAGCTCCTTGCATATTGATAGTTGCTCCAAGAGGAATAGATATAGAATAAGTGTCCTCATGCAAATTTAATTTTTTACATAATTCCATATTCACAGGAATATTTGCGGCAGAACTTCGAGTAAAAAAAGCAGTTATACCACTTTCTTTTAAACATCTAATGGCTAAAGGATAAGGGTTTTTTCGAATTTTAAAAAAGACAATTATAGGGTTTATCACTAAGGCAATAAATATCATGGTTCCTAATAAAACACTTACAAGTTTAATATAATCCCATAAAACGTTTAAACCCGTTTCTGCTAAAATTGAAGCTACTAAACCAAAAATACCAATGGGAGCAAAACGAATGATAATACGTACAACATGAGTAAATGCATTGGATAAGTCTGTTACTACTTTTTTGGTTGATTCAGAAGAATGTCTTAAAGCGATTCCTAATCCTATAGCCCAAGCGAGTATGCCTATAAAGTTTCCATTAATTAAAGCATTTACAGGATTATCTACAAAATTTAGTAGCAGGCCTTTTAAAACGTCAACAATGCTGGAAGGAGGAACCATTTCCAAAGGTTTTTGCTGTATTAAAGTTAAAGTTACCGGAAATATAAAGCTAAAAATAACAGCAAATAATCCTGCGAGAAATGTTCCAAATAAATATAAAATTATTATAGATTGTATACTTGTCTTTTGTCCAACTTTATGATTGGTAATTGCAGACATAACTAGAATAAAAACCAATACAGGCGCTGCTGATTTTAAAGCAGTTAAAAAAAGTTCACCTAAGACCTTCACAGAAATAGCATAGGTAGGTAAGTAAACTGCCAATAGAACACCTAAAAATAAACCAATAGCAATTTGTAGGACTAAATTTCCTTTTAAAATAAAATTTTTTATATTCATATTTTTATCGAAAGACCATTCAAAAATACTAATAATAATAGTTAATCAAACATTTTTGTGAATAGAGCTTTATAATTCAATTTGAATCTAGTGATAAAATTGAATGAAATTTATTTTTTAATAATGTATCGTTTATACGATTTTGGTGCTAGCTCTGTAATAGCATAGTATTTGTTAAAGAAGTTTTACATATAAGAATATCTACTTATAAAATATAATTTCATTAGAAATGAACTCATCTCACTTATTAGAAAAGTATATTAAAAATTTTTTACAAATTTCAATTCTATTACTATCAGTTTTTTTGGTTGTTAGTATGTCTATTGATATCTTTAGAGGTATTGACACGTATGCACAAAACAACTATTTAAAAATTCAATACTGGATATGTTTATGGTTTTTATTTAGCTTCTTCATAGAAATATTTTTATCCGAGAATAGATGGAAATATTTTAAATCACATTTTATATTCCTAATTATATCCATTCCTTATCAAAATATTATTTATTTATATCATATACAATTGCCATCAGAAGCGATGTATTTAATACGTTTTATTCCTCTTTTGCGCGGTGGATATGCATTGGCAATAGTAGTGGGATGGTTTACAAATAATAAAATATCTAGTTTGTTTATTACCTATCTATCAATGCTTATGGCAACAGTTTACTTTTCTAGCCTAGCCTTTTATGCTATTGAATATACGATAAATCCTCAAATAAACGGTTATGGAGATGCCATATGGTGGGCATTTATGAATGTTACTACTGTAGGTAGCAACATAGTTGCAATTTCAATTACAGGTAAAGTATTAACTGTATTATTAGCTGCCATAGGTATGATGATGTTTCCCATATTTACCATATACCTTACCAACTTAATAACAACTAAAGCCAAAGAATTGGGAAGAGAATAGTAATTTTTTTTAAAAAACACTTAGTTCCGACCCTCTCTTTATAATTTAAAAAATAAAGTTCTAAAGATTTAGAATTAAATCATTTTGAATTTCTTTAATTATTTCATGGATTCACAAATGTTTGTAAATAAAATCTTATAGAAAAGATCTAGTATATGATTGGTTCTGTTAAATAAATTTTAAAAATTTATTTTTTCGTTCAACTTATTAATACATAATAAGTTGTAAAAGTTTTCAACAAAAGTGGGTAAAAGTGGGAGGAAGTAGAAATTATTTTTTACTTTTGAAATATTGTTATCATCATGTTGAATCTTATCGGAACATATGAATGTACGCTTGATTCTAAAGGGAGAATGCTTTTGCCTTCAGGGTTAAAAAAGCAGATGGAATCCCTTTTGGAAGAAGGTTTTGTGCTTAAAAGATCTGTATTTCAACCATGTCTTGAATTGCATCCGATTTCTGAATGGAATTTGGTGATGAGTAAAATAAATAAGCTAAATCGTTTCGTTAAAAAAAATAACGATTTTATTAGGCAGTTTACAGCAGGATTGAAAAATGTAGAAATCGATAACAATGGACGATTGCAGGTAAATAAAGACCTTATTCAGTTTGCTAAACTAGATAAGAATGTAGTAGTGGCGGCATCTATAAATGTTATAGAAATATGGGACAAAGATCTTTATGAAAAAGCGGTTAGTGTAAATGATGATGATTTTGCTAGTTTGGCGGAAGATGTAATGGGTAATATTTTTGAAGATGAGGGAATATCATAATCCGGTTTTATTACACCCTAGTGTTGAAGCCTTGGTAAAAAATAAAGAGGGAATTTATGTAGACTGCACTTTTGGAGGTGGAGGACATTCGTGTTTGATTTTAGAAAAACTAAATTCAGAAGGTAAATTATTTGCGTTCGATCAAGATTCTGATGCTTATAACAATCAAATAGAAGATCCAAGATTTACGCTAATTCCACAGAATTTCAGGTATCTTAAAAATTTTTTACGATTCTATAAAATAGAAAATGTTGACGGTATATTGGCGGATTTAGGGGTTTCTTCTCATCAGTTTGATGTTCCAGAAAGAGGTTTTTCTACTCGTTTTGAAGGACCTTTAGATATGAGAATGAATATTCAACAATCCTTAACGGCTAAAGAGGTACTTCACACCTATTCTGAAGAGCAATTAAAAGAAATTTTTTATTTATATGGAGAGCTACAAAGACCTGGAAAGATAGCTCATTTAATTGTTGAAAATAGGGAAGAGAAGGAGTTGGAGACTACAGGGGATTTAAAGCAGATATTTGATAAGATAATCCCTCAGTACAAACAGAATAAGTTTTATGCCCAATTATTTCAAGCATTAAGAATAGAAGTTAATGATGAATTAAATGCATTAAAAGAACTTTTAGTTCAGAGTTATGATCTATTAATGCCGGGTGGGGTATTAGTATTTATTTCTTATCATTCATTGGAAGATCGCTTGGTAAAAAAATTTTTAAAAACAGGTTTATTTGAGGGAGAGCCTGAAAGAGATATTTATGGGAATTGGAATAAGCCCTTTGATTTAGTATCATCAAAAGCTATAATTCCTGATGAAGATGAGATAAATGATAATCCAAGAGCCAGAAGTGCTAAGATGAGAATAGCGATTAAAAGATAATGGCAAGAAAAAGAAAAAATATAAAAAAAAGAAGCATTTCAGACATACTAAAAGGTAGATTTTTAGTGGATGGGGATGCTATTTCTGTATGGAGATTTATTTTGTTTATTATTTTTTTATCACTCATATCAATTACTTCTTCTCATTTGGTGGATCAGAAAGTGGTAACCATATCTAAATTGAAAGAAGAAGCAGAAGAATATAAGGCACGTTATGCATTAGTACATAGTAAATTAATGAAACTGAAAGTAGAGTCTGAATTGGAAGGCATGGTGCTGTCTGATTCGCTTTTTGCTTTGGATAAACAACCGTACAAAATCATTGTACCGCATGTAGAAAATGAATAAGGAGAATAAAGACATATTAGCACGTACTTATTTAGTTGCAGCAATGGTTCTATTATTTGCTGTACTAGTATTTGCACGTCTTATATTTATTCAAACCGTAGATTCAGAAAAATATAGAAATCTTGCTCAAACAACAAACTTTAGAAATGAAGAAATTCAAGCGGCAAGGGGTAACATATATGCGTCAGACGGAATATTGTTAGCAACAACAATTACGAAATACGATATTCGGTTGGACATGAAAACTATACGCAAAAAATTGTATGATGAAAATATATCATCTCTTTGCGATTCACTTGGAAAAATGTTTGGTAAATCTAGCTTTTATTTCTATAAAAAATTAAATGAAGCTAGAATTAAGGATAATCAATATTTAAAATTAGCAACTGGATTGGATTATGAACAATTCACTAGGCTTAAAAAATTCCCCATATTAAATAAAGGACAAAATAAAGGAGGCTTTATAGTCGAAAGAAGATTAGAAAGAATTAAAACAATTTCAGGTTTTGGAAATAGAACTTTAGGCTTTGACGATGAACGAGGAAAAACAGGTTTAGAAGGTGCATTCACCTCATATTTAAAAGGAACCAACGGGAAAGAAATTCAACAAAGAATTAATCAAAAAGAATGGAAGCCCATAAATATAGAAATGGAACCTATAGATGGGAACGATGTGTATACGACCATTGATATGCGAATTCAAGACATTGCCTATTCTGCGTTACAAAATCAATTAGAGAAATCAGAAGCAGATCACGGTTGCGCTGTAGTTATGGATGTAAAAACAGGAAAAATAGTTGCATTGACCAATTTACAAAGAACAAAATCTGGAGAATACGATGATTTAAGGAATTTTGCAGTTTGGGAGGCATCTGAACCAGGTTCAACATTCAAAACAATATCAATGCTAGCCTTGTTGGATGATGGCTACGTTGAACCCAATACAACTGTAGACATAGGGGAAGGAGCTTGGAAATATAAAAATCAAGTGGTTAGAGATGATCATGGACAAGGTACTATAACCCTGTCTCAAGTACTATCACAATCAAGCAATGTAGGAATAGCTAAAACTGTAGTAAAATATTATTCAAAAAATCCAAAAGATTTCTTAGCGAAGATCAATAATTGGCACATAGGTTTAAAAACAGGAATAGATATTCCGGGGGAAGGAGCTCCTTATATTCCTCAATACGACCAAAAATGGAGTTCAGTTACACTTCCTTGGATGTCCTTCGGTTATGGAGTTAAATTAACACCTTTACAAATACTAACCTTTTACAATGGAGTAGCAAATGGGGGTAAATTAATGAAGCCTCAATTACTGGATAAGATAGAAAACAAAGGGATTATAATAAAAAAATTTTCTCCCATAGTTTTAGAAAAACATATGGCTTCGTCTAAAGCTATAGAAGATTTAAAACAAATGTTAGCGTATGCAGTAGAAAAGGGTACTTCAAGAAGTATATATACTCCAAATTTATCTATGGCAGGCAAAACCGGAACCGCTCAATTGGAATATTGGTCCAAAGGAAAAGGAAGATTGTATCAAGCATCTTTTTGTGGCTTTTTTCCAGTTGAAAACCCGGAATATTCATGCATTGTAGTGATTAATAAACCGAAAAATGGATTTTATGGTTCACAAGTAGCTTCACCGGTATTTAAAGAAATTGCAGGAAAAGTGTATTTAAAAAAACCATTGAACTTACCTAAAGAGGATGAAACAAAAATCTCTAAAAACATAAAACAATTTTTGACCCAAAACCAAAAAATACAAGTCAATCCAAAGACCAAGAATGTACCTAATGTGGTAGGTTATTATGCTAAAGATGCAATTCCAGTGTTGGAAAATTTAGGATTAAAGGTAGTATATAAAGGAAATGGGAAGGTAGTACAACAATCAATAACAGGAATTCCAATAAAAAAAGGCATGACTGTTTATTTAAAATTAAGTGTATGAAAATACTTTCAGACATAATATATAAAATAAAAGTAGAAAAGGAAATAGGAGATATTAACATAAATATCTCTAATATATCTTTTGATTCCCGTACCATAGTTCAGGGAGATGTTTTTATAGCCATCAAAGGATATGACTTAGATGGACACCAATATATACAGTCAGCAATCCATAAAGGAGCCGTTGCAATTATTTGTGAAGAAATTCCAACAGATGTTGTAGCCAATGTTACGTACATACAAGTAAAAAATACTAGTTATGCTTTAGGAATTATTGCCAGTAATTATTACAATCATCCTTCAGATCAGATAACTTTAGTAGGAGTAACAGGGACTAATGGTAAAACCACCACCGCTACTTTATTATACAATTTATTTCAAAATTTAGGATATCGTTGTGCCTTGTTATCAACCATTGAAAACAGAATTGCAGATCAAAAATTAAATACTCGACATACAACTCCAGATCCAATAACTATTAATCAATTGTTGTCACAAGCGGTAGAAAAAAAATGTGAATATGCATTTATGGAAGTTAGTTCCCATGGAATACATCAGGAAAGGTTAGCAGGTTTAAACTTTAAAGTGGGTGCATTTACAAATATTTCACACGACCATTTGGATTATCATAAGACTTTTGCTAATTATTTGGCAGCTAAAAAGAAATTTTTTGATGATTTGCCTAAGTCAGCCATTGCTATAAGCAATATAGACGATAAAAATGGACTTGTGATGCTTCAAAATACCGAAGCCAAAAAAGTAACCTATTCCTTAAAATCAAATTCTATGTACAAGGGGAAAATAATTGAGAATCGATTGGATGGAATGTTATTAAATTTTAATCAGCAAGAATTTTGGACTTCTTTAGCAGGTAAATTCAATGCCTATAATGAATTATTAGCATATTCGATAGCCTTAGAACTAGGTTTTGAGTCAACAGAAGTTCTAAAAGCTTTGAGTAATTTGAACAGAGTAAAAGGGCGTTTTGAAACCTATGTATCAAATGATAAAAAATATATTATTGTAGATTATGCACATACCCCAGATGCTCTCCAAAATATTTTAGAAGCTATAAACCAGATAAGGACAAGAAATGAACAATTAATTACTGTATTTGGTTGTGGAGGGCATAGAGATAAAGAAAAAAGACCGATTATGGGAAAAATAGCAACTCGGTTTTCGGATCTATCTATCATTACTTCAGACAATCCAAGAGATGAAGAGCCAGAACAGATCATTAAAGAAATTGAAGGTGGGATAGAACCTCAAAACACAAATAAATATCTTTCAATTACGGATAGAAAGCAAGCAATTAAAACAGCAATTAAAATATCTAAACCTAAGGATATTATTTTAATTGCAGGTAAGGGGCATGAAGACTATCAAGAAGTGAAAGATGAACGTTTACCTTTTGATGACATGCTTATAGCAAAAGAATTATTAACAAATTAGAGATTAACAGAAATGCTTTACGATATATTTGAATATTTAAATCAACATTTCCATATACCTGGTAGTGGATTGTATAGATATATAACATTTCGCGCCTTAGCAGCCGTTTTTACCTCGTTATTTATATCCTTAATTATAGGTAAAAGAATAATTAAGATACTAAGAAGGAAACAGCTCGGAGAAACTGTTAGAGAATTAGGCTTAACAGGTCAAAAAGAAAAAGAAGGCACCCCTACAATGGGAGGAGTAATTATTATTTTAGCAACCCTAATACCGGTGTTACTATTTTGTCAATTAGAGAACATCTACGTAATAATACTAATTGTATCTACAATCTGGATGGGAATTATTGGGTTTTTAGACGATTTTTTAAAAATTCATAAAAAAAACAAAGATGGATTAAACGGGAAATTTAAAGTATTAGGTCAAGTAGGGTTAGGTGTATTTGTCGGGCTTGTTCTATATATGAATAATGATATTGTAATCAAGGAAAAAATTGAAGGATCGCACCATATAGAATTTGCAAAAGACTTTTATCCTAGCGAAAAATCATTTAAAACAACGATACCATTTTTTAAAAATAATCAATTTGACTATAGCAAGATACTAACCTGGGTAGGTGTAGAGGAAGGTGAAGCACAAAATTTAGTCTGGATAGTTTTTATCCCTATCGTAATTATTATAATCACAGCGGTCTCCAACGGAGCTAATTTAACCGATGGTATTGATGGGCTGGCAGCAGGAAGCTCCACTATTATAGTAGCAACCTTAGCACTATTCGCCTATGTTTCGGGAAATATAATGATGGCAGATTATCTTAACCTCATGTACATACCAGAATCAGGAGAAATAGTGATATTTTCAGCGGCATTTGCAGGAGCATTGATTGGATTTTTATGGTACAATACCTATCCTGCACAAGTATTTATGGGAGATACTGGAAGTCTTACCATTGGAGGTATTATAGCTGTATTAGCTATTGTTTTACGAAAAGAATTATTAATACCAGTTTTATGCGGTATATTCTTAATTGAAAATCTTTCGGTAATCATGCAAGTAAGCTATTTTAAGTATACAAAGAAAAAATACGGAGAAGGAAGAAGAATTTTTTTAATGTCTCCATTGCATCATCATTTTCAGAAAAAAGGATATCATGAAAGTAAAATTGTAACACGCTTCTGGATTATAGGTTTTATGTTAGCCATAGTATGTATAATAACTCTTAAAATAAGATAGCTTATGGAAAGGTTGGTAGTAATAGGTGGAGGAGAAAGTGGAGTTGGTGCTTCAATTTTAGCACAGAAGCAAGGATTTGAGGTTTTCCTTACCGACTTAGGGGAAATCAAACCAGAATATAAGATGGTATTGAACCAAAAGCAAATTTCCTATGAAGAAAAAAAACACAGTGAGGAGAAAATATTAAATGCAGATTGGATCATCAAAAGTCCGGGCATATCTAAAAATTCGGCATTAATTAAGAAAATAAAGGAAAAAAATATTAAAATATCGTCAGAAATTGAGTTTGCATCTCAATATACAGGAGCAAAACTAATTGCGATTACCGGTTCCAATGGGAAAACAACCACAACCTCATTGGCTTATCATATTTTTAAAAATGCTGGATACAATGTTGGATTGGCAGGAAATATAGGGAAAAGTTTTGCTTGGCAGGTGTCAGAGGAAAATTTTGATTACTACATCTTGGAAATAAGTAGTTTTCAATTGGATGATATTCAAAATTTTAAGCCACATATATCAATGATTTTGAATTTAAGTCCTGATCATTTAGATGAATACGGATATAATTATCAAAATTATATAGATGCAAAATTTAAAATTACAAAAAATCAAGATCCACAAGATTATTTTATATACAATGAGGATGATAAAATGATACTGGAATGGTTTAATAAAAATAACACGGAAGCAAATCGATTCCCCTTTTCTTTAAAAAGCGAAGTAAAAAACGGAGCTTACATGGATGGGAATAATATAAAAATACAAGTAAATTCAGAAAGATTAGAGATGAAAATTAATGAATTAGCACTATCAGGAAAACATAATGTAGCCAATTCCATGGCAGCAGGAATTGCAGGCAAGTTATCTAAAATTAAAAGTGAAGTTATAAAACAAAGTTTAGCAGATTTTGAGGCAGTAGAACATAGGTTAGAATTTACATATAAAATCAACGGAATAAGTTTTATAAATGACAGCAAAGCCACAAACGTGAATTCTGTTTATTATGCTTTAGAAACCATGAATTCACCAGTTATTTGGATAGTAGGAGGAAAGGATAAAGGAAATGATTACACAGAGCTAATACCCTTTGTGGAGCAAAAAGTTAAAGCCATCGTATGTCTGGGGTTAGATAACACTAAAATAATTGAAACTTTTAAAGATATAGTTTCCGAAATTGTAGAAACACAATCAATGAAAGACGCGGTGCAAGCAGCTTATTCTTTAGGGAAAAAAGATGATGTAGTTTTACTTTCTCCTGCTTGTGCAAGTTTTGACTTATTTAAAAATTATGAAGATAGAGGGAATCAATTTAAAGAAGAAGTAAAAAAACTATAATTCATAGAATGCTGAGACTGAAACAATATTTTAAAGGAGATTCAACGTTGTGGGCAGCGATAATACTTATATCGCTTACCTCGTTTCTTCCAGTTTATTCAGCAAGCTCAAACTTACAATATGTAGTTGGACAAGGATCCGTATTGGAACACTTTGCCAAACATGCAGGATTTATTATTGTAGGAATAGGGATAGTATTTATATTTCAAAAATTTGATTATAAATATTTTGGAGGATTTTCAAAATTACTACTTCCAATAGTAATATTTTTATTGGTGTTAACATTAATGCAGAGTAATAACATTGAAGGCGCCAATGCTTCTCGATGGTTGAAATTGCCAGGAGTGCCTTTTTCCTTTCAAACATCCACGTTTGCCTCTTTAGTGCTTAACGTTTATATAGCAAGATATTTAGATAGAAACAGAAATTCTTTCATAACATTTAACAATAGCTTTGTATCAATATTATTACCTATATTTTTAATAGTGGGATTAATTTTTCCAGCAAATGGTTCCACCGGGCTTATTATATTTTTTATGGCTCTAGCACTATTATTTATAGGCGGTTATCCCATAAAGATTATAGGATCAATATTAGGAATAGGAATAATTACGATAACCTTATTTATTTTTATAGTAATGAAATTTCCAGATGCTTTTACAAGCAATCGAGTACACACTTGGATAAGTAGAGTTGATAATTTCTTAGGAGAAGAACATGAAGAAAGCTATCAAGTACAACAAGCAAAAGCCGCCATAGTACAAGGAGGAATGAACCCAAGAGGTCCAGGGAAAAGCGCATTAAAACAAACATTACCACAATCCTCCTCAGATTTTATATTTGCCATTATCGTTGAAGAATATGGGTATGCAGGAGTTTTTATATGTTTTTTTCTATATATATTAATACTCTGGAGAATTATAGTAATAGCAACAAGAATTGAAAATACCTTTGGGTCTTTACTTGTAGTAGGAGTAGGCTTACCCGTAATATTTCAAGCTTTTGCAAATATGGCAGTAGCAGTTAATTTAATTCCCGTAACGGGACAACCGTTACCCATACTAAGCTATGGAGGAACGTCCATGTGGGTTACGTATATGGCTTTAGGAATTATAATAAGTGTAAGTAGAGGTATTCCTAATAAAGAGAATCAAAATAACAGTAAACTAGAAAAAGAAAATTATGAAATCGCCTAAGTTTTTAATAAGTGGAGGAGGAACTGGCGGACATATTTTTCCCGCTATAGCTATTGCAGACGAAATTAAGCGTAGAATTCCTCATGCAGAATTCTTATTTATAGGAGCACAAGACAAAATGGAGATGGAAAAAGTTCCACAAGCAGGTTATAAAATTGAAGGTTTATGGATCTCAGGATTATCCCGATCTTCCCTGTTAGCTAATCTTTCTTTTCCTATTAAACTCATCTCAAGCTTAATAAAAGCAAAGAAAATCATACGAACATTTAAACCGGATGCAGCTATTGGAACAGGAGGATTCGCTTCGGGACCAGCTTTATTTACAGCTGTAAATGCTGGAGTTCCTATTTTTTTACAAGAGCAGAATTCATTTGCAGGAATAACAAATAAAAAGTTGGCAGCTAAATCCAAAAGGATTTTTGTAGCTTATGAAGGTATGGATAAATTTTTCCCTAATAATAGAATTTGTTTAACAGGTAATCCCGTAAGAAAATCTCTTTTTACAAATAAAATTTCACAAAAGGAAGCCAAAGAAAAATTAGGATTGAATACTGAAAAGTTAACGATACTTTCAATTGGAGGTTCTCTAGGCTCCAGAACTATAAATAATTTTTGGAAACAAAAGGCAAACGAAGTAATAAATTTAGGTGCACAGATTTTATGGCAGGTAGGTAAGTCTGATTTTTCATCTCTAGATATAGAAAATAATTTTAACAATAAAGAAATACATTGTACAGAATTTATTAAAGAAATGGAAATTGCCTATGCTGCGGCAGATATAATTGTATCCAGAGCAGGAGCTATAGCAATTTCAGAATTGTGTTTAGCAGGAAAGCCAACCATATTAATTCCATTTCCA
Source organism: Apibacter muscae (assembly GCF_007845635.1). Lineage (GTDB taxonomy): Bacteria > Bacteroidota > Bacteroidia > Flavobacteriales > Weeksellaceae > Apibacter > Apibacter muscae. The sequence continues at coordinate 149,916 of NZ_SELG01000031.1, read as the reverse complement.
TTTGCAGCAGACGATCATCAAACTAAAAATGCTGAACAATTGGTTAAAAAAGAAGCTGCTATAAAAGTCAATGATAGAGATGTCTCACAGGAGTTATTACCAAAAATTGAAAATTTAATTAATAATCAGGAATTAAGAGAAAGCTTAAGTTTAAATATTAGAAAATTGGCAAAGCCTAATGCAACGGAAGAAATAGTAGATCAAATACTAACAGAAATAAATTTAGATTTTTAATAATGAAAGATATTCATACATATAAAAATTTTTATTTTCTTGGAATAGGAGGTATAGGAATGAGCGCACTTGCAAGATACTTTAACTTTTCAGGAGCTAAAGTATGGGGCTATGATCAGACACAGACTCAATTAACCATAAAGTTAGAAGAAGAGAATATTTCAATTATATATGATGATAATCCTGAATTGTTACCTGAAAATATTAATAAGGAAGAAACATTAATCATTTACACACCAGCTATACCTAATCATTTAAAAATTAAGAATTATTTTATAGAAGAAGGTTATACTATTTTAAAACGATCCAAAGTTTTAGGAGAAATTACTCGTTTTACACAATGTTTAGCAATTGCTGGAACTCATGGAAAGACAACAACAAGTACACTGTTAGGACATTTGTGTAAATATGCTAATCTAAAAGCAACCGCTTTTTTAGGAGGAATATCCGCCAACTACAAAACAAATTTTATATTTAACGGTAATCAAATATCAGTAGTAGAAGCAGATGAATACGATCGTTCCTTTTTAGCATTGTCTCCTAATATGGCTGCGATAACCTCTACGGATGCAGATCACTTAGACATCTATAATGATTCCAGTCATTTAGTAGATACTTTTAATGAATTTGCGAAATTGATTCCAGAAGAAGGTTTCTTGTTAGTAAAAAAAGGATTACCCATAAATGTAAAGCATTTTACGTATTCAGCAACAGAAAAAGCAGATTATTATGCAGAAAATATACAGATAGAGAACCATACATTTACATTTGATCTGGTAACCCCTGATTTGAATATTGAAGGGTTAATTCTACCCATACCAGGAAAACATAACATAGAAAATGCGATAGCAGCTTTAGGAATAGGCTTGAAAATGGGTATTTCACCAAGTGTGTTAAGAAAAGCTTTAGCAGAATTCAAAGGAGTAGCTAGAAGATTTACCCATCATACATTTAAAAATGGTAAAATTTATATAGATGATTATGCACACCATCCATCGGAATTAAATGCAACTATAGAGACTATTAGATCCCTATATCCAGGGAAGAATTTACTTACAGTATTTCAGCCCCATCTATTTACAAGAACAAGAGATTTTGCAAATGATTTTGCTAAAAGCTTGGAACAAACAGATCAATTATTAATATTAGATATATATCCTGCAAGAGAATTGCCTATTGAAGGTGTAAGTTCTGAGTGGTTAAATAAAAAAATACAATTAAATAAAAAGCAAGTTAGCACACTAGACAAGGCATTAGATATAATCAAAGAAAAAGATTTTGATATACTGTTAACTGTAGGAGCTGGAAATATAGATATACTTTATCAACCCTTATTACAATGGTTAAATGAAGCTGAAATATAGATTAATAAAAATATTGTTTTTAATCCTCTCGCTGTTTTTTTTAATGAATTTCGCAATAAAAAGACACGATAATAGAGATATAAATGAGATTAATATCCAAATTGATAATTCAGATCGAATTCAATTTATAACTAAGGATATGGTTAAACAAATAGTTGATCAATCCTCACATAATGGAATTCAAGCAAATAAGATTAAAGATATAAATACCATAAAAACAGAAGAAAGTTTAAATGCCAATCCATTTATATTGAAAAATAATGTGTACATAGATTTAAATGGTGAAATAAATATTCATGTGGTTCAAAAACAACCAATTGCTAGAATTAAGACAAATAAGGATGAATTTTATTTGGATAATTACGGAAATAGCTTTCCGTTATCTAAAAATTTTTCTTTACCTTGTTTATTAGTTAATGGAGAAATACAAGAAGATGAATATGAAGGGATTGCTAATTTAGTTCAGGTTATTTGTAAGGACAATTTATTGAAAAATCACATTGTAGGAATTGAAAAGGTGAAAAAAGATTTGTATCATTTAATCCTTAATGTTCCAGATTGCTACATTGAATACGGAAAAATTGAAAATAATAAACAAAAGTTAACCAATTTAAAGGAATTCTATACAAAATATTTAGATTACGTAGGGTTTAGTACCTATAAAAAAATAAGTTTAATGTATGATAATCAAATTGTTGCAACAAAAAGATGAGTATGGATACGAATAAAATTGCAGTAGGTTTAGATATAGGTACAACAAAAATTGTAGCTATTGTTGGGCAAAAGAATGAGCATGGAAAACTAGAGATTTTAGGAATGGGAAGATCTAAAAGTCTAGGCGTTCATCGTGGAGTTGTTAATAACATAACTCAAACCATTGAATCAATAAAAAAAGCAGTAAGCGAAGCTGAAAAAGCATCTAATTATAAGATCACAGATGTAACGGTTGGTATTGCGGGTCAACATATAAGAAGCTTACAACATAGCGATTATATATCACGTTCAAATTTTGAAGATGTAATTGATGATGTAGACATTGATAAATTAAAAGATCAAGTTCATAAGCTGGTAATGTTGCCGGGGGAGGAAATTATTCATGTATTACCACAAGAATACAAAGTTGATTCACAATCAGAAATAATAGAGCCAAGAGGATTTCATGGAAGTCGTCTTGAAGCGAATTTTCATGTTGTGATAGGGCAAATATCTTTAATGAGGAATATTGCAAGATGCGTTAAGGAAGCCGGACTTAATTTAATTGGGATCACATTAGAGCCCTTAGCCTCTTCAGATGCAGTATTAAGTCAAGAAGAAAAAGAGGCAGGAGTTGCATTAATAGATGTTGGAGGAGGAACTACAGATATAGCTGTTTTTAAAGATAATATAATAAGGCATACAGCCGTTATACCCTTTGGAGGCAATGTAATAACAGATGATATTAAAACCGGTTGTTCAATCATTGAACGTCAAGCAGAAATACTTAAAGTTAAGTATGGATCTGCTTGGCCATCTGAAAATAAAGAAATTGAAGTAATTAGCATTCCAGGACTCCATGGGAGAGAGCCTAAGGAAATTACAGTAAAAAAACTTTCTCAAATTATCCATGCAAGGGTTGAAGAAATTATTTCTTTATCATATTTAGAACTTAGGAATTATGGATGTGAGGAACAAAAGAAAAAGTTAATAGCAGGAATAGTAATGACTGGAGGAGGTTCTAAATTGAAACATCTAAGACAATTAACGGAATATACAACAGGCATGGATGTACGTATAGGTTATTGTAACGAGCATTTGGCCAGTGGTCAGCCTAAAGAATTAGCGAGCCCGGAATATGCAACGGCTATAGGACTTTTAATGACAGGTTTAAACAATTTAGAAAATTATAAGAATAAATTTAATTATACCCAAGAAAAAGAAATTCAACCGAAAGTTGAAATAAAAAAAGAAAGTGTAGAAACAGAGAAAAAAATAAAAGAAATTTCTCAAAAAGAAGAAAAGAAAAAAGAAAAAAAGAAGTCCATATTTTCAACCTTTCAAGAGAAATTTATAAAATATATTAACGATACTGAATAAATAAAAGAATCAAATGGAGAATAACGATAGCAAAAAATTATTTTTTGAATTACCAAAAAACAGACCTTCTGCTATTAAAGTAATTGGAGTTGGTGGAGGAGGAAATAATGCCGTAGGATATATGTATGACCAAGGAATTACAGGAGTAGATTTTATTATATGTAACACAGATGCTCAAGCGCTGATAAATAACCCTATCCCGAATAAAATTCAATTGGGTACAACCATTACCGAAGGATTAGGAGCAGGAGCAAACCCAGAAGTGGGTGAACAAGCCGCTCTAGAAAGTGTGGACGATATCAAGAATGCCTTAGGTGAACAAACCAAAATGGTATTTGTAACAGCTGGAATGGGAGGAGGAACCGGTACGGGTGCCGCACCTATTATTGCAGGCATTGCTAAAGAAATGGGTATTTTGACAGTAGGAATAGTTACTATACCATTTTCTTTTGAAGGAAAAAGTAGATTAGAGCAAGCCGAAAAAGGATTAGAAAAAATACGAAAATCAGTAGATTCCCTAATTGTAGTAAAAAATGATAAATTGAGAGAACTATATGGGAATTTAGGTTATAGATCAGGATTTTCCAAATCGAATGAAGTACTAAGTACCGCCGCTAAAGGAATAGCAGAAGTAATTACCAAAAACTATTCAATAAATATAGATTTAAGGGATGCAAAGACTGTTCTAGCCAATAGTGGAACAGCGATTATGGGTTCAGCCATTGCATCAGGACCTAACAAAGCTCAAGAAGCAATTATGACGGCCCTAGATTCTCCATTATTAAACGATAATAAAATTACAGGAGCAAAAAATGTTTTACTATTAATTGTTTCAGGAGAAGATGAAATAACTGTAGATGAGATAGGAATTATAAATGATCATATTCAATCAGAAGCAGGAAATAATACCAATATTATTATGGGTATTGGTGAAGATGAAAATTTAGGAGACAATATTAGTGTTACAGTTATAGCCACAGGATTTCCCGTAGATGATGAAAGAAATAGCGGAAAAGAAAAAGAAAGAATTATTCATACATTAACGGATGATGGTTTACAAGATAGAGTATTTAATATATCTAAAAAAAATGATATAAAAATTCAACAAGAAAAGACCGATGAAGAACCTAGAATAAAATCCTATATTTACGAAAATGAAACATTGAATACAAACAATGATCCGTTCGTTCAAAAAATTATCACATTAGAGGAAGAAGAAGAACTAACATCTTTTGGAATATCCAATAAGCCAGAAATAATTGCACCTACATACTCTTCAGATAGTGATATTAGAATAATAAGTAAAGATGAAAGTAAATTGAGAGAAGATTTAAAACAAATTAAGTCTATAAACAAGGAGCAAACGAACATACAGGAAACTAAAACCAATAATTCATTTGGAAATCAGTCAACCATATTTACGTTAGACGAAGTAGAAAATTTTGCTCAAAAAATAGAAAGTACGAACGAAGGAATATCTTCTTTAGTTGAAACGAATACCATTGAAAATGAAGATAATTCTTTAGCGGAATTAATGGACAAGAAAATTCAAGAAAGAAGAGCAAGATTAAAAAAATTAAATAGTAAATTTCAAGGATTAAACAAGCAAAATGTAGATGAAGTTGAACGAGTTCCAGCGTATTTGAGACAAGGAATTAATTTAGATAATAGAATAGAATCAGAAGATGAATCAGAGATTTATTTTAATAAAAGCTCAAATGAAATAAAGATTCGTCCAAACAATTTTTTCCATGACAATGTAGATTAAATAAAAAATATGAGTTTAGAAACTAAGATTATGGATGCAATGAAAGCAGCCATGAAAGAAAAAGATAAAGTTGCATTAGAATCACTAAGAGCTATAAAGTCACAACTATTACTTTTAAAAACTGGAGGAGGAGATGGAGAAGTAACCGAAGAGCAAGAAGTACTCTTATTACAAAGATTAGTGAAGCAAAGAAAGGAAGCCTACGAACAATTCGTAGCCAATAATAGACAAGAACTGGCAGATAATGAGATAGCACAAGCAAAAGTTATAGAGCAATTTTTACCTGAACAATTAACGCCTGAAGAATTAGAAAATGAAATTCAGGCAATTATTGAAGAAGTAGGAGCAAAAGATATCAAAGACCTAGGCAAAGTAATGGGAGTAGCCTCCAAAAAATTACAAGGTAAAGCAGAAGGAAAACTAATCTCTCAAACTGTCAAAAATTTATTAGCTTAAAATAAGTTGAACGTTTAATTAAAAAAAGAGCTACTTACTTTAAGTAAGCTCTTTTTTTAATTATATATCTATATAATTTATAACTCAAATGAATAAAATTTCCTTCATACAGAAAAAAACAGAACTGCCCACAAAAGGAATTGAAAATACATTAAGATTACTTGATGAGGAGGCTACCATTCCTTTTATTTCAAGATATAGAAAGGAAATGACAGGGAATTTAGATGAAGTACAAATCCAGAAAATTGCTAAGTTAAAAACAGAATTTGAAGACATACAAAAGAGGAAAGAAAGTATCTTAAAGAATATTGATGAACAAGGAGCTTTAAAGCAAGAACTAAATGATAAAATTGTAAACTGTTACGATTTAACCCTTTTAGAAGATTATTATCTTCCTTATAAAAAGAAGAGAAAAACAAGAGCCTCAGTAGCTAAAGAGCAAGGGTTAGAGCCTTTAGCTAAGATTTTAATGAAGCAAAATCCTATAACAGATTTAGAAATTTTAGCCAATAAATATATAAATAAAGAGCTTAACGATGTAGAGAAAGTATTGCAAGGAGCAAGAGATATTATGGCAGAATGGATGAACGAAAATGAGATAATACGTGCACAATTAAGAAAACTTTATAAACAAACGGCAATAATTGAATCTGCGATTGTTAAAAATAAAGAAAACGAAGAAGAAGCAAAGAAATATCTAAATTATTTTGAATTTTCAGAACCATTAAAGAGATCTCCTTCTCACCGTATATTAGCAATGATGAGAGGAGAAAATGAAGGTTTTTTAAGAGTTAAAATAAAAGTTGATAAAGAGCAGGCAATAGAAATTATAGAGAGAAATATTCTAAAGACCAATCAAAAAGAAATAAGTAAACAAATTAACTTAGCCATTAAGGATTCATTTTCACGATTGTTAGAACCAGCACTAAGCAATGAAATTTTGCAAGAAGCTAAAGTGCAAGCAGATAAGGTTTCAATACAAGTTTTCTCAGCCAATTTGCAACAACTTTTGTTACAACCACCATTGGGAGAAAAAAGAATTTTAGCTATAGACCCCGGATACAAATCCGGATGTAAGATCGTTTGTTTAAGTGAACAAGGAGAACTTTTACATAACGATACTGTTTATCCACATGCCCCACAAAAAGAAATCAAAGAGTCTATAAAAAAAATTAAGTCTCTCATTAACGCTTACAAAATTGAAGCAATTTCAATTGGAAATGGAACAGCATCCAGAGAAACCGAACGTTTAATTCAATCCATAGCTTTTGATCGTCCTTTAAAAGTATTTGTAGTAAATGAAGCCGGAGCTTCAGTCTATTCCGCATCCAAATTAGCGAGAGAGGAATTCCCCAATTATGATGTAACGGTTCGAGGTGCTGTGTCTATAGGAAGAAGATTGTCAGATCCATTGGCAGAGCTTGTTAAAATTGATCCTAAATCTATAGGTGTAGGACAATATCAACATGACGTAGATCAAACATTGTTAAAAAATGAGTTAGATATAGTTGTTATGTCTTGCGTAAACAATGTAGGAGTAAACTTAAACACTGCTAGTAAATCGTTACTTTCCTATGTATCCGGAATAGGTGAAAAGTTAGCTGAAAATATCATAAAATATAGAACGGAAAAAGGATTGTTTACTCAAAGAGAAGAATTAAAAAAAATCCCTCGTTTAGGAGACAAGGCGTTTCAACAATCTTCTGCTTTTTTAAGAATACCAAATGCAAAAAATCCTTTAGATAACTCAGCCGTACATCCCGAAAGTTATCCTATTGTAGAACAAATGGCTAAAGATTTAGGTCTGAAAGTAGAGAATTTAGTTTGCAATTCAGAAGAAATAAAAAAAATAAAATTAGATAGCTATATAACTTCAGAAGTAGGCTTACCAACTTTAAAAGATATTATCAAAGAATTAGAAAAGCCAGGATTAGATCCCCGAAAAAAATCACAAATTTTCACTTTTGACTCAACATTAAAAACCATAGAAGATCTAAAAATAGGTATGAAAGTACCGGGTATAATCAATAATATAACAAATTTTGGATGTTTTGTAGATATAGGAATTAAAGAAAGTGGGTTGGTCCATATCTCTAAAGTTGCCAAGGAATTTGTTACAGACATTAATACGGTGGTTCATCTTAATCAAACAGTGGAAGTGAAAATAATTGAAGTAGATATAGATAGAAAAAGAATTCAGCTATCCATGATTGATTAAAAAAATAGTGAAAGATTAAATTACCAATGCAAACCCATAGAATATAAAAATCAATTCAATAAAAACAATTACCTTTGTATAAATTTTACAATTATGTTGGTGAAAGAACCTGAATCGATTCATAAAATTAGATTTATGGATTGTGATCCTATTGGGCATTTATCAAATATACGTTATTTTGATTATATGCTTAATGCAAGAGAAGATCACTGTTTAGAAAATTATCAAATAGATAATTATGAACAGTCCAAAAAAACAGGTTGTTTGTGGGTAGTTTTACAAAATCAAATTGCTTATATCAAGGAGGTTAAATTTAACCAGCAGATAAAGATAACGAGTAAAATCATTAAGTTTTCAGACAAAACGAATACAGTGGAAATTTTAATGTATGACAAAGAAAAAAAAATGATTCATGCTGTGTTATGGTTAACATTAATCTATTTTAATCTAAAAACCAGAAAATCTGAAGAACAACCCCACAATATTATAAATCTATTTGAAGATTTAAAGGTAAATATACCTGAAGATTCTTTCGAAAATAGAGTAAGCGCATTTCATAATAAAAACAAAGAAATTCAAACAATATAAATGAAAGTAGTTGAAACTGAATTAAAAGGTTGTTTTATTATTGAACCTAAGGTTTATGAGGACTCTAGAGGTTTTTTTATGGAAACATATAATTTAAAATCTTTTCAAGAACAAATCGGATATAAACCAGAATTTGTTCAAGACAACCTCTCTAAATCAAGTTTTGGAGTGATTAGAGGATTGCATCAGCAACTTCCACCGTTCGCACAAGCGAAACTAGTATATGTATTAGAAGGGAAAGTTTTAGATGTAGCCGTAGATGTTCGTGAAAATTCAGAAACGTACGGTCAGCATATTGCAGTTGAACTATCTTCAGAAAATAAAAAGCAACTGTTTATTCCCAAAGGATTTTTGCATGGATTTTCTGTGCTATCTGAAACAGTTATATTTGCCTATAAATGTGAAGGTTTTTACAATAAAGAAAGTGAATTTGGTATAAATCCTCTTGATGAAACCTTAAATATTAATTGGGGTATTGAGAAAGGAAAAGAAATTCTTTCTGAGAAAGATAGAAATGCTATATCTTTTAATCAATTAAAGAATAGGGACTTATGAAAAGAATTTTAGTTACCGGAGGAGATGGGCAATTAGGAATGTCTTTAAGACAAAAAATAAAGGAAAAACCTCCAATCGATTGTACTTTTGTTTTTACAGATGTTCAGGAATTAGATATTATGGATGAAATGTTTGTGAAAACATATTTCTATTCCAATAAATTTGATTACATAGTAAATTGTGCGGCTTATACAGCAGTAGATAAAGCAGAGAATGATAAAGAAATAGCTGAAAAACTCAATACCTATGCGGTAAAATATTTAGCAAAAGCAAGTGCATCTCAAAAAGCCACATTGATACAGATTTCTACTGATTATGTGTTTTCAGGAGAAGAATCAACTCCAAGAAAAGAAGATGACCCAGTTTCTCCTTTAGGTGTTTATGGGTTAACTAAATTGGAAGGTGAAAAGATGGCTCAAAAATATAATTCCAAGCATTATATTTTAAGAACTGCTTGGTTATATTCTCCGTATGGTCACAATTTTGTGAAAACAATGTTGAATTTATTTGATCAAAAAAAAGAGATAAGTGTAGTTAACGATCAAATAGGTTCCCCTACCAATGCGCTAGATTTAGCTGAAACTATTCTTACCATCATACAAAATGATATAGAAGCCTATGGGATTTATCATTATTCTAACGAAGGAGAATGTAGTTGGTTTCAGTTTGCAGATGAAATAAAAAAAATAAGCAATTCTCAAATTAGTATTCTGCCAGTTTCTACAGATGAATATAAAACTATTGCAAAAAGACCCAAATATAGTTTGCTAGATAAAACAAAAATTAAGACTACTTTTGGCGTTTCAATCCCCAATTGGAAAGAGAGTTTAAAGAATTATTTTTGATTGATATTTTATGAAAAATATAAATTATATAAGTTATATGAAATGCCTTTTATTGCTAGGGATGTTACTGGGGCATACTTTATTTTTTGTTTATGATAGAGATTTATTTTTTTCAAAATATTATGTGGATAATAAATATTTTTTACTAGCCTTAGTAGCTGAATTTTTGCATTTAATTACATTTTCAGGCTATTTTTTCTGTTGGGGTTTTTTATGTAATATAGTATATTTCAACTCATCTAAGCCTAAGCAAGTGAGAAAGAAAATTTTCTATAGTGCCATTAGAATGCTTATAGCATATTATATTTCTGCTTTTTCGTATAGATTTCTTTTTGACCCAGGTATAAAAAAAACTAATGTAATTAATATTTTAAAACTGAAAGATGTACCAGGATTTTCCGAATTTATATTAGCGTATTTTGGACTGATGTTAGTTATTTTGATATTTTTTCCTTGGATTAGAAAAATATCTAAATTAAATGGGTACTATATAATCCTATTTTCAATTTTATTATTTTCTCTATCCTATATTATCCCCTATGATAAAATAGGTGCTAGATTAGGTTTGTATTTAGGGTCTACAAAATATGCATTATTTCCAATTTTACTTTATTTTCCATATTTTTTGCTAGGAGTATATTTTTCAAAAAGTAAAAGGATTAAACAGAATGTTTTTGTTATAATTTTCCTAATGTTTGGAACAGCTAGTTATATAGTTTATTTCTATAAAAAAGGGGTTCCACCAACTAGATTTCCTCCTAGATTTGAATGGTTAGTAGGAGCAATGTTTTTTGTTTATATGTATTATGTAATTTCTATTTGTCTAGACAAATGGATTGTCAAGAATAATAATTATAATATGAAGAATTTATCTAATTTTGCCATATTATTAGGACAAAATACACTTTTTTATCTTATACTAAGTAATATATTTCTTTTTGCATATGATTCTATTTTTGAAAAGCAGAATATATTTAATACAATAATAATATATCTAATTGTAATATTTGTACCCTATTATCTATTAATAATAGCTAGACCTATAAAAAGGATTCATGAATAAACATGGACTTTTTAAAAATATTGCATCATTAGGTGTAGTACAGGTAGCGAATCTAATTCTACCATTAATATCAATTCCCATAATCTCTAGAATAATTGGTCCAGATAAGTTTGGAGTTGTAAACTATGCAGCTACATTTATTGGGTATTTTACCTTATTGATTGATTATGGGTTCAATTTAACAGCAATCAGAAGGGTAGCTAAAAATCCTAACAATAAAGAACTAAGAGATTTAGTCTTTAGTGAAGTATTATATGCGAAAATATTTTTATTTTTAATATCAATTGTATTATTCATACCCTGCGTACTATTTTTTGAACCACTTTATTTAGAAAAGAAAGTCGCTGTATTTACTTTTTTAACATGCATAGCGTCTTTATTATCTCAGAATTGGTTTTTTCAAGCAATGCAAGATCTTTCAAAAGTAGCCGTGTTGAATTTCCTTTCTAAATTGTTATTTACCATTTTTGTATTATTATTAGTAAGGCAAAAACAAGATTATATATGGATGCCTTTGATTACAAGCTTAGTAGCAATTTTAGTTGGATGGATTTCGTATTATTGGGGAATAAGAAAATACAATATAATTCTTAGAAGGATATCTTTAAAAAAAATCTTTAATTTATTAAATAGGGAAAAGACAATCTTTTTTTCGACAGTAGTTATAAACTTATATACGGCAACAAATATTGTTGTTTTAGGAATGTTGCAGAACGAAGAATCAGTAGGTTATTATACAGCTGCACAAAAATTAATATTGATTTCTATAGGAGTAATAAATTTACCATTATCACAAGCCTTTTATCCATATATAGGAAAGGCTTTTGGGAAAAGTAAGGAAGAAGGTTTGCAAACCACTCACAAAATATTTCCATGGGTGATAATTTTAACAAGTATATCAGGGATTATTATGTATTTATTTGCTGGCATTGGGATTAACATTTTATATGGGAATGATTTTAGACCTTCCATTCAAGTATTTAGAATACTTACTCTAGTACCTTTATTAATTGCCATAAGCAATTCATTTGGGATACAAATTATGATGAATTTAAACATGGATAAATTATTTTTCCGTATTACAAGTTCTGGAGCTTTATTTGGGCTAGTATTGAATGTGATAATGATTAAGTGGTTGGGCTATATAGGGACAGCGTGGAATTGGCTTTTAGTAGAGTTATATATTACAATTACTATGTATATTATGTTAAAAAAACAGGGAATTAATCCAATCAGTTGGAAAGAATTTAAATTAATAAGATTAAAGCAATGTATTCAATTAATGTTTAATAGAGCTAAATAATAAATATGAAAAAATATTTAATTGTTGGGTGTGGGTTTTCAGGAGCAGTTGTAGCAGAGCAATTAACAAAAAATGAAAATTGCAAAATTTTGGTTATTGATGAAAGGTCTCATATTGGAGGGAATTGTTATAGTGAAAGAGATCCGAATACAAATGTAATGGTTCACAAATATGGACCACATATTTTTAATACATCTAATAAAAAGGTTTGGGATTATATTAACCAATTTTGTGAGATGATGCCATTTGTTAACAGGGTTAAAACTGTTTATGATGGTCAAATATTTTCAATGCCCATTAATTTACATACGATCAATCAATTTTTCAATAAGAATTTTAATCCTAAAGAAGCAGAAGAATTTATTGAAAAACAAGCAGACAAATCTATATCTGAGCCTAAGAATTTTGAAGAGCAAGCATTAAAATTTATTGGTAAAGATCTTTACCAAGCCTTTTTTTACGGGTATACAAAAAAACAATGGGGTTGCGAGCCTAAAGATCTTCCAGCTTCCATACTAAAGCGATTACCAGTAAGATTTAACTATGAAGATAATTATTATTCCAATATTTATCAAGGAATACCTAGAAACGGATATACAGAAATTTTTAGAAAAATGTTGTCACATCCTAATATAGAAATAAAATTACAAACAAAGTTTAATGGAAGTTTTAATATAGATAATTTTGAGCATATTTATTATACAGGTCCTATAGATGCATTTTTTAATTACAAATACGGCAGGTTAGGTTATCGTACCGTTTATTTTGAAAGAGGAGAAGAAATTGGAGATTTTCAAGGAAATGCAGTTATAAATTATGCAGAAGAAAATGTACCCTATACAAGAGTTCATGAGCATAAGCACTTCACTCCATGGGAAAATCATGAGAAAACAATTTATTTTAAGGAATTTAGCAAAGAAACAGGTAATAATGATGAACCTTACTATCCTAAAAGATTAGAAGAAGATCTATATAAATTAGAATTATATCTAAAAGAGGTTGAAGAATTAAAAAGATATACTTTTTTGGGGAGATTAGCTACCTATAGATATTTAAATATGGACCAAGTAATAGAAGAAGCTTTAAAAATTATAAATGAATAATACCATAGTTACTGTTATTGTTACATATAATAGACTAGAATTACTTAAAAAATGTATTCAAAGTTTAAAAGATCAAACATTGAATACACATATATTAGTTGTAAATAATGGAAGTACAGATGGGACTAAAAATTGGCTTTTAGAACAAAAAGATATTGTAGTCATAAATCAAGAAAATGAAGGTGGAGCAGGAGGGTTTTATAGAGGTATGAAAGAAGCCTATGAAAGAGGATATGATTGGATTTGGGTAATGGATGATGATGCTTTTCCAGAAAAAGATTGCTTAAATAAGTTAATGTTGTACTCTGGGGAAGCAAGAGTTTTAGCTCCATTAGTTATAGAAAATGAAAATATTGATAAATTACATAGAGGAAGAATAAATTTTGATAGAATAAATATCCCTATATTTCAGATACCAATAAATAATTATGACCTTTTTCAAGATAAAAACATCTCTATTACAATAGACTTTATTTCTTTTATAGGGCTTTTGATGAATAGAGATATTATAGAAGAAGTAGGTTATCCTAAAAAAGAATATTTTATTTTTAATGATGATGTTGAATATTCTCTAAGAATTAAAAAGAAAGGTATTAAGTGTTTACTTATTAAAAACACATGTATATATCATAAAAAATATGAGATAAATAAATTTGAATTAGGAAATTATAAATTCTTTAGAAAAGAGGTGAAAAACATTTTTTTTTATAAAAAATTTAAAAAAGAAAAAAAAATACCTTATTTTCGGTTATTAGAATTTAGAAATTCAATAATAAATGTATTAGATTATAGTAATAAAATAACCACAAACAAAATATTTATAATAATTTATTTTTTAAAACAAAGTTTAAAATCTTTATTTATTTTCAAAGAGGGAAAAAAGACGGTTTTTTTATTATATATTTCTCTTATACAGGGATTACATAGGAATATAAATAATAAAAAAATAAAAGATTATTATGATAAATAAATTGATTTAAAATGCAGAGTATATTAAATGAAAATAAGGTAATGATTAATATTAATTAAAAAAATAGTTATTACAATAATATGATTTTTCTTGAATTAAATTAGATGAAGTTTTTATTCTTATCAATTATTGGCATAGTTTTTTTGGGAATACTCTTTAGTAAGGGGTATAAGAAATTGTATTGGATCCTTTTTGGTATTGTTTTTTTAGATAATGGAATTATTATCTATAATTATTTAGCACCAATAGTAAGGGTTTGGGTTTTAGGCCTTTTTCTTTCAATTTTATGGGACTTATATAAAACAAAGTCAAGGAGTAGTGCTATAAGTGTTTTAGATTCGAAATATACAAAAATTATATTTTTATTTTCAATTAGTATATTAATTTTATGTTTAATGGATGAGAGACATTCTCTTATAAAAAATGGAATTAGAGCATTTACATATATGTGTGATTATTTTCTAATTTTATTACTTTCTAGCTATTTTATTAAAAATACTAATGAAGTTATTAAGCTATCAAAGTTCTTCTATTACTTAATGTTTGGATGTGCATTGTACAGTATTTATGTGCTTTTTTCCTTACATAATCCATATTCATTATTGATAAGTAAAGTTTATAATGTTAATGATATATCAGGTCATTTTATAAATAGAACAAGAGTAGCAATATCTTCTGTTATAACACATCCGCATAAAAATGGAGCTTTTATTGCAATAGCAATTCTTATACGTTTTTTCTTCTGGGTAAATAAAAAAAATAAATGGCATTTTAATTTATTTCAAATTTTTATTTTGGTGATAATGATAATAAGTCAACTAATTTCGAATTCAAGATCAGTAGGTTGGGGAATGATTTTAGGGTTTGTTATATTTATATCGCTTTATAAATTTAAAATTAAACAAAAGGTAGTTTTTTTTATAGTAGCTATCTGTTATTTGTTATTACTTAATTTTGCCACAAAATTAAATCTAAGATATATCAGTGAACATTTTATAAGTAAGTATTATATAATTAAGTCTGATAATAAAAATTCAGATGTAGATAATTTTAAATTAGATAATAAAACATATGAAAATTCAGGAAGTACTATCTCCATGCGTACGATGCAGCTAAAAAAATCATATGAATTAATGAAATCTGATGTATGGAAAGGGAATGGTTATAGATGGTTAAGTGAAAATTTAGGTTTTGATCCTTTACGTAATGATTTTATTTTAGAGGGAGGGTATTATGGCTTTGAATCATTTTTTTATATAGTTTTGATAGAATTTGGAATAATAGGGATAATAGCATATACATTACTTTTTACAGCCATATTGGTATATAATTATAATTTTATAAAATATAAAAATCAAGCTAGTTTTTTTGGTATATGTAATATATCTATTTTTTCTTATTTTTTTTTAATCATTATCCTAAATGGAGATCCAGGAATATTTACTATAACTACTCTGTTTTTGTCTATTTATACGAAAGGAGCAACATTAAGTCTCCAGAAAATAAATCATCTTAAATAATGGGTATGACCTATATTATACTATTAAATTATAATGGGTATGAAGATACTATAGAATGTTTAGAAAGTCTGTTAAAATTGAAAATAATCAACTATCAAATTATAGTAATAGATAATAGTGAAACTAATACATCAATAAATTATTTTCAAAAGTGGGCTAAAGGAGAGAGGGAGAGTATAGTAACATCTTTTCCATCTATAATATATCCACTACAAGAGAAACCAATTGATTGCATATTCATAGAGGAAAATGAGCTAATAAATTTCAAAAAAAATAAAATTATTTTCACAAAAGCTAAAGAAAATAAAGGATTTGCTGCAGGAAATAATATAGCATTGCATTATATTTTAAAATATGGAAATAAAGATTCTTTTATATGGCTATTAAATAATGATACAATAGTAGAAAATAATACTTTATCAAGTTTAATCGCTTGCTATGAGAAGGATAAATCAGTAGGAATATTGGGGGCTAAGCTTTTATATTATTATGAGCCTTCTAAAATTCAAGCAATTGGTGGTAAGTTTCATCCAAAATTTTATTATCCATATCTTGTAGGAGAGGGATTAAAAGCAACAATAAATAAATTAGAAGAAAAAATTGATTATGCAATAGGGGCTTCTTTATTTGTATCATATGAAAATTTAAATAAAATTGGAGTTTTGTGTGAAGATTATTTTCTATATTATGAAGAATTAGATTGGTCATACAGAGCAAAACAAGAAGGGTTAAAGACAGATTGGTGTCCAGAAGCAATAGTATACCATAAGGAAGGAAAAAGCATAGGTACTTCATCAAATCATAAAAAAAGAAGTATTTTATCCCAGAAGCATATGTTTAGAAGTAGAAAAATATTTTGTGAAAAATATTATAAAATTTCCTTTCAGTTTTATACATCAACATTTTTAATGTTTTTTAATAGGATTAGAAGGTTTAACTTTACTGAAGCTAGAATTGTTTTAGAGTCGATGTTTATTAAATGATTTATTATGAGAATGGTATTAATAGATAGAATAGGAATTTATTCAGGAATGAATCATTATATAGATGCATTTGTTTCAGAATTGAGAAAAAGAAAATATGAAACAAAAATAGTCTCTAATTATCAAGGAAAACAATCTATTCTTAAAAACTATTATATAGGGGGTAATATTTCAGAAAAAATATATTTATTTATAATAAGCTATATTGCTTATATTGTTCAAATTATCAAACTTCGTAAAAATAATTATTTTATCACATCCTTTTATGGAGAGGTACAAGATGTAATTTTTTTAATACCATTTTTATTTTTTTCTAAAAAAAAAATTATTCTGGATGTACATGAACTAGTAGGGCTGGATATTAAAAATAAAATTAAAAGTAGGGCTATAATATTTTTTGTTAAATTAATTTCAGGTAAAATTATCTATCACTCCAGTAGAACAGAGGAAATTATTGAAAATATTAAGTATAGTGGTGAAATATACTATTGTCCACATTTAAAATATATCTATTCTAAGGAATATGATTTAAAAAACATAAAAAAAGAAATAGAAGAATTAATAAACAGGGATAAGGTTAATTTTTTATTTTTTGGAAATATTCGAGAATCAAAAGGAATTGATTTATTATTTGAAGTTATTAATAAATTGGAAGATCAATATTTATTGAAATCTAATTTTATAATAGCAGGCAAAGATCCGGAAAATTTATTAATATCCTATTCAGATATAAAAAACATAAAAAAAATAACTCGATATATTACTGGTGAAGAAGCAAATTATTTATACTCAAATGCAGACTACATATTACTTCCTTATAAAGAAATATCTCAAAGTGGTGTACTAGAGACTGCTATTTATTTTAAAAAGAAAAGTATTTGTTCTAATATTAATTATTTTAGAGAAATAATAAAAAAATATAAAAGTTTTGGATTCTTATTTAATTCAGCAGAAGAATTTCTTTATACTATACAAAACCTTTGTGTTGAAAAGAAAGAAGATATAAATAAAGAGGATTATAATAATTATTTAAATAAAGAGGAGATAGATCAATTTTTTTATCAGTTGAATAAAAGTTTAATATTATAATTTACTATATAATAGAAATAAGAAAGAAAATACATTATCAAGTGTCTTAGTAGAATTTTATACTATTCATAAACTATGGGAAATATATTTTTTTGGATCTTAAATTTTAGAAGTAATTTTTAATCTTTGAGACTGATATAGGGTAAAATTATACAAAAACTAGGTGTAATTAAATTTAGCATAAAAAAACATAAAACAATATTCTTTTTATATTATATTAATTACATTTAAAGAAAAATTAATTCATGGATTTGAATAAATATAAAAAGAGTTTCTTCTCTCTTTTTCTTCTTTCTTTTTTTATGTGTTACCTTTAATTTTAGCTAATTTTAGTTATCTAGATGACGCAGCAAGAATTAATCATCCATTTGGCTGGAGATGGGAGGGGAGGCCATTTGCAGATGCTTTTTACTATATTATAACAGGAGGTACTTTTATTGATATATTTCCACTAACTCTTATAATGACATGTATATTGATATCTGTTTCTTCTTTGTTCTTTATTAAAAGGCTTTCTCTTGACTATAATTTGTTTTCATATTTAGTGGTACTACCTATTTTATGTAGTCCATTATTTCTTGAGAATTTATCATTTAGAAATGATAACGCAACTATGTCTTTAGCATTAGGTTTAACAATTATATCTACAACAATAGTTTGTAAAAAGAAGCACCTATTTCTTATAAAGTTATTTTTATTTTTTATAGCTCTTGGAATTTATCAAACATCTTTAAATATTTTTATTTCTCTTTCATTTTTGTTTTTTATACATGATTATAAAAATAATCGGATTCAAGCATTGAAAATATTACTTCAATCATTCTTAATAATGATATTAGGGTATATTCTATATTATATTATATTATAATTATTAAAATATACTTAGTATATATAGAAACCCCCAGTCCTTATATGAAATTAATGAGTCAAACAGTGTCTTTAGATAAGGAAGGAATGAAAAAAGTATGGAATATTTTTTTTAATTTCTTAGTTTATATAAATGCTGGTTTTAATAAGAAAATTATTTTAATTTTCGAAGTAGCTTTTATATTATCTTGTATTATAACTCTAAGATCAATAAAATTTGGTAAAAAAATTATAGATAAAGTTACTACACTTATATATATGGTTTCTCCAATTATAATTTTTATATGTATACCAGGGGCTTTAATCTTTACAGAAAATTTTAATATTCTTCCTAGGGTATTAGTAGGATCATCCATATTTATAATATTTATTCTTTATTCCTTTAATGAAGTCATGAAGAAGAATTGGAAATACTTATTAATTTTGCCATATATATATTTCTTTTCTTTAATGTATTCTTATGGAGCATCTCTAACAATATATAAAAATCATAAAGAGTATCTTATTTCTCAAATTAATCATGATTTATATAAATTAGGCATTAAAAATGGAGATAAACTATATATTTTAGGGTCTCCAGAATATCCTCCTCCAGTTTCTCTTTTTATAAGTAAACATAAGTTTACAGGATATTTTTTTCTAGCTAATAATTTTAATAGTAATAAATATTTTATAAATGAATTTTTTATTTTACATAATTTAAAAATAGAAATGTTTAATTTTGAAAAAGAATTAGATACTTATAAGCAAATAAAAGTAAAAGATGAACCTAATATTAACCAAGGAATATATAAGATATATAGGGATGGGGATGAATATATAATTTGGTTCCCTTAACCTCAATGTATTTAACTTTGCTAAGAATAGCAAATTTTAATATTGTGTTAATTAAGTAATTATTATGAAAAATAAGCTTATTTATATACTTATGTTAATTATTATATGTTTATTTTATCATATAAAATTTGGTTTAGAAACTATAATACCAACAAACATAAATTGGATTATGTCCTCAAGAGGAGATTTAGCCCAACATTATTTGGGGTGGGCTTTTTATAGTAAAGAATCTTGGGATTTTCCTTTAGGAAGGATAGAAAGTATTTATTATCCATTAGGTACAACTGTTTCCAATACAGATTCAACTCCATTATTTGCTATTTTTTTTAAACTGTTTAATTTTTTTCTACCTCAAAATTTCCAATATATAGGATTATCAATGTTTTTGAGCTATCTTTTATTATCATATTATTCAATAAGAATATTCAAATTATATAAAATTACAGGAATACTTTTGCTTTTAAGTGCAATTTTATTAACTTTTAACCCTGTATTTTTATTTAGAGGGGGCGGACATGATAGTCTATGTGCTCAATGGTTATTAGTTGCTTCTATTTATTATTATCTGATTAAAACAAATAAAAATAATGTAATTAGAATCAATATATATCAAATCATAATACTTAATCTAAGCATTATGATACATCCTTACTTAACCTTTATGGTATTATTGTTTAATTTAATTTTACCAATTAAAAACTATTTTTTTGATAAAACACTAACAATAAAACAGTTAATTGTATTACCAATAGCTTCAATTTTTTCTCTTAGTGTAACTTGTTTTTTAATTGGGATAATTGATTTAAAACACAAAACTTCTAGTTCAGCTTGGGGATATGGACATTTCTCGTTAAATCTCAATGCTTTATACAATCCCCTTCAATATTCATCTATATTAAAAGGAATTAATATAAATGAAGGCCAGTATGAGGGGTATCTTTATTTAGGACTAGGGATGATTTCATTAGTTTTGATATCAATAGGAATTGGAATTGCATATTTATGTAAAAGTAAAATAATATTTAGTAAATATTATGTATATATTCTTTTATTTATAGCTAGTTTTGCTTATGTTTTATTAGCTATCACTAATATTATAGTTTTTAATCAGAAATTTTTTCAAGTTAATCTTCCATTGAAAATATTAGATTCTTTAGGAACTTTTAGGGCTAGTGGTAGGTTGGGATGGATTTTTTATTATGTAATTATTATTTTTTCTTTAATTTATTTTAATAAAATAGAAAAAATAACAAAAAAAGGTAAAGCGGTAGTTTTATCTTTCCTAGTTATTCTTCAATTATATGATATTAAGCCTCTTTTATTTGAAAGTAATATCAAAGAAATCCCAATGGGAGATTATCATACATATTTAACTGAAAATAAATGGAATAAAATTCTTTTTAATTTTAAAGTAATTCAAACTTACCCAATCTTTACTCAAAGTTTATTAAAAGAAAATGATTTCTCTGAATTATCATATTTAGCACTAAAGAATAATGTGAAAATATCTTCTTTTTATGTTGCAAGAGATGCAAGAGGTAGAGATAAAAGAAAAGTTATTGAGGAATTTAATAAAAATATAGAAGAGAAAACACTTAATTATGAATATGTTTATATTACAACAAAGGAAAATCTAAGTTTTTTTTCAGATATAATTAAGGATGAGAATATATCCTGTGAAGAAATTGATAATTATTATCTCATATATAAAAAAATAAAATAATTTTCAGCATTGCTATATTCATAAGCTGATATAAATAGCTAACTTTGCAAAATATTTAACTTTAAATGAAAATAGCTATATTAGGTACAAGAGGAGTTCCTAATTATCATGGTGGATTTGAACAATTTGCTGAGTTTTTTTCTATATTTTTGGTAGAAAAGAAACATGAGGTTTATGTTTATAACTCTTCCCTACATCCCTATAAAGATAATATATTTAAAGGAGTTAATCTTATACATTGTAAAGACCCTGAAAACAAAATAGGTACAGCAGGGCAATTTATATATGATTTAAATTGTATTTTAGATAGTCGAAAAAAAAATTTTGATGTAATACTTCAATTAGGGTATACAAGTAGTAGTATTTGGTATTTTTTATTACCAAAGAAACCCATAATAATAACGAATATGGATGGGCTAGAGTGGAAACGAAGTAAATACTCTAAAAAAGTTCAGAAATTTTTAAAATTTGCAGAAAAATTAGGAGCCAATCATAGTGATTTCCTCATTTCAGATTCTAAAGGGATTCAGGAATATTTAAAAAGTAAATACAATAAATCATCCCAATTTATTGCTTATGGTGCAGAATTATTTTTAAATCCAAAAGAAGATAAATTAAAAGATTATAAGCTTACTCCCTATCAATATAACTTATTAATAGCTAGAATGGAACCTGAAAATAATATAGAAACAATTATTAAAGGTATAATTAATTCAAATGATCTTAAGCCATTAATAATCATAGGGAATTATAAAAATACAGAGTATGGCAAATATTTGTATTCAAGCTATAAAGATAATACTCAAATAAAATTTATAGGAGCTATTTATGATTTAGAAATGTTAAATAATATTAGGTACTATTCAAATCTATATTTTCATGGACATTCAGTAGGAGGTACTAATCCTTCTCTTTTAGAAGCTATGGCAAGTAATTGTTTAATTGTAGCACATAATAATATTTTTAATAAATCTATTTTAGGTGAAGATGCATTTTATTTTTCTAATGAAGAGGAAATAACGCAAACAGTAAAAAAGTTAAATAAACAGGATAATCGTATAAAAATAGAAAATAATACGAAAAAAATACAAAAATACTATACTTGGGATATAATAAATAATAAATATTTAGAATTTATCATACAATGTTTAGAAGAGAAAGTACAAATATAAATTTTTTATTGGCAATATTTTATGGGCTATTCTTAGGTTCTTTAATTCCTGGGTTTGCTCTCAGTAATGTAATGCTAATTCTATTAGGGATAGGAAGTATATATTTTTGTGTGAAAAATAAAAAAATAAAATATGATAAAAATTATATTCCACTTTTATTATATTTTTTATGGGCTGTTCTTTCATTGTTTTGGACCATAGATGAACATCAAACAGTAAAAGGAATAAGTAAACTGATAGGATTTTGTTTAATTCCACTATTTATATCTCAGTATCCTACAATCAAAAAAGAAAATATTTTTATAATTTTTAGAACATTGAGTTTATGTTTATTAATTTATTTTGGAGTATCAATTATAAAAGCGTATAAATTATATTCTTTAGATCATAATATAGATCATTTTTTTTATCATGACCTTTCTTTAATCTTTGAAAATAATGCTATTTATATATCCGTATTTACTTCTTTTGCCCTATTAGGATCAATTAATTTAGCTAAAAAAAATATATATGACTATATAATAATTTTATTTTTATTGATTTATTTAATTTTACTATCTTCAAAAAATATCATTTTTACAACTTTTTTAATTCAGTTATTAATTATTATATTTTTTAATAAAACTAGAAAACAAAAATTATTCATAATAATTAGTTTATTAGTTACAGCTATATTTTTTATAACACTTATATTCTTAGACTCGCCTCTAAAGAATCGTTATTTAGAGGAAAATAAATCTAATTATAAACAGATATTTAAGGATAATTCATTTAAAGATTACTATTTTGGAGGAACGACTTTGAGGTTATTAGAATTTAGAATTGGTATTGAAATGTTTTCAAAAGAAAATATTGGTATTAAAGGTTTAGGTCTATCCTCTGCACAAAAGCTGTTAGATGATTATTATAATCATTATGAAGTTCCTCGATATAAAACATATAATTTTCATAATCAATATATGCAGACATGTATAGAATTGGGGATTATAGGTGGTATATTATTATTTATTATGTTGATTTATCCACTAGTAAAATCAATAAAAAGACATAATTTATTTTTATTTTCATTTGTTATAATAATGATACTATTATTCTTTACAGAATCATTTTTAAATAGGCAAAAAGGAATACTTTTTTTTACATTTGCATATTCTATACTATTTAAGTCTCAAAAAGGGATTTTAAATGTGGATAAAAAAATAAAAAATGAAGTATAGTAGATATTCTAGAAATTTATTATCTATACAATATATAATAGACTTTTCTATTTTAGTATCTCTATCCTTATGTTTTTTAAATATACAATATGTAGAGAGTGTAGGGTATAAATATACACTTCAATATTTAATAATTTATCACTACAAAGTAATAATTTTATTTTTAGTAAGCTGGTATTTTATATCTGTAAATGTAAAATTATATGTAGGTGGTAGATTTAGTGGAATAATAGCTATTCTTCGAAAGAACCTTTATCAAGTACTTTTATTTAGTATTATAGTATTTGCTGTTTCAGGATTTAAAACAAGTGATTTATTTTCCAATCGATTGTCTATATATTTTTTAGTTACTCTTTTCATTGTAACTTCTTTTGTTAAAATTATATTATTTTTTACTATAAAAATATATAGGAGTTATGGAGGTAATTATCGGAGAGTTGTCTTTGTTGATGAGAATATAAATACCTATTCATTTATTAAATTATTATCTAAAAGGAAAGATTATGGTTTAGTTAATTGTGGTTTTTTTCTATCCAGTATAAAAGATAATGAAAAAAGAAAAAAATATAACTTTGAACTTAATAAATTTAAA
Organism: Apibacter muscae; assembly: GCF_007845635.1. Taxonomy (GTDB): domain Bacteria; phylum Bacteroidota; class Bacteroidia; order Flavobacteriales; family Weeksellaceae; genus Apibacter; species Apibacter muscae. Next base: position 125,376 of record NZ_SELG01000031.1, on the reverse strand, counting down.
TCTTTCCTTTTAGAGGAAAAAATACAGATTATTTTTTATTCCTTAAATGGTAATTTTTCACAACAAATACATGATGACCTTGTTTATTTAGTACAGAAATTACATATAGAAATAAGTTTTATTCCTAGTGAAATTTATGATTCCTATAGCAGTTTGAACTTAGAGTATTATGACACATATCCCATATTAACATTTAAAAAATTCCCTTTGGATAATTTTTGGAATCAATTTTTAAAAAGAATGTTTGATATTGTTTTTTCACTTGTCGTTATAATATTTATCATAAGTTGGCTTTTTCCTTTAATAGGATTGGTAATTTTGCTAGATTCTGGGAGTCCAGTATTTTATCTTCAAAAAAGAGTAGGGTTAAGAGGGAAAGTATTTAATTGCTTTAAGTTCAGAACCATGAAAAAAAGTGTAGATAACAATATTAAAGCAACAGTTAAAGGAGATATACGAATTACACGCTTTGGTAAAATATTAAGAAAGACTAGTCTAGACGAATTTCCACAATTTATAAATGTTTTGATTGGAAATATGTCTGTGGTAGGTCCTAGACCACATATGATAATACAGGATGAGCATTATAACGATATTATATTGAAGTATAGTTTAAGACATTATGTAAAACCAGGTATTACAGGCTTAGCACAGTCCAAAGGTTTTAGAGGAGAAATAGCCACTAAGGAAGACATTCATAAAAGAGTAATTGCTGATGCATATTACGTAAAAAATTGGTCGTTTTTGCTTGATGTAATAATTATTGTAAGAACATTTTTTAATATAATTTCAGGAGATAAAAAAGCATTTTAACTATTGTGTAAATTAATTCTAAATTAAATAATAGCTCTTAAGTTTATAGGAAATAAATTAACTTTGCGTGAATGAAAATTATGGGGAAAATATCTATGTATTTAGCTACACTAATAGTTGTAGCACATATGGTTATTCCTCATCAGCACAAAGCCAAATTACAAACAGTTATTCACGAATGTTTATTTGATAATAACGATTTATTGGAAAAGGATGATAGTACCTTTATTGGTGCGATCGCTGATTTAATAAAGCATGTAAATTTAGGTGAAAAGCATTTAGAAATTTTTAAAATTTCTAATTACAAATATCAAATAAATTCTATCTCAATCTTTGAGGTTCCAGAAATAAATTTTTTAAGTTTTCAATTTAAAGAATTAAAAAGATCAACAATTTTCCCAGATTTTAATCTATTATTTTCACATCAAAGTCATCCTAGAAATCTTAGATTAAGAGCGCCTCCTATTATATAATAAATCCACACAATATTTTTATCTTATCTTTTTTCAGCTGGAATTAGGTAATCTCATTTTTATTTATTGTTAACAAATTTATTATAAACACTAATGAATAATTATAAATTTTCATTAATACATAGATTATTACATTGGTCTATGGCTCTCACAATTATTTTTATACTCATTACTATTTTTCTTAGATTGGGTTGGATGAACAAAAACATAATGGCTACTATTATATTCAATAATTTACAAGAAAATAATATTAAAATTACCCAAAAGGAAGCAGTAAGTATAGCAAAAAACATTAGGGGAAATATGTTTAATTGGCATGTATACATTGGGTATGTATTGCTAGGATTATACTTATTAAGAATTACTTATATAATTATTAAAAAAGGGAAGTTTAGAACCTCATCACTAATAAAATATTCCCTAAAAAAGAAATTTCAGTCTTTGGTGTATTTAATTTTTTATATAGGTTTAGGAATAACTCTTATTACAGGTTTATTAATTCAAAATGCACCTAAAGAATATGCTCAATCATTAAAATCAATTCATCAACTATCATTATATTTTATGTTGATTTTCTTGGTTTTTCATATGATTGGAATATTCATAGGTGAAAAATCAACGGATAAAGGAATTGTTTCTGCCATGATTAATGGTGGAGACAATATTAGCAGATAATACTAATTTTTATATACCCATTCTAATTATATAATACTAATAATAAAATTATGTTTAAAAAAATTATAGAATTCTCTATAAATAATAAATTATTAATTATTGTAGGAACACTTGCCTTATTGATAGGTGGGGTTTACTCAGTAAAAGATATTGCTATTGATGCAACTCCCGATATTACAAATAATCAAGTGCAAGTAGTAACCACTTCACCAACTTTAGCACCTCAAGAAGTTGAAAAGTTAATAACTTTCCCATTAGAATCACAATTAAGAAATATTCCAGGAACAACAGAAGTACGCTCCATATCTAGATTTGGACTCTCCATAATAACGGTTGTCTTTAAAGAAAATATACCTACTTTACAAGCAAGGCAGTTGGTTAAAGAACAAGTAGATATTGCAAAATCAGAAATACCTGATGGGTTAGGAGATCCTGAATTAATGCCTATAACAACAGGATTAGGAGAAATTTATCAATATGTACTAAAGGTAAAACCAGGGTATGAGAATCAATATAATACAGAAAAATTACGTACCATACAAGATTGGATCATTAAACGTCAACTAAATGGAGTAGAAGGAATAATTGAAATATCAAGTTTCGGAGGAAATATTAGAGAATATGAAATATCTATAGATCCAGTAGCTTTACAAAGCTATAATTTAACATTGGAAGAAGTTCACACAGCTTTAGAAAATAATAATCAAAATTCAGGTTCTGGCTATATACAACAAAAACATAACCTATTTTATATCCGAACCGAAGGGATGATAAAAAACTTTCAAGATATTGAAAATATTGTTATATCACTAAACAATAAGGTTCCTATTAAAATATCCGATGTAGCACAAGTAAAAATAGGTTCGGCACAACGTTTTGGAGCAATGACTATGGATGGTCAAGGAGAAGTTGTTGGAGGTATAACTCTAATGCTAAAAGGAGCTGATTCCTATAAAACAGTACAAAATGTAAAACAAAGAGTCACAGAAATTGAAAAAAACCTACCGGAGGGATTAGATATTTATGAATATTTGGATAGAGCTAATCTAATCGATAAAACTATATCTACAGTAACCAAAAACTTAATAGAAGGCGGACTCATCGTTATTTTTGTTTTAATACTACTTTTAGGTAATCTAAGAGCTGGGCTTATAGTTGCTTCTGTAATTCCATTGTCCCTACTTTTCGCTTTAGCAATGATGGATCTATTTGGAGTTTCAGCAAATCTACTATCGCTAGGAGCTATGGATTTTGGAATTGTAGTAGATGGAGCAATTATTATCATAGAAAGTGTTATACATGTATTGTACACTAGTTATTTAGGTAAGAAACTCACCCAAAAAGAAATGGATGGAGTAGTTACTAAAGCAGCAGGAGATATATATAAATCAGCTTCTTTTGGGATTATGATAATTATTTTAGTATTTGTTCCTATAATGACTTTAACAGGTATAGAGGGTAAAATGTTTAGACCTATGGCATTAGCCGTAAGTTTTGCGATTTTAGGTGCATTTATACTTTCTCTTACCTATGTTCCTGTAATGACAACAATGTTTATAAATAAAAACATAAAACAGAAAATAACATTTGCAGACAAAATAATGAATTTCCTGAAAAAGTTGTATTTACCCGTTTTACAGAAAGTTTTAAAAATACCTTATACAATAGTGAGTTTAGTAGTGGCTATATGGCTTATGTTTGTTTTTGTATTCATGAAGATGGGGTCAGAATTTGTACCAACCTTACAAGAAGGAGATATTGCAATGCAAATGAGTATTCAACCTGGAAGCTCCTTAGATGAAAGCATTGCAACTACAACGAAAGCAGAAAAAATATTGAAAGAGAATTTCCCAGAAGTACTACATGTGGTTTCTAAAATTGGAACTGCCGAAGTGCCAACAGATCCCATGGGTATTGAAGATGCTGATATAATGATAATTCTAAAAGAAAAAAAAGATTGGATATCAGCGACTACACAAGAAGAACTAGTCAATAAAATGAAAGAAAAATTATCTGTTATATTGGGTGCTTCTTTTGAGTTTTCCCAACCTATACAACTAAGATTTAATGAGTTGATGACAGGGGCAAAGGCAGATGTAGTCATAAAAATATTTGGAGAAGATACAGAAGAATTAAAAAAGATAGCAGACAAAGCAGCAGAAAGTATACATGACATAAAAGGAGCGGCAGATGTGAAAGTGGAACAGACGGAAGGATTAAAACAAATGAATATCAGCTACAACAGAGAAAAAATAGCACAATACGGTCTAAATATTAATTCTTTAAATCAGATTATAAGATCAACGATCGCAGGGCAATCTGCCGGAGTAGTACTTGAAGGTGAAAAAAGATTTGATATAGTTTTAAGATTAAATGAAAACTATAGAAAAGATTTGAATTTAAATCAAATCTATGTAAAATCACCCACAGGAATACTCATTCCATTGTCAGAAGTAGCATCCATGAATTATGAATCAGGTCCTATGATGATATCTAGAGAACAAGCCCAAAGAAAAATTAATATAGGAGTGAATGTAAGAGGAGTAGATGTTGCCACCTTAGTAAAAAATATCCAAACAAAGTTGGATAAAGACATTAAATTACCCCCAGGCTACCGCATTCAATACGGTGGAGCATTTGAAAATTTGCAACAAGCAAGTGCAAGATTAAGTATAGTTATTCCTATAGCCCTTATAACCATAATTTTTCTATTATACGTTGCTTTTAAAAGCTTAAAAGATGCTCTTATAATTTTTACAGCTGTACCCTTAGCATCGATAGGAGGAATTATAGCCTTATGGGCAAGGGGACTACCGTTTAGTATATCAGCCGGAGTAGGATTTATAGCCTTATTTGGAGTAGCCGTTTTAAATGGAATTGTATTAGTAGGAGAATTAAATGATTTAAAGAAATCGGGTAAATTTAATTCTTTGAAAGATCTAATTATACAAGGTTCCCTTACACGTTTACGACCAGTATTTATGACGGCTATGGTAGCTACTTTAGGATTTTACCCAATGGCTATATCCTCCTCAAATGGTTCCGAAGTACAACACCCATTGGCAACAGTGGTTATAGGAGGATTAGTAACCTCTACTTTATTAACCCTGTTAATTGTACCAGCAATTTATTATATAGTAGAGAACAAAAGTTTTAAAAAACTCTTAAATAAAACAAATACTACCTTAGGAGTATTCATCTTAGGAGGAATCATGTCCATACAGGGACAAACTAGAGTAGCATTGCCTGAACTTTTACAAAGAGTTTCAACAGAAAATATGGAACTCCAAGGAGATCGTATGCAGATAGAAAAAGAGCAATTAGAAAAAAAATATGCCTATACGGTCCAAAATACATCTATAACTGCTGGTTATGGAGAGTACAATGATAGAAAAGGGGACTATCAAGTAGAATTAGAACAAAATTTAGGAAACTTATTCTCTTATAGGAGTATGCAAAACTTATCCGATTCAAAAATCAACTGGTTAAATTCCCTATTCTTATTAAAGAAACATACTTTAGAACTACAAGTAGAACAAACCTATAACCAATGGTTATACTCTATTGAGAAGAGGAATTTACTACTTAAAATGGATTCTTTGTACCAATCAGGCTTAAAAAGAGCAGAATTCAGGTATCAACAAGGAGAAACCGATTATATGGAGAAACAATTTTTTAAAGTAGAGTTAGATCAGATAATAAGAAGAATAACCAGCAATGAACAAGAATACTTAAACGTTGAAAATCAATTGTACAACTTATGTAAAATAGATTTAAATAATAAAATTATTCCAATTGAAAGTTTTTCAAGATTAGAAAATGATTACATATCAAGTACTCCACTGCCATTATTTACTCAAGAGTTCGATCAAGCAATGCAATTTAATAACCAAACCGTAATGCTTGGAAAATCACAAAGACTACCAGAATTATCAGTAGGAACCATAATGCATAGTATAGACCAAAGATCTGCATATTTTTCTGGAGTAGTAGGGATAAATATACCTCTATTTAACAATTCCTATAAAAAACTAAAAGAACAATCATATATTGAAAATCAATTCATAGAAAATAATAAAGAACAAAAAGTAAGAAGTTTAGAATTAAGGATTAAACAGTTAAAAGAACAAGAAGATTTATTTAATAAAGAAATAGCTTCTTTAGGAGAGAATCATTTAAATGAACTAATAAAAATGAGGAAGGTAGCTCTTACCAAATATAAATATGGTGAAATTGATTATCTGCAATATTGTAGCTTATTAAAAGCATCTGTAGAAGCCCACTTAACCTATCTAGACTTAATACATGATTACAATCAAGTACTTATAGAAATAAAATATTTAACTCAACAAAATTAAATTGATCACGCAATGAATATACGAATATATATAACCCTATTTTTAAGTTTAATTATTATTTCTTGCAGCAAAGAAAAGCAAGAAAACCATGAAGCTGTAACAAAAGAAAATACAGAAATAGAAATTACTCCTGAACAAATTAAAATAAATAATATACAAATAGGGAAACCCGAGTTAAAATCTATTGATTCCCGAATAACAGTAAGTGGAGTAATACATGCTTTACCGCAAAATATGTCCTCCGTACATAGTCAAGTAGATGGATTTATTGATAAAGTAAACTTCATTACCGGTGAGTATGTTAAAAAAGGACAAGTTTTAGCCACATTAAGAAATCCATCTTTCATTCCTTTGCAAAAACAGTTTCTTGAATCGTACTATAATATGCTTTTAAATCAAAAAGATTTCCAACGGAAGAAATCTTTATTAGCTGCTGATGCTATAAGTCAGAAAGCATACGAACAAGCCTTAGCACTTTATCAAGTATCCTCCGCTGAGTATGAAAGTTTGCATTCTGAATTAAAAGTTTTGGGATTTTCACCCTCAACGATTATAAAAACTAAAACTATAAATCCAATTTTACCAATAATTAGTCCGCAAAACGGATTTATACAAGCCGAAGAAATTTCTCCAGGAAAGCAAATTTCAACAGCAGATGAATTATTTAAGATTATAAATCAAGACGAATTACATTTGGAACTAAATGTGCCGTCTAAATACGCATCTCAACTATTTGCAGGGCAAGAAGTTGAATTTAGTTTACCAGAAATAAAAGATACATTAAAAGGAGAAATCCATTTGATAGGAAGGGCTACTAACACAGAAAATAATACAATTCAGGTACATGTAGATATTAAGACAAAATTACCTGCCAATGATTTCTATGAGGGACGTTTTGTAAATGCCTCAATCATTAATAAAACTCATCCACTTCTGACAATTCCTAGAGATGCAGTGTTTGAAGAAAACGGAAAAAAATATATTTTTATTAAAAATGGATCTAAATTCGATAAAAAAGAAATTAAAACAGGAGTCGAGAATTCTGAATATGTAGAAGTGTTAGATTTAGATAATAATCAAGAACTTGTCACTGCTGGAACTTATTATTTAAAGGCTGGAGAGATTGAATCTGGACATAGCCACTAAATTCTTAAAAAACATAGTACAAAAACACAAGGGAAATTATTCCCTTGTGTTTCTTATTATAAATGAATTTATAATTCGATTAAACATATAAATCTTAATCTATTTTCAAGATTATTTCAATAAAAAGAATGTATCGAATTAATACGTTAAAGTTACATATAAATAAATAGATAAAATGCGTCTAATAAGCTGAAAATCAGTTATGATATGTTTTTTATAAAATGTGGGATAAAATAATACTATTATATTAGTAAAAATGATGTATTTTTGCATGATTGCATAAGATGAGCTTAATATGATTTTTAGTCTTCCTAAAAAAAATAAATTTATATATACAGAAGTTGGAGAAGGAAGTCCAATTGTATTGTTACATGGATTAATGGGAGGATTAAGTAACTTTAAATATCAAATAGAATATTTTTCACAAAAAGGTTACAAAGTTTATTTTTTGCAATTACCACTGTATACATTGCCTCAGTTAAAAACGAATATTTCAGGATTGACCAACTATGTAATAAAATTTCTTGAAAAAGTAGTGGATAAACCGGCTATACTAATAGGAAATTCACTAGGCGGTCACTTAGGACTAATTACATCCTTAAAAAAAGCTCAATATGTTAAAGCACTTGTTTTAACAGGAAGTTCTGGACTATACGAGAGAAGTTTTGGTGATTCATATCCAAAAAGAGGAAGTTACGAATACATAAAAAAAAAGGCACAAGATGTTTTTTACGATCCTGACATAGCAACTAAGGAGCTAGTAGATGAAGTTTATGAGACTGTAACTGATAGATTAAAAGCTATAAAAACAATTCAGATAGCAAGAAGTGCAATGAAAAATAACTTATCTGAAGAATTAAAAAATATTAAGATACCCACTTGTTTAATTTGGGGAAAACAAGACAATGTTACCCCACCTGAAGTTGCAGAAGAATTTAATCAATTTATCCCTGATTCAAAGTTATATTGGGTAGATAAATGTGGGCATTCACCAATGATGGAAAAGCCTGAAGAATTTAATAGTATTCTTTACGAATGGTTAAAAAGTAGAGAATTATAATTCAAATAAATTAAATTGTGAGCATACATTCAGCAGATTTCATTAAAAGTAGTCCTAAGATAGAAGAGTGTCCAGAACCTGATTTTCCAGAATACGCATTTATAGGCCGTTCAAATGTAGGTAAATCATCTCTTATTAATATGTTAACCAATAAAAAAGGTTTAGCGAAAACATCTTCAACCCCTGGGAAGACCCAATTAATTAATCATTTTCTCATTAATAATAGCTGGTATCTAGCAGACCTACCTGGGTATGGATATGCCAAAGTATCTAAAAAGACGAGGGAGATTTTTTCTAAAATGATTGAAAAATATATTTTAAATAGGAAAAATCTAGTCAATGTATTTATATTGGTGGATGCTAGACATTTACCATTAGAAAATGATTTAGAATTTATTAATTGGTTAGGAGAAAAAGAAATACCGTTTTCCGTAGTTTTTACCAAAATTGACAAAGTATCTCAAAGAGAATTTGCTTTCAATTTTAAAAAATATATGCAAGAACTTAGAAAAACTTGGGAAGAAGTACCCCCAATTTTTAAAACCTCAGCAGAAAAAAAAATTGGTCAAGAAGAAATTTTATCCTTTATTGAAGATACAAACAAATATCTTGAAAGAAACAAGATTACTTTCACCTAAGTCTTTAAACATCTAATTGTATTTACTTAACTCTTTTATAAATATGTAGATCTTTTAAGGAATTTATTTATAAATTCTTATGTAACTTTGTAGAAGACTAAAAAATTATATAATGGATGATTTTATTGCTGCTCGTTCTCAGATGGCATTGTCCTTAGGTTTTCATATTATTTTCTCTTGTGTAGGTATGGTAATGCCATTTTTTATGGCTATAGCTCATTGCAAATACTTAAAAACCGGAGACAAAATCTATAAAGGACTAACAAAAGCTTGGAGCAAGGGAATAGCAATATTATTTGCTACCGGAGCTGTTTCAGGAACCATGCTGTCATTTGAACTTGGGCAACTTTGGCCCAAATTTATGGAACATGCCGGATCTATTTTTGGTATGCCTTTCTCCCTAGAAGGAACAGCATTCTTTGTAGAAGCTATTGCTCTAGGTTTTTTTCTATATGGTTGGGGGAAATTAAATCCATGGTTTCATTGGTTTACAGGATTATTGGTAGGTATAAGTGGATTAGCTTCCGGTATATTAGTTCTAGCAGCAAATGCTTGGATGAATAGTCCCGCGGGCTTTGATTTTGTGAATGGTGAATACCTAAATGTAAATCCCGTAAAAGCCATGTTTAATGATGCATGGTTTTCTCAGGCCTTGCATATGATAATAGCTGCATTTATTGCTACAGGCTTTGCTGTTGCAGGAGTTCACGCTTTTATGATCCTAAAAGGGAAAAATTTAGTATTTCATACCAAAGCATTCAAAATTGCCGCTATTTCAGCATCCATAGCTGCCCTAATACAACCACTTAGCGGAGATATTTCTGCCAAAGATGTAAGTAAAAGACAACCAGAAAAACTTGCAGCAATGGAAGCGCATTTTCATACAGAAAAAAATGCAGATTTTATTTTAGGAGGAATAGTAAATGAAAATGAACATAAAGTTGATTACGCAATAAAAATACCTGGTTTATTAAGTTTTTTATCACATGGTGATTTTAATGCACCAGTAAAAGGAATATTAGATTTTCCGGAACAAGACCGACCTCCGGTAGCTATTGTTCACTATGCCTTTCAAATTATGATCATGCTTGGCGTAGCACTAATGATAATATCAATTTTATACCTTTTAGCCATAGTAAAGAAAAAATCTTGGCTATCAAAAAAATGGTTAATTAAGCTATTTGTTATGGCAGCACCTTTAGGCTATATAGCTTTAGAAGCAGGTTGGGTGGTTACAGAAGTGGGTAGGCAACCATGGATAATATATAAAATAATGCGAACCTCAGAAGCTGTAACTCCGATGCCTGGAATCGCTTATACCTTTTATTTATTCACTCTTATTTTTATGTCACTTTCTTTAATTGTTATTTTTCTGTTGTATAGACAGATAAAGATGGTGCCCTATTTATACGATGAAACAGATCCAAAATTTATTCATAAACCTACAAATAAATAAAATATGTTTGATCTATATGTAGTTATATTTTTCCTTTGGACAGCAATAGCCCTTTATTTGTTATTGGGTGGGGCAGATTTTGGTGTAGGTATAGCAGAGCTATTCTCAAATAAAAAGAACCAAGAACGAATTCATAAAATTATGTACCGTGAAATGGGGCCGGTTTGGGAAGCGAACCATATGTGGTTAATAATCGTTATAGTAATACTTTTTGTGGGATTTCCTCAAATTTATTCTACCCTATCTACGTATTTACATATTCCACTACTAATTATGTTATTAGGAATCATTGCACGAGGTACAGCTTTTACGTTTAGGCATTACGATGCTGTTATAGACAATTGGCACAAAGTTTATAATAAAATTTTTATATATTCAAGTTTTATAACTCCTTTCTTCTTAGGAATAATAGCAGCAGCAACTGTTTCAGGAACTATAAATACGGAAGCCACTGAATTTTCAACAGCTTACATTTGGAGTTGGTTAACACCCTTTGGAATTGCCTTAGGAGTTTTCACCAGCTGTATTTGTGGTTATTTAGCCTGTTCTTATACAATTTCTCAAATTGAGAACGAAGAAGAAAAAAAATATATAGGTAAAAAAGTAAAAATATTTCTTATTTCTGTAATCCTTTCAGGAGGACTAGTATTTGCCTGCGCAGGCTACCAAAATTTACCTTTGATTAGGTGGATATATGGAGGAGTAGTAGGTTGGGCAGCAGTGCTTTTTGCCACCCTTTCAGCCATTGGGGCTTTTTATTGTATTTATAAAAATAAATATTCTGCTATAAGAATATTAGCCGGTTTTCAAGTAATTATGATTTTATTGGCAGTAACCTATGGTCATTACCCAGATTTAGTGTTATTAAAACAAGGGTCACTATCTTTATTAAGTGGAGAAAATGAACCCAAAACTATTAAAATGTTGGCTTGGGCATTGATTTTAGGAAGTATTTTTATACTACCAGGAGTATTTCATTTGATCTATTCCTTTCAGAAAAAAAGATAATTGAATGCTGTTAATTTGACTGTTATATTTTTTAAAAAATAATTATCAATTAATATAGCTTTGCTTTTTATTTGATTTAAATTGAGACAATAAGATTAATTCTAAATTGAATTATAGAAAGTTTTAAAATAGTGTTTATTTAAACTAAAATAACCTTTATAAATTTTCAAATGCATCAATCAATCTTTTAAAAGATTGATGTATAAGCAATAAAATTATATCAATGACATACTTTTAATTGATACTATAGATTAAAAAGATGTTTAATAATCACAAATAATAATTATATATATAATACAAAAGTTTTATTTAGAACAAGTATAAATTAATCAAAAGATAATAAGACTTTAATATCTTAATATATCCTTTTAAGATTATTAAATTATATTTGCAGGTAATTAAGTTTAAAAATTATTAGGGAATGTTTTCAAAAACCAGTGAGTACGCAATAAAAATTATGATTTATCTAAGTTCAAAAAATCATAAAGATAATTATTCACAGGTTAAAGAAATTAGTCAGGCATTAGAAACTCCAGAACCCTTTACCGCTAAAATATTGCAACAATTGGCTAAGGTTGGCTTATTAATATCGATGAAAGGTAAAAATGGAGGTTTTGCTTTAGGAAAAGATTCAAGTGAAATTAAAATACTAGACATTGTTATTACTATAGATGGAAGCAAATCTGTAACACGTTGCGTCCTTGGTTTAAGTGATTGCTCCAATGAAGATCCATGTCCACTACATCATAAATATTATAAAATTAAAGAACAGATTAAAAAAGATGTTTTAGAAACTAATTTAAAAGATATAAAAGATCGATTAAAAAATTTAAAACTAAAATAGTTAATTACATAGAAAGTTTTCATTCATATGCCTAAATCAAATTTAAAACAATCCCATATAATATTAGCTTTAAATACTTTAGCCTTCACTATATGTTTTGCATGTTGGACGCTTAATGGAGTTTTAGTTACCTACTTAGTAGAGAACGGAATTTTTGACTTTTCAGTAGTAGAGATAGGTTGGTTATTAGGAATTCCCGTTTTAACAGGATCATTGTTAAGATTACCAGTAGGGATAATGACGGATAAATTTGGAGGGAAAAAAGTATTTATTATTTTGCTCATTTTTTGTTCAATCCCCTTATTTATACTACCTTTGGCTAAAAGTTTTTTAGCATTTGCTATCTTAAGCTTTTTATTTGGGATAGTAGGTACAAGCTTTGCTGTAGGCGTAGGATACACCTCTGTTTGGTATCCCAAAGAGTGGCAAGGGAGAGCCTTAGGTATATTCGGTATGGGCAATGCGGGAGCAGCAATCACAACATTTTTAGCTCCAACACTTTTAAATTATCTTTCTAAAAATAACTTGGAGAATGGTTGGAAAATTTTACCACTTATATATGGATTTACACTTATAGTTTTAAGTATATTATACATTCTGCTAGCCAAAAATAAAAAACCTCAGAGCAGTTCTAAGACAATGTCAAGCTTATTAAGTCCATTAAAAAAAGGAAGAGTTTGGCGTTTTGGGCTTTACTACTTATTAGTTTTTGGATTTTTTGTGGCCTATTCCCAATGGTTAGTACCCAATTTTATGAATGTTTATAGTACAACTTTAGTAATGGCAGGTATGTTTGCATCATTCTTTAGCTTACCATCAGGAGTGGTAAGAGCATTTGGTGGATATTTATCCGATAAATATGGGGCAAGAAAAGTAATGTACTGGGTATTAGGCTCCTCAGTAGCCTTTAGTTTTCTTCTCATGTTTCCTAAAATGGATATTTACACACAAGGGCAGGGAATTTTATCTACAAATGCTGGAACAGTTACACACATAGATAAGGATAAAATTTTAGTAAATAATAAAGAGTATAAAGTAAAAAATAAAGAGGAAGAAGTTCTCAAAGATCAAACAAGATTTTTACCAGAAAAAAACACATGGCAGGAAATTTTGGTGAAAGAGAATCAAAAGGTCAATAAAAAAGAATTATTAGCTAAAGGTATAACTGGAATAAAATTTGAAGCTAATATGTGGATGTATTTAGCTTTAGTTATTTGCATAGGGATTTCTTGGGGAATAGGAAAAGCTGCTGTATACAAACATATTCCCGAATATTTTCCTAATGAAGTAGGAGTGGTTGGAGGTATGGTTGGATTAATTGGAGGATTAGGAGGCTTTATAGGACCTATTATCTTTGGGTATCTTTTAAATTATACAGGCCTTTGGACCAGTTCATGGATGTTTATTTTTATAATTTCACTGCTATGTCTAATATGCATGCATAGAGTTATAGTAAAAATGAACAAAGAGAAAATGCCTGAAATATTTAAAGACATTGAAAAAAAATAAATAAACAAAAAGAATAAAACTATGGCTACATGGCTTAAAGAATGGAACCCTGAAGACAGTAACTTTTGGGAATTAAAAGGAAAAAAAATTGCTTGGAGAACTTTAATAATTACCACCATTTCACTTACATTATCTTTTATAGTATGGTACTTAATGAGTGGGATTGTAACTAAATTAACCGGCGTAGGTTTTAAATTTACAGAAAAAGAATTATTTTGGTTGGCTTCTCTGCCGGGATTAGCTGCTGGAACTTTACGAATTGTTCATACCTTTTTAATTCCCATATATGGAACAAGACATACCATAACAATTTCAACCTTAATAAAATTAATACCCGTAGTAGGAATTGCATTTGCAGTTATGGATCCATCAACGCCTTTCTGGGTTTTTGCTATCCTCGCATTTACTATGGGTTTTGGCGGAGGAGATTTTTCTTCCTTTATGCCATCAACCAACATGTTTTTTCCCGCTCGTTTAAAAGGTACAGCCTTAGGAATTCAAGCAGGAATAGGAAACTTTGGAGTAAGCATTGTTCAATTTCTTACACCAGCCCTTTTAGGAGTAGCCATAGTAGGAGCACCTCAAATACTAAAAACTACAAATTCAGTTACGCAGGAAGTAATATCTAAGCCAATATATTTGCAAAGTACAGCTTTAATATATGTACCTCTGTTGATCGTAATGACTATAGTTTGTTGGTTCGGCTTAAAAAGTATACCCTTAAAGTCATCATTTAAAGAACAAATGGGTATATTTAAACAAAAACATACTTGGTTTTGTACCATTACCTATTTTATGACTTTTGGTACATTTTCAGGCCTAGCTGCAGCATTTCCACTAATGATAAAATCATTATACGGCGATTTTCCAGGCGCACCCGATCCATTAAAATATGCTTTTTACGGTCCTTTAATCGGTTCAGCCAGTCGTGTAGCTTTTGGTTTTGTTGCAGATAAAGTAGGAGGAGCAATCTTAACAACCATTACAGGAGTTGGTTTTATTATTTGTATTGGAGTTATGATATTTATGGGTTCCGTTTCACCGACTTCCATGGAACAATTTCCTAGCTTTTTAGCAATGATGTTGGCAATATTTTTCTTCTCAGGCATAGGAAATGCTGGAACTTTTAGACAATTTCCTATAATATTTAAAAGTAACGCAGTACATGCAGCAGGAGTTATAGGTTGGACTGCGGCTATTGCAGCCTATGGACCTTTTATTTTTTCATTGATCCTAGGCTCAGAACTGCATGCATCAGAACTAGCAGGAAGAAAAAGTGCAAACGGATTTTTCTGGGGCGTATTAATATTCTCAATGATAGCAACATGGGTGAATTGGTATTATTATCAAAGAAAAGGAGCTGAAAGACCAAGTTAATAAAATAAAATAAATACATTATGTTTCATTTGTTTCAAAACCTAAACAAATCGGCATTACTTAAAGCCATAATAGCTTCAATTTTAACCATTGTTATGGTTTTTATTGGATCAAGAAATTTGCAAAATTTTGACGCTGCCTTAATCGCATATTTATTTGGAGCGGTATTCGCCATCTTTGGCATAACCTATAGATATTCTATCTGGTTGCAAAGACCTCCAACGAAAATGTATTGGAAAAGATCCTGGCAATTTCTTTTTAGTAAATATTTTGTAGCCTATATAGGAAGAGGATTAAGATTGTTTTTTCAAAACATACTTTTTCAAAAATTTATTTATCCAAGAGGAAGAACAAGATGGATCGGTCATTTTTTGTTAGCAACCGGGTGTATGTTAGCCTTTGCTATCACTTTTCCCTTAACCTTCGGATGGATACATTTTACCTTAGAATCAGGGTCACTTACTACCTATGAAGCTCATTTATTTGGTTTTAAAATGATGGATTTTCAATTAGGATCATTCATAGCCTTTCTTATATTTCATGCTTTGGTGTGGTGTTCGGTATTGGTTATAATAGGTTCAATTATGATGATGAAAAGAAGAATGACTCATGGAGGATTAATAGCAACCCAAACTTTTGATGGAGATTGGTTACCCTTGTTGTTGCTAATAGCAATCTCGGTAACCGGTATAGGAATTACGTTTGACTATACATATTTGGAAGGTAAAACGAATCAGTTTATGTCTGTTACACATGCCGTTACTGTAATACTCTTTTTGGTGTGGATTCCATTTGGGAAATTTTTTCATATTTTTCAACGTCCAGCGCAGTTAGGTGCTAATATTTATAAAACAGAAGGCATTAAAAATGGTTTAGCAAAATGTCCTTATACGGAAGAAGAATTTGCTACTCAAATGCATATTGATGATTTAAAAACAGTAACCCAAGAGTTGGGCTTTAATTTTAAATTATCCAATGGAAAAAGTCATTTAGATTATAGCCCCGAAGGAAAAAGATGTATGTTGGCAAAAGCTCATTTAAAAGCAAGAGAAGAAGCGGGAAGTTTTTTTGGATAATAAAAATAATAAATTAGTAAAAGAAAGAAAATGTCTAAAATACCGGTAAGCGATAAAAAAATTATTGAAGAGTTTGGTCCACATAAACAATATACACCTAAAGAAGGATTTAAAGGGGTTGAGGAACCAGATAAATTAGTAAAAACACATTGTTGTTTTTGTGGTATGCAATGCGGGATACAACTAAAGGTTAAAGACAACAAAGTGGTAGGATTTGAACCTTGGAGAGAGTTCCCGTTTAACGAAGGAAGATTATGTCCCAAAGGAGTACAAAGGTATCTTCAAAATAATCATCCAGATCGTATACTTTCCCCAATGAAAAGGGTAGAAGGGGTAGGATTTCAACCCATCGAATGGGAGGAAGCGATGAGCAAAACCGTAGCGGAGATTAATAGAATTCAAGACCAATATGGAAAGGATGCATTTGCAATGTTATCAGGTGTTTCGCTAACCAATGAAAAAAGTTACATGGTTGGTAAATTTGCTCGAGTTGCTTTAAAAACTAAAAATCTGGATTATAATGGTAGACTTTGTATGGTTAGTGCTGGTACCGGGAATAAGAAAGCCTTTGGTTTGGATAGAGCCTCCAATAATTGGTCTGACCTTAAGCATGCAGAAGTTATTATTGTAGCAGGAGCCAATGTAAGTGAAACTTTCCCTGTTTTAACTCACCCACTTTGGGAAGCAAGAGATAATGGAGCAAAATTAATTGTCGTAGATCCAAGAATGGTACCATTCGCACGTACAGCGGATTTACATTTGGATGTACGTCCAGGAACAGATTCTGCACTCTACGGGGCTATGTTAAAAATATTGGTAGATAACGATTGGATAGACCAAGAATTTATTGAAAAACATACCAGTAGTTTTAAGGAAGCAATAGAGGTAGTTAAAGATTATACTTTAGAATGGGCAGAAGAAATAACAGGAATTTCAGCAGCTAAAATATACAAAGCTGCCGAGATGTGGGGGAAAGCAAAAACTAGCTTTTTTCTACATGCAAGAGGAATTGAGCATCATACCAAAGGGGTTGACAATGTATTAGGAGTTATAAATCTAGTCTTAGCAACAGGTAGAATTGGAAAGCCTTATTGTGGTTATGCAACAATAACAGGGCAAGGAAACGGACAAGGAGGAAGAGAACATGGACACAAATGCGATCAACTTCCGGGAAATAGAGATATTGAAAATCCAGAACATCGTAAATACATTTCAGAAGTTTGGGGAATTGAAGAAAAAGATTTGCCCGGTAAAGGATTAAGTGCCTATGAAATCATTGATGCTATACACAGAGGAGAAATTAAAGGGTTGATCTCCATTTGCTTTAATCCATTAGTATCCCTACCCAATAATAATTATGTAAGAGAAGCTTTAGAAAAGTTAGAATACTACGTAGCCATAGATTTCTTTTTAAGTGAAACAGCAAGATATGCAGATGTAGTACTGGCAGGTTCATTACAAGAGGAAGAAGAAGGAACCGTAACAACAGCCGAAGGAAGAGTAGTTAGAATTAATCAAGCCATTACCCCTCCAGGAAAAGCGAGAAAAGATAGTGATATTTTAAAAGAATTGGCCAAACGATTAGGAGAAGAAAGTAAGTTTAATTATAAAAATGCAGAGGATATTTTCAACGAACTAAGAGTAGCATCCAAAGGAGGAACGGCTGATTACTATGGAATTACCTACGAAAAAGTAGAAAAAAATATGGGAGTATTTTGGCCTTGTCCTTCATTAGATCATCCTGGAACTCCAAGGCTTTGGGAAGATTTAAAGTTTAAAACTCCGGATGGTAAAGCTCATTTTAACCCAGTAACCTATAAAGAGTCTTCAGAAATGATTGATGAAGATTACCCAATCATCTTAACTACAGGTAGAGTTGTTTCACAATATTTAAGTGGAACACAAACACGAAGAATTGGTAAACTTGTAGATCAGTATCCGGAGCCACTCATGGAAATCCATCCAAAATTAGCGGCAAAATATGGAATTCAAGATGGATATTTAACAAAAGTAATAACACGAAGAGGTGAAATGACTTTGCCTGCCAATGTTGTTGATACGATAAGAGAAGATACTATATTTATCCCTTACCACTGGGGAGGGAAACATTCTGCCAATCAGTTAACCGTTTCAAGTTTAGATCCTCTATCTAAAATTCCTGAATTTAAAGTGTGTGCTTGCAAAATTATGAATACCAATGAAAAAGCCCCTGATTCTCAAAAATCAGATGCATTTCAAAGTTTAGACAACTAAAATAAAAAAAAATGACAACTACAGAATATAATAAAAACATGGAATTTTTTGTAGATATGCAGAGGTGTATTGGGTGCCACTCCTGCGAGATGGCATGTGCAGAATGTGAAACGAATGGTCAAGAAAGTATGATACATATTCATTATGTAGATCGAAAACATACCGTACAAACTACTGTACAAGTTTGTATGCATTGCGAAGATCCAGTTTGTGCTAATGTATGTCCTGCCGATGCTATTACCAAAGATTCCTTTGGAGTATTACACTCAGCCAACACGGCTCGCTGTATTGGTTGTTCCAACTGCGTAATGGCATGTCCCTTCGGAGTTCCTAAAAAAATAGAAGAAGCAGAGCTTATGATGAAATGTAACATGTGTTACGATCGTACAAGTGCAGGACTAAAACCTATGTGTGCCACCGTTTGTCCTAGTGGAGCTCTTTTCTATGGGACTAGAGAAGAAATAGAGGAAAAAAGACCGAATAGTACCCCGGTAAATAAATTTATATTTGGTCAAGAAGAAGTTGTTACTAAAGTAAATATTATGATGCCCAAAGGCAGCAAAGAGTTAAAAGTTCACTAATTACATAAGAAATAAAAAAACATGTCAAAAGATAACAAAGAACCTATATGGAAATCTGATTTTCCTGTAAGACAAGAAGAATCTACCCATGTATCCCGAAGAGAATTTGCTAAATTTTTATGTTTATTATCTGGAGGATTAGCACTTGGCAATGGGTTTATAGCGGCTAAATCCCTATTACCATCCAAAAAAGAAGTAGAAGAAGAATTTTATGTATGTGAAACTTCAGAAGTTCCTATCGGTCAAATGAAATCCTTCACAATTAAAGAAAATCACAAAGTGCCTTACATACTCATCCATTTAGGAGAAGACAAATGGAGATGTTTTGAACAAAAATGCACACATTTATCCTGTGCCGTTTTATACAATCACGAAATCAATAAGATTGTTTGCCCCTGCCATCAAGGATTTTTCAATCCAGAAACTGGAGATGTTTTGCAAGGTCCACCGCCTAGACCCTTGCCTCAATTATCCGTAATAATAAAAGACGGGAAAATCTATGTAAAAGAAAAAGTATAAGTGATGAAAAAAAAACACAAGGTAAACAATCCCGTAAATCCAAGCAGAATGAATACCCTAACTTCTGCAATAATTGTAATTTTTATCCTTATATTAGCCCTTCAAATCTGGTTAATGTATGGAGCTTTAAATAATGCTTTAGATGGGAACCATGGATTTGCATGGGCTACTTTTATAGCCTCTTTATTTTTATTTATATCCAGTTTATTTTTACTTAAATATTTACCGGCTTCAATAAAAAATAAAGAAAATAAAAAGTCAGAGAATCAATATGAATAATTTAACGGATACATTCGGAAGAAAACATAGTTATCTAAGAATATCACTTACCGATAACTGTAATTTTCGATGTATCTATTGTATGCCTGAAGAAAATATACATTGTTTACCCTCCAAGGAACAATTGCAGGCAGATGAAATTTTTGAAATATCCAAAATCTTCGTTGATTATGGAGTGAATAAAATTCGCCTTACCGGTGGAGAACCTTTGGTAAGGCATGATTTTGCTACCATTGTTGAAAAAATTTCTCAGTTACCCGTCCAAATTGCTTTAACCACCAATGGAGTATTGTTAGACAAATATGAAAGCGTATTAAAAGATACAAATGTTCTAACCATAAATGTTAGTTTAGATAGCTTAAATCCAGAAATTTTTTTCAAGCTAACTAAGCGTGATGCATTTCATAAAGTATGGAGAAATTTACTTACTTTTATAGAGAATGGTTTTCATATAAAACTGAATGTAGTAGTAATGAAAGGGATTAACGAAATAGAAGTCAATGATTTTGTTAATCTAACCATGAAGTATCCAATAGAAGTTAGATTTATTGAATTTATGCCTTTTGATGGCAATCATTGGAATAAAAAAAACGTAGTATCCATGTCTGAAATGTTAAGCAGTATTGCTGAAAAGCATAGATTTAATAAAATCCAAGATCAAGTTTTTGATACTACAAAAAAATACAAGTTGGAAGGAGCCAAAGGTACTTTTGCTTTTATAACCACAGTAAGCCAACCCTTTTGTGAAGGTTGTAATCGAATGAGATTAACTTCCGACGGTAAAATGAAAAATTGCCTTTTTGGAAAAGAAGAGTTTGATCTTTTGGGTGCTTATAGAAATAAGCAAGACATTAAACCCCTTATAGAAAAATGCATTTACAAAAAACATGAGAAAGTAGGAGGGCAACTAAATCAACTCAAAGAATTTGATCCTGATCAGTTAAATAATCGAAGTATGATTAAAATAGGAGGATAATTTTTTATTTATCGTTATGACAAATTTGACCTATTGAAAATGAATTTTATTACCGTTTCCCAAGCAAAAGATATTGTTAAAAGCGAAATATATCAAGGTTCTATAGTTAAAAAAAACTTAGAAGAAGCATTGTATCATTATACAGCGGAAGATATTTATGCTCCTTTAGATGTGCCTTCATTTGACAATTCAGCCATGGATGGATATGCATTTAACTATGAACAATATAAAGAGAAAATTCCACTAAAAATTAGTTATACCATTCAAGCAGGAGCGACAGATCTACCCATATTAAAAAAGGGAGAAGTAGCTCGTATATATACCGGTGCACCGATCCCTAAAGGAGCAGATACTGTAGTAATGCAGGAAAAAATCAAGGAAAATTTAGGAGAACTTCAGATACAAGATTCTAAAATATTCCAAGGAATGAATGTGAGGCTGAAAGCTTCACAAACTAAAAAAGGAGATTTACTCGTACCTAAAAACACATTTATAAATTCTGGTATTGTAGGCTTTCTTGCCGGATTTGGTTTTACACAGCTACCTGTATATGCATTTCCTAAAGTAGGGCTTATAGTTACAGGAAATGAATTGGTTGAAGCAGGAAAACCCTTGCAACAGGGGCAGATTTATGAAAGTAATTCTCAGGCTCTAAAAGCCCTGTTACAAGATATAAACATTCAACCTCATAAAATAGTTAAAGTTCTAGACGATAAAGATTCAACGATTGAAACCATTCAAGATTTTTGGGAAGAAGTAGATATATTGATAATGACTGGAGGTATATCAGTAGGAGATTACGATTTTGTAAAAGAAGCTTTAGAAATTAGTGGAGTAGAAAAACTATTTTACAAAATACAACAGAAACCAGGGAAACCCATATTCTTTGGAAAAAAGAAGAATAAATATGTTTTTGCACTACCGGGAAATCCAGCATCCGTATTGATTAATTTTTATCAGTATGTCCGTCCATTTCTAGAGGGCATTCAAGGAAATTTAAATTTCAATAAATCTAAAAGAACGGCAAGATTAGCAACTGCCTATAAGAAAGAAAATACTCTTACTTTGTTTTTAAAGGCTATATATAAGCAAGGGAAAGTTTGTCTATTGCCAACACAAGAATCTTATAAAATGGATGCTTTTACGAAAGCCAATTGCTTAGTAGAACTTCATGGAGATCCCCGATTAATAGAAGAAAATGAAGAAGTAACCCTATGGAAGATTTAAGAATTGAAGGACATATTTGGTTGGAAACCCCTAAAGGACTTAAAATTGGTAGAGGTAGAGCATTATTGTTGGAATTTATAGAAAAAACAGGTTCAATAGCAGCGGCAGCACGCAGTACAAATATATCTTATAGGAAAGCTTGGGGCATGGTACAAGAAATGAATCAGTTTGCACCCTTGCCTTTAGTAATTAAGAATGTAGGAGGTAGAGAAGGAGGAGGAACTTTTTTAACAAAGGAAGGAAAAAGATTATTGGAAAAATTTAGAAAAATTAACCAAGAATTTAATCAATTTAAAGATAAAAATGCGAATTAATGCAGTCATTTTAGCTGGAGGAAAAAGCTCTAGAATGGGGGAAGATAAAGGTTTAAAACCTTTATGTAATAAACCATTAATTGCTAATACAATTCAGGTATTGTCACAGTTTTTTACTAGCATTTATATAAATACTAATAATTTAAAGTACGAATCCTTGGGATTGCCTTTAATTCCAGATATAGAGACTAACCATGGTCCAATAGGTGGAATTTATGCATCTTTAACTAAATTTAAGGCTGATACTTTTTTTATCAGTTGTGATATGCCCTTAATTTCAACTGAAGTTATTGGCATACTTATTAAGAGCCATCAAAAAGGACAAACCACAATAGCTACTTACAATCAAAGATTAATTCCAGTATTGGGCATTTATTCGCCAGGCTTACTTTCCATATTAGAACAAAAAATTAAGCAAAGAGAACTAAAAATGAAAACATTTTTAGAAGAAGTCAGTTGTAATTGTATTGAATTGAATGAAATAATCTCGGAGAATAGATTTGTGAATGTAAATACCCCTGAAGAATTTAAATATGTAGAAAAAATACTTAAACATGAAGATTAAAATTTTTGGAAAACTTACAGATATATTTAAAACAGAAGAATATCATTTAGATAAAGAAGAAAATTTTGTTATAGAATTAAGAAATCAACTGGAGAAAAAATTTCCGCAATTAAAAACCTCCACTTATTTAATTGTGATAAACGAAGAAATTAAACAAGATTCTGATACGATTCCAGAAAACGCAGAAATAGCTTTGCTACCTCCTTACTCAGGAGGATAAAAATTCTTAGATCAAAAATTGAGATGGATTTACAACGTTATAATAGACAAATCATTCTCCCGAATTTTGGAGAGAAAGCACAAAAAAAATTATGGAATGCTAGCGTTTTAGTTGTCGGAGCTGGAGGGTTGGGCTGCCCTGTATTGCAGTACTTGGCTACAGCTGGCGTGGGTACTTTAGGGGTTGTGGATTATGATAAAGTAGAAGAATCTAATTTACATAGGCAAATTTTGTTTGAAGAATCAGACATAGATATACTAAAAGCAGAAGTAGCTAAAGATAAGCTTGAAAAGTTAAATTCCAATTTAAAAGTAAAGGCTTATCCCTATCCATTAACTTTAGAAAATGTATTTTCAATCATTGATTCCTACGATATTGTCGTAGATTGTACAGATAATTTTTCTATCCGTTACTTGTTAAGTGATGTTTGTTATCTACAAAAGAAACCCTTAGTTTATGGAGCAATTTACCAATACCAAGGTCAGGTAGCGGTTTTTAACATAGAAAAAGAAGACAGGATGACCAATTACAGAGATCTTTTTCCACTTCCTCCTCAACCAGACGAAATTCCAAATTGTAATGAAGCCGGAGTTATAGGGACCTTGTCGGGCATGGTCGGTACGATGCAAGCCAATGAAGTAATAAAATTGATTACCGGTATAGGCGATGTATTGATTCATAAATTATTACTTATTAATATGTTGGATTATCATACCTCCATTATTAAATATCCAAAATCAAAACTCAATACTTCTCCCCAAACCCAAGAGGAACTAAAACCAGAAAATTATTCAGAAACTTGTAAATTAGTGCAAGATACGGATGTAAAAAGCTTAAGAGAATTGGAAGATTTACTTAAAGATGATCAAGCGCTATTGATAGATGTTCGAAACGAGGATGAAATGCCCAGAATTCAATTGAAAAAATGCAAATCCATCCCTTTAGAGCGGTTAAAAAATGAGTTTCAAGAACTTGAAAAATACGAACGGATTATATTTATTTGCCAATCAGGGATTAGAAGTCAAAAAGCACTTGAAATAACCAAAGCCCAATATCCTGATAAAAAAATACAACAAGTTAGCGGAGGAATAAAAACTATATTATAATTAATAGATTCCCATGAATGATAAAAAAAATAGAAAAATAGATCCTTTTATAGACGGAGCGATTCCTCCGGAATTTATTTCAGAGAGCATCCGTAAACATAGTGCCAAAACCAATATAGGAGGACACAGCCTTTTTTTAGGACAAGTAAGAGAAGATAAAAAGGGAGATACAGAAGTTGAAGCCATCCATTTTACAGCCTATAAAGAAATGGCCATAAATAAATTAGCGATTCTAAGAGAAGAAATATTTTCCAAGCACGAATTGGTTTGTATTCATCTGTATCACAGCTTAGGGAAAGTGAAAAAAGGCGAAATTTGTTTATTTGTGTTTACCTCCTCCAAGCATAGAAAAACAGCAATGGAAGCTTGTGAGGAATTGGTAGAAAGAATAAAGAAAGAATTACCCATTTGGGGAAAGGAAATATATAACAACCAATCCTATCACTGGAAAGAAAATAAGTAACATGGATCTGCCCATTATACAATCTTTGCATATAGGAAAAGAAGCATCCTTAGCAAATACGGGATATTACAGTGCGATTAATAAACATGAGATAAAAGAATCTCAATACGTACGTAAAGAAGGACTAATTTTAGATTCCCAAGCAGATAAAAAAAACCATGGAGGAAAAGATAAAGCCCTACATCAATATGCATTTGAGAATTATTCCTATTGGAAACAAAAATATCCGAATCAACCCCTGCTAAGTTCACCAGCAGCCTTTGGCGAAAATATCTCTTCCCTAGGCATGAATGAAGATATGGTTTGTATTGGGGATGTATATCGTTTAGGCAGTTGTATAATTGAAGTAAGCCAAGCCAGACAGCCCTGTTGGAAACTAAATTTTAGATTTGGCATAGAAAACATGGCAGTGCAAGTCCAAAATTCTTTAAAAACAGGTTGGTACTACCGTGTTATTCAAGAAGGAAAAATTAAGGCAGGAGATATTTTTGAATTGGATGCCAGACCCCACCCGGAATATTCTTTAACAAGAATATTAAAAGTTTTATATCTTGAAGACATAAATATTCCTGAATTAAATCAGATGATAGAATTAAAGCCATTGGCCGAAAGTTGGAAAAGAATTTTAAAGAAAAGAATAGATACGGGGATAATAGAAAATTGGGAGAAAAGATTGTTTTATACTCATACGAATAATTAAAAAAGTAGAATAAATATAAAATATACGTTTAGAAATACGAGCATTTATAAACAAATATTATAGAAGATTATCAATTATGGTAAATATAACAGCAAAAGCAAATACATTACGAAAAGCTATCGCACAAGCAGAAGTTAAAGTAAGTAGAATTGAAACCATTCAAGCAATACAAGAAAATAAAGTACCCAAAGGCAATGTGTTTGAAATGGCAAAAACTGCCGGTTTATTTGCCGCTAAAAAAACCAGTGATGTAATTCCAGATTGTCATCCTTTACCTATAGAGTACACATCTATATCTTTTGAAATTAAAAACTTAACCATTTACATTACAACAGAAATTCATACCATTTATAAAACCGGAGTAGAAGTAGAAGCCATGCATGCTTCGTCAGTAGTTGCACTTACAATGTATGATATGTTAAAACCGGTGGATAAAAATATAGAAATACAAAATATAAGATTAGTGGAGAAGAAAGGGGGAAAAAGCGATAGAAAAGAGACATTTAACCCACCTTTAACCGCTTCAGTTATTGTTTGTTCCGATAGTATTTCCCAAGGAAAAAAAGAAGATAGAGCAGGGAAGGTAATAATAGAAAAATTAGAAAATTGTGAGGTTGAAATATCCGATTATATCATTATACCTGATGAAGTAACCGAAATTCAAAATCAGATTAAAAAATATACAGAGCAAGAAGTAAATATGGTTTTGATTACCGGAGGTACGGGATTGTCTCAACGAGACGTAACCCCGGAGGCGGTTAAACCCTTACTAGAAAAAGAAATACCAGGAGTAGCGGAAGCCATGAGAGCTTACGGACAAGATAGAACTCCCCTAGCCATGCTATCCAGAAGCGTTGCCGGGTTAATTCAAGAAACATTGGTTGTTACGCTTCCCGGATCTACCAACGGAGCAAAAGAGTCTATGGAAGCTTTATTTCCATCTCTCTTACATCTGTTTAAAATTAGAAATGGAGGTCAACACTAATTTTATTTTTACATCTATGAAGATTAAAATTATTCTATTCATATCTGCAATTCTAACTATAATTTCATGTAGTCCTAAAGAGCAGAAAGTAACCATTGCAGCCGCCGCCAATTTAAGGTATGTATTGGATGAAATTAAAGAGCAGTATATCAAAGAAAATCCAGAAGTACAATTGCAAATGATTTATGGATCTTCAGGAACTTTAACTCAACAAATTTTAAATGGAGCCCCTTATAATTTATTCTTATCCGCAGATACCAAATTTCCTGAAAGTATAGTAAAAAAAGGGATGGCAGAGGGTTTACCTATAAATTATTGTTACGGAAGGTTAGCGATGTGGAGTTCCTCTATAGAGGTCAGTAAAGGTTTATCCATTCTAACCTCTCCACAAGTAAAAAAAATAGCCGTTGCAAATCCTTCTCAAGCCCCTTACGGAGAAACCGCTGTAAATCTCTTAAAGAAATTAAACCTTTATAATCAAATAGAAAATAAAATAGTTTGGGGAGAAAACATCAATCAAACCGCACAATTTGCTTCGTCTGGCAATGCAGAAGTAGGATTTATTGCTCTTTCTTTAGCCTTAGCGCCACAAATGAAAGAAAAAGGAAAGTACTATGTAATACCGGAAAATCAAGCTTCACCGATTGCTCAAGCTGCTGTATTAATTAAAGGACAGGAAAATAATAAACAAGCAAAAATTTTTCTAAACTACATCATAAGCCCAAAATGTTCTTCCCTATGGGAGAAGTATGGGTATGGACTAGCCAATAAAAAATAATAAATAATTGAATTCAGACTTTTTAAATACTTTAGTTCTAACAGGGAAATTAGCCATTTCAACTACAATAATACTGCTGGTAATTTCCTTACCCATAGGGTATTGGCTTACGTATAGTAAATTTAAGTTTAAAGCACCTATAGAAGCTTTCATTTGTATGCCTATGGTACTACCTCCTACCGTTATGGGGTATTACTTACTGGTTGCTTTTAGCCCGGAAAATATTTTAGGAAGCTTTCTGGATCAATATTTAAATACACGTTGGGCGTTTTCTTTTCAGGGAATCTTAATTGCAAGTATCCTTGCCGGATTACCTTTTATGGTACAACCCATTCAAAATGGTTTTAGTTCCTTGCCTAAAAGTTACAAAGAAGCCTCTTACACCTTGGGTAAATCTTCTTGGGTGACCTTTTACAAGGTTCTAGTACCCAATATAAAATCCTCTATTATCACCGGTGTAGCACTCACCTTTGCCCATTGCATAGGGGAATTTGGTATAGTTTTAATGGTGGGAGGGAATATTCCGGGACAAACCCGCATAGCTTCCATAGCAATCTATGATGAAGTACAAGCCCTAAACTACCCAGCCGCTCATCAATATTCCTTGGTACTTTTTATAATCTCTTTTTTTCTATTGGTATTGATTTATAGTATAAACAAAAATTTTAAAATCAATACCCTATAATCTAGCTCATGATTCAAATTAACCTAGAATACTCTTTTTTAACCCCCAACGGTAAAAAAAATCTTAGTATAAATACAGAGATTCCTGAAAAAGAAATCATAGGTCTATCTGGACCCTCAGGCGCAGGCAAAACTACATTTTTACGTATACTAGCCGGATTGGAAACTCCGGAGAGGGGGAAAATAAAAGTTGGAAAACAAGTTTTTTTTGATTCAGAAAAAAAAATGAATGTACCACCACAAAAAAGGAAACTGGGTTTTATGTTTCAAGATTATGCCCTTTTTCCCAATATGAACGTAGAACAAAACATAGATTTTGGCAGAAGCCATAAACATAACCCGGAGTTGACTCATCGGCTCTTAAAAATCATGGACTTGCAAAACTTGCGCAAGCAAAGAATTCACCAACTCTCCGGAGGACAGAAGCAAAGAGTAGCTTTAGCGCGGGCATTAGCCACAGAATCTTCGTTATTCCTTTTAGATGAACCTTTATCTGCCTTAGACCTTCCCATGCGTACTAAATTACAAGAGGAAATACTTAAAATTTACGAAAGCTTACAACCCACTATTTTTTTTGTGAGCCACGATAAAGACGAAATTCATAAGCTATCGACCTATATACTACAGTTTAATAATGATAAGGTAGAATTATTAAAAAAATAAATATCAAGAAATTGATAGAGTGAGCTGTGAAAAAATAATAAAATAAATCTATGTAAAAAATAATTTATATTTTTTGAGATTGATGAGGTTAACTTTATAGTTAAAATTTTTTATTAGTTCAAATTCTAAGCCCAAACAATTTAATTACTTTTGTTTTAGCCAGTGAAAAAACACTTATGGAAACAAACTATACAATATACAATGCATCTGCTGGAGCAGGGAAAACTTTTACATTGGTAAAGAAGCTTGTTACTATACTATTAAAAGATGAAAATTTAGACACGGTAAGATCGGTTTTAGCCGTAACTTTTACCAATAAGGCGGCTAACGAAATGAAAGTGAGGATTCTTAACTGGTTAAAGGAATTTTCTGATAAAACAAAATACAAAGAAAATATTGTTTTAAAATTAATTTCTGAGGAGTTAGGAATAAGCCTGGAAATTTTAAATCAAAGAGCCTACAAGACACTTTCTTACTTATTGCATCATTATTCATTACTAAGCGTTAGCACTATAGATAAATTCAATCTTCGATTGATGAAATCTTTTACTAAAGAACTAGGTCTCTCATATTCTTTCTCTGTTGAACTAGATGCTTCCGAATACTTAAAACAGTCCATAGACGAATTGGTCTATCAATTGGGTACAGAGAATCCTTTTGCAGAAGTAATTTTAAACTATATTTTTTGGAAGTTTGAAAATGAGTCAACCACAGATATCCGAAAAGAGCTATTAAGCTCTTCCCAAAATTTTCTTAAGGAAATGCATTTGGAGAATCTAGAATCGGTAACCCAAAAAGATTTTGAAGATTTTAAAAAACTCAATCAAATACTGGTAAAAAGAATAAAAAGCAATCATGATGAAGTAATAAATATTGCTAAGAAAATTGTTGATTTAATACAAACCCATGGTTTGGAAGCTTCTGATTTTTACCAAGGAAAAAATGGAATGGGAGCCGCTTTTTATAAAATAGCTTTAGAAGGGAATATATTTCTAAATTTTGAATCTGCTAACTATAAAAAATTTTGTGAGGAAGAGAAATATGCAAAAGCGAAATCCCCTAAAGAGGATGATATTAAGCTTATAGCTCCAGAAATGATAAAGGCTTTTAATCAAATAAAACAGCTGGTTAATAGAATTAAAATTGATGAATCCGTTCGAAAAAATCTAATTACCCTAGAATTACAATCTGAAATTACAGGCTTTTTAGACCAAAAAAAAGAGGAGAACGATGTGGTATTTCTTTCAGATGTAAACAAGTTAATCAGCAGGCATTTAAAAGAGGAGCCAGTGGCATTTATTTATGAAAAACTTGGAGGTAGATACAATCACTATTTTATTGATGAATTTCAGGATACTTCCCAATTGCAATGGGATAATTTTTTGCCCTTAATTGAAAATGCAAAAGTATCCGATGGAACATCAATCACCTTAGTAGGAGATCCCAAACAAGCTATTTATAGATTTAGATCAGGCAAACCCGAAATTTTGATTGATCTTATATCATCCGCCGAAGAAAAAAACATACAAATTGAAAATTTACAGAATAATTATAGAAGCTTACCCAATGTGGTAGATTTTAACAATCAATACTATCAATTTTTAGCGAATACAGAACTTTCAAATCCCGATTACAAAGATTTATTTGGAAATAAATTGCAACAAATTTCTTTTCAAAAAGAAGGAGGTAGGGTTCAAGTATCCTTTGTACCCCCCAAAGAAGAAGAGGATGATTTTATGTCAGAAAGAGTGGTGGAAATTATAGAGGAATCTTTAAGTAATGGCTTTGCCTTTCAAGATATTGTAATACTAGTAAGAAATAAGAACCATAGCTACTCAATCGTAGAAAAAATAATTGAAAAAGGTTATCCCATACTTACAGAAGAAGCCCTTCTAGTTGCTTCATCTCCAGCAATACAAGCAATCATATATGCCTTTCGCTGGATTGAAAAACCCGAGGATAAAGTGCCTTTAATACGAATGCTATATCAGCTATATAAGTTAGATAAAATAAAAATACAAGATTTTACGGAAGAAATTTTAAAACTTCAAAATCTAAGTTTCACAGAGATACTTAAATTCTTGAGCGAAGAATTCAACCTACAAATACATAATAAGCAATCCAACAATTTAAGTTTTTATGATTTTGCAGAAGAATTTATTAATTCTTTAAACTTCGGAAGTAAAGAAGACTTATACATATCAGCATTGTTGGATATGATATTACAATTTGAAAAAAATTCTGTCTTAAGTTTATCAGAATTTTTAGAACATTGGGAAATAAAAAGTAAAGGATTATCCATTAGATTCCCAGAACATAGAAATGCTATCCAGATTATGACTATACATAAATCCAAGGGATTAGAATTTCCTCTAGTTATTTATCCACGTTATGAAAAAAGAAAGTCGAATAGTGAAGAATATTGGTTTCCTTTAGAGGAAGATTTGTACGAAGGTTTTGATAAATACTACACCTCAAGTAAATCCAATTTAGATGAAACAAACGAAGAAATTAAACAAGTAATAGATAAACAGGAATTTGAAAAAAAGATTGATGAATTGTGCATAGAATACGTAGCAACCACTAGAGCCGTTCAACAATTATTTTTATTAATTGAGCAGAAATCTGAAAAATCTATAAGTTCCATTTCTAGTTTTTTAGCCAACCAAGGACATGAAGCGAAGGGAGTTATTGAACTATATCCGAACACTCATTTTACAAATCTTAAACCTAAGGATAAAGATTATCCAATAGAAGATCAAATGATTCAGTGGTATTCTGGAAGTTGGAATCAAAAATTAAAAGTAAGCTCAGAGATTCACAAATTCTATAGAGAAGAGAATAAAGAAATACAATATGGCAATGCAATACATGCAATATTAGCAGAGATAGAAACTTTAGAGGATTTACCTTTAATTTTAAAAAAATATATCTATAAAGGGGTATTAGAATCAGAGAATTTACCAATTGTTAAAGAGCTAATTACGAATCTTGTTATTCATAAAGATTTAAAAATCTTTTTTAGTGAGGAGGTTAGAATATATAAAGAACAGGAAATACTTTGGGAGCATAAATTCTATCGACCGGATCGATTGGTTGAATTGAACGGTGAGTTTCATATATTAGATTTTAAAACAGGGCAAAAGCTATCTAAGCATAAAAAGCAAATCGAATCCTACGAAAATGCATTGCTATCCATGGGGAAAAGAATTAATAGTAAACAATTAATATATTTGTTAAACTCAGAAATAGAGATTATAAAATTATAAATACGGGCACTATGAAATTTACATTTAGTTTACGAGCTTTTCTCCTTTTTTTATTTTTTTTATTAATAGAGATTGTAATTGGTATTTATGTAAAAGATTCATTTATTCGTCCCTATGGTGGAGATTTTTTAGTTGTATTTCTAGTATTTTATGCATTTAAAACCTTCTTGCCAACTAAAACTTTACCGTTGATAATAGCAACATTATTACTGGCTTATCTGGTAGAGTTCACTCAATATTTAAGACTGGCAGATGTTCTAGATATAAAGAATAAGGTGGTAAGAATTATTTTAGGAACTTCATTCAGTTGGGAAGATATGATTGCTTATACGTTCGGATGTATTTGTTGTTATTTTATAGAAAAGAAAATTTTTAAACAAAAATAAATTGGCTATACATAATGACTTTGGTAAAGAAGCAGAGAAAGAAGCTCAGAAATATCTTAGAAATAAAGGGTATTCTATTTTAGAAACCAATTGGAGGTTTCATCAGGCAGAAATTGACATCATAGCCCTATACCGTTCTTATTTGGTTATTGTGGAAGTTAAAGGCAGATCTGGAAATTCTTTAATAAGCCCGGAAGAAGCAGTAAATGTATTTAAAAAGAAGTTGCTGATTGATGCAGCCAATCGTTATGCAGAAAATTATCCGGAGGAAATCAATGTAAGGTTTGATATTATTTCACTTATTAGAAATGAGAATCGTTGGCAAGTAAACCATATTGAAGATGCCTTTGAAGCAATTTTATAAATAGAAATCGGTAGTTAAATTCTTGTATTTTGAAGACCATACTCTGGGACTTTCTTCTATATATATACTATCTGTTAATATTTCCTTTTTATTTAAAGAAAACTCCGTAAAAATTCTTTTAAATCTCCCATTTTTAATTCCAGAAATATAAACCATTCGTTCAGGATAAAAATGATTACTTTCGCCTTTACTTAAAACTTCTTTCTCACCATCTATAGGGAAGATTAGCCCCAGTTTCCCATTTTTAGCTATAATTTCTTTTGCTTTAGTAAATAGTAAATCATAAGAAAATTTTATTTGATGTCTAGCCACAGGGTGCTTTTGATGCAATTGTTTAGAAGTTTTAAAAAATGGAGGATTACAAATTATATAATCAAAAGGAAAATCAGAAGAATAATTATTTAAATCCTCATGAATAACTCTAATATTTTTAGAGAAAGAAGATTTAGAACAATTTTCTTTAGCTAGGGAAGCAGCTTCTACTTCAGAATCTATAGCTATGATTGAAATAGAAGGATTTCTTTGCGCAGAAATTAAGGATAACAAGCCAGTGCCTGTACCTACATCCAGTAAATTATAGGCATTACTAATATTTGCCAAGCAGCCCAGTAGAACGCCATCGGTACCCACTTTAAAAACAGAATTTTCCTGTTTAATTGTAAATTTTTTAAATTTAAAACAATTATTCACCTTTGGGTATTTCAAATTTAAATACACTTCCTACCCCTTCTTCAGAGGTAAAATTGATGGAACCATTGTACTCCTCAATAATTTTTTTAATAATGGCTAAACCAAGCCCACTACCACTAGATTTGGTAGAAAACTGGGGAGTAAAAATTTTAGATTGAATTTCTTCAGGAATTCCAGTACCATTGTCAATGACAAAAAAATATACATTGTAATTGTCTTGAGCTATTTTTACAGCAATTTCTGGTGTTTGATTTTCTGGAATTGCCTGAAAAGCATTTTTTACCAGATTGGTAAGTATACGATTTAATAAATTTGGATCAAAGTTTAGTATAATATTTTCTTCTGCAACAATCTCAATGTATTGAGAGGGAAAAATTTCCAATGAATTTTTTGCAATTTCTAAAACATTGATTTTTTCATCTTTTTTGATTGACATTTTTGCAAAGTCTGAAAAAGCTTCAGCTATGGAAGCAATGGTATCTATTTGGGTAATCAATGAACGAATTAATTTATTTAATTTATCCTTAATTTCAGGATCCTCAGGATTAAATCTTAATTGAAAACTTTGAATTTCTAACCTCATTGGGGTTAGCGGATTTTTAATTTCATGAGCCACTTGTCTAGCCATTTGCTGCCAAGCACTATCTTTCTCAGATTTTATAAGAGCATCGGTTTGCTCTTTAAACTTTACTAACATTATGTTGTAAGCCTTAACCAATGGACTTATTTCGTCTATGTAATTATATAGTATAGGTCGATTGTTGGTTAATGCTCCAGTATCGCTAAGTCTTTGGGCTAGATCTTTTATTTTTCGTGTTAAAGTTTGAGAGAAAAACCATGAAAAAACACCGCTAACTACCAAAACTATTAACATGATTACTAAATATCGATACAATAAAGTATGGAAATCCTTTTTTAAGAAGAATTCATCATGCAAGAAAGGGAAATTTATGATAGCAATAGGCTCATAATTGTTATTATAAATATAGCGGTAGATGGTAGCATAGTTTTCTCCGGTAAGTGCCGATTTCTTATTAATCTTTATGCGATCATTATTGATACTAAGACTTTTTAAATATTCTTTAGGAATAAATTTTGTGGAAGCATCAGGGATTTTATTTCCTAAAAGAAAATTTCCGTTTAAAGAATAAAAATTAATATCAAGATTATTAATGTCTGAAATTTCATAAATTTTATTCCCAATTTTATCTTTTACTTCACTGGATGCTGTATTTTTTTTGGATAGTAGATAGTCAAAAGTTTCTACAATTAACTGTTCTTTTCTTTCAAGTTTTTTATTATTGTATTCCCTAGCAATTCTTACATATTGGTAAAATGTAATCAATCCCATAGCAAACATACTACTAACGACAACCAGTATTATAACTAAAAAAATACGAAGTGAAAGAGGGAACCTTTTATACATAAAAATATATAATAGATGTTTACTAATAATACAATTGATAATTTATTCTTCTGGCAAAGATTTCCATACCTTTATTTGTTTTACAAAAAAGAACAGGACTACAATACTTAAAATCAAATTTAGCCATAAAAATTTATCTAAATTTTCACTAAAGTAGGAGTATATACAAGAACTAGACCTATTTTCAATGGGAGATAAATTTTTACACCAATTCATGAAAATTATAAATATTATATAGGGTACAAAGGGGAAAATCCACAGGACTAAATTTAAGGAGATAGAGGAAAATCCTTTAGTTTTATTTTTACCTAATATTTTACTTTCAAGATGTAGGAAAAGAATTAAAAAAGTTAGAAGCCAGAAATAAGTATATAAATTTTGAGAGGTATAGCCAAAAGATATAAAATCTAGAATTGCCATAAAGATGCCGCTGGTAAAAATCAACAATCCTAATATAATAAATGAGGTGATCCAAGCCTTTGCATGAGTAACTCGAATAGAAAAAATAATAAGAGAGAATACCAATGCAATATAAAACGTGATTAATACAAACTTTAAAACAGGTTCTAAAGAATTATAGGCCTCAAAAATATTATGGTATACATGGTTGAAATAATAATAATTATCTTTATAATTATCTAGTTTTAAATAAGAATCTAAAATATATTCGGGTGGATGATAATAAAATTTTATCCAAGAGTCAGTAGTTAAATTAGTCTTTAAATGGTGTTTTTTATGTAGATCTAAAAATGAATTTAGGGTACTTTTAATACTGTCTTTGTTTTCCTTGATTAGCCATTCATGCACCTGATGGCTATATATTGAATCTTTACGGGTATATTGGTAATTTTTTAAGGATAATAAGGAATTAGGGAAATTACCACTTTCAATATCGTTGTAATCATTCAAATACACATTAGGGATTAAATAATTAATTTTCACTAATAAATCTAAGGTTTTATTAGTTTCTTCTAATGATGCATAGCTTCTAGTTTTGGTTAAGGATCCTTGATAAAAGGAAAAGCAATATAGGAAAGCGCCTATAATAATAAAATAAGATAAGATCCATTCCTTAAATAAAGAAAAGGAAGTTCTAGGATATAAAGATTTAAATCCATTATTTTTTAAATAAAAGGTTAGCCAAACTATGAGGGTGAGCAAAGAAGAAAGTATAGCAATACCATATAAAGGAAAGTTTGGCTCATTGTAATGATCATAAGGAAATCTAGTATAGTTATTAAAGGTAAATTTTGTAGAAAAATAACCTAAGAAAAAGAAGAGTATATTAAAAATAACTATAAGTATAAGTATAGGAACTAATTTAAGATTCCAAAGTAATGGATGATTTACCAATAAATTAGATTGTAATTTTTTTAACATAATTAAATTTTAGTAGTAGTTTAAACAAAAAAACGACGGGTAGAGTTAGAAATATCTCTTAAATATTTAATAGGAATGTTATTTTCTATAATAAGCTGTAAAAAATGATTCATAGTTACAGTTTTAGGGAAATATCCCAAAAAGGATCCGCCGTTGAATTGTAATTTAGTGATTTCTAAGGCAGAAAATATTGGATATAATTTTTCATATTGCCATTCAGTTTCAAATTCAATTATGAATTCATGGTGGGTTGAATTTTCAGAATTTATTTTAGATTGAGTATATTTTTTTTCTCCATTTTTCAAGAAAACTACTTGATCTGCTGCTTTTTCAACCTCATACAATTGCTGAGAACTTAGAATAATGCCTAAAGGTCTGAATGGAGATTTAGCAATGGATTTAAAATCATTCAAAACAGTTTGTTGAGCATTGATATCTAAATTTGCCAATGGTTCATCAATTAATAATAATTTAGGTTTACGTATAAGCATTCGTGCAAGTTCAAAACGCATTTTATAACCGGAAGATAAGTTTTTCCATTGCAAATTTTGGTAATTTCTTAGTCCCAGTCTACTTAAAACAAGCTCAACCAAAAGCAAGTTTTCTTCGCCTTTAATTCCATAAGAGGCAGCCGCAAAACGCAATTGATCGAGGATAGCTCCCTGCCAAGAAGTATATCTTTGAGGTATGTAAACCAAGCGGCTTCTTAAATCATAATTATTTTGGTAATGAAAGTGATAATTAATCTCACCGTCTGTTGGAAGTAGTTCTCCGCATAGAGCTCTAAGTAAAGTTGTTTTTCCATTGCCATTTTCACCTACCAAACCTATTATTTCTCCTTCTTTAAGTTTAAAAGAAATAGGACCTAAGGCAAACGAAGACTTGCTATAAGCTTTTTTTAAGTTTTTTATTTCTAATAAGTCAGTGGAAGGAACTATAGGTTTTTTTACTAGAAAAGTATATAGCTGATTAAGTAATAAGCTATATTTTTCCTTTTTGCCATCTAAATTAGATTCATTATAATCATTCCAAGCCAGAAGATCATGAGCTTCCCTGTAAAAGCTAATTTCTTCGGTGTCTAACGTTAAGTCAATGATTCTTTTTAAAGCAAGAGGGAAATCTTCAAATTGAATAAAATTTGCAATTTCTTTGTATTGATTTTCAAATGAGCTTATATCAGTAGTTATTTTCATAGTAAGTAGTCTTTAAATAGTACCGCGTGCCTTTAATTCCAAATATTTGTTAATGGTATTAATGGTAAGTTTTTCAGGTTCTGTAAGAATAGACTGTATCCCATTCTTTTTTAATTCTTTAACAATTAATTCCTTATCAAAAGCAAATTTTTCAGCAATAACTTTTTGGTAAATCTCTCTGGTATTTTTTGCAGGTTGATGGATCAATTTTTTTAATTCAACATTTTTAAAAAATATAACAATCAATAAATGATTCTTAGCAATCGCTTTTAGATAAGGAAGCTGTCGTTGCATAGAATCCATATTTTCAAAGTTTGTAAATAAAAGGATTAAACTTCTTTGATTGATAGTTCTCTTAATATTTCCATACAATCTACCAAAATCGCTTTCAGCAAAATCAGTCCTTATATTGTACAAAGTATTTAAGATAAGCTCCATTTGAGATTTTCTCCTTTCAGCAACAATTTTATTTTCAATTTTTCTTGAAAATGTAAACAGTCCCGCTTTGTCATTTTTTTGCAAGGCTACATTGGAAATCACTAAACTTGCGTTGATAGAGTAGTCAAGAAGAGAAAGACCATTAAAAGGCATTAACATTACTCTACCTTTGTCAATCACAGAGTAAACCGGTTGTGAACGTTCATCCTGAAATTGATTAATCATCAACTGATTTCGTTTAGCTGTTGCTTTCCAGTTGATGTTTCTAATATCATCACCATAAACGTAATCCCTGATTTGTTCAAATTCCATAGTATTACCAACCTTTCGTATTTTTTTAACCCCATATTCATGTAAACGGTTGGTGAAAGCCAATAAGTCGTATTTTTGAAGCTGTAGAAAGGAAGGATATACGGCTATGTCTTTGCCTTCTTCAAAAATATATCTTTTTTTTACAAGTCCCAGTATGCTTTCTGCATATACATTTAATTTTCCAAATTTATAAACTCCACGTTTCGTAGGATGAATTTGGTACGTATATTCTTTACACTCGCCTTTTTTTAACTTTACTTTGAATAAGAAATTTCTTATTTGAAATTGAATTGGAATCTCATCAATGACTGATAATGAAACATGAAAGTTGTACAAATTCTCAAAAGTGATATGTACAGGATTATCATCCCCATTACTAAATTTTTCAGGCAATAAACGATTGGCTCGAATACCATTTTTTACAAGATACAATAAAAACATATCTGCAATAATTGCTAAAAAATATAGTAAGAAAAGATATTTAACTAGAATAAACAAAGGTTCTATAAAATTAGCTAAAATAAAAGCTAATACAAATCCTAATAATATTAGAAATAATCGTTGGGTAAGATATAAAGATTTAAAAAATTTTAACACAACTATCTAGGTATTTCAATTCCGTCAATAATTTGCTTTATCACTAAAGTAGGTGTTAGACCTTCCATTTCTCTTTCCGGAGTTAGTATAATTCTATGTTTGAGTACCGATGGGGCAAGATATTTTACATCGTCCGGAGTAACAAAATCTTTTCCTTGTAAGGCTGCATAGGATTTACAAGTATTTAAAATTGAAATAGAAGCCCTAGGGGATGCTCCTAAATAAAGATTGGCATTGTTCCTAGTGGAAGTTACTACTTTGGCGATGTAATTAATGATAGAGTCCTCAACATGCACTTTTTTCACTAAATTTTGAAAATTAATAATATCCTCAGCAGAAATTACCGCTTGCACTAAATCAGTTTCATTTTGTGATTCAATTTGATTGTGATTTTTTAAAATATTAATTTCTTCTTCCAATTTTGGATAATCAATTTCAATTTTAAATAAAAATCGATCCAATTGAGCTTCCGGTAACCGATAAGTACCTTCTTGTTCTACTGGATTTTGTGTTGCTATAATGGTAAAAGGACGAGGGAAAAAATAAGTTTGGCTATCTACAGTAATCTGCCTCTCTGCCATTACTTCAAATAACGCAGATTGAGTCTTGGCTGGTGCACGATTAATTTCATCGATTAATACAATATTTGAAAAAATTGGACCTCTTCTAAATTCAAAATTTGTCGTTTTTTCATTGTATATTGAGGAACCGATAACGTCTGAGGGCATTAAGTCAGGAGTAAATTGTATTCTACTAAAAGGTGCAGAAATACATTTGGCAATAAGTTTGGCAAGAACTGTTTTTGCTACTCCAGGAACACCTTCCAGTAGTAAATGTCCATCCGCCAATATGGCTGTAAGAATCAAGTCTATAGCTTCTTCTTGACCAACAATAATCTTTTTTAATTCGGCTCGAAT
Source organism: Apibacter muscae (assembly GCF_007845635.1). GTDB lineage: Bacteria > Bacteroidota > Bacteroidia > Flavobacteriales > Weeksellaceae > Apibacter > Apibacter muscae. The sequence goes on along the minus strand of NZ_SELG01000031.1, from coordinate 85,658 downwards.
TTTATCTGCTGAAATTTTTAATAAGGACAAGTCAATCCTGTTTGTGTATTGAAATTTATCGTTTTCCATGTAGGGTTAAATTTTAGTATAAAATAAGTCAATAGTTTGATTAATTAGTTTTAAATCATTTTCCGTGGATGATTTTGAATCTCTGTTTTTTTGAATGAGCGATACAATTTTATCAGTAATCTCTTTAGAAACTCCAGATTTTGTATGAAGTTTTTCAGAAAAATTCTCATCAATAAATGCGGTGTTTAAAAAATATTTTTCTTTAACAAAATATAAGAAATAAGTAATTTTTTTATTAATAATATCTTGATGTTCTCTTTGGTTGAAATATATATTTCCTATGGTTTTAGTAAACTCCACAGTAGTATTTTTTAAAGGATTTACAATAGGAATAATTCGCTGAAGCCTTTTTCCTAAAAATAAAACATAGATGATAGATCCTAGAATTAGAACTCTCCAAGCCCAAGTTAAAGCAGGAGAAGAAAAAATATACATAAGAATTCCCTTCTGTACGGAATTTATAGATTTATTTTGTTCGTCCCAAAGAATATTTTTTTTGTCAATATAATTAAGTGAATGAATGGCGTAGGTATAAGTATCATCATTCAATAGATAATAATTTGTAAAGGCTTCTGGGAGTAGATGGATATAGAAATTACCTTCTCCATATTTAGTTTTAATAAAATTAGCCTTTCTATTTCCTGATTGGGTCAACTCCCCTAAAATTACCGATTTGGTAGTATCAATTTTAGAGAAATAGGTCAATGGGTTTACCTTATTATAGGTGTATTCTTGTTTTTCAAAGCTAGGGTTAACCAGTCTTAACTTTACTCGATCCTTTAAACGGTTAGAATTGTAAATAATATCAGTTTCTACATTAAGTTGTTTTTCTAACTCTTCAGGTAGATGATTGGAAATAATAAAAACATCTCCACCAACATTAACAAAATCATTTAAGTATTCTAAATCTGTCTCAGAGATTGTAGAATTTTTATTAAGAAAAAAATATAAAGAATTAGAATCATAGGTTTCTTCGTTTTCAAATAAATAGGCTGAAGGCGTTTCAGAAATAGAGGTTACTATTTTTTGTGGAAAAAGTTTGCTAAATTCCTGAAAAAGCACATAAGTACCTAAAGGAATTTTATCTTTAGAAGAATATGTTTCCGTCCAGTCCACAGGCTTAGGCTTTTGGTATTCTAAATACATCAGCCCACCAATAACGATAATAAAAATGCCTATATAGATCTTTAAATGTTTATTCAAGAGAGTAAGTTTATAATTTAGATATCATTTGTTGAAGTTCTAAAAATTTACTTTTCGCAAGTAAAAAATCCGATTCCCTTGGAGAATAATCCCCATACCAAGAATAATCAAAAGTTTTAGAAGTTGATTGAAATAAATTTTTTAAATCATAATTTTTAATCTCATAAAAATAGTCATAATTGGTTTTGTTCCTATGGTATTCAATTACCTTCTTATTCGCCATTAATTTTAAAATTCTTAAATAATAAAAACGTATAGCTAACCGATAATTTTTGTCTGATACCGCTTTGTTTATGAATTGTTCAAAGTCTATAGTATCAATGTTTTTCTCAACTTCTTCGGCGGATAGAATATCTTCATCATTTCTACCAATAGTTTTTCTAAATTTCTTGATTAGAAATAGGAGACCTACGATTAGTAAAATTGCAAGCAATGATAATAGTATGAAGTTCAAAAGATTTCTACTACTTAATTGATTCTGCTCTGTATTAAAGTTGAAAAGTTTTTTAATAAAATTAAATATTTTTTGAACTATCCAATTAAAATATTTGGATAAAAAATTAGAGTCAGAATCAGAATCTTTTTGAGGGATTTCATAAATGAAATCTTTTCCAGTATAGATGTTAGAGGGTTTTTCCGGAAGATCATTTATGGGGCTTATTTTACTTTGATCGTGTAGAATAGAATCAGTTACAGCTGGTAATTTCTTAGTAGGGAATAATAAAAATAATACAACTGTAATTTGTACAAATCTATTAGATAAATTCGTAGTTCGTATTTTAAACCTCTGCCTCATACACTCCAATTTTATCCAACTCTTTATAAGTATTATAGCCTTGTCTTTTTTCTTTCGTACTATAATAAAAAAAACAAGTGCCAATATATTTTAAAGAATACATAAGAAATCCAAAAGCGCCCCCCAAGCCTATTAATAAACTGCTTAGAACCGTTGCATTATCCGACGGATCATTATCATTAATTATTCCTAAAATTGAGCTTATGTACAATAGAATAGTGCCTGGTAGCTTAAACAAGGAAGAAATCATTGAAGTTATAATACCAAAAATTAAACAGAATAAAAAGGTTTCCCAAAAAATATTTTTAGTGAAGTTGAAACTATTTTTAATTGAATCCCAAACACCCTTATCCTCTAGAATTATAAACAGAGGGCTAAATAAGATCTTTATATATAGATAAAAAATGAGAAATGTAAATATAATATAAAGCAAGATGGTTACAATTATTCCTAATTTCCACAACATTAAGGGGATAAGGCAAATTAAATTTCCTATAATTATTGTTAGAATCAATAAAACATTGTAAAATAAAATTTTTGGAAAATATTTTTTAGAAGTTTTCCAAACAGAAGAAGGGGTTATTTCAGACACGTTTTGATATAATTTTATATAACTAAAACTGACAATAGAAATAAACATGGAAAGAAGCAACGCACCAATATATGTTAAAGAAAGATAAGAAAATGATCTTATTAATCCCGAATTTTGAATTTCTAAAATAAAATTATGAAAATTTAAATTCTCAAATCCTTCTGTGTTATTAAAAGATAATGTAGAAGAAAAGTAATCGTTAAAATATAAGTATGAAGTTAAACCATAAATAAGTATAGGAATAAAGCAAATATAAAATAGGCTTATGGATAGTGATTTTAAATTTAGCCATGCAAACCGAAAAGAATCGGTAATAATTTTGCTTAATGAGCGATTCTCAACAAAATCAAATTTTTGGATTGAATTCATGATTGTCAAATTTTTTTCTTAGTAGTCTAGGATAAATTATATAATAAAAAATAATAATTACTAAAGATACAATAATAATGCTTATGGCTACAGGCAATGGCATCAAAGTGTAGCGAGTTACAAAACTTTCTAAAAAACCGGCACAAACAAAGAAGGGCAGAGTGCTAAAAGTAATTTTTAATCCGTCTTTAAACCCCTTTTGAACAGACTGTAAGCGGGTGTAAGTTTTAGGGAATAATATACTATTGCCCAAAATTAATCCGGCAGCACCACAAACAATAATTACAAAAATTTCAAAGACTCCATGTACCCATATAATAGAGTTAGCTCTTAACCCAACGCCGTATTGAAGGAGAAATCCATCAAAGGTTCCAACCATAACACCGTTTTGAAATAATACGTAAATTGTAAAAATTGGCGTAAAAATTCCACCCAGAAAGGAAATGAAACCAACTCTAATATTGTTAGTAGTAATAGTTAAAAACATAGTCCATGCAGAAGTTTGATGATAAACTGCCATAGGATCTCCTATTTTAATATTTTTGATCGTCATATCAACATAGCCATTTCCCAAAATTACACGTGCGAAATCTAAATCTTTATAAACAGAAAATAATCCAATTGCGGCAGACAATAAAAAAATAATCAAAGACAATAAAAACTCTTTTTGGTAAGAACTAAAGAGTAAAGGAAGTTCATACTTCCAAAAAGTGATTATGCGACTAGATTTTTCCTTTTTATTTTTATAAATATAGAAATGAGCCTTTCTAGCTAAATCGTTTAAATATATTGTTGTATTGCCTTTAGAATAGTAGGTTTTGGAATAGCTTAAATCATTGATAATTTGCAAGTACAAATCAGCTAATTCATCCGGACGAAGTTTTTTTTTGTTCTTTAAAGCATTTTCAAAATTGCTCCATTGTAGTTTGTTTTTATTTATAAAAGCAGCTTCTCTCATTAAAAAATAGTACTTTTGTTGCAATATTACAAAAAAATTAATATACAATGAACGGAGCTCAAATCAATACTTCTCAAAATGTATCCATAGACTATAATTTGGCTGATATTGGAGAGAGAGTAGTGGCAAAAATTTTAGATACATTGTTTATTTTAGGTTATTTATTGTTCTGCTTAGCTATATTTATAGGTGTTGCGTATTGGTATGAAGATAATCTTGAATTTTTTATTGAAAATGATGGAGCTATAGCAATAACTATTTATTTAGTAATGATGATTCCTGTGTTTTTTTATTCTCTATGGGCCCCCTATTTTATGCAGGGGCAAACATTCGGGAAAAAAATAATGAAATTGAAGATCGTTAAAGTAGATGGATCAGAAGCTGGTTTTAGTACCTATCTTATACGTTGGTTATTAAATATTATAGATAGCTTATTCTATTATATAGTTGGGTTGGTTGTGATGGGGACCACTGAAAAAAGACAAAGGGTTGCTGATTTAGTGGCGAAAACCGTTGTTATATCCACGAAGCCAAAAATGAAAATAGATCAAACCATCTTAGCCCAGATAGATGAAAATTATACACCAACTTTTACACAAGTATTACAATTGTCTGACAACGATATACAAATAATTTCAAAAACCTTAACAAGAATCAAGGCTACATCAGATTACAGTATGCTTTCAAAGCTTCGAGAAAAAATTGAAAGTGTTATTCATGAGAGCAAACCGGAGTTGACGGATATGGATTATGTTCAAACTGTAATCAAAGACTATCAGTATTTTTCTCAACAATAAGTAATTATTTAAATTTAAAGAAATTATGCTAAAAGTAGGATTGGTAGGAGCAGGACATTTAGGGAAAATCCACTTAAAATTATTAAGACAATCATCCAAATACCAATTAATAGGTTTTCATGATTTAGATATGGAAGCAGGTGAAAGTTTAGCTCAAGAATTTGGGTATAAATATTATGAGAATTTTGATGAGCTATTGAACCAAATTGATGTTTTAGATATAGTTACTCCAACATTTGCACATTTTGAATATGCAGAAAAAGCGATTATAGCAGGTAAACATTTTTTTATTGAAAAACCCATTACAAATAGTCTGGAGCAAGCCAATCAATTGATTCAATTGGCTAAGCAAAACAATATAAAAGCACAAGTAGGACATGTAGAAAGGTTCAATCCTGCATTTATATCCTCCAAACCATTTATCGTTAACCCCATGTTTATGGAGATTCATCGTTTGGCAGAATTTAATCCAAGAGGAACAGATGTGCCCGTGGTTTTAGACTTGATGATTCATGATTTAGATATTGTTTTATCCGTAGTAAAATCTAAAGTTAAAAATATTCATGCTAGTGGAGTAGCCGTTGTAAGTAATACTCCTGATATTGCAAACGCAAGAATTGAATTTGAGAACGGATGTGTAGCCAATGTAACTACCAGTAGAATCTCCATGAAAAATATGAGAAAAAGCAGGTTTTTTCAAAAAGATGCTTATATTTCCATTGATTTTTTAGAAAAAAAAGCTGAAATAATAAAAATGGAAGATGCTCCTAAAGAAATTCAACCGTTTGATATGATTATCGAAAATTCAAATGGAGATAAAAGAAAAATCGTTTTCCAATATCCAGAAGTACAATCAAATAATGCAATTTTAGATGAATTAGAGTCATTGGCAGACTCTATTGAGAAAAAACTGCCTGTGCAGATTCCTCTTGAACAAGGAAAAGAGGCATTAGAAATTGCAATGGAAATTATGCGCCAAATTGACAATAGCATTAAAAATATTTAGCAAAAACATTCTATTATTATTTAGATTGAAAGAAGAAAACATAGATAAGGATATTGATAAAATTCTGGGAGATCAGAAGCCTCCAGATAATTATTTAGCTTTAGCCATCATATCAACCATTGTATGTTTTGCGCCTATAGGTGTTTTTTCACTTTTTTATTCTTTAAGAGTCAATCAATATTGGGAAGAGAAAAAATATGCTAAATCTAGAAGGGCATCTATATTAACAAGAGTTATTTGTGTGTGGACGATAGTTGCTGGAATAATTTTTTGGGTTGGTATTTTATTTGGAGCTATTTATAACATCTTTGGCAATAGATATCTTGTATTTTAAACCTATAAAATGCATGATTTTTGCTATTAATTAGATATTTTTAAAATTTACTATATGAAAAATTATAAAATTTTACGCAAATGTACCTTTAGCTTATTCATTTTTTCGTTCTTTTTTTTAGGAGTAAGCTGTGATAAAGCTACTTTATCTGAAAGTAATGCTTGGGATGCGGTTGACAAGTATTTAAAAGTCAATCCTATTTACGAAACCGTAACGATGTCCTTGGGAGAAGTAAAATTTAGTCCTAATAAAGATTCAAGAGAATTGTCTGCCTATAAGAAATTAGCACAAGAAGGCTATATTACTTTTGAGGCTATTAAACAAAAAAAGAAATTTTTAAGCAAAGATAGTATTTTAACTTATGAGGTGAAGCTTACCGATAAGGCAAAGCCATGGGTATTAAATCAGAAAAAAAATCAAGTTGAAGTTAAGTCTATAGAATATCAATTGGATAAAAAAGATGATCCAAAAATAGAACTAACTGGAAAAAAATCTGGAAAAGCAATCCTTAATTTACACAAAGCCAATACCGTTTTTTCAATATTATCAGAGGATAACAATCCTCATACTACATTTATCACGCAGACATTCCTGTTAAATTTTAAAAAAGACAAAGGTTGGGAAGTTACTAAAAGTAAAAAATAATTTATTTTTTCTCAAAACTTATAAAACGGAAGCTATAACTATGCTTTTCATCCATTGGGTGAAACTCTTCCTTAGTTTTTTTCCACTGAGAATAATCAATAGAAGGAAAGTAAGTATCCGCCTGATCAATTTTAGTTTCTACAAGCGTAATTTCTAAATTATCAACTAGGTTAAGAGTTTCCTTATAGAGGATTCCTCCACCTATAATAAACGGATTATCATCTTTACTTTTTGCAAATTGTAAAGCTTCCTTTATAGAATGATGTATGATAACATCTTCAACAGCTTTAAATTTCGGATTAGAGGTAATTACAACATTCGTTCTATTGGGTAAAGGTTTTCCTAAAGATTCATAAGTCTTTCTACCCATAATTACAACATGGTTTTGCGTTAATTTTTTAAAGTGTTTTAAGTCGCTGGGTAAATGCCATAAAAGTTGATTATTACCTCCAATGGCTTGGTTTTCATCCATAGCTACAATTATCGTCATTATAAATAGGCTTCTTTGAAATTAAACGTAAAGTTAGAAAATAAAAATGGCTTTCATTTAGAAAGCCATTTTTATTAAAGAAATATCTTTTATTCTACATCATTTTATTTAATCCCTCAGAGATCATTGAAACTTGTTTCTTTAAACTATTGTTAGAAGGATTGATATTTAAAGCTCCTTGCTTCATCTGTAAAGAAGCTTCCATCACTTGTTTCATAAGATCTCCAAAACTATATTTTTTTGCTTGTGGATAGATTTTAACAATTGAATCTACAATGTTTTTAGTTTCAACTGGGTAATCTCCACTCATAATAGTTCTAAGTATAGCAAAATAAGTATCTGCTTCTTGTTGAGATTTTGCATACATTAGTAGATTTAAGAAATTTTTAGATATTAAATCTAGTTTAGAATTGTCTTGGTTTGCAATTAAAGCTTTTGCAATAGCAAGCTCTAAATCTTTTCCAGGATTTTTATCATCCACTTTATCCGCCAATTCTTTACCCAAAGCTTTATCTCCTTTTACACTAGCTTCTATGGCTGCCGCTTTAATTCCATAAGAAGGACTTTCAAAAGATTTCTTAAATAAATTTAAATATTTCGCCGCATCTAATTCACCTAATTGTTTAATAGCTTCTGCTTGCACTAAAGTTTTCTTATCAGAAGTAGCAATTTTTTCTAAAACCGAGGCAGATTTTTGCTTCACCTTTGGATTTGTTAAATCTAATTGAGAAATGGCAAAAACTCTAAGACCTTCAAAAGGGTCAGAGGAAGCAGCTTGCAGTAAAGTTTCTAAAGCTAGTGGGTTGGAAGTCTGCAAATCAGCCAGTTTATTAATGGCTTCTTTTCTTGAGTAGTACTCTGGTGTATTTTTATACTGATAAATGTATTGCTCAGGAGTTTTTTCCATAGTTATTTCAGCCAATAATATATTGTCTGGATTTACATTAACCAATTGAGGTTTTGTTTTGGAAGGTATTTCAAAGGTATTTGTTTCAGTGGCTTTAGCCCAAACTTGGTGATGATTGGCTTTGCCGTTTTCATAAATATCAATATCCAGTGGGAATTGAAATTTAGGTTCCTGAGTTTGGGTAATTGTAACAGTTACAGATTTCTTAGTATCGTTATAAGTATAAGAAACTTTTAGTTTGGGATGTCCATTACCAAAAAACCATTGATTAAAAAACCAATTTAAATCTTTTCCGCTAATTTCTTCCCAAGCTAAACGTAAATGATGAGCTTCCGTCGCTTTGTATTTATTTTGGTTTAAATATAGATTCATTCCGGCATAAAATGCATCATCTCCCAAGTAATTTCTTAGCATATGTAAAACCAATCCACCTTTATTGTAACTAACGGCATCGAACATATCCTCTTTGTCTTTATATTGAAAGCGAATTAAGTCTTTAGTAAAATTCTCCCCTCCATTTAAATAACCGTCAAGTTCCTCGGCACGATGTTCTTCAGCATAATCTTTTCCATACTTATGTTCTAGCCATAAATATTCAGAATAATTTGCAAAAGCTTCATTCAAGGGTAAGTTAGCCCAACTTTCATTGGTAGCTAAATCCCCAAACCAATGGTGGAAAAGTTCGTGAGCTATTACAGGTTCCCAACTATTTTTATCTATCAATTGACCCGGTTTTTGTTGAGCATTTTCTGCGTGTAAGGTACTGGTAGTATTTTCCATGGCGCCACTAACATAATCGCGCGCTACCATTTGGCTATATTTTTCCCATGGATAAGGGTATTGCAATTTATTGGAAAAAAACTCAATCATATCAGGAGTATCGCCAAAAATTTGTTTAGCGTAAGGCTCAAATTCTTTTTCAACATAATATTCAACAGGAATATTTTTCCATTTATCTTTCACCACTGCAAAATCACCGATACCCATAAAAAATAAATAAGGAGCATGTTTTTGGTCAAATTTCCAATAATCCGTTCTAGTACCATCAGAATTTTTTATGCCACTTTTTAAAACTCCATTAGATAATGTAACATATTGGTCAGGAACGGTAATATATATTTCTTGAGATGTTTTTTGGTTTGGCGCATCTATGGTTGGGAACCAGCAACTACTAGCTTCAGTTTCTCCCTGTGTCCAGATTTGGGTAGGTTTATCTTTTTCCTCGCCTCTAGGATTTATAAAATATAATCCTTTTGCAGAATTAATGGCGGCACTACCTTTTTGTGTGACTGTAGAAGGAATGGCCGTATATTTTATATAAATTTCGTATTCTTCCCCTTTCTTATAAGTTTTGTCTAATTGAATTTTTAACTTAGAATTTTGGTAGGAATATTTTAAATCCTTACCATTGGCTAATTTAACTGTTGAAATTTCCATTCCTTTAGCATCTAAAGTTAAAGAGTCGGTAGGGTAGAAATGCGGTTTAAGTGTTACCCACTCTTCCCCCAATAATTTTTCGTTGGGGATATCAAAACCAACCTTTAATTTAGTATGAACTAAATCGTTTATCATTGTAGATGAAGGATTATAGCCAGAATAATCCTGAGCCTCCACTAAAAAAAAAGTAAACAGGGAAATTAGTAAAACTAATTTTTTCCCTAATAACGCGTTTTTAGTATACATATATGTATTATATTTCTTTAAATTAGCTATAAAAATAATTAAATTATTACAAGTAAATTTAAGTTGATTCTATTTTTTTATAAAAATTAGTTTCATTGATCAATATGAGTATACGAAGGAAAGAACAAACCAGCAATTCTGCAATAAAAAACTTAATTAAAGTTTTAGGTATAGAGGAAAAATTATTGATTGTAGAAATTCAAAATTTGTGGAGAGAATTGATGGGGCCTTCAATTTTTGAACATACTACAAGGATGTTTATAGATAATGAAATTCTTTATATACAAATAGATTCAGCAGTTATAAGAAATGAATTGAATTTTAATCAAGAAAAACTTTACAATGAGATAAATAAAGCAATTGCACAAAATAGATTTTCAAAGATTAAATTTATCTGATATTATGTTGTAATGTCATTATGTATTTCAGAACTTATATAAATTGCTAGTTTGCTAAAAATCAATTTGATATCCTAATTTAGTAAACGGAATCATAATTAATAAAATGAATAATAAAAAATAGAATTTATTCTGATCTTCAGTCTTAAATTCATACCCTCTAATTTTATTTCTATTTTTAAATAATATGGAAAGGAATATTATATACAAAGAAAAACACATATTTGAAAACCAACGTAGAGCATCAAGACCCAAAAAAAACATTAGAAAGGTAAAAAATATGGGTATGAAAATAAAATTGAAATAGAACTTATTTATATTTAAAATTACGAAAAATAATTTTATTACATATGAAATAGTAATGACATTAATTATTCCAAATATCCAAAATTTTTTGTGACTAAAATTATTAATCATTGAATTTCTCATTTCATTATAAACTTTATTTGATAAAACAGTTTTTTCTATATCAACCCCTCCATTAGATTTATTAATAATATAATTTTCAAACACTTGAAAATTGATAGTAAGTTTTCCAAAAAACATATTTATTAAAATTGATAATAATGAAAAGAAAATAAAAACTGAAAATATAGATAAATTCTTTTTATTAATTTTTGAATCACTAGCTATTAGCCAACAAACAAAATAAGAGGGAAGCCATAATAATAAAAAACCTTCATGTATAAAAATAACCATTGGAGATATAATAAAACATATATCTATTATCTTCTTATTAAGTGGTAATAAAAATATTAAACAGTAAAGAATACCAAAAATATCTAGTCTTCCTAAATCGTACCATAAGTTTTTAATTAGAGAAGGACTGACAACTAAAAAGCAGATTAAAAAATATCCTAAAAATTTATTTTTAAAATTTACTGTATCTATAATTTTGACTAATAAAATTGCAACTAAAAATAGTAATAGTGTGGATATTTTTATAAATGTTTCTATAGTTAATGATATTGAAGTTAAATTTAATAGCTGCCCTATAAGACCTCTTTTTATAAATCCAAAATTATAATCATATAAGAAATATTGATAATTAAAACTTAAAGGTGTATGTTCTTTCAATTCATATAGATAATAAAATAAACTGAAAAATAATATAATATAATATTCAGGATTATTAACTTTAAATACTTTCCACATGACAATAAGATTTATTTCTGCTAAAATAATATTAATTTTTAATTTTTTTGTCTTAATAAAAAGATTACTTTTATATTTAATTTATGGAAAAAGATTTTATATTCGGTATTCATCCTATAATAGAAGCGATTGAGGCAGGGAAAGTTTTTGATAAAGTATTTCTTCAAAATGGTTTGTTAGGAGATAATATTAGAGAATTAAAAATAAAGTTAGGCGAAGCAGGTATAAAAGCTAAATATGTACCTATTGAAAAATTAAACAGACTTACGAGGAAAAATCACCAAGGAGTATGTGCATTTCTTTCTCCGGTACAGTTTTATAAATTAGAGGATGTAATTCCAGAATTGTTTGAAAAGGGTAAAATGCCATTTATATTAATGTTAGATCACCTTACTGATGTAAGAAATTTTGGAGCCATATGCAGAACAGCAGAAATTGTTGGCGTTGATGCTATCGTAATACCAAATGAAGGTTCAGCTCCAGTAAATTCAGATTCTATAAAAACTTCAGCTGGCGCTCTTTTTAATGTTAAAATATGTAAAGAAAAGAACCTTTTAAAAGCATTGGAGTTTTTAAAATTAAGCGGAATTAAAACGGTTTGTGCCACTGAAAAGACGGATAAAAATATTTATGAAGAAAAATTAGCATTACCAATAGCCATAGTTTTAGGGAATGAAGAAAAAGGAATTTCTAGAGATATTTTAAAAAATGCCGATGAAAAATTGAAATTACCTATGTATGGAAAGACAGATTCGCTAAACGTTTCTGTGGCTTGTGGAGTATTTCTTTACGAAGTAGTAAGACAAAATATATAATAAAATTTTATAAATTTACATATAAAATAAAAATTCAAAATATGAAAAGTTCAATTATAATAGGTATTCTTTGTTTAATCATTGGAGGAGCAATTGCATATTTACAACATAACGGTACGGATCCAATATTTACCTTTCCGTTAGTTATCGGATCTTTATTTGGTGCGGGTTTAGGATTAATTTTAGGGGCTATTGGGGGATATATGGGTAAATCTCAAAGTATTAAAAGAAAAGAATTAAAGGAAAAATTATCAGAAAAAGTTGCTACTGAAACCAACCAAATAACTGAGAATTCTACCGAGAATAATTTGGGGAATTAGTTTTCTTTAAATGTTTATGGTAGTAAATGGCGGGGATTAATATCAATAGAAATATAGGCTGTATTAATATTCTGCGTATGTAAAAGGTAGGCATATAGCCTAAACTAAAGTTTGTGTATATTGAAACAAAGTATAACGCGCAAAATATCGCAAATCCTATCGTAAATATATAAAAGGAAAAAACGCTGATTTTTTTATCGCCAAACCATAAATAAATAATTAATAGACTTAGAATTAAATTGAGACTATATCTTAATGATAAGGAAATAAATAAACGTATTGTATGGAAGTTTGGGGGTGATAAATGATTAAAATTTGATTTTTTGAAAAATTCTAAGAAAGGATCATAAAAGAGAGAACTTTCATATTTTCTAACTAAGATTAAACCTAAAATAAAAATTATAATTCCAAAGATTTTAATTGTTTTTATCATTTACGTAGGCAGGTTTATTTAAAACAAAAAATTTAATCCACACCATCCAGAAAAATATTATTATTCCATATATAATAACCGGAAATATATAATCATGTGCTAAATTTGAATAACTGGGGAAGGTGTGAAATATATAGTTTAAAAAAGCAATTCTAATAAGGTTTGTTATATATATAATTAAGACTGAGGATAGTAAAAAGATGGTTGTATTTCTCCAAGTATTAGCAAAAGCGATGATAAAAGCTATATAAAGTATTATTACAGATAATGCATTACAGCCTTCGTTAACAATACTACTGATTTTACTATCTATGGCAAAAAACATAAAATTATTATGATTGATGTGTATTGCCATACTATTTACCGATACAAAATTTAATAAAGTAGCAGATTGTTTAGCTACAATTTCAGTATAAGGATCGCAAGTTTGTAGTTTATTTTGATAGAAATTTAAGTATAAATAATAAAGACCTATTAAAACTAAATAAACACAGAAAAATTTAACTAAAACAATAAGAATAGATTTATATTCCTTCATAAGGATGAATTATAATAGCAAATGTAAGAAAGAAAAAGAAATTATAGATATATATACAAAATATTCATTAAAAATTACTTAGATTTTAGAATTCTTTTTTTAATTTGTAAAAATCTTTATTAATCAAAGAAAAATGGATTTATACGAGCTAATATCAATTAGTCTATACTTTATATTAATGGTGGTCATAGGTTTTTATGCCTATATAAAGTCAACGGCTAATACTGAAGAATTTCTATTAGGAGGTAGAAAAATGGGGGCTGCAGTTACAGCTTTATCTGCCGGTGCAGCAGATATGAGTGGATGGTTACTTATGGGGCTTCCTGGAGCAATGTATATTTCCGGATTGTCGGCTTCTTGGATTGCCATAGGTCTTACATTGGGAGCCTATTTAAACTATTTGTATATAGCGCCTAGATTGAGGATTTATACAGAATTGGCAGGTAATTCCATTACTTTACCTGTGTTTTTTGAAAATAGATTTCAAGATCAATCAAGGCTCTTAAGGATTATATCGTCTGTCTTAATATTAATTTTCTTTACTTTATATACTTCTGCAGGTATGGTATCTGGGGGAAGATTATTTGAGTTTGCTTTTGGTATGCATTACAATGTAGGCTTGTGTGTTACTAGTTTGGTAGTAGTTGTATATACATTTTTAGGAGGGTTTCTTGCCGTTAGTCTTACGGACTTTGTACAAGGAACAATAATGGTATTAGCTTTAGTTACTGTTCCTATTGTTGCGGTTGTGATTTTAGGTGGACCTATAGATACGCTGGAAATCATCGAAAACAAAAATGACACCTACTTAAATTTATTTACTGGTACAACAGCAGTAAGTATATTATCCTTATTGTGTTGGGGGTTGGGGTATTGTGGACAACCCCACATTCTGGTTCGTTTTATGGCTATCGACTCAGTGAAAGATTTAATTAAGGCTAGAAGAATAGGTATAAGTTGGATGATCTTTACGGTTGGGGGAGCGCTACTCGTGGGTTTAATAGGGATTGCTTATTTACATAAATATGATGTTGATAGTATGATGATTTTTGATTCGTCTAAAGAAAAAGCTGAAACAATTTTTATTTATTTTGCAAGAGTATTGTTTCATCCATTAATATCAGGATTTCTACTTTCGGCTATTTTAGCTGCGGTTATGAGTACTATATCTTCACAACTTTTGGTTACATCAAGCTCAATTACAGAAGATGTATACAAAGCATTTATAAATAAAAAACCCACAGAAAAGCAAGCGATGATAGTTAGCAGGCTTTCAGTATTAGGGGTTGCTATTTTAGCTTTTATATTATCGCTTACTCCCAGAGATAGCATTTTAAATCTAGTAGGTAATGCTTGGGCTGGTTTTGGCGCAACATTTGGTCCGTTAATTATACTTTCTTTATTTTGGAAAAGAACCAATGTCTGGGGAGCTTTGGCTGGTATGCTAACTGGAGGAATCTCAGTTTTAGTTTGGGTATATGCAGGTTTATATGCTAAAACAGGGATTTATGAAATAATTCCATCATTTTTTCTTTCGTTAGTAATGATCATTATAATAAGCCTTTGCACTGAAAAGCCTAAAAAAGAGATTATAGATACCTATGATAAAATGGATGTAGAATTAGAAGAGAAGTACAAAAATTAACTAATTATTTTTAATAAGCTTATTTATTTGAACTTTAGAAAAATTATTTTATTGCTCAATTGTTCTAGTAAAAATATTTATATAAAATTTAATAATTGATTATATTGTATAAATAATAGTAGTTATTGTCGTAAAATATCTAAAATTTATTTTATAAACATTAATTTTAAGAGATGTAAATTTATAATTGTTACTTTCTCATCTTAGATTTCAATATATAAATTTTTTCGAAATTTCGTTCCATTGAAACTCATATTAAAAATTAATAAACTTTTTAAAAATTATAAAATAGTAATGAAAACATTGAAAAAAATTGGAATTGACGAGTTTTTAATATTACTCCTTTTAATGATCATTCTTGCCTATTTTTTTCCATCGCTAGGTTCTTCAGAAGGAACATTTTCATTAAAAAGTTTAACCAATATAGGAGTATCTGTTATATTTTTATTTTATGGATTAAGATTAAGTTTATCGGATTTAAAAGCAGGTCTATCAAATTGGAAATTACACATCTTAATTCATCTTTTTACTTTTATAGTATTCCCATTATTAATTTTGCCTTTAAGAGGATTGTTTACAGGTGCTGAAAACCAACAATTATGGTTAGGTATATTCTATTTAGCAGCTTTACCATCTACTGTTTCATCTTCAGTGGTAATGGTATCAATTGCTAAAGGAAATATCCCTGCAGCTATATTCAATGCCAGTATCTCAAGTTTATTAGGGGTTTTTGTAACTCCTTTGTGGGTTGGATTAGTAATTTCAGGACAAAATAACAGTCCAGCCTTAGGGCACGTAATGATTCAATTGGTTATACAAGTTATTATTCCAGTAATTATAGGGATTATACTCAACAAATATTTAGGAGAGTTTGCTAAAAAATATAATAAAGGGTTAAAAAAGTTTGATCAAGCCATAATATTATCCATCGTTTATACAGCCTTTTGTGAATCTTTTACACAACATGCCTTTGATGGATTTAGTATCACCAAATTAGTTTTATGTGGGGCAGGTATGGTTGTGTTATTTTTTATTGCTTACTACTTGATAACATTACTATCTAGATTATTAAATTTCAATAGAGAAGATAAAATTACAGCTACTTTTTGTGGTTCCAAAAAATCTTTAGTACATGGAACAGTTATGTCTAAAGTCTTATTTCCTAATTCAATGTCCTTAGGGGTTATATTATTACCTACTATGTTGTATCATGCTTTACAACTTATTGTGGTAAGTATTATAGCTCAAAAATTAGCCAAACAAGTTAAAGATAAAAGTAAACTTAATTATTAAATGGAGTTTAGTAGCTAAAGATTGTAATTTAAAATACGAAATTTTTAGAATAAATTAAATATAATTAATATTTTATATTGACTTATGAATAAAAAAATAAAACCGAAATAGGAAAATTTATAAGTTTTATTTTAAGACATGAACCTAAAAAAATAGGGTTGAATTTAGATGAAAACGGATGGGCAGATGTTGATGATTTAATCCAAAAATCAGTGATGAATAATGTAAATTTCACAAAGAAAGATTTAGAAGAAATTGTTGATACCAATGAGAAGAAAAGATATTCTTTTAATGAAGATCAAACCAAAATAAGAGCCAATCAAGGACATTCCATATCTATAAATATGGAATTTAAGTCTGTATGCCCGCCCGAATACCTATATCACGGAACAGTGGTAAAATTTCTTCCTTCTATAAATGAAAAAGGAATCCAAAAAATGAGTCGGCAATTTGTGCATCTAAGTGTAGATGAAAGCACTGCATTAAAAGTAGGGTGTAGGCATGGGAAGACTGTCGTATTAACCATATGTTCAAACCAAATATATAAAGATGGAATTATATTTCACTGTTCAGAAAATGGAGTTTGGTTAACAGATTATGTGGATATAAAATGTATTTTTAAAGAAAAATATTGAAACAATGAAAATTGAAGTTTGTAGTGCAGATATTACGAATATAGAAGTAGATGGAATAGTTAACGCTGCAAATACGTCATTATTAGGAGGAAGTGGAGTAGATGGGGCAATACACAGAAAAGGAGGGATTGAAATTTTGGAAGAATGTAAAAAAATTCGATCAAGACAGGGCGGATGTAAAGTAGGAGAAGCTGTATATACAGTTGCGGGTAACCTGCCATCCAATTATGTCATTCATACAGTAGGTCCAGTTTGGAGCGGAGGAATAAATAAAGAAAAGGAATTATTAAGTTTATGCTATACTAATTCGTTAAAAATAGCGAATCAATTGCAATTGAAATCTATCGCTTTCCCTAATATAAGTACAGGGATTTATAAATTTCCTAAACCCTTGGCTGCTGAAATAGCAATTTCTTCAGTCATTAACTTTTTGGAAAAAGAAAACACAAGTTTAATTAAAGTTTATTTTGTTTGCTTGGATCAAGAAAATGAACAACTTTACAGAGATAATTTAAGAGGAAGAATTGAATTAACACACTAATAGAGATTTTAATAGTAATTTTTTAAATAAAGTTCGTTTGTAATAAAAAATATCAATTAAAAACTATTATTTTTAATAATATTATTAATATAAAATAAATCTAAAATTACAATAAATATTTAAAACATATTGTTAATATATAAAAAAATAACATAAAACATATATCTTTGCTGAATTCATAATTCAACTCTATGAATTCAAAAATTGTAGAATCAACTGAAAAGTTAGCTAAAGATAATATTATAATCAATTCTTATAAAGATTTTTATAGCGGGAAAGGATATTTTCTAACTAAAAATTTATTATTAGGAGGTTCTAAAAAACCATTTTTTTTTCCTATAAAATCATCTTTTGAAAAATGGTGGAGTAGTGGGGAATTAAATATAGTACAGAAAAAATATATATTATTACTTTCAGGAGTAAATGAATATAATGTAAATAAAAATGCTTATGATTCAATTAAAAAAGGATATGATAAGTGGAATTCCAATTATTTAGTAGATATTTATGGGGGTAATAAGGGTTGGGCTTGTAATCTCTTCGTTGGAGAAGCATTGTTTTTTGCTGGTATAAATACAGTAGTTTCAGGAAAATACCTATCAGCCAAACAAATATGGAATGGAGAAAGTTCAAGAATGAAATTAATTGATAAAAAAAATTTACTGGCTGGAGATATTGCTGCTTTTGGAGGTACTCATGTGGAAATAGTAACTAAAGTTCATCGAGGACAATTATTTTTTGATGATGATTTTTGCTCAAGAGGTGCAGGCAGAGGTACTACCGATTTTGGAACGGAAAAATGTGAAGGAATGTTTGGTGATACTAGAGAGATTGAAAATTCAAATATTAGATTTTTAAGAGCTCAATAATTATGAATAGAAGTTTTTTATTTCTTCTAGCTATCAGTATTTTTTTATTTGCATGTAGTAAAAAAGAAGAGAGCCAGGCACCAATTAAAATCGTATTTTTTACGGATTCTACTTTTACTGTTAAAAAAGATTCTATAGAAATAAACTCTTTAAATAATTCCCTTCATGGATTTGTTAAAATTTATGGTTATGGAGGCATTAATTCTTTTGAGGAAGGAGAATTAAAAGACGGAAAACATATTGGTATATGGAAAAAATATTTTTACGGAACAACACTTTCTGAGTATATTACTTTTAATCAATTGGGAGAAAGAGACGGTGTTTCTTTAGAATTTGATTCTAATGGAGATACGTTATCTCTTTTAAATTTTAGAAAAAATCATCCAATAGGGAAGCAAAAGGAGTTTTATAAAGGAAAATTAACATTACAATATTTTATAGATTCTAATGATCATCTTATAAATAAATTCTTAGCCTTAAAGCCTAATGGAGATACCTTGTATTTTGTAGATTTAGGTAAGAAAGGAACCGGGTATTTAAAAAAGTATGATCGATATGGTGTTTTAAATATAGAAGGATATTTAAAAAATGGAAGTTTTCAAGATACGATTAAAGAATATTTTTATGACAATTTTAGTAATAAATATTTATATGCAAATGTATATTTTTATAAAGACGATTCTACCAAAGTTTTCATAAAAAAAATAAATATGAATTAGACCTTAGAATTTGAACATAAACTAATAACCGGAAAATTAAAAAAAACGGTAAATTAATATTTACCGTTTTTTAATTGAAGAATGAATTATTCTTCGTTTTTATCCTTTTTATCAGTTCTTTCCGGTCTAGGTAAAGTAGCTTTTCTAGATAATTTCATTTTTTTCTTATCATCCATACCTAAATATTTTACTTCAATAACATCGCCTAAATTTACAGAATCTTCCACCTTTTCAACTCTCTTCCATTCTAATTCTGAAATATGAACTAAACCTTCGGTTCCCTTAGAAATTTCAACAAAAGCACCAAAAGGCTTAATAGAAACAACTTTAGCCTTGTAAATGGTTCCAACTTCCGGAACAAAAGCAATTTGTTTAATTCTAGTTATAGCCTCATCAATTTTAGTTTGGTCCACACCAGAAATCTCTATTTTGCCCAGGTCATCACTTTCTTCAATAGTTATAATAGTTTCAGTATCCTTTTGTAACTGTTGAATAATTTTTCCTCCAGGACCAATAATAGCACCAATAAAATCTTTAGGGATCTCTAAACGAATTAACTTAGGAGCGTTAGGTTTCAATTGAGAATTAGGACAAGGAAGAGTTTCAAGGATTTTACCTAAGATATGTAATCTGCCATCTCTGGCTTGATTCAAGGCTTGTTCCATAATCTCAAAAGATAATCCTTGAATTTTTATATCCATTTGGCAAGCGGTTATACCATCAGCAGTACCGGTAACCTTGAAATCCATATCTCCCAAATGATCTTCATCGCCTAGTATATCAGACAAAACAGACCATTTTCCAGATTCTTTATCTGTAATTAACCCCATTGCAATTCCAGAAACAGGTTTTTTAATTTGTATACCAGCATCCATTAACGCTAAAGTACCAGCGCAGACGGTAGCCATGGAGGAAGAACCATTGGATTCTAATATATCAGAAACAATTCTTATAGTATACGGAGAATCTGAAGGAATCATCTGTTTCAAAGCTCTTTGGGCTAAGTTTCCATGTCCTATCTCCCTCCTAGAGACACCACGTACAGGTCTTGCCTCACCCGTTGAAAAAGGAGGGAAGTTGTAATGCAAGTAAAATCTCTCTTCATGTTGAAAAATTACATCATCAATTCGGTTTGCATCTAAAGAAGATCCCAAAGTTACAGTGGTTAGAGATTGAGTTTCTCCTCGTGTAAATATTGCTGAACCGTGCGCGCCAGGAAGATAATCAACTTCACACCAAATAGGGCGAATCGTTTTGGTATCTCTTCCATCCAAACGAATACCTTCATTTAAGATTAGCTGTCTTACTGCATCTTTTTGTACTTCGTGGAAATAAGTAGATGCTAAAGATTCTTTTTCAGATCTTTCTTCTTCTGAATATTTAGATAAAAATCCTTCTAAGATAGCATGAAATTTATCACTTCTTTCGTGTTTATCTGAAGGATTCTTAGCAATGTCATAAACTTTTTGAAAGGCAAATTCAGTAATTTCTTTTCTTAGATCTTCGTCATGTTCTTCGTGACAATACTCACGTTTAATCAAAGACTTTTCAACTTTAGAAGCTAATTTTTCTTGTGCTACAATTTGTTCTTTAATTGCGTTGTGAGCATGTGCAATCGCTTCAATCATTTCTTTTTCAGAAATTTCGGACATCTCCCCCTCAATCATTACAATTGAATCTTTAGATGCACCTACCATAATATCTAAATCAAACCCTTGGTTCATTTGAGCTAGACTAGGATTTATAGTATATCTTCCATCTTGTCGAATAATTCTAACTTCAGAAATAGGACCTTTAAAAGGTATATCCGTAATAGCAATTGCAGCTGAGGCAGCTAAGCCTGCCAAAGCATCTGGTAGTATTGAACCATCGTAAGATATAAGTTGAATCATGAGCTGAATTTCAGCATGAAAATCATTAGGAAAAAGTGGGCGTAGTACACGATCCACCAACCTCATGGTTAAAATTTCTTCATCGGTAGGTCTACCTTCTCTTTTCATAAATCCTCCGGGGATACGTCCGCCTGCAGAAAATTTATTTCTATAATCTACAGTTAAAGGTAAAAAATCTACTCCAGGATTTGCTTCTTTTGCGGCAACTACAGTAGCTAATAACATAGTTCCTCCACATTTAACTACAACAGAGCCATCTGCTTGTTTAGCTAACTTTCCGGTTTCTAAAATGATTTCTCTACCATCATCTAGAATAATTTTCTCAGTAATTGCTTTTGGAATTTCCATAAAACTAATTCTTTAAATTAAAATATTATATAATAAAAAAGAAGATAAATGACTTTTTGCATTTCACTTTAGCAAACTTACCAGAAAACATAGAGAACACTCAAGTCTATTAAAATAATATTAAGATTAATAGAATTCAGTGCTCTGTGTGTTTAATAAATGGTTAGAACTCACTAAAAAATACAATAGGAAATTTTCTTCTTTTACGTTTAAAAATAAAGAGGCAATTTTAAAATAATTGCCTCTATATGATTTATTTACGAATACCTAATTCAGCAATGATAGCTCTGTATCGATTGATGTCTTTCTTTTTAAGGTAATCTAGTAAACTTTTTCTTTTACCCACTAAAGCAACTAAAGCTCTTTCTGTATTAAAATCTTTATGATTTTTTTTAAGATGTTGAGTTAAATGATTAATTCTGTAAGTAAATAAGGCAACTTGCCCTTCTGCGCTACCCGTATTTTTCTCATTCTTACCGTGTTTAGCGAAAATTTCTTTTTTAATTTCTGTTGTTAGATACATTCCAATATTTTTTTAAATGATTATTATGCATACGTTTTACAAATATATAAATTTTTTAAGTAATAACTAATCTTTTTTATTTGGAGATAGTTATGGATTTTGTGAAAATATAAATTCAATCTTTTAAATAACACAAGTTGCTATTTAAATATCTTATCAAACATAGTATCAATAATAAATAAAGATAGCTTAACCCGTGGTTCATTTAGAATAATAAAATAAAAGTTATTCATTTTCAATTAAATGACTATATTTAATTGTCTACCAAACGATTAAATACATGAACAACTTCACTCGAAGTTACGAAAAAATATTGGAAACTTTACAATCCATAGAAAGTACAATGAACTTTAGAAATCAAATACGCAAGCCTAAACTATCAGATATAGAGTTGATAGCTATAGACTTAACTTCTGAGTTCATAGGAGTTGATTCAGAGAGGGATTTATTTAGGAAACTCCCTGATAATTTGAATTCAAGAGTATAAAGAAGTGTTTATAATCGTAGAAAACGAGGTTTGTTTTATCATCGAGAATTATTACGAAAAGATTTGGTACAAAGCATTGGTAAACAAGATTTATATATAGTAGATAGTATGCCCCTAGAGGTCTTTAAGTTAAGTCGTAGTTTGAGAAATTCTATCTGTAAAGAAACCTACCTGACAGCACCGGATAAAGGTTATTGTGCTTCTCAAGGAAATCATTATTATGGTTACAAACTCCATGCTGTCTGTACTATTGATGGAGTATTTACCGATTTTGATTTAACACAGGCTTCAATACATGATATTCATTACCTTAAAAACATAAAATCGATGTATTCTGATTGTACAATTCTAGGAGACAAAGGCTATTTAAGCATTGATTATCAGAGAGATTTATTTTCCAACAATCAAATCAAACTTGAAGTTCCAATGCGTAGCAATCAAAAAGACTATAAGCCACAGACTTATCTGTTTAGAAAATCAAGAAAACGCATTGAAACATTATTTTCTCAATTATGCGACCAATTTATGATTCGCCGAAACTACGCTAAATCTTTTGACAAATTTAAAAACAGAATATTATCTAAAATAATGGCGATTACTGTTATACAACTGATAAACAAATTAAATAATCGAAATATTAACATCTTAAAAACCATAATTGCTTAATTGAACCGCGGGTATCTTTAATATTAGTTTATAAAAAATATAAAGAAGATAGATTTAACTTAAAACTTTTAGAAATCAATTTTAGAATTGAAATCCTTAAATTAAGAAAAAAATAAAAAATAATAAGTGGTTTTTGTTATTAAAAAACTATTTTTGTAAAGATTAAGGAATTTAACAAAGATTCGAATATGAAATTTATTGTTTCAAGTGGTGATCTATTAAAGGCATTGCAACTTATCAGTGGAGTTACCGGAGGTAATTCATCTTTACCTGTGTTAGAGAATTTTTTATTTGATTTGGACGAGGGTCGTTTAACTATTTATGGTTCAGATGGTGAAACAACTATGAAGACTAGCATAGGAGTTCAAAGTGAAGATAAAGATAGGATTGCCGTGCCATCTAAGTTACTAACAGATATTATAAAAACTTTTTCTGAACAACCTTTAACTTTTTCTAAGAAAGAGAATCAGCTGGAAATCGTGGATGAAAAAGACAACTATTTCATAGCGTTGGATGATGTGGATCAGTATCCTTCAATTCCTGAAATTGAAGTTGAAAAGTCATTAAAAATTAAAGCTTCAGTATTAGCTGAAGCAATAAATAATACCATTTTTGCTACGGGTAATGATGCTATGCGCCCGGTAATGACAGGTATATTATTCCAATTTAATGAATCAGAAAGCTGTTTTGTTGCAACTGATGCACATCGTTTGGTAAAATATACACGCAGAGACTCAGTTTCAGCAGAACCAATTGAATTTATTATGCCTAAAAAGCCATTAATTTTATTAAAAAATGCACTGGCTGCATATGATGATGAAGTATTGATTGATTTTAATGATACAAATGCTAGATTTACGTATAGTGAAACCCAATGGGTATGCAGATTGATTGATGGTAAGTACCCCAATTATGATGCTGTGATACCTAAAGAAAATCCTAATGTTTTAACGATAAACAGACAGCTATTTTTAAGTTCATTAAAGAGAGCATCTCTTTTCTCAAATAAATCTACTTCACAGGTACGTTTAGTTTTGAACGGTAATTTATTAAAATTAAGTGCAGAAGATTTGGATTTTGCGAATAAAGCAGAAATGAGTCTTCCTTGTGATTACAATGGCGAAGAATTAAAGATAGGCTTTAATTCCAAGTTTTTAAATGAAATGTTAAATAACATCTCTTCAGAAGATATTACGCTCGAAATGTCAACTTCCAACAGAGCAGGTATAATTAAGCCGGTGGATGGCAAAGACGATAATGAGGATATTTTGATGTTAGTAATGCCTGTAATGTTGAATCAATAAAAGAATTAAAATAATAATTTTTAAAATTCTTATGTAAATTTTACTTTTGCATAAGAATTTTTTATTTAAATAGTATAGAGTAATGAAAATTTCTTACAATTGGCTAAATGATTATATTAAAACTGATCTTTCTGTAGAAAAAGTGGCTTCAGTTTTAACAGATATAGGATTAGAAGTTGAAGGTATTGATAAAGTAGAATCTACACAATCTAATTTTAATGGTGTTGTTGTAGGAGAAGTGATCGATTGTATTAAGCACCCTAATGCAGATAAACTCAAGATTACACAAGTAAAAATTAATGAAAATGAGATACTTCAAATTGTTTGTGGTGCTCCTAATGTAGATATTGGTCAAAAAGTTCCAGTAGCTACCATTGGAACTATTCTTTGTGATAAAGAAGGTAATGAATTTAAAATAAAAAAAAGTAAAATTAGGGGTGAAGATTCTTTTGGAATGATATGTTCAGAAGAAGAATTAGGAATTGGTGAGAGCCATGAGGGTATTATGGTTTTGGATAGTCATATAAAATTGGGTATGCCTATCAAAGAAATTTTAACTACTTCAAGTGATTATACACTAGAAATTGGTCTTACCCCCAATAGAACAGATGCAATGAGTCATTTTGGTGTCGCTCGTGATCTAGCATCAGCTTTAAAAAGTAGAAAAATAAAATCAGAATTATTACCAATTTCCATAGAAGAATTTAAACTGGAAGAAGAAAATTACAATCCTATTCAAGTAGAGATTGAAGATGCTAATTTATGTCCAAGATATACAGGTATATATTTAAAAGACGTTGAAATTAAACCTTCTCCAGAGTGGTTGCAAAAAAAATTAAGAACAATTGGATTAACACCAATTAATAATGCTGTAGATATTACAAATTATATTCTTCATTCTTATGGGCAACCGTTACATGCCTTTGATGCTGATAAAATTAAGGGAAATAAACTTAAAGTAGGTAGTGTTCAAAAAGGAACTAAATTCGTTACTCTAGACAATGTGGAAAGAAATCTAGATGGAACAGAATTAGTGATTAAAGATTCCGAAGATCAACCACTTTGCCTTGCAGGAATTTATGGTGGTTTAGAATCAGGTGTAAGTAGCACCACAAAAAATATTTTTTTAGAGTCTGCTTATTTTAATCCAATATCCATTAGAAAGACATCTAAAAAAGAAGGAATTAGTACAGATTCTTCTTTTCGTTTTGAACGAGGAGTAGATCCTAACAATACTTTATTACCGTTAAAAAAAGCTGCAGAATTATTTAAAGAACTGGCTAATGCAACCTTAGTTGGCGAAATTATAGATGAATATCCTCAACCTATAAAAGAAGTTAATACAGTACTAAGATATCATAAAATTGATCAAATATTAGGTAAGCGAATACATAGAGATCAAATAAAAGAAATAGTAAAATCATTAGATTTTACTATTATAAGTGATGTAAATGATGTGTTAGACTTAAATGTGCCAACCTATAGAGTTGATGTTACTAGAGAAATTGATGTAATAGAAGAGGTCGCTCGTATATATGGATACAATCATATAGACATACCAGAAAAATTTTCATTCACCTATGATAATAATCAACAGAATGAGGAAGATCTTTTAGAAGATAGTATAACTAATTTACTGAAATTTAATGGATTTTATGAGGTTTTAAATAATTCCATTACTACTAAAAAGATGGAAGATACCAATTATGTAGAATTACTTAATCCTTTAAGTTCAGACTTATCTGTAATGAGGCAAACATTACTTTACGGAATGCTACAAACGGTATCTTTTAATTATAATAGAAATCAAAAAGAAATTAAATTATTTGAATTAGGTAAAGTTTATTTTAAAACTTCTGGAAATAACTATCTTGAAAATAAAAAGTTAGGTTTAATATTATCTGGTAATTTTCAATCCAACAATTGGATATCTAAAGAGAATAGAAGCTCTTTTTTTCATTTAAAAGGTATAGTTTATCAACTTTTAAATTCTTTAGGAATACAACCTAGTGAAAAACCTATTCATTCCAATTTATATGATGAAGGTATTGAGCTAAGTATGAATAATACCTATTTAGGAGAAATATCTATTATTTCTCCTAGTCAGCTTAAAGAATTTGGAATTAAAAATGAAGTCTATTTTGCTGAATTGGATTGGGATAATATATTAGATTTATCAACTAAAAGAAAAGCATTGAAATTTGAAGAGATTTCAAAATTCCCCGGATCAAGCAGAGATTTAGCTCTATTAGTTGATAAAAATGTTAATTATTTTGATCTTTATAAAACAGCCTTTAATGAAGAAAAAATACTTATAAAGTCAATAAATCTTTTCGATGTATATGAAGGTGAAAAATTACCGGTTGGAAAAAAATCTTACGCCTTAAACTTTATCATCCAAGACGAGAGAAAGACCCTTACCGATGCGGAAATTGATGCTGTTATGAATAATTTAATTAATATTTATTCAAGGGAATTTAAAGCTGAATTAAGAAATTAAAATTTAAAAAATGTTTAAAACAGTTGTAATTGTAGGAGCTGGAAACGTAGCTTATCATTTAACAAGAGCTTTACTGGAAAATACGGTAAACCTAGTACAAATATTTAATAGAACATTATCTAAAGCCCAACTTTTAGCGGAGAATTACAACATAAGTTATACAGATAAAATTTCAGAAATTAAAAAGGCGGATATATATATTATTTGTACTTCTGACGATGCTATATCAGAGATCTCATATTACATACCTTTTGATGATTGTTTAGTAGTTCATACATCTGGATCAACCCCTATATCTGCTTTAAAAGGGAAATATAGAAAAGGAGTTTTTTATCCACTGCAAACCTTTACGCAAGGACGATCTTTGGAATATGATAAAATACCTTTTTTCATTGAAGCAGAAAATTCGTCTGATGAAGGTGCTTTACTAGCTTTAGCTGAAAGGATTTCAGAAGAATCTTATCTTGTTGATTATGAAAAAAGAATGAAGATTCATATGGCTGGAGTTTGGGCAAATAATTTCACAAATCATCTATATTTAATTGCAGAAGAAATTTGTAAAAAACAAGAGATACCTTTTGATGCGTTAAAATCAATCATTAAAGAAGGTGTAGACAAACTAGTAGATGGTGTATCTCCCTATGATGCACAAACGGGACCTGCGAGAAGATTAGATAAATCAGTGATAGAAAAGCATTTATCTATTCTAGAGGCTACAGATTCAAAATTATTCCAAATTTATAATTTATTAACAGAGTCAATAATAAAATTATATCATGAAAAATTATAAGGAAAAACTAAATTCTATTACTTCATTTGTATTTGATGTAGATGGAGTGATGACAGATGGAAGTATAATTCTTATGAATAAGGAGATGATTAGAAGTACCAATACGAAAGATGGTTTTGCCTTACAATTTGCCTTAAAAAAAGGATATAAGATAGGCATAATTACAGGTGGAAGAGATGCATCCGTAGTTTCGCGCTTAAATTATCTAGGAATCACAGATATCTATTTAAATTCCACGTATAAATGGGCAGATTTAGAAGATTTTATTTACAAATATAATCTTAAATCTGATCAGGTACTATACATGGGAGATGATTTGCCTGATTACGAAGTTATGTCAAGAGTTGGAGTTGGAGCAGCTCCTAAAGATGCTTGTTCGGAAATTTTGACTGTTGCTGATTATATATCGCCACTCGAAGGTGGTAAAGGATGCGTAAGAGATGTAATTGAACAGGTTTTAAGAGTGAGAGGAGATTGGGATTATTTAGAAACACAAAACGATATAGCTTCAATTTAATGTAATTATATCAAATGCTAACTTTAATTATAAATTATTATAAATAAAAATTAGTTTATAAACTTTAAAGCTATTGAAAATCTAAGATACACTTGTTTAAAGGATATTTTATATTTCAATTAATCAAATAGACGAATAAAAATTTTTATTAATTATTTTATATAATATATTTGCGCAATATTATTATAAATCTGCGTGATAAGAAATCTTTATATCGATCTCATTAAAGGAATTGCTTGTATTGGAGTAATTTTTATTCATACTAGTTTTTGGTCTGGCGTTTCCTATGTTCCAGATTTTTTTAGAAGTGTTAGCCTGCTCATTGATGTACCCATATTTTTTTTATTAAGTGGATTAACCACATCAATAAACATTAAAAAGAATTTTATTAGGTTAGGCAAATTACAGTTATCGTACATGTTTTTTGTAACATTAATCTATTTTATACATGCCATATACACACAGAAAATCGACGTATATAAACTTTTGCTTTGGTGGGTACACGATTACTCAGACTCTTTTCCTTTACCTGTTGTTATGGGTTCTATGTGGTATCTTAAAATATATTTTTTTGTTGCGATTACAGCTCAATTAGTATTAAAATTTATAGCTGAAAAATATTACTTACCTTTATTGATTATATTATTTACGCTCATTAATTTTTTAACATGGATTTATAGGTATGAGTCAGGAGATATAGATTATGTAGTATTTTATCTATTTATATTTATGTTAGGATATTATTTTAAAAATAAAAATTTTAAAATAACTTATCTATATTTCACAATAGCTCTAGTAAGCTCATATTTTATAATTTTTTATATACTAGGAATTGATATATATTTAGACAATATAGATAAATTTCCACCTAACATTATTTATTTGTTGTATTCATTATTTTCCTTAACAGCTATATTATATCTTAAAGATAAAATAGTTATTCATAAGAGCAATTTTTTAATATACATAGGAAAAAATGCTATTTACTACTATTTTGCACAAGGCATTAGTGCTTCAATAATATTCCTATTTGTTTATCTATTAAGAAATATATTAGATTGGGCAACATTGTTACCAATGATGTTTATTACCAATCTAATACTTGCCATAATTTTTGCAGAAGGCATAAAAAAATTAGATAAATTATTTTTCAAATTATTTTAGCCACTCTTTAGGTAAAGCATTTGGTTTGAAGAAATATATTAATGCTAATAGAATTGCGCCAATGGTTATTGAGGAATCTGCAACATTAAAAATATAATTAAAAAATTGTATTCTATTTCCTCCCCAAATGGGAACCCAGCTAGGTAAATGTGTATCAATAATTGGGAAATGAAACATGTCTACCACGCATCCACCAAACAAAGGAGCATAACCTTTAAAATCTAATTTTGAAATTCCATGATATTCTGACCATGATTGACTTAAAGCATTATAAGTGGTCCCTGTATCAAACATAACACCATAGAAAATACTATCGATTAAATTTCCAATGGCACCTGCAAAAATTAATCCGGCAGGAATAATAAAATACCAAGAATTTGCTTTTTTTACCCACTTACTTATATAATAAGCCATAAAACTTATTAAAACCAAACGTAAAATGCTTAACCCAATTTTACCTAAAAATCCACCCAATTGAACGCCATAAGCCATTCCTGGATTTTCAACATAGGTAAGATTGCACCAACTTCCAATTATAGGAAGTTGTTCTCCCAAATGAAAATGAGTTTTTATATAAATTTTTGAAGCTTGATCAATAAATAATATGATAAAAGTAATCCAAAGAACTTTTTTCATGTTAGGATTGCATATTTTTTGCTTCAATACTTAGAGTTGCATGAGGAACTGCTTTCAATCTTTCTTTGT
Organism: Apibacter muscae; assembly: GCF_007845635.1. Classification (GTDB taxonomy): domain Bacteria; phylum Bacteroidota; class Bacteroidia; order Flavobacteriales; family Weeksellaceae; genus Apibacter; species Apibacter muscae. The sequence continues at coordinate 55,552 of NZ_SELG01000031.1, read as the reverse complement.
CAATGAGCTTTCCGGTAACTCTACAAATACCATAAGTTTTATTATTAATTCGTATTAAAGCATTTTTTAGGTCTCGAATGAATTTTTCTTGTCTTGATGCAAGCTGTGCATTACTTTCCTTACTCATAGTTTCAGATCCTTCTTCAAAGGCCTTAAATGTAGGAGAAGTATCATCTGTACCGTTATTTAAATCATTAACAAAAGATTCCTTTAACATAACTAAATCTTTCTCTGCGATTTCAATTTTATCTAAAATTAATTTACGGAATTCTTCCAATTCCTCATCTGAATATCTTAATCTATCTTCAGCCATAATAATTATATTTTTTTTAAGATTATATAAACTTGGTAGTCGTCTAATTCCAGTGCTGTACCATTAATAATGGAGTCCTTAAATAGGAATTGATCGGTCAATGTTTCAGAACAAATATATTCTTTATTTTGCTCAATAGCAGCTCTTATTTCTTGATCCGCTTGGATTTCTAAGGAAATTCGATCGGTTACTTCTAAACCATTATCTTTTCTCAAGTTTTGTATTCTATTTACCAATTCTCTAGAAATACCTTCTGATTTTAATTCTGGAGTAATTGTTATATCTAATGCAACGGTTAATCTCCCTTCTGTAGCAACAAGCCAACCAGTGATATCTTGGGTTCTAATTTCTACATCTTCAAGAGTTAAAACATAACCATGAATAGTTATATTTCCATTTGATTCAAATTCTTGAATTTGGGTATTCGTTAAATTCTGTAATTCTTGAGTTACCTGTTTTAAATCTTTCCCTAATTTAGGTCCTAAAGCTTTAAAGTTTGGCTTAACAGCTTTTACAATTAAATCAGAAGCTTCTTTAGCATTAAGTAATTGAACCTCTTTTACATTTACCTCTTGTTTGATTATAGGAATAATATTTTTTAAATCCGATTTATGATTTTCATCTAAAATTGGAATCATTATTTTTTGAAGAGGTTGACGCACTTTAATATTCTCCTTTTTTCTTAAAGAAAATACCATGCTAGTAATTTGTTGAGCTAGATGGGTTCTTTCTAGAAGAGATTGGTTAATATTTGAGTTCACCTTTACAGGAAATTCAGATAAGTGAACAGAAATGAAATTTTCTTTTTGAGTGATAGAGTTTAGATCTCTATACAAATGATCTGAGTAAAAAGGTGCGGCCGGAGACATCAATTTAGCTACGGTAAGCAAACAATGGTAAAGGGTTTGATAAGCAGAAATTTTATCTTGAGAATATTCACCTTTCCAAAAACGTCTTCGGGACAAACGTACGTACCAATTGCTTAAATTATCAATAACAAAAGTATTAATTGCTCTTAAAGCTTTAGTAGGCTCATAATCAGCATAAAAATTATCAACGGTTTCAATCAATAGATTAAGTTCAGACAATATCCATTGATCTAATTCATTTCTTTCAGGAAAAATTATATCTTCTTCTTTATAAACAAAACCATCCACATTTGCATATAAAGCGAAAAAAGAATAGGTATTATATAAAGTTCCAAATATTTTTCTTCTAACTTCATCAATTCCTTCCAGATCAAATTTTAAATTGTCCCAAGGTTGTGCGTTTGATATCATGTACCAACGAGTAGCATCAGGACCGTACTGATCCAAGGTCTCAAAAGGTTCTACCGCATTTCCTTTACTCTTAGACATTTTATTTCCTTTGCTGTCTAACACCAAGCCATTGGAAATAACATTTTTATAGGTTAAACTATCAAAAACCATAGTTCCAATAGCATGTAAGGTATAAAACCAACCACGAGTCTGATCTACGCCTTCTGCTATAAAATTTGCCGGATAAGAAATTTTATTATCAATCATTTCCCTATTTTCAAAAGGATAGTGCCATTGAGCATATGGCATGGAACCCGAATCGAACCAAACATCAATCAAATCAGTTTCACGTTTCATCGGTTTTCCGCTTTCTGAAACTAATATTATTTGATCTACGATATTCTTATGAAGATCTACTTGCTTATAATTATCTTCAGAATAATCACCGGCAACAAATCCATCATAAATATTCTTGTCCATAAAACCTGCTTTAACAGACTTATCAATCTCAATCATAAGTTCTTCTAATGAACCAATGATAATTTCTTCCTTAGCATCTTCCGTTCTCCATATAGGCAATGGGATTCCCCAGTATCTGGATCTAGACAAATTCCAATCATTGGCATTTTCTAACCAATGACCAAATCTCTTAGCACCCGTAGCTTCTGGTTTCCAGTTTATGGACTTATTCAATTCAACCATACGATCTCTAACTTCCGGGATTTTTATAAACCATGAATCCAGAGGATAGTACAATATTGGTTTATCCGTTCTCCAGCAATGCGGATAGCTATGTGTATATTTTTCTACTTTAAAAGCCTTATTATCAGTTTTTAAAAGGATAGCCAGTTCAACATCTGTAGAACGTTCAGGTGCTTCTCCCTCCATGTAGTATTCATTCTTTACATATCTTCCACCAAAAGGTTGAGGCAATAGGTCAATAAATTTACCCTGTAAATTTACTAAAGGTACGGGGTTATTATTTTCATCTAATACAAGCATTGGAGGAACTCCATAAGCTTTAGCCGCTTTGGCATCATCAGCACCAAATGTAGGGGCTGTATGTACAATTCCAGTTCCATCCTCAGTAGTTACAAAATCTCCACTAATTACTACAAAGGCTTTTTCAGCATCTTCATATGGAGTTGCCCATGGAAGCAATTGTTTATATCTAATACCTAAAAGTTGCTCTCCTTTGTAAGTAGATAAAATTTTATAAGGAATTTTTTTATCTTCAGGTTTAAAATTTTCAAAATCTGTATTAGAATCAGTTTCAAAAAACTTGTTATTGAACTGCTTGCTTACTAAAGATTTTGCTAGAATTACTTGAATAGGTTTAAATGTATATGGATTAAAGGTTTGAATTAAAACATAATCTATATTTTTTCCAACCGTTAATGCTGTATTAGAAGGCAACGTCCATGGAGTAGTTGTCCAAGCTAATAAATAAACAGCTCCGTCTACCTCATTAAACAAAGTGGTACTTTCTTTAATGACTTCAAACTGAGCAACAATCGTTGTATCCGTAATATCTTTATAGGCTCCGGGTAAACTTAATTCATGCGAAGATAAACCGGTTCCAGCTTTCGGTGAATAAGGTTGAATGGTATAACCTTTATATAGAAGATTTTTATTATAAATTTGTTTCAATAACCACCATACGCTTTCCATATATTTTGGATCGTAGGTAATATAAGGGTTTTCAGTATCCACCCAATACCCAATTCTTTCAGTCAATTGGTTCCAAACACTTGTGTAGCGCATCACTGCCTCTTTACAAGCCTTGTTATAATCTTCAACAGATATTTTTTTTCCAATGTCCTCCTTGGTAATTCCTAATTCTTTTTCAACCCCTAATTCAACCGGTAATCCATGAGTATCCCAGCCTGCTTTTCTATAAACTTGCTTTCCCTTTAATGTATGGTATCTACAAAAGATATCTTTAATGGTTCTAGCCATTACATGATGAATCCCTGGCATACCATTGGCAGAAGGAGGGCCTTCAAAAAAAACATATTGTGGATTTCCTTCTCTAGAAGTAATACTTTGTTTAAAAATGTTATTTTCTTTCCAAAAATTGGAAATTTCATTAGCAAATTTATTTAGGTCAAGCCCTTTATATTCCTGAAATTTATTACTCATTCTTCAATTATTGCCTAGGTGTGAAAAATTAATTTGCAAATATATAATAAAAAAATCATTGAAATTAGGTAATATTTTATTCTAATTTTTATATAAATCAATTTGATTCCTTCATGAACTTGTAAAAAGGAATTTAAAAGATTTTTATAGTGGATGGTAAATAATTATTCATGGAATATTTTTTGAATATTATAATAGAATTATCACTAAAAAACGAATAATTTTATGGGGTCTGATGTATTTAATCAGGATTTGTGTATTGTAAATTACAATGAAATATATTCAAAAGAATGGGGATTGAATAAACTCAATTCAAATTTTTTATTTTACGTTAAACATAATGGAATTTCAACATTAGAATTTGAGTTTTTTGAATTTGAAGCTACTTTATACTCACCAACGGGTAATTTAGATTATTTAGAACTTTATTTTACTGTTGATACTTCATCACTAAAGTCCAATATGCATTTTAGAGATGAGCATGTGAAATCTCCGTATTTTTTAAATTCTAAATTATTTCCTAGAATTACATTTTCAAGTACATCTAAATTTCTAGGTAAAAAATTAATAGGAGAATTAACTATTAAAGGTATTACTAAGAAAATAATTTTTAATCAGACATATTTAAATGGAACAAAAAACTCGATAAAGAATTCTATTCACTTAGAAATGACAACATCAATTAATATAGAAGACTTTGGGGTTAATTACAATAAAATTAACCCTCAAGGAATTTCTGTAGTGGATAAAAGTATTGAAATTCTATTAGATTTAGAATTTGATCAAATATAAATTAACGAAAATTTTGTTTTTAATAAATTCTTTGGATGCGGTATAAATTTTATCTTTGCTTTTAACCCTTTGGTAAGTCGTGGTTTATTTATATTGGCTAACAGGGATGAAAAATAAATTTATGCAAATAGAAGATATTTTAAAAGAAAAGATATTGATTTTAGATGGAGCCATGGGGACTATGATCCAGCAATACCAGTTGAAAGAAGAAGATTTTAGGGGTAGTCAATTTAAAACATGGCATAAAGATATAAAGGGGAATAATGATTTATTGTCCATCACGCAACCAGAAATTATTAAAAAGATTCATTTAGAATATTTTATAGCGGGAGCAGATATAGTAGAAACCAATACATTCAATTCTAACCGAATATCTATGGCAGATTATGATATGCAAGAGTATGTTCGGGAGTTAAATATTGAGTCTGTAAAAGTAGCGAATGAAGCTAGAGAGGAATATTATAAGAAATATGGAAATAAGCCACTTTTTATAGCGGGTTCTATAGGTCCCACATCTAAGACGGCCTCTATATCACCCAATGTAAATGACCCTGCGTATCGGGAGGTAGATTTTGATTTTCTTGCTGACATATATAAAGAACAAACCTTGGCTCTTATAGAAGGAGGAGCAGACCTATTATTGGTAGAAACAATTTTTGATACTTTAAATGCCAAAGCTGCATTTTTTGGTATAGAAGATGCCTTTATGGAAGCTAAAAAATCACTTCCTCTAATGGCATCTGGAACTATAACTGATGCTGCTGGGCGAACATTATCTGGACAAACCACCGAAGCATTCTTAACCTCAATATCCCATATACCTTTATTGTCTATCGGGCTCAATTGTGCTTTAGGAGCAGATCAACTTTTTCAATATTTAGAAATATTATCGAATAAAAGTCCATTTTTTATAAGCGCACATCCCAATGCGGGTTTACCCAATCCTTTGGGAGGATATGACGAGACTCCGGAAATGATGGCTGAGAAAGTTAAAGTGTATATGGAAAATCAACTTGTAAATATATTAGGAGGGTGTTGTGGAACAACTCCCGCACATATTAAATTATTTGCAGAAATGGCAGCAAAGTATAAACCTCGTACGTTATAAGAAAAAAAGATAAAAAAGATAAAAAAGATAAAAAGAAGTATATTTGGGATTAAATTAAAAATAGTCCAATGAAAATTAGTAACATTTTTTTTATTAGTATCTTATTATTAAGTTTACAGTTATCTGCACAATTTAGTTTACCAACTTTAAACTATAAGTACGATGAATTGCAACCGAGTATAGACTCAACCACGATGCGAATTCATTATTCCAAACACCATGCAGCCTATGTGAAAAATCTTAATGATGTTTTACAAAAATATCCGGAATATTCAGGTATGACTTTGGAAGAGTTAATAGCTAATATCAATCATTTACCTCAAGAAATTCGTATGGCAGTTCGTAATAATGGTGGAGGACACTATAACCATTCCTTATTTTGGTCAGTGTTAACCCCTCAAAAAAAATCAAAAATTGGAGGCCCTATTGTAAAAGAAATTAAAAAGCAATTTGGATCTGTGGAAGCTTTTAAGGAAGAATTTAACAAAGCAGCCGCCAGTCAATTTGGATCTGGTTGGGCATGGTTGCTAATAGATAAAGATGGAAATTTAAAAATATCCTCAACTGCGAATCAAGACAATCCATTAATGTTAGGGGTGGTTGATGTCAATGGCGCTCCAATTTTAGGTCTAGACGTTTGGGAACATGCATATTATTTAAACTACCAAAACAGAAGGGCTGATTATATAAAGAATTACTGGTATATCATCAATTGGGATGAAGTAAATAAGCGTTACCAAGAAGCAATTCGTAAATAGTACTTGCTTAACAACAATAAAAAGAGTTGGAAATTTCAATTTCCAACTCTTTTTATTTAAAATCTAATAATTATTACTTGATATACAAACAATGCAAAAATTTACTTAAAGTTTTTAGATGAAATTTAAGACTAAAATTTTGTCAATTTTAGCGTATAATTTGGAAAAGTAGATGATTTCATTATATTTGTAAAAATTAAAACTTTCTTTAGAAGGATACCGTCTTAATTTTTATAAAATTACTTTACATGGAATTCGTTTATGTCTTAATTGATTTTATTTTACATATTGATGCTCATTTAAGAGATTTAGTAAGAGATTACGGGTTATGGGTTTATCTCATCCTGTTTTTAATTATATTTTGTGAAACCGGTTTAGTGGTAACCCCCTTTTTACCGGGAGACTCATTGCTCTTTGTCGCAGGAGCTTTAGCAGCCATAGAAGATAATGGATTAAATGTTTATTTATTAACTATTTTGTTGGTTATTGCTGCAATTTTAGGAGACTCTATAAACTTTGAAATCGGCAAATATTTTGGACATAAGCTTTTTAGTAACCCGAATTCTAAAATTTTCAAGCAAAGTTATTTGAAAAAAACCAATGAATTTTACGATAAACACGGAGGTAAAACTATTATACTAGCAAGGTTTGTGCCTATAATTAGAACCTTTGCTCCTTTTGTGGCTGGTATGGGAAGAATGAATTATAAATTCTTTGTAAGGTATAATATTTTTGGTGGAGTCATTTGGGTATCCATATTTATATTCTTAGGATATTTTGTAGGAAATATACCTTGGATTCAAAAAAATCTAAAATTTTTAATAGTATTTATTATCGTTTTTTCATTGCTTCCAGGCATCATTGAGATAATTCGAAATAAATTAATCATAAATAAAAAATAAGTAATCTGTTGAATATATGTTTAATATGAAAAAAAGAAGTTTATATACGTTTTTAATTTTAATATTCCTAGCCATAAATATAATTATTTCTGTACGTCATTTATTATTTGGTGATACATCTTTAGCAAGATTTTTTATATCAACGTTCATACTAGTATTCGCATTAATTTACTACTTATCCAAGAAAATTTCAAAGGTTATACCTATATTTTTTGTATTTGCAATAGCTATGATTTATTCTTACTATATCTTTTTTGGAGGATTATCTGAATCCTTATTATTTTATTGCAGATGGATTGCAGTAGTAGCATTACTAGTTTATGGTATAAATAAGAAAAATTTGACAACTTGGATATTTGTGTCCTTAATTTTAGGAGCCTGTATAGGTTTTGATTTTCCAACCTTAGGTAAAAATTTAGAAATACTAAGTCAAATATTTTTAAAGCTTATAAAAACCTTAATTGCTCCATTAATATTTGCAACCTTAGTACATGGTATTGCAGGGCATTCTGACCTAAAACAAGTAGGAAGAATGGGATGGAAATCTTTGGTTTATTTTGAATTGGTAACCACTATAGCACTTTTTATTGGTTTAGCTGCTATAAACCTTACCCAAGCAGGGGTTGGAACTAAGCATGTTGAAACAGGACATACTCAATTGCCACAAGTTGCACACCAAACTTGGCAAGACATAGTTTTACACATATTCCCTGAAAATTTTGCAAAATCCATTGCAGAAGGTCAAGTATTACAGATCGTAGTATTTAGTATTATCTTCGGAATAGGATTAATTATGGTTGAAGAAAAAAAGAGAGCATTTATGGTGAATTTCACGGATAGCTTGGCAGAAACCATGTTTAAATTCACTAACGTAGTTATGTATTTTGCTCCTTTAGGTGTTTTAGGTTCAATCGCTTATACCGTGGCACATATGGGACTGGATGCACTGCTTCCTTTATTGAAATTATTACTTACTTTATACGGAGCTTTAATTGTTTTTGTTTTATTGGTTTTCATTCCTATCGCATTGCTTATAAAAATGCCAATGAAACGCTTCTTTAGAGAAATTGGAGAAGTTGCCTCCATAGCCTTTTCTACAGCTAGTTCAGAGGCAGCTTTGCCAAAAGCTATGGAAGCCATGGAAAAATTAGGAGTACCCAGAAAAATAATAGCTTTTGTTATGCCTACAGGTTATACTTTTAATTTAGATGGTACAACCTTGTATTTATCACTAGCAAGTGTATTCGTTGCGCAAGCAGCAGGAATGCATATGACTTTTGAACATCAAATCCTGATGGTATTAATTTTAATAGTTACGAGTAAAGGGGTGGCCGGTGTGCCAAGAGCATCGTTAGTAATTCTTATGGGAACTGCAGCCTCTTTTGGATTGCCGGAATGGCCAATACTTATGATTTTAGGGATAGATACACTTATGGATATGGCTAGAACTACGGTAAATGTAATTGGGAATTGTTTAGCCTCTGCTGTAGTAGCTAAATGGGAAGGCGAATTTGATCCGTACGGAGAAACTCAAAACTTAGAACAAGAGCAGATAAAATCTTAAACGTATATATTAATAGACTTAATTAAAATTACATATATAGTATTATATATGTAATTTTGTATTTATACCTCAAACCCCAAAAAAAAGAATCAAAAGAATGTACAGAACACACAATTGCGGAGAACTCAACGAATCAAATATAGGGACAACTGTAACACTTTGTGGTTGGGTTCAAATTGTAAGAGATATGGGATACGTAACTTGGATAGATCTTAGAGATCGTTACGGAATTACCCAATTAGTTTTTGACGAAGAAAGATCAAATCAAGAATTATTAGAGCAAGTTAGAACCCTTGGTCGAGAATTTGTCATTCAAGTCAAAGGTGAAGTTATCGAACGATCCAGTAAAAATCCTCAGATACCTACTGGTGGGATTGAGATTCTTACAAAGACATTAACAATCTTAAACTCATCCTTAGTTCCACCATTTACCATTGAAGATAAAACCGATGGAGGAGAGGAGTTAAGAATGAAATACAGATATTTAGACATAAGGAGAAATCCTGTAAAAGAAAATCTTATATTTAGGAGCAAGGTAGCACAATTAATAAGAAATTATTTAGCTCAAAATGATTTTATAGAGGTAGAAACTCCTGTATTAATTAAATCTACCCCGGAAGGGGCAAGAGACTTTGTAGTCCCTTCAAGATTAAATCCGGGGCAGTTTTACGCCTTGCCACAATCCCCTCAAACTTTTAAACAATTGTTGATGGTTGGAGGATTAGACAAGTATTTCCAAATCGTAAAGTGTTTTAGAGATGAGGATTTGCGTGCCGATAGGCAACCTGAGTTTACGCAAGTGGATTGCGAAATGTCATTTGTTAATCAAGAAGATATAATAAATACCTTTGAAGGATTAACTAAACTCCTTTTAAAAGAATTAATAGGGGTTGATATACCAAAATTTCCAAGAATAACCTATGATGAAGCCATGAAGAAATATGGCAACGATAAACCAGACATTCGTTTTGGAATGGAATTTATAGAATTTAACGAAGAATTGAAAAATAGTGGATTTAAGATTTTTGATGAAGCTGAATTAATAGTAGGTATAAATGTTGAAAATTGCGCAAAATATACTCGGAAGCAATTGGATGAATTAACGGAATGGGTGAAAAGACCTCAAGTAGGTGCCAATGGTTTGATTTATATAAAATATAATCAAGACGGTTCCATAAAATCCTCTATTGATAAATTTTATACGGAAGATCAATTAAAAGTAGTCTTAAATAAGTCTAACTCAAAACCTGGTGATTTAATGTTGATTCTTTCGGGTATTTCAAAAAAAGTTAGACCACAGCTAAGTGCATTACGGATGGAAATGGCAGAACGTTTGGGGCTTAGGAATCCCAAAAATTTTGCTCCTTTATGGGTTATAGATTTCCCACTTTTAGATTGGGATGAAGATGAAAATAGATACGTAGCTATGCATCATCCCTTTACCTCCCCTAAAGAAGAAGATATTACTTTATTAGACTCAGATCCAAGTAAAGCTAGAGCAAATGCCTACGATTTAGTCTTAAACGGAAATGAAATAGGAGGTGGTTCTGTAAGAATATTTAATGATGAACTTCAGTCCAAAATGTTTTCCTTGTTGGGCTTTTCTCAAGAAGAAGCTAATAATCAATTTGGATTTCTTATGAATGCTTTTAAATTCGGAGCACCACCGCATGCAGGAATTGCTTTAGGTTTTGATCGGTTAGTGGCAATTCTAGGCGGGCAGGAAGTCATTAGAGACTATATAGCTTTTCCGAAAAACAATGCAGGAAGAGACGTTATGATTGATACACCTTCCCTAATTAGTAAAGAGCAAATGAAAGAATTAGGAATTTTAAATAAAGTAAATATATAATTTAATTTTAAAAACATTTTTTTTAGAAAATAATTAAGCATTAATAAAAAAAGTAAAATTTTGTATCTTATAATTATACTATCAACTGTTCTTATGCAATTCTAAGTTTAAATTAAAAAATATTCACCCCCATATATAATTTTTTACTGGATATGTAAAATATATTATATATAGAAATATAAATCCCATGTATACAAAAGAATAGTTTAAATGAATTGATGTAATTTGATTTAGTTGAAACAAATTTTAGTAATAGAGATGTTTGGAAATTTAATAAGTTATAACTTTTATAACAGTTATAATAATTTTAAAATGGCTACTGGAAGTGTTATGAAATGTATCCTTTCACATTTGATATAGATAAAATTTTTTAGAACTAAAAGAATAGTTCTTGTCGCTAAATATTTTTAAAAAAGTTTTTGTGGCTTCAAAAAAAAATGAGGTGCTTGCTGTAGCCTTATAATAAATTGCAAAAGAGCAAGCAGTATTTTTTATAGTTCAGCTTCGAATATATTGGTAAGAAGAAAACATAGTATGACATTGCTTTAAGAAATCTTAAGAAATGAGGTAATAGCAAATAGAGATGCATATGAATCATTACAAAATATAAATGATTGATAGTTATTATTTTAAGTTTATTCAGGGAATATTTATGGATTTAATTATTAAAATGGATTCTTAAGTACTTCAAATATTTCGTCTTTTGTTTATATAATACTAATATATCTTTACCAAAAATTTTATAACATCTGGTTTTATAATTTAAAATTCTATAATGTTTGAGGATGCAATTAGAGGGATGTTTTCATAAAAAATGAAAAATTCATTAATAAGTAAAGATATCTAATCTATTTAAACTCAAAAAAACATATCCAACTCGTTGGATATGTTTTTTTTTATAATCAAATTTGCGTATACCAAAACAGTAAATGGTTAGAAATACAGCAAGCATACTACTAATTGAAGACGATATAAGAATTTCTGAACTTATAAAAAAAGCTTTAGATGAAGAGGCGTTTATAATTACACAGGCTTTTGATGGTATAGTAGGTGAAGAACTAGCTTTGAACAAAGACTACGAATTAGTGATAACAGATATATTATTACCCAGTAAAAACGGACTGGAAATTTGTAAAACTTTAAAAAATATCAAGCCATATTTACCCATTATAATGTTAACGGCGCTGGGGACTACAGACGATAAAGTAGAAGGATTTGATTCTGGCGCAGATGATTATTTGGTAAAACCTTTTGAAATTCGTGAGTTAGTTGTAAGAATTCGTGCCTTACTAAAAAGACATGAAAAATTAGGAAATAATTTTTTATTGAAATGTGAAGATTTAGAAATGAATCTACAAACTAAGATTGTAAAAAGAGGTAATATTGAAATAAAATTAACTCCTAAAGAATTTAAATTATTGGAATTTTTTCTAAAAAACCAAGGCAGAGTAATTCCAAGATTAGAAATTGCCGAGAAAGTTTGGGGAACCTATTTTGATACGGGTACAAATTTCATAGATGTATATATAAATTACTTAAGAAAGAAAATAGACAAAGGATACAATAAAAAATTGTTGCATACCCAGTCAGGTATGGGATTCATTTTAAAAGCATAGAGGAATGAAAATTCGTAATCGATTAACTCTATTATTTACACTTATTTCAGTAAGTATTCTAATTTTTTTTTCAGTAATTATTTACTTTACAGCCAAAAAAAATAGAAGTAATGAATTTTACGAATTACTTACCAAGGAAGCGATTACAAAATTCAATTTGTTTATAGATGCAAAGGTTCCTCCTCAAATACTTCAAAATATATACTACAATAATTCTCAAATTATAGATGAGGTAGAAGTAGCCATATACGATGAAAATTATACACTTGTTTATCACGATGCAATAGATATAGATTTTGTGAAAGAAACTCGTTCTATGTTAGATGAAATTAAGGTTAAAGGAGAACTTAAATTTTATCAAGATCAGTGGCAGGTGATAGGTTTAAAACATAAATTTAAAAACAAAACCTATATAATTACAGCGGCTGCTTACGATCAATTTGGTTACAAGGAACTTCATCTATTATTAAAAAACTCTATTTTTTTAATAGTTATTTCCATTTTCTTTATCTACCTCACCGGTTATTATTTTGTAAAGAGAATTTTTCAACCCATAACGGAGATGACGGATAATATAAATGAAATTTCAGCCAATCGTTTGGATTATCGTTTAAAGATCAATAAGAACAAAGATGAATTAACTAAATTGGCTCAAACTTTCAATCAAATGTTGGATCGGTTAGAAAATTCTTTTGATTCCCAAAAAAAATTTGTTTCCAATATTTCACACGAAATAAGAACTCCTTTAGCCGCTATAATTACAGAAATAGAAATAGCACTACAAAGAGAAAATACTACAGAAGATTATCAAACCACTTTGCATAAAGCATGGATGGATGCAAATAAAATAGTAAAACTGTCCAACAATTTATTGGATTTTGCCAAAGCAAGTTACGATCCTTCACAAATAGCTATTAAACCTGTACGAATAGATGAAATATTATTGGATAGTTGTGAACAAGTAAAAAGAATAAATAATAACTATCGTATCAATCTTTCCTTTGAAAATGAATTTCACGAAGAAAATGAGATTCATGTAAATGGGAATGAATATCTTTTAAAAGTTGCTTTTGCAAATTTAATTGAAAACGGATGTAAATTTTCTCAAGATCATAAAACACAAGTAAGCATACTAATAGTTAACTCAAAGATTGAAATTCGTTTCAAGGATGAAGGTATAGGTATAAGTAGGCAAGAAATAAAAAAAATTTTTAAAACCTTTTATAGAGGAAACAATAAAGAATGGGCGCAAGGGAGTGGAATAGGCTTATCTTTAGCCGAGAAGATAATAAAACTTCATGGTGGAGAAATCATTGTTTCAAGCAAAATAAATTTGGGAACCACATTTACAGTTATACTTTCTCATCTATAATTTTCTAATAAAATTCTAATTTTTTTTTAAAAGACTTCCTATAAGAAATTATCGAATACTACTTACTTTTGCAATTGATTAAATATTTGATTGCGAAAACAATAATAGATTAGGAGGATTATGATAAAAAAAATAAATATAAGTATACTGTTAGCAGTAGTGACAGTCTTATTCTCATGCCACAAAAGTACCTATGAAGAAACTCCTAAAAATTTCATAATTGAAGGTCAAACCCTTGTACTTCCAGAGGGTTCTAATATAATACCCAAAATTAAGACTGAAAAAGCAGTCGTTGGAGAATATAGCCCTAGTATTAGTACAGTTGGAACAGTGCGTGCAATACCAACCAATTATGCAGAAATTTTACCCCCTTTTTCAGGTAGGGTTTTAAAATCATATGTAAATCTTGGTGAAAAAGTGGTAGCAGGAGCCCCGTTATTTTCAATAAGTTCTCCTGATTTTTTTAATGCACAAAAAGAATATTTTGATTCTAAACAAGAATTGGCTTTGGCACAGACCAATTTAAAACGTCAACAAGATCTTTTTAATCATGGGGTAGGTATAAAACGAGAGTTAGAAGAAGCTCATACAGACGTTCTAACTAAAAAATCGGCACTTGAAAATGCAGTAGCAGCATTAAAAACATACAATGTTAATCTTTCTAATATGTCATTGGGGCAGCCATTAGTAGTTACTTCACCCATTGCCGGAGAAATAGTTACTAATAATATTATTATGGGAGAGTATCTTAAAGAAGATTCTGAGCCTATAGTGAAAATAGCAGAACTAAGTAAAGTGTGGATTGTAGGGCAAGTGAAAGAAAAAAACATGAGCTTTTTGCATAATTTAAAAAAGGTGGAAATTAAGACAGAAGCCTTGCCCGGAGAAACCTTGTATGGTAAGATTTATCACATTAATGAAATGATAGATGAAAGTACCAGAAGTGTTGAAGTTTTTGTGGAAAGCGATAATTCAGATAGAAATTTAAAACCTGGAATGTATGTTAATGTTCTTTTTTCTGATTCTCCAACCTCTGCCATAATTGTACCTGCAAAAGCAATATTACAAAATAGCGAAAATCAATTTGTATATGTGCAAGTAGGGAAGAATAAGTACATTAAAAAAGAAGTTGTCACAGAAAACATATCAGAAGATAAAGTTAGAATAAAATCTGGCTTAAAACCTGGAGATACGTATGTAAATGAAGGAGGCATTTATTTATTAGATGCGCAATAAACTATAAAGAATAAGACCGATGTATAAAATAATAGTAACAGCCATAGATAAACGCTGGGTAATGGTAATATTATTCAGTTTATTAGCAGCCTTTGGGTATTATTCATGGAAACAGCTATCCATTGAAGCCTATCCAGACATAGCAGATGTTACCTCTCAGGTAGTAACTCAAGTTCCTGGATTGGCAGCCGAAGAGGTTGAACAGCAAATAACCATACCTATAGAAAGAGCTTTAAATGGTCTTCCAGGAATGAATGTTATGCGAAGTAAAAGTACCTTTGGTTTGTCTATAATTACCATAGTTTTTAATGACGGAGTGGAAGATTATTGGGCAAGAACAAGAATACAGGAAAGATTAAATGAAGTGGAATTGCCCTATAGTGCTGTTCCTGAATTAGATCCTTTAACTTCGCCTATTGGGGAAATCTATAGATATATTATTGAAAGTGACAACCACGATCTAAGAGAACTTACGGATTTACAAAATTTTGTTATTATTCCAAGAATTAAACAAGTCTCTGGAATCGCAGATGTTACTAATTTTGGAGGTATTACCACCCAATTTCAAATAGAACTAAATCCACAGAAATTAGATCAATACAATTTAACCCTCTCAGAGGTTACTGAAACCATTGAAAATAACAATGTTAGCGCCGGAGGCAGTGTATTGCCTAGAGGAGATTTAGGATATGTAATCAGAGGCATAGGATTAGTCAAAGATTTATCAGATTTAGGTAAAATAGTTGTTAAATCAGAAAATGGAGTTCCTGTATTGCTAAATGATATTGGAGATTTGAAGTATGGAAATATTGAAAGAAAAGGAATACTAGGATATACCGATAAAAATAGGAATTATTCAGAAAGCATAGAAGGAGTAGTTCTACTATTAAAAGGAGAAAATCCATCCGTAGTACTAGAAGAAGTTCATAAAGCAATTCATGAATTAAACGATGAAACTTTACCCAAAGGAGTTAAAATTCACCCATTCATGGATAGAACCGAATTGGTTAACACTACATTAAATACGGTTTCTCATACGCTTTTAGAAGGAGTAACCCTAGTTGTAATCGTTTTAATTGTTTTTTTAGGAAGTTGGAGAGGTGCATTGTTGGTAGCTATAACCATACCTCTTTCCTTATTAATTGCATTTATTCTAATGCATTTTACTAATATTCCTGCCAACCTATTATCCCTAGGAGCCATAGATTTTGGGATAATTGTAGATGGAGCGATTGTTATGATGGAAACTATACTGAAGAGAAGAGAAGAACACCCAAATGAAACTTTTAAAGAGAAAACCATAGCTCAGCGAGCAACGGAAGTAGCTAAGCCTATTTTATTCTCCACACTTATTATAATTACAGCCTACCTACCTTTGTTTGCTTTTGAAAGAGTAGAAAAAAAATTATTTACACCTATGGCATTTACAGTAGGCTACGCCTTATTTGGAGCTTTATTGGTAGCACTACTATTAATCCCCGGTTTAGCATATGTAATTTATAAAAAACCTCAAAAAATTTATCATAATCGTTGGCTTGAAAAGCTAACCAACATTTATCACAATTGCATAAAAAAAATTATGCAAAAGCCAAAGAAAATATTTATACCCTTATCCATAGTTCTTCTAGTTACGGGGGGGCTTACTTATATAGTTGGGAAGGATTTTTTACCGCCGTTAGATGAAGGTTCCATATGGTTACAAGTTCAATTACCTCCAGGAATTTCATTAGAAAAATCTAAAGAACTAAGTGATGAACTAAGAGCTAAAACCATGAAATATGGAGAAGTAACCTATGTAATGGTTCAAGCTGGAAGAAATGATGATGGAACAGATCCTTGGACCGCTTCTCATTTTGAAGTTTCAGTAGGCTTAAAGCCCTATAAAGAATGGCCCAAAGGAAAAACCAAATACGACTTAATTAATGAGTTGGAGAAAGAATATGAAAAAATGCCCGGATATACCGTTGGTTTCTCGCAACCCATGATTGATGGAGTAATGGATAAAATTTCAGGTGCACATAGTGAACTAGTTGTTAAAGTATATGGAGATGATTTTAAAGAAACTCGTAGGATTTCAGAGGATATTATGAAAACTTTAAAAACTGTAGATGGTGCCGTTGATTTAGCCATAGATCAAGAACCCCCTTTACCACAATTACAAATTGTAGCCAATAGAGATAAGATTGCACAGTATGGGTTAAATGTTTCCGATGTAGCAGAACTAATAGAAGTTGCTATTGGAGGGAAAGCAATTTCTCAAATTTTCATAGGGAACAAAGTGTATGATATTATTTGTAGATACAACGAAGAAAGTAGAAATTCACCGGATAAAATAGCCAACTTAATGTTAACATCTTCCACCGGAGCAAAAATTCCATTATCACAAGTGGCAGATATAAAGTTAAGTACCGGCGAGAGTACCATAACCAGAGAAATGAATAAACGACATTTAACTGTAAAATTAAACATAAGAAATAGGGATTTAAGTGAACTTTTAAAGGATGCCCAAAAAAAGATTGAAGAACAAGTAAAATATGATCACAAAAAATATCATATCAAATGGGGTGGACAATTTGAAAATCAAAACAGAGCAGATGCACGTTTAGCAGTGATTGTTCCTATAACGTTAGCCATAATATTTGTAATGCTATATGCCGCCTTTGGCAAATTCCGCCTAGCCGCCTTACTTTTGAGTATTGTCCCTATGGCTTTATTTGGAGGTATGTTAGCGCTTAATATTAGAGGAATGACGCTAAATGTATCATCAGCCGTAGGGTTTATTGCCCTATCAGGAATAGCTATTCAAAATGGGGTAATTATGGTTTCGCATATTAATGTTCTTAGAAAAGAAGGAATAAATCTTTTACAAGCAGTCATAGAGGGAGCAAAGCACCGTTTTAGACCAGTGTTAATGACAGCTACCGTAGCTGTATTAGGACTGTTTCCGGCCTCATTGGCTACCGGTATAGGTTCAGATGTACAAAGACCTTTAGCAACAGTAATTGTTTACGGATTGTTATTTTCAACTATAATAACCTTATTTGCACTTCCAGCCTTATATTATATGATTGAAAAAAGGTTTGACCCAAACAAAACTAAAACTTCTTAAACGGTATGAAAATAATAAAATCCATATTTTTTACAGCTTCGTTTTTAATAAACATTTTACACACTCAATCGCAAACACGGCAAGAAGTAGAAAGTCAAATAATTACCTATAGCGAGTTTATAAAGCAAGTTGCGGAAAATAATCTGGAATATGCCGCCGAAAAATTTAATGTAAGTTTAGCAGAAGCTGAAATTGATGTTGCTAAAATAATTCCAGATGTAGAACTTGGTTTAGAGGGAGGAAGCAATAATAAAAGCATGGGGAATTCTATGGAAATAGGATTGGGATGGACCATAGAATTAGGAGGCAAAAGAAAAGCTAGAATTAATCTAGCTAAAAGTGAAGTGGAGCTAAACAAGTATTTATTACAAAATTTTTATAATAATCTTAGAGCAGATGCAACATTGCTTTACTTACAAACCTTGCAAAACAAACAACTATTAGACGTACAAAAAAGATCTTATGATATGTTAGAACAATTGGCAAAGTCTGACAGTTTACGTTATAAGCTAGGTGTAATCGCGCATATTGATGCAAGACAAAGTAAATTTGAAGCACAGTCTATGCTTAATGAGATTTATGAAGCAGAAACGGAGTGGCAAAATTCGATAATAAATTTATCCCTGGTTATGGGAAAATCTCAAACAGATCAATGGTGGATGACAGAAGGGGACTTAAATAAATTTGATAGAAATTTTGATCTTTCGCAATTAATAACAACAGCGCAAAACAATAGAGCAGACGCAATGGCTGGGATACAAAATGTAAAAGTTTCAGAAGAAATGTTAAAACTAGCCAATGCCAATAGAATCATGGATCTAGGAATAAGTGCTGGACTACAGCTCAATGGTAAAGCCACGAATGAAGAAGCTCCATCTCCTTATCATACAGGGGTTGTTGCGGGATTAAATATTCCACTACGTTTTCTTAATAATAGAAAAGGAGAAAAAAAGATTGCAGAATATACGATACAAAAATCAAATCTTGAATACAAACAAATTGAATTACAAATTCAAACAGAAATAACTCAAGCCTATAATAATTATAATACCTCTCAAAAACAAGTAAAACAATTTAAAGATCATTTGTTAAAACAGGCTGAAGAAATTTTAAAAGGTAAAATGTATAGTTATCAAAGAGGAGAGACATCATTATTGGAGTTGTTAGATGCGCAAAGAACCCATAATGATGTACAAAAAAGCTATTACGAAACTATTTTCAACTACGCATCTTCCTTAATTGAATTGGAAAGAGTATCAGGAATATGGGATATTGAATTTTAATAAATATTTATAACTAAAAAAAGCATTAGGAACTAATTCCTAATGCTTTTTTTAGTATTCTAGTAAAAATATTATTTAAAAGAAGCAGCAATTTCTTCTAATGCTTTCGGATTAGATACTGCTTTATCTACATCTTGTAAAATAAAATTACCCGGCTCATTTCCCTTAGCTAAAGGCAATTGATTAGGGATTTTAGGAGTTTCTCCAAATAAAAATTTATAAATTACAATAGAATTTAAAAAGCCAGCATCATTTAAAGGGTGTTTAGAATTATCTGTATTACGTAATAGGTCTTTGCCATCTTTTACAGCAGTATAACCCTTATCATTGTTGTAGGCAGAAGCTAATATAGTTCCTATAGGTAATACCTCAGCATTAGTCAATTGTTTAGCAACCTCTTGTGCACGTTTGCTTAAATGATCTTTAATGCTATTAAAATCACTATCTGTAACATTAAATGGAGAAGCTAGTTCATAAATATATGTAGCAACCTCTGGACTGTTTTTTGAAATAAGCTCAATTACTTTTTTACTGTCATTTAGATATTCATCTGTCTCATCAATAGCAACAGGAGTAGATTCTTGAATAATTACATAATCGAAGTAATTTCCATCTGTATCCTTCTTAGCAAATAACTTTTCAGCTTTGCTTTTATTATAAGATAAAATTTTATCAACGCTTACACCCATTTCCAATAATGTTTCTATTTCAACTTTTTTATCATTGGCTTTGGCTAAGGCCTCAAGAATTTTTGGATAGCTAATTATAAACTCTGTATGGCTATTACCCACGAATAAAACTCTTATAGGACCTTCTGATTTAGGTGGGGTTGGTTTTTTGTAAGTAATTTCTTCTTGTTTAGTAGATTCATTCTTGTCTCCTGATTTACAAGAAATTAAATAAAAATTAATAATTAATGTGAATAACAATAATTTTTTTATAGTATTTTATATTTTTCACAAAAATATAAAAAATATTGTATTAATTGAATTAATCTTTAACATTATACAATATTGTCTTTACAAACATTTTAAATTTTTGTGAGTTACAAAATATATAAAGTTAAATAGTAGATATTGTGTTTAGATGAAAGTAAATATTCTTAAACATATAAAGTTATTCATCTTTATTTAGATTTTTTTATAAAATTATGTTGCAATTGTATAGTTTAAATTTTTTTCACCTAATAAAAAGCATTTATAAGTGATATCATTTATTTTATTAGTATTAAATTAAAATGTAAAAAATGAATTAAGTAATTTTGTAATCAAAACGTACATACTATGAATAACTCTATTCTATTAATTAATCAACTTATTGAAATTAAGCAAAAAGCTGAAAAAGAAAATTTATACAGTAAGATTGAGCGAAATGTTAACCGAATGTTATCAATTTTTGAAGATGAAGGTTATAAAATTATTGTACCCTTAGGAGAAAAATATTCGGAAACTCGTACAGATTGTGAAGCTAACCTTGTAGGTAAAGAATCAACAAATATGAAGATTACTCAGGTAATAAAACCAATTATTTATAAACAACAGAATCAAGGAGTTACTTTAGTTCAAAAAGGAATTGTATTAGTTGAAAATAAATAATTATTAGTAAGTCATTATTATGAAAACTGTAAATTTTGGAATAGATTTAGGTACAACTAATTCATTAATAGGTAAATACGAGGAAGGTAAAGTTGTATTATATAAAAACCCTATAGGACATAAAGATACATTAGCCTCAGTCGTTGCCTTTAGAAAAGAACGTACACTAGTAGGCGATAAAGCAAGAGAATATATTGTTAAAGATCCGGTAAATGTTTTTAGTGGCTTTAAAAGAAGAATGGGTACTGATGATCGGTTTTACGTAGTAAATTTAGATGAAAATGTAACTCCCATTGAGCTTTCAGCATTTATTTTAAGAGAATTAAAGAATTTTATACACACTAACGAGATCCCAGAGGCGGTAGTAATTACCATTCCTGCTTCTTTCGATACCATGCAAACCAATGCAACCAAAGAAGCAGGAAAATTAGCCGGGTTTGAAGAAGTATTTTTATTACAAGAACCTATAGCTGCTAGTTTAGCCTACTTTAATAATTCCAAGGAAGATAAAGAAGGGAATTGGTTGGTATATGATCTAGGAGGAGGAACCTTTGATATAGCTTTGGTTCAAATTAAAGAGGGTGAAATGAAGATTAAAGATCATGAGGGAAATAATTTTTTAGGAGGTGTAGATTTTGATGCCTTAATCATTGAACATTTAATAGTTCCAAAAATAGTAGAAAAGACAGGAATATCTGATTTTGCTGAACAATTAATGACTAAGCACGGCAAGTACGAAAAAATTTATTATCATTTACTCTATTTAGCAGAAGAAGTTAAAAAGGAATTATCTACACAAGCAAAATCAGAAATAGATTTATCTATGGAAATTGATGGTGTATTTTATGATTTAACATTTCCTATCTCAGTCGATGATTTTAATTTATTAATATCTCCTAAAATCGAAGAAACCTTGGAAATGTTACAAACCATTATAAACAGAAATAACCTTCAACCGCAAGATATTCATGAAATAATTTTGGTAGGAGGAAGTACTTATATTCCATGGGTAAGAGAACAGCTAAATATAAAAACTGGAATACCAGTAAATAATAGTATTGATCCTACTACAGCCGTAGCAGTTGGAGCCTGTTTTTATGCTGCTAGTAAGTTTTACACACCTACAGAAAAAGTGAAAATGGTTATTAATAATCAAGAAAGTAATGATTTCTTAGAGAATTTAGAAAATTTTGGTGACCCCCAAGAGGAGAAACCAAATATTAAACTGAACTTAGGATTTAGTCAAATGAGTAAGGAGGAGGAAGAGGTATTGTTGGTAAAAGTAGAAGGAGATTATCAAGGATTAAATTATCGAATCATGCGAATGGATGGAGGGTTTGATACCGGCTTAATCCCTCTAAAATCTAAATTCACAGAATTTTTACCCCTTCTTACCAATACACTCAACCATTTTATAATGCAAATTTACTCTTCTAATGGAGAGAAAATAAATTCTTTCACGGAAGAGTTTTCCATTAATCAAGGACAATTCCACATATTGGGACAACCTTTACCTAAAGATATTTGCATAGAAATTGACGATCAAGAAAATTATAAAACTAAATTAGAAGTAATCTTTGAAAAAAACAGTATACTACCCTTAAAAAAAACCTTATATAGAGAAGTATCCAAGACAGTTGTAAAGGGTTCTGAAGATAGTATAGTTATAAATTTATTAGAAGGAGATCGGTTTGCAAGAGCTATCTCAAACCTTCCCATTGGTTGTATTGAAATCACAGGAAAAGACTTAACTTCAGACCTTATTAAAGGTTCTGATATAGAAATTCAAATTTCAATTTCCGACGATAGAGAGTTAAAAGTAAATACCTTTTTAGTAATGACTCAGCAGGAATTTACAAATAATTTTTCTATATCTGAAAAACACATAAGTATATCACGGTTAAAAGAACAATACCAAGACCTTGAAAAAGAGCTCAGAAAAAATCTAAAAGATTTCAATTTTAACCAAAATGAAATTTGGGCTATAGAATTAGAAAATCTCCTTAAAAAATTAGAAATAAGTGGAAAACAATTAATGACTCTTAAGGAAAATGATGCTACAGATAAACGTTATATACTGGCAGATACTATGGCAAGAATTTCTCAGGAAGTTGATAAAATAGGAGGAAAAGAACGATTAAGCAACTTACAATTTAAGTATATAGAAATTAAAGAATACATTGAAGAAATATTAAGTTCGGCCGATGAAAATAAAGAAATTCTTAGCCAAAGATATACTAAGATAATTGAAAAAGAAAATGATATTTTAAAATCAAAAAATTCATCATTTTTACAAAAAAACATAGAATTATTAGAAGATCTACAATGGGAAATATTGTGGAACACCTATACCTATATTACCGGACGTTTTTATGCATTACAATCACTACAACCAGAAGAATATAAAAATTACAAAGCAGCCCAACAGTTGATCAAAGCAGGGGAAGATGCTATTAAATACAGCCATTATAAAGAACTTAAAAGATTAATGATTGATTTAATATATCTCACCAAACAAAGTGATTACTATAAACAAGAAGATAACAAAAAATTTAAAGGTACAGGTATTGGCTAATGAACTATCAATCTCCTATAAGGCTTTTTGAATATTGTAATATAGATTATAAAGAATCCTTAGATATAAAAAAAGTAAAAAAAATTATTGGTCTTGAATTCTCCTTTGCAAAGGAAGGCTACATTACCTTAGAAAATCTTGATTATTCAAAAGACCAAATATTTAAAGAAATAGAGCGAGATGATTTTTTGCAAAGATTTAATTTTCATCTTCAAATTTGGGAAAACAAAAGTTTACTAAATTTTTTAGAAAGGCAAGAAATAAATCTTCCCATTTTAGGGAAATGGATAAGCTTATGTAATAAACAAAATTGTAATTTTAAACCTTTTATTTCTCCCTATTTTGCATATTCAATAAATAAAGTATTTAAAAAATGTTTAAGTAGTAAAAATTTTAAACTCGTTAACGAATGGCTAGATTTTTTTGTTTTTATTGATACACTTGAAGATGAATTTTTAGCGACTGAAAGTCTTAAAAATTTTTTGATTGACAAAACTCATATACTTAAGAATGTTAATAAGAATACTTATGTAACTAAGTTACCACAGATCAATGATTGGTTAAATGAACCATTTTCAAACTTTGTAAATAAACTACCTGAATCACTGAACGACCAAATAGATAAATTAGTTACTGAATTAATAAATTTTTCAGTAGAAATACAATTTGAAAATAAAAAATTATGCTATCAAATAATTAAAGAATTAAAACTTATTCAAAATATTAATGAGGATTTAAAACTATTAATTTCTGAGAATCATAAAATATATAAGAAAAAAAATATCTCTATAAGAAATATAAGAAATATAAGAAAGAGAGATATAATTAGATTTATACTTGCTTTATTTATAATAATAAGATTTTTGTCAGTAATTAATAAAGGAGTTTTTACTGATAAAGAAAAGAATAGTATTAAAAATTTTAAAGAGGAAGTAAACTTTGAAAAAGAAATATTTATTGAAAATAGAAATAAGCTATCCACTATTCATTGGGATTCACTTGAAGTGGTTAAAAATAGTAAAATAGTAATGCATAAGGATGTTAAATATTTTTTAATTTTAGAAAATAAGTTAAATCAAAAAAAAGAATCATCTGTTCAATTTGTAAATAACTCAAAATATCCTTTAATCATTTCTATCCCAGATAATGACAATGATTTGGTAGATTTTAAGGTGGAGGCTGGAAGGAACTTATCCGTCAAAGTTAATAGCAATGTAATGGATCTTATATTTAGTTTACAAAATAAATACCATGAATTATTACATAAAGAAAATAAGAATTATATACCAATACTAATTTCAGACTCTTTAGATTTGACTTTAAGAAAAATAAATTTTAATCAATCAGGGAAAATAATAGATATTGATCATCCTGAGGGTAAAGATGATTTATCAGTTATCATTGAAACTGATTCAAATAATCGTAGTTACTTTTATGTAGTAGGTAAATATGATTGGATTGCACCTAAAAAAATGTTTATGGTACAAAATAAAATAATCTATAATTATCAATATTTACCGGAAGAATAAAAAAATACAAAAATAGCTAGGTAAAAGTTATATCCCTTATTTTTATATGATTATAATAATAGAATAAACGAATGGAAGATTTGCAAAAAGATTTTTTTAAATATCAAGCTAAAACCACTTTTTTTGCTTCAGGCTTTGAGGTTGATAGGGCAGAAGGGAATTACATATATGGTAAAGATGGAAAAGCATACCTAGATTTCGTAGCTGGTGTATCTGCCAATACCTTGGGGCATTCTCACCCTAAAGTAATTAAGGCAATTAAAGACCAGGTAGATAAATATTTGCACGTGATGGTCTATGGTGAATATGCAATGGAAAAACCAGTTCAGATATGTAAGATGCTGGCAGAAAATTTACCGGATCCGTTGCATACTACCTATTTGGTAAATTCCGGAACGGAAGCTATTGAGGCTTCTATGAAGCTAGTGAAACGTTATACGGGAAGACAACAAATAATATCATTTATTGATGCCTACCACGGCAATTCACAAGGTTCTTTAAGTTTAGCCGGAAGGGATACAAATAAAGTACCTTTTGAGCCTTTATTGCCACAAATTGATTTTATAAGATTTAATGAGGAAGAAGATTTACAAAAAATTACTTCAAAAACAGCAGGTGTATTTGTTGAAACGATCCAAGGAGCTGCTGGTTTTTTAACTCCAAAAAATAATTATTTAAAAAAACTTAAATCTAGATGCGAAGAGGTAGGAGCTTTACTGGCTTTAGATGAAATTCAACCCGGATTTGGTAGGACCGGAAAATTATTTGCCTTTCAGTGGTATGATATCGTCCCAGATATTTTAGTGATGGGTAAAGGTATGGCAGGAGGTATACCTATTGGTGCCTTTACAACATCAAAGCAAATGATGGAAAGTTTGGCAGATAATCCAAAATTGGGACACATTACCACTTTTGGAGGAAATCCTGTCCCAGCCGCCGCTGCATGTGCTGTAATGCACGAATTATTAACGACAGATTTAATGGATCAGGTGCATGAAAAAGAAAAGTTATTTAGAGAAAAATTACAACATACGTGTATACGATCCATAAACGGAAGAGGATTAATGTTAGCGGTTCAACTTGAATCACCTGAATTTACATTAGAAGTAGCTAAAAGATGCATGAAAAACGGGTTAATTGTTTTTTGGCAATTGTACAGAAATGAATATATGAGAATTTCTCCTCCTTTAACAATCACTAAAGAAGAAATTGAAAAAGGTTGCGAGATTATATTGGCATCTATCAATGAGGTTTTAAATGAAAGAGCATGATGCAAATGTATTAGCCCAAAAACATAGTAGGTATAAGACATTTCTTTTTTATGTTAAAACCAATTTATTGTGTTTAAAAAGAAATTTTCAAAATAAATTCCATAGAATAAAGAAATTTCCTGTAGGAAATCAATTCAAAAATTTACCAGTGGTTTCTATTTCAAAAAGTGATTTATGGACGAATAATGAAAAGAAGGAGCATAGGATACTTACAGCGGGGAAAATTCATAATCTTAGAATAGCTTCAAGAAAAATTAACGGATTAGAAATACCAGCAGGAGAAACTTTTAGTTTTTGGAAGTATATAGGTAAACCTCTTAAATCAAGAGGCTTTGTCGTAGGAAGAGAAATAAGAGAAGGATGTTTGTTACCCACCATTGGAGGAGGATTATGCCAGCTTTCAAATGCATTGTACGATGCCGCTATAAAAGCAAATTTTAAAATTTTGGAGCGTCATAGACATTCTTTAGTGGTTGAAGGCTCATTAGCAGAAGTAGATAGAGATGCTACAGTAAAATGGAATTATATAGATTTAAGATTTTTATCGACTCAATCCTTTAGAATTGAGGTGGAAATGACATCAGAAAAACTAATTGTTACTATTAAGAGTTATAATAAAGTAAACAATGTACGGAGAGATATAGAAGATAACAATTATTTAAAAACCTCTATCATTAATGATTGTTATACTTGCGGTAATCAAGTATGTATACTTAATAATCCAAAAATAAATATAAAAAACATTTCAAAAACAACCTATGTTATAGATGAATATTCATCAGAGTATGAGAATTACATAAATAATTATAGTGAGGATAATTCCACTATAATTTTACCTTTCTTTAAAAGACAAAAAATAAAAAATGATAATAAATCTTGGACTATTCATAAAGGTGAAGTAATTACTTATTCCATAATAGAGATTTATCAATGCATAAAATGTAAATTTAAAAAAGGAAATATTTTTAAATTATCATTAGAAAAGAATAGGGGGGGTGGTTGAAAAAATTGAAAAGTTAATACCAATTGAAACTACTCATTTAGTTATTTCTCAAAATATATTACCCTATTTTATTGAATATAATCTTACGGGAGGTAGGACTTTTGATGTTCTTATGTATAGATATCCTATTGATATTTTACAAAAAAAGTTAGATGGAATTTATGATATACACCAGCAAAGTAATACATTAAATGAGTATAGAGCTCCAAATTCTATTATTATTAACGAGGATAAAGGACTGAAAAAAGCTAGAAAAATAGTTACTCCTCATAGAAAAATTTCAGAGTTATTCTTTCAAAAAAGTATACTTCTTAACTGTTCTATAAATATTGAAAAAAATATAACTTTAGAGAAAGGTTTAAAAGTTTTATTTCCTGGATCTTCTCTTGCAAGAAAAGGAGCATTTGAAGTAAGAAAAATTGTGCAAGAATTTGAATTACCATTAGTGATTAAAAAAGATGCTATGGAAACTAAATCTTTTTGGAATAATGTATACATTGAATATGCAGATTCTAAAGATATTTTTAAAAATATAGAATTAATCATTTATCCAGCCTATATATAACATTCACCTCGAATTATACTTCAAGCGATAGCAAGAGGTATTCCCGTCATTATATCAGATGCATGTGGTATAAAGCCTGCTGAAAATGTTACTGTAATTCCTTCGGGAAATTATGACAAGTTTAAACAAGAAATAGAAAAATTTATAAAAAAAAGGTCTCAATAAATTTTAAGACCTTTTTTAATTGTTATTATTTATTTAATATAAGATTGTATTATACGTCCTTCTCCGTTATTGAAGGAATGTGGTGTTCTATAACTAAAGTTACCAGAACAACTTGAAAGTCCCCCATAATCAGGGCCTTCTGCAGAACTGGAATTGTTCTCTACCCTACATTTTCCTATGTGGTGATTTAATTGATTTTCAGGGGTGTATAACGTCCATAAATCGTTAATGTAATATGGGTAAACCACATCTGTTCCACCGTCTGGTGTTGTATAAGTCAATGTTTCAGTGGTTGATCTACTGGCTCCTCCCCAAACACCGTAATAACCGGCATAAAAGACTTGATTCCAAAAACCATAAGCATTGTTATAACTAGTACCGTTATAAATATGTGTTCTATTTTGTGTGCTTGGTTTAGTTAAAGAATAACTAAAAAGTTTTCCTTCTGTAGTATAGCCAACGGATGTATAGTCTCCTGTGGTTGGATTACCCCCGGAAAAAACAGTATTTATTGAATAATTATCCACAGCCCAAGCATCTTTGGAAGGAGCAGCGTTAATATCCTGTTTAATTAAAAATTTATATTTATTTTCTGAAGCGATAGATTGAACCACTGATAAAGGTAGTCTAAAAGCAGTAAGATCCACTTCGCCGGTTTCAGTAGTGATCACATTGGTAGGATCGTTAACATTAAAGCCTGCATTGACAGTCCACTTGGTACCGCTGTTTAAAGCAGCTTTTTCTGAATAAGATTTAACCAAAGTCCATCCTCCTCCCGTCATATCACAATAGGTTTTATAAGAATCAGTTCCGCCTTTAATAAAGTAAAAACCATCGGCTGCATTTGGGTTTTTAGCTAATATGCTTGAACATCTGTCCGCGGGTTTTTTAAAGGAACCTAAATTAGAGGTAACATTTACATTAAAAGAGCAACTGTATCCTTCAATTGTAAAGGAAGTAATTCCTGTATTTATAGGAGCTCTTGAAGCATACAGCCTAATCGTGTTTGTAGATGGATTAACCGTGACAGAATTTGAAGAAAAACTAAACCCATTTTCTAAATTTGTTTTTAGTATGACGGAGCCTTCTCCGGTCACTGTAACTGGAATGTCTATATAGTTTTTTGATGATGATAATAATTCATTAGAATAATAATCTCCCACAGGGGTTAATGAGCTACAATCATTAATTGTAACTTTTGCACTGGCTGGTTCAACAGTTATAGGAGGTAATGAGCAATTTGTTGTATAGGATACACCATTTATAGTAATTGTAGGTATATCGCTTCCTTCCCTCATAGGAGTACCCTGTGCTTCACACACAATTGTATATTCACCTGTATGTGTAGCGGTACCAGTCTTCCTAAAAGAATATCCATTGTCCGTATTTACTTCAATTGAATAAGAGCCAGGTTCATTTACATTTATTACAACTGTATAGGCATTACCAGAATTACCAGTGGTATTTACTCCAGCTTTAAATGAGCCTTTTGGGCCTGTTGGAGAATCACAATTTACAAGATTTAGATTTGCAGGTCCAAAATCACCACAAAGACTTAACCACTTGTTTGCGTCAGTTGAAAAATAATTTAAACAATTGGTAGTAGTATTAAAAATAATTAAGCCATTGGCAGGATCATTTATGGTATTCCTTTCAGAATTAGTAAGTCTAGGAATTAAAATTCCTTTACTCGAAGATGCAATTTCCAACTGAGCATTTTTATCAATAACAGAGTTTCCAATAACAACATTTCCACGGTGATATATATTTTGCGTGTTAGAAGTAGCAGTAGTAGCAAGGTCTACATTATTCCAAGGCTGTGTATCTCCCCCAAAGGGTATCCAAATGGATCTTGGGAAATTATAGTAGTAATATCCGGGAGCATTCACCAATTTGAATTTTTCATCCGTACCAGGAAATGGTGTGGTGATGTATACGATAGCTCCACTTTGCGCTTCAGTGTATAAATACCCCAAAGTAGATAATTCTTCCGAAGAAATTCTTGGAGCGATCACTCCAGGTGGAACTAGATCTTCTCCTTTCATTACTTCAAATGTCGCATTCGGCATATCTGTATTTATGCCTACTTGGCTCCGAAGTTGAAATGAATAAAGCAGTGCTATACAAATTGAAGGATAAATTAGTCTCATAAATTAATGCTTTTGAGTTTATACCATAAAAATATAAAATAATTATTTATTGTTATTTATAATAAAACATAAAATACTAAATACAGTGAATGATTTAATTAAAATAACTAATAAATATTTTATACAAAAATATTTATTAGTTATTTTGTGAACAATTTAAAATATTGTAAAAATTTTAAATTAATTATGATTATCAAATATTTAAAAAAAAGATTATTTGGTATATTTATCTAGAGTTTAATCATAAAATTATATTTTTCAATAATTAATTCAAGTTCTAGCAATAATTTTATTTTACATATAGATTTTGTTTATGAATTTATAATAGAATACTGTGATAGTATATTTTTCAATTCTATAATAAAATGCATTAAAATAAAAAAAAGGACTTTATTTGAATAAAGCCCTTTTTTATAGAGATATAATTTATTTTATGTAAGACTGAATAATTCTTCCCTCTCCATTATTGAAGGTATGTGGAGTTCTGTAGTTAAGGTTGCCAGAACAGTTTGCAAGGCCTCCATAATCGGGACCCTCCGCAGAAGTTGAATTATTAGCTACTCTACATTTGCCAATATGATGATTTAATTGATTCTCCGGAGTGTACAAAGTCCACAAATCATTAATATAATACGGAAAAACGTAATCTACACTTCCATCTGGAGTTGTAAAGGCTAATGATTCAGAAGTTGAAGAGCTAGCGCCTCCATTAGCACCATAAAATCCAGCAAAAAAGCCTTGATTCCAGAAGCCGTTGGCATTGGTATAGCTTTTTCCATTGTAAATATGAATTCTGTTTCCTGCTGTTGGTTTTGTTAAAGAATAACTAAAAAGTTTTCCTTCTGATGTAAATCCAGGAGAAGTATAATCTCCTGTAGTTGGATTTCCACCCGAGATAATATTAGTAATTAAGTAGTTATCTACAGCCCAGAGATCCTTAGAAGGAGCAGCATTAATATCTTGTTTAATTAGAAATTTATATTTATTCTCGCTAGATATGGATTGAACCACGGACAATGGTAGTCTAAAGGCAGTAAGATCTACCACACCCGTTTCAGTAGTGATTACATTTGTAGGGTCATTAATATTAAAACCAGCATTGGCTGTCCACTTGGTACCACTGTTTAAAACGGCTTTTTCAGAATAGGATTTAACTAGAGTCCATCCTCCTCCCGTCATATCACAATAAGTTTTATAGGAATTTGTTCCACCCTTAATATAATAGTAACCATCCACTGAACTAGGATCTTTTTCAAGTATGCTAGAGCATCTATCTGCAGGTTTTTTAAAGGTGCCTAAATTAGTAGTAACGAGAATATTAAATGTACACGTATATCCATTTATGCTAAATGTATAATTACCAGTGTTGGTGGGTACACCTGTAGCATATAATCTAATAGATTTTGTAGCAGGACTTACAATTATAGAATTAGAAGAAAAAACAAATCCATTAACGGAATTAGTCTCCATTATAAAAGCTCCTTCACCAATTACAGTTACTGGTATATCTATAAAATTTGTAGAGGAGGATAATGTTTCTTCAGAAAAATAATTACCTGTAGCTTTAAGAGATTCACATTCGGAAATTGTAACTTTTGCACTTGCTGGATCTACGGATATAGGAGGCAATTTACAATTTATTATTGAAGGTGCCCCATTAATCATAATTGTTGGAATATCTTGGCCTTCCTTTAATGGTGTGCCTTGACCGGTACAAACAATAGTAAATTCACCGGTTTGAGTAAATGTTCCTGAGTTACTAAATGAATATCCATTGGTAGTATTGACCAATATGGAATAAGAACCCGGTTCATCAACTTTAACCACAACGGTATAGGTATTGGTAGTGTTACCAGTAATATTCGTTCCAGCCTTATATTTTCCCTGTGGGCCAGTAGGAGCATCACAGCTTAATAAGCTTAGATTCGCAGGGCCAAGATCTCCGCATAGGCTTAGCCATTTACTTATTTCTGTTACAAAATAATTTAGGCAATTGGTTGTATTATTAAAAATTAATAAACCATTGGAAGGCTCTTTTATTGCATTTCTTTCAGAAATGGTAAGTCTAGGAATCAATACTCCTTTGCTGGATGAAGAAATGTCTAGCTGAGCATTTTTGTCTATAGATGAGTTTCCTACGGCAACACTGCCGAGTTGATATATGTTTTGTGAATTTGAGGTTGCTGTGGTAGCTGTTTCTATATTATTCCAAGGCTCTGTATCACCTCCGAAAGGAATCCACATGGATTTTGAAAAATTGTAGTAATAATAGCCGGGAGAGTCAACCAATTTAAAGCTTTCGTCAGATCCAGAATATGGCGTTGTTATATATACAATGGCCCCGTTTTGTTCCTTGGTATATGTATGTGCGATGGAATACAAATCTTCCGATGATATTCTTGGAGCAATGACCCCTGGGGGGACAGCTTCATTGCCATTTACGATGTCAAGTGTTGCATTTGGAACATCTGTGTTTATACCTATTTGCCCCCACCCCTGTATATAAGTTAAAAAAGTTATAGAAAGTGCTAGTAAAATAGATCGCATATATTTTAAAATTATTTTAACAAAATTACTGTTTTAGTTAAAATAATGTAAACAAAAATGCTTTTTATTGATAAATTTTACAATAAATTAAATATTAATGCTAATATTATTTCTTTATATAATTTTTTTTTAAATTCTTATATTTAATCATCGATTAATAATTTATTTTTTGCTTAAAAAAAATATATTCTAAAATCAGACAAAACTATTTATTAATTCTTCATGAAAAGTTCCATCACAAATTTGTTTGACCTCTCCAGTCATCCGAATATTGAATTCCTCACTAATTTCTATGGTTAAGTAACCTCCGAGCATATGTATGGTAACTAAATGATCTATAAGCCCTTTTTTTCTTAAAACACTAGCTACGGCACAAGAGGAGCTTCCAGAAGCTAAGGTAAATCCTGCACCACGTTCCCATATTAAGATTTCAACATTTTTACGATCTATAATTTTAGCAAATTGCACATTAATTCGATTAGGAAATTTTGAATAATTTTCAATTAAAGGACCATATTTTTTTATTTCGTCAACATCTAAATTTTCTTTTAGAATTACACAGTGTGGATTTCCTAGTGATACGCAATTTACTTGAAAGTTTTTATCTTCAATTTGAATATTTTGATCCTGTACCTCTTGGCACTCAAATAAGGTAGGAATTAGAGGAGAAGAAAAAATGGCTTTTCCCATATCAACCGTAACTATAGAGGCTCTATTATTATGAGTTTCCTGTATTGTAGCATTCACTATGCCTCCCTTTGTTTCAACAGTAAATTGTTTTTTACATAAAATTTTATAATCAAAAACATACTTACAAAAGATTCTTAATCCATTTCCACTTTTTTCAGCTTCTGAACCATCAGGATTAAATATTTTAAGACCAATATCCGCTTTTTTAGAATGTGTTTTAACTAATATACCGTCAGATCCTATACCGAAGTTTACATTACAGATGGTTTGAATTGCTTTTTCTGTTAAAGGGAAAGTTATATTATTTTCATCAAGTACTATATATTCATTTCCTAGTCCTTGGGTTTTTACAAAACTATTTATAGTCATTTTATTTTTTTGTAGAATTAAATTCAAAAATATGCTTTTTGTAGAAATTTAAAAGTAAAAATCCTACAATTCCACCTATATAATTTAGTAGAATATCATCAATATCAGCAGTACCCGTTTGGGTTATATATTGTAAAAGTTCAATTACGAATATGATAATTATAAAGAATATACTAAAATATAAAAATTCTTTTACTTTTGAAGATAGCCAAAAACCCAAGGGAATAAAAATGAAAATATTTCCAGCTATATTAATCATAAAATATTCCCAATGTTTATTTTTATCTAAATTTAAAAAGAATTTTAAAGTATGGAAGGGTCTTAGATTGTATTCAGCTTTGGTATCATTAAATAAGGGTGGTCTTCCAAATCCGAAGAATAAAAGGTAAATTAAATAAATACAATAAAAAATGAATAGAAATTTTACTAAGAGTTTTACTTTTAATTGAATCTTAGGGTATTTATTTAATAAAAAATTCTTCACTTCATTAGGATTGTTTGATCCATTTTATAATTTCTTTTAGCGTAACCTTTTTTCCATAAATCAAAATTCCAATCCTATATATTTTTCCTGCTATGGAAATCATTATAAATACAGAAATAATCATCGAAAACATAGATAGAAGTAAATCACCGGTAGGTATGTCGTAAAAAGACCGTGTAACCATAACCATAGGGGCTGTAAATGGCACTATGCTAAGCCAAAAAGCTACATGACTATCTGGATTG
The DNA here is from genome assembly GCF_007845635.1 of Apibacter muscae. Classification (GTDB taxonomy): domain Bacteria; phylum Bacteroidota; class Bacteroidia; order Flavobacteriales; family Weeksellaceae; genus Apibacter; species Apibacter muscae. The sequence continues at coordinate 21,058 of NZ_SELG01000031.1, read as the reverse complement.
TTTATAATACTTATGGAACCGTAAGCCCCAATAAGTAATGGAATTACTACTATGGGTAAGAATTGTTGAGTTTCTGTGTCATTATCAACTGCTGCTCCAATTGCAGCAAAAAAAGAACTATAGAATAGATATCCCACAAAAAAATAAAATAGAAAAATAAATACGATTAAAGGAATATTCAAATCTAATAAATTAGTTAAGGCTTCTTTTATTTGCAGCTGAGTTTCTAAACTAAAAATCGCATGAAATATATTCTGTTGAGGTGTAACTATAACACTATCTCCTAGTAAATAATTACCAATAAAAATAATGCTTAGAGTTATTAAAATCCAAATTGAAAATTGGGTAAGAGCAACTAAAGTTGTACCTAGAATTTTACCTAACATTAATTCAAAAGGTTTTACCGAAGAAATAATAATTTCAACCACTCGATTATTTTTTTCTTCCATAATACTTCTCATCACCCTAGTGCCATAAATAATTGTAAACATAAGTATGATATACATAAGAGATAAGGATATAATCTCTTTTAATGTTGTATTTGCATTGGTATGCCCATTTATTAGATTAATGCTAGTTAAAGATATATTAGATTTTATAAGATCAATGTTTGATTGGCTAATGCCCAGTTGTAACTTACGGTTGTATTCAATGGTTTTATTAATATTATTTTCTAAAGTATGTAGTAAGGATTGATTTAAGGTCTTGTTTGAATATAATTTAATTTTATCTTCAATGTTTAATAAAAGAGGATCTTTATGATCTTTTGAAATTTGAAGAATGGCATCTAAATGATTGGTTTTAGTTAGAGAGTCTTTTAACGCATTGGAATCATTTGAAGTGTGGTATTCGTAAAAAACTTTATCAGTATTTTTAAAGCTGTTATTAAATAGTTGGCTTTCATCAATAATCGCAATATTAGAGATTGGATCATCAGCTTTGAAAACATAGGAAATGGCACTTCCTGCTAAAAGTAAAAGTATAGGAGCAAGAACAGTTATAACAATGAATGATTTTTTTCTTGCTTGTACAAGAAATTCCCTACGCATGATTAAGAAAATATTTCTCATAGTTATTTTGAGTTTACAGCATTAATAAATATTTCATTCATACTTGGTATTTCTTCAAAAAAGGAAATTATAGTACCCTTTTTAGATAATTCGTTAATTATAGCATTCGAATTTTTATCAGTAGGAATTTGAATTGAAAAGTTGTAAATCCCATCTGAAAACGTAAGATTGTTTATTTCTTGTTCATTAATGAGGGACTTTATTTCATTTTCTGAAGTTTCAGTAAGAGAAATATTAAATTTATTCTTTTTGAATTTATTTCTAATATCCTTTAAAGATCCGTCTAATATTTTTTTAGAGTTATTTATTAAAGCTGCATAGTCACACAATTCCTCAACCGATTCCATTCGGTGAGAAGAGAATAAAATAGTTGTTCCTTTTTGTTTTAGTTCTAAAATTTCGTCCCTTATAATATTAGCGTTAACAGGGTCAAATCCACTGAAAGGTTCATCAAAAATTAGTAATTTAGGATCGTGTAAAACGGTTACAATAAATTGTATTTTTTGAGCCATTCCTTTAGAAAGTTCACTTAATTTTTTACTCCACCATTTTTCAATGTTTAATTTGTCGAACCAATATTCAAGTTTACTTTTCGCTTCCGACTTTTTCATGCCTTTCAACTGAGCCAGATACAGGGCTTGTTCTCCAATTTTCATGTTTTTGTAAAGTCCTCGCTCCTCTGGCATATAACCAATCTCTGCTATATGTTTAGGTTGTAAGGGTTCACCATTAAAATATAGCTTACCACTGTCTGGTTTAGTTATTTGGTTTAAGATTCTTATAAATGTGGTCTTGCCCGCCCCATTAGGACCTAAAATTCCATAAATAGAACCCTTAGGAATTTGTATGCTAAAATTATCAAGTGCCACTTTATCTTCGTAAGCTCGGGTAATATTTTCTGCTTGAATAAAATAATTCATAAAGAAACTAATAAAATCAATAGCCAAAATTACTAAAAGTTTTATATCTTAAAATTAAATTAAAACTAAAATTTTATATTTGTTACGATTTAAAAATTAGGTTAAAATCTAGAAAATAACTCGTTTGAGCATTGCAAAATCTTCTGCATGAATAATACTTTTATCTATTTCATATTTTTTATTTCAACCCTAGTGGGAGCACAGAATAAAAAAAAATATAATTCAAATGCAGAAACAATTCTTCATGGAAATTATGCAAGTAAAATACTTGAGAAAGTAAGAGAAAATAGGAATGTCAATAGTGTGTCAAGTTTAGAATCTTATGAATACGATTTATATCAAAAGTATTTTATTGACGATTACTTATCGGCTTATATTGATTCCATAGATCGAAATAAAAATACAAGAGAAGAATTAATTCTGATCGGGGAAAGGGTTACGAAATTTAAACATGAGAAAAATTCGGGAGACAAGAAACTAATTTTGGCTGATGCGGTATCTGGATTTAAAGAGCCTTTTTTAGAACTTTTTAAGCAAGCTGATTTTCAAGAAGAATTTCCTTCAATTTTAAGCCATGAATATTCTCAATATAATTTTAGATTAATTGATAGCACTTGGGTTGAAGATAAAAAAAACTATATTTTTTCATTCACCGCCAAAAAAAAATTATTTATAAATGGTAAGAGGGGGACACTATATATAGATTCAGCCACTTATGCAGTAACCAAATATACGGGGGTAGAATACAATGAAATGTACACTCGTACCTTTGAGAATTTATGGAAACCTTACGAAAATATTTGGTATACTGCGTCACAATCCAATCAAATTAAACTTAGAGTTATTGATTTAGCTTCTTTTTTGCCAAGAGAATTAAAAGTTAGTAAAAAGATGGTTGGGCCTTGGATTGTAATTGAAAATTCAGTGAAAAACTTAAGAAAAAAAGAAAATTTTTCAAAGCAGGAATTTAAAGGTTATACCTATGAATTGATGGAGGATTATTCAAAAGATTCGTTTAGCAAATTATCCACCTATAGAAATTATCCACTTACTGAAAAAGAGAAAAACACCTATGAATTTTCTACTTTGTTTCATATATATCCCATAGAAAAAAAAATTAATTTATCTCAGAATTTAAATAGAGGAGTACTACCGGTAGGCAAGATAAATTTAAATTTGCTAAGTCTTGCTAGTTATAATGATTATGAGGGATTTAGATTTCAGTTAGGTGGTAAGACTAATTTTAAATTTAATCCCCACTATTCATGGTATGGGTATTTAGGTTATGGAACAAAAAGTACAGATTTAAATGGAGGTATAGGTACAGAATTTTTATTGAATAAGGAGGTAGAAAGAAAAATAAACTTACAAATTTTTGCAGATGTAAATCCCTTTAGTCGCTCTATAAATAGATACCCGGAAAGTTTAAGGGATATAAAACAGGAACTGAATTTTATACAAAATTCAGTGTTTTATAAATATAGAGGCGGTAAAATTTCCTATCAACAAGATTTTTTTAAGAAAATAACGACCAATTTAATCTTGGGTTACGAAGAACAAAAATCGGAGTATGAGTATTCGTATAAAAATTTTAATAAATCCCGTTGGTTTGATCAATTTACTACAGAACTAAAGATAAAGTATTCTCCATTTGCAGAATATATGCTAACCCCGAAAGGGAAAATCACTATAAAAGATAAACCTGTATATCTATATTTAAATTATTTAAGAGCTTGGAATTTATTGGGATCTAGTTTAGAATATGATAAATTAAATTTATCTTTAGATATGTCTATTAACAATTCATGGGGAAGAAGTAATTTATTTATAGAATCTGGTTTAGTATTCGGAGATACGCCTTTATGGAATGTGTTTGGAAGTTTTGGTGATGCAAAGAAAGGAAGTAACATTTGGAAAAGATTTTCTTCTTTCGGTTATCATGCTTTTGAAACGATGAACCCTGAAGATTTCTTTGCAGATAGATATACGGCTTTATATTTGACGCATAATATTAGAAATGTAAACTTATTTAATTTAAAAAAAATAGATATTTCCTTTCTATACAAAGGATTAGTTGGGAATTTAGATCATACAGTTTTACATCGATTTAAAGGAAGTTTTAATACCCCCAAGAAATACTACCAAGAAATTGGCGTTGAATTTAATAGAATCATCTATTATTTTGGGTTAGGATTTTATTATAGAATAGGAGCATATAATGAAGGGAATTTTGATAATAATTTATTTATGAAATTAACATTCACTATCTTTTAAATTTTAAATCCAAAAAAATATCTAAATGTTTAAGTACAATTATCATATTTTAATGAGTGATATTTAAATGGAAATATTTGTGAATTAAATTAAAAGACTAATTTTGTATATAAACAACTAAAGTTAATGAAAAAATTTTTATTTTTTATTTTATTATTGCTTAGTATTCATTTTTATAATGGACAAGAAAAAATTACTAGGGTTGATTCGGCAACTGGAGGATCTCTAACGATTGAAGCTAATAAAGAGATAATTGATTTGATTAATGAAGATCAATTGTGTAGAAAAGTTCCCAAATCCAATATTCCAGCTAAAGTTAGTACTTCAAGGAGTGATATTAGTGAGATTGATAATTCTAAAGTTGTAAATACTAAACCTAGTTCTTCAAATACAAATAGTACTAGAACTGTCAATAAAGAAAATCCTAAGAATATATGTGGTTCAAGAAGGGATATCCCAGGCTATATGATTAAAGTAGGAGAAGCTAAAAGTGAACAAGATATAAATACAATGATTTCAGATTTTAGATCCAAATTCCCATATTTAAGAGTTGAAAAGACTTATTTGAGACCAGATTGGAGACTTTTAGCTGGAGATTATTTTAAAAAAGAATCTGCACAAGCAGATTTAAAGAAAATACGTCAAACCTATCCCTCTGCAATGGTTATCAATTGGAGGATTTACTGCAACAGAGCAAAGTAAAAAGGGATAAGATAAATTGATAGAAATGATCAGTTTTTCTGGTCATTTTTTATATTTTAAAAAATTGAATAAAAAAATTATTAATATATGATAGTAGATCAAATAGAAAAAAAAATACAATACTTAAAGAAAAATAAATATCAACTACCTATAAAAGAAATATTATCACAAACATTCTCACTATTTACTAAGACACTTTTTCTTGGTATATTCTCTGTTCTATTTACATCCAGTGTATTAGTACTGGTATACCAATTTTTTACCAGTTATTTTGATCTTGCAGATTTGGACGGTACAATATATCAATCCTATATAGTATTACTTAACACATTTGCCAAAGGAGATATTGTTAAAAGTCAAGAGGCATTAATGGGTACAAGAAATTTACTTTTTTCTTATTTAAGTAATTTTTGCGTTATGCAAAGATTTATAATCTTAATTTTTTCAAAAATTATAATTTTTCCACTTTCAGCCGGAGTTGTTTATTGTGCTTATAAAAAAGATACAGTAGGTTTAGCTACATTTAAAGATTTGATTCAAAATTTTGAAGGGCGTAGGTTTCTCAATTTGGTCATTTTAGGTGTCATATATTATATAGCTATAGCCATAAGTATTGTATTTTTTTATCTTCCAATGTTAATTTTTTCGCCTTTTTTATATTTGGCAGGAGCCTTTATTGCTATAAACAATATTTCATTAGGTAAAGCATTAAAATATAGCATACAAATTGCTAAAATTAATTATGGTAAAATGCTAATGATTTCTTTGCTTTCCTTTGTATTAAGTACTATTATTGGGCAGTTGTTTGGCTTTATGCTACTTTATGCATTATCTGTTCCATATACATTGGTGATGGTTTATGTTGTATATAAAAACATTTTGGGAACTGATATTATTAATAATGAATAAAGGTTTGTTGTAATTAAATGAGAAGAAAAAAAAAACATAAATTATTCATAATCATATTCCTTTTTAAAAGAATAAGAGTTGAAGCTAATTTATTAGCAAGAAAATTTTTACTTACTAATCCCCAAGCATTTGTATATATTATTAGCATTATCATAGGATTAACTGGAGGAATAAGTGCAGTAATTTTAAAAAATCTAGTAAGCTTTACAGAAGAATTAATCTATCATAGAAATGGTATTTCATATTCTAATTATTGGATAATTTTTCTACCTGCCATTGGTATTCTTTTAACGGTTATTTACATAAAGTTTTTTGTAAAAGAAAATATTAGCCATGGTGTTGAAAAAGTTTTAGCAGCAATTTCTAAAAATAAAAGTAGAATAAATATTAAAAACACGTATAGTTCAATAGTATCCAGTAGTCTTACCGTCGGCTTTGGAGGCTCGTCTGGTCTAGAAGCGCCTATTGTTTATACTGGAGCTGCAATAGGAGCAAATGTTGCGGATAAATTTAATTTACCCATTAAATTAAGAACCTTATTTATTGCTTGTGGATGTTCAGCGGCTGTTGCAGGAATTTTTAAAGCACCAATAGCAGCCATAATTTTTTCTTTAGAAGTTATAATGATTGATTTAAGTATGTGGTCTATTATTCCCATACTAATTTCAGCCACTACAGGAGCCCTAGTTTCCTACTTTTTTTTAGGAGATGATATTTCCTTTTATTTTGCAGTTTTTGAACCATTTGATAAATCTAAAATACCTTTTTATATATTGTTAGGTATTATATGTGGATTCTATGCCGTATACTTTATTAAATTTAGTAGATATATTGAAAAAAGGTTTGCGCAAAAAAAGAATATATATCTTAAGGCAATAATAGGTGGTTTAAGTGTAGGTATACTAATATTTATTTTTCCACCACTTTTTGGAGAAGGTTATATTGGCATACAGCATTTAATGAGTGATAAACCTAATGTAATCATTGAAAACTCGTTATTTAATTCATGGAAGGATAATAATTTATTTTTAATACTATTTCTATTATCAATTTTATTTATCAAAGTTATAGCTAGTAGTTTTACAACAGCTTCAGGGGGAATTGGTGGTGTTTTTGGACCTGCACTATTTACCGGAGGTGTTTTAGGGTATATTTTCGAAAAAATTATTACTAAGTTAAGCTTGATTAAATTATCAGAGCATAATTTTACTCTGGTTGGAATGGCTGGAGTTATGGCTGGTATTATGCATGCTCCAATTACTTCTATATTTTTAATAGCAGAAATTACGGGAGGTTATAGTTTACTTTTTCCACTTATAATTACCGCTACAACAGCATATTTAGTCAAATATAGATTTGATAAGTATTCTGTTTATACCTATCATCTAAAAAAAGAGAATCAAATGATTACTCATAATAAAGATAAAGAAGCTATTTTAAGAATGAATATAAATAATCTGATTGAAAGGGATTTTATAGTTGTTAAATCAACCATGAAATTGGTAGATTTTATTAAAGAAATAATTCCAAAATCAAATCGGAATTTATTTATAGTAGAAGATGATAATGGAGATTATTTAGGAGTTATTCAATTGGATGAAATCATGGGGCTATTGTTGGATAAGGAAAAATATGAAGGTTTGGAAGTAAAAGATATAGTAACCCCTTCCTCAGCAGTTATTAATTCTTTAAAAGGAGATAACGAAGCAATATTCAACTTATTTGATACTTATGATGTTTGGTATTTGCCAGTAGTTAAAAATAAAAAATATCTAGGAATGCTTTCCAAATCCAAATTACTTCAAAAGTATAGAAAATTAATAATAGATTTTTCTGAAGATTAGTTAGTCAAAAATTTATCTTTCCATTCAGGATTCGGCATCATGCAACTTTCACTTTTACCAAAAAATTTATATCGATTTTTTGCAATCAATGAGTACAATTTATCTCTTATAAAAGAAGGGAAAATGTAAAATATACTTAGAATACTAAAAGGAAAACCTAACAATTTAAAAATTTGTAAAACAGCATCACTTTTTAAAAAGTAGGCAGAATTGGGTTGATATAATATAATAGAGTCAAAAGAATGTGAAGATAAATTCCTCTCTTTTAAAAAGTTTTGCCCCATTTCTGATTGAAGTGAAGCGAACTTAAACCTATTTTTTTTATCATATTTAATTATGAATTTCACCCAAGAATTACAAAGGTTACAGATCCCATCAAAAAATACAATGTAACTATTCATCATCTTTTAGCGCTATATTCCTTAACTAAGTTTTCATAATTAGGCATCAATCTAATAATAAACTCTTTACAATACTCTTCTAATTCAGGGAAAAATAATAAAAATTGATTTTCAATGTTCTTTTCTTGAAGATAAATTTCTTTTATAGAATATCCCATATCTTGAATAAGATGTTTGAATTTTGACCTTTTAGTTAAATTATGTAAAGTCCATTCAATACCTTCTAGGGATTTATACTTATCAAACCAGTCATCATTAATCAAAGAGATCAAGAATACTTCTAAGTTTTTAGGAACAAGTATTTCTAAACTATTGACAAGGTTGTAACAAGAATTTTTAAAATCATAAAAAGGTTCTTTGTAAAACAGATGCCAATTTTTAATTAAAAAATAGTCATAAATTACATCTGTAATTATGGGTGCAAATTTACCATAAGATTTATGAAAAATACTTGTAGTTTCTTTTACAATAGGATGGCTATCTGTAAAAGAATCTATATGTCTATGTAAAAGAATTCCGGTAGCTATAGATTGTGGGTAATTTTGGTAATCTTTACCACGAACAACCTCACCCAAAATATTACCTATTTGAATATCGGGTATATTAAAAGATAAAAATTGGTGAGCTACAATATTCATATAATACTAATAAATATTAGTCTTCAGTAATTATTTATTATTTTTAAAAGTATGGAATACTTCTCTTTCATTTCAATATTAATATAAGGATTCAATTTTAGTGCCATTTTTAAACAATTATTACCTTTTTCTATATCATTTATTAAAAAATAGCAATTTCCAAGTTGATAATAAATTTCTGCTCTATTTAATGTTTTTAAGCTATTTTTCAAAATTATAATCGCTTTAGAATATTCTTTCATATTGATTAATAATTCTGAGTATGCCAACCAATTATGAAAAGTGTCTGGTTCTAGATCTATAATAATTTCAAAGGCATCAGAGGCTTCTTGGTAATTTCCTAACTGTACATTTAAGTACGCATATTTTTTCCAATAACTTACTTCCTTAGTCTCAATTTCCAAAGCTTTTTTTATAAATACAAGTGCTTCTTCTTTGTCATTCATTAGATCAAAAAGATCAGAAATTTCAAACCAAGCCTTATCAAATTGTGGATCTTCTTTAGTAGACTTATAAAAAGCTTTCATGGCAAGGTCATGTTTTTTTAACTTATTATAAGCTAAGCCAATTTTTAAGAATGTAAAAGCAGCAGTATCATCAAAAGCTAAGGATTCTTCATAAGTTTCTATTGCTTTCTCCCAAAGTTCAAGCTTTTCGTAACAAAAAGCTTTTTGGGAATAACCGGCAATACTTTTAGGATTTATTATGATTACATAATCAAAAGAAATTAAACCCTGTTTATAATTATTAATATTTAAATACTGCAAACCTAGCTGAAACCATGCTTCTTCACTGTAAGGATTATTATCTATATAATCATTTAAAAATGTTATGCAATTATTATATTCGAAACTAACTTCATAGCAATGAATGCAGGACAATAATGCATAATCATCTTTTAAATTGAATTTTAATGCGCTTTTATATGCTTCTAAAGCTTCCTTAGGTTTATTCAATTCCAGATATTCATTTCCTATACAATTGTAAATGTAATTTTCTTCTTCATGGTTTTCTAAAGCTGTTAAATAAAGTTCAATTGACTTATGATGTAGTTTCTTTAAAGACCAATATCTAGCAGAAGCTATTAAATAATCATTATTGTTAAAACAATAGTCTTTTAATGATTCAATAAAAGAGGAAGCTGTTTCAAGGTCTTCTACGCCCACGTAATACTCCAGTTGCTTAATTTTTAAATCTAGGCTTTCAGGGTATAAATTTAATGCAATCAACAATGCTTTATTCGCATATTCAAAATCATAAATATCTAAATAGAAAGTGATAATTTCGTTAAATTCATCAGAGTCAAAATAAATTGACTTATTATTCTCTAATAAATTCTCAAATTCATTAACTAAATCATTATCAAAAAAGTCTTCCACAAATATTAATTTCTAATCGTTGGTAGGTAAAATTAGTTAAAAAATCTCATTTATAATTATTTAAATAATAACTTGTTGAAAAATCATTAAGTCACAAAATAAAAGAAATTTCTTTCATTCTAAATCTTTCAATGGTATTATTGAATTGAATATTTAATAGTCCATCTCGATCTACCTCTTTAATAATACCCTTAATTACTTTTTCGTTAATAATAAATTCCCTTCCTATATTCTTGCCAAATAAATATTCATTATAAGTATTAAGAAGCACATCTGGGGCTTTTAATAATGATAAGTTAATTTTAAAACTATTAATTAGCTGATCAACAAGTTGATGTAAGTTGTAATCCTTTAAATTGTTTTCTTTAAAAAGTGAAGTAGCGGTATAAAGATTATTAAAATTTGTTTGCTTAACATTAAGACCAATTCCAATAATATAATATTCTTTATGTTTTTCAATTAGAATTCCACAAATTTTTTTTTCATTGACAACAATATCATTGGGCCATTTTATATAAACATCATTGTTTTCAAGTATATCCATAACCCAATCTCTCATAACTACTGCAACCCATAAACTTAGATCTATAGGATTGGACATTGTTTTATGATTTAGACAAAATGACAGGGCTATATTTTTGTTGGCTTCACACTGCCAAGAACTCCCATTAACTCCTTTGCCTTTAGTTTGATTAAAAGTGTACACGCCAGAAAAGTTTACTTTATAATTATCCAAATTATCTTTTAAAAACACATTTGTAGAGCTTGTATGTAACAAATAATCTAGTGGCATAACATTTGAAATATAAATTATAAAGTTAAAATTATTAAAAATAAAGACAATTAAATATTATAAATGACTATTTTTGCTAAAATTCAAAAATTATAATATTTAGATTAGAGATTAATGCATGATTAATACAGAAGTTGACAAAGAAGTGTTGCTAAATGCAATAGTTCAAGGGATTGAAGATGTTAAAGGATACGATATAACTATTTTAAATCTTACACAATTAGAAAACAGAATCTCAGATTATTTTATTGTATGTACGGGATCTTCCAATACTCAGGTTTCTGCCATTTCAGATTCAATTGAAAGAAATGTTAGGACAAGTTTAAAAGAAAAACCATGGCATGTTGAGGGAAAAGATAATTTACAGTGGGTGTTGATGGATTATGTATCTATTGCAGTCCATATATTTCAGCCTGAATTTAGAGAATATTATGATTTAGAAAGTTTATGGGGAGATGTGGAAGTTAAGAAAATATCAGTTGAAAATTAGCATTTTATAATTATTTAAGCACAGTTAAAAATTAGTTAATATTTTGGAGACAAATAAAAATAAAAAAAATAATAAAAATAAAAAGCCATTTACATTTAATTGGTTTTATGGGATTTTAATAGTTTTTGCAGTTTTATTGCTTTCGCAAGAATTTTTATTTTCTGGGAGAGACACAAAAATTGATCAAGCAAAATTTTTCAACTATTTAGAAAAAGGGTTTGTAAGTCGTGTGGTTTTTCTTAATGCCACATCAGAAGTAAAAGTTTATTTAACCGATGAAGCTAAAAAAAATCCAGAAGTTGTAGGAAAGGAAAGTCAAAGTTTAAATCCCTTTGGTCAAATCTCAGACAGTCCACAATTTACATTTGTAGCAGGAGATAAACAATTGTTTGAAAAACAATTCAATGAAGATGTAGATAAATTAGGTCTTAAAACTAAAATTGAATTTGAAAACTCTAGCCCTTGGAGCGGAATTTTGTTACAATTATTGATACCAATATTATTCTTTGGATTAATTTGGTTTTTCTTATTTAGGAGAATGGCGGGCGGTGGCGCCGGAGCGGGAGGTCAAATTTTCAGTATAGGAAAATCCAAAGCCAAACTTTTTGATGAGAATGATAATACAAAAGTAACTTTTAAAGATGTAGCAGGATTAGAAGGAGCAAAAGAAGAGGTGGAAGAAATCGTAGATTTTCTTAAAACACCTGAAAAATACACCAAATTAGGAGGTAAAATACCTAGAGGAGCGCTATTAGTAGGTCCTCCAGGAACAGGTAAAACTTTATTGGCGAAAGCTGTAGCAGGTGAAGCCAATGTTCCTTTTTTCTCATTATCAGGTTCAGACTTTGTGGAAATGTTTGTAGGCGTTGGAGCTTCTAGAGTTAGAGATTTGTTTAAACAAGCCAAAGATAAATCCCCAGCCATAATTTTTATTGATGAGATAGATGCTATAGGTAGAGCACGTGGGAAAAATAATATTACCGGTTCTAATGATGAAAGGGAGAATACATTAAATCAGTTATTGACTGAAATGGATGGTTTTGGAACCCACACAAGTGTGATTGTTTTAGCGGCAACAAATAGAGCGGATATTCTAGATAAAGCTTTATTAAGACCGGGGCGTTTTGATAGATCTATATATGTAGATTTGCCAGACTTGAACGAGAGAAGAGAAATATTTCAAGTTCATCTTAAACCACTAAAGCTAGATGAAAATTTAGATATAGAATTTTTAGCTAAACAAACTCCTGGGTTTAGTGGAGCAGATATAGCAAATGTATGTAACGAAGCAGCTTTAATAGCAGCTAGAAAGGGTAAAGAAAGCGTAGGTAAACAAGATTTTTTAGATTCTGTAGATAGAATTATTGGAGGATTGGAAAAGAAAAATAAAGTTATAAAACCGCACGAGAAAAAAAGAGTAGCCTTCCATGAAGCCGGTCATGCTACAATTAGCTGGATGGTTGAACACGCTGCGCCATTATTAAAAGTAACTATTGTGCCTAGAGGTCGTTCACTAGGAGCTGCATGGTATCTTCCGGAGGAAAGACAATTGACAACTACAGAGCAAATGTTTGATGAAATATGTGCTACATTAGGAGGTAGAGCAGCAGAGGAAGTAATATTTGGTGACATTTCTACCGGAGCATTATCTGACTTAGAAAAAGTTACTAAACAAGCCAACGCTATGGTAACTATTTATGGATTAAGTGAAAAAATAGGCAATATTTCTTATTATGACAGTTCAGGGAATGAATATGGATTTACTAAACCTTATTCTGAAGTAACTTCCGAGATTATTGATAAAGAAATTTCAAGAATTATTGAAAATCAATACGAAAGAGCCAAAGAAATACTTCTTGAGAATAAGGATAAGCTAACTGAATTGGCTAATAAATTGCTTGAAAAAGAAGTAATTTTTAAAGATGATCTAGAAGAAATCTTTGGTAAAAGAAAATTTGAAGATGAAACCTTTTCTCAGGAAATAGAAGATAATAATACAACTAAAGAAAATAATAATTCTTCAGATTACCATATATAAATATATCGTTAACCTTTTCTATAAGTATCAGTAAAAGATTTTATAGTTAAGGTTAATGAATTTATGATATAAATTTAGAAAACTAAGTTTTTAGATTAAATATTGCAGGATTGATGGGTTTTTTAGATAAAATATTTGGAAAGAAAAAAAAAGAGGAAATTTTAGACTGGAATATTGATAATCAAGAAGAAGATCAATCTGTAATATTTGTTGAAAAATTTAAAAGTGCTGGAGGAATGTTTTTTTATAACGATGATGAAAGTGAAGCACTACAAACATTAAAAAATATATTAATCGTTGAAGATATAAGTGAAGTATTATGTCTGAATCCTAAACTTATATCAATGTTAAATGTGTTGGATTGTAATAATACCCCAATATGTAATGGAAAGCAAGACATAGCATTTATAAATTGTGAATATTTAGTAACTTTAGATGGTTCAGTAATGGTATCATCAGATCAAATTTCACATCTAAAAAAATCAGATCTTCCTAATAAAATTATAGTGTGGGCAAGTCCAGACCAAATAATTAGTTCTTCCAGTGAAGGATTGGAAAAGATTAGAGTTTCTAAAAAACAAAAATTGCCCTCAAACATTACAACAATACATGGGAATCAAGTTCAAGGATTTAGTGGTTTATCAACCACACGAAAATTATATCTGTTATTAGTTGAAGAATCATATATAGCTTAAATTAAATGTTAACGCGTACTTTTTCAGGATTAATATATATATTCCTAATTTTTATTTGTTCAAATAATATATTTTCGGATTTTTCATATACATATTTTAATATTAAGATAAATGCAGGTTTATTATTTTATATATTGAACTCTCTGTTTTTACTTTGTTGTTTAGTAGAATGTATAAAACTATTAAAGTATTCAACATTTATCTATAAATTATTGACAATAGCAGTTGTATTCATATTATATTATTATTCATCCATCCATTATTTCAACCATAGTTTTTACATATCGTCATTGTATATACGTTATTTGTTAACTCTCTTGTTGTTTTTTTTATCTATTGTTACTATTTTTAAGTATTCCAATGAACTGTATTCAGATTCATCCAAATTAATTTTTGTCTTAGCCTATTTAGGGGTTCCTTTTGGTTTATCACTAGCATTGCCAAACAGCTATAGAGACTACACTTCTGAGGTATTCTATATTTTTTTACTAATTTGGGTTAGTGATAGTTTTGCATATATAATAGGAAGTAAATTTGGAAAGAGAAAGTTATTTCCTAAAATATCTCCCAATAAATCAATTGAAGGATTGTTAGGGGGCATATTTTTTACACTTGTTGCGGGAATATTAATTGAATACAATTTAAAAATATTAAAAGGAAATTGGATAGTGATTAGTTTATTAATATCTATATTTGCACCCATTGGAGATTTAGCAGAATCAAAGTTAAAAAGAGTATTTAAGGTAAAAGATTCAGGCAAATTAATGCCAGGACATGGAGGGCTTCTAGATCGATTAGATAGCTACATTATTTGTGTTCCAGTAGTATTTACCTATTATTTAATATTATCTAAAATATGAGGTTTCATAAAGCAGGGACAGAAATAATAACAATAAGCGTTATTCTATTTCTAATAATAAATTTAGTTTCAATCTATTTATTTAAATACTGGAGTGTAATTATTTTTATAATAACACTTGCACTCTTGGCTTTTATTCTATGGTTTTTTAGAAATCCCAAAAGATTTATTAAAGCTAATAACAATGAAATTGTAGCACCTGTTGATGGTAAAGTTGTTGTTGTAAAAGAAGTTTATGAAAAAGAGTTTTTAAAAACCTCATGTATTCAGATTTCCATATTTATGTCGCCCTTGAATGTTCATGTGTGTAGATATCCGGTAAGTGGTGAGGTTATTTATACCAAATATCATCCAGGGAAATTTTTAGTAGCATGGCATGAAAAATCATCTGAGTTAAATGAAAGAACAACAGTTGTGGTACAAAATGAATGTAATCAGCAAATTTTATTTAGGCAAATAGCAGGGGCTATGGCTAGAAGAATAGTTTTATACCCTAAAATAGGAGATACTGCTGTTGCAGGAAATGATTATGGTTTTATAAAATTTGGCTCAAGATTAGACGTGTTTCTACCATTAGGAACAGATATTTTAGTTAAGGTTGGTGATAAAATTCCGAATGGAGGTGAGAAAATTATCGCACGTTTAAAATAAAATTTAAAATAGTATTTGTATATATATAAAAAAAAGTATAATTTCGCATTCCAAATTCGTAGTAAAGATGAAAAAAGAAATTCACCCAGATAATTATAGATTAGTTGTATTTAAAGACATGAGTAATGAAGAAATGTTCCTTTGTAGATCTGCTGCAGATACAAAAGATACAATTGAATATGAAGGTGTGGAATATCCTTTAATAAAAATGGAGATTTCAAGTACTTCTCATCCTTTTTACACAGGAAAAGTTAAATTGGTTGATACAGCTGGTAGAGTTGATAAGTTTTTTAACAAATATAAAAGTTATAAAAAATAGCTTTATTCAATTAAAATAAAATTTATACCCATTGTTATAAAATTAACAATGGGTTTTTTATGGCATAACTATTGACCTTAAAATAAAGGTACAAAATTTTTCCATATTTTTTGAAATTTGTATATAACTAACAAAAAATGTATTTATGAAAAAAAAACTGTTTATCATATTTTTCGCTTTACTTTCAATGATAACCTTTGCTCAAGATCGTTATAAGTATAGACAAGAAATACAGTCAACAAATGATAAAATACTTCTAATTGAGAATATGGTAAAGAATGAATTTGGCGAACCCTCTTCACCAGGTATATGGACATCAAATAACTCTGATTTTGGACTTATGATTAGAACTAAGGGCAATTCTTTTAGTATAAGTGCTTGGCAAATATCTGATAATCCTGAAATTAAGATTAGAGTAGAAAGATTGATGAATAAAGTTAAATCTATTTTATAGATAATTTAAACATATTTGAATGAAATTAGATATTTTGGCTATAGGAGCCCATCCGGATGATGTAGAACTAGGTTGTGGAGGAACATTAGCAAAAATGATTTCTCAAAACTATAAAGTAGGTATTCTAGATTTAACTCAAGGAGAATTAGGTACTAGAGGAACTTATCAAACAAGAAAATCTGAAGCTGATTTAGCCAGTCGTATTTTAGGTGTATTTTATAGAGATAATCTTAAATTTAAAGATGGTTTCTTTACGAACGATGAATTTCATCAACTTGAGATTATAAAGATTATTAGAAAATATCGCCCCAACATTATACTTGCTAATGCTATAGAAGATAGACATCCAGACCATGGAAAGGCTGCTAAGCTGGTAAATGATTCAATTTTTTTATCGGGACTGGCTAAAATTGAAACGATATTGGATGGAAATTTTCAAGAGAGGTGGAGACCTAAGCATACGTTCAACTATATCCAGTGGAAGGAACTAAAACCAGATTTTGTTATTGATATTTCTGGGTTTTTAGATATAAAAGTCCAAGCATGTTTAGCATATAAAACCCAATTTTATGATCCAGAATCAAAAGAATTAGATACACCTATAACCTCATTAAATTTTAAAAAAAGTATTATTTACAGAGCTGAAAATTTGGGTAGGCTAGTGGGTTGTGATGCTGGGGAGGGTTTTACCAGTGCAAGCTGGATAGGATTAAAAGATTTTGATAATTTTATTTGATAATAAGAAATCTATTTATATATTTGCAATCCTAAATGGTGACCATAGCTCAGTTGGTTAGAGCGTCGGATTGTGGTTCCGAAGGTCGTGGGTTCGAGACCCATTGGTCACCCTACTAAAAAGTGAGATTTATAAAATAAATCTCACTTTTTGTTTATAAATACAAATAATAATAAAATTTTTTAAAAAATGATTGAATGCTATGATTACATAAGATTATTATTTGGAGAAACTATTTTATGAGATAGTGATTACTTATATAAAATTAAAATTTTTAAAAATTACAAGAAAAATTTTAATTAAAGAGCTATATAAGCACTATGAATTAGCAAAAATTTGATTAAATGAAGTTCTTGTACCATTCCCATAAAATTATACCCGAACAAACGCTAACATTTAATGAATGTTTAGTTCCGGATTGAGGAATTTCAACGAACAGATCAATTTCATCCAGAATTGAATCTGTAATTCCATCGACTTCATTGCCAAGAATCAAAGCATACTTATTTTTACAGTTAATAGTAAAATCTTGTAATAGAATACTATCTTTTACTTGTTCTATACCAACAAGTAAATAACCTTCCTTTTTTAAATTTTTAATTAGTTGTAATATATCTTCATAAAATTCCCAATCAACACTTTCAGTTGCCCCAAGAGCAGTTTTCTGTATTTCTCTGTGAGGTGGACAAGGAGTTATACCACACAAAAATATCTTCTTAATAGAAAAAGCATCAGAAGTTCGGAACACTGAACCTACATTATTCATGGAGCGAATATTATCCAGTAATACAACTACAGGAATTTTTTCACTTGTTTTGAATTCTTCAATAGATTTTCTATTTAAAGCATCTAATTTAAGTTTTTCTGTTTTTTTTTCTAAAGACATATAATATTTGTAATTTATAAAATAAAACAATTTAAAGGATGTTATGTGAAATTGTATAAATAATTCGTACTAATAAAATAAAACTTATTTATAGATTTCAATAATAATATATGATTATTGAAATTTTATAAAACTAATTTAGGTTTTCTAACTACGGGTAAAATTTCATTCCGAGACAATGCATATTTATCAATTTCCTCTAAAGATAGAATTTGGTAGTACTTTACTTGTTCAACTTGAAAACCACCTTTCTCTAATCGTTTAAAATAATCCAAACCATACCATCGGACGTGGTCATACTGCCCAAAATGTAATTTTCTATCTTCTTTTTTAGTTATGGTAAAGTCTTCATAAGTATATTTTTCATTAGATCTCATAGGGACTTGAAAAATGCCCCATCCTCCAGGTTTCATGGTTCTATAAAGTTCAGAAATAGCTTTGGCATCATCTTCAATATGTTCCAATACATGATTACAAAAAATCACATCGAATTCATTATCTTTAAAAGGAAGATTTAATATGTCAGCTTTAACATCAACTATGGGAGAGTATAAATCCGCAGTAATATAATCTATATTCGTAAGACTTTTAAATCTTTTTAAAAAGCATTGCTCGGGGGCAATACTTAAAACTTTTAATTTAGAAGTAAAAAAATTGGTATCCCTTTGTAAATACAACCACATAAGACGGTGTCTTTCTAAAGACAATGTTCCAGGTGCTAAGACATTGTTTCTAACATTTCCATAGCCGTAAGGAAGAAATTTACGATAAGATTTCCCATCAATAGGGTCCGTATACTTATTTCCTTTATAATAGATTGAAATTATCGGAGCAATGGCATAGCTAAATTTAATCAGAATAGGTCTAGGAAATAAGTTTAAAAAATATTTAAAAATTTTTTTATTCATTCTTAATATTGGAAGAATGGATTAAGGATTAAAGATAAATTCATCCTCTTCGTTAGAATAAACGCCCAAGGCATCGTAAATGTATTTATAAGTGGTGAGAAGTTTAGGCATTCCATCCACCACAGCAACATCATGTTCAAAATGACAAGAAGGTTTATGATCTTGAGTGGTTACCGTCCATCCATCCTTATGAAATTTTACTTTATGAGTACCTAAATTTATCATAGGTTCAATAGCTACCACCAAACCATCATCTATTCTAGCTCCACTACCTTTTCTTCCATAATTAGGTACTTGTGGATCTTCATGCATGGATTTACCCAAACCATGTCCAACCAATTCTCTAACAACACCGTAACCAGCATTTTCACAAATTAGTTGAATGGCAAAACTTATATCACCAATACAATTCCCTTTTTTACATTTTTTTATACCAGCATAAAGACTTTGCTTGGTAATATCCATCATTTTTTGTATACTAGAATCAACTTCACCCACGGAAAAGGTATAGGCCTGATCTCCATAATAACCATTTTTTAATGCCCCACAGTCAATGGAGATAATATCCCCTTCTTTAAGGGTATAGTTATTCGGAATTCCATGAACCACCTGATCGTTCGGAGACATGCATAAAGTATTAGGAAAATCATACAAGCCTAAAAAACCCGGTTCTGCACCTTGATCTCTAATAAATTCTTCCGCTATTTTATCTAAATGAATTAAAGATACCCCCGGGGAAATTTCTTTTGTTAATATTCCCAAAGTTTTTGAAACTATTTGGGCACTTTCATACATTAATTTTATTTCTTCTTTCGTTTTTAGTTGTATCATGATCCAAATAATTTTGATAAAAAACTTTTCTTTCTTCTATGCTTTTTTTTGGAATAAGGGATGATTTGTCTTCCTTCTATACCAAATTCTATCTTCTCTTTTATAATTTGATAAACCTCCCCCCAACCAGGGAAACCACCTAAATTACGATCGTCGATAAAATAATCAGCATTTATTTTTCTACTCTGAGATTCTTCGAAAACTTCTCCTTCATAGCTAGAATTTACAGAATAAAATTCAATGCCATTTTTCCTGCAAAATTCAATAGCTTCCTCCAATGCTTTACCACTACGATAGGTCCATAGTATTAATCTATAGCCTTTGGATTGTAATTTTTGCATAGTTTCAAAAGCAAAAAGCAGGGGCCTACCAATTTCAGGATAGTTATCTTCTACGATAGTGCCATCAAAATCAATGGCTATAATCTTATTATTCATACTTTAAGCTTCGTAATCAAATATTATTACAAATGTAAATAAATTCTTTAAGGTTTAATATTATAAAATAGATATTATCCCACTAAACACAATCCCATTTAAAATTATAAAAAACATTACTAAAAAGTCAATTCCTAATTTAAATATAATTATCTGTATTTGAAAATATAAATAGGAATTGGAGTATGTTATTTGAATAATTTTTAATTAAAATTTAGTAAAGTTTTATATAATTAAATTTCCTATTTGTATGAATAATTAATAAAATTGAATTTAGTAGATTTAAAAAATTAAAAAATTAAAAAATTGTTTTTTAAATTAAGACAAATAGGTAGAAAAATCTTACTTTTGCAAAGTTTTATTGGGGCTGACTGGTTTCGACAGCAAGATCAATGGGTAGGTAAGCATGCCGAGCCACGTAACAATATCTCGTAAAAATAGTGTTACAAACCTTTAACTGGCAACGAAGAATACGCTTTAGCTGCTTAATCCGACTGAATTACAGTAAGTCCAAGCATTTTCCCTGCAAGGCAGGGAAGCTAAATGTCTCTCAAAAGCCTTTCTCTACGGCGTTTGATTTAGAGGCACAGGAAGGTAGAGATAGAATGAGGTAGGTATCGGATTTCATTTAAAAATTAAGATACTAAGTTGTAATTGGGGTGTGAATTCTCAGCTTACAAACGAAAATCAATAATTCACTAAGCATGTAGAAAGCTTATGTATTGCTTGTTTGGACGAGGGTTCGAATCCCTCCAGCTCCACTATGCTGGTTTTTACTTAAGTTTAATTATCATTAAAGTTGCTAAAAATCAACAGATTAGATA
>NZ_SELG01000032.1 GCF_007845635.1 Apibacter muscae | reverse complement strand
GATTAAGCACGCGCGAGGGAAAAAGGATGCAGGCGAAAGTAAAAAGATGGAGCAGAGACGGGGTTATACTATTACGGGGCTAGATACTATAATCCGAGGGAATCTATCTTTATTTCTGTGGATCCGATGTTGGAATATACTATGACTCCATATCAATACGCATATCAGAATCCGATTAGATATATAGATCCAACAGGGATGATGCCTAGTGTTGGAGGAGACCCAGATCCTAATAATGGTGAAATTTCAAGTTTAGAAGCGGTTGTTGTTACCCCAAGAAAAGATGAAAAGAGTTGGTTAGGTAAAATGCTTAATGGTTTAGGGAGAGGTATAAAAAATTCTGTGGAAGGCTTATGGAAAGGATTAAAAAGATGGCCTGCTTCAATAGGATTACGTGGTAACGATGAAACTGTTAAAGCTCAGAAGGAAATAACTCAGGAAAAATTAGAAACAGCAGATGCTGTATGGAGTATTGTTCAAAATCCTGAAAAATTTCTTAATGATTTATCAGATGATACTGAGGCTCAAGGAGAATTAGCAGGAGGAATATTATCTAGTGTAGGAATATCTTTAATAACAAGAGGAAAAGGAGGTGGTAAATTAATTCCTAAAGTAATAAATAAAGAATTTACTAAAATATTAAAAGGTAAAGGATCTGCTAATTTAGATGGTTTAGGTTTTCAGAAAATAATTGAAAATAGAAGTGGTGTTAGCCCTAAATGGGTGGGAGCAAAAGAATGGAAAGCTCCTGATGTTCCAGGAACAAGTTTGAATGGTACTAGAATATTAGAACATCCTAGTGGAAAATGGGGTTATGTAATAAATCATGATTACACTAAGATTCATGAAATACCAACAAGTTCACCAATCCCTTACATGAATAAATAAGAATATGAAAGAAGAAGATATTGTACAAATTCGATTTTTTTGTAAAGATGATAGAATAGCAGAAGCTGAATATTTGAGTGTTGAAATTAATGAAGGTTTAAATTTTTTAAATATTGTTAATTTAAAATTAAATAAAAATTTTTCTTTAAGCCATTTTATATGTAATGAAGTTATAATTAAAATATATTTAAAAGGCAAATTAATGTTACTGACTTGTAATTCTTTAACTTATGAAGTTAAAGATGATAGCACGATAATTTTTAAATTGAATGAAATATATACAGATGAAATTTATACTTTTAATCAAGATTATTTAGATGTTTTTTATGGATGGCAAAATGGAAGAGAGTACACATGGAGAGATTTTAAAGATAAAGAAGAAAAAGAATCTTGGCTTAGGTGTTGTTGCTTTTGGAGTGGTGTTCCACATTCATTAGGAAAAATGAATAATTATATTCTTAAAGATGAAGAGTTACTTAAGACTCCATTAGATTTGCACTGTTTATTGAGTGAAGTTTTTTTTGGAAAAAGAGGATATTTTGGTTCAGAGATTAATGCTTTTATAGATTGTTTGATAAACATACAACAAAATGCTAAGGATAATTTCGATAATATCAAAGTAATAATTAATAATTATGATGATATTAATAAAAAAATGTCTAGAAATATAGGGTATGAAAACTATTTAATTCAAATTTCAATGGAGCTTGAAAAGCATGGCTTACAAGTTATTACTAATTGAATATATCCTCATTAAGATACGAACCCCCGCTTGATAGCGGGGGGTTTTGTTATTAAGCCATTTTATTTAACTTATCTAACAGTTCCCATTCGCTATGCGGGATAAGAGAATGAATAAGGTTAAGGATGTTATAAATATCCCAAGACTTATGTACGGATAGATTCGGGTAGGAGCTGTCCATCACCAGCGCCGTTTGGGTTACTTTACAGAGCGATTTGAGGGTAAAACCCAGCTCTTGGTAGCTTTCTACAAAGGGAAAGTTTTCCAGAGAATTTAAGAAATCTTTAGGGTTTAGGTTTTTGTTTTCATTTGAAAACTCGACTTTTTTGTTTTGTGTTGTCATAATAAAAAAGATTAGAAATTAAAAAATGGGCAGGTCGCTGACAACACATTCTACTAGGTAGAAAAGTCTCGGGACTTTCACCCGTACGCCTGCCGTTATTATTAAATAAAACTTTATCTAAAAACATAGTAAAAATGTGTTGTCGATAGCAAAGATAAAAATAAATAAGCAAAACCCATAAAAACAAAAAACCAATTCTTAAAAGAATTGGTTTTATCATATCCTATATATAATAACCTACCCTAAAATAGCCTTAAGCTTATTCTTAGCAATAAAGGCATCCAATAAATTATATACACACCTTTTATCCTCCTCATCCAAGAGTTCGATCTCCTTTAACCGTTCCACTGTTTTATTATCAAAAGAAACATTAATCCCTTCCCCCATAAGAAAATCAAGAGAAACCATAAAAGCATCCGCAATTTTTTTAGCTGCATCAATAGAAGGAATCGCTTCCCCCCTTTCATACTTACCAATCATTACCCGAGATACCCCACTATGATTAGCCAAATCCGTTTGAGACCAATTCTTACTATCCCTTAAATTCGCTATAATTTTACCCGTTTTCATCCCTTATCAGATACAAAAGTGTTTTAAAAATCAATAATTACACAAAAATACGTAAATAAAAGACAAAATAAAATCCAATAATTTTTGCTTATTTGAAAATAATAGATATTTTTGTATCTAATAATTACATAAATTATTTTTTAAAAAAATTAGTCAAGTAAAAAACAAGAGTTATGACTATAGCAGATATTAAGAAAAATCTAACCATAGGTCAAGTATTGGAACACTACCAAATCCAAGTAAAGAACAACAGTTGTTGTTGCCCCTTCCACGACGATAAAAAGCCAAGCATGCAAATCTTCCCCGATACCCATACCGTAAGATGTTACAGCGGAAATTGCTCACAATCCAATAAGGTAATCGACGTCATTGACTTTATCATGTATAAAGAAAACTTAACCAAACACGAAGCCCTCATAAAAGCCAGTCAATTAACCGATCTAAGCCATAAGATCCAAAGAAGCAAAGAATACCAAGAAATCCCCCTAGACAGACTAGAAGAACTCTTTTATAAAATGAAGAGCAACTTAAGACAAAGCAAAACCGCCAGAACCTATACCCAGCAACGATCCCTAGACTATCAAAAACTAGAAATCGGTTACAACGGGAGGACGTATAAAGGACTAGTCAACTGCATAGTGTTTCCCCTCAAAGATCCCAACCACAAAATCGTCAGCCTGTACGGAAGAAGTATCAAAGCAGAAGCAGAAAACAAACACTTTTATTTAAAAGATAGAAAAGGCTTATATCCCTGTTATCCAAAAGAAGAAACAAAAATCCTAATCCTAACAGAAAGCATTATAGATACCGCCAGTTTATTACCCATTCCCTTACCCCTTAAATCTTACAGCTTACTCTCTTGCTATGGCGTAAACGGCTTTACCCAGGAACACAGACAGGCAATAAGAACATTAAAAGAATTAGAAGAAATAATAATAGCCTTTGACAACGACCAGGCAGGAAAAACTGCCACAGAAAAATTACGAATAGAGATTAACGAATTACGAAAAGGATTAAAAATAAGTACAATCGAACTTCCCAACAAAGACATTAACGAAACCTTACAATTACATAGCCCTGAGATCTTTAAAGAACTAATCCACAATAGAATTAAGATAGAAGAAATAAGAAGTAAGGAAGAAATAACAGATAAGAAAGAAGAATCCTTACCCCTTAAATCTTATTCCCTATCCCAGATTAACGAATTCATTGGTCAAAGCGGAATCATTGGCGAAGAAAACACCCGGTTACTCCTGTTTATCATTGCCAGCAGTTATAAAACCCAAAGCCCCTTACACGCCATCGTGCAAGGCAGTAGCGGCAGCGGAAAAACCCATTTAATCAGTAAAATCGCCCAGCTCATCCCCCAAGAAGACGTACTCAAATTTACCAGAATCACCGAAAGCAGTCTGTACAACTGGGGCGAATGGGATCTGGTGGGCAAACACATGGTTATCGAAGACCTAGACGGACTCAAAGAAGAAGCCCTGTACTCCTTAAGAGAACTCATCAGCAACCAACAACTAAGCAGTAGCGTGAGTATCAAAGACAAAAAAGGCAACATCAAAAGCACCCATAAAAAAGTAAGAGGCATCTTCAGCTCCCTCAGCGCCACCACCAAAGCCGACGTCTACGAAGACAACATCAGCCGAAGTTTTATATTAGCCGTAGACGAAAGCACCCAGCAAAGCAAGAAGATCATCCAGTACCAAAACCAAAAATACGCAGGAGAAGTCAGCCAAACCCAAGAAAAACAAGCCAAAGAAAAATTACAGAACTATTTAAGGAATTTACAACACGTAGAAGTCATCAACCCCTACGCCACAAAACTAGAATTACCCGAAGAAGTCCATAAAATAAGAAGACTCAACCAAATGTATCAAAGTATCATACGACAAATCACCTATCTCAACCAGCGAGAAAGAAAATACCAAGACGGAAAGATTTACACAGAGATCGAAGACTTAGAACAAGCCACCGAAATACTCTTTGAAAGTATATTATTAAAAATAGACGAACTAGACGGAAGCTTACGGCAATTTTACGAAAGACTCAAGAAATACCTAAAAACAAAGGATAAAGAATTTACCCAAAGAGAAATACGACAAGCCCTAAATATAAGCAAAAGCCAATTACAAAGATATATCCATCACCTACTAGAGTTAGATTACATCAGACAAAGCGGAGGGCATATCAATAGAGGTTTGAGATATAGAATAGATTACTGGGACAACTATGAGAAATTAAGAAAGCGAATACAAGAGAGCCTAAAGCAACAAATCCAAGAACTAAAAAAAACAAAGAACCACCAAGAATCACCCAAGGGTCACCAGAACCCCCATTAAAATAATCTAACAATATCAAAAACAATAGAATAAAAAACCAGCGACCCTTGACCCCAAAAAGACTAACCCAAAAATCCCCCGATGTTAAGCGATGCACTACCACAAAAAGAAAATCTTATTAAAACACCTGATAATGATCCTCAAAGAATTACAAGAAAATAAAGATTATCAAACCAAAATAGCAGATAACTACTATAACCATTTACTAGAAAGTCTAAACCCAGACCAAGAACAACTAAGCCGAAGATTAATCCATCATATTACCCTACTAAATAAAACCTTTAGAGAAAAACACAACCAAGAATATCAAAGCACCCATGAAGATATAATCCTAGCCCTAGAACTCGTTCAAGACCTAATCAAACCCCAAAGTAAACTCACCCCCAAAGAACAAAGCAGAGTAGAAGAACTAGAACAACATTACCTAAGCCAAGGATTTACAAGACAAGAAGTCCAAAAGACACTACAAATAAGCAAAAGCCAAACCCACCGATTTTTAACCAAACTAGAGCAACTCAACCTCATTCAAAAAGAAAGCGCCCCCAAAAACCAAACCCATAGGTATAGCTTTGGCATAGACAACCCAGATATAGCAGAACTCTTTAGCGATAACCAAAACATAGAATTTACCGACATAATATGATAAGAAGTAAGGAATAAGAGATAAATCAAACTCAGCCACCAAGTAACTACCCACTCAAACCAATCACCAAAAACAAGAGTCAACCACCAACAACAAAGGCCTATTGAAAAGGTATTCGTCCGCGCTCAACCCCAGTTACACAGCCCTGCACTCCAGTTGCAAGAATTCACTTGCGTTTGGCTGTTTCACGTGTTTCGCTTGTCCTCATCCGCTGTTCCCACATCCACTCACTAACGTTCGCGTCTGCCACAGCTTATTAGTAATGCTCGCAGGCAGGTGCCACGCGCCACGGGGATTTAGTTCAAATGTAAAGAAGTAAACCACTTTTAACCCCGTTCACGGGCAGTTTTATCGCCAAAAAGGACAAAGGAATAAATATTTAATTTTTGGCAAGCACCCACCGCCCGCGCTAGCACACTCGCTTAACTGCTCGCCAGAGCGCATAAAGCTCGTTTTTAAAAACTCGCAACCCTCCTTTATTAAAAAACTCCTACGTTTTTTTATTGTTTTTTTTAAAACAAGTCAACCGCCCAGAAAAAAACAATAAAAAATCCGTCCACCTTATTTCTTTCAACTGAAAAAAAAGAGAACCACCTAAAAGCAGTTCTCCAAAAAAAATCTAGTCATAATAAAACACAACGATAATAAAAAAGAGAAACACAAAAAACTTAATCTACATTAATAAAAACCCTAAATACAAAAAATTATTGCCGTAAATAAAAAAAATAACAAACATTATTTATTTTACCAGAAAAAAGCTAAAAAAGTATATCTTTGAAGCCAAGAAGAAGCTATTTGAAATAAGGCTGTAGCGATAACCTAACAGAAGTAGGATTAAGCACGCGCGAGGGAAAAAGGATGCAGGCGAAAGTAAAAAGATGGAGCAGAGACGGGGTTATACTATTACGGGGCTAGATACTATAATCCAAGGGAATCTGTGTGGTTGAGTGTGGATCCGTTGGCGGAAAATGCACCAGGGGTAAGTGCTTATACATACAGTTTTAATAATCCGATTAAATATACAGATCCTGATGGACGTTGGCCTTGGCCTTGGTCTACAGAATGGATACTTACATCAGCACAGTTTTTTCATATTACAGCTCAGAATAATGGAATAAGTAGAACAGATAAAAATTATTATCCACGTTTGGGTAGGATTTTTGAGAATACTGTAGTTAAATCATTAAGAGAAAGTAAAAATAATAGTAAATTTTATCCTCAAGGATCTAAACGGGCTGTTATTCCTGATATAGTAGGAGAAAGTGTGAAAAATTATATGAATAAAAAGAATCCAATGAGAATAGATAAGAGAATAACATTTCCTAATGCTCATTTTATTGATGCAAAATTTACAGATAATTTAAAATTAGAACAAGTTTATAATCCCCAGCAAATTAGAGGTTTTATAGATGTTCTGAGTGAAATGAAAGGGGGGTATGTTAATGGAGTATGGAATCCGAACATTAAACCTTCTGATTATGGAGCAGCAGCTTTAACGTTTATAACTCCATTTGGAGCAACTATTGATCCTGAGATTCTTATATATGCTACGGCTAAGAATGTGAAAATAAATCAACGATTTGTATAACAAGATAAAGATAATCCATCAAACATTAGGGTTAATTCACTTAATTTTCACTTAAATATTGTTCCTGATAAAAGTTCTCTAGATGGTACCATTTTACCTTATGTGATAAAATCATCGGGAAAATCTGTTGATGTGTATTGGAATCAGAAATAAATGTTAGATATAATGAATAAAATTCTTTTAATTTTATTAGTTTTATTTATAAGTTGTAAAAAAGAGAATAAAATGGAATATAGTAAATGGAAACCATATATACTGATTAATAAGGAAAAAGTAGATTATATAGAGTTAACTACTAAACAATTTGAAAAAATTATGCAAGATTCTTCTAATTTTCAGATACTAAAGCCTGATTTTTCATCAGCCTCAGTATATAAATTATCAAGTGGGAATATATTGGTTTCAGAAGAAGGATATCATACTTTGTACAGGAATGTGGATGATTATAGAAAAATAGTTGATGATTACAATGAGATTATATCTAATCATGGCAACAATATTGAAATTTTATATGGGCAAAATATTTATAATGATAAATTTCCTGAAAAAACAAAGTTTTTGGTTAAAGAGCTTTTGGGGGAATTAGATATAGATACTAAAAGTGTGCTTTCTATTGATTTGTTAAGAGAGGTGGAGGAGAAGGCTATAAAATCTAATAAGATATACGAAATTAATATAATTAACTTTATAGCGATAGTAGGAGAAACTGTATTAAAAGATTATAAAGGAGAATGGAGGATGGAATTATCTAAGGACGGAGAAACATGGAATCCTTTTTTGCTTATTGAGGGAAAAAGGATAGAAATTACATCATATGTTTATGAAGATTTAATGGATAGGGAAGAGCCTAATTTAATATTATCTTATCAGACAATAAAAGATATATTAACATTTGACCAAATAAAGCCAATAGAATGATGTAAATAAACAAAACCCCCGCTTATTAGCGGGGGTTTTGTTATTAATCCATTTTATTTAACCTGTCTAAAAGTTCCCATTCGCTATCAAGGATAAGAGAATGGATAAG
The DNA here is from genome assembly GCF_007845635.1 of Apibacter muscae. Lineage (GTDB taxonomy): Bacteria > Bacteroidota > Bacteroidia > Flavobacteriales > Weeksellaceae > Apibacter > Apibacter muscae. The sequence continues at coordinate 308,079 of NZ_SELG01000032.1, read as the reverse complement.
ATTAAGGATGTTATAAATATCCCAAGACTTATGCACAGATGGATTGGGGTAGGAGCCGTCCATTACCATCGCCGTTTGGGTTACTTTACAGAGAGATTTAAGGGTAAAACCCAATAGAAGAAAAAATGAGAACAGATGGAGGATTAAGAAGTTATCAAGATAGAATTATTGAATTGCAACAAAAATAAGGTAATTTAAGATTATGGATTTAACAATAAATAATCTATTAGAAGTCATATCAAAAGATTTAGATCTTGATGCGAATGACATTGATAGTAAAGCTTTTATCTCTGAGTATATAGATGGTTATCCTGCGGAAGATTTATTAGCCAAGATAAGTAAAGAATTTAATTGTTCATTTGATCAATTTGATTTTTACAAGTATTTTCATAGTGAAATAGAGATAACAAGAAGTATATCAATATTAAATTTGTTAAGACTGAGAAAAATTAGAAAAGTAGAGAAATTAAGTATAGAGAAGCTATATGAATATATGAAGAATAATATAAAACCATAATAAGTGAGCCCGCTACAAAGCGGCGTTTTTATTATTAAGCCATTTTATTTAACCTATCCAGCAGTTCCCATTCGCTATCAGGGATAAGCGAGTGCAAAAGCTGTAAGATATTGTAAATATCCCAAGATTTACCTAAATATAATTATGATATTAAATATTAAAAAAATGAAAAATTCAAAAATTATAAGTTTATATATAACCTTTTTACTTTTTTTTGTCATAACTGCTTGTCATGAAATTAGTAACCAAAAAGTAAATATTGCAGATAAAAAATTAAAGCCTATTCCAATAATAAAATGCGATTCTGTAATTGTTGATAAATTTAATTTCCCTGATGATTTGGAAAGATTAATAGGTATGAATTATATATGTATTAATTCTCTGGATATAGAAGGAAAAGACGAACATTTGAAATATTTTAAAAATCTTGAAATCTCTTTTTCTGATAAAAACTACATATTGGCGGAAATGAATTCTAATACGATGTTTTTAAAAGATAATATGGAGGATTTAATGATGATAATAAAATGTCCTGATGGAGATTTTTCAGGAAAGTCGTATGGTTTTACTATGATAGTTTTATTAGATTCTCAATTTAATCCTATATTTTCAATTCATAAAGGGGGAATTAGTAAGTATAGAATAGATAATAAATTAAAAAAGAATTATTATACAAGAGTTAAATTAAATAAAAAAATAAAAATAGATGAGAGATTAGAAAAATTGTCATATGATCAAATAATAACTATTTTTCAGGAACTTAAAAAAGAGAATTATAAAGAATTGGAAAAAGAGGAAGAATATTTTTTTTATAAAGAAGGAGTTCCTTTATGGACAGAAAACGTTATAATGTAAGATCAGAATTTTAAAATAAAAAAAATGCTCATATTGAGCATTTTTTTTATTTTACTATTATTTGTTGAATAAATCCAATAGTCCAAATTCACCATATAGAATAAGGGAACGCATAAGCAATAAGATATTGAAAATATCCCAAGAATTATGTCCCGATAGATTGGGATAGGAAGTATCCATAATAAGAGCGTACTTTTTTTAACATAGTCATTTAAGCGTAAAGCTTATTTCTTGGTAAGGGTATAAAAATGTTAATTTTTATAGGGAGTTTAATAATTCTTTGAGATTAAATTTTTAGTTTAGGTTAATATTTTAGTTTATAATTTAATTATTTAAAGAAATTAATAATTATTTTTAAAAATGAATTTTAAGTGTTATGAAAAACTTAATTAACTTCTAAATTCAATAAAAGATTATGCGTTATTATTCATATATAATACTATTTTTAGTAGTTACAATATCTTGTAAAAGAGAAAAGGCAAGTGAGTTTACTCATACAGTTAAAATAAATGAATATGCTCAAAATTTCCATATAAGTTCAGAAGATGAAGGAATACTGATTCATTCTGCAAATAAAATTACCCATTTTCCTAAAGGATTCAAAATTAATAGATGTATTATTACCAATACTTCCTCATCTGCTTATATAGATATTTTAGGTAAGTTCAATACTATAGTTGGAGTTTCATCTCCCAATTATTTTTATAATTCTAAAATTTCTGAAGGAATAAAGTCTGGGAGTATTCTGGATATAGGCAATGATGCTAATTTAAATTATGAAAAAATCATCAAACTAAAACCTGACATCATTATAACTTCGCACAATTCAAATCATGAAAAAATCCTAAATCAATTGGCTAAACAGGGAATTAAAGTTCTTTACGTTGAAGAGTTTAATGAACAACATCCTTTAGGTAAAATGGAGTATTTAAAATTGTTTGGATATATTTTTAATCAAAATGCTAGAGCTGATAGTATTTATAATCATATTAAAAAAAAATATTATGAATTAAAAAATAAGACGCAAAATATTAGTTACAGACCAACAGTCTTTACCAATATTATGTACGGAGATTCATGGTATATGGCAGGCGGTAAAAGTTTTATTGCTCAAATTTTTAGAGATGCAGGTGGTAAATATTTGTGGGAAGATGTTGCTAAGACAGGAACAATTCCTCTAAGCTTCGAAGAAGTATTTATAAAAGCTAAAAATGCTAATTACTGGATAGGAGCTAGTAATTTTAAAGATAAAAGAGAGATTGAAAGTTCAAATTTATATTATAAACAATTTAAAGCATACAAAAACAATGATGTTTACGCTTTTAATAATAAAGAAAATTCCAATTTAGCCAATGATTACTACGAAATGGGTAACATCTATGCAGATAAAATTTTAGCAGATGTAATCAAAGTTTTACATCCCGAATTATTGCCAAATTACAATCTTACCTATTTAAAAAAAATAGAGTAATAAATTATAATAAAATTTCTTTTAAAAATAGAGATGCAATTGAAAAATATATAATTAAGCCTGTAACATCAACCAATGTAGCCACAAATGGAGCTGAGGAGGTTGCTGGATCAAGTTTAAATAATCTTAAAATAAACGGCACCATAGAGCCAGACAAAGTACCCCAAAGAACAATACCTAAGAGAGAACATGCAACAGTACTACCAATTAAAATCCAGTGCGGTCCGTAATCGTAAAAGTTTAATCCTTGCCAAATTACAATTCTTGTAAATCCAATTATACCTAAGGTAAGCCCTAACAATAAGCCTGAAAAAATTTCTTTCTTCATAACATACCACCAATCCTTAAGACCTATTTCCTTTAGTGCCATGGCACGGATAATTAGTGTTGCCGCTTGAGATCCTGAATTTCCTCCACTTGAGATTATAAGAGGCACAAAAAGTGCTAACACAACTGCCTTTTCTAATTCATCTTCAAAATGAACCATAGCACTAGCCGTCAGCATTTCTCCTAAAAATAAAATGATTAACCAACCGGCTCTTTTTTGAAAAAGAGTTAGCAAAGGGGTATCTCTATAAGGAATATCTAGGGCTTCAACACCCCCAAATTTTTGAATATCTTCCGTATCTCTTTCTTTAACAATATCCAAAATATCATCAACCGTTACAATTCCAACAAGAATACCTGTGTCTGAAATTACGGGAAGCGCAGTTCTATCATAGTCTTCAAAGATATGAATGGCCTCCTCTTGGTTCATCATGCTTTTAAGAGCAATAAAATTGTCGTCACAAAGTTCTTCAATTTTTGTATCACTATTTGCGAGTAATAACTTTCCAATTTTTATATCATCTAGCAATTTATCATGTTCATCAACAATATATATAAAATTTAAAGTTTCCGCTTTTCTTCCAAATCTTTTTATATGTTGTAATGTATATTCAACCGTCCAATTTTTTTTAGCCTGAATGTAATTAGGAGTCATTAAACGACCCACACTATCTTCAGGATATCCTAGCAATTGTAGTGCTGTTTTACGCTCCTTTTCATCTAACAAATTGATAGTACTTTTAATCAGATCATCCGGTAAATCAATAAAAAATTCAGTTCTATCATCTGGCGCCATACCATTCAAAAGATCTGCTATATCTTTTTTACCTAAACCTTCCAATAACTCTTGTTGAACTTTAGGATCCAGATAAGTAAATACTTCTGTTTTTTGGGTGCGAGGGAGAAGGAAAAAGTTTAAAATTCGGTCTTTTTCAGATAATTCTTCAAGTTGATCTGCAATATCATTAGGGTGAAGATCTTCTATAAGATTTCCTTCAAAGATATTTTTTTCCATAAACCTAAAATTTTTAAAGGGTTAGTATACCGAAGAGTTTACAAATATAAGTTTAATTGTATTAGCAGACAACACAATTTTCTTCACAAAACTAAGTAGTATTTTGGTATATCATGAGGATTTAATCCATTATAATTTAAACACTTTAGTTGTTGGGAGCAATGTTAAAGAAGGTTATGTTACTAACCTTCAAAATCTATTTCTTCATGGGTATCTAGTTCAAGAGCCTTAATTTTTTGAACAGCATTTCCAGCAATCCCCTTTATAGAACCATACATTGCAATTGTATTTTCAATTACTTTATTTATCTGTTTTTCCCTTTTTGTCCAAATGTTCATCATAGCTCTCTTTTCCTTAGCAAGATCCTCTTGCATTTGACTGAAACCTTCAACAATTCCTTCAATCCGAAGTCTGAAATCTGTACCAGTTAAGAAATCATAAAGCATTTCCATTTTGTCTCCTTTATTTTCCTGAGAATGTTTTAAAATACTAAATTGAACTATAGAATGTCTTAATACAGCACTAAGCCCCTTAAATTCATCATAAGTACAAATCCAAATTCCCTCTCTCATGCCCATGCGTTCCATGTCTGAAGGCATAACCTCAGTAACTAAAACACCAATATCTGCTTTTTTTTCTCTTATGTCATTTTTGAACTTTTCAATCCAATTGTTTTGGAATTCCTTCGTACGTTTACTTTCGTAATAAATTGATCCACAGTTTTGTAGTTCTCGGGTGTTAACTATTTGTAAGCAATCTGCTCCGCGAACACCTTTTTTTATTTCATCAATAGTATCTAATGGGAAATTGAAAGACAACCATTCCTCCATAGCAAGTTCTTGAACTTCCCCTTGCAGTTGCATGGAACCTTGTTCTTGTTTACGCTTCATCTCCTCAGTTAATCGCTTTTGATCTTCCAACTGCTTTTGTAACTCTTTTATACGAAGCTCATTTTTTTCAGTTTCTTGCTTCCGTATCTTTTCTCTTTCAACTGAAATCTCTTCATTCAATTTCTTTTGAGCTTCTGCTTCAATCATAACTTTCATTTCTTCCTTTTCACGAGTAAGTTTAGAAATTTCAGCTTCCATTTTATAAAGCCCTTGTAGTTTTTCTGAGCTTTCTTTTAGTTGTTTTTCATAGAGAGAGATCCGTTCCTGATTTTCAATTTCAAGTTTTTGTTTAAGATGGGTTTCAATTTCTAAACTTTTTTCTTTAGTAATTTTACTAAGTCTTTCTTGGAAAAGTTCGTTTTCTTTTTTCTTTTTTGCTTCAAATTCCTCCTTTTCTTTTTCTAATAAAAGATTTTTCTTTTGAATTTCCTTTTGAAAAATTGATAGTTTTTCTTTATAATCCTGTTTTATTGATTCTTCCAGTTGATGTTTCAACAAATCATTTACATTAATTTCAGTGGAACAATTTGGACATTTTATTTGTGTTTGTGAAACCATAAATCAGACAAAGTTTTTAAAATTTAAATAGGTTTAATTTTCCAGTTCAGAAATAACATCTGTTTTTTTACTGGATTTAATAAGTATTCATCTGCATTACATTCCATAGTGGTAGTTGTATTTATTAAGAAAAAAATATTATCGTTTGGTTTATCTGTAGATTTAATTATAGAAAAATTATAAGTAAAATTTCTAAGGAAATATTTATATATTGAAAAGTTATATAATAAAATAAATTATTTAAATAGTTCTTTTTTAGCCTTAATCCATTCATGTATACCTCCCTCTAAAACATAAATAATAGAAAAACCTTTCTTTTCAAGAATTTTTGCAGCTTTCAACTCATCTATTTCAGATCTACCATAAAGTGCTACAGGACTAGTTTTATCTAAATTTTGAATTAGATGAACAAAGCTTGAGCTGTTAATATCTATATTTATGGCATCAAAGATGTGGCCAGATTTATATTCTTGCAAACTTCTTATGTCAACAATTTGAGTTAGTCGAATCCCAGCTTCCCAAGAAAACTTTGAAATATCTAATATTTGAATGGTAGAATTTTTATTTTTTTCTTTGTTTTTTTGAATATCTGATGAATCATTAGAAGTGCTTATATCTACAGCTTCAATTCCAGCAATAGTTTCAATACCTATACTTTCATGATTATTGCTTGAAATTTCATTAATAACATTTTCATTTTCTCGCTTATTATTTTCAATTGTATCTTTATCTTTTTTCTTATTTTTCTTAGGAGAATTTTTACCCTTAGAGTTCTTAATTTCAAAGGAACCTATATTGTTGGTAGGCAATGATTTGCTTTCGTTTGAAATGGTTGTCTTTCTCTTCGATAGGTTTGAAATAGGACTATGATTAATCTCCTTTATATTTTCATGATTAATTATAGTGTCAGAATCAGAAGTAAATGTATTTGAATAAATGCTTCTGCTCCTAGGTAAATCTGTAACTAACTCTCCTACAGTAGTGGTATATGCCGTATTATTTACAACCGGTTCTTTAGTTTTACACGAAAGTAAACAGATCACAAACAATAACAAAAGTAAATTTTTCATGTAAAAGATATAATTAAACTAAATCCAAAAATAACTATTTTTGTGACAATATGAAAAGATTTATTAAATGCATATTGTGTGGGCTTTTGTTAGCCTTATCTTGGCCCACTTATGGGTTCCCATTTCTTTTGTTTGTAGCATTTGTGCCGCTATTATTATTGGAACATGAAATTACATTAAAAAAAGAAAAACATACATATTTAAAAATATTCTTATTTTCCTATATTTCGTTTTTAATATGGAATTATGGTGCTACACAATGGCTTCATTATGCCAAGAATCCAGACGGTTCAAATTCATGGGTAGCCTTTCTAATTCCTTTGTTTTCAAATAGTTTATTAATGTCCATAACATTTTTGCTCTTCCATTTTGTAAAGAAGGTTGCAGGGACTTGGTATGGAATGTTTTTTTTTCCAGTGATATGGATAGGGTTTGAAAAATTTCATTTAAGCTGGGAAATGTCTTGGCCATGGCTAAATTTAGGAAATGCATTTGCAAACTTTCCTCAAGCCATACAATGGTATGAATATACCGGTACCTTCGGAGGAACCTTATGGGTTTTAATTGTTAATTTAATCATATTTTATTACATAAGAGCTTACCAAGTTACCCATCAAAAAGTATATCTTTGGAGGCCCTTGTTTTATTCTATTTTGTTAATTGGGGTTCCTCTAGCAATTTCATTTTTAATTTATCAATCCTATAAAGAAAAATCAGAAGACAGAACAGAAGTTATTTTAGTTCAACCCGATTTAGATCCTTACGAGGAAAAATATGAACTTAATGGAGAAGTTATATTAAACGATATATTAAACTTAGCAGACAAACAAATTACTACAAACACTCGATTTGTAATTGCACCTGAGACTGCTTTTCCAGGAAGAGGTTCAATTCTAATTAATGAATTTAAAGATGATCCTTATATAAATAGAATTAAAATTTGGCTGAATAAACATCCGCAAATAAATTTTATTTCTGGAGTATCCTTAGCTGAATATTACAACCAACAACAAACTACATCATCACGGTATGTGGAAAAATACAATCAATGGATTGATTTTTATAATTCAGCCATACAAATTAACCAAGAGCCAGAAATACAACATTATAATAAATCTAAATTAGTAGTAGGAGTAGAGTTGTTTCCTTATGCAAATTATTTAAAACCTATTCTAGGAAATTATATGCTGAATTTTGGGGGGAGTATGGAAAGTTTAGGCACTCAAGATCAACCTGAAATATTTATAAACCATGGATTAAAAATTGCTCCGATTATATGCTATGAAAGTATTTATGGAGAATATGTTTCTGAATTTGTAAAAAATGGAGCTAATGCAATTTTTGTAATGACGAATGATTCATGGTGGGGGGATTCTGAAGGGCATAGACAACTTCTCTCTTATGCACGTTTGAGAGCAATAGAAACTAGAAGGGACATTGCAAGATCAGCCAATAGCGGTATTTCAGCCTTTATTAACCAAAGAGGAGATATCGTTAAAGATTTGGCATATTTAAAAAAAGGTTCTTTAAAAGGAGACGTTAATTTTAATTCAGAATTGACCTTTTATGTGAAATATGGAGATTTAATTTCTAGAATATCTTATTTAATTGCAGGTATCTTATTAGCCTACACCGTTGCTAAACTTTTTTTAGAAAAGATTAATTTAAAGAGAAGAGGAAAAATTAAATAGTTTAGTTTTAACTATATATAAAAAATAAAAAGAAAAGTTGTAGGACTAAGAAATTATTTGTTAATTTGCAGTCCAAATAAAAATCGAAAATATCTTAGAATATAAATTATAATGGCTAGAATTTGTCAAATAACTGGAAAGCGTGCAATGGTTGGTAATAATGTGTCGCACGCGAATAACAAAACTAAAAGACGTTTTGAAATTAATTTGATGGAAAAAAAATTCTACATACCGTCAGAAGATGCTTGGGTTATATTAAAAGTATCTGCACATGGTTTAAGAATTATTGATAAAATAGGAATTGAAGAAGCCGTGGCGAGAGCTAGAAAAGAAGGTTTAATCAAAGACTAAAAAATATAAAAAATGGCAAAGAAAGGAAATAGAGTACAGGTTATTTTAGAGTGTACAGAGCATAAAGAAAGTGGTATGCCAGGGGTTTCTCGTTATATTACTACTAAAAATAAAAAAAACACTCCAGAGAGAATTGAATTAAAAAAATTCAATCCAGTATTAAAAAAGTATACGATACATAAAGAAATAAAATAAAATTCTAAGATATGGCTAAGAAGGTTGTAGCTACGTTACGAACTGAATCTAAAAAGATGACTAAAGTTATCAAAATGACTAAGTCTCCAAAATCAGGAGCGTACGTTTTTGAAGAAAAAATAGTTAATGCAGATAGTATTGATGCATTTCTAAAACAAAAATAGTTTTTATAACATAGGTTTTTAAGGTTTTAAAATCATCCACATTAGTTATAATGTGGATGATTTTTTTTATTTTTGTTTACTTACACATAATAACAATAAATGAGTTGGTTTAAAAAAATTTTTGGAAAAGAAACTAAAGAAACTTTAGATAAAGGATTGGAAAAATCCAATCGTTCTTTTTTTGATAAGATAGGTAGAGCGGTAGCTGGGAAAAGCAAGGTTGATGATGAGGTTTTGGATGAATTGGAAGAAATTTTGATATCTTCAGATGTGGGAGTTGAAACTACGGTAAAAATCATTAAAATGATTGAAGATAGAGTAGCCAAAGATAAATTTATGAGTACCTCAGAGCTTGATCAAATTTTAAGAGAAGAAATTATGAAGCTTTTGGCAGAAAATAAAAGTTCTGACTCTACTTTTGAAATTCCAGAAAGTAATAAGCCTTATGTTATTATGGTAGTTGGTGTAAATGGAGTTGGTAAAACTACGACAATCGGAAAATTGGCACATCAGTTTAAACAACAAGGAAAAAAAGTTGTTTTAGGTGCTGCAGATACCTTTAGAGCAGCTGCGGTTGATCAATTAGTCATCTGGTCTGAAAGAGTAGGAGTTCCTATAGTAAAACAAGGAATGGGAGCTGATCCTGCTTCTGTAGCTTTTGATTCAGTACAATCAGCCAAAGCCCAAAATGCGGATGTTGTTTTGATTGATACTGCCGGTAGATTGCATAACAAAGTGAATTTAATGAATGAACTTTCCAAAATTAAAAGAGTTATGCAGAAAGTAATTCCAGAAGCGCCACATGAGATTTTATTAGTTTTAGATGGTTCTACAGGTCAGAATGCTTTTGAGCAAGCCAAGCAATTTACAGCAGCGACTGAAGTAACTTCCTTAGCGATTACAAAATTAGATGGTACAGCTAAAGGAGGTGTTGTGATTGGTATTTCTGATCAATTTAAAATTCCTGTGAAATATATTGGAGTAGGTGAGGGTATGAATGATCTTCAGCCTTTTGATAAATTTGAATTTGTAGATAGTTTCTTTAAAAAAGATGAGTAAATAAAAAAACTCCCATTCATATGCATGAATGGGAGTTTTTTTATTATTATATTTTTTTCTAAATATATTTTTAAAATAACTTGTATAAAATACGAAGACTGAAAATAATTACTAAAAAAGCTACAGCAATTATGGCTGTTCTTTGTGGTAATTTCCCTGCAAGACGAGCAGCTATAGGTGCGGCAATGGTTCCGCCAATGATTAATCCAGCAACTATATACCAATGTTTAACGCCTAAATAAGCAAAGAAAGTAATAGAAGCAGAAAGTGTAATAAAAAACTCTGCCAAGCTAACGGTTCCCACTACATATTTAGATCTTCTACCTTTAGATAAAAGAGTTGAGGTTACAATAGGTCCCCAACCTCCACCTCCAAAAGCATCAAAAAATCCACCTGCGAATCCTAGGATTCCTGTATGTTTAATTTTTTTCTTTAGTATTTTTTTTTGCAAGGCTATAAAGATTAATCTAATTCCAATAATCATGGTATAAATAGCGAGTACACCGTATGCAATAGACTCATATTCATTGCCTAAATAAATAAGTAAAATGGCGCCACTAATAGCTCCAATACATCCTGGAACAGCTAGCCATAATAGCAGTTTTTTATTAACGTTTCCAAACTTATAATGTGAAAATCCGCTAATACCACTGGAAAACATTTCAGCAATATGAATGCTACCACTTATGGTTGGCAGACTTACCCCAAATAACATCATACTAGTGGTACAGGTAATTCCGTAACCTAAACCAACTGCTCCATCAACCATTTGTGCAAAAAAGCCAACGGCAAGCATTATAAAGAAAATGGTAGGAATATCTTGCAAATAAGATTTAGCTTCTTCAATCGTTATAAATGAAGATAAGCCATAGCCTATAAATGTAGCCATAAATATAAAAGTTATATCAAAAGCAAACCGTTTATAATTAACTCTTGATTTTGGCTTCTCTTTATTATCGTTGCTTAATAAAGAAGTAGCTTTGTTTAAGGCTTCCAACTTAGATTTTAAATCTCCTTGTTGTTGATTCCGATAAGTATTTAAATTTTCAATGGTTTCATGAACGTTTTTAGGGATTGATTTTTCTAAATATTCTCTTAACCTTCTAGCTAAAACTGGAGATTTTCCATTGGTGGATATAGCAATTTTTAAATATCCTTTATTAACAATTGAACCTAAATAAAAATCACACAGGGCAGGTTGGTCAGCCGCATTAACTAAAATCCCTTTTTCATTGGCTAAATGTTTTAGTTCTTGATTGAATTTTGTATCGTCGGTAGCAGCGATAACAAAATTAATATTTTGTAGGTCTTCCTTTTCAAATGCTCTTTCTTCCCATTCTATATGTGGATTTTTACTTAAAATTTTATGCAGTTTTTCAGAAATTTCAATTGCTATAATTTTAATATTCATAGCCGGATTTTGTCTTAAAAGAGTTTCTGTTTTTTCAAGACCAACATAACCTCCCCCTACTATAAGAAAGCGGAATGTTTCCGTTTTTAAGAATATTGGAAATAAAGTATTATCCATACAGTTCAAATTTTAATAGCAGTGTGTGTTAGGATTATGAAGTATAAAACTTTTTATATATATAATCCCCAAAGGTATCTCCTTCTTTATTTTCTTCTACGTATTGTTCCAATAAAGTATCAAGCTCTAAAAGAATTTCGGATTCGTTAAGGTGTTCTTTGTAAGGTAGGTTTAATCTTTCGCCTAAGCTATCTCCTCCTAGTCTTAAGTTGTATTGACCTAAAGCAGTTCCTACTAAGCCTATTTCAGCAAGATATGGGCGAGCACATCCGTTTGGACATCCGGTCATGCGGATGCTAATAGCATCATTTTCTATATTATGTTTTTTTAGAATAGATTCAATCTTAGTTACCAAATGAGGTAAATAGCGTTGGCTTTCAGCCAAGGCTAATGAGCAGGTTGGAAGAGCAACACAAGCCATTGAGTTTTTGCGTAAATTACTATCTTGTTCTTCGACTTTATATTTTTGAATTAACTGCTCAATCCTTGTTTTGTTTTCTTTAGAAATTGAGCCTAAAATTAAATTTTGGTTGCAGGTAAATCTATAATCGCAAATATTTAGTAAAGCTACTTCATGGAGAAAACTTTTTTGATAAGGCTTAATAACTCCATGTTCAACAAAAAGTGTATAAAACCATTCATTTTTATCATTTTCTAGCCAACCAAATCTATCGGTTCGTTCAGTAAATTTGAATTCTTCTGCAGGAAGTAGAGGAAACCCTGTTCTTTTTTCAAGTTCTTTTATGAAATTATCAACTCCCATACGATCTAAGGTATATTTTAATCTAGATAACTTTCGATCGCTTCTATTGCCAAAATCTCTTTGAATAGTGACTATTTCATAAGCAGCTTTCATAATTTTTTCTTCAGAATCCAAAAATCCTATAATTGTGCCTAATCTTGGATAAGTATCAGCATTTCCATGAGTAGCACCCATGCCACCACCAATGGATAGATTAAATCCTTTAAGTACTCCATCTTTAACAATTGCTATTAAACCTAAATCGTTGGCAAATACATCAATGTCATTAGTTGGAGGTATAGCAATAGCAACCTTAAATTTTCGAGGTAAATAGGTTTTTTTATATAGTGGGTCTTCCTCCGCAGATCTTTCATAAACCTTGTCGCCATCTATCCATATTTCATAATAGGCTTGAGTTTTAGGAAGAAGCAAGGTAGATATTTTATCAGCATACGCATGAATTTCTTTAAAAAGCGGAGAAACTTGAGGGTGAGCACTACAAATAACATTTCTATTTACATCTCCACAAGCGGCAATTGAATCTAATTTAGATATTAGAAATTCTTGAATAGTGGTTCTAAGTTCATTTTTTAATAAACCGTGAAGCTGAATGGTTTGGCGTGTAGTAATTTTTAAAACTCCTGTTCCATGTTCTTCTGAAATATCATGAATAGCTTTCCATTGACTGGAGGAAATTAAGCCACCAGGAATTCTAAGACGAATCATAAATGAAAATAGCCTTTCCAGTTTTTTTGCAGCTCTTTCTTCTCTTCGGTCTCGATCGTCTTGAGCGTACATTCCATGAAATTTAATTAATGCTTCATCGTCCGGGCGTATAGTTCCAGTATAATTATCTGCAAGGCTTTCTTTTAACGTACCTCTTAAGCCGTCACTTTTTTCTTTAATTATTTCTATCGGTGATAATTTTTCTTGACTCATAATTCTTAATATTTGTAGGCTAGGGAGTATTAATAAACATCTTTTTGGTATCGACCATTTAATTCTAAATCATCTAGAAATGCAGTAGCCTCTTCTTTACTGATATTGGCTTCCTTTTCAATGATTTCAATTAATGTTTTATTAACGTCTAAACTCATAGGATCTTTTTGTCCGCAGATATAAAGATAAGCTCCATTTAAAATCCAATCATATATTTCTTTGGAATGTTCCTTTAATCGGTCTTGAACATAAATTTTATTTTTTTGATCTCTGGAGAAGGCAGTATCTAAGTGAGTTAATACACCTGTAGATAACCATTCTTGTATTTCTGTTTGATAGTAAAAATCTTTGACAAAATGTTGCTCACCAAAGAATAACCAATTGCGTCCTTCTGCCCCAGTGGCATCTCTGTGAGCAATAAAACTTCTAAATGGAGCTATACCAGTACCTGGTCCAATCATAATGATATCTTTATCATTTGAAGGTAAACGGAAATTATTATTTTTATGTATATAGAAAGGCAGGGTTTCATTTAGAGTATAGTTTGCTAAAAATTGAGAGCATAAACCGGTTTTAACTTGTCCATCAACCTTAAATTTGTCTAAAGAAACAGCAATATGTAATTCTCCGTCATGAGCTTCCGGTGAAGAAGCAATGGAATATAAGCGAGGGGAGATGGGGTTTAATAAATTCAGTACATCATCAATATGAATGGAATTGTTAGGATATTTTTTTAATAAGTCTATTAAATCAATTTTAGATTCTTTAATCTCAGTTTTAAAAAGATTCGAAAATTTTTCTAAAGATTTTCCGGATAATCCTCGGATATTTTTAGTCAAAAATTCAGTTGATCTACTTTCCTCATTTAAAAGTTTGGCTATTTCAATGGTTTCATTCTCATTGTTTTTTGGATAAAATCCTATGGCATCCCCGGGTTGAAAATCAACTTCTTCTTCCGGTTCTATTTCTATATGATAAGTTTCTTTGTTAGAACCTATATCGTTAAGAATTACTTTATGTTTAACGATTCCCGTATAAGATTTTTTTTGAATTGATGTAGCAATCTTAGGGGTCTCTATTTGGATTGATAAGCTTGGGCTTGCTGAATTTTGAATAAAATTAAGGATTTGGTTGAACCAACTTTTAGCTACTGGCATAAAGTCAACATCAGAAGGCGTAAAGCTTATAATACGCTGTCCTCCTAACTTTTCTAAATTTTTATCTATATCTTCTCCAGCTTTGCAAAATAGGGGATAAGAACTATCACCTAAACCTAAAACACAAAATTGTGTATTATCTAAGTTTGCATTTGATTGCTCTAAAGATTGATAAAAATTCGTAGCACTTACAGGAGGCTCTCCTTCTCCTTGCGTACTCATAATGATTAGAAGGAACTTTTCTTTTTCAAGTTTGTCTAATGGATATTGAGAAGCATCATAGGTTTTTGATTGAATTTTATTTTGCTTTAGTAATTTTTGTAATTGTAAAGCAACCTTTTTAGAATTTCCAGTCTCAGTACCATAGATTATGGTTGGCTTAATCAAAGGAGCAGGTGTTGAATTTAAATTTGTGCTTGGAGTAGCTTCCAAAGAGGTTGGATTTCCACCTCCTTCTAAAATTCCGCTTAAGTATCCATTGATCCAAAGAAGCTCGTCTCTAGAAAATTTTTTAATTAGTTCTTTAAATTCTAAAATATGATTAGTTTGCATGTTGCAGAGTTGTTATATGGTTGTCAAAATAAGATTCGGTCTTTGTAATTTCTTGAATCCATGCAAATGATTTATGTAAATGCACTACTTTGCCTATAATAATAAGTGTAGGAACATATTCAAATTCTGGTAATTTATTTGTTTTTAGCTCGCCAAATGAAAATGTCTGGGTTTGTTGATAGGGGGTGGTTGCTTGTTGTATAATCGCTAGCCCCTTAGAGTCCTCTATTTGATGGGAGATTAAGTAGTTGGTCAGTTGGTTTAATTTTTTTCCACTCATGTAAAAAACCAATGTATCTTCTGTTTTCGCCCAATCTTTCCATTGTTCTATGGTAATAGAATCTAGATCAAATAAAGTTAGAAAACGTACAGCTCTGGAGTATTCCCTTGCCGTTAATGGAATCGCTGAATAAGCAGCAGCACCAAATGCAGCAGAAATACCGGGAATGATTTCATAAGGAATATTGTGGGCTACTAATATATCTAATTCATCTAAAACATTTGAAAATAGAGAAGCATCGCCTCCTTTTAACCGTAGAACTAATTTTTCTTGCTTAGCGTATTTAACTAAAAGATGATTAATTTCTTTTTGTGGGGTATGGATTCCTTTGGAACATTGTTTACCCACATAAATAATCAATGCATCTTTACGAGCATGGTCTTGAATAAGCTCTGGAGAAACGAGCCGGTCAGTTAAAATAACATCAGCCGCATGTAAATATTTTAATGCTTTCACACTAATGAGCTCTGGATCTCCGGGGCCAGCTCCCGCTAAAATTACTTTTCCTTTTTTTTCTAAAATCATATTTATTAGGCTGATCAAACTTAAATTATATTCTCAATGGATAAAAACTCTATTACAGCAGTAGGTTAATTATTTATAAAAACATTAATGCTCCAACTGTATTAAAAGTGGTTTCATCAATTAAAATAGCATTTCCACTTTTTGGATTTTCTTTAAAGGAATCGTAAAAAATGGGTTGATTGGTTCGTAAGGAAATTTGGCCAATATCGTTTAATTTTATTTCATTAGCTTCGCTAAATTTCCAATCGTTGACCTCCCATTTGCGATCTATGGATTGTATTTTAACTCGTACAGATTTAAAACGATGTTGAAGAATATACGTTTTACCGGTCTGCAGTGAGTTTTGATCTAGCCAGCATATCCAACTTTTTAATTCATTGGAAGCTGTAGGTAGTTTCTCTACCTTAACAATAGAATCTCCTCTGCTAATATCTATATTGTCAGAGAGATGTAATACTGTACTATCTCCAGCCCAAACTTGTTCAACTTCCTCTTGTAATTTTTCAATCCTTGTAATAGTAGTTTCAATTTCAGAGGGGAGTATTTTCACCCTGTCACCAATTTTATAATTACCACTTAGTACAGGACCTGAGTAACCACGATAATCATGATATTTATCGTCTTTAGGCCGTATAACCCATTGCACTTGGAAACGAGCATCATTCAATTTTTGTGTAGGAATTTCTATACTTTCTAAAATATTTAGTAAGGTTTCTCCTGCGTACCAAGGAGTATTTTTAGACTTCTCTACGATATTATCACCGTTTAATGCGCTGATGGGTATATAAATGATCTCATCGTAATCTAAATGATCTTTAATAGTTTCAAAATCATTTTTAATATTATTGAAAACTTCCTCCGAGTAATTTTCTAAATCAATTTTATTTACGGTAACTATGGCTTTTTTAATTCCCATTAAAGAACCTATACTTGCATGTCTTTTGGTTTGGGTAGTTATACCCTTTCTTGCATCTACTAAAAGTATGATAAGATCTGAATTAGATGCACCGGTAACCATATTACGGGTATATTGTTCGTGTCCGGGAGCATCTGCAATAATAAATTTTCTTTTATGGGTAGAAAAATATTTATAAGCAACATCAATAGTGATTCCTTGCTCTCTTTCAGCTCTTAAACCATCAGTGATTAAAGATAGATCAACTTCAACACCTTCTTGCTTGGTTTGTTGTTTTAAAACTCCAAGTTGATCCGTATGAATACTTCCGGAATCGTATAATAATCTTCCGATAAGGGTACTTTTCCCATCATCAACATTTCCCGCAGTTATAAATTTTAGTGTGTTCATTTAATTTCCTTTTTCTTTTTAATACTTGAGTTGATTATTGGTACAAATGTTCTTAAAAATAGCCTTGTTTTTTTCTATCTTCCATGGCAGCTTCTGATAATTGATCGTCTAAACGTGTTTGCCCTCTTTCACTAATTCTTGTACTTATAATATCATCTATAATATCTTGAATAGTAGATGCGTTAGACGGTACAGCTGCTGTACAGGTCATATCTCCTACGGTTCTGTATCTAACTTTTTCGATAATAACTTTATCTTCCGGTAAAGGTTGTATAAATTTTGAAGTAGCCACAAGTTTGTCTTGGTGTACGATACATTCACGATCGTGTGCAAAATATAGACTAGGCAGTTCTATATTATTTTCTAAAATATAGTTCCAAACGTCTAGTTCTGTCCAGTTACTGATAGGAAATACCCGAATGTTATGATCTTTTTGAATTTTACCATTCAAAATATCCCATAATTCCGGTCGTTGCAACTTAGGATCCCATTGTCCAAAATCGTCTCTAACAGAAAAAATCCTTTCTTTTGCACGTGCTTTTTCTTCATCTCTTCTAGCTCCTCCAATGCAAGCATCAAAACCATTTTCTTGTATAGTGTCTAGCAAAGAATAAGTTTGTAAAGAATTACGAGAAGGGAAACGGCCCTGGGTTTCTTTTAAATTATATTTTTTTATACTTTCCTCAACAGAACCCACAATTAGCTTTTCCCCGATTTTATTAACTAAATAATCTCTAAATTCTATGGCTTCTGGAAAGTTATGACCAGTGTCTATATGCACCAATGGGAATGGAAATTTTCCAGGTCGAAAAGCTTTAAGGGCTAGGTGTACTAAAACGATGGAGTCTTTGCCTCCTGAAAATAATAATGCAGGTTTCTCAAATTGAGCTGCTGTTTCTCTGAGTATATAAATAGCTTCGTCTTCTAGTTGATTTAAGTATTTTTTTGAGTTACTCATGGTATATTTTTTACAATTTGATTATGTTTAATATTACATTAATTTTGATTATGAACTATGCAAACCGCATTCTTTTTTAGAGGCATCTTCCCACCACCATCTACCAGCTCGGAAATCCTCGCCTTTTTGTATGGCACGTGTACAAGGAGCGCATCCTATACTTACAAAGCCTTGATCGTACAAAAGATTGTAAGGCACCTTGTTTTGTTTTACGTAATCTTCAACCTCCTGTGTGTTCCAATGCAAGATAGGATTGTATTTATAAAGTTGGTAATGTTCGTCCCATTCAATTATATTTAAATTATTACGCGTGGCAGAATGTTCTGCTCTTAGTCCGGTAATCCATACCGTAGCATCTTTAAGTGCTCTTTGCAAAGGTTCTACTTTACGTATATGACAGCATTGTTTTCTTAATTCAATACTTTCATAAAATGGATTAATTCCTTTTTCTAAAACAAATTTTTCAATACTCTCTGTATTTGGATAATAGGGCTTAATCGGATATTTGTATTTTAATAAAGTTTTACTCCATACAGAATAAGTTTCTTGGAAAAATCTACCAGTATCAAGTGTAAATACTTCAATATTATTTAAATTTTGAGAAAAAATAGCATCGGTAATTAATTGATCTTCCATACTAAAACTACTAGAAAATACAATTTTACCTTCTACTTTGTCATTTAGAAACTTTAAGTTTTCTTTAATGCTCTTGGGTTGATTTAGTATATCAATAATGCTTTGATCCATTTATTTTAGTTTTAATTCCTAGTATTCAAGTAGGAAATGTTGTTTTTTAAATTTGTTACATAAAAAACTCCTCAAACTTTAATCTGAGGAGTTTTTTTATTATTTAGATGTTTTACCACATCAAGTAATAGTAAAATTACCCCTTTATAAGGAGCAACACATACAAAACTTGAAATATAAGACATACTGACTCATTCTTTTTGAACTTTATACAAAGTTATTTTTTTATTTTAAATATACAATAGATTTTACTTAAAAAATAAGAATGAATAATTTTTTAGACTAAAAAGATAAAATATAAGCATTAAGAGAATTATAAAAACTTTAATTAATAAAAATTATGTATACAATAACTATTTATTATGATTTTTTACCTTAATTTTAATTGATAAAATTTTTATAGAATTATATAAAATTTATTTAAATGCTTATGATTATAGTATTTGATAAGAGGGTACAGAGTTTATTTATTCGCTATTTGCATTTTCTTTCCATTGTTTCCATTCTTCTAGGAAATAATCAATAATAAAAGGATTATCCAAAGAATTAATTTTTGTTTTCTGCAAAGGAATATCTTTAGGGAAGTGGAAGGAACTTTGTACTAAACTAGCATCCAGATAAGATAAGTTTTCAGCTAATTCTATATTTTTAGGCATTTCTAAAGGATAATCAGCTGCTAGTGTAAACCCCCAATTTCCAAAAGAAGGTACAAAAGTTTGATAAGGTTTGGTAGATTGAAAAACATTTCCCAATGTATTTACAATACAGTTAAAAGTTTTATTGGTAAAATAAACATCGCAAGATTGTGTTACAAATACTCCCTCTTTTTTTAAATTTTTTTTAACTAATAAATAAAATTGTTTACTATACAAGCGAGCCAAAATATCATTGGAAGGATCTGGGAGATCGGCAATAATTAAATCATAAGATTCTTTAGTGTTTTTTAAATATAAAAAAGCATCCTCAGCGATTAAATGTACTTTTGGATTGAAGGCTGCTTTATTATTAATGTTTACTATTTCAGCATTTTTTTTAGATACATCAAACATAGCATTATCAATATCTACCACATCAATCTGTTTAATATTAGGGTGTTTTAAAAGTTCTCGGGTAGCTAAATTTTCTCCACCGCCTAATACTAAAATTTTTTCAGCTTTCGGAACCCAAAGTAAAGGAATATGAACCAGCATTTCATGGTACCTATATTCGTCTTTTGAGCTAAATTGTAATTGTCGGTTAAGAAATAATTTTACATCTTTTTCATTATTTTCAGTAAGTACAATTTTTTGATAAGGTGATTGTTTATTAAGTATAATAGGATTTTTATAGATCTTTTCTTCCCAGTTTTTTAATAAATGATTAGAAAACGATAATAAGATGGCTAAAAATAAAATGGATATTAGCCCTGCCAGAGAAATAAAATTCAATTTTTTACTAATGCAAAAGCAAACCCATATTCCTAAAGCAATATTTATTATACCAAATATTAATGAAGATTCAAATAAACCGAGAAAAGGCAAAAGAACAAAAGGGAATAAGAGAGTGGCTATTAATCCACCAATATAATCTAAAGAAAGAATGTTGGATAAAAAATTTTTATAGTTGTTTGAATCAAAAGCAAAAGTTAATAATGGAACTTCCATGCCGGTAAGCAGTCCTATCGTAAGCATAACGGTGTAACAGCTCCATTGCAAAACCGAAATGGGGAAAGTTACAAAAATAAAGTAAAGAATAGGAATGGATAATCCTCCTATAATTCCTAAAAGAAGTTCTGTGTAAATAAAATAATGGATAGGTTTATTTTTGAAATATTTAGATAGGTAGGCCCCTATTCCCATGGAAAATAAATATATCCCAATAAGGATGGAAAACTGAGTGATGCTATCTCCGATAAAGTAGCTAGCGGTAGCACTTATTAATAATTCATAAACAATAGAACATAATCCAGCAATAAAGACAGCCAGAGACAGAGAATATTTTACTTTCATTTAAATTTGTTAATTTTGCTTATCTAACTAAGGATTCACAAATATGAAAAAAAATATTTTAACTCTTAATAAGTTATCCAAAATAGCTTTGGGAGGTATTTTTATTGCAAGTACGTTTATGTTGAGCGCTTGCAAGGGAAATTCCAATGAGGAAGAAACGATAAGTGTAGAAGAAGTAAAGCCTACGAAAGGAGTGATAACGGAAATTGAAGAAGGGAAAGATGGGGAATTCAAAATTATAAGTGAGAAAACTATAGCAAATCCGGATGAATCTAAAGCTATTGTCCATTATGCAGATGGTAAGGTGGATACTTTAAATTCTACGCAGGTCAAAAATGAGATTGAAAAAGCTCCTTCAAGCCATGCAGGAACAGGTTTTCTTTCTGGTATTTTAATGTATTCTTTGATGTCTCGATTTATGGGGGGAGGAATGAATTCTAATTTTGTACCCAATCCTAATGCATATAAAACACCAGAAGCTTATAATCAAGCGAATCAAACCAATAACGAAGTAAACAGAACGGCTACCCGAACAGTTAGGACTATCAAAAATCCTAAATCTGGATTTGGATCTAAAAGCAGTAGTACTTCACGTTCAGGATTTAGATCCACCCGTTCTTATGGAGGATAGTAGATTTAAAAGAGTAAAGAGTTTTAAAAAAGCTCAGCTTCCTCCTGTCTTGCAATGGTTGGCAGGACAAGAATATTTTGTAGATGAAATGATTGGGATTTACTCGCAAGAAATGGAATCTTTTAAAAAACTTACGAATGAAACCTTTGATCTTTTCGTAAAAGCTACCGATCATCTAATTCAAAATAATCATTTAGACTATCTAGGAATTCCAAAATCCTTCCAGTCAGCGATTATTCATTCTTGGGAGAATAGAGCAGATTTTCCATTTTTTGCTGGGAGATTTGACTTCAATGGTGGAGTAGATGGTTTAGGATTGAGGGTTATTGAGTTTAATGCAGACACATTTAGTACACTTCCAGAAACTATTCTATGGCAAAAAATGCAAAATAGAGAGGCACAATCAACAGCTTTTAATTTCTTGGAAGATCATTTAATCACTCAATTTAAACAGCTAAAGCAATTTTTTAATTTTGAGGAGATACAAATGGTTGCTAGTTCGCTGGGGCATCCCGAAGATTTAGCTAACTGTAATACTATGCTTATGCAAGCTCATCAGGCAGGATTGCAGGTGTTGTATAAGGACTTAACCGACATAATTTTTTCAGAAGAAGAAGGTTTGTTTTATGAGTTAGGAAATGGAGAGTTTCAACCCATAGATATTTGGTTTAAAATGATTCCGTGGGATTGGATGTTTGAGTTTGAACCTGAATTGGCACACACCTTGATAAAAATTTCGCAAGATAGAAAAGTGATTGTATTAAATCCATTGTATACAACCCTTTGGCAAAATAAAAAATTTCTATCTTATATTACTGAAAAATTTCCAAACTCTCTAGTGGCAGAGACCTATAATAATTCGAATTTTTTACAAGAATATGTAAAAAAGCCCATGTATGGCAGAATTGGAGAAAATATAGAGATTAAAACTGATAGAGTTGAGAAAACGGAGGGAGATTACCAGAATCAACCGTGTGTATATCAAAAATATTATCCTTTACCGAAAGATGAGGAAGGATATTCCTATCAATTTGGAATGTTTTATTCCGATCAGCCCTTGGCCTTTAATGTAAGACATCAAAATTCTAAAATTATAAACGATGAATGCGAATTTATTTCACACTTTATAATTTAAGAAATGGTTGGTAAACATTTTATTTTAGACATTTTTGAGTGCGATGAACGATCCATTTCTTTTGTGAAGCCCATTCAAGAATTATGTAACAATTTGGTTAAGGTTTTAGAATTGAAAAAGGTTGAAGAAGCCTATAAACAATTTCAACCCGTAGGAGTCACTGGTATTCTTCTTTTAGAAGAAAGTCATTTAAGTATTCATACATGGCCGGAAAAAAGGTATGCTGCTCTGGATGTTTTCTCTTGTCGACCTTTTGATGTAACTAAAGTTGAGGGTTTAGTTATTAAATGTTTTAAAACAAAAATCCTAAAGCCTACTTTAATTGATAGAGGTTAAACTAATATTTAGATAATTTATTTAAATAAGCTCTTAAATTCAATGGTGAAATTTAAGGGCTTAATTTTTTAAATATTAAATTTTAATTTTCGTTGTATAAAATATAAAATTCAATTATTTTAATCTTGCTTCATAAATACTAACCTTATTCAAAAATACTACATTTGTATCGTAATATTATATAATGTATCAAGATACCATTTGCGCCTTAGCTACTCCTCAAGGAATTGGAGCTTTAGGAATTATTCGAGTTTCAGGTGAGAAATCCGTGGAAATTGTAAATTCTATATTTAAAGGTAAAAACCTAAAGGTTGTGCAAAGTCATACCTTAAATTATGGGTATATTGTAAATGAGAAAGAAATTATTGATGAGGTAATGGTTTCTGTATTCTTAGCTCCACGTACATTTACATCTGAAAATTTGGTGGAAATTTCCTGCCACGGTTCCTCTTATATATTACAGGAAATTCTAAATTTATTGGTAAAAAAAGGATGTCGTTTGGCAATAGCAGGTGAATTTACTCAGAGAGCTTTTCTAAATGGAAGAATAGATCTAAGTCAGGCAGAAGCCGTTGCCGATTTAATAGCTTCTGAAAATAAAGCCAGTCATGATATGGCGATTTCTCAAATGCGTGGTGGATTTTCCTCTTTGTTAAAAGAATTGAGAATTGAATTGTTAGATTTAGCTTCTCTGTTGGAACTGGAATTGGATTTTTCTGAAGAAGATGTAGAATTTGCAGATCGTTCTCAGCTTATACAATTGCTCAATCAAATTCTGTATGAAATTAATCCTTTAATTGAATCCTTTACTTATGGTAATGCTATTAAAAATGGTGTACCAGTAGCTATCATAGGGAAACCTAATGCTGGTAAGTCTACCCTTCTTAATGCATTATTAAATGAAGATCGGGCAATTGTTAGCGATATTGCAGGAACTACTCGAGACACCATTGAAGAGTTTATTAATATTAATGGAATTCAATTCCGATTTATTGATACCGCTGGGTTGAGAGAAACACAGGATGCTATTGAAGCCATAGGGGTAGCTAAAGCATTAGAAAAAGCTAATACCGCTGCAATTATTCTTTATTTAGTTGATATTGAGACCTTAAGTTGGAAAGAAGTAGAAGCAGACTTAAATAGGGTTAAAAGAGAAAATGTATTTATAATTCTCTGTTTAAATAAACAAGATAAAAATATAGATATTGAAAATACCGAACTTTCAAAAAGTACTGAAAATAAATATCCGGTTATTAAAATTTCTGCAAAAGAAAATATTAATTTAGAGCTATTAAAAGAAGAAATGTATTTGTATATAGAGAAACAAAAAGCATCTTCTCAAACCATTGTAAATAATACACGCCATCTAAATGCCTTATTAAAAGCAAAAGAATCTCTAGAACTATGTAAAAAAGGATTACAATCCGGATTAAGTAGTGAATTGGTAGCTATAGATTTACGTAGAGCTTTAGAAGCCTTGGGTGAAATTATCGGGCAGGTTTCTAATGATGAATTGTTGGGTAATATTTTTGGTAAGTTTTGTATCGGAAAATAATTACTAAATATATAATATAAATTATGCTTCAGAACCCTAGTACCATCCAAAATAAATATAAAAATTTTGTAACTAGAGTAGTTGCAAATGAAAGATTATATGCGCTGGAAAACAATAAAGGCTATGCAACCTCTTATTCAAATAGAGTTGAAGATGAAAATGGAGATCCCATAGAAATGATTTGTTTTTGGTCAGATGAATCATTGGCTAAATCATGCATTGAAAAGGAATGGAGGGATTATCAGGTATCACCCTTATTACTTAGTGAATTTTTAGAAAATTGGTGTGTTGGGATGTGTAATGACGGTTTAATGGTAGGTATAGACTTTGACAAAAATTTATTTGGCGATGAGATTGAGCCATTAAAATTAATTCTTGATATTTTAAGTCTACTTATTGATCTAAATAAAAATATATCCTTTAAGAAATATAGAGATATAAACGAATTATATAATCAAGCAAAGGAACTATTATAGGTTATATACAACTAAGAGCTACTAAAATATCCTGGAAATTATAAATCAATACATCTATCATCCAAAGATTGAAGTAGATATTGTAAATTTAATTCAACCATTCTTTTTTGATATGTCTAAATAAAATTTTCCTTACATCTTTATTGTCTTGTTTTGTCTCAATGTAGGATATCATTTCTTCTTTAGATGTAATTGGTATAGGGCAATAACCAAACCCCTTATAAGCTCCTTTTTCTATAAGAACAATTCCTTTTTCAGATTCTGTTCTGCCTTGCAATTCAAATAAAAAATCTTTTTTTGGTAGTCTCGTAGTTCTTACAAATTTATTGACTCTAGCATTATAAGATTTAGGATCTTCTTTTTGTATGCAAGCCCCTTGACATTCTTTAATGCTGTATTGAAAGCAGGAAGATTGAGTTTTGTACAACCCATTAATTTTCTGGCATAATTGATATATTTCCGTAATTTTAAACAGGTAATTTTTAGCCTCACGCAAGGAAGTAAAGGTTAAGATTTCTGGTAAAGCAGGATCTATTTTTTTTATTAAAAGTGAGTGATATCCCTGTTCATTAGTCTCTTTGTATAAAGCATAGTAGAAATTGATCTTTCTTTGCGCTCGATTAAAAATTGGTAAATGTTTTTTAATTAACTCAGATTCTCTTAACAATGCTATTAATTCGTTACCTGTATTTTCATATTGTACAAAGTGGGACAAATTTTGCAGTTTTATTTCTTTTTTATCCGTAGATTTAAAATGTTGATTTAATCTTTTTTTTATATTAATACTTTTGCCTATATAGATAATTTCATTTTTATCATTAAGCAAATAATAAACTCCACATAAATTTTTCGGAATGCTATCTACTAAATTTTTTAACCTGTCATTCAGTGTCATAGCGCAAAATTAGTTATATCCTTTTAATGAATAAAATAATTTTTTAGCAGATTTTTTAGATTAAAAATTGGGTGAAATTTTATTAACTGCTGATGATGTATAAAAATTCTAAATCTTTAAAATTTAAGATTTGTAAAAATTTATGAAAATTTGAAAGATGGACGTATCTATATGTTTATATTCTATTGAAATATTATTTTTATCACAAATAGATTTTACTATATTTAAACCCAACCCGGTAGAATTTTCTTTTTTACCATGAATCAGACGATTAAATAAATTTTCTGAAGTAGCAATTGGTAGACAAGTATTTTCAATTAGTAAAAAACCGTTTTCTTCTAATGTTATTTTTATTTTACCCCCATTAGATAAATTATGAAAAATGGCATTGTTTAATAGATTAGAAATTAATTGATCAGCAAGAATAGGATCAATCTCAAAAGTAAAAGATTCTAATTGAACTTCAGTTATTATATCTTTACTTGCCATAAGTTCTTCCATTTCTGATAAATAATTGATAATAAGATATTTAAAATCAATTGATTCTTTGTTATGAAATTGATCATTATTGATTTTTGTAAGTAATGATAATGAGCGGTTTAGCTTAGAAAGACGGGTAGTTGCTCTTAAAATAATTTGTATATTTTTGGTCTGCCATTCATCTTGGATGAGATTGCTTTGTAAAATAAGTTCAAGCCTTGACTTTATGATAGACAATGGAGTCTGCATTTCATGGGAAGCGTCTTCAATAAAAATTCTTGAGTTTTCATAATCCGCATTAATTTTCCGTAACATTTTTCGAATTACTTTATTAAAATCATTGAGTTCATGTACATTATAATCTACCAAAGATAATTCGGAATGCGCTTTCACATTATAGTTACGCAAAAGTCTTAAATTTTTATAAAACGGTATTCCTATGTCTTTTCTTAAATAGTAAAGCACTAAATAGATAAAAAGAAGAAGCAAAAGCATAATGAGAAATAAAGACAGGATAATAAGGATAAGCAAATCTTTAGATTCGATGTAAGGCTGGTTTACTTTTATAAGATGCCAATGGTTTTTATAGTAAATGGTAAAACAAAGTTGACGGAAGGAACGATAGTCTTGAGTGACCTCATTATATAATAAAATATCTTTAACACTTTCTGGGTGATGAGAGGGATCTTTAATAATTTGTTCTTCAATTCTTGAAGGTTTTAACATGGTAGAAGAGTATACTTGTAAAGTATCATGCAACTTCACATAATTTTCAATCCCTTTTTTATATTCGTAAAGAATCTTGTCGTTATATTTATAAGTAAAATACCTAAAAATAATAAAGTGAGATAAACATCCCAACAACATAACGAGGCATATGCCTTTAATTAAATTTTTACGAATAATTTGATCTAAATTCATGCTTCTGAAAACTTGTATCCAATACCATAAACCGTTTGCACATAGTCTTTACATCCTTTATCTATAAGCTTCTTTCTAAGGTTTTTAATATGAGTGTAAACAAAGTCCAGAGAATCTGCCATGGTGCTAACCTCATCTCCCCACAAATGCTCTACAATCATTTCTTTACTTAAAATTTTGTTTTTATTCATAATAAAATATAGCAATAAATCATATTCTTTTTTTGTAAGTATAAGTTCATTCCCATTTACAATGGCTTTTCGTCCCTCCAAAATAATCGTTATTTCATGAAATACATATTCATTCAAGCCCATTAACCCTCTTCTTCTTATAATAGATTTAATACGAGCGCTTAATTCCGAAAGATGAAAAGGTTTTGTTAAATAATCATCCGCTCCAATGTCTAATCCTTTAAGTTTATCATCCAAAGAATCACGAGCAGAAATAATAATTATTCCTGAATTGGATTCTTTTTCTTTAAGTTTTTTTATTAAGTCTAATCCACTACCATCCCCAGGGAGAGTAAGGTCTACAATAATACAATCGTATTCATAAAGATATATCTTTTCCTCTGCTGTAGGAAAATCAGAAGCAGTTTCAATAGAAAATCCCTCGGCACTAAGGGTTAATTCAATGGATTCTTGTAAATCCAATTCATCTTCAATTACTAGTAATTTCATAGGAGAGACAAAATTTCGTTACAAACAACAAACTTTTAAGGCTTTTTTCTAAGATAAACTATTTTTATATACAAATAGTATTATTATAAATAAATTTTCCTATAAAAAATAATAAGAGACAATAGAATCAAAGAAATATTTATATTTACTTATTCAGAATAAATTTTAATTCATAAATGTGCTTTTAATAAAATAGTTAACTGAGATCAGATGATAAGTATAAATAAAAAAAGCTTTCATAAATTGAAAGCTTTTTTTATGAGTATAATAATTAAAATTAACTATCAATATCCTCTTTAATTAAGATCCCTGAACCATTAAATTCTAATTCACCTTCCAAATGGTCTTTTTCAAGTTCCAATTCAATTTTAGAAGATTTTATTTTAACCTCTAGCAATTTCCAATCAGCATATTTAGATTTGACATAAGTATGTATATTGCCCGGTAATTTAGATAAAATACTTAAAGGGATGGCTTGATTGTTAGATTCAACTTTAATTATTGAGCCATTTAATTTAAATTTAGCTCTATAACCATCTTGGGTTTCAACTTCGTATTTATAATCATCAATGGTAGCTCTTGTAACTTTAGACATCCCTCCCAAATATTGGTTAATAGTCTCTTGAATATTAGCAGGTAGCTCAGAAGCAGGAATGATTTTATAGTATGGATTTTTTTGAAATTTTCCTTGTAAAGAAAAAACAGCTGGATTACTAATTCCTGCAAATATGAAAGAAGTAGAAGCGACTGCTGCTAGAACTATGATAATCTTTTTCATAACATATTTATTTTAAAATTTATATAGATCAAATGTAGTAAATAACTCTGTAGAGATTCTGTAGTTTATAAATTTTATAAAATCAATGGCAGATATTGTAAAAATTTCATTGATTAACCTAAATCTACAAGGCATAAATTCGTGTAAATTGAGAAATAAAAATCCTTTTTTTGATATTTTAAACATAATATTTAAATATTATCTTAAAAGTAATCAGTATAAAATGTTACTTTTGTAACAAAAACTAATTTAAAACTAACCTTAAACAATAAAAAAAATCTATTTTTTTTATTGCTATTTTTTTTATTTTCTTTACTAAGTTATTCTCAAAAGTTAGGGTATGACAAAACTTATGGAGAGAATGGCATTGTTCAGCTTCAACCTGATGAGCAAGACGACTATCCTTATAGCTATCAAACCTATGAAGATGGGAAAATATTAATTGCATCCAATAATGGAATCTTTAGATTAAATTCTGACTATACTCTAGATACTTCTTTTGCTACTAACGGAAGAATAAAAAACATAATAAATGCAAAGATTTTTCTATTATTTGATAAGAAAATTTTAGCGATTACTACAGAAAATGATAACACTAGCTTTAAACTTCAAAGATTTTTGGCAGATGGTACTTCAGATAAAAATTATGGAACCAATGGAGAAGTTACCTATACAAATCTTGGTTATATCGGTAGTACAATTCAAAAGGACGATAAAGTATTAGTAACATGTACGGATAATCAAAATAAACTTAGGTATTTGCTTAGGATAGGACAGGATGGATATTTAGATTCTAGTTTTGGAGCACAAGGGAAAGCTCTTATTCCAAATATATTTACTAGGCTTTCTACTGATATAGTATCTAAAAGTTTAGGAGAAATAATAATCTCAGGATCAGATTTTTTTTCATCCAATTCCTTTCAAGCATTACAATTTACTTCCAATGGGTCTATAGATAAAAGTTTTGGCACTGAGGACGGATTACTTTCTATAAATGATATTAATGATTCTAGTTTTAATGCGGCAACGAATATAAAGATTAAAACACTTAAAGACGGAAACCTTCTTTTTTTTGCGAATGTTGAGACAGTAGATGGTATTTTAAAAGTAATAGTTCAAAAGACCACTCCCGATGGAAAAAAAATACTATTTAATAAAGAGCATATCCAAATTGATAATTTTTTCTTTCAAGATCTTCTCATAAAAGAAATTACAGAGCTTAACAATGGGAATTTACTTTTTTCAGGAAGTACAGATAGTTCTATGACTCCCAATATATCCTATTATTTATTAGACGCTAAGGGTGATATAGTAGAGAATTTTGGTATAAAGGGTGTTTTGTCTTTTAATCACTCTTCCCCAGGTTCTATGTTAAATGAATCAACGATTGGAACTATTGAAAAAAATAATGGTGATTTAATATCTATAGGTAATTATCAAACAGGGACTAAGCGAAAATCAAAACTGGCTTTGTATAAATTTAATGTTAAGGGAGAAATGGATTCTTCGTTTGGAACTCAAGGTGTTTTGATGTTCGGATCTAAAAAACCTGTACAAAAATTAACAAGCATCATCTTACAGAAAGAGGATAAAATATTATTTTCATCCAATGATTCAAGAATCGTAAGAATAGACAATCAAGGAAAAATAGATGGGAGTTATTTTCAAATTGAGAATGAAATTGATAATTATGACTTAGTTTCAAGTATTAGCAACGACGATAATATTATAGGTGAAATATTACCTGTAAGTTTTGTTACATCTCCTGTAGGTAAGTCAGGTTCCAATATAATTCTTGATGAAAATGGAAATAAAATTAATTATTATGGAATAGATGGACTCAATCAAACGACAACTATAATTGATATGATTAAACTTCCCAATGGAAGATATTTAACTAATTTAGTATACAAAAATGGAAATGATACAGGGAGAAGGTTGCTTATTTCTGATATAAATGGATCTAATGATAAGACAATTTTTAATACTTATAGCAATATAAACAACGAGAAAATTTATTCACTAATCTTGCAAAATGAAGATAAATTTTTGTTTATTAAAAGCGGAGTATTGTCGTTAGGGCATGAATTTGATTCCGGAGCACGCAACCAAGGAATCTATCGTTGCAATTTTAACGGAGAAATGGATCCAACATTTCAACCAAAAATGAGTTTTCTACCAGATAATCTTTTAGTGCAGCCGGACTATAAAATCATTGGAATTAAAAATAATTTAATTTCACGTTGGTTACAGAATGGAGATATTGACGCTACTTTTGGAAATAATGGAACCTTAAATTTAAATGAATTACTATCGGAGGAGGTAAATGTATATAGATATACTATACGTACTGATAACAAATTAATTTTTGTAATAGAAAACTCCAAAGGAGCTTTAGAGGTGATACGCTTAAATACAGATGGTAGCTTAGATAGCAGTTTTGCCAATCAGGGAAAATATACCGTTGATCATTCTAAACGTTTAATTAGTCTCAAGACTCAATCGGACGATAAATTACTTTTACTGTATTTACATACGGATGGATATTATGAAATGATACGTTTACATGCCGAGGGGCAGTTAGATACTACTTTTACCAATCAAGGCAAAATCTCTTTTGAAGAATCTTTAAATTTACAAGGTTTACTCTTACAATCCAACGATCAACCTTTAGTTTTTGGGACTCAAAAAATTGAAGAAGATGAATATATTACGTTTATAAGAATCTCTAATCAGCAGTTCATTGCTCCGAAGGGAGAAATTCTAGAAGATCAGGAAGTTCTTCGGCAGAATGAACCTATTACTTTTAGTTTACAAACCACAGGTGAACCCATTGATTATTTATGGAGATTTGAAGACGGAAGTAATTCAATTACTTCAACAGAATCCCATCCAGTAGTTACATTCAAATCCCTAGGCGTTCATAAAATTCACTTAACAGTAACTTATTCTGATTCTTACATTTCCGATATTGAAAAAAATATTTTAATTGAAGAAAATGAAAGTACAGAAATTATTCTGAATCCTAAACCTGAACCTGATACTTCAATCTCTTCGGAAACAAGAGTTTCTCCTAACCCAACGCATGGAGTATTAAATTTTAAAATGAAAGGAAATACAAAAAAGGTAGAGGTTCAAATTTTAGATCTATCAGGAAGACAGATCGCAGAATATTCTTTTGTAGGAGAGCAAGGCAACATTAATATTCAGCATTTAACTTCTGGAGTTTATTTTATAAAATTATCTTCCGAAGAATTTTCTAACGTGCAAAAAATTATAAAAAATTAATTCATAAATCAATACCACAAAAAAAGCGATCCCTTTTTTGGGATCGCTTTTTTATTTTATAATTAATTTTAATTATTTTCAGGTCTTAATTTTCTTACTACGGCGCCAGTTCTCCACATTTCACTTTCACGAAGAGCTTTTAATTCGTCTTCAAGTTTTTCTCTGTAGTCTGATTTAGAATTTGTATCGATGGATCTTTGTGCTTCATTTCCACAAGCAACTTCAGAGTATAACTTAGCAAATACAGGTTTAGTTGCGTCGTGGAATGGTCCCATCCAATCTAAAGCACCTCTTTGTGCAGTAGTAGAGCAGTTGGCATACATCCAATCCATACCCTTTTCAGCAAATAAAGGCATTAAAGATTGAGTAAGTTCTTCCACTGTTTCATTGAAAGCTTCAGAAGGAGTATGTCCATTTTCACGTAACACTTCGTATTGAGCCAATAGAATACCTTGTATAGCACCCATTAAAGTTCCTCTTTCTCCAGTAAGGTCAGAATAAACTTCTCTTTTAAAGTCAGTTTCAAATAAGTATCCGGAACCTACACCAATTCCTAAAGCAATCGTTCTTTCTTTAGCTTTTCCAGTAGCATCTTGGAAGATTGCAAAGCTAGAGTTTAAACCTCTACCTTCTAAGAACATACGTCTTAAACTAGTTCCTGAGCCTTTAGGAGCTACTAAAATAACATCAATATCACTCGGAGGAACAATACCGGTTCTATCATTAAAAGTTATACCAAATCCGTGAGAGAAATAAAGAGCTTTACCAGCGGTTAAGTGCGGTTTTAATTTCGGCCATACTTCAATTTGTGCAGCATCAGACAATAAATATTGAATGATAGTGCCTTTAGCAGCCGCTTCTTCAATGTCAAAAAGAGTTTCGCCAGGAACCCAACCGTCAGCGATTGCTTTTTCCCATGTTTTTCCTCCTTTTCTTTGTCCGATAATAACATTAAATCCGTTGTCACGAAGATTTAATGCTTGTCCTGGACCTTGTACACCATAACCAATTACTGCAATGGTTTCATTTTTTAAAACTTCTCTAGCTTTTTCTAAAGGAAATTCTTCACGAGTAACTACATTTTCAACTACTCCGCCAAAATTCATTTCTGCCATATTATTATTTTTTAATTAATTTATTGTTTTTCATTTGATTCTTTGATTTTAAGCTCGGAAAGCATATCGCTTAGGCGTTCAATTTTTGAAGTATTAATTGCGATTCTTCCAGAGCGTATAAATTGTAAGACTTGAATGGAATTGCTTAGCTCTTTAAAAAGAGCTTGAGTGTCTTCATAATGTCCAGTTTTTTGTATAACCACACAAATTTCGTTAATTTCTAGAATTTGTGCATTATACTTACGGATTAAATTTTCTACAGATCCAATCTTTAAAAATTCAGAGGTTGAAAGTTTATATAAAGCAATTTCTTGATGAATTAATTCTTCATCTGTGTTATAGTAAGATTTTAGTACATCAACACCTTTATCAATTTGCTTTACGATTTTTTCTACTGTTTCTTTATTGCAGAAAGTAGTAATGGTAAATTTATGTATTCCTTCAATAGCTGAAGGTGAAACGGATAAGGTTTCAATGTTTAAAAATCTTCGAGTAAATACGCTGGTAACCTGACCTAAAATACCAACAGTATTTTCTGAAAAAATGGTGATGGTATATAAAGTATTATTATTTTTCTGTTCCATGGTTTCTTAATATAAGAATTAATTAAATTAAAGAATTTAATGACTTAGGCTTTTTCAGAATTTCCTAGTAAGATGTTAGTAACACATGTTCCTGCGGGCACCATGGGATAAACCATACCTTTTAATTCTACTTGTATATCTAATAGGTAAGACCCCTTGTGCTGAATCATTTCATGGATAGCAGCATCTAAATCTTCTCTTTTATTAATAGTTTTTGCTTCTATTCGATAGGCTTTGGCTATCGCTTCAAAATCAGGGTTATCCATAATAGTTTCTGAATATCTTTCGTCAAAAAAGAGTTCTTGCCATTGTCTTACCATTCCCAGAAAATGATTATTTAGAATGATGATTTTAACATCAATTCCATATTGCATAATAGTTCCGAGTTCTTGCAAAGTCATTTGAAATCCACCATCTCCAACAAAAAGACAAACGGTTCTATCAGGATTTCCAATTTTTGCACCAATAGCTGCCGGTAATCCAAAGCCCATAGTCCCTAAACCTCCGGAGGTAACAACACTTCGCGTTTCCTTGTATTTAAAGTAACGTACCCCCATCATTTGATGCTGCCCAACATCCGTAACAAGAATTCCTTCGTTATTAGTAGCTTCAGAAACTTTTCTTACTACTTCTCCCATTTTAATTCCTCCGTCTTGCGGATGAATTTCTTCTTCAATTACGAATTTTTCTTCTTTATCAATGAATACCTTAAAACTATTTTTCCATTCAGTATGCTTATTTTCACTAATGAATTTGGTAACTTCACTTAAAGTTTCTTTAGCATCACCTAAGACTTTGACTGTTGTTTTTACATTTTTATCTATTTCAGCAGGGTCAATATCAAAATGGATAACTTTGGCTTGCTTGGCATAAGTATTTAGATCTCCGGTAACTCGATCGTCAAAACGCATTCCAATAGCAATTAATACGTCACATTCATTGGTTTTCATATTTGGAGCTACATTCCCATGCATCCCTAGCATTCCCATGTTAAGCGTATGATTGGTGGGTAGAGCAGATAAGCCAAGGATCGTAGAAGCAGCGGGTATGTCTGCTTTTTCTAAAAATATTTTTAGTTCATTTTCAGCTTCTCCTAAAAGCACTCCCTGACCAATAAGAGCCAAAGGTTTTTTTGCTCCATTAATTAATTTTGCCGCTTCCTGTATATCATTAAGGTTAATGTCAGGAACCGGTTGGTAGCTACGTATGAAGTTCATGGGCTTATAGGAGTATTCAAGTAAGCCTTGTTGTGCATCTTTAGTTATATCAATAACTACCGGGCCTTTACGTCCAGTATTAGCTATATAGAAAGCTCTAGCAATAGCCCAAGCAATATCTTCAGCTTTTCTTACTTGGTAAGCCCATTTACAAATGGGTTTAGTTATACCTACTATGTCTGCTTCTTGAAATGCGTCGCTTCCAAGTAAGCTTGAGGATACTTGACCAGCAATTACTATTAAAGGTGTGCTATCAATCATAGCGTCAGCAATACCAGTGATTGTATTGGTAGCTCCGGGACCAGAGGTTACTAAAACAATTCCAGCCTTTCCGGTTACCCGTGCATAACCTTGGGCGGAGTGTGCGGCCGCCTGTTCATGTCTTACAAGGTAATGTTTAATTTTATCTTTATAATCATATAGGGTATCAAATACAGGCATGATAGCTCCTCCGGGGTAACCGAAAATAGTATCCGCTCCCTCAGCTATTAATGAACGGATTAGAGCTTCACTCCCGGAAATTTTATTGTTACTCATAGCTTTCTATGTTTATATTTTTATTTATTTAATAATTCTTACCGCTCCCAAATCTGCGGAACTAACCATGCTAGCATAAGCTTTTAAAGCCTTAGAAATTTTTCTATCTCTGTGGGGTTTAAATGCATTTTCACCTTTGGCTAATTCTTGCTCTCTTCTAAAAGCCAATTCTTGATCGGAGATTTTTACATTAATACTTCGGTTGGGTATATCAATTTCAATAATATCCCCATCTTTAACCAAACCAATATTTCCACCAGCTGCTGCCTCTGGTGAGACATGCCCAATGGAAAGCCCAGATGTTCCTCCAGAAAAACGTCCGTCAGTAATTAAGGCACATTCTTTACCTAAATGTCTTGATTTAATATAAGAGGTTGGATAAAGCATTTCTTGCATTCCCGGACCTCCCTTAGGTCCTTCATATGTAATTATTACTACGTCTCCAGACTGAACGCTTCCGTTAAGGATTCCCTCGCAAGCATCGTCTTGAGATTGGAAAATTTTAGCTTTTCCAGTAAATTTAAAAATACTTTCATCAACACCTGCGGTTTTTACCACACATCCGTTAAGTGCTATATTTCCTTTTAAAATGGCTAGTCCACCGTCTTGGGTATAAGCATGTTCTACATCTCTAATACAACCTTCACTCCGGTCCGTATCTAACTCTTCGTATTGAGAGTTTTGAGAACCCATGACTAGATTAAATTTATTTCCGGGTGCTGATTTATATAATTCAAGAACTTTTTCATCAACATTACTTTTACATAAGTTGTATTTTTCAATCGCTTGTCCTAAAGTGAGACCATCCACCCTTGGGGTTGAGATATCAATTAAATGACCTTTGGCTAATTCATGCATGATATTTAAAATTCCGCCTGCACGATTAACATCTTGTATGTGGTATTTCGTGCTATTTGGAGCAACTTTACATAAACAAGGAGTTTTTCTTGATAAAGCATCAATATCATCCATAGTAAAATCAACTTCAGCTTCATTAGCAATTGCAAGAAGATGAAGTATAGTGTTGGTAGATCCACCCATGGCTATATCAAGAGTCATAGCATTAAGAAAGGCTTGTTTGGTAGCAATGTTTCTTGGTAGTACAGATTCATCGCCGTCTCTGTAATATTTATATGCATTTTCAACGATGTGGTGGGCAGCATCTATAAATAGTTTTTTTCTGTTTGCATGGGTAGCGACAATAGTACCATTTCCGGGGAGTGCAAGCCCAATAGCTTCATTTAAACAATTCATAGAGTTTGCGGTAAACATTCCGGAACATGATCCGCAGGTGGGACAAGCTAACCTTTCAATAGCGTTTACCTCTTTATCGGAAACTGTGCTATCTGCAGATTTTATCATAGCATCAACCAAATCTAAGTGTTGATTGTTGTGATTTCCGGCTTCCATGGGACCACCAGAAACAAATATAGTTGGTATATTTAATCGCATGGCTGCCATTAGCATACCAGGTGTAATTTTATCGCAATTACTTATACAAATCATAGCATCAGCTTTATGGGCATTGACCATGTATTCAACGCTGTCAGCGATAAGGTCTCTAGATGGTAGGGAATAGAGCATACCGTCATGCCCCATAGCAATTCCATCGTCTATAGCAATGGTGTTAAATTCAGCAGCAAAACAGCCTAGTTTTTCAATTTCTTCCTTTACATACTGTCCAATATGATGTAGATGCACGTGCCCAGGAACAAATTGAGTAAATGAATTTACTATGGCAATTAGAGGTTTACCCATTTGTTCTTCCTTCATACCATTAGCTCTCCATAATGCTCTGGCTCCAGCCATTCTTCTCCCTTGTGTGCTTGTATGACTTCGTAATTGTGTTTTCATTGTCCGATATTTTTTATAAATAAAAAACCTTTCTCACTTCTAGAGAAAGGCTTTATATAAATCTTTTTTAAATGGATGCATAATACCAATAACCTTTCTCTTCTTATAAGGAAATGACCAAAAGAATGAGAATGACTATATTATGGTTTGTATTGAACATCTTTATTAAATAATTGTCTTTTTCGTAAATCTTAAACCAAATTTAGAATAGTTTTTTATTATACACAAATATTTTTTGATAAATTTAAGTATTTTATTGAGAATAATAGCATGTTTATTTAAATACTACATCTATAATAAGATAAAAAATAATTATTCGTTTTTAATTATTGATAGTAATAAGGTGGATTTGTTTTGAATTTTATTTTTAATTGGCTGAATAAACGCTTAAAATTATTGAATTAATAATTAATTAGGTTTGTAGTTTTTTTGTTGAGTAAGAAGATTATTTAGTAAATTTTAATAATAAACTTATGCATAACATTTACAATTAAGGATTAGATAAAACACTGAAAGTTTTCCTTAATTTTGATTCTTAGTTTGTAACGAATTTTAAACTTGGCACTAAATCTTTATTAATAGTTTGTAAAATCTTATTTAATTATGAGTATGTTTCGGCTTAAAATGATCAAACAGCAAAGAGTAGGAGTGTTACTACTTATAGTATTTATTATTGCTTTAGAAATATTTTTACATAAGGATAAGTTTATAAAAAAATCTTCAATAATAGTTAATGAATTGCCTCATTCCATAAAATCCCAGATTACAGAATTTGGCTCTTCATATCCTAAGGATTCATTGAAATTTTTTGATCCGAATCAATATACTTCTGAAGATTGGCAAAGGATAGGTTTTACCAAAAAGCAGTCAGATGTTATTTTGAAGTATAAAGAATTACTGGGCGGGACTTTTACTTCAAAAGAACAAATTAGAAAATGTTTTGTAATATCAGAGGAAAAATATAAAGAGTTAGAATCATACATACAACTGCCCGAAAAGTTTCGTACCAATACAGCAAAACAAGAAATTCAAAATTTACAAAAAAATACTTATTCATTGACTTTATTTGATCCTAATGATTACACTTTACATGATTGGGTTAAAATTGGTTTCACCAAAAAGCAGGCAGAGGTTATACTTAAATATAAGGGGATCTTGGGTGGTAAGTTTACTTCTAAAGAACAAATTAAAAAGTGTTTTGTTATATCTGATGAAAAATATAAAGAACTAGCAGCTTATATTCGATTACCGGAAGGTGAGTCTTCAATTCATAAACAACTGAAATCAACTTTGAAAAATAAAATAGATTTAAATAAAGCAACATACAATGATATTTATGCAATTTTGGGCGATGCTGTGCTAGCGAAACGTTTAATAAGTTTTCGTAATGGATTAGGGGGATTTGTATCCAAAAATCAGTTGGATGATGTTTATGGTATTACTAGTAGAAATAAAGATTCACTTTTAAATGCTTTTGTTGTAAAAGTTGAAAATATTAAAAAGATAAATTTAAATAAGGCTACAGAAGACGAACTACAAAGGAATATTTATTTGCGTAAGTATAAAAATAAAATAATTGAACTTAGGTTAAAAGGAGAAAATCCAATTAAAGCTATCTCATCTTCAGACAGCAAGTATCAATGGATTGTGCAATATTTAGAATAAATTATTGATATCTTTTGTGTTCTGTGTTTTTATTGCCGTTGATCATTTTAAAAAATTTTCTTAAAGGACCTAAGTAGTTATTAACATCAAAAAGGTCAGAATCTTTCATTGATTTTAATGTTAGAAAAATACCTAAAGGAAAAAAAACTAGGTTGGGTATCCATGAAGCCCAATAGGCGTTCATAATTTGATTTTTGGCTAAATTTTCCATATACAAGCCCAATACGTAAAAAATAATAAATATGATAACAGCGACAATAACAGGCATACCCACACCTCCTTTTCTAATTATAGATCCTAAAGGTGCCCCTATTAAAAAGAATACTATGCAAGTAAATG
The DNA here is from genome assembly GCF_007845635.1 of Apibacter muscae. Classification (GTDB taxonomy): domain Bacteria; phylum Bacteroidota; class Bacteroidia; order Flavobacteriales; family Weeksellaceae; genus Apibacter; species Apibacter muscae. The sequence goes on along the minus strand of NZ_SELG01000032.1, from coordinate 268,708 downwards.
AAAAAGAAATTACATTTTTATGTTGCCATATAATCATTTTTGAGATGTACTTACCGGTAGACTTTATTTCGGGAGTTCTAGCTTCTAATTCTGATTTAGCATACTTTACATTATCAATGGCTGATTGAACTATTCTTACTTGAGTATTACTGTCTAACTTATTCCAATCAAAAGGGAGATTAGCTTTATAGTTTGAGTAATCTATAGAGTCCAAGGGGCTACTATTACTTAATAAAAAAGATAGACTATAATCTGCGAATTGTTTGTAATAAATTTGATTAGATTTTTGTATAGAGTCTATATATACATCAAGTTTAGAAAAGGATTTGTATCTGTAATTATCTCCGCCTGATTCTTGATCTAATGACTTTTTTATTAAATCAGAAATATCAAAGTATTGGGTTAATGTATCAAATTTTATAACACTACTTTCTTGTTTAGCCAAGGCTGCAGGACTTTTGCCTTTAATATCTTCTTGGTAGATGTAACCATCGTACAATTCTAATTTAAGAAAATAGTTATTTTTAGAAACAATATTACCTTTCTTTGAAATTATGGTTTGTTGATCTTCATTAGGGAAAGTATTTTTATAAATGAAAACATCCTCCCATATTTCTCCATTGTCTCCACTTTTTTTTCCAATTTTTATGCTAAAGGGATTCATTTCTTTTATAAATTTCCCTTCTTCAAAATTTAAGGCAGGTCTGGTTTTTATAATGTTAGTTAACATGGTTCTTGCCTTTCTTTGATTGTCTGGAAGTACTGTATTTGAAAAATAAAACAACCAAATAGACATGACGACTACAAAGCAGAAAAGAGGAAACATAACTCTAGCTAAAGAAATTCCAGCAGATTTCATGGCAGCTAATTCGTAACGCTCTCCAAATCCACCAAATGTCATTATAGAAGAAAGTAGTATGGTTAGTGGTAGTACTAATCGTATTACATCAAGTCCTAAATAATAAAGAAGTTTGGTAATGTCCCATAGTGTTAATCCTTTCCCTAGGAACTTATCCATTTGATTAAAAGCAAACTGTATAACAAAGATGAACATTAAAACACTAAAAATAAATAAAAAGGGTCCAAAAAATGTCCGTATAATGTACCAGTCTAGCTTTTTAACCATTCGTTCAGTTATAAAAAATGTTATAAGTTAGTAATTGTATAATCCGGGTATTTGCTTGAATCAAATGACAGCAAGGATTTATTAACAATGATATTTTCTTTAAAGTCAGTGATCGTTAAGATCAGTGAGCTACCATCGTTATAATTTTCCGAAACTCGTACAATTTTATTATTGGCAATGGCTAAAACAATGGATTTAGATTTGTTGTTGGTAGGAACCAATTTTATAAGAGAACATTTTACACCATTAACCGTAGAGCTTCCTTCGGAACTTATATTAAATCCTTTCTTATATAAATTTAAAATATTAATGGGCGAGATACCATCTCCATCTTCAGGATTAGAGATTGTAATTTCTTTATCATCCTTGGAAATTGTATAAATTTTTGATCCGTCTGAAATTTGAGTTATGCTAGGCAATATTAGGTGGTATTTATTACCAGCGGCATAAATTTGCCCGACCTCCGTGGTGCTTTTTTGTTCCGGGACAGTGTATAAGTAATTAAATTTAATGTAAAATGTTGAGCTTTTGCTTAGCTGAGCGCTGGCATTGTCTAATATAGTTTTAGCATTAGCATCTATTTTTTGCCCCCATAGTAAGAATGAAGAGGTAAAGAGCATAATAAATAATATTTTTTTCATATAAAATAAACTTTTACTTTTATAAATTTTCCAATAATTGTTCCAAACTATTTAAATCTGTCACTAAGACTTTTCTGGCTTTACTTCCTTCAAAAGGTCCTACAATACCAGCAGCTTCCAACTGATCCATAATTCGTCCTGCACGATTATAACCTAAGGATAATTTTCTTTGAATTAATGATGTTGAGCCTTGTTGAGCACTTACTAAAACGCGAGCAGCATCAGCAAAAAGGTCGTCTCTTTTTGTTTCTTCCGCTTCAGAATCAAACCCACTTGGTTTATCTTCATAGACTTCTGGTAACAAATAAGCATCTGGATATCCTTGTTGAGAACCTATATATTCCGTAATTTGATCAACTTCAGGAGTATCAACAAAAGCACACTGCATACGTATAAGTTCATTTCCTGTGGTAAATAACATGTCTCCCTTACCAATTAATTGATCGGCTCCGTTTCCATCCAAGATTGTTCTTGAGTCAATTTTTGAAGTAACTCGGAAAGCTACTCTTGCGGGGAAATTGGCTTTAATCATCCCTGTTATCACATTTACGGAAGGTCTTTGTGTAGCGATTATTAAATGAATCCCAATGGCACGAGCCAATTGAGCCAAGCGAGCAATTGGTAGCTCTACTTCCTTACCCGCAGTCATAATCAAATCAGCAAATTCATCAACAACAAGAACAATGTAAGGTAAATATCTATGACCTTTTTCAGGGTTTAATCGTCTCTGTATAAATTTTTCGTTGTATTCTTTAATGTTTCTAACGTAGGCATCCTGCAATAATTTGTAGCGACTGTCCATTTCTTCGCAAAGTGAGTTTAGGGTATTTATTACCTTTTTAGTATCTGTGATGATTGATTCATCAGATCCTGGAAGCTTAGCTAAAAAATGTCTTTCAATTTTATTGTACAGAGTAAGTTCTACTTTTTTAGGATCAACAAAAACAAATTTTAATTCACTAGGGTGTTTTTTATAAAGCAATGAGGTAACAATTGCGTTTAAACCTACGGATTTCCCTTGTCCTGTTGCTCCAGCCATTAGCAAGTGAGGCATTTTAGTTAAATCAGTTACAAAAGTTTCATTTGAAATTGTTTTACCAAAAACAATTGGGAGTTCCATTTCAATTTTCTGAAATTTTTGAGAAGCTATAACGGAACGCATCGATACCATAGTAGGAGTACTATTGGGAACTTCTATTCCTATTGTACCTTTGCCTGGGATGGGAGCTATAATTCTGATTCCTAGCGCGGCTAAGCTTAATGCTATGTCATCTTCTAAATTCTTAATTTTAGAAATCCTTATGCCTGCCTCTGGGATAATTTCGTATAAAGTAACCGTAGGGCCAATAGTAGCTTTTATGCTGGAAATTCCTATACCATAGTTTCCTAGGGTAGTAACAATTTTATTTTTATTTTCTTCTAGTTCTTGATTATTAATGGTGATAGCATCGTTAGCTATATTATACGTTTTTAGTAATTCTAAGGGAGGGTATTTATACTTTCCTAATTCTAATTTTGGATCGTAGGGACCAGATTTATCTATGATATTTTTGGATAATTCTTCATCAGAAATAATTTCTTCAATCTCTGGATTTTCAATGGTTAAACTTATTTCTTCAATCGTCTCCTCTGCTTTTGGTATATCTATTTCAAAACTAGTTGAAATGTTTTCTTGTACAGAAATTTCAATATTTCTTTCTTCTATGTTTATTTCAGGATCTGAATTTGAAATGATATTCTTGTCATTAATATCATCTTTAGTATTCGTTAATATAGTTTCTGATTGTATAGTACTTGGATCTTCTATTTTTTCGTATATATTTTCTTCCGCAAAGGGTTCATTATTTATAGAATTATCTGTAGTCCTTTTTCTATTTTTGTGATGTATAGAATTAAATTTTTCTTTAATATGATCCATACTCAAATTAAATTCTAATATAAAATAGACAGCAAGAGACAGAAGTAATAAAAATACAGTACCTACACTACCCAGTAAGGATTTTAAATAATCGTGAACTTCATAACCAATCAAGCCAGAAAGTAACCATTTATAACTAAAAATCATAGCTAAAAAAACAGGTAGCCATATGATAAAGAATATTGCGTGGGAAAGAAGCTTCCATAGCTTAAGGATTTCTTTACCGATAAGAACTTTAATGGAAAGACAAAACAAATAGAAAGGTATAAAAAATGCTGTTATTCCAATTCCATTAAAAATAAAAAATTCTCCTAAAAAAGCACCAAATTTACCCATGGGATTTAGAGCTACCACATTTTTATCAAGAAATTTGGTTATTTGACTTTGATCTTCTTTCCAATAAAGAAAGAAATAAATGAATGAGAGAAATAATGCAATAGAAAATATAAATAAGCACAATCCAAAGATTGTTATTAGAACTCTTTTTTTTTGTTTTTTCTCTAGAATTTTAGAGGGTTTCTCCATTATTAATTATAAATTAATTAAGCTACAAAAATAATAATTTAAGTCGGTTTAATGATAAGAATAATAATTATTACACTAAACTTTTCAAAGTCCTAAATCTTGATGATAATTGGTGATGAAGTATATTCTGAAAATAAATTATTTGATTAAATATTTAAATAGATGAAAATCGTAATTTTAGATAGGAGGTATAATTATTTAAATATTTAATTCAAAATTATAAGGGATAGATATTCAAATATTTGATACTTATATTTCAAATATTTTAGTAACTATTAATAATCAGATATTGAAAGATAAGAATTCTTAAGAATAATTTCAGTAATAAAAAAGCCCTAATTAATTAGGGCTTTTTTATTATTTATGAAGGAAAATTATCTTCTATCTCCTAAAAATCTTAATAAAAATAGGAATAGATTTATAAAATCTAAATATAAAGACAAAGCGCCCATAATAGCTCCTTTCGAATAATTTTCAGTGCCATTTTCTCCGATGGTAGCTCCAATTTCTTTTATTTTTTGAGTGTCATAAGCAATTAGTCCTACAAAAACTAAAACTCCAACTATAGATATGATAAGATTTAAAGTACCATTGTGTAGAAAAATATTGACAATAGTTGCTAAAACGATTCCAATTAAAGCCATAAATAATATTTTACCCATTTTGGTAAGATCTGTTTTCGTAAAATATCCATAGGCACTCATAATCGCAAAGGTTCCAGCTGTAATAAAAAAGGTGGTAGCGATAGAGCTCATGGTATAAGCAATGAATATCATGGACAAAGTCATCCCATTCACTAGCGAGTAGAATAAAAATACTGCGGTAGCTAGACTTAGTGTCATTTTATTGATAGCTGCGCTTAACCAAAAAACTAATGCAAGCTCTCCGATAATCAATGCATAAAAAAGAAAAGTTGGTGCGCCTGTAATGGGCTTAAACATTAAATTAAGTAAAGGCTCTGAAGTAGCCGTATAATAAGCGGCTAAACCAGTTATAGCCAAGGCTAAACTCATCCACATATAAACTTTAGCAATAAAAGTAGCTTGTTGTGATGCCACTGTTTGTTTTAAAGTGTAATTTTCAGCAGTATTTCTGTATTCGTTGTTTTCCATTTTTTAGTAATACGTATTTATTTTTAATATTAATTCACAAATTTTGTTCCAATATAAAATTGGGTTCACCATTTTGAGATTTTCTCAACTCTTGTTTCGTGTCTTCCGCCTTCAAATTGGGTGCTTAAAAAAGTATCTACCAATTCTTGTGCTAGTTCTTTAGCAATAAACCTTGTAGGTATTGCCATAACATTGGCATTGTTGTGTTGTCGACTGAGTTTAGCTATGTCATTTTGCCAGCATAGTGCACAACGTATTCCTGCATGTTTATTTGCTGTAATAGAAACCCCTTCACCGCTTCCGCAAAATAAAAATCCAAAATCAAATTCTTTGTTTTCGATGGCAGTTGCCAGAGGATGAACAAAATCAGGGTAATCAACGCTATCTTGGGAATAAGTACCAAAATCATGAACTTGAAAACCTCGGTCGGTAAGATATTTAAAAATATGATTTTTATATTCAAACCCTGCATGATCTGCTGCTACGGCTATTTTCATATTTAATTTTTTATTTCATTAATAAATTTTTGAATTCTTTGTAAGCTTTCTTCTTTACCCAAAATTTCCATAATCACAGGTATATCCGGACCGCTTAATGCACCTACAAGAGCTAAACGAATAGGTTGCATTACTTTTCCGAATCCCAATTCGGATTTTTCTACAAAGTTATGAATACAATCATGTATTTCTTTTTCATTAAAGTTAATTCCTTCTAATAGTTCTAGTATTTGAGAAAGAATAGAATCAGTATCTTCTTTTACTACTTTTTTATAATTTTTTTCGTTGTATTCCTTGGGCTCATTCCAGAAAAAGGAACCTTCCTTCCATATTTCTTTTACAAAATTAACCCTTTCTTTCAATAAAGCTATAATCTTTGTGTCAAAAGTAGGATTAGGTGTAACTCCGTTTTCTTTTAAAACTTCTTCAAATAAAGGTAAAAGATTTTGTGCCGGGCTTTTTAAAATATATTCATGGTTAAACCATACAGCCTTTTCCTTACTAAAACGTGCTCCGGATTTATGTACTTTTTCCAAGTCAAATTCTTGGATCATCTCATCCAAAGACAATATTTCTTTATTATCTGCGGGAGACCAACCCAACAAAGCTAGCATATTGGTAAAAGCTTGAGGTAAGTAGCCTTCTTCTTTATATCCTATGGAAGAGGTTCCTTCTTTCTGGTCTTTCCAAGCAAGTGGAAAAACGGGAAATCCAAACTTATCCCCGTCTCTTTTGCTTAACTTACCCTTACCTTCTGGCTTTAAAATCAATGGAAGATGGGCAAACTGTGGAGGATTCCATCCAAAAGCTTCATAAAGAAGTATATGTAAAGGTAAAGAGGGTAACCATTCTTCTCCACGAATCACATGAGAGATTTTCATGGTATAATCATCAATAATATTGGCTAAATGATAAGTAGGTATACCATCTGCCTTTACTAGGACTTTGTCATCCAAAGTATTTGTTTCAATAGTAAACTTTCCACGTATCATATCACTTAAAACCAAAGTTCTGTATGGAGGTGTTTTAAATCTTACAACGTAAGGAATACCTTCTTCAATTTTCTTTTGAACCTCTACATCGCTTAAGGTTAAACTATTGTTTAATTGATTTCTGATTTCAAAATTATAGGAAAAAACCTTTCCTTTCGCTTCATGTTCTGCGCGCAATTGTTCTAATTCTTCTTGTGTATCAAAAGCAATATAAGCGTAGTCTGTAGACAAAATTTGTTTGATGTACTGATCGTAAATTTCTTTTCTTTCAGATTGTTTGTAAGGTCCAAATGCACCGCCTTTCTCAACACTTTCATCAACCTCTATTCCACACCATTTTAAACTTTCATTTATATATGGTTCAGCACCTTCTACAAATCGATTTTGGTCTGTATCTTCAATACGAAGAATAAACTTACCCTTATTTTTCTTAGCAAATAAATAATTATAAAGTGCTGTTCTAACTCCCCCTATATGAAGGTAGCCGGTAGGGCTTGGAGCAAAACGTACCCGAACTTCTGACATTGTATTCTTTTAAATAGATTTAAATACAAAAATACAGAAGAAAAATAAATATTTGAGTTTTTAATTCGTATGTTGCTCATAAAAGTAAATCACAAGTTTTACAAACTTTTTTTATTGAATAAATTTTACCCTTACTTTTCCTTTTCCAAAGACTTTTTCTAAATCATAAGGATGGGTAATTTTTCCTATGAGTGTATAGTCATAGGATGTATTAAAGCTTTTGTAAAAGATTACCAGAGTATTCGATCCAAATAACATAACATCCCCTTTGTGTATGGTATTTACTCTTGATGGATTTGTGGGAAGATTTTCCGACAGATTACCATACTTCTCGTTTTCATTTAGATCGTTCATTTCAATTGTTAAAGGTAATTGCGATACGAAAGCGTTGGATGTATGATTGTTTTCTAAAGTAAGATTAAAGGTTGTTGTACCGATGATTAGTTTTATTTCTTGTTGATTCCTATTATCCATTTGTATTGAAGCATTTAGGTGATTGTCTTTTCTACAAGCGGATAAGGCTGTTGTAAGAAGCAGGCATACTATTAAGAATAAAATTTTCATCCATTTTATTTTTTTATCTTCCTGATCGGTTTTGCTGGATTGCCGGCGACGATGGTATTATCGGCAACATTTTTGGTTACAATAGATCCTGCCGATACAATGGCATTCTCTCCAATGGTTATACCCGGTAATATTATGGCTCCTGCACCTACCCAAGCGTTTTGCTTGATGTAAATAGGCTTAGTATATACGTTATGACGAAGATGGGGTTCTTCGGCATGATTTTCGGTAATTAGGCTCACGTTCGGACCGATGAAAACTCCATCTTCAAGCGTAATTCCTCCACGGTCCATAAACATACACCCACTGTTGATAAATACTTTTTTTCCTAAGCGGATAAACTGTCCGAAATCGGTACGGAAGGGTGGAACTATCCAAGTAGATTCGTGTAGCTCTTGCCCGGTAAGTTCACTTATAATAGCGCGCGTTTGATCCGGAGTATGATAGCTTGCATTGAGCTCTCCTGTAATGCGCATTCCTCTATGTAAAGCCTCAAGGAGTTGATGGTATTCCGGGTCTGATTCTAAGATCAGATCCCCTCTTTTCATTCGATCCAATATATTCATGGTGTATTATTTCTTTAAACTGTTTGTGAAAAAGGCATCTAGTTTATCAAAGGGAATTATATCTACACGATCATATAAGTCTACGTGTACTCCGTTGGGTATAAGTACCAATTCTTTAGGTTCAGCTGCGGCTTTGTAAGCATCTTCGCTAAAGTAACGAGAGTGAGCCTTTTCACCTGCAATAAGTAGAATAGGACGTGGCGAAATCTCGTTGATGTAGGTCATTATCGGCATATTCATCATGGTCGCTGGATTGGTAAACGACCACGATCCGGTTGAGTTGATGGAGCGTGGATGATAGCCTCTGGGTGTTTTATAATAGTCGAAATATTCTTTGACAAACAGAGGTTCATCACCTTTAAGCGAGTCAGGCAGTCCTGTTTCTTTGAAAGTCAAAGTTTCATTGGCTGCATCGATCCAGCGTTGTTGGCTCATTTGCTCCAATAGTTGTGTGCGTTCTTCTTTAGTCATTGAGTCATTGTATCCTTTGGCGTTTACTCTTGACATATCATACATACTGGCAGTAGCAACAGCTTTGATGCGTTTATCTATGGCAGCGGCATTAAGGGCGAATCCACCAAATCCGCAAATACCGATGATACCTATTCGCTGACGATCTACGTCTCTGAGCAGTCCTAAATAGTCTACGGTAGCACTAAAGTCTTCGGTGTTGATATCGGGGGATGATATGCGACGTGGTTCTCCACTACTTTCTCCTGTGTATGAAGGGTCGAAGGCAAGGGTTATAAATCCGCGTTCAGCCATTTGGTTGGCATATAAGCCTGAGGATTGTTCTTTTACTGCACCAAAAGGTCCGGAAATTGCTATGGCTGCCATTTCTCCACTGTGATTTTTAGGGATGTAAAGATCTCCCATTAGTTCTATGCCGTATCTATTTTTAAATGTTACTTTTTCGCGTGTTACCTTATCGCTTAGTTTAAAGGTGTATGAATCTGAATTTATCATGTTTTTAAAATTTAGATTTTTATTGTTTTTATTTTGAGCCTGAATATATCCGAATGATAAAAGAATGGAAGCTAATACAAGGGTTAAAAGTCTCATAGATTTTCTTAAAATTTTACTAGACAAAAGTAGAACAGAAAAAAGTTTAAAATTTTGTTTTAAAGCTCAAAAAAATTTGTTGAGAAGCTTAAGGGGACTCTAATGAACTTCCAATAGTTTAAATTTGCAGTTAAAATTTATGGATAGAGTGGATAACTTTTTTATGATTATTACTGAAGTGTTTAATGTTCCGGGGCGAGGAACTATTTTAACAGGTAGAATTGGTAAGGGTAATGTGAGTATTGAAGATACTCTTTATCTTATAGATTCTTTTGGAAATATAATTTCTAAATCGATAACAATTAAAGGGTTGGATATTGGCTTTAGCCGAACAAGACCAAGTACAGCAGAAGAAGGAATGAATGTGGGTTTGTTAATTGGGGAAGTGGATATTGAAATAGTTCCAGGGTATATTGTCCGAAATTTACAAACTCAACCAAGGAAAGCATTTTAGTTAATGGCAAAGAAATGTAAATGGTAAAAGTTTAAAAATAAGAGCTTCAAATAATGTTTAGCCTATAGATTGTACATACGTATAATTCCTTTTTTATAGATACAAAAATTTTTATGGTATAAATTATTCTATAAGACAAGTTTAGTATGTTTTTTGAATTAAATACCTAAGAATGAAAATAATACATTAATCAAAGTCTTATAAAAAAATATTTTTTTATATAATATTTTTCAGATTATAGATTAATTTTTAAATCCCATATTTTAATACATAGTATGAAAGATGTAGTTTATGATAAATTAAAAATTTTGGCAGAATCTGCAAAGTATGACGTGTCTTGCTCATCCAGTGGAGTTGCTAGAAATAATAAATCGAGAGGTTTAGGCAATACGGCTGGGGGAATGGGTATTTGTCATAGTTATACCGAAGATGGAAGATGTGTATCCTTATTAAAAATTTTACTAACCAATGTATGTATTTTTGATTGTGCTTATTGCATCAATCGTAGAACCAATGATATTCAAAGAGCCTCTTTTAGTGTAAAAGAATTGGTAGAACTTACCATTGAGTTTTATCGCCGCAATTATATTGAAGGCTTATTTTTAAGTTCCGGAATCATCAAGAATGCGGATTATACCATGGAACGTATGCTAAGAGTAGTTAAAGATTTGCGTACCCTCCATAGATTTAACGGGTATATACATATGAAGAGTATTCCTGGAGCCAGTCAGGAACTAGTAAATCAGGCAGGTTTGTATGTAGATCGGATGAGTGTAAATTTAGAAATTCCCACAGAGAAGAATTTAAAGTTGCTAGCTCCTGAAAAAGATCATACCAGTGTTTTTCAACCCATGAAGTATATTCAGCAAGGAGTATTGGAGAATATTGAAGATCGTAAGAGGTTGCGTTCAGCCCCACGTTTTGTCCCTGCCGGGCAAAGTACACAGATGATTGTTGGCGCAACGAACGAAAAAGATAAGGATATTTTACATATTTCTTCTCTTTTGTATAAACGTCCCACCATGAGGCGCGTGTACTATTCAGGATTTATTCCGGTTAACCATTATGATGCGCGCTTACCTTCCATTAAACAAGCGCCTTTGGTAAGGGAAAACCGATTGTATCAAGCCGATTGGTTGTTGAGGTTTTATGGTTTTAAGGCAGAAGAGATTGCTAATGATGCTTACCCGGACTTAGATTTAGAAGTTGATCCTAAATTGTCTTGGGCTTTGCGTCATCCGGAATTTTTTCCTGTAGATGTTAATCGGGCAGATTATGGAATGATTTTGCGTGTACCCGGGATAGGAGTGAAGTCTGCTCGTTTAATAGTTATGTCTCGTAGGCATGGTAAGATCACAGCAACACAGCTTAGAAAGATGGGAATAGTTATGAAGAAAGCACAATATTTTATTACTTGTAATGAACTACCCAATTACACCATACATGAAGCTACTCCTAAATTATTAAAAAGTATTTTAATGGAGCCAAAAAAGAAAACTTTTAAAAGCGGTCAATTGCCAATTATTTTTCCTGTATAAAGTAGACAATATGTTGGTTTATTTTTATGATAAAACATTTGAAGGTTTATTAACGGCTATATTTTTTTCTTACAAGCATAAAGAATTCCCGGATCAATTAATGCAGGAAGGAGATATTGCCCCCTTGTTTACGGAACGTACGTATACCGTTGTTACAAGTACAGAGAAAGCGGGTAGAGTTTGGAAGGCTTTAGAAAAAAAAATATCTAAGCGCGCTTGTAGAATGTTGATGCATGCATGGTTGTCTGAAATAGAAGGAAGTGATGAAATTATTTTTCGTTACATACATAAAGCTATCAATAGTTATACAAGAATGGAAACCAATTTTGGAGATAAAGATGTTTTAGAAATTGTGCAAATTGCTAAAAAAGTGACCCGAGAAAGGCATCATTTAGAACAATTTGTACGGTTTCAAAAAGCCTCAGATTCCATTTTTTTTGCACCCATTTCTCCCGCACACAATGCTTTGCCCTTAGTTATTAATCATTTTAAAGATCGTTTTGCAGATCAACAGTGGGTAATTTACGATACCAAGCGTAAATATGGGTTTTATTACGATTTGAAAAGCGTTCAGGAAATTACGTTTAGTGAGGATCCTCAATGGATCAATGGTAAGTTAGAGGATCACCAAATGGCTGAAGATGAAAAACGTTTTCAAAAATTATGGAAAGGATATTTTCAAGCTCTTACCATCAAAGAACGCATCAATCTTAAGCTTCAACGGCAGCAAATGCCTAAATGTTTCTGGAAATACTTAACAGAGAAGCAATACTAATTTTTTCTCGGTAGATTTTAAACGGTTTATACCCCTTCTAGTACTATCCCTTCATAGAACCGGATTTATGAAAACTAGCCGGAGTAAACCCATATTTTTTTTTAAAAGCGGTTTGAAAATGTGATAAATTTTTAAAACCGACTTCGGTGTATAAATCGTTAACCATAATTTTACTAGACTTTAATGTTTCATAGGCAGCCTCTAATCGTTTATTAATTAGCCATTTTTGTGGAGGTAAATGACTAATTTTTGAAAAATCTCGTTTAAAGGTGGCTAAACTACGACCGGTATAGGAGGCTATTTCGCTGATCGATAGATCGTAAGTATAGTTTTCGTTTAAAAATTCAAGAATATCAATTTTCCAAGGTTCTGTAAAATCAAACAAAATGGGGTAGAAGTTCATGTTTGTTTTCAAAAGTATATGAATGCCTTCCTGTAATTTTAATTGAATTAGGTCTTTCGTTGGTTCTACGCCGGAATCAAAATATGGCGTAAGAGACTCAAATAAACTTTTTAGATCAGGAGTGTTATTTAATTTGAAAATGTTTTGATGGGTGGGAGTGATGCTTTCCTGTAATTTTTGGTGTTTCCATTGAGCATTGTAAAACTCTCTTAAAAACTTTCGTTGAAAAGTGATTGATATACCTTTGTACTGCCCATTTTCTCCATAGTTTTTGAACATCGTTAAACGGTGGTTTTTTCTGACAAAGGCAGATTCTCCAGGTTTTAGTATAATTTTTTTATTGTTTTCAATAATGGTATGTTCACCCGAGCATAAATAAATAAGAGTATGGTCTTTGAGGGTAGGAACACAAGAAGTGTAATTATTACTAAAGCAAGATAAAAATATACCGGAATAGTTTAAAACTTCTAAATGGTCTTTCATGTGTAAAATTTAGTAAAAGAATTTTAAATTTCCCAAATAATATTTAGGTGAAATTTTAGTAGTAATAATAATCTTGTGAAGTTTTTTAATAAAAAAAAGCTTCTAATTATTTTAATTAGAAGCTTTTTAGTACCCCAGACGGGAGCAAAACTAACTTTATGAAATACTCTATAAACTTAATCCTAATAAGCCTTTAATCCTTAATTTAAGTAGGTTAAATAATTAGTCGAAATTAAAAGAAATTAAGTTAAATCAAATAAAAGTTGGCAAATTGTCGGCTTATTATTAAATTTGAATAAATAATTATTTCATGAAAGTACGCTTTTATATAACCAAACAAAAAAATCCATATTCCACTATACACTTGAGGTTTTGGCATGGTCGTAAATATGACTTTAAAACCTCCACAGAATTGGTAGTAAAATATGAAGATTGGAATAACGAAAAAGAAGTCGTACGAAATAAAGTAACAGCAAAAGACAAAGACTTTATTAATAATACCCTAGCAAACCTCAGACAATACATTATAGAAAATTTTAATACCGAGTATAACAGCGGATTACCTATATCTAAAATGTGGCTTAAAAATAAAGTTTCTGTTTTCTTTAATAGAGTAGACGAAAGTAAACCAGAACAAACCTATTATACCGATTGGGTTACCAAATTTATAGAAACAGCTTCTAAACGATTATATAAAGGAAAACCAATAAGTCAAAGTACATTAAAAAAATATGTAACTACCCGAAATTACTTAGTTATGTATGAAGAATATAAAAAAACGAAACTCTTACATCAAGACATAACCATGAATTTCTATTATGACTTTGTAGACTATTGTAAAACCATACAAAAAGTTAATCTAAATACCATAGGAACATATATAGGTAAAATAAAATTCTTTTGTGGACAAATTGCATTAGAAGGCTTGCCCATATCTAACCACTATAAAAACAGTGAATTTATGGGGTTATCAGAACAAACAGAAGATATATACCTAACCATCAAAGAAATAGAAACCATCTATAACCTAGACCTTTCCACTAATCCACGTTTAGACAACGTACGAGACCTTTTTATTATAGGATTAAACACAGGGCTAAGAGTATCCGATTTCATGCGATTAGACTTAACCCATATAAAAGACGATACCATACGAATTAAAGCCCAAAAAACAGGAAAAATAGCAGAAATACCCATTAACAACCATATAGAACAAACCCTAGCCAAACGAAACGGAAATTTACCCAAAGCCATAAGCGAACAGAAATTTAATGAATATATAAAAGAATTAGGAAAACTAGCAGGCTTAACCCAACAAGTACAAGGAGCTAAAATCAACAAAGAAACCAAACGAAAAGAAAAAGGCACATATCCCAAATACGAACTTATAACCTCCCATATCTGTCGACGTTCCTTTGCTACAAACCTATACGGTCAAATTCCTACCCCTGTAATAATGTCTATTACAGGACATGCCACCGAAACCCAATTTTTGACCTATATCAAAAAAACTAATGCAGAAAATGCAGAAGTATTAAGAAACTTCTATAAGAAAAGTATGAAAGAAAAAGGCTTAAAACCTATGTTAAAAATAATAAAATAAAAATATTTTAAATAAATAAGATAAAACGATATTACTAATATTGTATTAAAAATATAATTTTTATTTAAAAAGGTAAATCATCATCTTCTTCTTCAATATTAACAGATACATAATTAACTTTCCAATCACCCTTTTTTAAAAATTTTAATTTATCATCAATATCAAATAATGACTTAGATACACCCAATGTTTTAATCTTATCCCTAATTTTTTTATTCCACAGAAAATAATCATCTTTTTCACCAGCATCTTTATATCCTCTAGCCTTTAATAACTCCTCCAAATCAGATAATTCCTGTATATAAAATAAGTATTTAATATCTAATTTATTTTTTAGTTCTTCAACTAATGGATGATGTATCATTAAAATTCTATTAATTTCCTCTGTGTTTTCCTTATTTTCATCACTAAGATAATTAACTAATTGGTCTAAAGTTTTAGAAGTAGTTTCCAATTTATTTATTAAGCTGATTTCTTTTATTCTAGACTGGTTTTGCATAAACCTTTGAAATAATCCTGCAAATTGATCTTTTAAATAATTTATAATATCTGAGCTTGTTTCAAAATTTTTGATGTTATTATTGTTAGGTAATAATTTTATTTCTTCAATAAATTTATATATTCTTACATCATCTACATGCTTAAATTTAATATCATTTTCTTTATTTAATAAATATGTTTCATATTCAGCATTTACATTTTTTTCAATGAAAATGTAAACTTGTTTATTTTCTTCAAGAGCGTATTTTAATTCCAAATGAGAAATAGATTTTTCTTTTGTTTTTTTTGATTCTGAGCCAAACCGCCCTCCTATGATTGAAATTAAAATGTCTATATTCTGAATTTCTTTATAGCAATATTCCTCTAAAGCTTCTTCTTTTCCATAAGGAATATCTCCTTCTTCATTTCTTACTGGTTGGTAACCAAGATTTTCAATAAATTGATCTATTTCCGTTCTTATATATTTTAAATCATAAAATGTTGAACTAATAAAAACTGTTGGTTTTGCCATATAGATATAATATGTAATTATTATCTAAATTTATTAAAATAAATTATAATAATAAGTATTTTTTTTAGTATTTGTTATTATTAATTCTATTCTAATAATTAAAAATATTCATAGTTGTACTCCTGACTATTACATTTAGTTAAATAGAATCAATTTCAAGAAAAATAAGAATATTATTAAAAAAATTGAACGAATAATAGCCCTATTAAAAATATAACTTTAATAGCCTTATAATCTTCAATTTAAACACTTAACTAATAGAATATCAATTATATAAAAAAGTACTTTTTGTTTTTTTAATATTTTTTTATTTTTCCCCCATAAAAGGAGGTTTTATGTTAAACTTATGTTAAATTTCAGAAATTAGAGCTACAAAAACGTGTAAAAAAAAACACATTCGAGGGGGTATAAGGGTACATTTTTACACTTTAAATAGCTTTAAATGCAAATTCATACCCCCTTAAGAACAGATAAAAAACTTGTAAAGTATTGTCTATGTTATTATTACACTAAATTTTATCTCAAAAACACGTGCGCGCGCGAAAATTTGGGTACGTTTTGTTTTTCAGAGTCTTTTACGTACTTGCAAGAGGGTAGGAATCAAATTAATTTTGTAACCAACAAATAAAACCAAATAAATATCCCATGAAACAAGTAAACCTAGAAGTAAACGGAATAGATTTTAAAAATCTAAAAGTAAACGGAGTAAGCCTCCAAGAACTATTTCAAAAACTCGAAAACTTAACCCATACCAAAACCCAAGAAAAAAACGCAACAGAATCAGAAACCCATTTACTATTAACACGCAAAGAAGTAGCCCACCTATTAAAAATATCCCTGCCTACCTTGCACGATTGGACAAAAAAAGGCTTAATAAAAAGCTATCGAATAGGAAATAGAGTAAGATATAAACAAACAGACCTATACAATGCCTTACAAAAAACCAGTCAACAATAAAGAATACCTATTTATCTTATTAGATGAACTAGTTATCCTAAACCTACATGCCCAAGACATACAAGCCCCTAATCCAAAACAAGCCATACTAGCCAAAATACAGGAGCTTTATACCTTAATAGAATCCTACTTAGATTAACCCATTATTAACCATTAAATAACTAAAATACAATACATTAAAGTATCTGTACAGCCCTTTTTATATCCCTTTTCCAATGATAGACGGCATAAAAATATATTGTGAAGACCTTTCCCCCCAAACATGGGAAAGGATGCCCTATCTATCCTTTATAACCATAATAAACGAACAAACAGGAGAAATACTAAACAAAAAACGATATGCCCAATACCAAGCCCTATACCTAGAAATAAAACCCTCCACCATTATAAAAAATAAAGATAATTGCTATTTACACGGTTCTATAGCCAAGTATCATAATAACGGACTAGATAATGCCTATGATTATGATTATCAAGCCTTTCAAAACACCCTGACAGACCTAGAAAATAAATTAAAAATAAACCCCGAAAAAGCCCAGTTAAAAAACTTTGAATTTGGAATCAACATAACCCTGCCTTTTCCAGTAAAAACCGCATTAAACCATCTTAAAACCTATAAAAGCAATAGCTTTTCCACTATGTATACAGGAAGACAAAACATAGGATATATAGCAGATTATCAACAATACACCCTGAAAATATATAATAAAAGTATCCAAGCAAAAATCAATCAGCCCAACCTCCTCCGAATAGAAATACAAGTAAAAAAAATGCAGTACGTAAAAGCCCTGAATATTCATACACTCGCAGACCTGAAAAAACCTGAAATATGGAAGTATCTAGCAAACCATTTACTTAACCTCTGGGCGGAATGCCTTTACATTAATGAAAAAGACTTTAACTATAAAACCATGTCCGACCGAACACAAAAAAAATTCCTTCGATTTATAGATCCCCGATACTGGGACAGCCTAAAAGAAAAAAAACAACGATTACGAGCCAGACAAGCCTATAAAGAAATATGTAACCTCTACCAAAATAAAGAAGAAAAACAAATAATAACCACATTTATTAAAGAAAAACTAGAAAAATTGAAGCCAAAAACTGTCCACCAATTAACAAATCCTATCCCATTAAAAACAGTACAAAATGATAAGCCCAATCAAAAAATAAAATGTCCACCATTTAACCCTTTAGATAAAGAGTTAATAAGTACCCAAAATAAGAATATAAATAAAGACCGTTTTTTACTAGAAAACATAAAACAAAAAAAGCCTGAAAAACAAACCAAAAAACATATAAAAAAATGTCTTGTTTGTCATCAATCCCTAAAAAATAAAAATACCCATGCAAAATACTGCTCCAAACAATGCAACAACCAATACCACACCCGAAAAAGAAAAAAGATGAGACAAAAAATAAAAATAACCCAAATAAAAAACCTCAACCGAATAATACAACAAATACCCAAAAATAACCTTTGGCTTACCATAACCTATACCAATAAAAAACTAACCTATACAGAAACCCTTCATCAGTCTGAAATATTATCCCCTGCCCAATGGATAAACAAAATAAAACAAATAGAAATAAAAGGAATCCGAAAAAACAGCCCAATAATTATCCTTACCAGTCTCAGAGCAAAAAAACTAATCAAACAACTAACCCTAATCAACCAAAAGCACACAAAGAACACTTTAAACAATCAAAAAAATAATAGGGGGGGTGTACTTCAATCAAGCCCCTAAAAAGTACGCAACAAATAGCCTCAATAAAATACGTTGTATAACCCTCAAAATGACAACAAATAATGTTAATTTACTACCATTTAAAGTATATTTTTTATGAAAGAATCGAAATTAAACACACAAAAAGCCTTTAGATATTATTGTCTAGGCTTGACTAGCAAAGAGATTGCTAAACTATTAGATTGTAGTTACCGAACCGTACAAAACTATATGAGTGCGGAAAACTGGAAAGAAAAAAGAAACCAGTTAAAACCAAAAAACAAAGTCATAAAAAAATAAATCCATCCCTAATAAAAAGATACCTAAAAAACTAGGTGTCTTTTTTGTTTTCCTTACTATAACTATTTAATTCTTCCAAAAACTCCAGTTCAGAGTAGGGGATAAGGCTTTTAGCCAAATCAAGCAAATTGCAAATATCCAAATCCGTATTTATAGCAATATTTCTTTCCCTAGCCAATAAACAACTCTCGCAAACCCTTAAAATAGAAAGTAAAATAAAACCCAAATGCTTATAACCATCAATCTCAACCCTAAGCATATATTTACCCTCATCGGTTGGGCTTAAAGTGGTTAGATAATCCTTAGTCTTTTCTAGTATATCCATATCATTAACCATAATCTAAAATTTTATAGCAAAGAAAATACAAGAGGAGGTAATATAGTATAGATAAGCCCTTTATCTTATCGTTGTGCTACTATAAAATATCACTCTGTTTTTTATTGTATTTTTCATACTTTTGCTAAAATACTTTGGTTATGAATACAAAAACAGCCCCTAAAAAAGTACATCAGGGAAGAAATATAAAAAGACTAAGAGAAATGTTAGGAATCAAACAAGAATCTTTAGCCTTTGATTTAGGGGTTACTCAATCTACTGTATCCGATTACGAACAAAAAGAACAATTAGAAGAAAAGGTATTAGAAAAAGTTTCTAAGGCTTTAAAAGTACCTGTAGAGGCTATTAAGAATATGAATGAGGAGGCTACTGTAAATTATATTAATACTTTTAATGATAGTGCTGTTAATCACGGATCTAATACCAATTTTAACTGTACTTTTAATCCAATTGAAAAAATAGTTGAGCTTTATACTGAGAAAGAGGAACTTTATAAACAAATGCTAAAAGACAAGGATATTTTAATTGAAAAGTTGTCTAAGAAGAATTAAACAACAATAAATATATCTCTTTCTTATCCTAAAATTGAAGGATTAGTTATAATATTAGCTACTATATTTGAAAGAACATCACTACCAAATGATTTTAATTTACTAATAACTTTGCTTTTTTTACCTTCTTGAGTATCGTTATTCTGCTCATTTAATATTTCTTGAATTTCTTTTAATTGCCTTCCTGTAAGTTCATTTTGAAGCGTTTCAAGTATTATGTTTATACTAATATTTTGATTTTGTGATTGGTTTTGATTTAAGTTAATATTTATTCCATTAGAAGCTTTTAAAACTTCTTTTTTTTCTGGTAATCCAAATACTTTCAAAATATGGATAATATTTTCAATTATTTCTCTTGCTTGCTGTTCGCATTCTTTTGAATTACTTTTACTAGTTAGTCTTGGTCTCTTATCTTCATCTTCATAAGCATTAATAAAAGAGATAGAGGGAGTATCAATATATTTAATTTGATTAATTTGGTCTTCATATTTACTTCCTTCTCCATAAATTATATTTATTATACTAATAGCCTTATTTTTCCATATTTTTAGATCCGTTCCACTATTAAAGTAGATTTGTTTTAATTCATCTAAAGATTCTAAATACTTATTAATCATAATTTCCCAATTATTGTATTTATAGCATCTCTTTTTTCTGCATTGGTTAAATATTCCTGCATCAGCTTATATAAATCATATTTTCCAACAGAACCTCCATATAAATTTAATACTTCTGTGAAAATTACAACTGCATTATTGATGTCATTTGTATCTAAAAACTCAAAATCCTTAGAGAAGTTTTGTTCTTTAAACTTACGAAAATCTTTACTATAAGTTTTATTTAAAAAATCAATTAACTGTTCATGTTTACTAAAATCACTCATTTTTATTTCTTTTAATTATTAAATAGTTTTTAATTCAATATTATTAAACTCTAAATTAATTTCCTTTAATTTATTTAGCTCTGTTGTTGTTTCTAAAGGTATCTCCTCCAAATTTTTAGATTGATTTAATAAAGATAATTCCTTTAAATCATTTAACTTTTTATATTTATCTCCATTAAGGTATAATTCCCATTTTTGATTTTTAGAATAATATTCAGCATACTCATTTCTATTAACTACTAAAACATTTAAACCATTTTCTAGGAAAAATATCTTTTTTACTCTCATTTACAATTTTCCTTTCTTTCTTAAATACTCTTGATATTGCTTTTCTTCAAATAGTTTCCATTCTTCTTCTGTATAATTTTTCCCTTTGTAGGTTTTATAAGGATAAGTTTCTTTTTCTGATTTATCTTTATCTATTCTCTCTAATATTAAACTCTTATCTAAATTTACAGTTGATTTGTCAAAAGATTGATTAGATACTAAAATTCTTTTATCAATTTTATTAGCTGGTGGCATTTGTTCAGAAACTATTACAACTTTTTTTATGGAATGTCCATTTTCTTTTAATAACCATTCTCCTTTTTCAAAAAAATCCTTTTTTCCTATCAAAGTACCTACAAAATAGGTGTATCCAAACGACATTTTAAATATTTCATCTATTTTTAGTATTGTTTTCATTTATTAGTAACCTACCAAATGTTAGCAAAAAAATAATCACTTACTTTTTTTATTTGGCTTTCATCAGGTTCTGTGTATACAAAATCTTTACTCTTTAAATAGTCTAAAAAATCTTTATCTATTTCATAATTAGAGTATTTTTGTAAATAATAAGCAAAATAATTAGGCCAAATCCATTCTCCATCAGTTTGATAGCCTAACCCAAACATAGGTTTATCCTCATCATCCTGTAACATAACAGGAGAATCTGTGAAATAATATCCTGATTCTAAATAATTAATAATCTTATCTAAATCTGTATAAGCTCTGGTGTCTTTAATCATTTCTGATAAATTCATAGAGTTATTGAATCTAACGTTATTATTATACATTTTTAAAAAACCAATTGTTTTCATATATTTTTTATTTATTATTCTGGGTAAAATATTTTAAAGTGTCCATCATTAGCAACATGTATTATACCTGAATTATCAACAGCAGTTAGATCTGTAGGAGCAACTACTTTAGATTTAGTTAGGTTTGCTAATTGTTGAGCTGCCCCATCCAATTCTTTTCCTGTACTGCAAGAGATTAATCGAATAGGAGTTCCTTGTTTGTATCCACCTTCAATTAATCTAGTATAAAGTTGGCTCGCATTAATTAACTCTCCTTTTGCAGGAGAAAACATATAGGGATAACCATGGATTAAAACATCATAATAATGAGGAGAAGGATACTTTAACAATCTTGCTTGATTTCTGAGAGTAGCACCATCCATACCCCAACTAAAAAAGCCTTTGCCGCCCATCCAATCCATTCTTCCAACCTTCACCAGTCCCAAAGCCCCTGTTTTCAACTTACCCATCCATTTCGCTGAAGTAGCAGCAATTTCCGCTAACCGTTCCGCCCCAATCAAAGCCTTTGCCCCTGTACTAGCACCCTTTACTGCCAATCCAGCCCCCTTAGAACCTATCAATGCTTCCGCAATCGCATATTCCAATTGACCCACCGATTCCCCAATCTCTCCCATATTTCCCCTCTTTACATCTTCCCAAGCATTCCCAGCAGATTTCTTTACCCCCTCCACTAAAGCATCTTTCGTTTGCTTAAAATCCGTTCCAAACTGACTATCCAATAGTTCCAAAGAACGATCCCCCATTAAAGTACCCGTTAAAGGAGAAGAATACGAAGCCCCAATAACCGCCAGTTTACCCATGCCCTTCCAAGTATCCGCCTTCCACATATCCGAAGTAAAGAAATTCCAAGTACTTTCTAATCCTTTCTTTGCTCCACGACCCACCCCTTCCGTAAATTTATCATTATCCTCACAAAACAAATCAATCAACTTACCAAAAGGAGTAGTTAAGGCTTCCCCCAATATAGAAGAAGAAATACTTTCTTTAACAAAGGCACTTTCATTATTGTTCTCATTGGCAAGATCCGCCTCATACTCATCAAAAAAGATCCTAATCTTACCTTGACCTACCGAACAAATACCCTCCGAATGCTCCAGCAAAGGAATCGCCTTATTTACCCGAACACCACCCTGTTTTACCTTTGTCCACTCTATTGAAGCAAATTTACAAGTACCACAAGTAGCACAACCCCCAAAAGGAATAATATTCACCCCAAACTTATTATCCGTATCCACACATTGCTTAGCCCCATAAATCTTCACATTACGACTAGCATCCGCAATTAACTGAGTAACCATCGTACCCTTATCACAAACCAAGAATACCCCCTCAGGCACATATTTTTTATTAACCTCAGACAAAACTGAATTTTTTAGAATGAAAACTCAACTCATCCCTCTTTAACAACTTCCCCCTAATCTCAAAAAAATGTTTATAAGAACCCCTTAAGAAAATGAAATTATAATCTAACTCATAAGATTCCTTAGCCGAAAAAACAATATCCGAAAAAGTAATTTCTTTTCCATACATAAAACGACAAGCATCAATAAAAATATTCTTATCCAGCCTATCAAAATCAATTCTACCCACAATGGTAACCCTATAGATATCCTTTACCCTTTCAATCAAAATATCCTCAATCACAGGCAAAGCTAAAGAAAGAATGAAACCATCCAATTTACGAGTGCGCGTAATTCTTTTCTGGGGATAACTATCTTTTACCAGTTCTTTAATCCCCGTAAAAAATAACCGATAGACCCCATAATAAAAAAGAGATTTCCTAAGTTTTCCCTCCTCCTTTAAACTAGCACCGTAGTTATCTAAAATAACAGAAATATCAGGCACTTTAGAATATTTGTCTAACAAACTTAGCTTAGCATTCAAAAACTTAGCTTGAATTTCCTCCAGATTAAGAATTTTGGTAACCTGACCGATCTCATTCAATTGCAAACACAAAGAAGAAACACAAGAAGAAAAATCCTGAGCCAATAGATAAATCAAAGCTTTAGAAGACTGAGAAAACGAAGAAACAACAAACACCGCCTGTTTATATTCATCCACCTTACAATAAACCAGAGAACTAAAATGATTTATAGTAGATTGATCCCCAATTTTATACTCCGAACTTCCCCGAACAACATAATCATAACAAGGCACAGGATCATAAAAATAATCTTCTTTCCTAGTAGTTAAACTCATAAAATAAAATAAAATATTTAAAATAAAATATGAGCAAAAATAAATTTATTTTTTAGATAAGGAAAGAGATAAGCTAAAAAAATAAAGAATATATTTTAAATCCTGTTTAAATTAAGTTTATACAGACTTTTAAATACATTAAAAATAGTTATGAGTTTATTTTTCGGCGGTTTGTCGGCTTATTGTAAAAAGAAAAAGGATTAAATTATTGACTAGCAATTATTTAATCCTCTTGAAGTGTACCCCAGACGGGACTTGAACCCGTACAGCCTAATGGCCACAGGATTTTAAGTCCTGCGTGTCTACCAATTCCACCACCGGGGCATCAGTATTTTTATAAAATAAATTCAACTCTGAGCGAAAAACGGGACTCGAACCCGCGACCCCGACCTTGGCAAGGTCGTGCTCTACCAGCTGAGCTATTTTCGCGTTTCAAATATCGTTTTTTCCTTAATTGGTTTGCAAATATATATAGGTATTTTTATTCGTGCAAATATTTTTTAATATTTTTTGTAAATTTCTTTATGGTTCTATTTAACTATTTGTATATTAGTTTTTTAAATATGTAGATATTTTGATTGATTGTATAGTGTTAAAAATAAAATCTTGATTTTTCTTTTATTTTTTATATTTGCTAATTATTACTTAAAATAATACAAGTGAAAATAAAAAAAGAATTCAAGGCAGGAGTCATTGTAATCGTTACTTTACTATGTTTTTGGTGGTTATTTCAGTTTTTAAAAGGTAAGGATGTATTTTCATCTCAAAAGATTTATTATGTTAAGTATAATAAACTAGAAGGTTTATCTAAATCTAAAAGTGTATATATTAATGGATTAAAAGTGGGTATGGTTGAATCTATTGAATCAATCCCAACTAAAAATAATAATATCTCTTTTGTTGTCGGTTTAAGCATTGATAAAGAATTTTCATTTTCCAAAAATTCTGTTGCTGAGATACAGAATAGTTTAATGAGCGGGGCTGAAATTCATTTAGAGTTATCTGAAGATGGACCTATAGCACAACCGGGTGATACTTTAAAGGGGATTATTATTCCTGGGATAATGGATGTAGCTGGGAATGAATTAAAGCCATTAAGTAAAAACGTTAATTCTGTTTTATTGCGTTTAGATTCTACTTTAACAGCAACCAATAAATTGTTAAGCAATAGAAATATTAATACTGTTGAAGCTTCGCTTGACAATTTAAATCGTACTATAGCTCAATTTAACCAACTTGGAAAAAGCATGAATTCATTAGTATCTCAAAATTCTGCTGCATTAACTACAGCGTTAACAAATGTCAATACAATGTTGATTTCAACAAATAAAACAGTTTCTCAGTACGGGAGTTTAGCTGAAAAGATTAACCAATCAGATTTTGAAAAAACAATAAAAAATTTAGAATCAACTCTTAGTAATGTAAATCAATTAACAGCAAAAATTAATTCTGGAGAAGGTTCTTTAGGTAAACTTATGAATGATAAGCAGTTGTATACAAACTTAGAAAATGCTTCTAAAAATTTGAACTTGCTATTGGTAGATTTCAGAGAGAATCCAAAACGTTATGTACATTTCTCGGTATTTGGTGGGGGAAATAAAAATAAGAAAAATAAAAAAGTGGATAGTACTGCTCAAGCTCTAAATTAAAATAAAGATTCTCAATGCTAAAATAAATAATGGAATATATATCAAATATTATATTTATACTTTTAGCATTTATAGGAATTGGTTTTTTCTTAAGAAATTTATTTAAAATTAGAAGAAATATTTTATTAGGAAAACCTGAAAATAGAAGCGTTCAGCCTAAACAAAGGTTTAAATTGATGTTGCGGATTGCTTTAGGTCAGGGAAAAATGATGTTTAAACCTGTAGCAGGTTTTTTTCACATACTTATATATGTTGGATTTATTCTAATCAATATAGATTTAATTGAAATATTTATAGATGGAATTTTTGACACCCATAGATATATAGGACAACTACTATCTCCCTACCTCTATAATTATATAACAGCAAGTTTAGATGTTTTATCCTACCTAGTTTTAATAGCCGTTGTAGTTTTTTTTAGTAGACGAAATTTCATAAAAGTACCACGTCTTAAAAGTAATGAATTATCGGGTTGGCCTAAAAAGGATGCGAATATAATACTGATCGTAGAATTTTTAATGATGTTAGCCGTTATATTTGCAAATTCTTCGGAGGTAGTCTTGCAACAAAAAAATGCAATTCATATCGTTGGTTATTTTCCGTTAAGTAGTTGGTTAATAAGTCCTTGGTTATCTAATCTTACTATCCATCAACTAACCATTGTCTTTAGTTCCTGCTGGTGGTTGCATTATATAGGGATATTAATTTTTATGAATTATCTTTATTATTCAAAGCATTTACATATATTATTTGCATTTCCCAATACATATTATTCAAACCTTAAAAACAAAGGAGAGTTCAATAATCTAAGCTCAGTTACTGAGGAAGTTAAGCTAATGATGGATCCCAATATAAATCCATTCACAGAGGAGGGAAGTTCTGATCAAATTTCCGAGAAATTTGGAGCAAACGAGGTTACTGATTTATCTTGGATACAATTACTAAATGCCTATACCTGTACTGAATGTGGACGATGTACTTCTAGCTGTCCAGCTAATCTTACAGGTAAAAAATTATCTCCGCGTAAAATTATGATGGATGTTCGGGATAGAGTTGAAGAAGTTGGGAGAAATATTGATAAAAATGGGGAATTTGTTGAGGATGGAAAGCAACTTTTAGGGGATTATATAACAAAGGAGGAGATTTGGGCTTGTACCACTTGTAATGCCTGTGTTGAGTCCTGTCCACTTCAAATAGATCCTCTATCAATAATTATTGACCTGAGAAGATATTTAGTGATGGAAAAATCTGAAGTACCTCAAGAGCTTAATGGAATGATGAGTTGTATAGAGAATAATAATGCGCCTTGGCCATTTAACAATACAGATAGAGAGAATTGGTCTAAAGAGTAAAAAAAATTAAATCTATGAATCAACCAATAAAGACAATGGCGCAATATATAGAAGAAGGCAAAAGTCCGGAAGTTCTTTTTTGGGTAGGTTGCGCGGGCAGTTTTGACGAAAGAGCCAAAAAAGTTACACGTGCATTTGCTTCTTTACTACAAAAGGCTAAAGTAGAATTTGCTATATTAGGACAAGAAGAAGGATGTACCGGTGATCCTGCTAAACGAGCAGGCAATGAATTTCTTTTCCAAATGCAAGCCTTAGCGAATATTGAAATTTTAAATTCTTATGAAATTAAGCAAATCGTAACTGCATGTCCTCATTGTTTTAATACATTAAAAAATGAATATCCTTCGTTAGGTGGTAATTATAGAGTTTTGCATCATACACAATTTTTACAAACTTTACTTAATGAAGGAAGATTGAAGGTTGAAGGAGGAAAATATAAAGGAAAAAGAATTGTTTTTCACGACCCTTGTTATTTAGGAAGAGGCAATGGAGAGTATGAGGCACCTAGATTTGTTCTTGAAAAACTTGAAGCTGAATTGAGTGAAATGAAGCGATGTAAAAAAAATGGTTTGTGTTGTGGTGCAGGTGGAGCTCAAATGTTTAAAGAGTCAGAAAAAGGGAATAAAGAAATAAATATAGAGCGGGTAGAAGAAGCTCTAGATGTAAATCCTGATATTATAGCTACGGGCTGTCCATTTTGTAGTATAATGTTAACAGATGGGGTTAAGGCTAAGGAAAGAAATAGGACTGTATATATTAAAGATATTGCAGAAATTTTAAATGAGGAATAAAATTTATTGTAATAATGATTTAAGTGAATCGTCAAGTTCTTTATATCTAAAATAGAAACCACTCTCCAGTAATTTATGGGCAGAAATTCTATTACCTTCTAAAAGTAAATTTGCTCGTTCTCCCATAACCCATTGTATAAAAAAGCTAGGAATATTAGGAAGCCATATTCTCTTGTTTAAGTGTTTTGCTATAGAATAAGTTAAATCTTTATTCGTAGTATGTTCTGGTGAAACAGCATTGTAGGCACCTTCTAGGTTGATATTTTCTAAGGCATATTTATAAATGGAACATAAATCTTTAATATGAATCCAAGGCATATATTGTTTTCCAGAGCCTAGGCAGGCGCCCAGATGGTATTGAATAGGTGTTTTTATCTTGAACAGTGCTCCGTTGGAATCTTCTGATAAAGTAACCCCCGTTCTAATTTTAATTACCCTTTTTGCTATATTTTTAGTTTTAAATTCGTCAGCGATGTTTTCCCATTGCAAACATACATGACTTAAAAAATCAGCTCCATGCTTGTCAGTTTCTGCAAATATTTTATTTGATGTGAGTGTTCCATAATACCCGATAGCAGAAGCAGATATAAAAGATTCAATCGATATATTTTCTTTGATTAGCGTATTTAAAATTAATTTTGCTGAGTCAATCCTACTTGAAAGTATTAATTTCTTTCTTTCTTTAGTCCATCTCTTTTCTCCAATATTTGCTCCAGCTAAATGAATGATATGATTTACATCCTTTAAACTCCTTACATCAATTTCTTGTTTATCAATGTTCCATTCGTACTCTTGATCATTGGTTTTTCTCCTAGTAAGAAAACGAACATTGTAATTTTCCTGTAGTAATTTAGAAATATTTTTTGCTATAAAACCGTTAGCTCCTGTGATGAGTACATTTTTTTTCATTTTTTGATCCTTAGTTGATTGTATTAATTTATAAAATTTATTCAATAATTATAGAGTATATCTTTTATTTATTAAAAAAATAATATGATTGGCTACTATCTCATTTACGTAAAATAGTTTATTCCTGTTGGAGTTATTCAATCAGCAATTCTTGAGAGTTTTCATTTTGTGATTTTTTTTATTTATAGTTTTAAATATCAATAAAAGGAAGGTTGGAATCCGCAATTTAGTTTATATAATTCACTTAAGCTTGCTCATTTAAAAATTAGCCGAAAGTATTTAATTTTCATTTCTCAATATATTTAAAAAAAAATAATAAAATTTGTAAAAAAATTATAAGAAATTATTTGTAAATCATGGGATTATAATATTTAAATTCTGCTATTGTACTGGTGTATTATAAGTTATAATTGAATAAATTCTAATAGAATTTATTCATAAACCACCAATGTTATCGATGTTGCCAGCAATATCCGCCACCTTTCACTCTTCTTTTACAAAATCCTCCCGATTTATTAGCATGTCCACAGAGGCCAGAAGAAAAATTTCTATTTGGTAAACCATTTTGAACTTTATTTTTAGAGCTTTTATTAATTTTTTTTGAAAAAGCATATGGTTTTTTTACTTTATTTGTAGGTCTATTTTCTTTTTTATAGGATGAATTTTTAGTAGATGCTGAGGTTAGTAGATTTGAGGCTTGTACCTCATCATTTTTTTTATCATTATAAGCACTATTAATGGAAGTTTGGGATATAAAGTTGTTTACATTTGTATTTATAGAATTTTTAAAGATTTTTGAATTACTATAATTATTTAAATGATCATCATTTTTAATTGTAGAAACACAGAATAGAGGCGGAAAAATAAAGCCAATAAAAGGTAAAGAATATTTAATACCTTTTCCAAAATTGAAGTTTAAGATTTTTTCTAAAAAATTTCTAGTTATTGGAAGGATTACTAAAGCACAAGCTAGAGATATTATTCCGCTTAAAAAAGATTCTGGTTTTGTATCCAAAAAAAAGATGGTCTCAAGGAAAAAAAAGAAACCTAGTAAATAATGAATAGTTTTTTTTAGAAAATTTTTAAAGCTCATGATTGTATTTTTAGTTAATCAGGTTTATAAAACTACTAAATTAATTGTAATTATATTAATATAGTATAATATATATCATATTTTTATTAAAAAAAATGTTTTTATATGAGAGAAGGATATGATACTTAAAAGTTCTAGATTTAAACCTCTAATTTCCTTAAAAGCTTTTTAACAAAATTTTAGTTATGACAAGAAATAACATTATTTAGTAATTTATATCTTTGTAAAAGATACATTATATACGAATAATACTTTTAAAATGAGTGAGCCTATTATATATTTAAATAATGCAAGTGTTTATCAAAAGAACCATCCTGTATTAAATAATGTAAACCTTTCATTAGCTAGAGGTAATTTTTATTATCTTATAGGTAAGACTGGGAGTGGTAAAAGCTCTTTATTAAAAGTTTTATATGGAGATATTCCCTTAAAAGAAGGAGAGGGGAAAGTTGCAGATGTATTTTTAACGTCTTTAAAGGAAAGTCAAATTCCAAGTTTAAGAAGAAAGTTAGGAATAGTTTTCCAAGATTTCCAGCTACTTACTGATCGTTCTGTTGAGAAAAATTTAATATTTGTATTAAAAGCAACCGGTTGGAAAGATAAAGAGGAAATGCATAGTAGAATTGATGAGGTATTGGAAAGTGTTGGGATGTTATCTAAAAAAAATAAAAAGCCTTATGAATTATCTGGAGGAGAGCAACAACGTATAGCAATAGCTAGAGCCTTATTAAATCACCCGGAATTAATTTTAGCTGATGAACCCACTGGGAATTTGGATCCTGAAACTTCAAGAGATATCATGCTATTACTAAAAAGCATTGTAGAAAAAACTCGTTGTACTATTTTAATGGCTACCCATGACTATTCAATGATTAAAAATTTTCCAGCTAAGACCATTAAATGTGAAGAAGGTAAAATCTTTCATGGTAATTCTGAAGAACTTTTTACTAAATAATATATTTTTAATTTACAAAACTCTTCCATAAGTTATCATTTTGTGGAACTGGTGCAATTATTTGTAGAGGTTCTTTTTTAATGGGATGGATAAACTCTATTTTTCTAGCAAGCAAATGTATACTTCCGTCTGGGTTGGATCGATCAAAGCCATATTTTAAATCTCCTTTTATTGGACATTTTATACTACTTAGTTGTGCTCTAATTTGATGATGTCTTCCAGTTTCTAAATTTATTTCCAAAAGCATATAATTGTTGGAGGTTTGTATACTTTCGTAGCTTAGTATTGCCTCTTTAGCGCCTATGTTAGGTGTTTTATATACAATAGCTTTATTAGTTTTTTCATTTTTTTTTAAAAAATGAATTAATCTTTGTTTATTCGGAATCTCTGTCTTTTTAATTACTGCCCAGTAAGTTTTTTTTATTTCTCTCTTTTTCAACATTTCTGTTAAACGGCTGAGAGCCTTACTAGTTTTAGCAAAAATGACTATTCCGGAAGTAGGTCTATCTATACGATGTACCAAACCTGCAAATACATTTCCAGGTTTGTTATATTTCTTTTTTATATAAGTTTTAACTTCATCAACTAAAGAAACATCTCCTGTTTTATCACCTTGAACAATTTGTCCTGCTTTTTTGTTTATGATAAGTAAATGATTGTCTTCAAAGAGAATTTGATCTTCTAAAACCATGAATTATAAATAATAATTTTATATTAAATTTGAAATTTTGCTAAAAACTTTCATTTTGGTTAGGGAAGGTTTCTTCTTTAACATCCTTTACATAGCAAGAGACGGCATTAGTTATTTGTTCGTGGAGTGTTGCATATTGCCTTGCGAATTTGGGTTTAAAATGAGGATTTAAACCTAATAAATCATGAATGACAAGTACTTGCCCATCAGTTTTATTTCCTGCACCAATTCCAATGGTTGGAATACTTAATAGTTTACTAACCTCTTCTCCCAACTGCGAAGGTATTTTTTCTAAAACTATGGAGAAGCAACCCAGTTCTTCTAAAAGTAAAGCATCTGAAATTAACTTTTCAGCTTCCTGTTTTTCTTTTGCTCTTAACTTAAATGATCCTAATTGATTGATAGATTGGGGAGTAAGTCCTAAATGTCCCATTACAGGAATTCCAGCATTTACAATCGCTTTCACGGACTCCTTAATCTCTATTCCACCTTCAATTTTTATGGCTGAAGCCGAAGTTTCTTTCATAATCCTTACCGCAGAATGATAAGCTTGCCTAGCATCCGATTGATAGGTTCCAAATGGAAGATCTACAATGAGTAAAGCTTTTTCAATCCCTCTACCTACACATTGCGCATGGTAAATCATTTGGTCTAAGGTAATAGGGAGTGTAGTTTCATATCCAGCCATTACATTAGCAGCAGAGTCTCCAACCAATATGGCGTCTATACCAGCTTGATCAATTAGAGTTGCCGTTGTGTAATCATAGGCTGTAAGTACTGATATTTTATTTTCAGTAGCTTTCATTTTCTTTAAAGTTTCAACAGTTACCTTATTTATCTTGGCGTGTACAGACATATTTTAAATATTTTAAAAAGAAATAATTTTCTTCCATTTAGTTTTTTAAATTATAAAGTTAATAGAAAATAAATTAAATAAACTAAAGTATTGAATGGATTTGTAAGTTTAAATAACTATGATTAGTAATAAGAATTATTTAGTTTTCATGAATTAATATATCCTCATTAATAAAAGTTTTAATCTTTAACAAACTTGTTTTGCCTTGATGAAGCATATTAAGATTTAATATTGATTCATTATTCTTGCTAGAGATAAAGAAATGATTATTTATATCATAAACAAGCTTTCCTTTACCTGAACTTTTTCCGGAATATTTTATATCCATATATTCAAAGTTCTTAATGGATGCTTTCATCTCATAGTCAAAATAAGCATAATTAGAATCTATTTTAACTAAAGTATAATGTTTTAGAACTAACAAATCTAAACTTAAAAATTCACTTAAAGTATATTTTAATGGAGAACTAGTGGTGAAAGATTCACCTAATTTTAACTTTTTAGTTAAAATAGGAATTTCTTTAATCGCTTCTTGTATATAATTCAAATAAAAGTTTTCAATATCCTTATTTTCTATAGTTGGTACTACATAAGATATCTTAGGGTATTCAAGGGGGGAACAAATGCCTTTGAATTCATATTTATTTAAATCAATATTATTTTCATCATTAAACCTTATTGAAAATGGGAATTTATTATTATTTAGATTTCCAGTAGATATTATTTTTGAATACAGATTTTTAATTTGGTTCGTGTAATTGATAGTGTTATTCTCCCAGCCTTCAATAATCATTTGAATGTCAGAGTTAAAAGTGTAATTTTTATTAGGTAGATATTCTAAAGTGAGATTTAGGCTATCTTTTTGTGCAAAAAGTATAGTGAAGTTAAGAAATAAAACAAGAAAAATAATAGTTCGGAATGATTTCATAGTTGATAGATTCAATCAGTTATTAAATTTTATTTATATTGATTTAAAAGTAATTACTATAGGTCTAGTCTTCTTTATATAATTTTAAAGATTATGAACACGACGTAGATAATGGAAATCACTTATAAAAACAGCTAACCACGGTTTATACTAAATTTTATTAGGTTGTGAGGTAAGAACATTTAAACAATTAAAATTGTTTAAGATATCTTAAAGAAGATTTTAATGGGTGTATAAAGCATGATAAACTTATATAAATAATTTAAAGTCTAGTAAACTATTTATGCTGAAAAAAATAAAAGTATATCAGTAATAAAGTTCCTATAATTATTCTATACCAACCCCAGATTTTAAAACCATGCTTTTTTATCACTCCTACAAAGAATTTAATTGCAAAAATTGAAACCACAAAGGCTATAATATTGCCAAGGATAAACAGTCCAAAATGTTCAGAGTTTGATAATAGCAATTCATATCCTTTCATTTTTAAATCACCTTCTTCCCAAGTTTTAAGAGTTAAGGAATAAACGGTTACTGCCAACATAGTCGGTACAGCTAAAAAGAAAGAAAATTCTGCGGCAACCTCTCTGCTTAGTTTTTGCTGCATTCCACCTATAATAGATGCTGCAGACCTGCTAGTTCCAGGCATCATTGCTAAGCATTGCCAAAATCCAATAGTAATTGCCTGTTTTATAGATATATCTTCTTCTTTTAGGATAGTTGGATTCTTAAAAAAACGATCGATGAATAGTAGAACAATTCCTCCCAAAACAAGAACGATCGCAATGATTTCAGGTTTCTCAAGAACATCATCAATTTTATCGCTAAAAAGCTTGCCTAATATTAAAGCTGGAATAACGGCGCATACAAGTTTTAAATAAAAATTGATTTTTTTTAAATCAAAAAATTTTTTCCAATACAATACAACGACAGCTAATATTGCTCCAAATTGAATGCAGTATTCAAACATTTTAACAAAGTTATTCTCCTCAATGCCTAACAAGGAACCAGTAAAAATCATGTGGGCTGTTGAAGAAATAGGAAGGTATTCTGTTAATCCCTCAATAACAGCAATAATAATAGCTTCTAAAGTATTCATTATTTTTTATTAGTTTTGGATGGATTAGGATGGATCATTATTGCATAACCTTCAATGATAAAACCAAGAATGATTAGCGTCGGTGCTAAGCGAACTCTTCTAAAACTAAATATATCTTGGTTCCAACTATTAGGATCGTAAACTCCATTCACCGTATTTGCATCAGGGCCAGTCATAAGTAAAAAACCTAAAGCTATAACAGCAACTCCTATGAACATGAAAATATAATTTTTTTTACCGAAAAGAAGATCACTTTTATTTTCTGAATTTTTTTTCATTTTAAATAAAAATTTATACTGTTAATAATACA
Organism: Apibacter muscae; assembly: GCF_007845635.1. Taxonomy (GTDB): domain Bacteria; phylum Bacteroidota; class Bacteroidia; order Flavobacteriales; family Weeksellaceae; genus Apibacter; species Apibacter muscae. The sequence continues at coordinate 234,246 of NZ_SELG01000032.1, read as the reverse complement.
AATCGTTAGACTTTAAGCGTAAAAATCTCCATGTTGCAAACCAAGTACTTAAAGATGTTATTAATATACCTAATACAAGAATAAAAGCAGCTAATATAAGGTGATTTTTAAAAACTATAATTGGAGGAAGAATGTGTAAAACATTGGTTATAACGTAGTTGGTAGCAAACAGCAACAGCAAAGCTATAAAGGCTCCTAAAACACCTAAAGTTAAAGATTCTGTTATAAAAGGACGTATAATAAACGAACGTTTTGCTCCCACCAACTGCATGGTTTTAATAATGAATCTTTTAGAATAAATTTTTAAACGGATGGAGTTGTTTATAAGCGATACAGCGATAAACAAAATAATAATGGCTAAGACAGAAATTCCAATGGTTATTTTTTTAACACTCTTATCCATTTTTTCTAAAAGGCTATTGTCAGACTTTATTTCATCAACAATAGGATTTTTTATCAGCTGTTTTTTAATAGTTTCAATATGTGTAGAATCAATAAATTCAGGCTTTAATCCAACTATAACTGAAGCAGGGAAAATATTTTCTTCAAATAACACCTGAGAATCCACTCCCAGTTCTTTTTTACCAATATCAGTAGCCTCTTCTTTGGTAATGTATTTAATAGATTTTACGTAAGGATGACCTTTTAAGCTATCTACGTACTGAACCTGAGATTGGCTGTTGGGGTTAGATTTTTTTTCATTTTTAAAAAAAACTTCTATAACCATTTGTTCCTTCAGATAATCAATATAAGAATTAGTGTTAATAATAATTAATCCAATAATCCCAATTAAAAATAAAACCATAGCTATACTAATAACTACAGTAATATTGGATGAGCGTAGCCTGTTTTTATCTAAGTTATCTGCTTTGATTGCCATAATTTATAAAATGTTTGCTAAAGTATAAAATCTTCATAGATTTAAATGTAATTTTGGGTATAAAATAATGTTAAAAGAAAAGAGAATATTTTGAAAGTAAAGCCAAAAAAACACTTAGGGCAGCATTTTTTAAAAGACTTAAATATCGCATCAAAAATTGTAGATTCTTTAACCTATAAAAATTACGATACAATTCTTGAAATTGGACCAGGTACGGGGGTATTAACTCAATTTTTATTAAACAAAAATGTAGAATTATTCCTTTCAGAAATAGATGATGAATCTGTTGAGTATTTAAAAATTAATTATCCACAGTTAAAATCTAAAATTGTTGATGATTTTTTAAAAATTGATATTCATCAAATTGTCCCAAAGAATTTGTCAATCATTGGAAATTTTCCTTATAATATTTCATCTCAAATAATATTTAAAGTTTTAGAAAATAAAGAGCAAGTTGTTGAAGTTGTTGGAATGTTTCAGAAAGAAGTTGCGGAAAGAATAGTTGCAGAAAAAGGATCGAAGATTTACGGAATACTTTCAGTTTTGACTCAGGCATATTATAAAACGGAATATTTGTTTACAGTACACGAAAATGTTTTTAATCCACCCCCCAAAGTAAAGTCGGCAGTTATTCGCCTTTCTCGTTATCGAGAACAAATTGAGGGAGTAGAATCAGAATTATTTATAAAAATTGTAAAAGCAGGATTTAACCAAAGAAGAAAAACCTTAAGAAATGCGCTAAAAGTTTTAGGCGTTCCCTTATCTTTGCATGACCATGAATTTTTAAATCTTAGGGCAGAACAATTGTCTGTAGAAAATTTTATACAATTAACCCAACAATGGCAGAACAGTTAATTCAATTATAAATTAATCAATATGAAAAGACTCATTTTAATATCTTCAGTTGTATTCTTAGCAATCGCATGCGAAAAAAAATCAGATATGCTAGAGAATGCAAATAATCTCTCAAATGTTAAAGTTGAAAATCAATTAGATCCTGTGTGTGAAATGGAAACATCCAAACACTTGGGAGATACACTTACCTATAATGGTAAACTTTATGGATTTTGCAGTAGTAAATGTAAAACTGATTTTGAAAAAAATTCTCAACAATACCTAAATAAGTAATAAACATCGTATAAATACGAAAACATTCTTTGGAAAGAATTTTTATGCAAAATTCTGTAACTTTGTTCGTTTAAAAGTAAAGAGTAGTGGTTGAAGAAAATAGTTCTATGGAATTAGAATCTGCATTAAGTTTTTATGAGTTTAAAAGAGAAATTTTAAAAGACTATCGACTTTGTTTAATAAGCCGAGAATGTAGTATTTTAGGCAGAAAGGAAGCATTGTCTGGAAGTGCTAAGTTTGCTATTTTAGGTGATGGAAAAGAATTGCCACAAATTGCAATGGCTAAAGTTTTTAAAAATGGAGATTTTCGTTCTGGTTATTACAGAGATCAAACCTTGGCTTTTGCTACAGGCGAAATAACAATTGAAAACTTTTTTTCTCAAATGTATGCTGATGCAGATCCGGAGAGAGAACCACAATCCAGAGGGAGAATGATGAATGCTCATTATGCGACGCATTTAGTAGATGTTGATGGAAATTGGAAAAATCTTACAGAACAAAAAAATCATGCAGCGGATCTTTCTCCCACAGCAGGACAAATCCCTAGATTATTTGGATTGGCTTATGCTTCTAAAATATATAGACAAGAAAAAGGATTGTCAAAACAATCCAATTTTTCAAATCAAGGAAATGAAATCGCTTTTGGTACCATTGGAGATGCAAGTACTTCCGAAGGACATTTCTGGGAAGCCATTAATGCAGCCAGCGCTTTACAAATCCCTATGGTTCTTTCCATATGGGATGACGGATATGGGATTTCTGTTGATTCTACGGAGCAAAGAGCCAAAAAACAATTTAAAGAACTATTGCAAGGATTTGAAAAAAAATCCGGTGAGAAAAAAGGCTGTAAAATTTTTCATGTGAAAGGATGGAATTACCCAGAATTAATTGAAACTTACAGCAAAGCAGAAGAGTTAGCCAGAAATGAACATGTTCCTGTAATTATTCACGTAGATGAATTAACACAGCCTCAAGGACATTCTTCCTCAGGGTCTCATGAAAGATACAAGTCTAAAGAGCGTTTGCAATGGGAAAAAGAGTTTGATTGTTTAAAAAAATTTAAAGAGTGGATATTAGACTTTAAAGTCCCAAATTTAGATAATAACACTTCACGATCTTTAATTTCAGAAAATGAGTTGGAAGAGTTAGAGGAGTCTGTGAAAGAAGAAGTGAAGAAACATCAAAAAATAGCATGGAATCAGTATAGAGAATCATTAAATTCCATTAAAAGTGAAGCCATGCAACTAGTGAATTTATTAGAATTACAAAGTTCCAAAAAAGTATTTATTAGTCAGCAAAAAGATATTTTTTTAAAAATTACTAATCCATATAAAAGAGAAATCTATCATTTTGTTAGGAAGATTTTAAGGATAATAAGGGATGAAAATATAGCGGCTAAGTCAGATCTTATCACATGGTTCAATAAAAATTTAAAGAGAGAAGAGGATAATTATAATACAAAATTATATTCAGATACAACAAAATCAGCGTTAAATATACCATATATAGCACCTGAATTTGATCAAGAGTCAAAATTAGTAGACGGAAGGCTAATTGTAAGAGACAATTTTGATAAACTATTGATGAAATATCCTGAGCTCATTGCTTTTGGAGAGGATTTGGGAAAAATTGGAGATGTAAATCAAGGATTTGAAGGTCTACAAGCAAAATATGGAGAACTTAGGGTTTCTGACACAGGAATTCGAGAAGCAACTATAATTGGGCAGGGAATAGGTATGGCAATGAGAGGATTAAGACCTATTGCGGAAATCCAATATATTGATTATGTATTGTATGGAATTCAAACCATGAGCGATGATTTGGCAAGTTTGCGTTATAGAACAGGAGGTAGGCAAAAAGCGCCTTTAATTATTCGTACAAGAGGACATCGTTTAGAAGGGATATGGCATTCAGGTTCACCCATGGCGGGTATTCTTAATTATTTAAGAGGAATTTATCTTTTGGTGCCTAGGAATTTTGTACAAGCAGCTGGATTTTATAATACTATGATGATGTCGGACGATCCTTGTATGATCGTTGAATGTTTAAATGGTTATAGATTAAAAGAACCATTGCCAAAAAATCTTGGTGAGTTTACAACACCAGTAGGACAAGTTGAAGTGACTAAAGAGGGTAAACATATAACTATATTGACTTACGGCGCATGTTGGAAAATAGTTACAGAAGCAGCAAAAGAATTATCCATTTTAGGAATTGACATAGAAATTATAGATGCTCAATCATTAATTCCATTTGATATTAAACATCAAACAGTCGAAAGCTTAAAGAAAACCAATCGATTGTTAATCGTTGACGAAGATGTACCAGGCGGTGCAAGTGCTTATTTATTGCATAAAGTTATTGAAGAGCAGAGAGGTTTTCAGTATTTAGATTCTGCACCTGTAACTCTAACAGCTAAGGAACACCGCCCGGCTTATGGCACAGATGGGGATTACTTTTCTAAACCTTCAGTTGATGATGTTATTGAAAAAGTTTACAATATTATGCATGAAGTAAATCCAACGGAATATCCACCAATTAGATAACTATTCTATAGGATGACTTTAGAAAGCCTTAAATTATTTAACTTTAAAAATTTTGAAGAAAAACATTTTTCCTTTTCAAACAAAATTAACTGTTTAGTTGGTAATAATGGCAAGGGGAAAACTAATGTTTTAGATGCTATCTATTATTTATCTTTAACAAAGAGTTATTTAAATTATTCTGACCAAAACAATGTGCGTTTTGGAGAGAATTTTTTTTCACTAGAAGGAATTTTTAAAAATCAGGATAACCAAGATATCATCAAGTTATTAGTACAAACCGGTCAGAAAAAAGTATTAAAAAAAAACAATAAATCTTATGAAAAGCTGTCAGAACATATAGGGAAATATCCATGTGTGATGATTTCTCCCTATGATCAAAATTTGATAGCTGAGGGTAGTGAATTTAGGCGAAAGTTTATGGATAATATGATTTGTCAACTAAATCCTGAATATTTACATTGTTTAATACGATACCAAAAAGTACTATTGCAAAGAAATGCATTACTAAAATTGTTTTCGGTACAAAATACTTTTGACGCTTTTAGTCTAGGAATTTATGATGATGAATTAATTAAAAACGGAAACACTATTTATAAATTTAGAATACAATTTATACAAGATTTTGTATCGGTTTTTAGCAAATATTATTCAATTCTATCCAATCAAGAAGAATCCGTAGATATTCAATATATTTCTGATTTACACGAAACAACTTTTCAAAATCTATTAAAAGAAAATCTATTAAAAGACAGAAATTCCACCTATACTTCAAAAGGAATTCACAAGGACGATTTATTATTTAAGTTATTTAACCATCCGATAAAAAAGATAGGTTCTCAAGGTCAACAAAAATCATTTCTAATTTCATTGAAGTTGGCTCAGTTAGAAATTATAAAAAATTATTCTAAGAAAAATCCTATTCTTTTAATGGACGATATTTTTGATAAATTGGATGAGGAAAGAGTGGAAAAATTGTTAAAGCTAGTCTTAGATGAAAATTTTGGACAAATTTTTCTATCGGATACTCATAAAGATAGAACAGAGAGTATAATTCAAAACATAAGTTCCAATTATTCTTTATATAACTTGTAAAATTTTATTGCTCAGGATATTGTTCATAATTCAATTTATCAGTTGAAATAATTCACTTAAAATTATGAATTCTATAAAAAAATTATGATATTTATATACTCAAACAATAGTAAAATTTAACTAAACTCTATGGATATTTTGGTCGTTCATTTAAAAGTATAAATTATAGAATTTTAAAAATCATTAAACACAACGAGTTGATATATGGATCAAAATGTTTCTGAATCTACTTTTAGACAAGAAGTAGAAAATAAATACATAGTATACAATAGCTTATTTGCCAATTTGCCTTATCATGATATGGGGAAGTTAGGAGCTTTAACCCCTATGTTATACGATTTGGCTAACGAAGAATTGAATAAAGAGAAAAATCCTAAAGATATTATAGAGTTTTTCTTAAACAAATATGCATATTTAAATAAAGAAGAGGACAAAAATGAACTTTTATTTAGAATCATTCAATTTATAGAAAGACAAGTTGTTTTATTTGATTCTGTTGAAGACGCATCTTTTGATAAAATTATAGCCGTTAACCATCAGAATGGAACTTTAGAGAATCTTTATCAAGTAGCTCAGCAGCAAAACAAATTAAAAGAAGTTTACGAAGAACTAAAAACTTTTAAAGTACGTGTAGTATTTACTGCGCACCCCACACAGTTTTATCCAAATACGGTTTTAAGAATAATATCAGACCTTACAGAGGCGATACAAGATAACGATATTACTCAGATTAACAATTTATTACAACAATTAGGAAGAACCCCCTTTATAAATAAAAATAAACTCACTCCATTGGAAGAAGCCAATAGTATCATCTATTATTTACGATATGTGTATTACGATGCTATAGGACAACTGCATGAAAAATTATTTTCTGAATATTATTCAGAAAATAAAGACTTTATACCAATTATGGAACTTGGCTTTTGGCCGGGAGGTGATAGAGATGGAAACCCATATGTAACTTCAAGTATCACCAAAAAAGTTACACAAGAATTAAGAACTAGCATTATGAAATGCTATTATAATGATCTTAAAAAAATATCCAGAAGACTCACATTTAGAGGAGTATATGAGAAGTTAAGAGAACTAAGTCAATTGATTTACGATAATTCTTTTGGAGTTAAAAAAGGTTTAACTACAGAAATTATTCTTGAAAAAGCTTTAGAAATAAGAAGAATTTTGGTAGATGATCATGACGGTATTTTTTTAAATGAATTAGATCGATTCATACGTCAGGTACAAACATTTAGAATGCATTTTGCCTCCTTAGATATACGGCAGGACAGTAGTATTCATCAAAAGATTTTAAATGCAATTGTAAAGAGGTACAATCTTTCTGAAAAATCTTACGATGAAATGGATAAGGAAGAAAAATTTTATGTTTTATTCCAGTCCAATATTTTAATTCAAGAATCAGATTTTGAGGAAGATATTATAAAAGATACCATTAGGAACATTAAACAAATTAAACAAATACAGGAAGAAAATGGTGTTCATGCAATTCACCGCTATATAATTAGTAATTCTACTTCTATTTTTAGTGTATTGGAGGTATTTGCCTTATTTGAATTTTGTGGATATAAAAAAGAAGATATAGAGCTAGATATTATTCCCTTGTTTGAAACAGTAGAAGGTTTAGACAATGCAGAAAGCATCATGCAACAATTGTATAATCTACCTTTATATAGGGAACATTTAATGAGGAGAGAAAAACGACAAACGATTATGTTAGGATTTTCCGATGGAACCAAAGATGGTGGATATGTGAAAGCCAACTGGGCTATATTCAAAGCAAAAGAAGAATTAACTAAGGTTTCTAAGGATAATGAGATCGAGGTATTATTTTTTGATGGTAGAGGAGGTCCACCAGCAAGGGGAGGAGGAAAAACAAGACAGTTCTATGCTTCCCAAGGACCAACCATTGCATCCAATCAAATACAACTCACGATTCAAGGACAAACTATATCTTCTTCATATGGATCAATAAATCAAGCCAAACACAATTTTGAACAGCTTATCACAGCGGGTATATCCAACAGAGTGTTTGAAAATAAACAATTGATACTTAGTCCTAAAGATCGGTATATTTTGGATGAATTGTCCAAAATAAGTTATAAAAAATATGAGGAACTCAAAGAGCATCCACAGTTTATTGCTTATTTAGAAGAAAGGACTACGGTGGAGTATTACGGTAAAGCTAATATAGGAAGTCGCCCATCGAAAAGAAAAAAAGATTCTTCAGGACTTCAGTTTAAAGATTTAAGAGCTATACCATTTGTGGGGGCATGGAGCCAGGCAAAACAAAATGTTCCAGGATATTTTGGTTTTGGAACTGCTATACAAGAATTTAAAGAACAAGGAAGATTGTCTGAGTTGCAAGATTTGTACGAACATTCATTGTACTTTAGAACCTTAGTTCAAAATAGTATGATGTCAATGATAAAATGTAATTTCAAATTGACTTCTTACATGAAAGATAATGATAAATTCTCTGATTTTTGGAATATTTTAAACGAGGAATTTAAATTAACGTATGATTTGTTATTGGAAGTTTCTAAGCAAAAGGTTTTAATGGAGAAGGAAGAAATCAATAGAATGTCAGTTTTATGTAGAGAAAAAATAATGCTTCCTTTATTAGTAATTCAGCAATTTGCATTACAGAAAATAAACGAGACTGAGAATGATGAGGAAAGAATCGTATATGAAAGAATGTTAGTACGAACACTGTTTGGAATTATAAATGCAAGCCGTAATTCTGCATAGTTTAAAGATAAAGTAAAAAAGGTTGGCTTGAAAGCCAACCTTTTTTTAATGACCATTTTAAGATTCTACCATTTTATTATTTCTAGTGTAAGGAGTAACTAAAAAATATAGATTAGACGAAATCCATCCAATCCAAAATAAATATCCACCTAGGTGGAATTTGTCTTTCATCAAGCGATGTTCAAAAACACTTGAAAAATCATAATATGTATATGCTAATCCAAGTACGCCAATTAGTAAGAGAAAAAAGAACACTATCCGTGAAGCACTTAATGTGCAACCTCTTTTTACGATCCATTGAATAAAAATTAACACAATTTGAATACTGAAAATTATTAAAGCAGTTTTCCACCAAGTTTTAAAAACTTTATACTCAGTACGTACAAGGTTTATTCCCATTCTTCCGATAAAAGACATTAAGGACATTAAATACCCAGCAATTGCAGAAATAATAATTTCAAAGATTATTAGTAATGAAATTCTTTTCATAAAAAATAAATAAATAATTAATGTTTCGTTAATACTAATTCATGATTAATAATTTCAGGAATTTCTTCTTTATAGTGACTAACAAATATTACAGTTTTATCAGAAGAACAATATAAATTGAGTAACTTAATAATTTTCTTTTTATTATCCATGTCTAATCCATGCAAAGGTTCATCTAAAATCAATAAAGAAGGATCTTTAACAAAAATTCTGGCAAGTAAAACTAGGCGTTGTTCACCTGTGGATATATTTAAAAATGAGCTTGAATGTAGAGATTCAATGCCTAAAATTTTCATCCATAATAAAGCAATTTCTTTTTGGCTTTCAGAACATTTGTTATACAAGCCGATGGTATCAAAGAAACCGGAACTGACAACATCTAAGCAACAAACATTCTTTTGATAGTACAAATGCATTTCTGGAGAAATATAACCTATATTTCTCTTTATATCCCAAATGCTTTCACCCGTACCACGTGGCTGATCAAAAAGGGTAATATCATTGGCATAAGCTTGCGGATTATCCGCAACAATTAAACTCAATAAAGTACTTTTTCCAGAACCATTAGGACCTAAAAGAGCCCACTTTTCCCCTTTTTTAACTGTCCAAGATAGATGATTTAATATAGTTCGTTTGTCGTAGGAAATATTTATATCTTTAAATAAAATAGCGTTATTGTAGCTTATTACAATTTGTGATTTTGGCAATTTAGAAAACAAATGATTGTCAATTCTAGACTTAAACAAGTTTTTATGAAGGTCTTTATTATTGATAAAATCTGTAAAATTTTGAAAAGGTAAAATATTACAATCTATTATAGGTAAAATATGCGTAATTAAAGGTGGTATATCAGCAATATCGGAAACTAAAAGAATGATTTGTAAATCTGTGAATTTAATTAAATCATTGAATACCTCATTTAAAACACGTCTTGAATGTGAATCAAGCCCTATAAAAGGCTGATCTATAATTAAAATTCTAGGTTTAGAAGCTAAAGATTTTACTAATAAAAACTTTCTAAGTTCTCCACTTGAAAGAAGATTAATTTTTTTATTTAAAAGATCATTAATTCGAAAAGTAGAAATTAAATGATTGACCCATTCCTGATTATCCTCTTGTTTTAGAAAATCTTTTACTAAAGGAATATCTTCTTCTAAGCCTATATTCCATCGTTGTTGATAATAACTATTTCTGCAATCGGTAAGAGAATAAATATCTTTAAAAGCAACATACTTTACAAAATTTCTAATTGAGTATTGTTTACCGCATTCATCCTTACATGAAATTTCTCCGGATTTCAATCCATATTTCCCGGTTAAAATTTCTATGAGTAGGGTTTTACCAGAACCATTGGCTCCTATCACAGCCCACTGTTCTCCTTTTTTTATTTTCCAGTTAATGGGAGTAGAAAAAGAAAAAAAATTAATTCTTGGAATTGCATTTTTTATTTCAATTAAGTCGGTATTCATTTCATTAGAATTAAAATCTAAATTACCCAATTAATTTTAATATAAGAGAGAAATTTTATATTTAAATGGAGGATATCAAAAATAAGATGGAAAAAGATATTCACTATCTTTGTGTGATACAATGGATGCAAAATGAATTTTTTAGAAAAATATAGAGGTTTAATAAAAGAAGAAATAATTAAAAATGCCTTTAATACAGCACCGGAAGAATTGTATGAGCCTATGAACTATATTTTAGATTTAGGGGGGAAACATTTGCGTCCAGTTTTGGTTTTAATGACTTACCATTTATTTAAAGAAGATTATTACAAAGTAATTAAACCAGCGTTAGGAATTGAATATTTTCATAATTTTTCTTTGATGCATGACGATATTATGGATAAAGCACCTTTAAGAAGAGGAAAACCCACTGTACATAAAAAGTTTAATGAAAATACAGCAATTTTATCAGGAGACGCATTGTTAGTGAAATCTTTTCAAATGTTGGAGGATCTTGAACCACAATTATTTAAGCCCTGCTTTCAGTTATTTAGTGAAACTGCTTTGAAAGTTTGTGAAGGTCAACAATACGACATGAATTTTGAAACCCAAAATAAAGTTTCTTTTGATGAATACATTCATATGATAACGGGTAAAACAGCAGTATTATGTGCTTGTTCTATGAAGATGGGGGCATTGCTAGCAGAAACTTCAAGTGAAAATGCTTCAAACTTGTATGAATTTGGTAAATATTTAGGAATAGCTTTTCAATTCATGGATGATTATTTAGATGTATTTGGAGAACAGCAGGAGGTTGGTAAAAAGTATGCAGGGGATATTTATGAGAATAAAAAAACAATTTTATACATTTTAGCAGAAGAAAACGCTAATCCAGAAGAAAAGAAAGAGTTACAATATTGGTATGAAATACGAGAAGAAAGTCAAGAAAAAATATCTAACGTTGTTCAATTATTTAAAAAATTAAAAGTTGATCGAAAATGTTTAGAATTGGTCAATGAATATAACAATCAAGCAAAAAAACATTTAAATGCAATAAATTTAACGGAAGAGAAAAAACAACCTCTTTTAACGCTTATTGATAATTTATTAATAAGAAAAAGTTAAGTTATGATATTTAGAACAGAGCTTGAATATCAAACCAATGAATTAAAATTAGATTATAATAGCAAAATTTTTACTATTGGATCCTGCTTTGCTACAGAAATAGCCCAAAAACTGATACATTATAAATTTAATACTTATCATAATCCATTCGGAATATTATTTCACCCCTTAGCGATTGAAAATGCGTTGATGAGAATTTATTCCAATCAAGAGTACATAAGTTCTGAAATATATAAGTATGAAGAACTTTATATAAGTTGGGATCATAGCTCTACTTTTGATTCAGTAAATGCAGAAACTATTTTAAACCAAATAAATAAAAATATACAAACCGCTCACGATTTTCTAAGAAATACTGATTTAATAATTATTACTTTAGGAACATCTTGGATTTACAAATTAAAGCAGTTTGATATAATTGTTGCTAATTGTCATAAAATTCCAAATTCCAATTTTAACAAACTATTACTCACCGAACACCAGATTAAAACTTCATTAAAAAATATAGTGGAGATGCTTAACGATCTAGGTAAAGATAAGGTGAAAATTCTATTTACTTTAAGCCCTGTACGGCATATTAAAGATGGTTTAGTAGAAAATAATAGAAGTAAGGCTCAATTGTTATCCGTCATACATTCTGTGGTGGACTTGTATGATAATTGTGAATATTTCCCAGCTTATGAATTTATTATGGATGATTTGCGAGATTATCGTTTTTATAAAGAAGATTTAGTTCATCCCAATGAGGTGGCTATTCAATATATATGGAATAAATTTAAAAATTCCTTTATGAGTAATGAAGTGGAATCAATTATGCAAAGAATTGATAAAATTAAACTATCCTTACAGCATAAAGCACAAAATGAAAGTACGATAGCGCATAAAAAATTTTTATATAACATATTAAAAAATATACAAGATTTAGAACCTTTATTACCTAAAGGATCTATGCAGTTAGAATATCATTTATTAAAAAACAGAATAGAGAATACGTAATTCTATTTTAAGTCTTTAATAATAAAGTAAATATGGAATTTATAGATACACATACACACCTATATTCAGAAAAATTTGATGAAGATAGGGAAGAGGCTATAAAAAGAGCTGTTGAAGAAGGAGTAGGAAGATTTTATTTACCTTCAATAAGCTCAGCTTATTACTCTAAAATGAAGAATTTACAAGAAAATCATCCAGATAAAATTTTTTTAATGATAGGAATTCATCCCTGCGATGTAAAACCTGAAAATTATAAACAAGAGCTAATTTTTGTTAAAGATCAATTAGAAAAAGAAAAATTTGCAGCTATTGGAGAAATTGGAATTGACTTGTATTGGGATACTTCTACCTTGGAAATACAAAAAATAGCTTTTAAAGAACAAATTGAATTAGCAAAGAAATACCAGTTGCCTATTGTTATTCACGTTAGGGAAGCCTTTGAAGAAGTGTTAGAAATTCTAAGGCAAGAAAAGTCTTCCGATTTATATGGGATTGTTCATTGCTTCAGTGGAACTTTAGAACAAGCAAAAGAATTTATAGATTTAGGGTTTTCTTTAGGTATAGGTGGTGTAGTAACCTTTAAGAATGGAAAAATAGATCAGTTTTTAAATAAAATTCCCTTAGAATCTATTGTTTTAGAAACAGATTCACCTTACTTAGCACCTGTACCATTTAGAGGAAAAAGGAATGAATCTTCTTATATTAAATATGTAGCAGATAAACTTTCAGATATCTATCAAATTAATATTGATGAAATAGGCAAGAAAACTACTGAAAATGCATTAAAAATTTTTAAATTATAAAGAGTGGCAAGAGATAAATTATTTGATTCTTTAAAATTTTTACTCATATGCTTAGTAGTTTTTGGGCACACTATAGATACTAGTACTACTAAATCTGATCATATTTTATTTGGTTTTTTGTATACATTCCATATGCCTTTGTTTATATTTATTTCAGGATATTTTTCAAAAAATATTACTTGGAAAAAATATAAGAAATTTTTTATAGGATTATCTATTACATTTACTATATTTCAATTCATATACTCAATACCATCGATGTTCTTAGGATTTGAAAACTGGTTGCAAGTCTTTATTAGACCTAAAGGTTGGTATATATTAGGATTGTTCTTATGGAGATTTATTTATGTAATCGTTAAAGGTAGGATTTCAATTATAAATTTATTATTTATATCTTTTTTAGTGCCAATAATACTAGGATTTCTACCCTTTAATATTGAATTTTTTAGATTAATAACCTTTTTTCCCTATTTTTTGTTAGGTGTTCTTAGTTCTAAAATTACTATGGTTAGAATAAGAAAGATTAATAAATTTTATTCTATTCTATATTTAATAATTTTATTTGTATTTATTTATAAAAATATGGATATACGCTATAGACTCTCTTTATTTGGAGAAGGAAGTTATCTAGTATATTTTCAATCCAATTTAGTAGGATTATTTTATAGACTTCAAGCTTATTTATTAGCCATTATTACTTCAATAGCGGTTATAAATCTTACACCTCAAAATATAGGTAAGTTTGGAACTAAAACTTTGGAGATATATTTAATGCATTTTATTTTTGAAGTAATTATTTACAGTATAATCTTCCCAAGATTTTCAATTCAACCTAATTTACTTATAAATATAATTAGTACAATAATTATTATAACTTTATGTATCTATATTAGTAATTTTAGAATAATACAATTTATAATGCATCCATTAGATTTTTTTAATAGTAATTATAATAAAAAAAACCGATAAATTTTATCGGTTTTTTTTATTATAAAAAATTTTACTTAAGCCTCATTGGGTTTTATAGAAACGTAAGATCTATCATTTTGTTTTTTTCTAAAAACAACAACACCATCAATAAGAGCAAATAAAGTATGATCTTTACCGATTCCTACATTATCTCCAGGATGATGAGTAGTACCTCTTTGTCTTACTAAAATGTTTCCTGCTTTGGCTTCTTGACCTCCGAAAATTTTCACGCCTAATCTTTTAGAGTGAGATTCTCTACCATTTTTGGAGCTACCAACTCCTTTCTTGTGTGCCATGCTATAATTTTCTTTTTAGTTAAAATTAATCTTCTGATTTTACTTCTTCCTTTGCTTCAGTTTTAGGAGCTGCTTTCTTTGCTGCTTTTTTAGGAGCTGCAACACCACCTATAGAAACAATTTGTATTTGAGTAAATTGCTGTCTATGTCCGTTTTTAACTTTATAACCTTTTCTTCTTTTCTTTTTAAAGACAATTACTTTGTCTCCTTTTACTTGGTCTAAAACTTTTGCGACAACAGTCACTCCTTCTATAGCTGGGGCGCCTACTGTTACGGAACCGTCAATGTCAGTAAGTAATACTTTATCAAAAGTAACCTCATCCCCGGCATTAGCTTTTAAACGATTCACGAACAATTTTCGATCTTGCTCAACTTTATATTGAAGCCCTGCTATCTCTACAATTGCATACATAAAATATCCGTTTTTTGTTTTTTGGACAGCAAATATAATAAAATAATTCTATAAATATAAGTAATTAGCTAAATATTAGTATACAAATAAAATTATAAAGAATGCATTTCTGCAAACAGTTATTTATATTTGTAAGAATAACAAAAAGAGCTAAGTTTAAAAATTTAATAAATGAAAGAAAGAAACTTACGTGTTGTATTTATGGGAACTCCCGAATTTGCAGTAGCACCATTAGATAAAATTATACAAGCTGGTTATGAAGTAGTAGCGGTTGTAACAGTTCCAGACAAGCCAGCAGGGAGGGGACAAAGAATATCTGAATCAGCAGTTAAAAAATATGCTTTAAAGAATAATTTGAATTTATTGCAACCTGAAAAACTAAAGGACAATAATTTTATAGAGGAATTAACAAAACTAAAACCAGAGGTAATGGTAGTGGTTGCCTTTCGTATGCTACCGAAAGAAGTTTGGTCATTACCCAGTTTAGGTACATTTAATTTGCATGCCTCGCTTCTCCCACAATATAGGGGTGCATCACCAATAAACTTTTCAATTATCAATGGAGATAATGAAACAGGAGTAACAACTTTCTTTATAGATGAAAAGATAGATACCGGAGAAATTTTACTTCAAGAGCGAATAGCAATCAACGAAAATGAAAATGCTGGAGAATTACATGATCGCTTACAAGAACTTGGCTCTCATTTAGTAGTTAAAACTTTGCAAGGGTTGGAAGACGGAACATTAAAATCCGAAAAACAAGAATTAAAGAAAGATATTGAATATAAATATGCACCTAGAATTTTTAAAAAAGATTGTATAATAAACTGGGAAGATAGTATAGAAAATATTCATAATTTAATAAGAGGTTTAAGTCCTTATCCGGTAGCCTACACTCATTTAGTTATCGACGACGAAAAATTTAAAATTTTTAAAATATTTAGTGGCTATTATAGCAGAGAAACTCATAATTATCCAATAGGGAAAATAATAATAGAAGGAAAAGATATTTTAAAAATAGCTATAAAAGAAGGCTTTTATTTTCCAAAAGAAATTCAATTGGAAGGTAAAAAAAGAATGAATATTTCAGATTTTATTAACGGGCTTATAGATAAAAATAATATAAAAGTACAATAATGATAGATTATAGTAATGTTAAATTAGTGGTTACAGATATGGATGGGACATTGCTCCATACTGATTATACACTGAATCCTGAATTTTTTGATCTGTACAAACAATTAAAAGAATTACAAATTCAATTTGTTGTTGCAAGTGGTAGACAATATGATAGTTTAGCTTCAATCTTCAACCCAATAAAGAATGAAATCTATTTTATTTCAGAGAATGGAGGGAATGTAATTTTTAGAGATAAAAAAATTTTTGTAGGAGAGCTATCTCAAGAATTAATATATAAGGTGGTAGATGCGTTAGAAAATCTTCCAGGTACAGAAATTTTGTTGTGTGGAGTTAAAAGTGCTTATATGGTAGAAGAAAAAAAAGAGTTTGAAAAATTTGTAGCGCCTTATTATCCAAAAAGAAAATTTGTTTCAAATTTTAGAGAACCAATTAATGACGATCAAATTGTTAAAATTGCTGTGTTTAATACTAAAGGGTCAGAAGAAAATGTATATCCTTTGGTGGAACATTTAAAAGAGGATTATTTGGTAAAAGTATCAGGTAAGAATTGGTTGGACATATCAATAAAAGATTCAAATAAAGGTAAAGCTCTTCAAATAGTGCAAAGACTTTTAGGAATTCATAAAGAGGAAACTATGGCTTTTGGTGATTACTTGAACGATTTAGAAATGATTCAAGAATCTAAGTTTAGTTTTGCTATGGAAAATTCACATCCCTATTTAAAAGAAAATGCCAATTATGTTACTAAAACTAACGATGAAGATGGAGTGTTATGCGTGCTAAAAGAAATGATTAAACAAAGAAAAGATGCAACCAAGTAATAAATTTATAGGTAAGAGAAGAGAGATATTTATAATAATTCTGTTCATTTCATTTCATTTATTAAATGCATCAAGCTTTAAGCTTAAAGATGTAATTGCTGTAAATGATTTTTTACAAGGAGAGGAACCAAGTCTTCAATCCATTTTGAATAATTATTATAAAGCGGTAGCAGGAAGTAAAGAAAAATTAGAAAGTATAAAAACCCTTGAATCTAAAGGAGAAATTACATTTAGTACAACGGATGTTAAAGCAAACATTGTTACTAAATACCAAGTACCTAATAAATACATTTCTATCGTAGATTTTATGGGGCAAAAAGTAGTTCAGGGTTTTGACGGTTTAAAGCCTATTTCCAATTTATCTGCTCTTACACAGGATAAAGAAAAAGAAATGAGAGAAAAAAAAGGTATTTTTACTGAACTGTATTTTGCTGATGAAAATTCAGAATATTTAGGTAAAAGTATTCTTAATGGAAATGAAGTGCATAAAATTAAATTTAAAGATAAAGATGCCGAGACCATTGTTTATTTTGATGCAAAAACAGGGTTGAAAGTTAAAGAAGAAATTTTAAAGACAGGAGAGAATATGGTAAAAGAATATTCAGACTATAAAGATTTTCAAGGAATAAAATTAGCTACAAAAATTAAAACCATAGTACCTGGACAGATAGCTACGCAAACAGTAGATAGCTATACGATTAATCCTGTATTTTCCGACAAAGATTTTAGTTTATAATACCATTTATATTAAATAAATAGAATAGCAGATTCTTAAGATAAGAATCTGTTTTTTTGTGAAAATTATTTTTTCTTTTTCATCTTATTAAACCAAATAATTATACCGGTTACAGGTAAAGAAGTTCCAATCAGGCAGCAAATAAAATATAACACTTTTGAGAAAGTTCCCATTATATCACCAATATGTAGAGGTTTGATTAATGAAACTATTTGAACATTTAAAGGCTTATCTTTAAATAAGTCTAAAGAAATAATTTCTCCATTGTATGGGTTTAAATTCATCTTATCCGGAGCTGCTATTGCGAAAATGCCTGATTTGCTTTTAGAAATACTATATGCATGTGCAGAATCTTTAGGTATATTTATTCTAACATCTCCCTTGTAAGGCAATTGTTGATTTACTATTCGTTCAACTTCTTCAAAAGAAATGGTTTGATCTGAAGTATTTTTTAAAGTTAATGGTTTTTCATTTCTTCCAGCAAAAACTTCACTGCCCATTATCTTTCCCAATCCATTTTTGTACCATTCAAAAGACCAGCACAGCCCAGTAATAGCCATTAATAAAAGTAAAAATAATGAATAAAACCCAAGGGTATTGTGTAAATCATGATTGATTCTTTTCCATCTAGCTTTAAACTTAATTTTAAATCCAGGTTTCCAATGATTCCATCGCTTCCAATATTTAAACTTTTTTGGAAACCATAAGATTAATCCTGAAATTGATAATAAAATAAAAATTAGGGTTGATATTCCAATGATGGGGCGACCTATGCTCGGATCCAATAATAAAAATCTATGGAGCTTCATTACGATCATAAAAAACTCAGAAGCTTTATCACCATCTTTGCCAGCAATCTTTCCCGAATAAGGATTTACATAATAGGTGGTGGGTCTTTGTCGTTTAGGTTGAATATTTTCATCGCCTTTACTTTTGATCTTGTTATTTACAGGAGTTGTTTTTTTAGACAATCCAAACAATATATTTTTTTCGCGGTTCTCAGGAATTTCTATAAAAGAAACCTTTCCATTTTCAGTTTTTTCAAGTGTAGCTACTAACTTTTCAATCGGTAGATACGGTGAATTATTGTTAAAGTCGGAGGCATTGTATTTATTTGGATTTACAAAATATTCAATATCACTTCTAAAGACGTAGATACTTCCTGATAAACATACGATAAATAATACGATTCCGGCAATCAATCCCAGCCAAAGGTGTATGTCATTAATGAATTTCCTGAATTTATTTTTTTCTTTCATATTAAGTTAGATGTGCAAGTAATTTAAAAAAGACTACCATAACTAGTAGGGTAGTCTTTATTTAGTAAATGGGAAAATTAGAAATTATATCCTACTTGAATGCCAAAGTTACTAGGATCAATTTGGTTTATAAATCCGCCTCGATAATAGGAATTATACCCCAGCTCGTTAAATATATTATTAAAGAAAACTTGTATATCAAATTGTTTGATTTTATAACCTGCTTGTGCATTTACAGTCAGGTAAGAAGGCATTAAAAAAGGTTTCACTCCAGGGGTTGTACCATGACCGTCAGCAACTAAAGACCATTCATTCACAGGTCTACTTCCAACATAATACACTCCTGCACCCAACGATAGATCTTTCAATGCTCCTTTGTCAAAGGCGTAACGTAACCAGCCGTTGAAGGTGGTATGCGGTGCATTCATAGGTCTAGATCCATCAACATAAGAAGGGCTATCTTCATACTTAGCATCTAGATAAGAATAACCTAAAATAGCTTGTAAATTAGGTAGTATTTTCCCAGTTAATTCAAGTTCAATACCGCTTCTCTTTAAATCTCCGGCAAGAATATAATATAGAACTACGTTACTTACGCCATCGGTAATTCCATACTGTAAATCAGAATTTCTAATATTAAAATAAGTGGCATTGAAAAATAAACGATTCTCGAACCAAGAAGATTTAAAACCCATTTCCCATTGTTTAGAAACAGCGCTTCCCATTTCTTTACCATTAATATCTCTATTAGCTGCAGATCTTAAATCGCTGGTAGTGGTATAAGATCCGAAAATATTTATATTTTCTATAGGAGTAATCATTACACCAAAAAAAGGATCCCAAGCATTCCCTTGGGTTTTCCCAATAGTAGAATTACTCTGGCTAATTTTTGAACTATAACGAACGCCTAGCATCGCTTTAATATAAGAATTAAAACTTACAACATCTTGCACTGTAAATCCATACGAAGAGGTATTGGATGAACTTACTTTTTCGTCACCAAAAGTGTAACCCGCAGGTTTAACGTTGGAGATAGGAGAATAGACATCAATTACATCAATATATTTTACAGATTTTCCTTTAGAATCTAATAGAGAATAACTAGTGGTATTTAAATCTGTTTTCTTAAAATCAAACCCTGCTTGAAACGTATGTTTCATAAATCCGGTTTTTACATCTTTCCCGATTAAATCTAGCTGGATTACTTGATTTTTGTCATCTCTGGCAGATTTATTTAAAGTTCTATATCTTTTACTGTAATCAATGACACCATTTTCAGAAAACTTATTTTTAGTTAAACTTGCTGCCGTGCTTTCAGTTTGATAAGAAGATCCAGCATAGGCAAGTCTTAGCATTAATTGATCGGTTAAATCTCTGTACAATCGGGTGCTATAAGTGGTAGTTTTGTTATGCATATTATCCGATTTGAACCCTAGGAATTTATTGTGTGGCATTTTAAACAACGCTTCAATATTATCAGGAGCAAGATTAATCGTGCCAATATCAGGAGTAACATTAGAATCTAAATAATCCATCTCCAAAACTATTCTAGTCTTGTCGTCCGGTCTCCATTCAAAAGAAGGATTGATATAAAATTTTTCTTTGTTTATATAAGATTTATAACTATCAGATCTTTCGTAAGCGGAATTAATTCTTATTGCAGCAGTCTTTTTCTTATCTAATACAGTTTGAAAATCAAGCGTAGGTCTAAACATACCCCAACTTCCTGTTCTTATAGATATATTGCCTTGGTCCTTAAACTTAGGGGTTTTAGTAACTACATTAATAACTCCTCCAGGGCTACCCAATCCGTCTCCAATTCCTTGCGTTAAGGCTGCTGAACCTTTAAGCACTTGTACGCTTTCTACACCTTGCATATCAGAGGCTATAGAAGCTGTACGGAAATCAGAATCTACCTGCACCCCATTTTTAAGAACCGGAGTACCTCTGTATCCACGTATAGACATGCTTTCTCTAACACCACCGTAGGAACCAAATAAAGTAACCCCAGCTACGTTTTGTGTAGCGTCTGACAAAGATAGAGCTCCTTGTTCTTTAATTATTTTTTCTGGAATAATTGATATATTCTGAATCATATCTTGAGGGTCAATCGGGATACGAGTAACCATATCAAGTCCGTTAGGTACTTTCTTTTTTCCATAAACTACAACCTCGTCTAAATTTTTATCGGTTTTAGCCAAGGAATTTAAAGTGATAGTGATGTTTCTTATTTCGTTAGGACTTAAGAAAATATTTTCAAAATGTTCCGAATATAAAGAACTATTTTGAATAAATAAATTATGAGCTCCTTCCTTTAATCCATAAATGCTAAAGTAACCGGAAGGATCTGTTTGTATAGAATTAGTATTGCCATCTACATATAAATTTGCATTAACCACCGGTTGATGATCCTCATCAAAAATATAACCTTCAATTCCCGAATTATGGTTAGCGATTGAATCCTTATTAGCTTTTAATACAATAAAGATTTGTTTCAAAGAGTCAGATATTAAAGAAATTTCCTGATTGTGTAGAGAATAATTAGGGTGAAATACAGACATGGAATGCGTGCCTTTTTCCAATTGTTCAATAAAGAAAAAACCTTTGGAATCACTGGTTTTATGTGAAGGGTTTCCATCGATATATACGGTTGAATTTTCAATTGGAATACCTTGTTCATCTAGTATAAACCCCTGAATGGAACTTAAATTTTGTCCAAACGTAATTATACAGCAAAAAAATAAACTAAAACTAGTGTAGATATGTTTCATTAGATGTGTTTAAATTATTGAAGCAAAATTAATTTTTATTTAGACTAATTACAAATAAAATTCTATAATAAATTTGATTTTGTTATAATAATCTGAATATCTGTGATTTAGTTGTTAAAGTTTTCAGGAAAATAGCATATATATAAGTGTAATCATTTATTATAAAAAATGTAGAGATTAAGTTTGAAAATACACTAAATTTGCAAAACATTATAATGTAAATAATAATTTAGCATGAGTTTACCAGTAGATTATATCCCGGTTTTAATCCAAGTAGCTGTCGCTTTCGCATTTAGTGTAGTTACATTAATCGGATCTGCAATGCTAGGATCAAGGGTACATGGGAAAGTAAAAGACGATACTTTTGAGTGTGGAATAGCTTACGAAGGAGATGCTAGATCCCCCTTTTCAATTAAATATTTTTTAACGGCTATACTTTTCGTATTGTTTGACATCGAAATCATATTTTTTTACCCCTATGCTTTAAACGTTCGGGAATTTGGTGTTGAAGGATTTTTAGCTGTATTAACCTTTATTTCTATTTTTCTAATCGGTTTCTTTTACGTAGTTAAGAGAGGCGCTTTAAATTGGGAAAAATAAAATTCAGATGAATTAAATAAAAAAAATGTCAGAAAAAAAAGTAAAAATAGTAGAAGCACCGGAAGGAATAAGTGGACCAGGATTTTTTGCCGGTAGCCTTGATAAAATAATAGGATTGGCTCGGTCTTATTCTTTATGGCCTCTACCTTTTGCAACTTCTTGTTGCGGAATTGAATTTATGGCGATTCAAGCCTCCAATTACGATTTGTCTCGTTTCGGAGCAGAAAATATGTGTTTTTCTCCCAGGCAGGCAGATTTGTTAATGATTTGTGGAACCATTTCAAAAAAATTAGCTCCTGTGTTAAAACAGGTATATACCCAAATGGCAGAGCCTAAGTGGGTGATGGCTGTTGGAGCCTGTGCATCCAGTGGAGGAATCTTTGATACCTATTCAGTATTGCAGGGAATTGATAAAATTATTCCTGTAGATGTTTACGTCCCTGGTTGCCCCCCAAGACCGGAACAAATTATAGAAGGTTTTATGCAGATTCAGGAATTAGTTAAAAATGAAAGCTTGAGAAGAAGAGATTCAGAGGAATATAAAAATCTTCTAGAATCTTACCAAATATCGTAAGTAATATTGTATAGAAAATGGAAGAGAAAGTTATCGATAACCAGTACGTACTAGAACTTATTTCAAATAAATTTGAAGATTCTATACTAAGAGCTTACGAGCCTGATGGAATTTTGACCCTAGAAATTAAAAAAGAAATTTTGCTGCCATTGGTACAATGGATGAAGGAAGATAACATAAAAATTGATTTTTTAACGGATATATGTGGAATTCATTATCCCAACAATCATGGAGCGGAATTGGGAGTAATTTATCACTTGCATAGTTTAATACACAATTTCAGAATTAGACTAAAAATATTTTTTTCTATTCAAAATCCAGAAGTAGATTCCTTAACCCCTCTATATTCATCAGCCAATTGGCAAGAAAGAGAAACTTTTGATTTTTATGGTATAAAATTTATTGGACATCCCAATTTGGTAAGGATTTTAAATTGCGACGATATGGATTACCATCCACTCCTAAAACAATACGAATTGGAAGACGCTACCCGTACAGATAAGAATGACGCAATGTTTGGTCGGTAACTAATTATTCAAAAAAAGGAAAAATGTCTAACGAAAATAATCAAAAAGAGTTGCAGCATTTATCTAGCCTAGTAGATAAATATATAGTGAAAGAGCAAGTAGATGGTGAACTGCAACACATAAACCTAGGTCCCACCCATCCTTCTACGCACGGAATATTCCAAAATAAAATATTGATGGATGGAGAAAGGGTAGTTTCTTCACAATCTACCGTTGGGTATATACATCGTGCCTTCGAAAAAATAGCTGAAAGAAGAACTTATTCACAAATAACCACCTTAACCGATCGGTTGAACTATTGTTCTGCCCCTATTAACAATATAGGATGGCATATGACGATGGAAAAATTTTTAGGGATTAAAGTTACCAAGAAAATCGATTATATGCGTATCATTATTATGGAATTGGCAAGAATTGCAGATCACTTGGTTTGCGATTCAGTCATGGGAGTAGATACAGGAGCATTAACCGGATTTACATATGTTTTTCAAGACAGAGAAAAAATATATGACCTATACGAGCAGGTTTGTGGAGCAAGAATGACTACTAACATAGGTAGAATTGGGGGCTTTGAAAGAGATTTTAGTCCTAAGTTTCATGAACTGATCAAAAAATTTATTAAAGAGTTTCCGGCAAGAATTGAAGAATTTGCCAATCTTCTAGAAAGAAACCGTATTTTTATGGACAGAACCATAGGAGTGGGAGCAATTTCAGCAGAAAAAGCATTAAATTATGGCTTTACAGGACCTAATCTAAGAGCCGCAGGCGTAGATTATGATGCACGGGTGATGAATCCGTATTCCTCTTACGAGGATTTTGATTTTGTAGTGCCTATCGGTACGGCAGGAGATGCCTATGACCGTTTTATGGTTCGTTTACAAGAGATAAGAGAGAGCTATAACTTAGTGAAAAATGCTTACGAAAATTTGCCAGAAGGAGAACACCACGTGGAGGTTCCAGATTTTTATTTACCGAATAAACCAGAGGTTTATACCAGTATGGAGGCATTAATTTACCATTTTAAAATAGTGATGGGAGAAGTAGATATACCTACGGGAGAAATTTATAATTCAGTAGAAGGAGGAAATGGCGAATTAGGTTTTTATATGGTTAGCGATGGAGGAAGAAGTCCATACCGATTACATTTTAGAAGACCCTGCTTTATTTATTATCAAGCCTATTCAGAAATAATCAAAGATCAAATGCTATCAGATGCTATAATTACTTTAGGAAGTTTAAATGTTATTGCCGGTGAATTAGATGCATAAATAATAATTTTTAAAATATAAGAAAGCTCTTAAAAATAATTAAGAGCTTTTTTTATACTAAATTTTAAAAATAATGTTTTTTATTTAATCTATGATTGGGGAATAATTGTAACATCTTTATAAATTTCTTAATAATTTAAAATTAAGTTTTGTTACTATTCTTTTTTTCTACATTTCTACTTTTCATTAATTGAATATTTACTACCATATAAAAATTAAAAAAAAATGTTAATAATAGGTTTTAATCTATAAATCTGTTAAATAGTAGATTAGATATATAAATTCATTCGGAATATATTAAAATATAAAATTATTAACGTTTCTTTAATAAAAAATTTGTTTACATGGAATAGTATTGCTAATTTTGCAATGGATAAGTGAAAAGTGTAAGAATTTTCTTATATATTTCCTCATCCATGAACTAAACTATAAATTCATTTAAAAAAGCTTATGAAAAGAAAAAATTATCATTTTCTATTTTTTCTATTCTTTCTGAGTTGGTCTCTCTGTTGGGGACAGACATCACGAGAATATGAAGTAACCGCGCCGGGAGGTCTAGAATCCCTGGTATCGTCCGAAAAACACACAATTACAGATCTTACCTTAACCGGTACCTTAAATGCAGCAGATTTTGCAACCATACGTAGCATGGCGGCTCTGCAAAATTTAAATTTAGAAAAGGCAAATTTAGTAGATAATACTTTGCCTGGGGGAGCATTCTCTGGAGCTAAATTGTTGAAAATAATTTTACCAAAAACTTTAGATGTAATTGCTTCATACGCTTTTACAAACGGTAAAATTGTATCTATAGACTTTAGTAAAAGTACAAATTTAACAACTATAGGCGGAGAAGCCTTTTCACAGTTACAATTAGAAAGTAACACCTTAGATTTTAGTAATAATACAAAATTACAGGTATTTGGATTAAGCTATTATAATCAAAATGGAGCATTTACAGGCAATTCCAATCATGTTATACTACCTAAAACATTAAAGCTCATACCCTCAAGGTTATTTAGTAATTTTAAAGGAAGTATAAGCTTACCAGAAGATCTAGAAACTATTGATGCCTATGCTTTTTTAAGTGCTAAGATGCCATCTATAGACTTTTCTCATAGTCCGAATTTATCCACTATAGGAGGAGAAGCTTTTACTGGTATTCAATTAGAAAATAATGTTTTGGATTTCACTACCAATTCCAAACTATCAAATTTTGGACTTAGTTATTACAATAATAATGGAGCTTTTACAGGGAATACAAGCCATGTAATATTACCCAAAGCATTAAAAATAATACCAAGTAAATTATTTAGTAATTTTAAAGGAAGTGTAACCTTACCAGAAGATTTAGAAATTATTGATGCCTATGCTTTTTTAAGTGCTAAGATGCCATCTATAGACTTTTCTCATAGTCCGAATTTATCCACTATAGGCGGAGAAGCTTTTACTGGTATTCAATTAGAAAATAATGTTTTGGATTTCACTACCAATTCCAAACTATCAAATTTTGGACTTAGTTATTACAATAATAATGGAGCTTTTACAGGGAATACAAGCCATGTAATATTACCCAAAGCATTAAAAATAATACCAAGTAAATTATTTAGTGATTTTAAGGGAAGTATAACCTTATCAGAAGAATTAGAAATAATAGAAGCCTATGCTTTTCAAAGAGCAGTAATGCCATCCATAGACTTTTCTCATAGTCCGAATTTATCCACTATAGGCGGAGAAGCCTTTTCACAGTTACAACTAGAAAGCAACACCTTAGATTTTAGCAATAATACAAAATTACAGGCATTTGGATTAAGCTATTATAATCAAAACGGAGCATTTACCGGCAATTCCAACCATGTTATACTACCTAAAACTTTAAAGCTTATACCCTCAAGGTTATTTAGTTATTTTAAAGGAAGTGTAACCTTACCAGAAGAGTTAGAAGAAATTCAAAATTATGTTTTTGCATATTCCACTATAAAAGAATTGTCGTTATCGAAAAGTTTAAAAACTATAGGAGTAGGAGCTTTTAGTGATATGAAACAATTGGAGAAACTCTCTATTTGCGCTACAACTCCTCCAACTTTAGGAAGCAATGTATTTAGTGGAGTACCTGTAAACAATGTTGAATTAGCGGTACCAAAAAATACAATATCTAGTTATAAAAAAGCTAATCAATGGAGCCAATTTACTCAAATAATAGAATCTAATATTTGTGAAGCTGCACCAATAAATCCATATGATTTAAATGTATATGCACCTAATAGCTATATATTTGATATAGAGCAAGCAAAGTCTTATAATTACGGGGGGATAGCGATACCTGTCGCTAAAGCCTATGCTATGTGGGAAAATAATGAATACCTAGATTACAAAGGTATCCCATCTGGAAAATTATCTTCTTCCGTATATTGGGAGGATGTAGAAGGTCTTATACGTTCTACTGAAATCGATCAGAATGGATCCAATTCTCAAATTAATGTTCAAATCAATCAAGCCAAAGGGAAAGGAAATGCTGTCATTGCTTTCCATGTAGGAGATACTGGGGATCCTAAACAAGACCCTGTTTATTGGAGCTGGCATGTATGGGTAACGGATGATCCCACTAAAGGAATAACTTATGATAATGGAACATTAGTAAATTCTTTTATGGACAGGAACTTAGGAGCTTTATCCAATAATTTTCTAGGAAATGATTGGAATCGTGCAGGAGGACTTATGTATCAATGGGGAAGAAAGGATCCATTCCCTCCTGGTGTCTATTTAGATGGGAATGCTCCTATAATTCATACTCTTAAGTATGGATCAGTAATAAATACTCCTATATTTCATAATAGAAACTATAATGAAGCTAATAGTAATATACAAGAAAGTGTACAACTTCCTTATTCAATCATTACAATGACTCCTGAGGAAATCCAAGATAGAAATAATCATTCTAAATATGCATGGTTTACTAATGATTTGGTTGGTTATGAACAAAAAAATGGAAGAACATTTGATTTATGGGGAAGTAATACAGAAGGTTATGCAACAGCGGGTATAATATCAGAACAAAAACAAAAATCCTCGTTTGATCCTTGTCCAGCGGGTTGGAGGGTACCTTCAGCCGGTTCAGATTCTCATTTTTATTGGGGATCACCGTGGGGGAAATATTTAGGATCAAATCAAAATTCCAAATATGATTTTAAAAATGATTCTAATGCAGAGAAAGATTTTTCAGGTTTAAAAATTTATCCGGGGTTAGGTTATGACTTTACAGAGGTAAAAGGATATAATATTGGAATTATTCCCGCTTCTGGACATTATTACGTTACTAATAGATTACTCTATCAAGATCAGGGATCAGAGGCTCAACTGTGGACAGCTACTTTAGGTACGCAGTCTAGACATGGAGGTACAGCTAATATGTTGCATTTAGTAAGTGATTTTTTACAAGATAATTTTACTGGGCGATATACTTTAGACTTTAATGAGATAACAGCAGGACATAATTCCTCTTTATTTGCAGTACGTTGTGTTAAAGAAGCTTTACCAGCCTTTGATTGGCAAACTATTTATTTACCTAACACTGTTAAGGAATATAGTGAAGGATTATATAATCCAAATTCTTATCTATTGGTGAAAAGTGAATTAGAACAAAAAATTAATATACCTGTAAATAAAGCCTTTGCCGCATATAATCAACTTTTGACAGATCATGAATGGCCAACAGGAAAACTATCTGAAAATATTTATTGGACAACTAATACACAATTGATTAAAAGTATAGCATTGCAAGGATCAAATGAAAATGGAATATTGCAAGTAACAATTAATCCTAACCAATCTGGTAATGCGGTTATATCTTTACATAATGGAGATCAGGGTAATTCTAACGATCCAGTTCTTTGGAGTTGGCATATTTGGGTCTCTAATTCAGATCCCACTTTAAATACATTCACCCATACTACAGAGAATAAGTTTTCTAAAGAAAAATTACCTCTTTTTGCATATAATACTTTAAATGGAACAGTCCCTTTAACTACAACCTTTATGGATCGTAATTTAGGTGCTACTGAATCAGATATTTCTTCTACTGATAGAAATATTTATGAAAACACTAAAGGATTGCTATACCAATGGGGGAGAAAAGATCCTATGCCTGTTTTTATACCTTTCTACTATGGTATTTGGGGAATTCATGATAAAATTTATTTAGGATCTACAAATTTGGGAAACCAACAATTTCCTAAAATATTAGATCATATTGAGCAATATGAAAAGCAATATACAATGACGTCATGGGAGAATACTTTGGAGGAAGTATTATTAAAATCAGTTAGAAATCCTTTACATCATTTATATAGAGGGAATTCACCTAGCTGGTTGCCAGAAGTATATCCTAAATTGTGGGGACATGCTAATGAAAAATCTCCTTTTGATCCCTGTCCTGATGGTTGGAGAGTTCCAGATTTTAGTGCTTCCGATCATTTAGGCTCACCTTGGTATAAAGAAGGAATGGGGTATTGGTATAAAGATAATAATGATCTAAGTATTTTTAAATTATCAGATAGTAATAGAGCTTTAGATAAAATAGGAGGAGTAACAGTTAAGAATAATTTAGGGACTGTAGGAATTAGTTTAAATAGTCAGCAGTATAATGTAGGAAACTATCCAGCAGTTGGAACCAGAGGAACTATTGATAATAATAATCCTATAGGTCTTGAAGGTTTATTATATTATGGAGTTAATTGGTCAGCTAATATGTTTATGGGCTCACAAACTTGGTTAAGACTACTAGCATCTGCATTTTCTATGGGAGAGGTTTCAGTTGATCCCTCTTCTTTATTTAGACCAAGGAGTGGAGCTTCAGTTCGTTGCGCAAAAGATGAAACAAGATTTACAGCAGAATCAATAGCAAATTCTCCGGAATATATAGTACCGATCAATCGAAATTTAAGATCTGAAGCAGTTGAGATTAATTCTAATAGTAAATTAACAGAATCACAAGTGCAAGTAACCCCAAATCCAAATTCGGGAATATTTAAAGTGATGTTGACAGATATACCGGAGGGTATGTTAAGAGTATTTAGCTTTACCGGAGATGAAGTTTATACTAAATCTTTTAAAGCAGAATCTGAGATATCTATAAATATTCAAAGTTTTCCGGCTGGGGTGTACGTTGTACAAGTACAGTCTCAAGGACAAACAGTTAGTAAAAAAATTATGAAAAAATAATTTTAATTTTTAATTTATTTTTAAAGGATAGCCGGTTGTAAAACCGGCTATTTTTATGAAAAAAATATAAATGTGTAAAGTTTGGTATAATATTCGCTTTATATCATTTTAAATTAATAACCCATTAAACTTTACAAAATGAAATTTAAAATTTTATTTTTTAGTGCAGCACTTTTATTTTTTACCAGTTGCGCTACTATAAATACCTCTTACGATTACAACAAAACTGTTGACTTTTCCCAGTTTAAAACCTTTGCTTTTTATAAACAAGGGATGGATAGTTTAAAATTAAATGATTTAGATAAAAATGTAATTATTTCTACAGTTACCAATCAATTGGAAAGTAAAGGTCTAAGCCAATCTACAGATCCAAGTTTATTGGTAAATATTTTAGCTTCTTCTCAGCAAGTGGTAAATGTTTATAATAATAATCCTTATTGGAATTCTCCATGGACAGGTCCTTGGGGCGGTCCTTGGCAAAACAGTTGGGGATGGGGATACGGCTGGGGTCCCGGATGGATCGGTCAAGATACAACCATCTCTGAAGATAGAATTGGACAAATTACCATACATTTAATAGATACTAGAAATAATACTTTGGTTTGGCAAGGGGTAGTTGGCGGGTTTAACGTTAGCGATGCAGCAAGTAAAGAAGCTCAAATAATTAAAGCTATTCAACAAGTTTTTACGAATTTTCCTCCTAAATAAATATTAAAATTTAAATTTATTAAGAAAGTCACTATTTATTGATTTAAATAGTGACTTTTTGCTTTTAAAAAAACTGATTTATTACCAATAAATTGCAAAAAGTTATATTTTTGCGCTTGGGTAAACCCTCACTTCTAGAACCTCTAATAAAATTTTAATGAATATAAATTCCTTTTTACGAAAAAAAAATATCTCAGATTTACAAAATGAAAACCACTCCTCTCAGTTAAATAAAATCTTAAATTTAAAAGATTTAACTTTTTTTGGAATAGCTGCCATTATTGGAGCAGGAATTTTTAGTACTATAGGAAGAGCCTCTTACGAGGGAGGTCCAGCAGTTTCCATGCTTTTTCTTTTTGTTGCTATCGCCTGTATTTTTACAGCACTTTGTTATGCTCAATTTGCTTCCATGATTCCGGTTAGCGGGAGTGCCTATACTTATACCTATGTTTCTTTAGGCGAAATTTTTGCTTGGACCATTGGTTGGGCTCTAATTTTGGAATATGCAGTATCCAACATTGTAATTTCCATTTCTTGGTCGGGATATTTTGTTTCAATGCTGCAAGGTTTTGGTATTCATTGGCCAGAATGGTTGGCAGTAGATTATTGGAATGCCCATCAGGCATTTTTAGCCCAACAAGCGCATGAGACACTTACCAATAATGATATAAAACTTGCAGAAGTTTATAAATCTGCTCCTAGCTTTGGTGGCATAAAAGTTTTATTTAATTTACCGGCAGGATTAATTACATTATTTGTAACCATATTAGCCTATATAGGAATTAAAGAATCAACCAAAGTTAGCAATGCTTTGGTTTGGATAAAATTGGTGGTTATTGTAGGAATTATTCTTATAGGTGCTTTCTATGTTAAACCAGACAACTGGACTCCGTTTTTACCCAATGGTTTTGAAGGAGTAATGGGTGGAGTAGCTGCTGTATTTTTTTCTTTTATAGGGTTTGACTCTATATCTACAACGGCCGAAGAATGTAAAAATCCTAGACGAGATTTACCCAGAGCTATGATTTTGTGTATTATTATCTGTACTGTGCTGTATGCTGCCATTGCTTTAGTTTTGACGGGTATGGTAAATTACAAAGAATTAAGAGTTGACGATCCTTTGGCTTATGTTTTTGATAAAATTGGAATGAATTTTATTGCTGGAATTATTTCTGTTAGTGCAGTTATAGCCATGACGGGAGCAATTTTAGTTTACCAAGTGGGGCAACCCAGAATTTGGATGACGATGAGTAGAGACGGTCTATTGTGGAAGCCTTTTAGCAAAATACATAAAAAGTATCATACCCCAAGTTTCTCAACCATAATTGCTGGTGTATTTGTAGCAATTCCCGCTATGTTTATAGATATGCAAGTAGTTGTAGATTTAACCAGTGTTGGAACTTTTTTTGCTTTTATATTGGTTTGTTCTGGGGTTTTATTTCTTGATTATAAAGGATATTCTAAACAAGCGAAATTTAAACTGCCTTACATAAACGGTAAATATATTATTTGTCCTTTATTTATATTTGCTATGTATGTTTTTTTATTTCAGGTAAATGGGTTGAAAATGTTAAGTGACAAGCCTCTATTGTATGTATTTTGGTTGGTATGGTTAGGTTTAGGTATAGGCTCGCTAAAATATCAATTTTCTTTACTACCGATCTTAGGAATTTTATTTAACCTTTATTTAATGACTGAATTGGGCTGGTCCAATTGGATTATGTTTATTGTTTGGTTAGTAATAGGTTTAACGATTTATTTTCTTTATGGAAGAAAAAATAGTAAGCTCAATCGAATATTTAATTCATAAAGTTGAGTTTTAATTGGTATTAACCAATTTATCAAAAAGATTCATCCATTTTTTCATTATAGCCTCTGGCGAATATCTGAGAATATTAGTAGAGGCAGCTTTTCCCATTTCTTTACGTTTATTTTCATCTTCAATGAGAAGAGATAATTTTTCAATAAATTCTTTCTTATCATTAAAGGCTACTAAATACCCGTCTTTATTGTTATTGATGATGTCTCTAGGACCACATTTACATGCATAAGAAACAGGAGGAACCCCGTAAGACATGGCTTCAGCCAAAGCCAAGCCAAAGCCTTCGTATTTAGAAGTCATTGCATAGATGGAACTCTCTAAAAAAACCTTTTCAATGTTTGGCGTTGCTGGTAAAATTTTAATAAACCCTGTTAACTTTAATTTTGATATTAACTGTTTTAATTTTCTTTCTTGGCTACCGCTTCCATAGATTTCAAGTTTCCAATCCGGATATTTTTTTGCTATAACAGACCATATTTCAATTAAATGATCCAATTGTTTTTGTTGATTTAAGCGACCAAGCGTAATCACTTTTTTATTTTCTAATTCCGAGGTACTTTTAGGTATACAGGTAAGAGCATTTTCAATAACTTCAATATTGGATAATCGATTTCCCCAAGATTCTTTATCTTCATGCGTTAATACCACGAACTTATCAAACTTCTGGATGATGGCGTATTCCTGTCTTCTATAAAAATAAGTAATAAGCCTTCCTAAATAATATTTATCTAATTTTGCGTAATAATAAGCTCGTTTATATTTAGCAAAATGTCTTTCTAATATTTTCTTACTTCCATCTTTAAGTTCATATATGTATTTAGAAAAAATGCAAAAAGTGGAAATGGTAATATCTGGCTTAATCTCTGAAAATAACTTTGATAGTGAATCTAAAAATATCTTCTTATTTTTATTAAAATTTATTTTTTTTCTAAGTCCGTGATCTTTTCTAATGTCTAAATTTAAATAGTGGAATTTAACATTAGGATCAAAATAAAAAAAAGGCTTGCTAGGAGCAGGGCATATAACAACCATATGTACTTGATACCCATGAGAAACTAAGTAGTTAGACTTAGTAGATAAAATTCTCTCTATTCCTCCAGAATTGTGTATATTTTCAACACAATAAGCTATTTTCATAATATTAGTTTATAGATAAAAGTTTGCAAATATACATTAAATCAATTAGGTGTTCTAATTGATTTAATGTATAAAAAATATATCTATGATTAAAACTAATGTTTATGATTTATTTTTTTTAGCAAAATATTCTAAAAAGTGATCGGGATGAGCTCCAGTTCTATCTCCATTATCCAAAGAATCTATTGTATGTATTTCCTCCTCTGTAAGTATGAAATTGAATATATCCGCATTGGCTAAGATTCTTTCTGGATTTGTGCTTTTAGGAATTGTAACCACCCCTTTTTGCAAATCCCAGCGTAAAATTATTTGAGCCACACTTTTTTCATATTTTTCAGCAATTTGTTTTAAGGTAGGTGCTTCAAAAAGTCCGCCTCTTTTTAAAGGAGACCATGCTTCGTACTGAATGTTATTTTTTTTGCAAAAATCTAATAGTTCTTGTTGCACTAAATTGGGATGAAACTCCATTTGATTAACCATGGGTTTAGTACCTCCTAGGTCGATGATTTTTTGTAAGTGGTGTTGCATGCAGTTGCATACGCCAATGGCTTTTATTTTTCCCTCTTTATATAATTCATCCATGGCCTTCCACGCTTCTAGGTAATAGTCCGGATGAGGCCAATGAATTAAATATAGATCTATATAATCCAATCCTAATTTATTTAATGAGGAATAAAAAGCTTTTTTAGTGTCTTCATATTTTTGTTCAGTATACCATACTTTGGTGGCAATAAAAATTTCTTCTCTTGCTATCGAAGTAGATTTTATAGCTTCTCCAACCCCTTCCTCATTGAAATAATAAGTAGCTGTGTCAAGATGTCTATAGCCGGCATCTAATGCTTTATGAATAGAGTTAATAACTTCCTGTCCATCCTCTGCCTTATATAGACCTAAACCTAAATATGGCATCTTTACCCCATTAGATAAATTAACGGTTCCTTTGATATCTGTTATTTTCATGTTCACTTAATATGAAATTACTCAAATGTACTATTTTTTGCCTTAAAATATACCTAAAGTAAGCAACTTTAATGAAATTTTCTTACTTTTATTTCTAAAACTATCTATCATGCTGAGAAAAATAATTATGTTCGTTCTTTTATTCAATTTTATATCATCTTTATGTGCCCAAGAATATGAATGGCATTCTCCAGATTATGATCTTATTAAAAAAGAAACTTTTAACGAAAAATCGGAATTTCTTTACTCAAATTTATTGTCTAGATTTTATGCTTTTGATAGTACCTTAACTAAAAAAGATTATGAATATTTATACTATGGATATCTTTATCAAAAAGAGTATAAACCTTATAAAAAAGCAAAAAATGAAACAGCTCTTTTATCTATTTTAAAGAAAAATTCGCAAATACAAGAAGAGGATTATGAGGAAATCATAAAACTTACAACAGAATCTATACAAGAATATCCTTTTGCTTTAGATGCGATGGCTATTTTAAGTTATATTTATAAATTAAAAGGAGATACAGAAAATTATTTAAAAATTCGTTTTAGACTTTATGATATTTTAGAAGTAATAACAAATAGTGGGGATGGAAGTACTTGTAGAAATGCTTTCCATGTAACTTCTACAGATCATGAATATGTACTTTTGAAAATGATTAATAAAAAGCCCATTTCTCAAGAACTTATTTTTCTGAAAGACCCAGTAGCCTACTGTGATTTACAAAAACTACATGAAAATTCAAAAGGATATGATTCAGTTTACTTTGATGTGACTAAACTATTTGAAGCACAAGCTGAACGGATTAAAAAAGGTGAATAATTGTTTAAGCAATTTTAAATATAAGTAAGCAGAAATTATGATCGAGATGATTAAAAATAATTTCCTCTTTCATTTTTATTTCTTCATTAAAATTACAATTGGATAAATTTTTGGTATTATTAAAAATTAGCACTTTATGTTCCCTAATTAAAGTTTCAATCTTATTAATTTCAGGAGAAAAGTTTATTTTTAAATTACCTAATTTCACTAATGTTTTTAGTGTTTGTAACTTATTCTCAATAAGATCTAAAGTATTGTTTATAATTAATATACTTTTAGTGTTTGGTTGTATTTCATTCTGTACCAAGATATTAATTTTTCTATTAAGAAAGTGTAGTTCTTCTACTTTCTTTAAAATAACGTCTTTTTTATCCTTGATTTCCTGAAAGTTTCTATCTAAAACTTCAGGTATATAAACCGCTAAAAAAACTGTAGCTACTAAAGTGGCAACATCAATAATATTAATATCTACAGAGAGTGGAAGATTATAATAATGTCTAATTGCTATACCAATAACTATACCTATACATAAAAGAGAAATGTACAAAAGTATTTTAGTTTTGTTACTTTTCATTATCTTTAGCGAGCTAATAATTAATTATTTACAAAGCTATATAATAATTTTTAGATATATACTTAACTATAATTGTATTAAATATATATTGTTATTAAATGCAACTAAGAAAACCAATATTTCCCATAAAAAATAATTTATTGACTTACCTTGATAAATACAATAAAACGACAGAAATCTCTATGTTGTATGAGGATTTATTGAGATTTAAAGATTATACAGTTATTGAAGATAAAGATGGAAAGGATACCTTGTGGTTGAGTGTATATTATTCTCAATGGGAGCAGGAAGAAATTCAACAGAATTTAAAGATTATTTACACGTATTTGCACTCCGATGGAGACCGTACAACTTTACCCTTTTTAAAAGTTGAGTCTATTGAATTTTGTACTTTTGGAAACTCCAAACCTTTCCGTATAAGGGTGAAGAATATCCTTAATGAAAATTACACAAACTTTTACATAAAGAAAGCAGATGCTTCCAGAATTTATGGTTTAGAATTGGAAGATTTACTTTCTCCCCATCGGGTTAATTATTTAGTTTATAAAGATACATTAATTGAAGAGCATATATTGGGGATACCTGGAGATATTTTTATAGAGAGACATTTACCTCTTTGTTCTGATTTAGAAAAATCACAAATTGCTAAGGAATTTGTAAAGTTTAATGAGCGTTGTCTTTTAGGATTGCTAGGAGATATGCGTTCCTATAATTATGTGGTTGTTGTAACTCATGATTATGATCAAATTGTATATCGAATACGATCGATTGATTTTGATCAGCAAAGTTATGAAGGAGATTTATCATTTTATATGCCTCAATTTTTTAAAGAAAATCAATTAATGTTAGAATTGATTGATGAAAAATTAGAAGCTAATTCTGTGGAGCAATATAGAAAAGAGGTGCGATCGGTGATAGCTAAACGTATATTAAATAGTTTTGAAAGATATTCGGATTTAATTTCTATTATGAAAGAAGATCACATTTCAACAGATGAAAAAATTAATCAATTAAAATTAGCATTGTATAAACTAACTTATAGTTATCATTTTAAGCACTGTGATACTATGGGGGAGATTGTTGAAACGGGTTTAAATTTTATTGTAAAAAATTACCGTAAACATAACTAAATATTTACGGTAAATTTTTTAACGAATTTAATCTTTACTTTACTAATTCAGCAATATCATTCAACCCTTGCGTTAGAGCTTGAGAAGATGCTGTATTTCCTCTTATATCTTTTATAGAGGTATCTGCTCCTTTTTCTAAAAGTAGTTTAGCAATTTCCATACGGTTAAAAGTAGCAGCAAAAAATAAGGCAGTTGCCCCATTAGAATTGGTAACATTTACATCCGCTCCAGCTTCAATCAATTTATTAGCAATATCGTAAAAGCCTTTAAAACAAACTCCCATTAGCGCTGTATTCCCTGATCCATCTTTTTCATCAAGATTGGGTTTAAGCTTTAATAAAAAATCAACGATATCTATATTTCCATAGTAGGACGCCAACAATAAAGGTGTTGAACCACGATGATCCTTGGAATTTAGTAGGTCTTTATTTTCTTCTAATATTTCTTTTACGCTGTTTAAATCTTCCAAACGTATGGCTTGAAATAAATTTTCTTGATTGTTCATGTTCTAGTTTAAAAAATAGAAACTGCTAAATGCAGTTTCTATAAAATTTTGTGCAATATATGATGTTAAGTAATAATTAAATACCTAAAGCTTTTCTTACTCCTGCGCCATATTCTGGATCAGCTTGATCGAAAAGGTTTAATTGACGTTCTACAACTTCTTTAGATACTCCTTGCATAGCTTCTTTTATGTTCTGGAATAATCTTTGTTTTTCCTCAGGAGTAAATAAACGGAATAAATCTCCTGGTTGTTTAAAGTTGCCGTAGGTATCATTTTCTTCATATCTAGCAGCATTTCCATCAATTTTCAGTGGAGGTTCTTCCAAAGATCGATCTTCCACCGGGCCGTTTTTACTATTAGGCTCGTAATAAGCATCCGGATTTGAATTGAAATTTTCAAAGAATCTCATAGCTCCATCTTTATGATAGTGATTTACCTCTGAGATTGGACGGTTGGGAGGTAACATTTCATAATGTGTACCTAATCTGTATCTATGGGCATCGGCGTATGAAAAAATACGAGCTTGTAACATTTTGTCTGGAGAAAAACTTATCCCAGGAACTATGTTTGAAGGTGAAAATGCAGCGTTTTCAATAAATTGGAAATAATTACTAGGATTTTCATTAAGTTCCATAACTCCAACATCAATTAAAGGAAAATCTGCATGTGGCCAAACTTTAGTAACATCAAATGGATTGAATGGACAGTTTAGTGCATCCTCTTCTCCCATAATCTGTATATAAACTTTCCATTTTGGAAAATTACCATTTTCTATAGCATTAAATAGTTCTTCTTGATATTTTTCTCTGGTTTGCCCCGTAATTTGTTCAGCCTCTTTATTGGTATAATTTTCAATTCCTTGTTGGGTTTTGAAATGAAATTTCACCCAGAATCTTTCACCATTATTATTCCAAAAAGAATAGGTGTGAGAACCAAATCCATGCATATGCATAGGAGTTTTAGGGATTCCTCTGTCTGACATTAAAATAGTTACTTGGTGTAAACTTTCTGGAGTTAAAGACCAAAAATCCCACATAGCTTCGTTCGAACGTAAATTTGTCTTAGGATGTCTTTTCTGTGTATGAATAAAATCTGGAAATTTATATCCATCTCTTACAAAAAATACTGGGGTATTGTTTCCAACTAAATCCCAATTACCTTCCTCTGTATAGAATTTTAAAGCAAACCCCCTAACGTCACGTTCAGTATCGGAAGCCCCTAATTCACCGGCGACTGTTGAAAATCTTGCAAGCATTTTAGTTTGTTTTCCAATTTCAGAAAAAATGTTTGCTCGTGTGTATTTAGTGATGTCATGGGTCACGGTAAAAGTTCCCATAGCTCCCCAACCTTTAGCATGTACAACCCTTTCAGGGATACGTTCTCTATTTTGATGAGCCAATTTTTCTATTAGTTTAAAATCTTGCAATAATACAGGCCCCTTAAACCCAGCGGTTAATGATTTTTGATTGTTGGAAATTGGATTTCCAGCGGTAGTTGTTAATTTTTTTCTATTCATATCCTTAAAAGTTTTTTATTTAAATTGATCTATATGGTAAAGATAAGTCTTTATCCCATATTAATTAAATTTTTTCCATTTAAATACTAAATGTGTGAATAAAATAAATCTATACTTAAATTTTAGATGAATCAATTTAATAAAATTTCACTTTTAATATAAAAATAAACGGTTTTCTTAAGCAATTTTATTTTCAAGTAATAGATAAAAAGAATATTCTAAAGCAACTTCTTTAAGTGATTCAAAACGTCCGCTTGCACCTCCGTGTCCGGCATCCATATTTGTGTGTAACAAAAGTAAGTTAGAATCAGTTTTTAATTCCCGTAATTTAGCCACCCATTTGGCTGGTTCCCAATATTGCACTTGCGAGTCATGCAAACCTGTAGTTACCAATAAATTAGGGTAATCTTTAATCTCAATATTGTCGTAAGGAGAATAAGATTTCATATACTCGTAATACTCTAGATCATTGGGATTTCCCCATTCGTCATATTCTCCTGTTGTTAAAGGAATGGATTCATCCAACATGGTGGTAACCACATCCACAAATGGAACATCGGCAACAACTCCATGGAAAATTTCTGGAGCAATATTGATTACTGCACCCATTAATAAACCTCCAGCACTACCTCCATTCGCATATAAATGTTGGGGAGAAGTATATTCATTATTTATAAGGAATTTAGCACAATCAATAAAATCGAAAAAAGTGTTTTTCTTTTTTAGCATCTTACCATCTTCGTACCAAAGTCTACCTAAATCCTCTCCACCTCTAACATGAGCAATTGCATAAATAAATCCTCGATCCAATAAGGATAATCGTAAAGAGCTAAAGGTAGGTTCTATAGAATAACCATAGGATCCGTAGCCATAAAGAAGTAAAGGAGTTTGATTGGATATAGCAGTTGTTTTCTTTCTTACGATTGAAATGGGGATTTTAATACCGTCTCGAGCAGTTGCCCATAAGCGTTTGGTTTCATAGTTTTCAGGGTTAAAATCGCCCAATACCTCTTGTTGTTTAAGCAAAGTTTTGTGTTGAGTATTCATATCAAATTCAAAATCGCTCCAAGGAGTGGTTAATGAACAATACTTATAGCGTAATTTATCGGTATTAAAATCAAGGTTTGTAGATAAACCTACCGTGTATACTTCTTCGTTTAAAGGAAGAAAGTATTTAACTTTTTTATTCCAAGATTCAATGAATATGCGAACCAATCCCTTTTCTCTTTCTTCAGTAACTAAATAATTTTTAAAAAGTTCAAAATTCTCAAGTAAAATATTTTCTCTATGTGGAATTACTTCTTGCCAGTATTCTTTTTGAGTTTTATTTACTGGAGTTTTCATTAACTTAAAGTTGTAAGATTTATCTTTATTAGTTAAAATGTAAAAGTGATTTTCAAAATGATCAAATGAATATTCTAAATTTCTCTCTCTAGTTTGAAAAATTTGCCAATCGCCGTTTGGTTGATCTGCTGAAATAATCCTGTATTCATCTGAAACAGTGCTACCGGAAGCAATTATCAAATATTCCATGGATTTAGTTTTCGCAACACTTACATTAAATGTTTCGTCTTTTTCTTCGTATATTAAAGTATCCTCGCATTGAGGGGTTCCTAGTTGGTGTTTAAAAATTTTATTCGGGCGTAAAGTTTCTAAATCTTGAGTGGAATAAAATAAGGTTTGGTTGTCATTTGCCCACACAATATTTCCGGTTGTGTTTTCTAATTGATCCTGAAGAATTTCCTGAGTTTCAAGATCTTTAATTCGTATGGTATAGATTCTTCTGCTTAGAGAATCAAAAGAATAGCAAGCCAATTGGTTGTTAGGGCTAACGTTTATGCCTCCTAAATGATAGTAGCTATATCCTTGGGCTAGTTCATTTACATTAAACATAATTTCTTCGGATGCAGTAGGAACATCTTTACGTCTGACATATATAGGGTATTCTGCACCTTTTTGATATCTAGTTTTATAAAGATAACCATTGTATTGATAAGGAGCTGACTCATCTTCTTCTTTAATTCGAGATTTCATTTCCTTAAACAATTTTCTTTGTAATTCTTCAGTAGATTCTAGTTTTTCTTCGGTGTATTTGTTTTCCTGTTCCAAATACTGAATGACTTCAGGATTTTCTCGATTATTCAGCCAATAATAATTATCTATTCGTATGTCTTGATGAATTTTTAATTCTTTAGGTATTTTTTTTGCTTTGGGTTGGTTCATTTTTAATAGCTTATTTATAATTAAATGTACAATATCACGAATTAAATATAATGGCAATATTTATGGATTATTTTTCATTGATAATTACACTTTAATTACTAATTTATCATAGCAACAGGGTATATTTAAATCTTTAATTAAATATATTCATGTAATAATAGATTTATATACCTTACGGACAATTGTATTAATGATTAGTAATTAATATTTGAGTATTATAAAGTAAAATAAAATTTTAGAATAGTTTATTTAATAATTTTCTACTTTGTTCCAAAGCTACTCCAAAAACCAAATGAGATCCAAATTCCCATACCCACCAAGATTTAGGCATGTCTTTCACTTTTCCCTGTAAGCCTAAAGCAGGAACTGTGGATCCGTGTGTAGCAGCCCAAACCACAGCACCTGCAGTAATCCCTTCTTCTACTTTCAATCTTTTATTAGAATTCACTAAAGTTACGTAGGCAACGCCAATAACTGCCCCTAAAGCATAGTGAATAAATTTCATAGATTTCACTGCTTCTTGGTTCTGTAGTTCTTCGTTTGTAACCGCTGAATATATTTTTTTGGCTAAAATTGCTGGAGGCATATTTTCAGGCTGGTGCTTTACATCTGCACCTTTCAATTGTAATTCTTTGGGTGTAGGTGGAAAATGTTTTTCACCTAAATCTTGTAAAGGTGGTTCTACGATAGATTTAACCCATGAAGCTAAAATTCCAACAGCGACCCCTTTTATTAAATTTTTTGTACAACAATTCATAAAGATTATTTTTTAATTGATAATTTTATTTACTAGTGAAATTTCAATGGGACATTCTAATAAGGGTGTAATTTCTTGAGTAGTTTTTAAAAATCTTTCAGTTTTTAAGTGAATATCCAGATATTTTTTATGGTTCCATATTTCATGGAAAAAGAAAATATTATTGTCCGTAATGCTTCGGTACAAATCGTATTGTTTGCAACCTATTTCCATTAGGGTAGGAGTAATTAAAGATTGAAGCAATTTTTCAACTTCATTAATTTTATCTTTTTTAGCGGTTATTTTAGCTATTACTGTAACCATTAAATTAAAGTTATTATAGTTCTTTTAAAGGTAGTAAATTAAAATTGAATTTTTTTGTTTAGGAAGTATAAAAAAAATCACCTTAGATAAGGTGATTTTTTAGAGGCTTCGAGCGGATTCGAACCGCTGTACAAGGTTTTGCAGACCTCTGCCTAGCCACTCGGCCACAAAGCCCTATTTCTTAGGAAGGCAAATTTACAAATTTTTATTTATAAAATACAAAATTAATTGAACTTCTTTTTAAAAGTTACCTTCACAGTATCTAGATCTGCATTTACGGGAGGATTAATTTTTTCAACAGAAATTTTAGCTTTATTTATCGTAGGGAATTGTAAATTTATTTCAAATAAAATTCTATGAGCTATATTTTCTAATAAATTTGATCGCTTATGCATTTGAGCTTTAATAATATTTGTTAGATCTCCATAATTCACAGTGTCTGTAAGGTTATCACTTAAACCTGCCATTTTTAAATCCATCCAAACAATTAAATTTATTAGATAGAAAGAACCT
Source organism: Apibacter muscae (assembly GCF_007845635.1). GTDB lineage: Bacteria > Bacteroidota > Bacteroidia > Flavobacteriales > Weeksellaceae > Apibacter > Apibacter muscae. The sequence continues at coordinate 191,412 of NZ_SELG01000032.1, read as the reverse complement.
ATCTTAGCTTCTTCAGCCATGCAACCATGATTGGCATAGATTCTAATATTTTTTAATTTAATTTTTTCCATTAAAATATACTTTTTGCTATTCTTTGTATATTATTGCTTCTACCCATGGAATAAAAGTGTAGAACAGGTACCCCATATTCAATTAATTCTTTGCATTGTTGTATGGACCATTGAATACCAATCTCATTTGCTTCTTTATTATTTTTGCATTTTTCTATGGCTAAAACTAATTCTTGAGGAATATCAATATGAAAAATTTTGGGCAAAATGTTTAAATGTTTTTTTATTGAAATAGGTTTAATACCAGGGATTATGGGTATAGTAATACCAGCTTCTCTACATCTTTCAACAAAGCTAAAATATTTTTTGTTATCGTAGAAAAGTTGAGTAACTATATAGTCCGCACCTGCTTCTATCTTTTTCTTTAGGTAATAAAAATCGGTATCTAGATTAGGGCTCTCAAAATGTTTTTCAGGGTAGCCGGCTACGCCTATACAAAAATTTGTGGCGCCGTTAGCATATTCATCGTGCAAATATTTTCCGTTATTCATATCTACTACTTGATGAATTAATTGATTGGCATAAGAATACCCTTGGGGATGCGCTTGGTAAGTACCTTCGCTTTTTATAGGATCTCCACGTAAAACTAGAATATTATCAATCTCTAGAAAATTTAAATCTATTAATAGATTTTCAGTTTCTTCTTTATCAAATCCACCACATATAACGTGTGGAACAGCATCCACTCCATATCGATGTTGAATAGCAGCGCAAATACCAACGGTTCCAGGGCGTTTACGAGTAACTATTTTTTGAATGGATCCATTGGAAAATTCTTTATATTCGTATTCCTCTCTATGATAGGTGACATCTATAAATGGAGGATTAAACTCCATTAAGGGTTCAATATTTGAAAATATGCTTTGTAAATTATCACCTTTTTTAGGAGGAAGAATTTCAAATGAAAATAACGTTTTTCCTTGGGCTTGTTCAATATGCTCTATAACTTTCATACAATTACTAAAATTTCTTCAAAATCTGGCAAATATAGTTATATTATTTATGATATTTTTTTAAGTTTAATATATGCTTTTTAAGTATCTACTAAAAATGATTCTTTAAAAATTTAAATCTTAAAGATTAAATTTTAATATGTATTTTTTTAGTTTTTAATAATTCTAAATTTGAATTTTAAAAATAGAATTAAGTAAATTAACTTTGTAGTTTAAATTCATTAAAAAATATATACATATACTTTAATCTAAATATATTTCTTTTTCGGCAAAATGAAAAAGTGATTCTATGCGGGCATTTTCATCACTATCGGACCCGTGAATAGCATTTCTTTCCATGGATTCTGCGTATTTTTTTCTTAATGTTCCTTCCTCTGCATTTTTAGGGTTCGTAGCACCTATTAATTTTCTAAATTCTTCAACAGCGTTTTCTTTTTTTAAAACAGCAGCAACTATAGGACCAGAAGTCATAAATTCAACTAAGTTTTTAAAGAATGGTTTATCTTTATGAATGCTGTAAAACTTTTTGGCATCTTGAGAAGTAAGTTGAGTCAATCTTAAGGCTATAATAGTAAATCCTGCATTCGTTATATCGTTAATAATATTTCCCATATAACCATTTTTCACTGCATCAGGTTTTATCATGGTTAGGGTTAAATTCTTATTATTTATCATAAGTGTATATTTTTTATTAAAATTAAAAAAAACACTTCATAATTCTTGATTATGAAGTGTATATATAAAAATTAAATGTATAATTATTTAATTGGGTATTTAAGCCAATAAAGAAACTGGATTTTCTAAATATAATTTTAAAGTTTGTAGGAATTGAGCGCCGGTTGCTCCATCAACTACTCGGTGATCGCAAGCCAAAGAAATATTCATGGTATTGCCTATAACAATTTGATCATCTTTTACAATTGGTTTTTGATTAATAGCTCCTACTGAAAGAATACAAGAGTTGGGTTGATTAATAATAGAATTGAAAGATTCTACTCCAAACATTCCTAAGTTAGAAATTGTAAATGTAGATCCATCCATTTCATTTGCTTTTAATTTTTTATCTCTAGCTCTTCCAGCTAAATCTTTCACAGATGAAGAAATTTGTGAAAGAGATAAATAGTCAGTATTCTTAATCACTGGAACCACTAAACCATCTTCTACAGCTACGGCTACTCCAATGTTAATATTTCCGTGATGTATAATTTTAGAATCAGTCCATGAGCTATTAATTTGTGGATGCTTTCTTAGAGCTACTGCTACAGATTTAATCACCATATCATTAAATGAAACTTTGGTGTCTGGAAGACTATTAATTGCTTTTCTGGCTTGAATAGCATTGTCCATATTAATTTCAAACACCAAATTATAGTGAGGGGCTGTAAATAAACTATTGCTTAAGCTTTTTGCAATAGCATTTCTCATGGAAGAATTAGGGGTTTCTGTATCTACTCCAGGTGTCACTTGTAACGTAACGGCTGGTGAGGAAGGTTTAGTGGTAGAAACTTTAGGTGTTGAACTGCTAGTTGCCGGTACAAAATTTTCAACATCTTTACGAGTAATTCTACCATTGTCTCCACTACCTTGTATCTGAGCGAGTTCAATACCTTTATCATTAGCGATTTTTTTAGCTAAAGGAGAAGCAAATATTCTCTTATTATCGGACGAAATAGAGTTTTTATTCTCGTTAGAAGAAGTAGGAAAAATTTTATTCTCGGGCTGTTCCGATGTTTTAGGAGTAGTAGATGCAGATACTGATCCACCATTTTTAATTACCCCACTTACATCTGTTCCTTGAGGACCAACAATGGCTAAAAGTGAATCTATAGGAGCAGAATCTCCTTCTTTTACAGCCTGATAAAGTAAAGTCCCACCATTTCCATCATATTCAAAATCTTGTACGGCTTTATCAGTTTCAATTTCTGCTATAACATCACCCTCATTAACTTGATCTCCTACATTTATATTCCATTTAGAAACTTTACCTTCAGTCATAGTATCACTCAATCTAGGAATAGAAATTATCTCTACCCCTTCAGGAATGCTAGCAGCCGGCTGAGAAGTTTCTTGTGTTTGGGGTTCATTTTTTTTTTCAGTGGTATTAGAAGTTGAAGTTTGAGAAACACCGCCTTCAATTAATCCACTTATATCTTCACCCTCTTGTCCAATAATCGCTAATAGTGTATCCACGGGCGAAGATTCCCCTTCTTTAACCCCTTGGTATAAAAGTACACCTCCATCACCATCATATTCAAAATCTTGTACTGCTTTGTCCGTTTCAATTTCAGCAAGAACATCTCCTTCTTTAACAGGATCTCCAACTTTAACGTTCCATTTGGAAACTTTTCCGTCTGTCATTGTATCGCTTAGACGGGGCATTGTTATTTTTTCAGCCATAATTTGGTTATGATTCGATTAATTATTTATTGATTTTCAAATTTATCTAAAAAAGGATAGTTAGGTTCTGAATAAATATAATCATACATGACATTAGGTTCAGGATAAGGGGCATTTTCTGCAAAATTTCCTACTTCGTTCATGTAATCTTTTATACTCTTATCTAAAGAATCTAATTCCTCTTCGGTAGCCCATTGGTTTGAAAGAATTTTATGCTTAACCATTAAGATCGGATCTTCTTTCTTATGCTCTTCAACTTCCTGTTTAGTTCTGTAAGGTTCAGCGTCAGACATTGAATGTCCTCTATATCTGTAAGTTCTAACTTCAAGGAAAGTAGGTCCATCTCCTCTTCGTGCTCTTTCAATAGCTTCGTAAGCTGCTTCTGCAACTATTTCGGGGTTCATCCCGTCTACGGGAGCACAAGGCATTTCATAACCCAATCCTAGTTGATAAATATCTAAGTTGTTGGTAGTTCTTTCAACCGAAGTACCCATAGCGTATTGATTGTTTTCACATACAAATACCACTGGTAGCTTCCAATTCATAGCCATATTGAAAGTTTCATGTAAGGTTCCTTGTCTAACAGCACCGTCTCCCATGTAACAGATGGTAACTCCATCTCTATCAAAGTACTTATCTGCAAAAGCGATACCAGCCCCTAAAGGAATGTGTCCACCTACAATTCCGTGACCTCCGTAAACATTGTGCTCTTTGCTAAAAAGATGCATGGAGCCTCCCAATCCTTTAGAAGTACCAGTAGCTTTACCACAAAGTTCAGACATAGCTGCTTCGGGAGATACTCCCATAGCTAAGGCATGTGCATGGCAACGGTAGGAAGTTATTACTTTATCTTTTTTTATATCCATAGCATGGGTAAACCCAGCTGCAACTGCTTCTTGTCCATTATAAAGATGTAGAAAACCTCTAATTTTATCTTTCAAATAAAGAGAACGTGCCTTTTCTTCAAAACGTCTCCATTTGGTCATATCTTCAAACCATTTGAGATAAACCTCTTTGTTAAATTCTTTCATCCTTTTTCTGTATTGTGCCACAAATTTACATTAATTCCTATGAAATAACAAAAATAAGATTTTATAAGTTTTGATGGGTTTATTGATAGAATTTATAGCTTACATATACTTAATGATTTAATATATAAGTTTAGAAATTATTGATTAATCAATAATTTTTTTCATAATTAAAAATTTGTAACATTTTACATAATAGATTTTTAACTATCAGGTATATTTCTAAATTATATATGTGTATAATTATGATTGTATTATTAAATTGCTTAAAATAATTTCAATATTTTAATTTTTAAAGTCAATGTAGGATTTTATATATCATTTCCATAAGGATATCTTTGGTGGTTGCTTGCGAGGATACTTGTACTCCTTTGGATTTTATATCTGCATCCCTTAGGTAGGAAATGCATAAAGTAGTTTTTTTTAAGGGATAGTTTTTTATTGCTGTTATATATTCATTTGCAAAAAAAGGATTAATTTTTAGTTCTTTAGCAATATTTTGTGGGGTTTTCACAGGTAAGCTGTGCACGATTAATAAATTTGAAAAAAAACTAATCATTGTACCAAATGTTAGAACTATAGGATTTGCTTTAGGATTTTTTTCAAAATAATCTATTATTTTATAAGCTTGTGTAGCATTTTTTTCAACAATCGCTTTTCTTAACTCAAAATTGTTATATTCTTTACTTATACCTATATTTTTTTCAATGATCTCAGGAGTAATTTTTTTCGAATCACGAAGAATAAGTTTTAATTTTTGTACTTCATTATCAATTCTTGATAAGTCTGATCCTAGAAATTCAGCCAATAAAGCTTTAGATTTTTCATCTATTTCTAGTCCTGATGATTGGCAAAGGCTACCAATCCAAGCGGGGACTTGGTTATCGTATAATTTATCTGATGAAAAAATATAGCCTCGTTGGTTTAGTTGTTTCGTCAAAGATTTTCTTTTATCTAAGGCTTTGTACTTATAGTTTATCACCAATATGGTGGATGATTGAGGGTTTTTAATATAATTTTCAAAAGATTCAGATTTATCAAAGTTCAGTCCTTTCGCTTCTTTTACAATTATTAATTGCCGTTCTGCACCCATTGGAAACTGTTTAGCTAAGGAGATAATAGAATCAAGATCAGTTTCTGTACCATAAACGATGGTTTGGTTGAAAGCCTTCTCTTCTTCGTATAGTACATTTTCTTCTAATAATGTGCTGATTTTATCTATATAAAAAGGTTCTTCACCTTCTAAAAAATAAATGGGTAAAAACTTTTTGTTTTTAATATCTTTGACCAAATTATTGTATTCTTTCATAGGCGAAATCAATGGAGCTTTCGGTATTAAACTTTCCTGAAAAATATGAATTTCAAATTAAAGAGAAATGTTCTCTTTGGTATATTTTTGACGAAGTTAGAAAAAAATGGCTAATACTAACTCCTGAGGAGTGGGTTAGACAAAATGTGATTAAGTATTTACAAAAAGAAAAAAAAATACCTAAATCTGCTTATTTAATTGAGAGAAGAATACAATTAAATAATCAGGTAAAAAGACTGGATCTTTTAATACTAAAAAAAACGGAACCCTTTTTACTTGTAGAATGTAAGGCTCCAGAAATTTCTATAAGTGAAGCAGTATTTGAACAAGCAGCAAGATACAATTTGGAAATTAAAGCTCCTTATCTGCTTTTAACTAATGGGTTGAATCATTTATATTTCTACTACGATAGTCATAAAAATGTATATAGTTTAATTAAAGATTTTAACTATTAATCTGAATATTTTACAACCACTTTTTTCTTTTTAACCAGAAATAAATTAAAATGGTAATTACTACCATAACAATCATTATTATAGGATATCCCCATCGATTTTGAAGCTCAGGCATATAACTAAAATTCATTCCATAAATACCAGCAATGAAAGTTAGTGGCATAAAAAAGATAGAGAAAACGGTAAGAGTTTTCATAATTTCATTGGTTTTTTGAGAAGATAAGGATATGTACAAATTCAATAAGTTATTTAAATCATCTGAAACCTGTTCATGCAGGGTGGTTAATTTTGTATAGAGATCTTTTAAATCTTGAAATTCTGGTTTTTCACTTTTATTGGGCTTGAGGGCGCTGATAACATTATCTGAAAGTATGAGAAGTTTAGAGCATAAACTGGTTTTTCTTTTTAAAGAGTAAATGTTTTTTAATGAGACTGAAGTATTCTTACTTGCAAATAAATTATTCTCGTAAGATTCTAATTTATTCATAGTGCTTAAGAGTGCTTGATTATAGGATTGAAGGCATTCTGACAGTATTTTTATAATTATTGCAAGGGTAGTTTTTGCTTTGTTTGAATCTACGAACTTCAATTTAATATCTAAAAGAAAATCAATTTTAACTCGGTGAACCGTAATAATAACTTTATCATTGTAAAATATGGCTATTTTATTGGTAATTGATTGTATGTTTGCTTCTTTTTTAGCATTTATATTAACGATTCGTACAATTAAAAAGTTTATATCTTCTCCAGATTCATACTTAGGTAAATGATTGGGTTCTAGACTATCAGCCAAATTATAGTAATTTAGATTATATTTTAATGCAATTTCTTGTAATTCGTCTTTATTCGGGTTTTGTAAATCAATCCACTCGTAATGGGTTTGTTGAACGTTTGATGATGGCATATATTAAATTTATTTAATACTAAAATCTTATCAAAATTGCAATAACAACTTTGCTGAAAACAATTTATTATATTTACTAATTCTTTGTAAATATAATATGAAATTTTATCCATTAACCGTAAAAAAAGTAAAACCATTAACATCTATCAGTAAATCCATTGATTTACAAATTCCTGAAGAGCTCAAGGCTGTATTTAAATGGAAACCTGGACAATTTGTGTGTTTGAAATTCTCTATAAATGGTGAAAAAGTGGAAAGAGATTATTCCATTTGCAATGCGCCTAACAATGAATGTATTACATTAGCTATTAAAAAAACTAAAAATCCGTACATATCTTCTTATTTAAATGAGCATATAAAAGAAGGAATGCATTTACAAGTTTCTGCACCCTTAGGAAATTTCGGGATTGACTCACGTCCTAATGAAAAAAGAACATTGGTAGCTTTTTCTTCTGGGAGTGGTATTACACCCATTTTAAGTATAATTATAGATACCCTACAAAAAGAAAAGGATGTAAAATTCTATTTATTTTATGGCAACTCTGAAGAGAGTGATGTAATGTTTAAAGAAGATTTGGATTTGCTTAGATCTAAAAATCCAGATAATTTTTTTGTACATTATTTTTACTCACAGCAAAAAGTGAATGATAAATTTTATGAAGGTCAATTAGATGAAAATAAATTAAAATTAATTATTAACCAAATTGTGGATTGGAATGAAGTGGATAAAGTTATGATATGTGGACCTACCAGTATGACTGTTACTTTAGCCAATGCCGTTTATAAACAAGGCATACCCAAAGAAAATATTCATTATGAATTGTATGAACCGGTTGATAAAGTTTTTATGGATGATGAGGTTGTATCGTCTTCTGTTGATGAGGTGGAAGTTATTTTCACCTATGAAGGCGAAACAAAATCAATTCAGTGGTTGAATAATGGAAGCACTCTTTTAGATGCTTTGCTTGATTTGGGTATTGATGCTCCTTATTCTTGTAAAGGTGGAGTATGTGGAACATGTCAATGCACAAAAGAAGGCGGAGATGTTGTTTTAGGAGAAAACTTAGTTTTAACGGATGAAGATTTACAAAATCATAAAATTCTTACCTGTGTTGCCTATCCTAAAAGTAATAAATTAAAAATAAACATGGACGAGCTATAAATATGCCATTCACATTTTCACATCCGGCCATAGTTTTGCCGTTAAGGAATTTGAAAATTTTTTCTTGTACGGGATTAATTGTTGGAAGTATGATGCCAGATTTTGAATACTTTCTAAGAATGCGTATAGTGGGAGAGCATGGACATACAGCTTTAGGTGTATATTATTTTGATTTACCTATCGGATTTTTGTTTACCTATATTTATCATTATTGCATACGCAATACTTTTATTGATCATTTGCCTAATTTTTTTAGAAAAAGATTTATTTTTTTTAAACAATTCAATTGGAATAAATATGTAGAGAAACATTTTTTCGTTGTAGTTTATTCACTATTATTAGGAGTTTATTCCCATTTGTTTTGGGATGCTTTTACCCATGAGTATGGATATTTTGTACAAAAAATTCCTATTTTGAAAGAAACAATTTTTAAAAGACCTATTTATAATATTTTGCAACATTTAAGCTCAATAGTTGGAGCATGGCTTATTTATTATTCCATAAAAAAAATGCCTGTAGTATGTAATTTGAATGTTTATACTAATAATGTTATGATATATTGGTTTTGGGTTGTATTTTTCACAGGGAGTTTTACGTTGATTCGTTTTTACGATAACATGCATCTATGGATGATTGGGAATATAATAGTTACTACAATTATGAACTTTTTCCTAGCCTTGCTATTGATCAATTTTATTTACAAAACATTTAGGAAAAATAATGTTTAGCCTTTTCCCTTTCTTTTAAAATTTTTTAGTTTTTCTTTAATTATTTTAATATCTCTTTGTTCTATTTTAATCATAAAATACAGGAAAATAAAAAACAAAAAATTTCCTAAAACTATATGAACAAATATACTATTGCTTGTATAGAAAGAGAGAATACTAAGTAACGAGCTACCACCTATATAGAAGATAAGCTTTCTTTGGTTGTAAGGTATAGGATAATTTTTTTGTCCCCAAACATAAGAAATAACCATCATAACTAAATAAGAAAGAAAAGTGGCGTAAGCACAAGCCCAATATCCTAAGTTGGTGTATTTTAAACCTATCCAATTAAAAATAATAGTAATACCCGCACCAATTACAGATATAATAGCACCATAATGAGTATTATCAGAAAGTTTATACCAAATGGAAAGATTTAGATATATACCGAGAAATGTTGAACCTATTAGTAAAATGGGTACCACCTTAAGTCCAGACCAATATTCAGGATTGCGGATATATAATCTTCCAATCCAATCTAAATTAGCTACTAAAAATAAGAGAATTAATGCGCTGAAAATAGTAAAATACTTCATTAATGAAGCATATGTTTGTTTAGAATTTTTTTCACCGGCATGTGAAAAGAAAAATGGTTCAACCCCCAACAAATATGCAGTCTTAAATAAGGTTATAAAAGTTGCAATTTTATATACTGCACTATATATCCCCATTTCTATTTCTGCCGTTCCTTCCGGTAATAAGTATTTTAGAAATTGCCTATCCATCGTTTCGTTAATAATACCTGCCAAGCCAGCAATAGTAATCGGCCATGCATATAGCAACATTTTTTTCCAAAGTGGAATATTAAATGAATATTTACCATTAAACATTGTGGGAGTGAGCGCTAAAAATGTAACAATGCTAGCAATTAAATTGGCAACAAAAGCATAACCAATTCCATATTCAGGATTATAAAATTTTGAAAATATGGACGATCCAATTCCATAACTCTCAATTTGTTTAGGAATTACGAATATAAATAGTACGGTTAAAAAAAACATAACTATAGAATTCATAATCTTAAGTGAAGCAAATCGTAAGGCCTTATTTTCTATTCTTAATTTTGCAAACGGCACAGCTGACATTGCATCAGCAGCCAATATAAAAAGAAACCAGACGAGAAAATTAACTTGATCTGGATGTTTAAATACATTTGCTAAGGGAACCCTTGCAAGTAAACCAAAACCCAAAAAAATTAAAGAAACAATAAATACTGAGGTTAAAGAAGTAAAATAGACCATATTTTGTTGAGAACGGTCTTCCTTAAACTTTTGAAAAAAACGAAAAAAAGTTGTTTCCATGCCGTGTGTTAAAAGAACAGATATAATTCCTGCAGCGGAATAAAAATCGGCATAAACTGAATATTTTGAAGGTCCAAATGCTTTAACTAACATGGGAGTTAAAACAAAAGGAAATACTCTAACCAATACATTACTTAATCCGTAAATTAAGGTTTGACTAAATAATTTTTTATACAAAATAGATTTATTTTGGAGCTTAAAATTAATTTTATTGTTTGATTAATAAAAATAGTTTTAAATATAATCAACAAATTTAATGAAATTGATTAGGTTTGTGATAAACCTTATAAAGAAATGAAAAAAATATATTTTCTTCATGGATATAAAACCTCAGGTAAGAAATTTTTAGCCATTAAAGAGTATTATAAAAATTCTAAGGAATATTTACCAATTTATTGGGAATGGGATGAAAATTTAGATATTGCTAAATTTATCCTTGAAAAATCTAAAGTTTTAATGGAAGATGAAGGAGAGAAAATTATATTTGCGGATAGTATGGGGGCAAATTTGGCTTGGCATATCGTTAATCACTTTCCATCCATGCATTATGTAATGACGAACCCTGTTTTTGCAGCAGATCAAATTATAGATCAAAGTAGAATTCAACCTGAATTAAAATCTAAAATATTTAAGGCTACCTCTGATTCTATTATGAATAAAAATTTACACTTAATTATTTCTAAAAATGATCAAACTTTGAATAATAAGTATTATAAAATAGTATTTGGAGATGATTTTAAGACTTTGGATTTGGATGATGTACACGAGCTTATAAATATAAATAAATATATGCCTCTAATTCATAATGAAATAGAGGCAGCTTTTAAGAAAATTATATAGGAAATTATTACAAGTTGAATTCTGCATTTAAATATATAAATTGTTCCGCATCTTTTTTGATGTAGTTATAGTTTCTGAAATTGGCTGCAAATTTAAGAAGTTTTGTAGGTTGATATTCAATACCTAAAATAGCCAGACTACCATCCGTTTTATTCCAAGGTTTATCATTGATGGATGTAGATTTCATATAATCGTAACGGATAAATGGTTTCCACTTAGGAGCAATTTTTATCGTAGAAAAAACGGAATAACCTTGAAAATCATTTTCTTTAATAAATTTATTGTTAAACTGCTGAATGTATTCAGCTCCTACGGCTAATTTAGAGTTGTCGTATCCTACAAAAACATTCATAGTCATTAAATCTTTTTTGCTATTAAGGTTTACAGTATCAGAAGGTTTATTGTAATAGTCAACGTATCCTCTAATTAATAAATTTTTAACAGGTTTAATATTTGTACCCAAAGCATATCTCATAGTATTATCCATTTCAATATCTTTATATCCTTCTCCGTTGGTAATACTAGCATCTACAGAAACAATTTTGTTAAACTTATAAGTAGCATTAATACCTAGATCAGCACTTTGTCCAATTTTATTCAAAGTAGCTATATTTTCGATAACATATCTAAGTCCAAAATATTTTTCCTGTGTTGGATTAATTAGCGAGTTAATTAATCCAGCATTAACATCCCAATTTTTGTAGTTCCAATTTACATAGGCATTTTTTAAGAAAGGAACCAATTGATTGGAAGAGTTTTTGCCTGATGCACCATCTACAATAACTCTCGCTTGTAAAGTTGGAGTGAATTTATAATTGTACCCTATGTAGGCTCTTGTTATATCAAAACCTCTATGATCGTGAAAATCTGTATGGTAATCAAAGAAAGTACGTAAGATTACATTTCCACTAGGTTTAAAATCATTATTCTCTTGAGAGAATAAATTTAATGGAATTAGGCAATAAATGATAAAAAGTAATGAAGTTAGGTTTAAAATCTTTTTTTTCATAAAAATTTCTGGTTTAGAATTGTTTTTTTTTCTTGTTTTTTAGTGAAAATTTCTTGTTATTCTTAATAAAATTGATAAATAATTAAGAATTTTAAATTAATTTTAATAGTGTAAAAGTATGTAAAACAAGTCTAGAGATTGGTTAAGAAAGAGTGAAGAAATAAATACGATACTATTAAAAAAAATGATGGAATATTTAAATATCCATCATTAATTATACATATCTATGTATTTATTATAAGTATACTACCAAATAATCTATGAGATTGAATTTTAAATAATTAACCTTTTCTAATTAAACAAGTACCTGAAGAATAACCTCCGCCAAATACAGATAAACAGATTAGATCGTTACTTTTAAAATTATCATAATTTTGGGCGAGTACCAATGGGGCACTAGCGCATCCAGTGTTGCCCAAGGTTTCAATATTGGTTAAAGATTTAGATTCACATATACCTAATTCATTACAAACAAACGAGATAATTCTTTTGTTGGCTTGGTGGCCAATGAAATAAGATAAGTCATCAATGGTATAATTGTTTTTTTTAACAATATATTTAGTAAATTCACTCATATAAGTACAAGCATTAGTAAATACATCTTTGCCATAAAGCATTTGTATACCAACTTTAGGATTTAGAGTAATTCCATCCGGGCCTTTGCCTACATTTCCTAATCCTCTAGTTATAACATCAATTACCTTGGAATCATTAGAGGTAATTTTTTCATTAGAGAAAAATAAAGCTACCGCGGCATCGCCCCATAAGTGTCCAGATTCTCTATCATGATCGTTTGAATACTGAGAATTTTGATCAGCACAAACTAATAAGGCCCTTTTAGAGATATTTGTTTCAAAAAATGATTTTATAATTTCCATTCCGTTTACAGCTGAAGAGCAAGCAGAGGAGATATAGAAAGCTTTAGCTTTATCTATATTAAATTCTTTTTGTATAACATGTGCCGTTGTACTTATAGTGTCAGAGGGTGTGTAAGAACCAAAAATTATTAAATCCACTTCATGAATATCATAAGGTAAATTTTTAATCGCCGATTTTACAGCTTCAATGCACATATAGTTAACCGTTTCACCTTCATTAGCCCTAGCTCTAGTTATAATTCCAGTCCTTTTAACGTACCAATCCTCTGTAGAATCATTTATTTGAGCTAGATATTGATTATCTATTCTTTTCTCAGGTATGTAATATCCAGTAGAGTTTATAAACATGATTTATGCCTTTAAATATTAAGATATAGTGTTGTGAAAAAATAGTTGCGAAGATAATAATTAAATTATTTATCTATATTTTAAACTTTACATCATATTATTAAATATTTGAAGAAGAATAAATATTAATGTAACTTAATGAATTAGACTTATAATAATATTCAGGAATACTATATGTAAGGCTTAAAAAATACGCCAATACACTATGTTTTTACACTTAATATATTAACTATGATTTTACATTGTAAATGTATTGAAGATATTTTTAACAACAATGGAAATTGTTGTTTTTATATTAAAAAATACTTAAAAAAAAATATTAATAGATATGATAAGTACGAAATTCTGATATTAATCACCTTTGGAAAATGAATTAGTTAAAATATTAACTTTGTTATTGTTAAATATGATTTTAAATAATTAAAAAAATTGAATTTTATAATTTGAATTTTATAATTAATTTATGAAAAAATAGACGTGAATTAAAATATATGAAAAAAAAAAAATTACTACTTAGCTTATGTGTTTTTTTATCAATGCTTTTACCAATCCATTTGGAATCGCAAGTTGTAGATCAAGAATCTAGTAATCCACAAAAACAACTTGAAAACCAACAGAAACAAATTCAGGATTTACAAGAAGAAATGAGAATGTTGAAAGAACAACTTTATCGAACACAAGTTCCTGCCAATGTGGATAAATCATCTCAAACATCTCCTGAGCAAGAATTAAAAAAAGGACCGGTTTATATAAATAAGGGGAAAGTTTTTGCTAGAATTTTTATGGATTATGCTAATAATCTTACCCATGCAGGAGATAGGAGACAAGGAATTGATATTTCAAGAGCTTATTTAGGCTATGATTATCAAATGACGCAAGAATTATCTGCAAGAGTAATGATCGATGCCGCACCTGAAGGAATTTTAGCACAGACAGGAAAATCTAATACAGCAAGTTTAAAAAATCCAGTTTTAAAAAATGCATATATTAAATACCAAGATAAAGAGAATAAGTATTACATAATGGGCGGAATGTTCACAACACTTGAAAATACCGGTTACTTAAAATATTGGGGCAATAGATATATATCCAAAGGGTTGGCTGTAGATAGTAAAATGGACAAAGGAACGGATATAGGTATCGCTGGAAATTATAGATTTAATAAATTGATCTCTGTTGAAGCGTCGATCATGAATGGGGAGGGGTATAAAACAATTTCTAAAAATGGTTCTTTTTTATATACATTGTCAGTGCCATTACAAATTACAAAAAACTTTGAATTCAAACCCTTATTTAGTATAAAGACAGGTGAAGATAACCACCTTAAAGATAAAATGTTTATGTCATTTTTAGCCGGTTATAAAAATAAATTCATATCAGGAGGTGTTGAATTTGCTGAAACGTTTAACGACGGTAAGGACGATTTGAATAAATACGGTTATTCTATTTTTATTAATGGTAAATTAAATGAAAAATTTAAACTAATTGCCAGATACGATCAAGTAAAAAACACAGAATCTTCAAAATCATTTAGTGGATACGATATTTATGGGGAAAACGGGGCTTTTGCAGGACATTACAATTTAGCAATGTTTGGAATTGAATATAAGCTTATTAAGAATATTAAAATTGCACCAGCTTATATGTTAAGAACTCTAAAAAATGCAAATCAAAATCAAAAAGACATAAATATTAATACAATCTATTTATTTTTAGAATGTAGTTTTTAAAATTTAAAAAATAAGCAAAAAATATGGATAAATCTAAAATTTATAAATTAGGACTCTTAGCCTTGGTTATAGTAATCACTTGTATGACCCCCAATCCAGAAGGATTGAATCCGTTGGCATGGAAACTCTTTGGAGTATATTTAGCAGCAATATTAGGGTTGATCATGAAACCTTATAAAGAACCTGTAATACTATTATCAGCCTTAGCTATATCAGCTTTAATTATAGGTGTTTATAATAAGTTCTATATTCCAAAGGAAGAACAAGTGATAGAAATGAAAAAAGTTTTAGGGGGGTATGCTTCCACCACTACTTGGTTGGTTTTTTCTGCTTTTTCTTTAAGTGTTTCATTTGTAGTTACAGGGCTAGGCAAACGAATAGCCTATTTATTAATCAAGTTGATTGGAAATAGTACATTAAAGCTAGGATATGTAAATGTATTTTTAGAACTTCTATTATCCCCGGCAATGCCATCCAATACAGCAAGGGCTGGTGGAGTAGTTACTCCTATATTTAATAGTATAGCCTTGGCTTTAGGATCAGATCCAGAAAAATCACCCAAAAAAGCAGGACGATATCTACTACTAAACGTATATATGGTAACTAAAACAACAAGTTATTTATTCTTAACAGGTATGGCACCCAATGCATTAGCCTTAAGTTTATTACATCAAGTGAATCCGGCGTTTAATTTAACATGGATTCAATGGCTGTTATTTTCATCCGTACCAGGAATCATTTGTTTGTTTCTAACTCCTATAGTTATTTATCTATTGTGTCCACCAGAATTAAAAAAAGTAGATAATAAAAAAATCTCTGAAGAAGGACTTAGAGAATTAGGTCCAATGACCGTTAAAGAAAAAATATTAACGATAGTTTTTATATTGGCATTATTAGGATGGGTATTCGGAAGTATGTTAGGAATTGATTCCTCTGCAGTTGCCATAGCTGCAATGTCTATTCTACTAATTACCAATGTAATCAATTGGGATGAAGTATTAAAAAGTAAAGGAGGTTGGAGTACTTTAATATGGTATGGAGGTATCATAGGAATGTCTGGAGTGTTAAGCCAAGTAAACTTTTTTAAATGGTTAGGAGAAGCTTTAGCCACACAACTATCTGGAATAACACCAACCATGCAATTAGGAGGAGGTATGGTAGGTATTGTAATTATTTTAACAATCAGTATAGTTATTAGATATCTATTCGCATCCGGGGGTGCTTATGTAGCAGCTATGGTTACGGTATTCGGATTGTTAGGAGTAGCAATGAAAGTACCTTATGAATTGTTAGCTATAGGATTACTATTTTCCAATTCCTACGGAGGAACAACCAGTCACTATGGAGGAGCAGCTGCACCCATAGTTATGGCTTGCGGATATAACGATACAAAATCATGGTGGAAAATAGGTGGAGTTATAGGTTATGGTACACTTATCGTTCATTGTACAATAGGAATCTTATGGTGGAAATTCCTAATAGAGCTAGGAGTTTTAAACTAAGCTTTAAACGGAATTTACTAAATAAATTTTTAAGGTTATGATGGATATAGATACTATTTACAAAGTAAGAGAAGTAGATGCAGGTCAGGATAAACTTATCGCTGAGATTGAAAAATTTTTAAACAATAACGATTTAAAGCTAGGAAAAGATGTAATTAAATATCTAACAATTTCCATAGGTGGAGAAATTGTAGCTAGCGCAGGTATAGCAGAAGGCGGTATAATTAAATGTACAGCTATACATCCCAATTATAGAGGAGAAGGTTTAGTCCTCAAACTATTTACAGAACTTACGTATTTATGTTTTGATCTAGGCTTTAAAGATTTATTTATCTATACAAAACCCGAAAACGAAAAAATATTTAGGAATTGTGGATTTTTTCCCATAGAGATAGCCTCCAAAGTTATTTTAATGGAAAACAGTAAAACCAGATTAACTAATTATTGCAAAGATCTTCAAAAAATAAACAGTCGTATAAATGCAACAAAAATAGGAAGTGTAGTATTAAATGCTAACCCTTTTACTTTAGGACATCAATTTTTAGTTGAGAGTGCAGCATCACTTTGCGATTGGCTGCATGTATTTGTTGTCAAAGAAGATGCTTCCTACTTTTCATGGGAAGATCGTTTTGAATTGGTGAATAAAGGAATATCACATCTAAAAAATGTAACTCTACACGAAGGATCAAGATACATAATTTCCAGAGTAACCTTTCCTACCTATTTTTTAAAAGATGAAAAAATAGCAGATGAAAATTATGCAGAATTAGACCTAAGAATCTTTAGGCATTATATAGCACCGTCTTTAAATATAACCCATCGATTTGTAGGAACAGAGCCGACATCTCCAATTACTAACAAATATAATAGCGAGATGAATTATTGGCTAGAAGAAGCACCTTTAGCCTATCCCCCAATTAAAACTACAATTATTGAAAGAAAAACAGTCAACAGTCAGCCCATTTCAGCATCTAAAGTAAGAGAGTTGTATTTAGCGGATAAAATGGAAGAGCTGAAACTGTATGTTCCACCAACAACTTATGAATTTCTTGAGAAAAATAAAAATGTAAAAAATAAATGAGTGTAAAATTATGGAAATAGTACAAAAAGCTGTTGCCGGTACATTAGAATCCAGTGATATAATGATTAGAGTATCCCCCTCTGATGAGCTTGATATAGTGATTAACAGTACGGTAGAAGCACAATTTGGAGATGAAATTTTGAAAACCGTAAAAGAAATTCTTTCAAAGCTAAACATTGATAAAATTAAAATATTGATAGACGATAAGGGAGCCTTGGACTGCGTTTTAAGAGCTCGCCTAATAACTGCACTAATACGTTCAACCAAAGATCAAACATTATGGGAGAAAATTCAATAAAATTACGCAGAAGCATGCTGTTTGTACCTGGCGCAAACGCAGCTATGATAAGTAATTCTTTTATTTACAAGCCAGATTCAATTATGTTTGATTTAGAGGATTCAGTAGCACTAAAAGAAAAGGATGGAGCACGTATGTTAGTGGTGCAAGCATTAAAACACCCCTTTTATAGAGAGATTGAAAAAATTGTAAGGGTGAATTCTCTAACCTCTGAGTATGGAAAAGAGGATGTGAAAGCAGTAGTAAGTGCAGGAGTAAATGTTGTTCGATTGCCCAAAACAGACTCGGCGCAAGATGTTCTTGATATGGAACAGGAAATAGAATCCGCAGAAAAGTATTTTGGCATTGAAGTAGGAAGAACAAAAATGCTAGCAGCCGTGGAATCTGCTTTAGGAATACTTAATGCAAAAGAGATAGCATTCTCAACCAAACGTTTAATAGGGATAGCATTAGGAGCAGAGGATTATGTAAGAGACATTAAAACAGAACGATCTCCAGACGGTATTGAACTTTTATTTGCAAGAAGTTCTATACTTCATGCGGCAAGAGCTGCAGGAATCATGGCTTTTGATACCGTATTCTCAGATGCAAACAACGAAGAAGGATTTTTAAGAGAAGCAACTTTAATTAAACAATTGGGCTTTGATGGAAAATCTTTAGTAAATCCTAGACAAATTGAGTTGATACATAATTTATACGCTCCTACCCAGAAAGAGGTAGACTTTGCTAAGCAAGTAATTGAAGCAGCAGAGGAAGCCTTAAAGAAAGGTTCCGGGGTAGTATCTCTAAATGGAAAAATGGTGGATAACCCAATTATTGAAAGAGCTAAATTGGTTTTACAAAAAGCTGAATTATCTGGAATTAGAGAATAATAAAACCCGTATTAAGATGAATCAAAAAGAAAGAATATCAACCTATTTGGAATCTAAAGAAGCGATCCATGCCGGTGAATATAAAAAAATATGCAAACTAGACTTACTTGAAACCATTGCTAACGATAGAAAAATCTGTAAATCAATAGAACAAGCCATTGACAAGTGTGGATTAAAAGATGGAATGACAATTTCTTTTCATCATGCGTTTAGAAATGGTGACTATGTTATTAACATGGTAATGGAAGTAATTGCTAATAAAGGATTTAAAAATTTAACTTTAGCAGCCAGTTCTTTAAATAGTTGTAATTCTCCGTTGGTACAATATATCAAAGATGGAGTGATAACAAAAATATATACTTCTGGAATCAGGGGAGAGTTGGCTGAAGAAATTTCAGCAGGAATTATGAATGAGCCTGTGAATATACATTCCCATGGAGGAAGAGTACATTTAGTAAAAACAGGTGAAATAAAAATTGACGTGGCATTTTTAGGTGTACCGGTTTGTGACGAATATGGGAATGCTTCAGGGGTTGGATTTTGCGGTTCCCTAGGGTACGCAAAAGTAGATGCAGCGAATGCAGATAAAGTAATTCTACTTACAGAAAAATTTGAAGAATATCCTTTTACTCCCGCAAGTATTGCTCAAGATGAAGTTGATTACATTGTAAAAGTTGATCAAGTAGGAGATCCTAATAAAATTGGTGCAGATGCTACAAGAATGACTAGCAATCCACGTGAGTTGTTAATTGCAAGAAGAGCTTCAGAAGTAATTGCTAAATCAGGATTTTTTAAAGACGGTTTTTCACTACAGACCGGTTCCGGTGGAGCAGCATTGGCAGTGACTCGTTTTTTAGAAAATAAAATGAGAAGCAAAAATATAAAAGCAGGTTTTGCTTTAGGCGGAATTACTTCCAGTATGGTTAAACTTCATGAAGCAGGTTTAATAAAAAAACTGTTAGATGTTCAGAGTTTTGATAAGGATGCCGCACAATCATTAAAAGTTAATCCTAATCATTTAGAAATTAGTGCTAATCAATATGCCAATTATAGTTCTAAAGGAGCCTCTGTGGAAAGGTTAGATGTAGTTGTACTAAGTGCGTTAGAAATTGATGTGAATTTTAATGTAAATGTATTAACCGGATCAGACGGAGTAATTCGGGGAGCTTCTGGTGGACATAGTGATACAGCAGCATCCGCACAATTGGCGATCATCGTAGCCCCATTAGTAAGAGGACGTTTACCGACAGTAGTAGATCAAGTACTTACTTGCGTTACGCCTGGTGAAAATATAGATGTTTTAGTCACCGATCATGGAATAGCTGTAAATCCTGAAAGACCTAATTTGAAAAGACGTTTGGAAGATGCTGGAGTTTCTTTAGTATCTATTGAAGAACTTAAAAACAGAGCTTTAGAGCTTACAGGAATACCAAAACCTATTGAGTTTACAGATAAACCCGTAGCGGTTGTCAGGTATAGAGATGGAAGAGTGATTGATGTAGTGTACCAAGTAAAACACCATGGATAATTAATAAGATAGATGGAATTTTTATTTTCCGAATTTATATCGCCCAATAGTTTAGTAGGACAAGAACCTTCTTTAATGGAAGTACTAAATTCCAGAGAAAAAAAACAATTTTTACAACAAGAATGTTTGAAAAAATATTCTTGTTCTTTATTATCCATAAGTTTAATATCTCCCGGAGGGGTGAAAAAAAATTTATTGCAAGAATATCTTTTTTTTAGAGCATTAGAAACAGTAGATTCCTACTTGTTAGAAGAAAAAATAACCATACACGAGCGCTTAATAAAAGATGAAGATACTGGCTTATATGCATTGATATCTTTGGATGAAGATCCTATGGAATTAAAGCTAAGGATGATAAAATTAGAGGAAAGCCTGCCCCTAGCTAGATTGTGGGATTTAGATGTTTTAGATAAACAGGGAAATATAATCTCAAGAAAACAGACCCAACAAGCAGAATTACGAAAGTGTTTATTGTGTGAACAAAAGGCAAAAATATGTGCAAGAAAACGCCTTCATTCAATAGATGAGATCTATAAGCGAATACAACAATTAGTGATTGAAGATTTTCTTTCACAGAAAGTATCAGAAATGGCTTACCAATCTATGTTTGAAGAAATTAATTTAACTCCTAAACCCGGTTTGGTAGATGCGGAAAATTCTGGATCCCATCGAGATATGAATCAGCAGACCTTTTTAAAAAGTGCAGAAGCTATCAAGCCTTTTTTTGCAAGTTTTACGCTAATGGGGATTCATAATAGTCATGAAAGTCCAGAACTCGTATTTAAAAATATAAGAAGTTTAGGTTTGCAAGCAGAAAAAGCTATGTTTTCTGCTACCTCTAATATTAATACCCATAAAGGAACTATATTTTCTTTAGGATTGGTTGCTACTGCCGTAGGATATTTATACAAGAATCAACGAAAAATAAATTCTGATTCAATCGGTGAATTTGTAATAAATGCAACGGCAGGAATTCTTGAAGAATTTTATGGTATGGAAGACAGAGAAGAATCCATTGGTATACAATTATTTAAAAAATATCATTTAACAGGAGCAAGAGGAGAAGCTGCCGAAGGGTTTAAAACTGTACGTATGAATTCTTTACCGGTATTGTATAGATATCCAAGATTAAATAAAGAACATAGATTGTTGTTAGCACTTCTAAAACTGATTTCTGTGAATAACGATACCAACGTAGTCCATAGAGGAGGTTTAGAAGCTTTGGAATGGATGAAAAATTATGCACAAAACTTATTGCAAGATATGTTGATTTACGAAGACTTTAATTTTTTAGAAAAGCAAATGAAAATTTTTGATAAGCTATGCATTGAAAAAAATTTAAGTCCAGGTGGAAGTGCCGATTTATTGGCCCTTACATGGTTCTTTTTTGAATTAGAAAATAATTTTTTGAAATAAATATATAGAATCTAATTTTTTAAAAAAAGCAGATAATAAAATTATCTGCTTTTAGTATTATCGATTTCTTTCCATTAAAACTTCTTCTATATCTTCTAAACGGTAACCTTTTGCTTTTAGTAATATTAAATAATGATAAAGCAAGTCCGCAGCCTCATTTTTAAAAAGATTTTCGTTGTTATCTTTCGCTTCAATGACAACTTCCACCGCTTCTTCTCCAACTTTTTGTGCAACTTTGTTCATTCCCCTTTCAAAAAGTTTATAGGTATAAGAATCCTTAACCTTCTCATCAATTCGTTGGTTGATAATTTGTTGCAACTCATAAATAAAACCTAGAGATTTTTTTTTACCAAAACAGGAATAACTCCCCGTGTGGCAGGTAGGTCCTTCGGGAGAAGCTAAAATTAGTATAGTGTCTCGATCGCAGTCGATTTGAATGTCCTTCACCCAGAGATAATGATTAGAAGTTTCACCCTTGGTCCATAAACGATTTTTACTTCTGCTAAAGAAAGTTACTTTTTCTTCTTTTTTTGTTTTTTCAAAAGCTTCTTCATTCATGTACCCCAACATAAGAACTTGTAAGGTTAAATAATCTTGTATAATTACAGGAACTAGTCCATCGTTATTTTTATTAAAATCTATTTTCATTAGATAAATTATATTGAAAGTTATTCATTATTTAAATTGTTGTATTCAGTTTGTTTTACTTTTGGTAGTTTTTTTATAATCTCATCCACCGAATGTTGTACAAGTTCTTTGATGAGAAGGTTAGGTACATCACTTTCTAAGTAGACAGCATTCCATAAATTTGAGGTTGTGTGCTTTCCTTTGGTTATTCCTATATATTTTTCTCTCAAATCTATGCTTTTATCAGGATCACATTTCATACTAAAACTTAATTTACCATCTTTTGGGGAAATAGATCCGTAAGCAAACATTTTACCCATTACTTTAAAAACAAGAGTATTTTCATCGAAAGGAAAACTTTCGGTAGCTCCCTTTATAGATAAACAATAATCTCTAAAATCTTCGATATTCATTTTTTTAATATAAATTCGGGGATATAAATTTTTTTTATATCTATACGATTAAGTGATTATTATGTGAAAAATATTGAAATCTATTTTCATCGCATAGGAATATTTTGTTCTGATAAATAATTTTTAAGTTCAGGTATAGGTATTTCATTAAAATGAAAAATACTGGCAGCTAAAGCAGCAGATGTTTTAGTTTTTAGAAAAATATCAGAAAAATGCTCTTTGGTTCCTGCTCCTCCGGAAGCAATAACCGGAATATTAACTAAGTTAGCAACTTCTCCGGTAATATCCAAGGCAAAACCATTTTTCGTTCCATCATTATTCATGGATGTAAGCAATAATTCTCCGGCACCTAATTGTTCAGCTTGTTTTGCCCAATCTAAAGTAAAAATAGGAGTAGGGGTACGTCCCCCGTGGGTATAAACCATCCAACCATTCTCCTCATTTTTCGTATCAATAGCTACAACTACGCATTGGCTTCCAAATTGACCAGCAATTTCCGAGATTAATTCTGGTCTGCGTACGGCGGAAGAGTTAATACTAATTTTATCTGCTCCTGCTTTTACTAGGGCTGCTACATCCTCTACGGAATTAATACCTCCTCCTACGGTAAATGGAATGTTTACTTCATGGGCAATCCTTTCTACTAAATGTATAAGAGTAGAACGGTTTTCTATAGTTGCGGTAATGTCTAAAAACACGAGTTCATCTGCTCCTTGTTTTGCATAAGCTTTTGCTAGTTCTACCGGATCTCCGGCATCCATAAGGCTAACAAAATTCACCCCTTTTACCGTACGTCCGTTTTTTATGTCTAAACAAGGAATAATTCTTTTTTTTAACAAAATATATAATTTTAAAAATTAGAAAGTTCTTCTAAACTTATTCTTCCTTCATAAAAGGCTTTTCCAATAATGGCTCCTTCACAACCCATTTCTTTTAATCTATATAAATCCTCCACACTAGAAACTCCACCGCTGGCAATTAATTTTACCTGAGTTTTTTCCAAAATTTCATGGTAAAGTTCATTCGAAGTTCCTTCTAGCATTCCGTCTTTAGAAATATCGGTACAGATAACATAAGTAATTCCTTTTTTCTGGTATTCTTGTATGAAATCTACTACTTCTAAAGAGGAAGATTCTAACCAACCTTGGGTAGCTATTTTTCTATCTTTACAATCGGCCCCCAAAATAATTCTATCGGCTCCATATTTTTCAATCCAAGATTGGAAAATATCCGGATTTTTCACGGCAATGCTTCCTCCGGTTATTTGGCTTGCTCCATTTTCAAAAGCAATTCGTAAATCTTCATCACTTTTTAATCCTCCTCCAAAATCTATTTTAAGGTTGGTTTCTGTAGCTATTTTATATAGAGTATCATAATTGATGATTCTACTGGATTTTGCTCCGTCTAAATCTACCAAGTGCAAATAATTAATTCCAGCATCTTCAAATTCTTTGGCAGCATCCAAAGGGTCTTCTCGGTAAATTTTTTCGGTAGAATAATCGCCTTTGGTTAGACGTACACATTTTCCGTTTATAATATCTATGGCGGGTATAATTCTCATTGATTATATTTTTTTTTGTGGGTGTATAGGTTGTAATTACCAATTAAACCAAAATTCGTCAAACAGAGCGTTGTCTGTTTTGGAAATACCAATTTTATCTCTAATTTCTTCAATATTTGTATAAATAAATTTTTTATATTCAGTTTCAACAATTATCTCTTTCAATTTAGCTAAAACTTTAGTGTCATCTTCTATAAAACAATAATCAGGTCTTAATAAGACATATTTTCTATTTGCATTTGGGAAATCTTTTTCATCATGATATTTTTTTACCTTATCGTACATTGATTTAAGTTGATCTAAATCAACAGGAGAATACATTTTATTTTCAAAAGCTAAAAGATACCATTCGTCATTTATTTTTATTTTTGTAATTAGATCAATATATTTCCATTGTCTCCACACATCTACAGATGTAACAACTTTGTCTTTTAAATGGTTTTCATCATCGAAAAGAAGTTTAGATAAAACTTTCTTAGCATAATCATTTACGGAAGGAGATATATCTTTGTATTTTTCTTCTGCACAACGTAAAGTCCAGGAAATAAAGAAATCTATAACTTCTTCACATTTATTAGATTTTGATTTTTTTTCTTTTCTATCTTCCCAATTCCAATCTTTAAAGAAAGAAGGTAAAGTGGTTGGGGTTATTTCTTTAGATTGATCTTCTTTATTAATCATTTTTTTAAAAGTTATATAATTATAATTCAATAAAATTTTTTAAAATCTGTTCTCCGATATCCGCTGATTTTTCCGGGTGAAACTGGGTGGCATAAAAATTATCTTTTTGCAAAGCAGCACTATAGGGAAGAATATAATTGCAGGTGGCAGAAGTCTCCTTACATAACTCTACGTAGTAGCTGTGTATAAAATAAACATCGCTATTCTCTTCTATATTTTGGAATAAATTTCCTTGCAGGTCATAAATATTATTCCATCCCATATGAGGAACCAATTCTTTAGGGGGAAATTTTTTCACCTCTGCATCAAAAATATGCAGGCAATCGGTATTCCCTTCTTCGGAATGTTTGCACATGAGTTGTTGCCCTAAACAAATGCCTAAAAAAGGTTGGGTAAGTGACTTAAGAAAAACGTCCATATTTCTTTCTCTTAGGTAGTTCATAGCGGTTTCGGCTTCGCCCACTCCGGGGAAAATAACTTTGTCTGCTTGTAGAATGGTTTCTTTATCATCTGTAACCAAAGATTCTACCCCCAATCGGGATAAGGCATTTTGTACTGATTTTATATTTCCTGCATTGTATTTTATAATGGCTAACATAATTTAGATTTAAGTGAGAAGATATAAGGTTTAAGGTTGAAATTTATTTTTCTTTTGTAATTCTATTTCTATTCCTTTTTGAAACCCATACATATCTATTATTTTAGACTTGGGATAATGTGTTTGTGTACTTTTACCATCAAAAAAATCAATTGTGTAGATTTTATTGGATAAATCATCAATTTGTTCCTTATTCTCTTCATAAAATATTTTAATATATTTTAATGAATTTTTATCAACCTTTGTAAAACCACAATTTTTATCATCTATAAAAAAACGGCTAAAAGTAGAACGGAAATTTCTATCAAACGCAGGAATAAAGCCAAATACACCTAATAAAATTTTTGTTACAAGAGTTAAATGAGTATGGTTTTCTGTAAATCTTTCTTGTATTTCTTTATAAATATCTAATATGGTATTAATATTCTGATCATTGTAATTGTGTACATCAATATCCCATATTTCTGGTCTATCATTTTTTAACTTGTTTATATATTGAATGGTTGGAATAAAATGAGCTAAGCTTTTTTCTTGTAATAAAAAACTTGAGCCACGAAACATCCCCCAACTAGCTAAGTAAGTAGCCAAAACTAAACAGCTTTTTTCTAAATCCTTGTTTATATCGCTAGTTTTGAAATAATTAAAACAGTAATCAAAAGAAGCATATCTCTTTTTGTGCTCTCTATTTTTTAAATAAAGATCTACTTTTTCTTTTATATCTTCTTGTTTCATCATTGAATTTAGTTATTAAAGGCTTCCTTTGGTACTAGGAATAGCAAAATTAGCATCGGTTTGCTTTACTGCCATCTTTATAGCTTTGGCAAAGGCTTTAAAAATAGCTTCAATTTTATGGTGCTCGTTTTCTCCTTCTGCTTTTATATTTAAGTTGCATTTGGCGTTATCGCTAAAAGATTTAAAGAAATGATAAAACATTTCGGTAGGCAGCTCTCCAATTTTTTCACGTTTAAACTCTGCATCCCAAACCATCCAAGGTCGTCCACCAAAATCAATTCCTACCTGTGCTAAGCAATCATCCATGGGTAAAAGGAATCCATAGCGTTCAATCCCCTTTTTACTACCTAAAGCTTGTAAAACAGCTTCTCCTAAAGCAATTCCGGTATCTTCTATGGTATGATGTTCATCTACGTTTAAATCTCCATCCACCTCAATAAATAAATCCATATTTCCATGCTTGGCTATTTGTTCCAGCATATGGTCGTAGAAACCTAAACCGGTATGGATTTTACTTTTTCCGGAACCATCTAAATTAATTTCAACCGAAATTTTAGTTTCATTGGTATTTCTAACTACTTTAGCTTTTCGGGGTTCTTTTTTCAGGTATTGATAAATTTCCGCCCAATTTTTAGTACTAAAAGTAGCTTCGTTTTTTTTTTCATCTCCCATATAAATAGATTTAGAACCTAAATTTTTCGCCAATTGAACATCGGTTAATCGATCTCCGATTACATAGGAATTATTTAAATCGTAGTTTCCTTTTATATAGTGGGTAAGCATTCCAATTCCTGGTTTCCGAGTAGGAAGATTTTCATGTTCAAAGCTTTTGTCGATGAGAATTTCTGAAAACTTAATTCCTTCATTTTCAAAAGCTTGTATGATTTTATTATGTGCCGGCCAAAAAGTATGTTCCGGAAAAGAATCGGTGCCTAATCCATCTTGATTGGTTACCATTACCAATGCATAATCCATTTCCCGAGCAATTTTCGCGAGATTTTGAAAAACTCCCGGGTAAAATTCTAATTTTTCCAAGCTGTCTAGTTGATAGTCTACCGGAGGTTCAATGACCAAAGTACCGTCTCGGTCAATAAATAATACTTTTTTCATTAGGAAATATTTTTTAGGGCTTGAATTAACTTTTCATTTTCTTCGGGAGAACCTACTGTAATTCTAAGGCTATTCTTAATTTTTGAGGATTGATTTCGTACAATAATTTTTTGTTCTAATAATTCCTGAAAAACTTTATTAGCATCCGTAAATTCAACTAGAAAAAAATTGGTGTCTGAGGGATATACTTTGGTAATTATAGGAATATTTTTAAATTCTTCTTTCATCTTTTCTTTTTCTGAAAGAATCATTTTTACTCTTTTTTCAAATTCTTCTTGATTATGGAGGACTTCTAAGGCTGCTTTTTGATTTAATACACTAATGTTATAAGGATGCTTTACTTTGTTTAAAAGTTGTATAATTTCTGGATTTGCGTAAGCCATTCCTATACGTACTCCTGCAATACCCCATGCTTTACTTAGGGTTTGGAAAACAATAAGGTTGGGGTAATTGTTTATTTGATTCAAGTAAGATTTTTGAGTGGAGAATTCAAGATAAGCCTCATCAATGGCAACAATACCTTTGAAGTTTTCGAGAATAAAATCAATATCCTTAGAGTTTATATGGTTTCCGGTTGGATTATTGGGGGTACATATAACCACAACTTTTAAGTTTTCATCAGAAAAATATTTTTTTGCTTCTTCAAGATTGATCTGAAAGTCAGGGGTTAAAGGAATATCAATAATTTCAACTTCGTTTAATTCTGCCGCTACTTGGTACATTCCAAAGGTTGGATTAAAAAATAGTACTTTATCTTTTCCTGGACGGCAGAAAACGCGATAAATATGATCAATAATCTCATCACTTCCATTTCCTATAAAAATTTGATTAGGTTCTATTTTTTTTATTTCGCTTATTTTTTGTTTCAATTTTTGTTGGTAAGGATCCGGGTAGCGATTGTTTTCTCCAAATGGATTTTCGTTAGCATCTAAAAATACCCCTTGTATTCCTCCGGATTCATCTCTAGCGCTAGAATAAGGTTGCATGTTTAAAATATTAGTTCGAGCTAGTTTTTTTATATCAATATTCATTTTTATTATAATTAATTTAACTAATAATTTATTTTAATCGTAAAGAAACTGCATTTTTGTGACCTAAGAGTTCTTCTGCTTCAGCCATTAGTTCAATGGTAGGCCCAAGGTTTTGAATTCCCTCTTGGGTAAGTTCTTGAAAAGTGATTTTTTTTACAAAACTATCAAGAGAAACTCCGCTATAATTTCGTGCATAACCGTTTGTAGGTAAAGTATGATTGGTACCACTAGCATAGTCACCGGCACTTTCACAACTATAATTTCCTAAAAATACGGAACCTGCATTTTCTATTTTATTTACATAATTTACGAAATCTTTTATAGCTAAAATTAAATGTTCAGGAGCGTATTGGTTACTAAATTGAATACATTCATCTATAGAATTAAATAAAATTGCAGTGCTATGGTCTAAAGCTTTAGCCGCAATTTCTTTTCTGGGAAGTTGTTTAAGTTGATTTTCAATTTCTTTTAAAGTTTTCTCAAGTATTGCTTCGTCCGTGGTAAGGAAAATAACCTGACTATCAGTTCCATGTTCCGCTTGTGATAGTAGATCCGCAGCTACAAAAGATGGATTAGCTTGTTCATCTGCAATAATGAGAACCTCACTAGGTCCTGCAGGTAAATCAATGCTTATATTGAATTCTTGGGCATATTTTTTGGCCGCAGTAACGTATTGATTTCCTGGTCCAAAGATTTTGTAAACCGCAGGGATAGATTCTGTCCCCAAACTTAATGCTGCAATTGCCTGTATTCCTCCCACTTTATAGATCTCTGTAATTCCAACAGTTTTGGCAGCGAAAAGAATAGCTGGGTGTATATCCCCCTCACTGTCTGGGGGGGTACATAATATAATTTCTTTGCATCCGGCTAGTTTTGCAGGGATGCCTAGCATTAACACGGTAGAGAAAAGGGGAGCTGTTCCTCCGGGTATGTATAAGCCTACTTTTTCAATCGGTCTAGATTCACGCCAACATATTACACCGGGTTCAATATCAATAAGTTTAGGATGTTCTTTTTGTGAGGAATGAAATTTTTCAATATTATTTTTTGCACGAACAATGGCTTCTTGTAAAGCCATAGATATTTTATTAGTAGAATCATCAATTTCCTCTTTAGAAACTTTTAATTGTGTAAGATTTACATTGTCAAATTTTTCCGTGTATAATTTTAAGGCAGAATCTCCAGAGATTTTAATGTCGTTAAAAACACTTTTTACGGTATCTAGTAAGGATTCTTTTTCTCTTTCCGGTCTTAGGATTAAATCTTGCCAATCAGATTTAGCGGGGTATTTTATTGTTTTCATATTCTTATTTTATAAATTTAAGCATAATAAGCTAAAGAATCATTTTTTCAATAGGAACCACAAGGATGCTTTCAGCTCCAAGATTTTTTAGTCGGTCTATAATATCCCAGAATTCGTCTTCTTTTATCACCGAATGTATACTGCTCCAGCCTTCTTTAGCCAAAGGAAGAACCGTAGGACTTTTCATTCCTGGTAAAACTTCAATAATCGCAGAGATAGCGGTGTTAGGAGCATTTAATAATATATATTTATTTTCACGTGAATAAATAACTGCCTGAATTCTAAATAAAAGTTTTTCTAAGATTTTTTGTTTTTCATGAGATAAATTTTCAGATTTAATAAGTATAGCCTCGCTTTTAGTTACCGTTTCAACTTCTTTTAGCCCATTCATTAATAAAGTACTACCCGTACTAACTATATCAAAAATACCATGAGCCAAGCCTATGCTAGGGGCAATTTCTACACTACCACTAATCTCTTCAATTTCTACGTATAAATTATTTTCAGCGCAAAATTCACTTAAAATTTTAGGATAACTAGTAGCAACTTTCTTGTTATTGAAATAAGAAATACCCGTATAATTTTCATCCTTAGGTATGGCTAATGACAATCGGCAGTTTCCAAAACCAAGTTTTCGTATAGTCTCTACTTTTCTGTTTTTTTCCCACACCTCATTCTCTCCTAAAATGCCTATATCAGCTACATTTTGTTCTATATATTGAGGGATATCATCATCTCTTAAAAATAACACTTCTATGGGAAAGTTAGAAGAGTTGGTTTTTAATGTTTGACTTCCTTTTGAAATTTTGATACCGCATTCTCTTAGTAGTTCCAATGATTTTTCACTTAATCTTCCACTTTTTTGAATTGCAATTTTTAATTTATCCATTTGTTTTTTTATTCTTAATCCTGAGATAATACTAACAAAAAAACCGCCAGATTACTCAGGCGGTTTATATGATAGATCGTACGTACACAAAATCAATCCACTAGCTCACCTGTTTGCAAGTAGTTAAAGTGATGATGATGTGTGTGTGTAAAATTCATTTATTATTTTTTGTTGATACAAATTTATAAAAAAATATAATACCCTTTTAAAAATAAATATTATTAATTGAAAATGATATTATTTCAAATTTAAATAATTTTAAAATTAGTTTTCTTATAACATTTATCTATACTATTCTTAGAAATACACCTTATTTTACCGTTTATTTATTTAGCTCCCCGTTTAGATTAGGACAATCTAAAGAAAATAAAACAATGGCATTTTACATATTAATATATTAAATTTGTCTTTGAACTAAAATAAATCTCAATTATATATATGAAATCTCAAGAAGATGCTTTGAAAAAAGTTGTGGCACATGCTAAAGAATATGGTTTTGTTTTTCCTTCAAGTGAATTGTATGATGGATTATCAGCCATCTATGATTACGGACAAAACGGTGTAGAGTTAAAGAACAATCTAAAGCAATATTGGTGGAAGGCTATGGTGCAGCTAAATGATAATATTACAGGAATTGACTCTGCAATATTTATGCATCCAACCATTTGGAAAGCATCTGGACATGTTGACGCATTCAATGATCCATTAATTGATAATAAAGACAGTAAAAAGAGATTTAGAGCGGATGTATTAGTTGAAGATTTT
Source organism: Apibacter muscae (assembly GCF_007845635.1). Lineage (GTDB taxonomy): Bacteria > Bacteroidota > Bacteroidia > Flavobacteriales > Weeksellaceae > Apibacter > Apibacter muscae. The sequence goes on along the minus strand of NZ_SELG01000032.1, from coordinate 159,853 downwards.
GCTGAAAAATTTGAAGAGAAAGCAAAAAAAGAAATTGAAAAAGCTAAGAAAAGATTTGGTGAGGATTTCGATCAGGAGCAATTTGAATCTACCCATCCTAAGGTTTTAGAATACAGAAAGCAAAAACAAGAAATTTTAGACCGATTAGCAAAAACTTTAGAAACAGATTTATCAAAAACCAAAGAGCTAATTGAAGAGTTAGGAATTGGAGATCCAGAAACTGGATCTAAAAATTGGACTGAAGTACGCCAGTTTAATCTCATGTTTGGAACCAAATTAGGATCTACGGTAGATTCTGCTACGGATCTATACCTTAGACCTGAAACTGCACAAGGGATTTTTGTTAATTATTTAAATGTACAAAAAACAGGTAGGAAAAAACTACCTTTTGGAATTGCACAGATAGGAAAGGCTTTTAGAAATGAAATTGTTGCACGACAGTTTATTTTTAGAATGAGAGAATTTGAACAAATGGAAATGCAGTTTTTTGTAGCTCCGGGTTCAGAACTTTCCTTTTTTGAAGAATGGAAAAATAAAAGATTAAACTGGCATTTAGCCTTAGGGTTGGGTAAAGAGAATTATCGTTTTCACGATCACGAAAAACTAGCGCACTACGCCAATGCAGCCACAGATATTGAATTTCAATTTCCTTTTGGATTTAAAGAATTGGAAGGAATTCACTCAAGAACGGATTTTGATCTTTCCGCTCATGAAAAATTTTCAGGAAAAAAAATTCAATATTTTGATCCCGAATTAAATAAAAATTATGTGCCTTATGTGGTAGAAACCTCCGTAGGTTTAGATCGATTATTCTTAGCGGTAATTTCTAATTCTTATAAGGAAGAAAGTTTAGAAGATGGAACTACTAGAACTGTACTGGCTTTACCGCCAGCGATAGCTCCAACGAAATTGGCGATTTTCCCACTTGTGAAAAAAGACGGTTTGCCTGAGTATGCACAAAAGATTTTCAATGATTTAAAATACGATTATAATATCATGTATGAAGATAAAGATGCTATAGGTAAAAGATATAGAAGACAAGATGCTATAGGCACGCCGTATTGCATTACCGTTGATCATAATACATTAAAAGATAATACTGTAACTATAAGAGATAGAGATACTATGACGCAAGAAAGAGTATCCGTTGATTCACTGCGTGAAATAATTGATCCAAAAGTAAATATGAAATCTTTATTAAAAATTTTATAATTTAAAAATTTAATCATGCTTCATAAGGAGATTTTATTAAAATCTCCTTATTTATTTTTTAGTAGAATAATTAATATTAAAAATAGATTTTTATGAAATTGCAAGAAAATTTATATTCTTATACAATTGGAGCTGAGGATTATTTAATTCATCAGTTATTTAGCGCCACAAATAATGAAAATTTTAAAAAACAAAGAAAAAAAGGATTGTTAATTTGGACTTTACTATTTGGTATTCTTGCCTTGGTTTTCTTTATTCAAAAAAATTTCCTTTTAACCATTTACTTTATAATTTTTGGAATAATATTTTTTTTCGTTTATCCCTATTATTCAAGTTGGGTTTATAAAAGGTATTTTAAAAGAATTGTACAAAGAAATTTTCCTAACGATAAGGAAGCTGTTACCTTAAAAATATCAAGTAAAAACTTTATTCTCTCTAATCAAAAAGAACAAGGTGAGATAGCTATCGCTGATTTAGAAAGCATTAATGAAATAGCAACACATTTATTTTTGAGATTTAAAGATGGAAAAAATATAATTATCCCTATGTTAGAAGTTGAAAATAAAAATTTATTACTAAATCAAATGTCTTCTTTAGCTCAAGAAAATTCCTTTTCTTACTACAAAAATTTAAATTGGAAATGGAAATAAATAAAATCATAAGTTAAAAAAATAAAACATATAAAAACTTTGTTTCAAGCAGATTTCATACATTTGAAAGAAAACAATACAAAAAAATGAATACTTTTGATGTTATCGTTATTGGTTCTGGACCAGGAGGTTATGTAGCTGCCATACGTTGTGCACAGTTAGGTTTTAAAACAGCTATTATTGAAAAATATTCCACCTTAGGAGGTACTTGTTTAAATGTTGGTTGTATTCCATCCAAAGCCTTATTAGACTCTTCAGAACATTATTATAATGCCGTTCATAATTTCGAAAACTTAGGAATTGATATTCAGCAACCTAAAGCTAATCTAAATAGAATGGCTCAGAGAAAAAATGAAGTTGTTGATCAAACCACTAAAGGAATAAATTATCTAATGGATAAAAACAAGATTGTGGTTTACCAAGGTGTTGGAAGTTTTATTTCAGAGAAACAAATTGCGGTTAAAAAATCTGGAGGAGAAACGGAAGTATTAGAATCAAAATATTTTATAATAGCCACAGGTTCAAAACCTGTAAATTTGCCATTTGCCCCTGTAGATAAAGAAAGAATAATCACTTCAACTGAAGCCTTAAATTTAAAAGAAATACCCAAGCATTTAATAGTAATTGGCGGAGGAGTGATAGGTTTGGAATTAGGTTCTGTTTATAAAAGATTAGGTGCAGAAGTTACTGTAATTGAATATTTAGATTCTTTAATCCCTACGATGGATGGAGCTTTATCTAAGGAATTACAAAGAGTGCTTAAAAAACAAGGTATGAAGTTCTCACTTTCAACAAAAGTTACAAGTATTAAGAGAACCGGAGGAGAAATTGAAGTACATTGCGAGGCTAAAGACGGTGAAAAATTATCTTTTCAAGGAGATTATTGTTTAGTATCAGTAGGAAGAAAACCTTATACAGATGGATTAGGTTTGGAAAATATAAATTTAGGGGTTGATGAAAAAGGTAGAATTAAAGTTAATGCTTATTTACAAACCCAAGTTCCTAATATTTATGCGATTGGGGATGTAGTAGAAGGGCCTATGCTAGCGCATAAAGCTGAGGAGGAAGGAGTCTTTGTGGCAGAAATATTAGCAGGTCAGAAACCACATATAAACTATCATTTAATCCCAGGGGTCGTATACACTTGGCCAGAAGTGTCGGGGGTAGGATATACTGAAGAACAATTAAAAGAAAAAGGAAAACAATACAAAGTTGGTCAATTTCCTATGAGAGCTTTAGGAAGAGCTAGAGCTAGTGGAGATATAGAAGGTTTTGTAAAAATTCTGGCAGATAAAAAAACAGATGAAGTTTTAGGGGTTCATATTATTGCTGCACGAGCAGCGGATCTAATTGCAGATGCTGTAACATTAATGGAATATAGAGCTTCTGCAGAAGATATTGCAAGAATGTGCCATGCGCATCCCACTTATTCAGAAGCGTTAAAGGAAGCAGCTTTAGATGCAACCGATAAGAGAGCTATTCATATGTAGTATTTCTGAAATTTAAATGGAATTAGATATAGTTAAGATTTAACGCTTTAAATCTAAAGATATTTAGAAATTTTATTTAATCAAGAGTATTAATTAATACTTTATAATTATCGTAGTATTAAATATAAATTATAATTATGGAATATAATTTTTTATTAATGTTTATAGTTTCTTTAATTTTAGTTGTAGGAGCTTTTATCTATTTGTTTAATCGCTTTATACACACTGAAAATCAAAGAAGAAATTTTGAATTGCGCATGAAGAACTCAGAGAACGTATTGCCAAATAAACTTCAGGCTTATGAGCGAATGGTTCTATTTCTTGAAAGAATCCGTCCTTCATCAATGATTAGAAGAACACCAGATGCTCATAATATCTCTGATTTAGAAATGCTTTTAATTGAAACTGTTCAAGTAGAATTTGATCATAATTTGTCTCAACAAATTTATATAAGACCAGAAACTTGGAAGGTTATTTTAGCCGCTAAAAATGCAACTCAGATTATGATTAAGAACGTTTTTCATTCTCTAGAAAGCACAGCTACAGTTCAAGAAGCTAGGGAGGCACTGTTAAATCAAGCAATAAATCAAGAAGAGTCTTCCTCGTCAACGGCTATATTATATTTACAAAAGGATATTCAAGGGATTATTTAAATTTTAGGATATGAATATTAAATCCTTAGCGGAAGAGGAACGTCCTAGAGAAAAGTTATTAGTTAAAGGAAAACAAGCATTAACAGATACAGAGCTTTTAGCAATAGTTTTAGGTAGTGGAACTAGGCAAGAAAGCGTTATTAGACTGTCTCAGCGAATTTTATCTTCGGTAAATTATAATTGGAATGAGCTTGCGAAATTATCCATTTCAGATTTATGTAAATTTAATGGAATTGGAAAGGTAAAAGCGATTGAAATAATTACAGCCTTAGAAATTGGTAGAAGAAAGTCTTTGCAGGAAGCTTTAAAAATAGTAAGCATTTCTTCCTCAGAAGATGCTTTTCAACTTATACATCCTCTTTTATCAGATTTAATTATTGAAGAATTTTGGGTTATTTTTCTTAATAAATCTAACGGAATGTTAGGGAAGGAAAAAATTTCTCAAGGTGGAATAACAGGGACTGTTGTAGATGTTCGTTTAATATTTAAAAGAGCATTAGAACTAAATGCTGTTTCAATAATTGTATTTCACAATCATCCATCAGGCAGTTTAAAACCTAGTGAGGAGGATGTTAGGATTACCAAAGAAATTAAAGAGGCTGGTAATTTATTGAAAATTATGCTTTTAGATCATTTAGTAGTAAATCAAACTTCGTATTTTAGCTTTGCAGATGAAGGCTTTATTTAATTGGTAACAAGTAAAAAATCCTAGTATATTTTTAATTTTATTAAAAATATACTAGAATTAAAATATTATTTTAATAATCCAGCTCTCTTAAGTAAAGCTTCAGGCATAGGTTTTCTTCCTCTAAAATCTATATATAGATCCATAGGATTTTGCGTCCCACCTTTGCTAAGTAAAGTTTTAAATTTTTTAGCCGTTTCTTTATCAAAGATTCCCTTTTCTTTAAATAGTTCAAATGCATCTGCATCTAAAATTTCTGCCCATTTGTAGGAATAATATCCTGCCGCATATCCACCCTGGAATATATGGGAGAAGGATGTGCTTATGCAAGTTTTTTCAATATGTGGATATAATTGAGCTTTCTTTGTTTGCTCTTGCTCAAAGTTTTCAATAGAATCTTCGGGTTTTAATTTATTCGTATGGTAACCCATATCAAGTAAACCTAAACCAATTTGACGTAGGGTTTGATAACCTTGCATAAAATTTGCTGATTCCACTATTTTGTCAATTTTTTCATCACTTAAAACTTCACCCGTCTGGTAATGAATGGCAAAAGTTTTTAGAAAATCTTTTTCGTAAACAAAGTTTTCCATAAATTGTGAAGGTAGTTCTACAAAATCCCAATACACATTTGTCCCCGAAAGAGATTCAAAAACAGTATCAGCCAATATACCATGTAAAGCATGACCGAATTCATGAAAAAGTGTAGTAACTTCATTAAAAGTAAGCAAAGAAGGAGTATTTCCATTAGGTCTTGAAAAATTACAAACTATGGAAATGTGAGGTCTTATATTTTCTTTGCCTTGCTTGTATTGTCCTCGGTATGAGGTCATCCATGCACCGGCTCTTTTTCCTTCCCGAGGGTGAAAATCTGCGTAAAATAAAGCAAGGTGTTCGTTATTCTCATTTAAAACCTCATAGGTAATAACTTCCGAATGATATTTTTGAATATCCTTTCTTTCAAGAAAAGAAACTCCGTAAAGTTTTTTAGCAGCCTTAAATGCAGCTTCCAGAACTTGATTTAAAGGGAAATAAGGCTTTAGCTCTTCTTCCGAAAAGGAAAATTTTTCTTCTCTCAGTTTTTCAGAATAATAGGCATGATCGTATGGCATTAATTCTATTATTCCATCTTTTTCTGCTAAATGCATTAATTCATTAATTTCATTTTCAGCGAAAGGTCTAGCTTTACTTAAAAGATCGTCTAGGAACTCATAAACTAGGGTAGGAGTATTAGCCATTCTTTCAACTAAAATAAAATCAGCATAGGTGTTAAATCCTAATAATTGAGCTTTCTTATCTCTTAAAGTTACAATTTTATGAATAATCTCTTCGTTGTTAAATTCATTGTTTTTAAAAGCTCTTTGCATGGATGCCGTATAGATTTCTTTTCTTAAATCTCTATTTTTAGCATATGTTAAGAATGGAATATAACTGGGGTATTGAAGAGTAAAAACCCATCCTTCTAAATTTCTTTTTTTTGCCTCAAGTTCTGCCATTTCCTTTATTGAAGCAGGAATACCTTCTATTTGATTTTCCTCAGTAAGATGCAAAAAGTAATCATTGGTTTCTTTTAAAACATTTTGTCCAAATTTTACAGATAAAATAGCCAACTCATTTGATATTTCTCTTAGCTTTTGTTTATCCTGCTGATTTAAAAGAGCTCCATTTCGTGAAAAATCTTGATAAGTCTTTTCTAACAACCTAAATTCTTCGGGGGTTAAATTACTAGGATCTCTGTTTGTGTAGACTTCTTTAATTTTATTAAAAAGTCTATCGTTAAAGATAATATCATTAGCATATTCAGTAAGAAGAGGAGAAACTTCAGTAGCAAGATTTTGTAGAAAATCATTGGTTTCTGCAGAATTTAAATTGAAAAAGGTTGAGGATATAATATTTAATTTTTTTCCTACAGACTCTAAAGCAACCATCGTATTTTCAAAGGTGGGCTTTTCTGAATTCTCAATAATTTTATTTAATTCTTGTTTAGCTATAAGAATACCTTCCTCAATAGCAGATTTAAATTCCTCTTGCTTAATTTTTTCAAAAGGAATACTCTCAAACGGGGTATTATATGAATTTAGTAGGGTATTATCGTTCATAAGTTTAAAATTCAATTTTAATTTTGAATTGGTAATTATTAATATAAATTTAATTTAAAATCATTAGCATCCTTAGTGCTACCAATTTCCATAAAAGTTAATTTTTTTTCTTCGGCAGAAAATAATTGCTTTGCTTTTTCCTTGTTGTTTATTTTTATGGCAGGAAAAGTATCGTAATGGCAAGCAATAACATTTTGGGCTTGTACAAATTTAGAAGCAACAACAGCATCGTATACACCCATAGTATAAGTGTTTCCAATAGGTAATATGGCTATATGAATGTGGCCATAGACAAAAGGTAACAATTTCATGTCTGTACAAAGAGCGGTATCCCCCGAAAAATACACAACTTTTTCGTCAACTTTCATAAGGAAACCAGCAGCTAATCCTCCGTAAGTACCGTCAGGGAAAGATGAACTATGAATAGCATTTACCATTTTTACCTTGCCAAAGCCGAATTTTTTTACTCCTCCTATATTCATAGGTAATACTTTAATTCCCTTTTTACTGTAATGGGTGGCAATTTCTGCATTGGCTAGAATGGTTGCATTATTATTCTTAGCAATAGTTTCTGCATCTAAAATATGATCGTAGTGAGCATGACTTAAAAAAATATAGTCAGCTTTTATAGAATTTATATCTATATGCTTAGCTAATTCATTCTCAGTAATAAAAGGATCAATAATAAAACTTTCTGCAGAGGTTTTAAAAGCAAAACAGGCATGTCCATAATAAGTTATCTCCATAATGTTTTTTAATTAAGTTTATAGGATTCTTAAATTTGTTTTCAATCAAATTTAAGAAATAATATTATCTTTGAGAGGCTTAAATAATTAGTAATGAGAAAATCTCTAGTAACATTAATTTTATTTTTATTTTGGACATTAACATTTGCACAGGTTGATCTGGGAATAAAAGGAGGGATGGCTTTTGGTTATGACGGTACATTAAAGCAAACCATTACGAATATCAAAGAAAGTAAAGCAAAGAATAATATTGGCTGGCATATTGGCTTTTATAGTAGAATTCATTTGCTAAGTTGGTATTTACAACCAGAACTTTACTTTTCATCAATGAAAAATAATTTCGAATCATCAACGGAAGGTAGTTTTACTACTCACTCTAACCGATTAGATATTCCTGTGCTGGTTGGGAAAAAGATTTTGAGTATTGGGAGAATTTATGCAGGTCCATTGTTTTCTACCTCAGTTAATGAAGGGATTTCTTTAAAAAGAATAAGTAAAACTAAATCCGATGATTTTTCTTTAGGAGGGCAAATAGGTGTTGGCGTAGATATCTCAAAATTAACTTTGGATGCCCGATATGAATTTGGATTCAATAAATCCAATACTAATTTCGTTAATAAAGTCACACATCAAGAATTTACAATTGAAAAGAAACAAAATTCTTTATTGTTAAGTGTGGGATATAAATTTTAAAAAGGATGTTGTAATCATTAATTTAAATTGAAATGCGGAGATTTTCTTATGGATTTATAGTCATCTTTATATTATTTTTATCCATTTTTTCATGTAGAGAAGATTTAGATTATCAAACAGCTTCTCATCCTCTTAGGTTTTCTAAAGATACCATACTTTTAGATACCGTTTTTTCAACTATTCGTTCTCAAACTTATGTTCTTAAGGTTTATAATCAACAAAATGAGGATGTAACGATTCCTCTTATATACTTAGATAAAGGTATAAATTCTCAGTTTAAAATTAATGTAGACGGTACTCCGGGAACCCATGAAAATAATAATAGATTTGTAAATGTTCCTATTAAAGCTAAGGATAAGATTTCCATTTTCATTGAAGTTGCGCCAAAGTCTATAGACTCTACGTCTTTGGTTGCAGATGAAGATTTAATTTTTAATACTTTAGGAAATTCTCAAAAAGTTAAATTACTAACATTGATTGAAGATGCAGATTTTTATTACTCTGCAGGAGGAAATATAAAAATTAATTCTGATTTGGTGTGGGATAAAAGTAAACCGAAGGTAATTTACGGAAATTTAGAAATTGACAATGGTTCTAAATTAACAATTGAAGAAGGCTCTCAGATTTATTTTCATAAAGATGCAAGTTTAATAATTAATAATAAAAGTAAGTTATTTGTAAACGGAACTTTAAATAGTAAAGTTACTTTTAGGAGTGATAGACGTAATGCGAGATACGATTCCTTAGCGGGTAATTGGAAACAAATTAAATTAATGCCTCAGGCTGAAGCTACTATTAATTATTCTCTTCTAAAAGGAGGTGAAAATGCATTCTATTTGGAAGAAGGTTCAAAATTAAATATTACCAATACCGAGATTTATAATTTTCTTTACTCTGGTATATATTCAGAAGGAGGAAACGTGGTTGGACAAAATTTGGCCATGAACAATTTTGGCTTGGCAGCCTTGTTTGTGGAAAATGGAGGGAATTATAATTTTACACATTGTACATTTGCTAATTATTGGAATTTAACCACAGGTACCACTTATTCCGTTTATCTTTCAAATAAACAACAAAATTCAGCGGAAAATATTTATAAAGATTTGTCAGTAACATTCAATAATAACATATTTTGGGGGAGATCTGCAAACAATCTATATCTAGACAATAAAAACTTAAAGTTATTTAATTATAAATTCAATACAAACCTTATCAGAAATAGTAACTTAAATATTAATACAGATTCCAATTTTAATAATACAATTCTTGATAAAGATCCATTATTCAATAAAACTAGTTATTCAAATACTGTTCTTAGCTTAAAACCGAATTCTCCAGCAAAAAATAATGGAAACCCTAACTTTTCAGTTACTGTACCTTTAGATATATTAGGTGTTGATAGAGCTCTAAATCCATCCTTAGGAGCTTACCAGTAATAAAATTCTAATCTTTAGATATTTAATGATGTTAAAATTATTAAATAAAATTAGAAGGAAAGAGTATCTTAGTGGATATACCTAATGATAAATATTAAAAGGCTATTTTAAATAACTTATTTAAAATAGCCTTTAATATTATAAAGTATGAAATAAATTTTAACTTAAATAAAAACCCATATCATCATCTCTTAATGAAACTAAAGCCTCAACATTATCTTTTTGTACAGATAAAGGTTTAAAATATTGACGAGCAATTTGAATAATTTGATTTTTATCAATCATCTTAGTTAGCAAATTCCCTGATTGTAAAGTACATGCCTCATTGTAAGGTATGTCTTGATGATTGTTATATTCACCAAGTGTAACTTTGCCAGGAGCATAAGCATAAAAATTACCGTTTTCATCTTTAAAAGTACAAGCTCCTTGCTCAGTATAAATAAACCATACATTGTTGTGAAATAGAGATCTACTATTTTTACTAACAATCAAACTTACTTCTGAAGGATATCTTAAAAACAAAATATCAATTGTCATAGCCATAATTTTATAATTTTTAGTCGTTATCTGATTAAAGATGAATCATCTATGGCTACAAATATAAAAGATTGCCTATACTCAAATTTAAGGATATCCGTAAGTTTGGGTTATACTTTAATGAAAAATACAATTTTTTACATAAAGGGCATGAAAGCTTTTAATACTTCTGCTGGAATGTCTAATATTTTATAATTTTCTGGAGAAACAAAAATAAGTTGCTGCTTACCTTTCCCTAACAGATTACCTGCTGAATCATAAACTTGATGAGATAATGTAGCAAATTTTCTGTTATATTCAGAAACTCTAATTTTAACACTTATTTTTTCGAATTCTCTGGTTTCATTGATATATTTATGTTCAAATGAACGGGTTAGTATTAAATACTTTGTATCCTTTAAATCAAAATCGGGTAAAACATAATTAAAAAATAATTCTCGGGTTTTACCCACCCATAGAGCATAAACCCCGAAATAAACGTTCCCTACAGAATTTGTATCAGCATAAGTAGCCATAAATGAATGTACAAACCATTTATCTTCAAAATGGCTACCGGTACTAACTTCTTTTATTTTACCATTCAATGCCGTTTGGGTGGCTTTAGATATTGATTTAAGCACAGGTATTTCTGAAGCAACATCCATAACTTCTTCAACTTTCTCTTTCACAACCCTCAATAAATCGGTGTTTAACACTAACCAGCAAACATATAGAATTGGTAAAATAGATCCTAATATCATTAACCATGCGACTTGTAAAAAATATCCACAGGCAAATATTACTAAAGAAAACGCACCTATGGAAAATAATTTAACCTGAGGTAAAGAATGTTGGGAGTTAGGGACAAAACATCTGGCAATTCCAAGAGCGGCATAAGCCACGAAGAAAGTTGCAAAGAAAACCATGAAATATTCAATCTCACAATTTATTAAAACTCCAAATACAGCTATAAAGCCCGCTAAAATGAATGTAGGTATTGGAGAATTAATAATTCCCTCGGGGATCATAGAAAGAATAGGGCTGTTACTAGATTTAGAATTTTCTTTTAAAAACCATTTTGTTGCAATATATCCACTATCCAAGGTAGTTATTATAGCTAATGTTATAAATATAAAGTAACTAGTAGGAATCCACCAGGGGAATATAGATTGGAAATGCAACATATATTTTACAATCAAGTCATGTCCGTATTCTAATCCACCTAAGCCCACAAATGTCATATTTGGTGAAAACCAAGGATTGTTAAATACCAAACTTGCTAAAAATCCATGAAAGATTAAAAAGAAAAAGAAAATTAATCCTCCCCACATATAGCTTACGGATATATTAACATTTTCTTTTCTCATTTCAATAGCTCGTTGCCATTGCTGTAAATCTAGCCAAGGACCAACAAAAAAACCTATCAAAATAGGAATTAGGTAACCCCAAAAAATAGGTTTACAAGTTTCAATTTTTATCCAAGCCGAATATTGAACTAACTCGGAAGGACTGAAAAAACATAATATAGAAATAACGCTTAGTAGTATAAGAATACCTGCGAAAAGATGCCAATACTTTATGGTTTTAATAGTAAACTCTTCACCAATCAAGCAAGCAGCTGATATAATAAGAGCAGCAACTAATAATAATAAAAAAACTTGCAAAATAGTACCCTGGGTTTCCCAATCAGGCCAAAAGGAAACTAATAAAGGCATAACAAGATATTTAATTATAGCAAATATGGTTAGGGTAAGAGCAATTAACTGATAAAGGTATAAACTTAAACGAAAGGGTTTGGACCAACGCTTAAAAAAACGTTCTAATGACTCAGAACCTTTATCGCGAGAGGCGATTTTTTGAGTTCCATAACCAAATAAAAACAATCCTAGAGCATTGAGAAATGCAAAACTGAATAAGCCTGTTAAACCAAATAAAAAGGTCATTTGTACGGAAAAAAATAATCCCAAGCCCCATAACCATGACAGAGCAACAGAATTGCCCCATAACCATGATTTTAAAAATTTATAACCCATAGAGAAAAAACTTGATCTTTAAAGAATTTGAATGTCTAAATTACGGAATAAAAACTAAATCTTAGTTTATTTAAAATAAAAAACCCTTATACTTTTTGTAAAGGCATAAGAGTAAATATATTGTTTGATGTTATAAAAGTTAATTAAATACGATCTCCATCGTATTCTTTATCTTTTTGTCCAAAATCAACAATTCTCTTCATCCAGTAAAGAAGTACTAGGCAAAGAATAACAACAAAGATCCAATCAGCAAAATGTCCAATAATTGGTAATATTTTAAAAGACCATGTAAATAATTTCCCAATACCAATGATTAAATCTGTCATGATTAAAAATTTTTTATTTTTACTTTTGCAAATACAAATATAGAAAAATGTATTCAAATTCCCCCTTTAAAAATTATTTTTTAATAGTAATATCCTTAATTGCAGTTGTATTTTTATGGTTTATTGGCTATTTTAGAATACAAGAAAGAATTGAACAAGCTTACCTATTGCAAGTAATTTTTATAAGCGCTTTATCCTTTACATTGAATGTATTTATAATATTTAATATAAATTCTCAGAAAAAAAGAAAAATTATACCTCTGGCTATTTACATAGTATTATTTGGAGCATTTTTTAAAGAATTTTATTCTATAAATATGGGGGTTGTATATTTGCTATGTACATTAGTATTATTATTAGTTTTGGATGTATTATCCATATCTTCTTCATTTAAATATTTTAATATTGGAGCTTTAATAACCATCTCAAGTTTATTGTATTTTCCTATAATAGTTATGGTTCCTTTATTTTTTTTTATAACCTTACTTTACTATAAGAAAAAAATAAATATATCTCAATACATAGCCGGAGTTTTTGTTGCATCAATTTTAATCTTGGAAGTTACATTTTTAACAGGGAATTTTTCTTACATTGAACATTGGATTCAAAACTTGCATGTACCCAAATTTCATATTGAATATCAAATACCGATCATAATCATTATATTTATCATAACCATCTATGGTTGGATTTATCAATATACAAATCAAACCATTAATAACAGTATTGAACAATCTTCTAAATATACGATCCTAGTCTTTTACTTATTCGCATGGATATTAATCTATGCTTTATTTATGGGTGATAATTACCACTTATTAATTTTTGTAAGCTTACCTGTGAGTCTGATCTTACCTAAAAGCATATAGTAAAATAGGGTTATTAAACTATTATAAATATATTTTTTTTCTTATCCGGCTTAAACTTTCAGGAGTTATTCCTAAATAAGAAGCTATTAGGTGTAATGGAACTCTTTGTAAAAGTTTAGGGTTTTCATTTACAATTTTTAAATACCTTTCCTGTGCGGAGACGTTTAGGGAACAATCTAAACGTTGTAAGGTATGGGTGTAGGCATTTTGGTATAAAATCCGATAGAATTTTTCTAGGGCTGGAATTTTATCAAATAAAATTTCCAATGCATCATTACTTAATTGATAAATATCTGAGTTCTCAATTGCAACAATGGTTTGGTTAGACGGAGTTTTGTTTATAAAACTATACATATCACCGATCCAATAATCTTCCATCGCAAAATTTACTACGTTTTCTAAACCATTAGAATCTGTTGAATAAGAATAAAGTAAACCTTGATTCACATAGAAAGTTGAATTGCAAACCTCTCTGGAACACAAAATTTTATGTTTCTTTTTAACTTGAAAATGATCCATGTAACTTAATAAAAGATTAAATTCATGATCGGAAATTGGGATTCGTGAACGGAAGTGTTGTAGTAGAAGATTACACATTCAATTATATTAATTTTTAGCTATAAATTAGAAGTTCTAAATTAGCAAAAAATACGTTGGAAACTATTTAAGAGTAATGAATTCATGAGTAAAACTAAAGAAACCCCTTTAATGAAGCAATACAATAGCATCAAAGCAAGATATCCGGATGCTTTGCTATTGTTTAGAGTAGGAGATTTTTATGAAACTTTTGGGGAAGATGCTATAAAGGCATCTAAAATACTTGGAATAGTACTAACTAAAAGAGCCAACGGACAAGCGAGTCATATAGAATTGGCTGGGTTTCCACACCATTCTTTAGATGTGTATTTACCAAAATTGGTACGTTCGGGTTTACGAGTTGCAATATGCGATCAATTGGAGGATCCGGCAACGGCTAAGGGGATTGTAAAAAGAGGAGTAACAGAATTAGTAACTCCTGGAGTTACTTTTAACGATAAGGTTTTAGAAGGTAAGAATAATAATTTTTTACTCTCCGTACATCAGGAAAAAGAAAACTATGGGATTGTTCTTTTAGATGTATCAACGGGCGAATTTTTTATGACCGAAGGAAATTCACACAAATTAAAACAGCTGGTTGATAATTTTAAACCTACTGAAATTATTTATCAAAGGAAAAAAAACTTACCCTTTGAAATTTCTTCTTACTCTTTTCAATTAGAAGATTGGGCATATCAATTTGATTATGCTTACGAAAAACTTACCCAACATTTTAAAACTAACTCTTTAAAAGGTTTTGGAGTAGATGATTTAAGATTAGGAATTGTAGCCGCCGGTGCAGTTTTTTCGTATCTAGTGGATGACACGCATCATAAATTATTAGACCATATATCCGGTATACAGAGATTGCCCCAAGATACTTTTGTAGAAATGGATCAGTTTACCATTAAGAATTTAGAAATTATAGCAGGGGCTAACAATTCCTCCGTATCTTTACTCAATATTCTAGATCAATCACTCACACATATGGGAGGGCGAATGATTCGCCGTTGGTTACTAATGCCACTTAAAGATATAAAAGTTATAAATAGAAGACTTAGTTTAGTACGTTATTTTTTAAATAATCCTAAAGTTACTACACCTCTTAAAGAAGAATTAAAGGGAATTTCAGATGTTGAAAGACTTTTAGGTAAACTTGCCGGTGAAAGGATCTCTCCGAAAGAGTTTGGTTATTTAAGAGACTCATTAGTTAAATATTTAAAAATTGAGCAAATACTTCTATCTGAAAAAAATATAGACTTAAAATCCTTAGGGGAATTTAAAGACACTCGGGAAACCGTTAATTTATTAATCAATCAATTAAATGAGGATTTACCGGTAGCTTTAGCTAAAGGGAATGTAATAAAAGAAGGAGTATCAGAAGAACTTGATCGTCTACGTTCGTTAAAAGAAAACGGCAAAGAATATTTAGAGAATTTATGTTTAAAAGAATCAGAAAAGTCAGGGATTCCAAGTTTAAAAATAGATTTTAATAATGTTTTTGGTTATTATTTAGAGGTTAGAAATACACATAAAGATAAAGTTCCCCAAGAATGGGTAAGAAAACAAACCTTAGTAAATGCAGAACGATACATTACCGAGGAACTAAAAGAATACGAAAGTCAAATCCTAGGAGCTGAGGAAAAAATATCAGTATTAGAATCCGAATTATACAAAAAACTTAATGCAGAGGTAAAAAAATCTTTATTAGAAATTCAGCATAATACACGTATAATAGCAACAATAGATAGTTTAATTTCATTTGCAGAAGTAGCTCAAGAAAATTATTATACTCAACCTCACTTAGATGAATCTAAAACCATTGAAATCACAGAGGGGAGACATCCGGTTATTGAAAAACAATTGCCATTAGGAGAAGTCTACGTATCGAATTCGGTTTATTTAGATGATAAAACCCAACAAATATTAATGATTACCGGGCCCAATATGGCGGGTAAATCTGCTTTGCTCCGCCAAACAGCTTTAATTGTATTAATGGCTCAAATAGGAAGTTTTGTTCCTGCTAAAAATGCCAAAATTGGAATTGTAGATAAAATTTTTACCCGAGTAGGAGCATCCGATAATCTATCAAAAGGAGAATCCACCTTTATGGTTGAAATGAACGAAACAGCCAGTATATTAAATAATATTTCTGAAAGAAGTTTAATATTATTGGATGAAATAGGGAGGGGGACAAGTACTTACGACGGCGTTTCTATAGCTTGGGCAATCGCAGAATATTTGCATGAACACCCCACGTGCCCGAAAACTTTATTTGCCACTCATTACCATGAATTAAATGAAATGACCGGTTCATTTAAAAGGATTAAAAATTTTAATGTAAGCATAAAAGAACTGAAAGATTCTATAGTTTTTCTAAGGAAACTTGTGGCTGGCGGTAGTGAGCACAGTTTTGGTATACACGTAGCAAAACTTGCAGGCATGCCCGTAAGTTTGACCCAAAGAGCAGAGCAAATATTAAAAACCTTAGAAAATAAGGATGTTAGAAAAGATCTTAAAAATCGAACAAAAATGCTGACAGAGGAAAATATGCAGTTGAGTTTTTTTCAATTGGATGATCCGGTACTAGAAAATATTAGAGAAGAAATTCTTAAAACAGATTTAAATACCTTAACTCCAATAGAAGCCCTTATGAAATTAAACCATATTAAAAAGATGATAGGAGGGTAATTCATATTATTTATTGATCTATGAAAGAATTTATTTAGTTTATAAAAACTAAATAAATAACATCATACACAACATAAAATTTTTCATAACATTTATGAAAATCTATATATTTGTACTTGAAACTATATTAATATGAAAAAATTACTATGATTACTATTCTTAGAACATTCCTACTATAACATTATTTAGTAAAACCAAAATGAAGATTTATAAATCTTCATGGAATAATTCATGGGCTTTAGAGTTTAATAGAGACTCCCTATCCTTTAAAGAAATTTAAAAATTAATTTATAAATATTACTACTATGAAAAGACTTTTTTTAGCTTTATTTTTATCCCTTGTCGGATTTATCTCGGCACAAATCCAAGACTTAGCTACTTTGGCAAGCGGTAAATTGGTTTACAATACAATATTATATGACACGGACAATCAGGTATACGGTTATATTTATTTTTTCAACCAAGGAGATGTGGATAAAGAAAACACTCAGATGGAATATGTATTATTAGATAAAAATTTAAATAAAGTAGCGAATAATACTTTTACTTTTAAAAACTATAATATTAAAATTAATTCCTATTTCTCTTTTTGCAATTATTTAAATAATAATGAGATTGCTTTAGGAATGCGCTATACAACGAAAAACAAACCTAGTATTTATAGTTTTAGAACAATTAAGATTAATGAGAAAACAGTTTCTCCAGAATACTGGTATAGAAACGGAAATATAGAAGAAGTCCCTACAGATTATAAAGAATATAAAAAAATAATAAAAGAAGTCAATAATACTGGATTTTTTAGTACTAATAAAAAAAACAACGGTTTCTTCGTTAAAGAATTATATAATAAAAAATTTGGAACTAATAAATTCATTAAATTCTATAATACTAACAAAGAGCTACAATGGGAATATGAATACAATCCAAATGCAAAATCTAATAACTTTAACACTATTTCCATTCAACATAGTTCTGAAAACACCATTTATTTATTACAATCACAAAATAATGGAAGGTATGCAACAGAATATAAAATTGTTGCATTAAATTCTAAAAATGGAGAAAAAAAATATGAATATGTTTTTGAAAACAACAACAGTAACTATAGCCATTCATTAATTACTAAAGAAATTAATAATCAGTTAGTTATTGTCGGAAATTACTCTAAATACAACAAAGAAAAAACATTTGATTTAGATAAGAATTTAGGTTTTTACACTATTATATTAGATGAAAAAGGAAATAAAATAAAAGAAAAATATACCCAATGGGAGGATTTTAAAGGACTAATAGATATAGATGAGAAAGGTCGGGTAGAAAAGAACTACCGTTTACGACCAACCGAATTTTATATATTTAATAATGGAAGTATCGCTATTTTAACAGAAAAGTTTAAACAGGCTAAAAATGGTATAGGTAATTTTATTCCCATTCCTATTATCAACGTTATTGTAGATGAAGCTACTAAAAGAGAACAAAAAATTGATGATTTCGTCTTATTTTTAATGGATACCAATTTTAATGTAAAAAATGTAAAAACCATTGAGAAAGATTTAACTAAAGGCTATTCCTATAATTATTTATTTTCTCAATATTCAAAGAATAGAAATGAAGTTGCTTTCTTTTATCAAAACTATTTAATATCCGATAAAGAATGGGTGTTGGGGGTAAATACTATTAACAGCAAAGGAGAACTGAAAGAAGATAGAATACCGATGACATCCAAAGAAGAAAAATATACCTTATCACCCATTCCAGCTAAAGAGGGTTATATCTTGCTAAGAGAATACAATGAAAAGGATGATAAATACAACCAACTCCGTTTAGAAAAATTAAATTAATAAATATTATACTTCAATAAAAGCCTGTTTTAAACAGGCTTTTTATAAATTAAATTATTCCATCATTGATAATGAAAAAATTACTTTTATTTCTATTATTATCCATCAGTGGATTTATCTCGGCACAAATGCAAGACTTAGCCACATTAGCAAGTGGAAAATTGGTTTATAGCCAAATATTATTGGATACAGAAGATCAGGTATATGGCTATATTTATTTTTTTAATCAAGAAAATATAGATGAAGATCATATACAAATGGAGTATGTTTTATTAGATAAAAATTTAAATAGAGTGGCTAATCACTCTTTTAAGATGCATCAATACAACAAAATGTTAGTTACAAGATATTTTAGAGATTGTTCTCTTATTAATAATAACCAATTACTATTACGTCTAAGTCATCAGCCTATGAATGCACTGCCTATTGAGTCATTTTCAATTCTATCGATAAAAGAAAAAACCATCTCCCCGGAGTTTTGGTATTACAATGATGCTATTGAAGAAATACCCAAAAGCTATCCAGAATATGAAAAAAAAGCCTTTTATTTTAAAAATACAGGAATTGCAATTCCGGATAAAAATCACAATGGTTTTTATATAAAAGAGCAACCCTATACTAAGGTTGGGACCAATAAGTTTTTGAAATTTTATGATTTGAAAAATCAGTTGCAATGGAGCTATGAATATAACACAAGTACAAAAAATAAAGAACAAAACACGATTTATATTAATAATAATAAATCTGAAACTATTTATCTTCTTGAATCTAATTCCCTTAAAAAAGATAAAATCGTAGCTATTAACTCACAGAATGGTAAAATAGAATTTCGTTATACATTCGATAATAACCTCACTAAGATTTATCATGATTTTAATTCTAAAGTAATCAATAACCAATTTATAATTACAGGCAATTATTACAAATACGAGGGTTATACTGATTCTTATAATTTAAATATGTCCTTAGGGTTTTATCGAATAATTATAGATAAAAATGGGAATAAAATAAATGAGAAATATATTCCTTGGGAAGATTTAAATGAGCAAATAAATATTAACAAAAATGGAAAGGTAGATAAAAAATACTTTTTACGTCCCAATGGATTTTATATATTCGAAGATGGTTCCGTCTGCTTTTTAACCGATAAGTATCAACCCAATTCCAGCTCCTCAGATTTTGTTTTATTTTTTATGGATCCGGATTTTAAACTGAAAAAGATTGAAACCATAGCTAAAGAACCATTCAAAGGAACTCAGTACAATTACTTATTTTCACAATTTTCAAAAGAAAAAAATGAATATACCTTTTTCTACAAAAATTATATAACCTCTAATAAAGAATGGGTTTTAGGAGTAGTAACTCTCAATAAGGAAGGTATAATAAAAGAAGATAAAATACCGATGAGTTCAAAAGATGAAAAATTCACTATTTTGCCAATTCCAGCTAAAGAAGGTTATATTTTATTAAGAGAATACAATGAAAATGACGAAAAATACAACCAACTTCGTTTAGAAAAATTAAATTAATCTTACATAATTATGAAAAGAAAACTATATTTCTATTTACTTTGCCTGTTTATATATTCAACTACCTGGGCACAGACTGCTAAATTAGCAAAACTATCGGAGGGTAAGCTGGTTTACTACACCCCTTTATTAGATGCGTATTCAGAAAAAGAACTTGGTCTATATGGATATTTTTTTATCTTTAATAAGGACAGAACCCAACGTACAGAGTATAATTATGAATACGTTTTATTAGACAAGAATTTAAACAAAGTATTTTCCGGAGAATTTTCAGAGCAATATAATAAGGGAATTAATACAAGAAAATATTTTGAGGGATGGTATATTAATAAACAAGTATTACTCAATGTATACGAAGATGGTGATAAAATGAAAAATAGAAACAGATGGCAGCGATTGATTGATCTAAAAACCAACAAAGTATCAGATCCCTTTTATGTCAATGACAGCCAATCCAATTTCCCCATAGATATAGGAAAAAATTCTAATGCTTTTTATTATAGCCTATTTCCCTACTCTCAAACTGGTTTTTTTTATAACAATTTTAAATGGCCTTACCCATTATGTTTTTATAAGGAATTAAAACCAGGAGAGCCAACTTGGTGCTTAAAAAATAGTAAACAAAATAAACAGACCCTAAAAAAATATACTGATTTTTGGTTATCTCCGGTTAATGAAGAAATTGGTTTACTTGAAGAGAAAAATATAAAGGAAACTTCTTCTAAAAAAATATTGGACTTACGGTATAAGCTAATTAATATGAAAGACGGATCTACTATTACCACCTTATCTATACCAGATCCGGAGAAAAAAGATTCAATTATTAATGGATTAAATAAAAATTTACAATTCCATTTTAATACCTATGGTAATATTGAGGATAATTTATTAAAAGTTTCCAAAACAAATTTTTCCGATAGGGTTATAAATCCTGATCCGTTTAAAATTATTGTCAAAGAATATTATTCACTGGATACTGGAAAAAAGGTGAAGACCGATATCTTTAATTTAAAAGATTTATCTTCCTTCATGAATTATACTCCAGACTATAAGGTCATGAATAATGGAAAAAAATGGGAATTAAAGCTAATTGAACATCTTAAATTAATAAATAATAATTCAATTCTTATTTTTGAAGAAACAAATCAAAATTCTGAAAAATCTGAATTTGGCAATTTGTATTTTGTTGAGCTTAATAAAGATTTAAAAGTAATTAAGTTCACTAAAACGAATATTAAAAGTAGAATTTTTACTAAAAAAGAAGATCAGCAAGAAATTATAGAGAATACTAGAAAGAAACTTAGTGATTTAGGGATTTCTATATCAGTTAGTGAAAGTTGGCTAAAAAAACTACCATTAGAAGATATAGAATTTACCAAACAAATAGAGGATGGAACTATAGTTATCTTTTATAAACAAAAAAATGAAGAAGGAAAAATAAATACTCTTTCTTCCCTTTCTTATAAAGATGGAAAAATAAAACAATTGCCAGATTTCCCTATAAAGACAGAGGAAGGAAGCAAAATATCTTTCTTACCTGCTAAAAATGGTTATTTATTATTGTATGAAGAATTTGAGGATGAAAACAAAATGCCGGAACTTCGGTTAGAAAAAATAAACTATTAAAATAATTCTTTAAAAAGAAAAGCACCTTATTCAGGTGCTTTTTTTGAATTATAAAACTCAGAAATATTTTTAATTTCATCTAAGGAAAGGTTCCACATAAAACTTAAAAACTGTTGATAACTTTCGGATTGGTCTTTGGGTTCAATGCGATCTAAATAGCGATTTAAACGATAAGTTTTTCTTCCCTCGTAGATTTTCTCAAAACATTTACCTAGCCATTCTTTATAAAACTGATTTTCTGGATCTTTCTGTAAATAGTATAAGCAAATATAAATACCTGCCCCATATTGTTCAAAGAAATATAAAGAAGGAACTTGCTCATATTTCGCAATTTTTTGTAATTCTTCTAATTCTTTACTAGGTTTAAGTTCTATATCATTTTCCTTCATACCTGGAAAATAGGTACGCAATTTATTGATTCGATCCTCAATTTCCGGGTGGGTAGCAATAGAATCCTTATCAATTTTTTCTTTATATAATGAATAATCGTAATTAGAAAAATCTTCTCTTTTCAACCAATCATCTTTAAACGGTTGGTTAGGAAGCGAAAAAATCTTTCGATATATATCTTCTTTCAATCCAGAAGGTTTAATAGAATCATATTCCTCCATCAACTCCAAAGCATCCACAAAAGCCCCTTCATTAAAAGGAGAATTTTTCATGATGATAAGCCCCAAAGAATCTGCTTGAAATTCATTTTTTTTCCTAAGATCTCCACTGGTATACAATTTATTTCTATAAAGTTCTAGCGCAGCTCTGCTCTTATTATATTTTTGCTTTTGAATACTTTTAATTTGATTTTTATTATTAGAAGAAAGTTCATCATTAGCCATAGCTTCCCCTCTTTTCAAAGAATGTTTAAGAATATTATGGCTTAATTCATGTGCTAGAACAGAGGCAACTTCATCATCATTATCCAGCCAATAGAAAAGTCCCATATTTAAAACAAAGGTTCCATTGGGTAAACAATAAGCATTTAAACTAGGATCTTTGGAAATTAATACACGTAAGTCTTTAGGAATATTAGGGTTGCCTTGTTTTAATTGATTTAGAATTTTGTCGATATAGCTTGAAAAACGAACATCGTAAACAAAACTACCGTCTTTGATCTGTTTTTCAAAATCCTTATAAAATTCTTCATAGCTTAGAGCCATTATTTTCCCAACCTTTTTAGGATAGCTCGTTTTTACGAATTTGATGAATTCATCGCCCGAATTTTTAAAAGAAGCGGCAGCTAAATCTCTTTTAGCCCTGTCTGCAGTATCAATAGGAATATAATTTTGAGCCCATAAACTGCCTGTAAATAAAATAAATAGTAAATTTAGTAATTTCATTTCATTAGTTTTAACCCCCAAAAATACGTTAAAAGCACTAAACTACAAACCTATAAAGTAGTTAGAAACAAATATTGTAACTTTGTTAATCTTTGAAAATATCATGCAGAATACCTTAAAACTTTCCGGATTAGAAGAATTTACTTTACTTCCCAATAGTAATTTTATAAATATAGGAGAAAGAACCAATGTAACAGGTTCTAAGAAATTTCTAAATCTTATTAAAAATGAAAGGTATGAAGAAGCCTTGTCGGTAGCAAGAGATCAAGTTGAGGGAGGGGCTCAAATAATAGATATTTGTATGGATGAAGGGTTGATAGATGGAGTGAAAACCATGACCACTTTTTTAAGACTCATAGCTTCAGAACCAGATATCGCTAGGGTACCTATAGTCATCGATTCTTCTAACTGGGAGGTAATAGAAGCAGGGTTAAAAAACATACAAGGAAAAGGAATCGTAAATTCTATAAGTTTAAAAGAAGGAGAAGAAGAATTTATAAAAAAAGCTAAAATTATTAAACGCTATGGAGCAGCAATCATTGTTATGGCTTTTGATGAAGAAGGACAAGCCGATAACTTGGAAAAAAGGAAGACCATAGCACAAAGATCATACGATATTTTAGTACATCAATTAAATATAAACCCTTCAGATATAATTTTTGATTTAAATATATTTCCCGTAGGAACGGGAATGCAAGAGCATAGAAGAAATGCCTTAGATTTTTTTGAGGCAACAAAGTGGGTAAAAGAAAATTTACCCGGTTGCTATGTTTCCGGTGGAGTTAGTAATGTGTCTTTTTCATTCCGAGGGAATAATAAAGTTAGAGAGTCTATTAATGCTGCCTTTTTATATCATGCCATTCAATACGGTATGGATATGGGAATAGTAAATCCTACACAAGTAGAAATCTATGAAGAAATTGAACCAGAACTTCTACGTAAAATTGAAGATGTTCTCTTTGACAGAAGTGAAGATGCAACCGAAAATCTGATTGAATATGCAGAAACCATTACACAAGAAAAAGGAGCTAAGGAACAAAAAGTAGAAGAATGGAGAAATTATTCCATTGAAAAACGATTGGAATATGCCCTGATCAAAGGGAATGCTGATTATATTGAACAAGATGTAGAAGAAGCTCGCCTACAAGCCCGAAGACCTTTAGATGTAATAGAAGGTCCCTTGATGGAGGGTATGAATACCGTAGGTGAACTTTTTGGAGCAGGAAAAATGTTTTTGCCTCAAGTAGTGAAAACTGCACGTGTAATGAAAAAAGCAGTTGCTTATTTACAACCTTTTATTGAAGCCGAAAAAACAGAGGAAAGTAGAACCAATGGAAAAATACTTATGGCAACAGTAAAAGGAGATGTTCACGATATAGGTAAAAATATAGTAGGAGTTGTTTTGGCTTGTAACAATTATGAGATTATAGATTTAGGAGTAATGGTTCCTAAAGAAAAAATTATTGAAACAGCTCTTAAAGAAAACGTTGACATAATTGGGCTTAGTGGATTAATTACACCTTCATTGGATGAAATGATTAGTGTGGTAGATGAGCTAGAAAAAAGAAAACTATCTATTCCTGTGATGATTGGTGGAGCAACAACTTCCAAAATTCATACAGCACTTAAAATTGAGCCCAAATACAGCCATACGGTAATCCATGTATTGGATGCATCCAAATCCGTGGCGGTAGCTTCCTCCTTATTGTCTAATCAACACGAAACTTTTAAGGCTAAGATAAAAGAAGAGTACAAATATTTAAGAGAAAGCTATTTAAGCAGAAGTTCAGAAAAAGATTATCTTACCATAGCAGAAGCTCGAAAGAACAAATTTAAAATAGACAAGAAATCTTTTACCCCCTATAAACCTAAACAAATAGGAACACAAGTATTCGATGCAATACCATTATCAGAATTAAAAGAGTATATAGATTGGCAACCATTTTTTAGAGCTTGGCAAATTACAGGTAAATTCCCTAATTTACTTACAGATAAAATTGTTGGAGAAGAAGCAACCAATCTTTATAAAGATGCGCAAGCTTTATTAGACAAAATTATAAGCGAAAATTTATTACAACCTAAAGCGGTCATAGGTTTATTTGCTGCCAATGCAACAGAGCAGGATGATATTGAAATCTATGATAGTAAGGGACAGCATATAAACACATTCCGAACTTTACGACAACAAACAAAAAAATCAGAAGGCGTAGCAAATTTTGCTTTGTCAGACTTTATTCTACCTAAAAATAAAGAGAATATCCAAGACTATATCGGTTGTTTTGCAGTTACAATCTTCGGAGCAGAAGAATTGGCAAAAAAATATGAATTAGAAAATGATGATTACTCAGCAATTATGGTAAAAGCAATTTCCGATCGATTTGCAGAAGCTCTCGCAGAATACTTACATGCCAAAGTAAGGACGGAAATTTGGGGTTATGCATCGGATGAAAATTTAAATAAAGATGAAATTATTAAAGAAAAATATTTAGGGATTCGTCCAGCTCCAGGATATCCGGCATGCCCGGATCATTTAGAAAAAATAACGATTTGGGAATTATTGGATGTAAAAGAATCAATTGGATGCATACTTACAGAAAGTTTAGCTATGTATCCCGCCTCTTCCGTTTCAGGCTATTACTTTGCCAATCCTCAAGCCAAATATTTTGGATTGGGTAAGATCACTAAGGACCAAGTGGAAGATTATGCCAATCGTAAAGAAATTAAATTAGAAGATGCAAAGTATTGGTTACAATCCAACTTAGCTTAAAAATTTTAAGAACATACCAGAATTCTTGAAAAAATATGCACTAACTATTTCCATATTAGAATTTATAATCATTAAGATTAAAATAACTAAATTTCCTTATGTATATTTGAAAGGTTATGAAAATTGTATGGATAATATTTGGAACTATTTCTTTATTACTAGGAATTATAGGAGCTTTTTTACCCATACTTCCAACCACACCATTTTTACTATTAACCGCCTACTGCTACGGAAAAGGATCAGAGAAATTTCATTCTAGGTTAGTATCTTCAAAAATATATAAAAAATATATAAAAGATTGTGTTCAAGAAAGAGCCATGACACTAAAGCAAAAGTTGATTTTACTAGTGTTTGTGAGTTTTTTGTCGATTATATTTATGATAATATATCAAAATATATTGATAAAATCAATATTAAGCTTAGTAATTCTAGGCCATGTAATATTTTTTGGCTTTTATGTAAAAACAAAAAAAAATAAATCTTTTATTTTTTTGGAATTGTTAAGAAAATAATAATTGGAAATTACGCTTTTCTAATTATTTTCTAATGGTTTTCTAATAGTACTAAAATGCAATATGCCATACTTTTGCACTATCAACATGTAGAAAAATGGATGATTATCTCCCAAAATTAAAATATTTAAAAATTATTAATATTTCACTTTAAAGGACATATCGTTTGGTTTGTTCCTAGGTGAACAAAATTAAACGAGTCATGCAATTATTAATTTATAAACTACTTAAAGATAGTTGCCTTAATTATACAAATTCTAGAAAAGTTGGAGTTAAAAACCAATTATATGTAAATGGTACCGAAAAAAACGGTAAATTATTTATATTCATCAATAAAATCAATTACAATGTTACCAATCACTGAATTTGCTTTACGATTAATTTTGGCTTTTGTTTTAGGAATGGCTATAGGGATAGAAAGACAATGGCAACAGAAAAGTGCCGGTTTACGAACCAATACGTTAGTAGCTGTAGGCTCAGCAGCATTTATATTAATTTCTATGTCTGTAAGTGGTAGCCATGGAGATCCTAGTCGTGTGGCTGCACAAATTGTAAGCGGAATTGGTTTTTTAGGTGCTGGAGTTATTATGAAGGATGGTTTAACCGTAAGGGGGTTAAACACAGCTGCAACCATTTGGTGTTCGGCTGCAGTTGGTTCATTGGCAGGTATTGGCTTATATGCTCAAGCAGCCTTAACAGCTTTAACTGTAATTATAATTCATATTACATTACGGCCATTAGGAAGCAAAATGAACAAAATATCTTTTAAACAAAAGGATCATACAGCAACTACGGAGTATCAGATTCTCATTCACTGTAAAAATAATATTGAAAACCACATAAGAGTTTTATTAATTCAACAATTAGGCAACAACGAAAAATTATTACTTCGATCACTTTCAAGTAAAGACGATTCAGATGGTGAAAGCACACTTATTACCGCAGATATAACTGCCAATGGAATTCAAGATTATTTAATGGAACAAATGGTTAGCCGATTAACTATAGAACAAGAAGTTATAAAGGTTAGCTGGGAATTCGTAGGACAACAGTCTGATGTATAAGTTATAAGTATAAATAAAATAGATCATTATGAATACGAATAGATCTAAAAAACATTCTAACATTGAAATAAATTCAACTACGAAACTTCAAATGGTTTCCAGGAATACTAGCAATTTATTTTATGCTATGTTAGAAAGTAGTGAAAAAGGATTAAGCCTTCCCACGGTTGAAGAAAAGATTAAAAAATTTGGATACAATGAAATAGAGCAGGACAAAGTACCCTCATGGTACAAACAGTTTGTCATGGCTTTCATCAATCCTTTCATAGCTGTTTTAGTTATACTTGTGATTATTTCAGCAATAATGGATGTATGGATAGTTTCTCCTGAAGAGAGAGATTTCAAAACAATTATTGTGGTTGGCTCTATGATTATTATAAGTTCCATATTAAGGTTTTGGCAAGAATACAATAGTAATCGAGCAGCGGAAAATCTAAAAAATATGGTTAAAACTACAGCGACTGTATTTAGAAGAAACCAAGGTAAAGTAGAAGTTAATATAAGAGAAATTGTTCCAGGAGATATTGTTCATCTAAGTGCAGGAGATATGATACCTGCAGATTTAAGGATTATTAAATCCAAAGACTTATTTGTTAGTCAGGCAATACTCACGGGTGAATCCCATCCTTTAGAAAAGAGAGATGAGGTTATTGTAAATGCAGAGAATAAATCTCCACTAGAATTAGAGAATTTATGCTTTATGGGTACCAATGTAGTAAGTGGAACAGCCATAGCTATTGTTGTAACTACAGGTAACCAAACCTACTTAGGTTCAATAGGTAAAGCAATTAGTGGCAAAAAAGGAGAAACCAGTTTTGATAGAGGAGTAAATAAAGTAAGTTGGCTTTTAATTCGATACATGCTTGTAATGGTCCCCTTAGTCTTTTTAATTAATGGTTTAACCAAAGGAGATTGGTTGCAAGCTTTGCTTTTTGCTGTAGCTATTGCAGTAGGTTTAACTCCAGAAATGCTACCTATGATTGTTACGGCTAACTTAGCCAAAGGAGCTAAAAGTATGAGTAAGCAAAAAGTGATTGTGAAAAAATTAAATGCAATACAAAACATTGGTGCCATGGATATTCTGTGTACAGATAAAACAGGCACGCTCACCTTAGATAAAATCTTTTTAGAACGACATTTAAATGTTTTGGGACATGAGGATGATGAAGTTTTAAAGTGGGCTTATTTGAATAGTTTTCACCAAACGGGCTTAAAAAATTTGTTAGATATTGCCATTCTTGAGCATGTGGAGGTTCATGATTATTTAAAGGTTGAAGAAGATTATATAAAAGTTGATGAAATACCTTTTGATTTTCAAAGAAGAAGAATGAGTGTTATTTTAGAACAGAAAAACAAAAAGCAACTTCTTATTTGCAAAGGAGCCGTAGAAGAAATGTTAGATCTATGTACTCATGCTTTTTATCCTGGTGAAAATTCTAAGATGCATGCAGAAAAAGATTCAATAGTAGCCTTAGATGCTCAGATGAAAAAAACGGTTTTAAACACCTCAAGAAAACTAAACGAAGATGGTTTAAGAGTATTGTTAGTGGCTATTAAAGAATATAACAACCCTAAAATAGATTATAATGTTGAAGATGAATCTAACCTAATACTCACGGGTTTTATAGGTTTTTTGGATCCAGCAAAACCTTCAGCAAAGCCAGCTTTAGAAAAACTTCAAAAATTAGGGATCCAAGTAAAAGTGTTAACCGGTGATAATGAAATTGTAACTAGAAAAATATGTAAAGATGTTGGAATACCTTTTCAAAACATAGTTTTAGGTGCAGATATTGAGTTCTTAAACGATGATGAACTTTCAATGAAAATCAAAGATATAAGCATATTTGCTAAGCTTAACCCTGTACAAAAATCAAGAATCGTTACTCTTCTTCAAAAACAAAATTTTACGGTAGGCTTTATGGGAGATGGAATCAATGATGCGCCGGCATTGCGTAAAGCTGATGTTGGGATTTCTGTGGATACGGCTGTAGATATTGCTAAAGAAAGTGCAGATATTATACTCTTAGAAAAAGACCTTAGAGTTCTTCAAAAAGGAGTGGTATATGGTCGAAGGACTTTTGGAAATATAATTAAATATATTAAAATGACCACCAGTAGTAATTTTGGGAATATGTTTAGCATGATTGGTGCTAGTATCTTTCTTCCATTTTTACCTATGCTTCCCATACACTTACTAATACAAAATTTACTTTATGATATATCTCAAACCTCTATCCCTTGGGATAAAATGGATCAGGAGTTTATGGAAAGCCCCCAAAAATGGGACGCAAATGGGATTAGTCGTTTTATGATTTATATAGGACCTATCAGTTCATTCTTTGATTATATAACTTTTGCAGTAATGTTTTTTGTTTTCAAAGCTAATACGCCGGAGCACCAAAATTTATTTCAAACCGGTTGGTTTGTTGAAGGGCTTTTATCACAAACATTAGTTGTACATATGATACGCACGCGAAAAGTACCTTTTATACAAAGTTGGGCTACAGCACCAGTAGTTGCGTTAACAAGTTTAATTATGTTGATTGGTATCTTATTACCATTTACTTCGTTAGCGGAATCCATACATCTACAACCCTTACCTTTAAGTTATTTTCCTTGGTTAATAGCTATACTCTTTAGTTACTGTTTACTTACTCAGTTTATAAAAAATAGATTTATTAAAAAGTTTCATCAATGGCTTTGAAAAATAATTATTTTAAAAAGTGGATTTGTATTATAATATTTTTCCTGCTTTTAGTCTTTACCGTAGATTTTTTAGTATCTAAATGTAGTCCACATAAAAACCATAGAAAGATAATTTTTCCCTTTCATTTGAAGGATAGTAAGCAGGGATTTTAATTTAAAAAATAAATATACACATATTTATCAATTCAAAAAGACGATTAATTTTAATTAAATCGTCTTTAAATTTTGTATTTTCACTAAA
This sequence comes from Apibacter muscae, assembly GCF_007845635.1. Lineage (GTDB taxonomy): Bacteria > Bacteroidota > Bacteroidia > Flavobacteriales > Weeksellaceae > Apibacter > Apibacter muscae. The sequence continues at coordinate 129,558 of NZ_SELG01000032.1, read as the reverse complement.
AAGAAAAGAAAAGTATGCAAAACGCAGCTCAAAGTTTAAGGAACTTTCAATTTAAAGATATTTCTTTCTCCAATTTAATGAATAAACGTATTTATAATGTGTTATTAATAGCTACGAAATACGATTTATTTATATTGGAAGAAGATGGTAGAATAGATGAACAAATATTTGATGAATATACAGCTTTAAATCTTAGATATCCACCCCGTTTCACCCAAGTTTCAACGGAAGAAGAAGCATTAGAGCTTCTGCAAGAAAATCATTACGAGTTAGTGATATTCATGCCCAATATGGATGAAGTTCATATGTTTTCTACGGCGGAAAAAATTAAAAAACTCTACTCTGAGATTCCATTAGTGGTTTTAACAGCATTTTCAAAAGAAGTTTCAAAACGATTGTCAGCGGTGGATTTAAGCTTTGTAGATTATGTATTTAGTTGGTTAGGGAATTCCAAACTACTATTGGCAATTATTAAGTTGATTGAAGATTCTATGAATGTAGAGCACGATGTTCAAACAGCAGGAGTTCAGGTAATTTTATTGGTGGAAGATTCCGTACGCTTTTATTCCTCAGCTCTTCCATCACTATTTAAAATAGTTATGAATGAGTCCAAAAATTTTGCAAAAGAAGCGCTGAATGAGCACCAGCAAATGCTTAGGATGAGAGGAAGACCCAAAATACTATTAGCAAGAAGTTTTGAAGAAGCTAGTGAGATTTATAAATTATATACAAAAAACTTGTTAGGTATTATTACAGATATGAGTTATCTGCATAACGGGGTTAAGGAAAAATTAGCCGGATACAACTTAGCAAAATGGATTAAAGAATCAAATAAATTTCTACCCATTATATTTAATTCATCAGACCCTAACAATAAAAAATATGCAACAGAATTAAATTGTGATTTTATAGATAAAAATTCTAAAAGTTATTCTTATGAATTAAGACAAAGAATAATACAACAATTCGGATTTGGAGATTTTATTATCATTGATCCTGAAACAAAAAAAGAGCTTTACAGGATTAGAAATTTGAAGGGACTACAAAAAGTTATAAAAATTATTCCGGATGATTCTTTGGCTTACCATGTTTCTCAAAATCATTTTTCAAGATTCTTATATTCGATTGCAATATTTCCAATTGCTGAAATGCTTAAAAATATAGATGCAAAGGATATTTCCCTACAAGAAGTTCGTCAGTTGATTTACGATTCAATTATCGAATATAGAAAGATGAAAAATACAGGGGTTATAGCTGTGTTTGAAAAAGATCGTTTTGATGAATATTCTGAATATGCAAGAATAGGAGAAGGATCATTGGGAGGAAAGGGTAGAGGTTTAGCTTTTTTAGGAAATATAATCAAAACACATCCAGAACTAAATCAACACAATAACTTTCCAGTAACTATACCAAAAACTATCGTGTTGTGTACAGATATTTTCGATGAGTTTATGGAAGAGAACCATTTGTACTCAATAGCTTTATCCGATGCAGAAGATCATGAAATTTTAAATGCTTTTTTAAAAGGAAACTTTCCTGAAAGATTAGATGAAGACTTTATTTCATTATTCCATACAATTAAATCACCCTTAGCCATTCGTTCTTCCAGTTTATTAGAAGATTCCTATTACCAACCTTTTGCAGGAATTTATTCTACCTATATGATTCCATGTATTGAAAATAAACTACAAATGCTGAGCTGGTTGAAAGATGCAATTAAATCAGTATATGCATCAGTATTTTTTAGAGACAGTAAAGCATACATGGAAGCTACGCATAATGTTATTGATGAAGAAAAAATGGGCATTGTTATACAGGAAGTGGTAGGAAGAAGCTATGAGGAGAGATTTTACCCAGCCATATCTGGGGTAACCCGTTCATTAAATTTTTATCCCATTGACTATGAGAAACCAGAAGAAGGCATTGTAAACCTTGCAATGGGTTTGGGTAAGTATATTGTAGATGGAGGAATAACCCTTAGATTTTCCCCTTACCATCCTCATAATATTTTGCAAATGAGTACCCTGGATTTTGCCCTACGAGAAACGCAGCGACAGTTTTATGCTTTAAATATGAAAGGAATTGATGAGAGTTTTTCAATTAATGATAGTTTCAATTTACTTAAATTAAATGTCAATGAGGTTTTAAAAGATAGTTCATTAAAATATATAGTATCTACTTATGAACCAAGAGAACAAATAATATACGATGGGTTTTATGAAGGAGGTAGAAAGATTATTTCCTTTACAAATATTCTACAACATGAATTATTTCCATTGATTGATACGTTACAAAAAGTTTTGAAAATAACAAAAGAGGAAATGGGTAGAGATATTGAAATTGAATTTGCAATAGATATAGAAAATAAAGAAAAAGCTACTTTTTATTTACTTCAAATTCGGCCTATTGTTCTTAATAAAGAAGATATGAATGAAGATTTATCTCTTATTCCTGTTGAAGAAACTTTATTAACTTCTAACAATGCTTTAGGCAACGGAATTATTGATGATGTGTACCATATCATTTATGTAAAATCTAAAGATTTTAATCCTGCTAATAATCAAATGATTGCTTATGAAATAGAAAAAATTAATAAAAAATTTAAAGAAGGTGATGGAGGTTATGTTTTGGTAGGACCAGGAAGATGGGGGAGTAGTGATTCTTGGTTAGGAATTCCTGTTAAATGGTCTTATATAACCAATGCTCGTTTATTGGTAGAATCTGGTTTAAAAGACTATAGAATTGAACCCAGTCAAGGAACACATTTTTTTCAAAATCTCACATCATTTGGGGTAGCTTATTATACTATAAATTCTTTTCAAGAAGGAGAAGGTACTTTTGATGAGGAATATTTAAACCATTTACCTTCGATTGAAGAAACGGATTACCTCCGTGTAGTTAAGTTTGAAAAGCCAATTGTTATAAAAACCAATGGAAGAAAAAAACAAGGAGCTGTCTTTAAAAGTAGCAATTAAATTTTAAAGTAATAAAATAACCATACTTTTTATTTAAAAAATATGGTTATTATTTAATGGATGAATTATAATATACCTTGTGCCATCATAGCTCTAGCCACTTTCATGAATCCTGCTATATTAGCTCCATTTACATAGTTAACAAAACCGTCAGCATCTTTGCCGTATTTCACGCAATTATTATGAATGTCTTGCATGATTTCTTTAAGTTTTTGGTCTACCGTTTCCAAAGACCAGCTTAAACGTTCTGAGTTTTGACTCATTTCTAAACCTGATACAGCAACACCTCCTGCATTTGCTGCTTTTCCTGGGGCATATAGTATTTTTGCTTCAATAAATGCTTTAACGGCATCTGGAGTAGATGGCATATTTGCGCCTTCTGATACTGCGATGATTCCATTTTTTATTAAGATTTCTGCATCTTCTCCATTCAACTCATTTTGAGTTGCTGAAGGTAAAGCTATGTCTGCTTTTTCACTCCAAGGTCTTCCTCCATCTACATATTTGCATCCATACTTTTCAGCATACTCTTTAATTCTACCTCTGTATAATTCTTTAAGTTCTTTTACGTATTCCAACTTCTCAGTAGTAATACCCTCAGGATCATAAATATATCCTGCAGAATCTGAAAGAGTTACAGGTATTGCACCTAATTCTATTAATTTTTCACAAGTATATTGAGCAACATTACCAGATCCGGATACTAAGCATTTTTTACCTTTAATGTCAATTCCTTTAGTTTTTAACATTTCTAATAAAAAGTAAACATTACCATAACCGGTAGCTTCTGGACGTATTAAAGAGCCCCCAAAGGTTAATCCTTTGCCAGTAAAAGTTCCTGTAAATTCACGAGCTAATTTTTTATACATTCCAAACAGATAACCCACTTCTCTACCGCCAACTCCTATATCACCAGCAGGTACGTCGGTATCTGGACCTATATGTCTCCATAATTCCGTAACAAAGGCCTGACAAAATCTCATAATTTCATTGTTAGACTTGCCTTTTGGATTAAAATCAGAACCACCTTTACCACCTCCCATAGGTAAAGTAGTTAAAGCATTTTTAAAGGTTTGTTCAAAAGCTAAGAATTTAAGTATTGATACATTTACAGATGAGTGAAAACGTAAGCCCCCTTTGTAAGGACCAATAGCATTGTTGTGCTGAACTCTATATCCCATGTTTGTTTGTACTTGTCCCTTATCATCTACCCAAGTAACTCTAAATGTAAAAATTCGTTCAGGAATGCATAGCCTTTCAATTAAATTTGATTTCTCAAATTCCGGATGTTGATTGTATACCTCTTCAATAGATTCTAAAACTTCATGCACTGCTTGATGATATTCCGGCTCATTTGGAAATCTTCTTTTTAGGCTGTCTAATACCTGTTGTGTTTTCATAAACTTAATAGATTTTTATTGTTTGTAGTATAAATGTATAAAAATAATGGTAACTAATCAAATTTTCAGATATAAATTTATTATAATAAGAAAGAAACTGCTTTAAAATTCTAATTATGATAAATTAATATAAAGAAATATTTAGCTGAATTCTAGAGTTTTTATCCATTCAAGATGTATTAATGATTAAATATTTTCGGATATAAACTTATAAATCTAAGATTAAAGAAATAAAATTTTTTAAATCTTAAAAAATGGTTATAAAACAAATAATATAATGGAAAAGTGGAAGAGTATAGTAGAGTAATTTATTCTAAGTAAATTTATTTATGAATTATAGAGTTTTTATTAAATTCAAGTGATCTTTCAATAAATATGACTTATGATTTTTATAAAAGAAATAAGGATTTTGTATAAAATCCTTATTTCAGTAGAATATTTGTTTTACATATCTAATACATATGCAAATACTAATGGAGCAACTATAGTTGCATCACTTTCAATAATAAATTTGGGAGTATTAACATCCAATTTGCCCCAAGTAATTTTTTCATTAGGTACAGCTCCTGAATAGGAACCATAACTTGTAGTAGAGTCTGAGATTTGGCAGAAGTAGCTCCAGAAAGGAACATCCTCCCATTCTAAATCTTGATACATCATAGGTACAACACAAATAGGAAAATCTCCAGATATACCTCCACCGATTTGGAAGAAACCAACTCCTTTTCCTTGAGAGTTATTTCTGTACCATTCAGTTAAATATGCCATATATTCAATCCCAGATTTCATCGTAGATGCTTTCACTTCCTCTTTAATAACATAAGAAGTAAAAATATTCCCCATGGTGCTATCTTCCCATCCTGGAACTACAATCGGTAAATTCTTCTCTGCCGCAGCAAGCATCCAGCTATTTCTAGGATCAATTTCATAGTATTGCTCAAGCACGCCAGAAAGTAGTAGCTGATACATATATTCATGGGGAAAATAACGTTCTCCCTTGGCGTCAGCATCTTTCCAAATTTTTTCTATATGTTGCTGCAAGCGTCTAAAAGCTTCTTCTTCAGGGATACATGTGTCAGTTACACGGTTTAAATGATTATCAAGTAGTTCCCGTTCTTGTTCTGGAGTTAAGTCTCTGTAATTGGGAATTCTTTTGTAGTGAGAATGAGCCACTAAGTTCATTATGTCTTCTTCTAGATTCGCACCAGTACAAGAAATAATAGCAACTTTGTCTTGTCGTATCATTTCAGCTAAAATCTTTCCCAATTCAGCAGTACTCATAGCACCACCCATGGTTATCATCATTTTTCCACCGTCTTTAAGATGAGCGGTATAACCTTTAGCCGCATCTACTAAAGAGGCAGCATTAAAGTGCAAAAAATATTTTTCTATAAATTCTGAAATAGGTTTACTCATGATATATTTTATTTATTGAATTTGTTCTTTTTTATTAGGGAATATCAAAGACAAAAGTACAGAAAGTATCAGAACACCAGCTACAACCCCTAAAGAGGATAGTGATGAAATATGTATGAATGGAGCCATTAACATTTTAATTCCAATAAAACTCAGTATGATAGCTAATCCATACTTTAACTTACTAAACATATGCATAAAATTAGCTAAAAGAAAGTAAAGGGAGCGTAGTCCCAATATGGCAAATATATTTGAGGTATATAAAATAAATGGATCGTTTGGTGCTATAGCAAAAATAGCAGGAATTGAATCCACCGCAAAAATTAAATCAGTAATCTCAATAATTATTAAAGCTGTGAACAAAGGGGTTGCCATTTTAATCCCATTGCTAACAGTGAAAAATTTATCCTTATCAAAATCTTTAGTTACTTTAAAAAATTTTTTTACAATTCTTGCTCCCAAACTTTCATTTAAATCTTTTTTGGAATCATTATCCTCCTCCTTGGAAAACCATGAATGTATACCTGCATAGATTAAAAACACTCCGAATATAGTTAAGATAATATTAGGTCTGTAGAATTCATTGCTTGTAGTATTTGAATATTCAGTATGATGATCTAAGACAAAATGAAAGTTTCCTATTGAAAATGGAGGCAAATAGGTTCTGTTTATCATTTCAACTCCTAGAAATATAAATATACCCCGGAAGATTAGCGCTCCAATTATGCCCCAAAAAAGTATTTTGTGTTGATATTCTTTAGGGATTTTAAAAAAGCTAAAAACCATTATAAAAACAAATAAATTATCCACGGATAACGCTTTTTCAATCCAGTAAGCAGATTGAAATTGGGAAAATTTTTCAAGAGCAAATTTATAACCATCGGCTTCTTTAAATACAAGGAATATAACCCCACTGAATATCATAGCCAATGAGATCCAAACCAGTGACCAAGTAGCCGCTTCTTTATTGGAAATTGAATGTGTTTTTTTATTTAAAATTCCCAAATCTAAAATGAGCATTACTAGAATTGAAATTGAGAAAATGGTAATTAAAAGCGGATGATTAAACATATTATCCTCCATAGTATTGGTATCGTTTTATTAATTATTCCAAATTTACTTATTTTTAACTATTAAATAAAAGAAAAAGCTTGGCTAAGCCAAGCTCTTTCTTTTATTTATCTTAAACCTATATTATTATTTTAAATTAAATTCCTAAATCTAAATTTTCAGAACCTTTTTTATAGGTACCATCCATTAACTTCCCTCTAACAGCTTCAAAAGCAGCTAAAGTAGCATCAATTTCTTCATCTGAATGAGAGGCTGTAGGAATTAAACGTAACAAGATCATTCCTTTAGGAATTACAGGATAAACAACAACACTTGTAAAGATACCATAAAATTCTCTTAAATCTTTAATTAATAATGTAGCTTCTAAAGGGTCTCCTTGTAAATAAACAGGAGTAACACAAGTGTTTGTGCTTCCAATGTTAAATCCTCTATCTTTTAATCCTCCTTGTAGTTTATTTACATTGTACCACAATTTTGCTTTAAGCTCAGGCTTAGTTTTTAAAAGTTCTAATCGTTTTAGAGCCCCCATAACCATAGGCATTGGAAGAGATTTTGCAAATATTTGTGACCTTAAATTGTATTTTAAATATTTAATAATCTCTTTATCACCCGCTACGAATGCACCTATTCCTGCCATAGATTTTGCAAAAGTAGAAAAATAAACATCAATTCCGTCTTGGCAACCTTGTTCTTCTCCTGCACCAGCACCCGTTTTTCCCAACGTTCCAAAGCCATGAGCATCATCAACAAGTAATCTGAAATTATACTTTTTCTTAAGTTCTATAATTTCTTTTAATTTTCCTTGTTCTCCTCTCATGCCAAAAACACCTTCTGTAATTACAAGAATTCCTCCGTGTGATTCTGCTGCGTTTTTAGTCGCTCTTTGTAAGTTTTTTTCTAAACTTTCAATATCGTTATGTTGATAAGTAAATCTTTTTCCAAAATGTAATCGAACCCCATCAACAATGCAAGCGTGGCTATCAACATCATAAACAATAACATCGTTTTTTGATACGAGTGTATCAATAATTGATAACATACCTTGATATCCGAAATTCAATAAGTAGGCAGATTCTTTATTTACAAATTCAGCCAATTGTCTTTCTAACTCAGCATGTTGAGGTGTTTGTCCAGACATAGCCCTTGCTCCCATAGGATAAGCCATTCCATATTTTACACCTGCATCAGCGTCTGCTTTTCTTACTTCTGGATGATTGGCTAAGCCTAGATAGTCATTGATACTCCAGACAATCATTTCCTTGCCTTTAAATTTCATACGAGGGCTAATTTCTCCTTCTAATACTGGAAAAATGTATTCTCCTTCCGCATACTCCGCATACTTTTCTAAAGGACCGGGGTGATTTTTTATTCTATCGAAAATATCCATTTGGTAATGTGAATTATTGTACTGTTTCTATTGTGGCATGGGATTCTAACCCGTTTAATCGACTTTTAACAAATCCTTGAGATTGCATCCATTCATCACTAAATACTTTTGTCATGTAGCGAGATCCATGATCTGGAAAGATTAAAACAACTACAGATTCATCGGTAAAATCTTCAGCGATCTTTCGAGTAGCAGTTAGACTTGCTCCACTGGTATAGCCTACCATCATAGCTTCTTTTAAAGCGATTTCTCTTGTAGCATAAGCACTTGGTTCATCTGATACTTTTACGTATTTATCTATAACAGAAAAATCTAAAGCTTCAGGAATTAAATTTTTACCTAATCCTTCAATTTGGTAAGGTTTAATTTCATTAGGATCGATTTCTCCAGTTTCAAAATACTTTTTTAAAACTGAGCCTACTGCATCAACCCCAATTATTTTTATATTAGGATTCTTTTCTTTTAAATACTCAGCAGCTCCTGTTAAAGTTCCTCCAGTTCCTGTACACCCAATAAGATGAGTGATTTTACCTTGGGTTTGTTCCCAAATTTCAGGACCAGTAGTTAAATAGTGAGATTTTGTATTTTCTTTATTAAAGTATTGATTAATGTAAATCGAATTAGGAGTCTCAGCAGCAATTTTTTTAGCTACTTCGTAGTAGGATCTAGGATCGTCTGCCGGTACATTGGCAGGACATAAATATACCTTAGCACCCATAGCTCTCAAAAAAGAAATCTTTTCTGGCTTAGTCTTATCACTAACGGCTAAAATGCACTTGTATCCTTTAACAATGCTTACCATAGCAATAGAAAAACCTGTGTTTCCAGAAGTGGTTTCAACAATGGTTGCGCCTGGCTTTAATAAGCCCTTTCTTTCGGCATTTTCAATGATATGTAGTGCAATCCTGTCTTTTGTTGAATGTCCGGGGTTATAGCATTCTAGTTTAGCGAAAAACTTTCCCTTCATCCCTTCTGTTACTTTGTTCAAGCGTACTAACGGTGTGTTGTTAATTAACTCAAGAACATTATTGTAAGTTCCAGCCATCCTAATTTATTTTATTAATTTTTGAATATAATTAATTTCAAGGGGCAAATTTATAATTTTTTTTTATTACAAAAAATTAAAGCTTATGAAATTTAAAATTCAAGTAAAGTTGTATGAACAATTATTATAGTGCATTCTTTTGTAAACAGTTAGAATAAAGATATTTAATAATGTCTTTATCTTCTTGTGTAGGTTGTTTATTTCTTCTTAACATCACCTTTTCCATTACGTCATAAACTTTTTCTAATTGAAATAGTGGTGAATCCTTTTTACCACCCCAAGAAAATGAATCTATAAGCTTAGGTGGGAAACCTGGCAAAAAGATATTGGAGGATACACCCACCACAGTTCCGGTATTGAATTGCGTATTTATTGCAGATTTTGAATGATCGCCCATAATTAACCCCGCAAATTGTAATTTAGAATCTATAAACTTTGAGGAATGATAGTTCCAAAATTTGACTTCCGAATAGTTGTTTTTCATATTCGATGAATTTGTGTCTGCGCCTAAATTACACCATTCTCCTAATATAGAATTTCCAAGGAATCCTTCGTGTCCTTTGTTAGAATATCCTGAAAAAATACTATTACTTACTTCTCCGCCAACTTTAGAGTAGGGGCCAATAGTTGTTCCTCCATAAATCTTAGCTCCCATATTGATTTTAGAACCTTCACCAAGCATTAATCCTCCTCTAATCATGGAGCCTTCCATAACTTCAGAATTTTTATCTAAATAAATTTCACCTTCTTTCGTATTTATGATTACATGTTCAGCCACAGCTCCTTCTTCAAGAAAAATTTTTGAAGTATCCCCAATGACTCTGACAGTTTCTGATAAAGGATAGGATTTTCTGTTTTGAGTTATTAATTGAAAATCGTATGTTATAGCTAATGAATTATAAGTAAATAAATCCCAAGGATATTGGATATGGAAACTAATATCATCTATGTAATTTTTTTTACAGTTAGAGAATTTGAAATCTTCGTAATTACAATTTGCAGCTATTAATTTTTCATTTTGGTATAAGGCTTCTCCTTGTTGCAAGTTTTTAATTTTAAAAATTAGTTCTTGGTTAGGAAAATAGGCTGGGTTAATAAAGAGGTTAAGATCCTTTATTTTTGCAGGATATTTTTTGGACAAATATTCTTCACTGAGAAAAGATACGTTAGTGGTTTCTAATATTCTCTTCCATCTTTCAGTAAAGGACAAACCTCCCATTCTAAGTTCTGCTACTGGTTTTGTGAAAGTTAGAGGTAATAAATTGTTGCGCTCTTCTTCATCAAATAAAATAACGTTCATAGTGGATTATTTATTCTTTCAAATATAATCATTTGCAACGAATGATATTTATTAAGAAAAATATAAAAACTAAGGGATTGTAAATTCTGCATTTATATTAGGAATTATTTACCTTTGAATAAAAACTAAAATATGGAAATAGCAATTATAGCTCATGATGGTAGAAAAGCAGATATGGTTGCCTTTTTAATGTCTCATTTAGAAGTTTTACAACAACACAATGTACATTTAATAGCAACGGGAACCACAGGTACTTTTGTTGAAAGTGCAGGGTTAAAAGTTCAAAAATTTAAGTCCGGGCCTCTAGGGGGCGATGCTCAAATTGCTGCCCGGGTGGTAGATGGTTTTACTCAAATGGTGATTTTTTTTAGAGATCCGTTGGGTAAGCATCCGCATGAGCCTGATGTTAATATGCTTTTAAGGTTGTGTGATGTTCATAATGTACCATTAGCAACCAATAGAGCCACTGCAGAAATTTTGATAAATTCCTTAGGGATTGTAAAAAAATAAAATTTCATAATCAAAAAACTCTCAATTTATGCTCATTAAGTTTGGGAGTTTATAAAATAACTTTAAAAGTTAGGTTATAGATAGTTTTGTTTAAAATATTCTAATCCTTCTGAAGCACCTTTATTTATATAGATTATTTCTTTGTTCCATAATTGATCGATGGGTTTAGGGTCGATTACAATAATTTTACAATTTTTGGGTGCATATTCAATTAATGAGGCAGCAGGATAAACTTGAAGTGAGGTTCCTATAATCAAAAATATATGGGCTTCCTGTGTAATTTTTATAGCGGTTTCCATTAAAGGGACGCTTTCGCCGAACCAAACAATGTGTGGTCGAAGTTGTGCTCCATCTTCTGCAAGATCACCCATTAAAATATCTTCGGAAGTCTCATAAATTAAATTTTCATCTTGTACGCTTCTTATTTTAGTTAATTCACCATGTAGGTGAATGATATTTGAGGAACCTGCCCGTTCATGAAAATTATCTACATTTTGAGTGATAATTGTGACTTCAAAATTTTTTTCTAATTCTTGTAATAAAAAATGTCCTTGATTGGGTTTATGATTTTTTAATTCAGCTCTTCGCTTATTATAAAAATCCTGAACTAAGTCAGGATTTCTATACCAGCCTTCGATGGAGGCTACATCTTCCACCTTATAATTGTTCCATAAACCGTTGGAATCTCTAAATGTGCTTAAACCGCTTTCTGCACTCATTCCAGCTCCAGTAAGAACAACTAATTTAGATTTCATTACCTATTTTTTTAAATTTTTGAAAGTTTGTATTCCACAATGAAGAAAATTCTTAAAATCCTCTTTTTTCATATATCCAGCAACAGGATAGTTTAATATTTGGTTGTCCGGGGTTACCAAAACATAAAAAGGTTGTGAATTTGAATTAAAATTTTCTTTTTGAAAAACCGACCATTTATTTCCAATGGTTTTAATTTTTCTATTTCTACCATCTTTAAGTTGAACGACTATTTGCTCTTCTTCAGGCAAAGATTCTGAATCGTCTACGTATAAAGAAGCAATAATAACATCGTTGTTTAGTATTTGCCAAATGTCTGCTTCACTCCAAACAAATTCTTCCATCTTGCGACAATTTTCACATCCAAATCCTGTGAAGTCTACTAAAATAGGTTTATTTTGTTCTTTGGCTATTTTTAATGCTTCAAAATAATCGTGCTGTATAGATAAACCTAAGATGCCTTGCTCTTTATCTTTCTTATATATACTTACATTTAATGGGGGAGTTAGTCCACTTAGTAATTTTAAATTTGGTTTTTGAGATGGAAATAATCCGGGTATTAAATAGATTCCTATTAAAATGAATAAACAGCTCCAAACCTTTCTACTAGTTCCTATCTTAGATTTTTTGCTATCGTGAGGGAATTTAATTAATCCTAATAAATATAAAGCGGTTGCAAATGCAATGATGATCCAGATGGCAATGAATATCTCCCTTTTTAATAAGAAGGTTTTAGCAACCAAATCAGCTTTAGAAAGGAATTTAAAAGCCAAAGCCAGTTCAACAAAACCTAATACAACTTTGATAGTATTCATCCAACCTCCAGATTTAGGCATACTCTTAAGCAAATTAGGAAATAGAGCAAACCCTCCGAATACTAGAGCCCAAGCAAGTCCGCATCCAGAAAAAGCCATAGTAAGCTGTGTAGGGTTTTGAATGGATTGGGCTAAAATGCTACCCAATACAGGACCTGTACAGGAAAAAGATACAATAACTAAGGTTAATGCCATAAAAAATAAGCCCAAAATCCCACCGGATTCTGAAGCTCGGTCTGATTTATTTGCCATCCAGCTAGGAAGAGTTATATCATAAAATCCAAAGAAACTGAATGCGAATACTATAAAAACTACAAAAAAGGCTAGGTTTAGCCAGACGTTGGTAGATATCTGATTGAAAATATCGGAGTTAATTCCATTAATTAAATGAAAGGGCAGTGTAAAAATTATAAATATGAATAGAATGAAAAAGGCATATATTAGTGCATCTCTTTTACCATTTTTATTGGAATTTTTAGTAAAATATGAAATGGTTAAAGGAATCATTGGATAAACACAGGGAGTTAATAAAGCAATCAATCCGCCTAGAAAACCAAATATAAATATCCAGAGATATCCTTCGTTTTGGATGATTTTATCCCCACATTCTTTATTTATGGGGTTGTCAACATCCAAATTAGCGATTATTATATTTTTATTTTCTGAATCTGGAGTATTACTAATGTTTTTAACTTCTTCAATTTCTGGATTATTTTTAGAGCTTAAAGTATCTTTAACTATACTCTTACTTGGCGTTACTATTTCATTTACCTCTTTATTGGATTGTTTTGATATAGCAAAATTTTTTTCAGGTTCAATTTTTAAAATGAAGCTTTCACCGTCTGGAGAAAGGCAAATTTTATCATTACACAATTGGTAATCGACATCAGCTTCTAGGTTTAAAGGAATATCTTTTAATATCTCAAATTTCTGGTGATATTCTACTTTATTTTTATAATAGACAATATTAGCTTTAAACGCTTGGGAATATTCTTTAATCTTTTGCCCGACTTCTTGTGTTTTTCCTATTAATTTAATGTTAGGATTTGGAATGAATTTAAAAGTGGTAGGAATAACAATTCCTTCTTCAGCATCTGCGGAATACAAATGCCAATGGTTTTCAATATTTGCCGTAAAAATAGCTACGTATTCTTTATCTTTTAAATGTTTAATTTCTGATTTCCAATGTATAGGATTCTCTATTTGTGCTTGAATGAAGCCTGTTATTAGTATAAAAATCCAAAGAATTTTTTTCATATATATTTATTATTATTGATTCTTAAAGTAGTGAATTACTACAAATGTAAAATACTATTTTATTTACAAATTTTTTTTAATTATTTAAAGGATAAAGATATGTTTCTTCTAACTATTTTTCCTGTAGGAGTTCTTTGAAACTTTTCTATAAAGTAAATTTCTCTAGGCTTTTCATATTTATGATTAAAATTAAAATTTTGAATTAATTCTTCTATATGAGTCAATATACATCCCTCAATAACGAGTATAACCTTATTTCCTAAAATGGGATCTGGTTGGGATGAAATTATAAACTCATTAGGAATAATAGTTTTTAATTGCTTCTCTACTTTTTCAGGGTATATTTTTATACCCCCGGAGTTAATAACATTATCCAATCTTCCTAGCCATTCAAATTCATTTTCTGAATGCATTTTTACTAAGTCGTTGGTAATAATTTCCTCATTAGAGAAAGGTGTTTTTATAGTTAAACAACCTCGATCATCTAAATCTATTTTAGTATTAGGTAATAATTTAAATCTTTCTTCCGGATTTTTAGAAACCTTTTTTAAAGCAATATGAGAAATGGTCTCAGTCATACCAAATGACTCGTATATGCTAGTAGAAAACTGGTTCAATTGTTTGGATAAGGGGGTGGGTATTTGTGCACCCCCGATTATTAGTTTTTTTATTAAATGAAGTTTATCTAAAGAATGTTCCACTTGCATAGGAGTCATAGCAGAAAAGGAAATTTCATTCTTAATGTTCTTCAATGGATTGGAAGACGGCTGTATACAGCGCAATTTTAATTTCCAAACGATGGCTCTTACAAGCATCATTTTACCAGCAATAAACAAGGCAGGCATACATAAAAGAGCAGAATCATTCTCTTTTAAATTTAAAAATTTCCCCGTCATTTCAGCACTTTTTACCATAGCTTCTTTGGTGAGTTCAATGGTTTTAGGGATTCCGGTAGAGCCAGAAGTATTGGTTTTTATAATGTCAGAGTTATCATACCATTCTGTTAAAAAACTAACTATGTTATTTAGCCAAGCTTCATGGGTAGGAATTTTATTAAGATGTATCTCTTTGGAAAAGTCTAATTCTATATTACACATGTAAGTAATTCCTAATTTTTAAAGATTGTAGTATAATCGATCTCCTCGAACTTCTAAATTGGAAGGGAAATTATTGGTATAAAGACCTCCGGTTCCTAGTCCTTGGGGTAGAGGATTATTTAAAGTTGCAGTCCATTGGGCTATAGCATTTAATCCTAAATTTGATTCTAGGGCAGAGGTTATCCACCAACCAATTTTATAATTCTTAGCCAAATTAATCCATTCATTGGAACCTTTAAAGCCACCTACTAAGGCTGGCTTAAGTATAATAAATTGAGGGTTCAATTTTTTTAACAAAATTTCTTTATCTGTTAAAGAAAATTTTCCAATTAATTCTTCATCTAAAGCTATAGGTGTGGGGCTAATTTTGCATAATTCAGCCATTGGTTCTATCTGTCCAGCTTTAATAGGCTGTTCTATGGAATGAATCTGCAAACCTGCTAATTGTTCCAAAATTTTTGGTGCTTCATCAAATGTAAATCCACCATTGGCGTCCACTCTAATCTCTAATTTATGAGCCGGGAACTCTTTTCTTAAACTTTTTAATATTGAGTATTCTCCTTCCCAATTAACACCAATTTTTAACTTTATACAATCGAATTTTTGTTCAATTTTATTTTGAATCTGTTCTCGCATGAAATCCAAATCTCCCATCCATATTAAACCGTTGATCTGAATTCCCGTGTTCCCATGAATGAAATCCGATTCAAAAAATAATCCACTTTTTTTATTTTCAATTTGCAGAAATACTTGTTCTAAACCAAATTGAATAGAAGGAAATTCTTTACATGAATCTATTAAATAATCTTTATCCTCATTTATATGTTTACAAACCCAGTGTAATTTATCTTCGTATTCAAGTTCTGAATCTGCACTTAGTCCCTTAAATAAGGCGCATTCCCCAATGTATTCTTTTTCAAAATACTTAACATGTAGTAGATAAGTAGTTTTACTTTTTAGAACTCCACGCGAAGTTCCTGCGGGAGTTTTAAATTGTAAATCATAAGAATGAAAACTTGCTTCCATTTAACAAAAATACTTACTGTAAAAAATAAAAGAGATATAAATCTATACTTTTTCTCTATTATAGTATCATTTTATTGCTGTACCTTTAAATCATATAATATTATCAAAGATTTATTATGCAGGATAATCGAAAAAAAATTCACAGGTCAGCGCGTTTAATATATATACTTACTAAGTATGGTTTTGACGAATTAGTTATAAAAAGCGGTATCAGTAAATTAATTCCTGAATCATGGCAATCTAAAGAAGAGGGTACGATTAAAGTAGCCAAAGGAAAAACAATTTACGAAAGAATTCGAATGGCTATGGAGGAGTTAGGACCTACCTATGTGAAGTTAGGACAGGTTTTAAGCACTATTGATTTATTTCCTGAAGAATTAATACAAGAGTTTAGAAAATTACAAGATCGAGTAGAAGCAGAAAACATTAATATTATTTATAAATTAGAAGAAGAGTTAGGAGAAGACCCTAAGGAATATTTTGAGGTTATAAATCCCAATCCAATTGCAGCTGCATCAATATCACAAGTGTATTTTGCTATTTTAAAAAATGGAGAAAAAGTTGTTTTAAAAGTTAAGCGCAGTAATATTCATAAAGTAATAGAATCTGACCTATTATTAATGAAGGATTTGTCTGTAATTCTTGAAAATAACTATGATTGGGCGAAGAGGATAAATTTAGTTTATATCATTGATACTTATGAAAAATCAATTTTACAAGAATTGTCTTTTTTGAAAGAGCTTGAGAATATTGAAAAATTTTCGAAGAATTTTGAGAATAATCCCCACATACATGTACCTAGGACTTACAAAGAATATTCCAACAATAATATTCTATGTATGGAATTTATCGAGGGTATTAAAATATCTGACAAAGAAGAGCTTATAAAACAGGGTTTTGATCTAAAAGAATTAGCGATTCGAGGGATAGACCTGTATTTAAAGCAAATTATCGAGTATGGTTTTTTTCATGCTGATCCTCATTCAGGGAATATATTTGTTTTACAAAATAGAAAAATTGTGTACATAGATTTTGGTACCATGGGTATGTTAATGCCGTCTGATCAAGAGCAAATAGAAAATATGCTTATTCATGTAATTAAAAAAGATGTACCCAAAATAATTACTAGTATAAAATCAATAGCAATTAAATATTCAATTCCGGATGAAAAGCAATTAGAAAGAGATATTTATGAGCTTTTAAATTTTATTGATCAAAATTCCTTAAAAGATATAGATTTAAAGGCTTTGATTGAAAAACTTTTAAACATTTTAAATAAAAATGAGATTTTGATGCCCTCACATATTTATTTGCTCGGAAAGGGGGTTCTACTTATGGAAGGCATTGGTAGAAATCTATCTTTAGACTTTAATATTATTGAAAGTATAGAACCTTATGTGTTAAAAATTATACGTAAAAGGCTAAATCCTAATCATCTATTATCCAAAGGTATACATAGATTACAAGAGATCAGTAGCGATATACTTTCAATTCCCAACGAGTTAAAAATTTTTATAAAAAACGCTAACGAGGGAAAATTTAAAATTCTATACGATTTTGAAAATAATAATAGTTTTATAAAAACAATACATTGTTTAACATTATCCTTGATAGTTCTATCTTTGCTAGTTAGCTCTGCTATTCTATCTTTATCTCCATTGCCTCCATTTTTACTTGGAATACCTGCACTCTCATTTTTTCTAATGAGTTTGGGGTTAATAATTCTTTTATATCTTCTATACACGATAAAAAAAGGGAAATAAAAAATAAGCAGCTAATTCATTAGCTGCTATTTATTGCAATAAAATTAATTTTATTGCAATAGGTTTTCTCAAAATTATTTAACTTAAGAATTAAATACATGGTAAAGATAATAATATATTTAATTTATCCTAATTATTAATTAAATTATTTTTTATTTATTTAAAATAGTATAATAAATAATTTATGTTATTCTCTTAATTTAAAAACTATTAGAAGTAATAATATACCAAATTTGAAAATATCTATTTTTGTTTTTTAAGAACTAATTAATTTAATACAGTTGTATACCGTATCAGACATTAAAAAAAAATTAGCAAGTTATTGCGCTTATCAAGATCGTTGCCATTGGGAAGTGGAAGAAAAGTTGAAAGAATATTATTTTTTAGATGATGAGGAAAAAGGGGGGATTTTAGTATGGTTAATACAAAATGATTTTTTAAATGAAGAGAGATTTGCATTGTCTTATACGAGGGGGAAGTTCAATTTAAAGAAATGGGGGAAAATAAAGATTAGACAAAAACTTAAACAAAAAAAAATTCCTGAACGTTTAATCTTATTAAGTTTTGAAGAAATTGATGAGCAAGACTATATGAAATCATTAGAAAAGATTGCAGAGAATAAATGGAATTCTTTAAAGAATGAATCCAGCCTAATTAAAAAAAAGAAATTAATCAGCTATTTAATCCAAAAGGGATATGAATTTGAATTGATTCAAAACGCTATAGATTCTTTGGTTAATAAAGAATAACAGAATTTCAATATAATTTATCTAAGGTGAGAATTAAGTTAATAATTGTCTTAAAAATATCAATTCAGAAGTAAATCAAATATTTTTAATTTTAAAGGTGCATTAAATATCTTTGATTTTTTCCGTTAAGAAATTTAGTGAACAGTAATCGTACCTCCCAATATAGTTTTTTGTTGAACCTCAGCGCTACCATAAATATCAATATTCCCTCCTGCGCGTGTGGTAGCAATTACACTTTTGGAAGCATATATCACCGAATTTCCTCCTGCTGTAAGGTTAATGTTTGCATTATCTGAATTTAAATTCTTAGCCAAATATTTTCCTCCGGAAGTAATTAAAATGTTTTGATCTATGGTATTACCAGAAGCATTTATCACTCCACCGGAATTAACTCTTATATTCAACTGTTCTACATTTAATGTAAGAGTAATTGCGGCTCCTTCTTTTGCGTTTAAAGTAAGTGTTTGAGATTCAATCTCTTCTTCGCTTTTTACTGAGGAGCCTTCGCTTGTTTCAATGTTGTTAATTTCAGAGTAATAAATTTTAACAACTGTGTCATCCCCACTTAGAAGATTTAACGTAGACATACGTACTTTTAATTCCCCATTTTTATTAATAACTTGTACATCTTCAGACTTGTTTCCAAGAATTTCAATTCTTGGGCTTTCTGAGCGTATTAAAATTACGGGTATTTTATCGAAAACTCGCAAAGAAGTAAAATCACCTACATTCTTAATAACTTCCGTTTGTCCCAAACATACGTAAGATACAATAAAAAAAATGGGTATTAAAAAGGATTTGCACATAAAATTTTTTTATGTTATATTAGATACAAAAACTAAGCCACTTGATTGGATGATTAAGTTTCGTGCATATTTATGTATTGAGATAAATTCATATTAGGTAAAAATATTTGTATGTTTGGGGATATATAACCATGCACAAATAAATAGTCAATTTAAAAAAAAAAAGATTTAATAACTTTGCATATATGCCTGATATAATCCGATTGTTGCCAGACAATGTATCTAACCAAATCGCAGCGGGAGAAGTTGTTCAACGACCGTCCTCTGTGGCTAAGGAATTATTAGAAAACGCTATAGATGCAAATGCTAAACAGATACAATTAATGGTAAAAGAAGCCGGAAGAAATCTCATTCAAGTAGTGGATAATGGTATGGGCATGAGTGCTACGGATGCACGTATGTCTTTTGAAAGGCATGCAACATCAAAAATAGCAAATACTGAAGATATCTTTCACATAAAAACCAAAGGTTTTAGGGGAGAAGCTTTGGCCTCAATTGCAGCTGTATCTCAGGTTGAATTAAGAACCAAAAAAGAAGAGGAGGAAGTAGGAACTCAGATTATCATTGAAGGAGGACAATTAATAAGTCAAGAAGTTATTCATACACCCACAGGCTCATCTTTTCAAATTAAAAATCTTTTTTACAACGTTCCAGCACGAAGAAAGTTTTTAAAATCGAATTCTGTTGAATTTAGACATGTATTGGATGAATTTCATAGAGTCGCTTTGGCTCATGAAGATATTCAATTTCAGTTGTATAACAATGGAGAGGAACTATTGAGGTTGCGTTCCGGGAGTTTGTTACAAAGGATTTCAGATATTTTTGGGAGGAAAATACAAAACTTGTTAATTCCCATTTCTGAAGAGTTGGAATGGGTAAGGCTTAGCGGATTTGTAGGAAAGCCAGAGAGTGCAAAAAAAACAAGAGGAGAACAATTTTTATTTGTGAACCATAGATTTTTTAAGTCTACTTATTTTAACAAAGCAGTGCAAGATGCTTTTGAAGGGCTGATTCCTCAGCGTTACTTACCATCCTTTTTTCTTTATATTGAAATTGATATTGAACGCATTGACGTTAATATTCATCCTTCTAAAACAGAGATAAAATTTGAAGATGAATCGTCTATTTATGCATTGCTTCGAACAGCTATAAAAAAATCTTTAGGAGTTTACCATGTAGCACCAAGTTTGGATTTTGAACAAAATCAGGATTGGGTATTTTCAATTCCCAAAAAAGATAGCCCGATAGAAGAACCCAAAATAAAAATTAATCCGGCATATAACCCTTTTAAGGAAAATTCTAAACCATTTACGAAGGCGGAAAAATTGAATGTAACGGAATTTTATTCAAGCTTTAGAAACGATGATATTACCAGTGATTTATTTGACGCACCATCAGCTAACAACGAAGAAAATTTTTTACGATTAATGAATGGAAGGTGGATGATTGAACATAAGGGGCAATTATGGTGTATTGATCCCTACCGTATACATCAAACCATTTTATATAATAAGTATATAAAAAGTATAAAAAATCATGCCCTTAGTCAACAACTTTTATTTCCTTTAGAAAGACCGGTCTATGACTTGGAAAAAGAAAAATTAATTTCTATACAATCTAAGTTATTCGCTCAGGGATTTGATATGCAGATTGAAGATGATTTGTTAACGATTACTGCAATTCCTTCTGATATTTTGCAGGAAAAAGTTTTGGATATTATAGAAGAATTGTTATATCAGCTCACTGAACATTCAGAGGAAGAATTTTCGGTTTTCTTTAGTAAATCTGTTTCAAAAGTTTCAGCAAAAAAAAGGAATGAATTTATTCAATCTTCACAAATACGTCCGATTTGGGAAGAATTCAAAAATTTAGAAATGCCTTATTTGAATCCGTTGAATAAAAAAAATTACGAAATTATAAGTATTCCTAATTTTGAATAAATAAGATAGAAAAATAATGAATAGATATATACCCCCAGTAACTAAAAATTTACTAATATTAAATACCATTTTTTTTGTTGGTAAATTTCTATTGCTTATGCAAGGAATTGATTTAGACGTTGTTTTGGGAGCTTTCTTTCCGGCGTCTCCTAATTTTAAATGGTACCAAATCATTTCTCATATGTTTATGCATGGCAATTTCATGCATTTTGTGTTTAATATGTTTGCCCTTTGGATGTTTGGGTCTGCGGTGGAAAAAGCTTTAGGAATAAAAAAATATCTGATCTTGTATTTCGTATGTGGATTAGGCGCTTTCGTCCTATATAATCTAGTGAATTTCTATGAATACAAAAAAATCTATGAAGTTTTAATAGAACAAGGAGCACCTTTAGGAGAGCTGTACAGTTATACCAAGCTAAGTCCAATAGAAGCTAAAAATATAACTATCACAGAGGTTAAAGAATGGCTTAATGCTATGCCTTCGGGGGTAAATGTGCAGTTATTATTTGAATTGTTTAGGGGGTGGAGAACTCCAATGATAGGAGCTAGTGGAGCTATATACGGGGTGTTGGTGGCATTTGGAATGATGTATCCTAATACTGTTTTAATGTTACTTTTTCCACCGATACCCATGAAGGCTAAATTTTTTATACCTATAATGATAATATTAGAATTATTCTTTGGTTTTCAAAATCAACCAGGAGATAATGTAGCGCACTTTGCACATTTAGGTGGCGCAATATTTGGATTTTTTCTAGTAAGGCATTGGTTGAAAAATAGGTATCGATGGAATTAAGGTTAACTACATATATAATTAATGATGGATAAGTTATTTTATTATTATAAAACAGGCACAGAAGGAGTTAAAATTATCTATTTTAGTGTAATTGCTTCAGTTGTTTATTGGATACTAGAATTTATTTTTCAGAAAATATTCAATGTCTCTGTCGGAAGTTTTTTTCTTTTATCTTCACATGCCTTTATACCAAATATTTGGACATTTTTAACCTTTCCTATTTTCTATGTGAAATTCATGGATTTGCTTTTTGGCTGTGTAATGATTTATTACACAGAGAAAATATTTAGATTGTATTTTAATGGAGAAAGTTTTTTGAAATTTTTCATACTAGGCAATTGGGTGGGGGGAATACTATTTTTACTATTTGGATATGCAACATCGACTTATGGTTATCTT
Organism: Apibacter muscae; assembly: GCF_007845635.1. Taxonomy (GTDB): domain Bacteria; phylum Bacteroidota; class Bacteroidia; order Flavobacteriales; family Weeksellaceae; genus Apibacter; species Apibacter muscae. Next base: position 107,053 of record NZ_SELG01000032.1, on the reverse strand, counting down.
TCAGGTTCTATTTTAGGGGTATATAGTTGCTTATTTGCTATTATTTCGTACAATCCTAAAATGAAAGTAACTCTATTTCTTTTGCCTATTGAATTTCCGCTTTACATATTAGGAATAGTAATTGTTGGATTAGATTTGCTCCAACTTTCAGCACAACCTGGAGGGGGGGGATTTCTTATATCCAGAGTTAGCGCTGCAATTTTTGGATATTTATATATGAGAGCTTTCCAATCTGGAAATGATTTTCTTGGAAAATTTATTCCTTCATTCCATTCATTAATGAAAGTGAAAAATTTATTTAAATTAAGGCAAAAGTCTCATTTAAAAAAGGAGAAAGGAGGTGGAAAAACGAATACTTTTGACGGTCGAAGACCCATGTCTGATGAAGAGTTTAATAGAAATAAGGTACAAGAACAAAATGAAATCAATGCAATTTTAGATAAAATATCAGAAAGAGGTTATGAAAATCTAACCAAGGAGGAAAAAGATATTTTGTTTAAATTTAAAAAATAATAATGATATTTATTAAACGTAGAAAGAGTAGTTACATATATTTAATCATCCATAGTATTGTAGCGATTCTTTTGGTTTCAGTATATGTTAATAGATTCATAACCCCTAAAGATTTCCCATACTTTGGAATAGTAGCCTTAATCTTTCCAATATTAGTTCTTCTTCATCTCCTATTCACCTTTGTTTGGCTTATTAAAAAAGAGATGATATTTATTCCTTTCTTGGTCTTAACTTTTTTATTATTATTTCCTGTAAAAAAATATATTCATTTTGGAAATCAAAAGAATTTATCATTATTAAATGAAAGTGATAAGAAAGAAGAACTCAAAGTTCTTACTTATAATCTCAGATATGCAAATGGGAATAGAGATTTAGAATCCTTAGAAAAATTCATTAAATCTAAAGATGTAGATGTGGCTTTTTTCCAAGAGATTTATACTAGGCAATGGAGATCCAAAGAAGTTTTTCTAGTAGATAGGTATAACGCAGTCTTTGATCTGGTTGGAATATCATCTAAATACCCAATCATCGATAAACAAAAAATAATTTTACCCGATCAAGGCTATGCCTGTATGGCAGATATTCTAAAAGGGAGTGATACGATCAGGTGTATAAATATATATTTAGAGCCCATGTATCTAAATAAAAGTCTTTTTAAGTTCAGTAAAATAGATGAAGCTAAAGACCAAACTAAAATAGTAACCGAAAAATTAGTTAATGGGTTTAAAAAGCATCAGAAACAATTAGAATTACTTACTAAATATATAAGAGAATCCCCTCATCCTACAATTGTTTGTGGGGATATGAACTCGGTTCCTTTATCCTATGAATATTTTACAATGTTAAATGAAAACTTAATCGATGTTTTTGAAACCAAAGGACAAGGTTTAGGATTGTCCTTTTACGATTATTTTTATCCAATTAGAATAGATTACATATTTACCAATAATAAATTTATGCCAATTAGTTGTTATGTAGATAGAACCGTTCATTTTTCAGATCATTACCCTGTTTTTGCTACAATGAAATTGAATCCATAAAAGAATAAAATAACTATTGATAAAAAGGTTTATACAATAAAAACTTATATATATTTGTTTCTTACTTTTAAAATAAAAACTAGTGCAAACAAATAACGTGAATACTTCAAAATTATCTATTATCGGAATGATAGTAACCGTTGGAGTAGTATTTGGGGATATTGGAACTTCTCCATTGTATGTAATGCGAGCAATTGTAGCCGCAAATCATATGCCTCATATTTCGGAAGAATTTATCATAGGTGCTTTATCTTGTATTATTTGGACCCTAACCTTACAAACCACTATTAAATATGTAATTATTGCTCTTAGAGCAGACAACAAAGGAGAAGGAGGTATCTTAGCTTTATATTCATTAGTAAAGAAAATGAAAAAAAAATGGCTTTATCTGGTAGCCATTTTAGGGGCAGCCACCTTAGTCTCTGATGGTGTTATTACACCATCAATGACAATTGTATCTGCCATTGAAGGTTTAAAAAATTACAATCCCAATACACAAGTCGTACCCATAACTATTTTTATACTTATAGCACTATTTGTAATTCAACAATTTGGAACTCAGTCTATCGGTAAATTTTATGGACCAATAATGACTTTATGGTTTATTATGTTAGGGGTTTTAGGATTGATTGAATTTCTCCCACATTTGTATGTAATAAAAGCCTTTAATCCATACTATGCAATCCATTTAATGATGGATGTCTCCAGCAACGCAGGTTCAGTCACTGAAGGGAAGCATATGATTTTACTAATTATGGGAGCTGTTTTTTTATGTACCACGGGAGCAGAAGCCTTGTACTCAGATCTTGGTCATTGTGGAATAAAGAATATAAGAATAAGCTGGATTTTTGCTAAAGTTTGCTTAATACTAAATTATTTAGGACAAGGAGCTTGGATTCTTGCAAACCCAGAGCAAGCTCAAAGTGGAGGTAACCCATTTTTTATGATGATGCCAGAAACTTTTTTAATTATAGGGGTAATTATGGCAACTTTAGCAGCCATTATTGCTAGCCAAGCATTAATAACAGGCTCTTACACTATCTTTAGTGAGGCAATGTCTCTGAATTTTTGGCCACGTCAAAGAGTAGAATATCCCACCCATGAGAAAGGGCAAATGTATATACCGGCAATTAACTGGGGGCTTTTAGTATCTTGTATTTTCGTTGTACTGCATTTTAAAGAATCTGCTAAAATGGAGGCAGCTTATGGATTAGCCATTACAATAACTATGTTAATGACTACAATACTCTTAGTATTTTATTTAAAGCTAAAAAAGGTGCATGCACTTTTAATTGTATTGTTTGGAGCGGTTTATCTTATAATAGAAGGGGGATTCTTTTATGCAAATGTTTTAAAATTTGCAGAAGGTGGCTGGATCACCATGTTTTTAGCAGGTTTAATAGCGGTCTGTATGTATGTTTGGTTCAATGGAAGAAAATTAAAAAATAAGTACGTACAATATGTAGATTTAAAACCTTGCTTACCGATAATAAAAGATATGAAGGTAGATACAAGTCTATCTAAATATGCAACGAATTTAGTTTATATAAGTAGATCCAATAGTCCCAACGAAATTGAAGCTAAAATTATATTTTCAATCATCAATAAAAACCCAAAACGAGCGGATTACTATTGGTTTTTGAAAGTGGAAAATGATTTAAATCCGTATACTTTCGAATACGACGTTATGGAATTGATTCCCGATACCTTATATCAGGTCAAGTTTAGATTAGGTTTTAAAGTAGAACCATTAATTAATATATATTTTGCACAAGTACTAGAAGATTTAAAAGTTTCAGGGAAAATAAATTTAATTAGTAAATATCCGTCATTACGAAAGCATGATATCCCTGCGGATTTTAAATTTATATTGATTGATCGGGTATTTAATCAAGAATATCTTTTATCAATCAAAGAAAGATTCATTTTAAGATTTTATAATATGGTTAAATATATGGGGATCTCGGATACTTCCGCTTTGGGTTTGGATAGTTATAACGTAGAAGTAGAGCAAGTGCCTATGTTAACAGATGTTATATATAAAAATAGAATTAAAAGGGTTCGAATATATTAAATATAGATAGTATTAATTATTATGAATAAAATTAAAATATTAGTAACAGGTGGATTAGGTTATATTGGCTCACATACGGTAGTTGAACTAATAAATTCTGGATTTGAGCCTATTATCGTTGACGATTTAAGTAATTCTGAATTGTTTATTTTAGACAACATCTATAAAGTTTCCGGACAAAAACCTAAATTCTACAAGTCTGATATTTGTGATATAAATAGTTTAAAATCAATATTTGAAGAAAATAAAGATTTAAAAGCTTGTATCCATTTTGCAGCAAAAAAAGCAGTAGGAGAGTCCATGGAAAAACCATTGCTTTATTATAGAGAAAATTTAGTTTCTTTATTGAATGTTCTTGATTTAATGAAAGAATATAAAATACACAATTTTGTATTTTCGTCGTCTGCAACCGTTTATGGTGAACCAGAACATTTACCTGTTCAGGAAACTTTCCCTATAAAAAAAGCACTTTCCTCCTATGGAAGCACCAAGCAAATGGCGGAAGATATTCTGGAAAAAGTAGCTGCGACTCGTTGGTTAAACGCCCTAGCCTTGCGATATTTCAACCCAGTAGGAGCCCATTTGTCAGGGTTATTGGGAGAATTACCTAAAGGAATACCCAGTAATTTAATGCCATTTATAACGCAAACAGCCATAGGTATAAGAGAAGTGCTAACCATTTTTGGTAAAGATTATAATACTCCGGATGGAACTTGTATAAGAGATTATATACATGTGGTTGATTTAGCCAAAGCACATGTGTATGCTTGTAATTTTTTACTCAATGGAAAAGGGAATTTACCTTACGATGTATTTAATATAGGAACCGGAGAAGGCTATTCTGTATTAGATATGGTTGAAACTTTTGAAAGAGTAAATAGAGTTAAAATTAAATATAAATTTGGAGAAAGAAGAAATGGTGATGTAGCAAGTATTTATGCCAGTAGCCAAAAAGCCAATGAAATCTTAGGATGGAAAACAGAACTGTCTTTAGATGATATGGTTAAAGATTCGTGGAATTGGGAAAAGAACTATAGAAACCAGTGAAATTTTTCTTTGAAATTATATCAATTTTAAAGAAACTCTGTATATTTGAAGTAACCATAATATAACATAAAACCTTTAAAACCCATGGATAACAAAATAGTATTTGATTTAATTGAGAAAGAAAAGCAAAGACAGCTTAAAGGAATTGAACTTATAGCTTCTGAAAACTTTGTAAGTGAGGATGTTATGAGAGCAGCAGGATCTGTTTTAACTAATAAATATGCAGAAGGTTATCCAGGGAGAAGATATTATGGAGGATGCGAAATAGTTGATCAAATTGAGCAATTAGCCATAGATAGAGCTAAAAAACTTTTTGGTGCTGCATATGTAAATGTACAACCTCATTCTGGTGCTCAGGCGAATGCAGCTGTGTTTTTAGCTTGTTTAAAGCCTGGAGATAAAGTAATGGGATTGGATTTATCGCATGGAGGTCATTTAACGCATGGCTCACCGGTAAATTTTTCCGGTTTAACTTACAGCCCTGTCTTTTATAGAGTTAAAAAAGAAGATGGAAGAATTGATTATGAAGAAATGGAAGCTTTGGCAAGAAAAGAAAAACCTAAAATGATAATTGTAGGAGCTTCTGCCTATTCAAGAGATTTAGATTATGCTAAGTTTAGAGAAGTAGCTGATGAAGTTGGAGCAATTCTTATGGCAGATATTTCTCATCCGTCAGGACTTATAGCTAAAGGTATACTTAAAGATCCTATTCCTTATTGTGATATTGTTACAACCACAACCCATAAAACTTTAAGAGGTACCCGAGGTGGGATTATAATGTTAGGAAAAGATTTTGAGAATCCTTTTGGACATAAAACTCCTAAAGGAGAGATTAAATTAATGTCTCAAGTGATTGATGGTGCTGTATTCCCAGGAATTCAAGGAGGTCCTTTAGAACATATTATTGCTGCAAAAGCAATAACATTTGAAGAAGCCCTAAGCGATGGGTACTTTAAATATATTTTACAGGTTCTTAAAAATGCACAAGCTTTATCCACAGCCTTGATGGATAGAGGTTTTGAAATTATTTCTGGTGGAACTGATAATCATTTAATGCTTATTGACTTACATAATAAAAATATAACAGGTAAAGCTGCTGAAAAAGCATTAGAAAAGGCAGATATTACTTGTAATAAAAATATGATTCCTTATGACGATAGAAGTCCGTTTGTAACCTCAGGGATAAGATTTGGAACTGCTGCGATTACTACTAGAGGATTGAAAGAAGAAGAAATGGTTAAAATTGCAGACTATGTACAAGAGGTGGTTGCAGACCCAGAGAATGAAAAAGTATTAGCAAGAGTTAAAGATGAAGTAAATGCTTTAATGAGTTCTAGACCTTTGTTTCAATGGTAATAAATAAATATATAAAATGCTTATTAGCGTTATTAAATTAATAACGCTAATTTTTTATGTAAAAGGTATAATATCATTCAGAAGATTGAAGTATTTTTCTTTCATAGGCAATTCTTGATTTATAATTAACTCTCTTTGCTTTGTAATAACTTCCTTACTAATATCTTTATTTATCCATTTTTTTTCAAAGGTTTTCCAGTAAATACCGATACCTCTTTTTTGCCATAAGGGCAGATCATTAAAATTTATACCTCTTTTAAAAAGAAATTCATTTTTATTTGAAATAGACATACCTTTAACAAAATCAAAAGCTTGTGTTGCAGTCTTATTTTCTTCTCTCAATTTCCAATAGCAATAGGCATTAAGAGAATTTCTTAATGCATCTTCGCTCCTCCACCTAAAATAATCCATCACTAGCTCTCTATGGGGTAACTGAGAAATTCTACAGTCAAAAACACCAGTACTTCCTAATAACAATGAAAATTTTGCGCTTGCTTCACCTGCAAGTATAGAGATGTACTTTCTAGTTTTTCTTGAGAAAGCTGTTTCCTTTTTATGAAATAGAAGAGATATTTCATCACTTTGTGTATAAGCATACAAGATATGAAAACCGCAATTCATTAAATGTTTAGAAGTTTCAACCATTAAATTACTAAATTCTAAATCAAAAGGTTTTTTGTATGGATGTATTTCTTTGGTAAGTTTAGTAAAACCTCTTCCGTCTAATCTTGCAATCATATAGATTTCAGGTAAAATTTCAAAATCGTTTGAAATTTCAAAACATCTCATCTTAGCATCTAGCTCATTTAGTCTCATAGTAAAATTGTGTTTAAATATAAGCTTTGTGGTATTAAATGATTTATACTTGAATCTAATTATAAAGATTTATAAACTAAGAGAAATACTTTAACAATGTTTAATCAAAGTAATATCGTTTGAAAATAAAGCTACGTATAATCAACTTTTATTAAGAAATATAAATTTGTAATTATAAGTTTTTCTCGTACATTTTGTTATACAAATCAATGTATTTTTCCTTGATGAATTTTCTTTTTAGTTTTAAAGTAGGCGTTAATTCTCCACCTTCCATAGACCAAATGCAAGGAGTTAATTCAATTTTTTTTATTTGTTCCCAATTCCCTAAAGTCATGTTTACTTTTTCAACTTCCTTCCATATTCGGTCTTTGATAGTAACATTTTCAATTAATTCCTGATTTGAAAATTCCCTTTTATTTTCTATGAGGTTTTTACGTACTAAATATTTTTGGATGAATAAAAAATTAGGTTGAATAAGCGCACAAGGCATTTTTTCACCGGCACCTACTACCATTGCTTGCTCTATAAAGCGAGATTGTTTTAATAGATTTTCAGTGATTTGAGGAGTAATGAATTTACCTCCGGAAGTCTTGAATATTTCTTTTTTTCTATCTGTAATTTTTAGAAAAATTCCATCCATCTCTCCAATATCTCCAGTTTTAAACCATCCATCGTCCGTAAAAGCTTCTTTAGTCTTATCTTCTTCATTGTAATAACCCATAAAAACATTAGGACCTTGTGTTAATATTTCCCCATCTTCAGCGATTTTGACTTTCATGTCTTTTAAGAGAGGTCCTACAGTACCGAACTTAAATAAATTTTTATCTTTTCCATTGACTGCAATTACTGGAGAAGTTTCTGTTAATCCATAACCTTCCAAAATGGGTAAACCTGCAGCGAAAAAAATTTTGTTTAAATTTTTAGAGAGTGGTGCTCCTCCTGAAATAATTGTTTTAATTTCTCCTCCTAGACCTTCTCTCCATTTTTTAAAAACTAGTTGATTTACAATTTTATAGGATAATGAAGTAGATGTAAAAGGTTGAAAATTATGTCCAATTTTTAATGCCCATAAAAATATATGTTTTTGTATCCAACCGGACGAGGTACCCTTTTGATATATAGTAGAATATAATTTTTCAATTACCCGGGGAACCACAGTCATTATATGTGGTTTAATTTCTTTTAAGTGCTCAGGAACTTTTTCTATACTTTCTGCAAAATAGATATTATAAGAACGATACATAGCTAAGTAAACGACCATTCTTTCAAGTACGTGGCATATGGGAAGGAAACTTAACATTTTTATAATACCGCTATTTTCAATAATCACTCTTTCATGAGTATTTAAAGCGTCAGACAATAGGTTTTTATGACTAAGCATTACACCTTTAGGTGAACCAGTAGTGCCGGAAGTATATATGATTGTTGCTAAATGTTCTGGATGAATGTTCTGTTTAATTTTCTCAACCTCTTTTTGATTGGATAAATCATTACCTAATTCTTTTATAGAATCTAAAGAAATTAAATGATCTAAATTTTCAAATGTGAATATGTTTTTTAAGTGTATACTATCCAAATTGATTCGTTGAATTTTATTCACCAACTCCATTCCTGAAACAAAGCAAAACTTACTATTGCTATGTTTTAAGATAAACTTTAAATCAGGATCACTTAAATTGGGATATATGGGAATCGTAACAGCTCCAATTTGTTGGATCGCAAAATCAATTATTAACCATTCAGTACTATTATTTGGACTAAGAATGGCAATATGATCTCCTTTTTTTACTTCTAATCTTAATAAACCTCTACTCACTTGATTAATTAGTTGAACAAGTTCCTGAGTGGAGATTACCACCCATTTACCAGCATGTTTAGTAACCAAAGAGCTTTCTTGTGGAGCATTTACTAGTTGAAAATAAGGAATATCAAATAGCCTTGAAACATTCATTCTTAGAAATTATTTTATTTTTTAAAGATACAATAATTATATTTTATGAAATACATCTTAAGGAATTAAGAATGAATTTAGGTTTTTTAGATGATAAAAGCAGATAATCCATAAAATTATCTGCTTTTATTTAGTAATATAGAAATACTTAATTGTAACTAATTTATCTTTTTATACTTATAAGCATTTTCTCCATTACCTTCAAATAATGAAAGTAAAACTGATGTGGTTTGAGAAGATGCATCCACTTTGTTTGATTCTTGAAGAATAATACTTCCATCTTCCGCTAAACCTATTCTTCGTTGACTTATGACACAATTCTTTGAAGAGTAAATTTTTGTACAATTTTTTTCCTTAGGAAGATAAATAAATCCATCCTTAATATTGCCTTTATATGTCAATGATGTAGCAATTTGATCATTTTTTAGAAAATTAAATGTAAGGTAACCATCTGGTTTTATTTTAACTTCAAAAGCTTCGTAATTACTAGTTAAACTTGGAATTGAATCAATAGGAGGATTTTTTAAAATATTGCCTATATCTCCCAAGTCTTTTACTTTCATATTTGGAAGTTTATTTTCAATTTTGTTATAGAATGAGTATTTTTTTTTATTAGTACTTACAGCAGTAAACCGCCCATTCTCATTATATTTTCCGGAGGCAAAAATTTCGTAAGTTCCATTCAACTGTGAAATATTTCTTTGATTTAATTTTTCGCTATTGCCATTGGTAAATCCATTATTAAAAGATGTTGAACAACTGTAGAATGCAATTAGAGTAATAATTGAAAAAAAATATTTTATCATAATATTTATTTTTATTGGAGGTTATTTTATCTCTTAACGTTTGGCTTTTATTTTAATTGTATAATAAATGTTAAATAAAATAAAAGTATAATTTTCATAGTCTTAATTTCAGGGGTTCATAAATTACATTAGATTTATAATCTATATTAAAAATTGTATTTTTGAATCAATTAATAAATGAAAAAATAAGTTATTTCAATAAAGATATTTATTTGGCTTAAGTTTTGATCGTAAATTTATATGAGTAATAATGAAATTAATTCAAAGGATATCAATAATAAGAATTCAGAAGAATTTTATGATAAGTTGAAAATTCAATTGGATGAAAGTAATACTCTTCCAGGTAAATATATGTTTAAATTTATAGTTCCTACGGAGAGTAGCAAGATCGCTAAAATTCAAAAAATTTTTGAATTTGCTTCTCCAACATTTTCAATGAGGGAGAGTAAAAACAATAAATATACAAGTATAAGTGTAAATATATACGCTGTAGATTCTACCTCAATAATAAATTATTACAAAGAAGTAAGTTTAATAGAGGGGGTAATGATGCTTTAGGTATAGCAATAATATACACTCTTATAATCCCTCTTTGTTTGCATTAAATTCATTCATAGTATTATTTATTCCTGAAAAAATAAATGATCTAATGGCTGCTACCCCAACGTTTATTCTAGTATTTAATTTGGTATATTCTTCCTCAGTCCACTTACCTAAAACATAGTCAATTTGTTGACCTTTAAGAAAATCATTACCAATTCCAAAACGTAATCGTGGATATTGTTGGCTTTGAATGTTATTTTCAATGCTTTTTAACCCGTTATGCCCAGCGCTACTCCCTTTAGGCTTTAAACGGATATGTCCAAAAGGTATACTTAAATCGTCACAAATAACTAAACAGTTTTCTAATTGTATCTTTTCTTTTGCAAGCCAAAACTTCACAGCATTTCCACTAAGATTCATAAATGTGTTAGGTTTTAGAATAAAAGTTTTTCTTCCTTTAAAAGAAGTTTCACATAATTGACCAAAATTTGAGGGCTTAAATGTTGCATTTAAATTTTCTGCTAAATAGTCTGAGATCAAAAAACCTATATTATGTCTGGTATAAATATATTCTTCACCAATATTTCCTAATCCGACTATAAGAAACTTATTCATTATTTAAATTTTTTCTTGTAATATCTTTTAATTCTTAATAATTCAAAGGGTAATTTTAAAGAGTAAGAAAGCTTTACCTTTGAATCTCCAACATCTCTCCAAGATTCTAATGGTATTTCTTTTGCTTTTTCTTCAACCTTATCTTTACCCACTAAATGTATGAATTTAAAAAATATTTCAACATCAAAACTCCAATCAGAAATAAAAGGTTCATTAAAAATTTGTTTTGCTGTTTTAGAAGTAAAAGCTTTTGCCCCGCATTGGGTGTCATAGACAGGAAGATTTAACATTGTACTAGATAAGGTAGCAAAAACTCTTCCAATAAGATGTCTATGCAGTTTTCTATTAATGTGAGAACCTATTCTTTTTATTCTTGATCCAAAAACAAATTCAATGGGCGGATGTATGTAGGTGCAAATTCTTTCGTATTCTTGAATGGAAGTTGCTAAATCAGCATCTAAATATCCAACTACATCAAAGTAATTTAATTTAAGCATTTCATTTATTCCTGTATATATAGCAGAAGCTTTGCCAGCATTTTTCTTTTTATCAATAACATATATTTGATTTGGGTATCTGCTTTTAATTTTATTTAGAATATTTAATGTACCATCTGAACTTCCATCATTGACAAAACAAAAATATAGAGAATTTTGAGAAGTTAAATTTTCTTCGAATTCCGAAATGGGAAGTCTTAATTCTTCATTGTAACAGGGAATTATTACACAGTTTTTAGTCATATGTTTTGTATGAGAATTATTTTTCAATAATAGAAATAGTTTTTTTACTAAAAAAATTAGCCATAGATTGGTTGTAGAAATAACTTGGATCAGGGCTTAAATCAGAGATGAAAATTGATCTAGGTCTATATTTTAATGGAGATAATACAATATTTTCATTGTTTGAGCATTCAATCTTTTTATATCTAGCTTCTATTTCTTTATTATATTTATAAGCTTTTCCACTTATAAGATCATAATAAGCCAAATATAAATTATTATGAACACTTAAAAACTCTTTATTTCCAACTATAAAAGAATAACTAAAAATAATAAATAGTAGTATGAAGCTTAGTTTATTAGGAGAAATTTTTAAGTTATATATATAGGTTGATACCACCATTTTAAAACTAATAATCATTGAGAAAATAAGTAGGGGTAAAAAAATCACATTGACTGTTCGTTGTGGAGGATAACTTCCAATGCTTAGTAAACTAGGGAATGAGCCTAAGAATAAAAATATAAATAGTGCAATTATGTAAAAATAAAAAGGAAAATTTAATATCAAAAAATTATATTTTTTTAAATCATTTCTACAATTATAAAATACCAATAAGTTAATAATGAAGACGATGATTCCATATCTAAAAATTATAACTATAGACTTTTTTACAGCCATAAAAAAACTTTCAAGTAAAGGAATGTGATGAATTATGGAAGAAGAACGCTTAGCATTACCTGGAGATAATAAAATTAATAAGGTTAAGAATCCAGCCCAAACAAGTAGAAATAACCAACTATAATTAAGTTTTTTTTTCTTTAAATAGGAATATATAAATATTATAAATATATAGATATCCAAGTAAATCATTGAGATTTCATTGCATCCAATAATTAGAAATACTAATAAAAATAGCATTAGTATCTTTATTAAAGATTTTTGATTGTAATATGATATTGAAAGTCCTACAAAAAAAATCAACAATATATTGGCAAAATGATAAGTTGCTGAACCAGCTAGCCAATAAAAAGAGGATACAATTTCAGGCACCATAAACAAATAGCAAAATATAAATGAACAACTCAATATAATTGTTATAGCATTATTAGTTGAAATTTTATAAAACATATAAAATGTTGCGATAACAAACAATACTATCATGCCTAAGGATATTAATTTATAGCCACTCCAGAAGCCCCATTGAATGGGGTTAAGTATTAATAGACCTGTTGCCGTATATCTACTACTCCAGTTCATGTAGATATTGATTTGAGTCTCAATAAAAGATTTATCTGATAAATTTAAAGCATAACCAAAATCATCTAAGGTTGGTTGGGTAAATAAGCACAAAAGTAAAAATGGTAATAATGCAAGAATAGATGCAATTATAAGTACTTTATTAAAAATGTTACATTTTAAAATATTTCTCATAAGATAAAACAAATGCAAATATACAGGATAAGAATCTAAATATGAGAGATAAAATTTTTAATTTGATTAAAAAAGTTTAGTATAGTATTAATACAATATATATTTTCCTTTTTAAAATATAAGATTGAACCATCGTTGGTGTTTTTTTGTTTAAATATTCCTTCTTCTGAATTTTTATTTAAATACTCTAATATACCTTTAAAAAAATTAGATTGATAGTATTTGGATTGAGAATTGGTGGGGAAATAAGCCAATAAGATATTATTTTTTATGACAAGTTTTTCAAAGCCTAGAGATTTAGCGAGCCATTTTAATCGAATACTTTCAAGTAAATCTTTCGTAGGATTAGGTAATTCACCAAATCGATCTATGAGTTCTTGACTGAAAATTTCTAATTGACTTTCATTTTCAAGTTCAGAAAGTTTTTGATATAGAGAAAAACGCTCTTCCACTTTATTAACATATTCGTCAGGTATTAGTAGTTCAAAATCAGTATCAATTTGTACTTCTGACACGAAGTCCTTAGTTTTATTTTCGTTTTCAAAAAGTTCAGCAAATTCATTTTCTTTTAATTCTTCAATAGCCTCGTTGAGAATTTGTTGGTAAGTTTCAAATCCAATTTCATTAAAAAAACCACTTTGCTCAGCACCCAACAGATCTCCCGCGCCTCGAATTTCTAAATCTTTCATGGCAATATTGAAACCAGATCCTAAATCTGAGAATTGTTCAACTGCCTGTAAACGCTTTCTTGCTTCAGAGGTTAACACATCAATAGGAGGGGTAATTAAGTAACAAAAGGCTTTTCTGTCTGATCTTCCAACTCTCCCTCGCATCTGGTGTAAATCTGCCAGTCCAAATCTTTGAGCATCATTAATGAAAATAGTATTGGCATTTGGAACATCTAATCCCGATTCAATTATAGTTGTTGAAATAAGTACATCGTATTCCCCCTCCATGAAGTCAACCATAATTTGTTCTAATTTTTTACCTTCCATTTGTCCATGTCCAGTGATAACTCTAGCCATGGGAACTAATCTTTGAATCATTCCTGCTAAAACTGCTAAACTCTCAACTCGATTATTTATAAAAAATACTTGTCCACCTCTGTTTAGTTCATACATGACAGCATCTCGAATCATTTCTTCATTAAAGCCCATCAGTTGAGTTTGTACCGGCTGACGATTGGGAGGAGGTGTTTTTATAACAGACAAATCCCGTGCAGCCATTAAAGAAAATTGCAGGGTTCGTGGAATTGGGGTTGCAGTTAGAGTAAGAGTATCAACAGTAGTTTTTAAAGTTTTAAGTTTATCTTTTACAGAAACTCCAAACTTGTGTTCTTCGTCTATAATTAATAATCCTAAGTCTTTGAAAACTATATCTTTTCCTACCAACTGTTGTGTACCGATTACAATATCAATTTTCCCTTCACCTAAATCATGTATAATTTCTTTTTTTTGTTTAGCTGTCTTAAATCTATTTAAATATTCCACCCGAACAGGAAAGTCTTTAAGCCTTTTAGAAAAAGTTTTATAATGTTGAAGAGCCAACACTGTAGTAGGAACCATAATAGCCGTTTGCTTTCCGTCAGTGGCAGCTTTAAAAGCTGCACGAATGGCCACTTCTGTTTTTCCAAAGCCCACATCACCACAAACCAATCGATCCATGGCAATCGGTTTTTCCATATCCATTTTAACTTCTTGAATTGCCTTTTCTTGATCTGGAGTGTCTTCGTACATAAAGGAGGCTTCTAGCTCGTTTTGAAGATATCCATCTGGAGAGAAAGCAAAGCCCTCCTTAGTCCTTCTTTCCGCATACAATTTAATTAAATCAAAAGCAACCTCTTTAACTTTTTTCTTGGCTTTATTTTTTAAGTTTTTCCAAGCGGGAGAGCCTAGTTGGTTTAAACTTATTTCTACACCGTCTTTGCCTGAAAATCTGGAAATTTTATGTAATGAATGAATGTTTACATATAGAATATCATTATTTTTATAAACAAGCTTGATGGTTTCCTGAATTTTATCATCATTTTTAATTTTTACAAGCCCCATGAATTTTCCAATACCATGATCTACATGGGTGACATAATCTCCAACTTTTAAGTCAGTTAATTCTTTAAGGGTTAGCGATTCAGATTTAGAAAATGAGTTTCTAACTTGATATCGGTGATAGCGTTCAAATATTTGATGATCTGTATATATAAGAAATTTAGAGTCATAGTCAATAAAACCTTTACTAATATTTACGTGAATTCCTTTAAAAGGAACTTCATGTTCAATGGTAGAAAAAATTTCTTTTAATCGATCTTCTTGTTTTTCAGATTGGAAGGCAATATAATTTACAAAACCATTTTTTTCTTTACTTAGTAAATCTTCTCCTAATAAATGAAATTGTTTATGGAAGCTTGGTTGTTCTGATTGGTTGAGTTGAATCGTTTTAAAGTTTAAAAAATGTGGGAGTGATGAAAACTCTATAAATGAAAACTTCTCAATTATTTTTAAAATATCGTTAGAGTCTATAAATAAATCTTTCGGCTTTTCTCTATTTATAATACTAGTAAGTGATGAATATACCTCTTCAGCTTTTTGAAATTTTTTATCAATTACAGATAGAGAAATATCTAAATCTTTAGCAATAAAAATAATATCTTCAGGCAGATATTCTAAAAAATTAATTTTTGATTCTGAGTTATGATAAGAGGTATCAATATTTGGAACAATAGTAAACTCAGTAACACTTTCTTCTGAAAGTTGTGTCTCAATATTAAATTTTCGTATAGATTCAATTTCATTTCCGAAAAAACCAATTCTATAAGGTTTTTCATCGGAGAAGGAAAATATATCTAAAATTCCTCCACGCAAAGAAAATTCACCCGGCTGAGTTACAAAATCCGTTCGTTGAAAATTGAAACTAAATAAAACTTCATTTAAAAAGTCAGGATTTAATTTATTTCCAACAGAAATTTTTTGAGTTACATTTTCTAAAGATTTTTTACTTAAAACTTTTTCTGATAAAGCTTCAGAATAAGAGATTATAAATTTAGATTTATTATGATTTAATATGCTATTTAAGACTTCAGTTCGCAAAACAACATTTGCGTTCTGCACTTCTTCTACTTGGTAGGGATTTAGGTGAGAAGAGGGATAAAATAGTACTTTCTCCTTTCCAAAAAGACTTTCAATCTCATTTAAAGCGTAAATGGCTTCTTCCTTATCAGCAAAATACAAAAAAATAGATTTGTCTGTTGCAGCATGTAAATAACTACAAAACAAATTAATAAAGGAACCAACAGCGCCTTTAACAGATAATTTTAAGATTTTATTTTCTGATAATAAATGAATTTCCTCATCTAAAAGAGTTCCTTTTAAATGAGAGCTTAATAAGCTTTTAATTAAATTAGTTTTCAAAGTAAAGCAAAGGTAGTAATTTTACCTAAAATTTATTTCCATACAAACAAAACTAATCATAGTTATAATTCAAAAGAATGAAGAAAATAATATTGATTCATGCGCACAAAAATTTAGATCACCTCAATAGGTTAATTGACGCCTTAGATTATCCTACTTTTACTATATATGTAAATATTGATAAAAAATCAAGTATTAATATTAATAAAATATCTAGTAAAGCTGTATTGATTAAAAAAAGGGTTTCAGTGGTTTGGGGTGAATATTCACAAGTTGAATCAACCCTAAATTCATTAAGGCAAATCGTTGAAGAACAAAAAGATTTTTCTCACGTTATCTTTATTTCTGGACAAGATTATCCTATAAAAAGTAATTTTGATATTGATGAGTTTTTTAATAACAATTTAAGTAATAATTTTTTAGAGTATTTTTTAGTTACTGAGAATAATAAATATCACGAGTATTTATACAGAGTAGACCGTAAACATTATCCTAGTCATAGAATTATAGAGAGAAAATTCCATACTGCTTTTAAATTAATGTATAAATTTTTAACCAAAAAGGAATACAAGATCAAAATGATTAATAATTATACCTGTTATTGGGGGTCTAATTGGTGGAATTTATCCAAGGAAGTTATAGAGTTTTTATTACAGGTTGCCGAAGATAAAAAAATAATCAATTTTTTTAAAACAACATGGTGTTCAGATGAAGTCTTTTTTCAAGTTGTGCTTCTTAACTCTCATTTCAAAGAAAAAATTATTAATAACAATTTAAGGTATATAGACTGGACAAATTGTATAAATAATCCTAGAAATTTAGACCCTAATGATTTTGAAAAGATTATAAATTCAGAAGCTTTATTTTGTAGAAAAATGGAAATTGGGTTAAGCGATTCGCTAGTAAATTTACTTGAAAAACATAGAAATAAATGATTGTTTATTTACCGTTTATATTTATAGGTAGCTTTCAAGGAATGGCAATATTCCCATTTATTTTTGTGCGTTATAAACATATGTTATACGATAAGCGTCTAATTAATCATGAAAAAATTCATTTGAGACAACAAATTGAATTATTATGGATTTTTTTCTTTTTGTGGTATTTGACAGAGTATTTATACAATGTAGTTAAATATAAAAATCTTCAGTTGGCGTATAAGAAAATTAGTTTTGAAAAGGAAGCTTATGCGAATGATTTAAATTTCACATATTTAAAAACACGTAAAATGTGGAATTTTCTTTCTTATTATAAACGGGTTTAATAAGATGTAAGATTTTTATGTAATCTTAAATTTAGTAAATCAGTAGTATTATTGGATATTTTAAAACGATCGTCTAAACGATAACCAACCAGCCAAATTATTCGATCTAAGCCGTCACATAAAACGAAAGTTTTATTTTTTTCATAATTGGAAATTTTCAGGTCTTTTAAAAATTTACTTACTTTCTTCTTTCCATTCCCATTAATAGGGTAAAAGAAATCTCCAGATTTCCAATTTCTAAAATATAAAGGAAAAGATATTGTGTTTAAATCTAAAATTTCATGGGATTCACTTTTTTCATGTTTCTTTGAGGTATAGAGCGATACATGTAAAGGATGATCAATTTCCCAAGGGATGGAATTAATTTTTAAATTTATTTCAGATTCATAAATCGTTCTATTTTGTAATGCCTCGACCAATATCTCGTTCCGATTTACCCATAATTTATGGGTTTTAGATAAAAAAATACTGCCTGTTTTTGATTTAAGTATATTTTCACAATCTTTTTTATTTATGAATCCAAATTCAGCCAGTAATAAATAAACTAAGAGTGATTCAGCATTTAAAAGCTTATTTAAATCAATCACAGATATATTTGAATCAATTTTTAAAGTAACATCATCTTTTAAGAGATTCACTTGCTTTTGAATAAATTTTTGAGATTCATCTATAATTGAGAGGCTTTTTTTAGCTAAATATATAAAATTAGGTTTTATGTCTTCTAAATTAGGAATTATTGTATGTCTAATTTTGTTTCTTAAAAAGTCTGTGCTTTGGTTAGTATAATCTTCACGCCAAATTATAACATTGTTTTGAGCATATTCTAAAATTTCTTTCCGAGAAAAATTTAGCAGCGGCCTTATAATATAATCTCTCTTTTTTTTTATGCCGGAAAGTCCTTTTAGACCAGCACCTCTAAATAAATTAATAAAAAAGGTTTCGATATGATCATTAAGGTGATGAGCCGTTACTAGGTAATTATAATTATATTTCTTTATTAATTCTAAAAAAAAATGATACCTTAAGTCTCGAGCAACCATTTCAATAGATTCTTTTTTTTGCTTAATTTTTAAAGTGTCGAAACTTTTTACGTGTAGTTTTATTTTGTGTTTTTCACAATATTCTCGAATAAATGCTTCATCCTTTAATGAATCCTCCCCTCTTAGATTAAAGTTGCAATGTGCTACACTAAAAGATAAACTTGTTTGTTGAAATAAATGCAAAAGAACCATACTATCAATACCTCCACTTATCGCTAATAAATATGATTTTTTTATTTCAAGCTGATTAATTGATTTCTGCATTTTTTTCAATAATGAATAAAACAGGGTACAAATTATTATATTATCCAAGAGTTATTAAGTATCCCACCAACATACCCATGAATACCAAGAATAATTTTTGAAAATTCAAATTGTGTTTCTCATTACTTTCAAAAATGATAACTGAGGATGTATGTAGAAATATACCAGATACTATTCCAATAATTTCAGGAAAGTATTTGTTTGGTATAATAGAGCCAACTAATGTTCCAATTGGAGCAGATATAGCAAATAATATCAAAATTAAAAATTTATATAAATTTTTAATTTTAAGTGAAAAAACAAAAGTTGAAAGTACAATAGTCTCAGATATTTTATGGATGCTTAACGCCCATAAAATATTAGAATGTTCGTGGGAGTGTCCATGGTGATGAGCTTCAATGGGTGCACCTTCTAAAAATGAATGAATGAATAATCCAAGCATTACACTTAAAGGAACAATAGAATCTACCTGACCATGGCTATGAGTATGTACATGTCCATGTTCTATGCCTTTAGATAAACCTTCCAATAACAATTGTAAAAAAACACCGACAATTACCCATAGCCCGGCATTTACTTTTTCATGGGAAGAATACAGGGTTGGAAACATATCTAGAACAGTAATCGCTAATAGAAGCCCTGCACTAAACATTAAAAGTTTTTTACTGAATCTATGGTTATTTTGAAAAAAATATGCAATAAAGGCTCCAATAATTACAGCAACTATTAGTACAACATATTCCATTACTTTTCAAATATTAATATTAAACGAGGAGATCTTTTAGAATCAAACTCATTTAGTTGATAGTCACCGAAAACTCTTTTTAACTTAAATCCAACTATCTTTGCTAAATTTTCAAAATAGTCAAGTTTGAAGGCTTTAACCCTTTCCTGAAAGTGAAAATCTTCGCCATTGTCACTAAAATGAATGTCTTTTATTATAAAATCATTTTCAGTTTTCCGTTGAAGATGAAACAATATTCCATCCACTTCTTTATCTTCTTTTTCAACTAGATTAGTTTCCGCTAATGAAGCATTCATGAAATCCATGACAAAAATCCCTTGAGGTTTTAATTGTTCATATACGGATTGATAAACTTTTAGGTTATCTGCATCATCACTAAAATAGCCAAAACTTGTAAAAAGATTTAGAATTGCATTAAACTCATTAGGGAAATTAGTTTCACGCATATCTCCTACAAAAAAATGCAATTTTTCATTCTCTTGTATTTTGGCTTCTTCAATACTTTTAGTTGCTAGGTCAACCCCCGTAACGTTGTATCCTAACTTATTTAAGAAAATACTATGTCTGCCTTTTCCACAAGCTAAATCAAGAATTTTACTATCAATCGGGAGCGAAAGATATTTAATTAAGTTAATTATAAACTCTTGAGCTTCTTCCTCGTTACGATTTTTATATAAAATATGATAATACGGTGTATTAAACCATTTTGCAAACCAATCCATAATTCAAATTTATTGAAAATTTTTTGTAACTGTAACATAGCTTAAGTGAAATTATTTGAATTAGTTAGGCATATTACATTTTTATAAGAATATCATAGATTATTTGCACGTGCAAAATTTCAATTTTTCTACGATCATTTCCAATTCATTGGTTGAAAAATTACCAAATCCCATACGAAGAGCGGTAACTTTTTTTGATTGATAAAGCAAAGACTTTGGAATAAAAATATTTTCCTTTTTACAATTTTCTCTTATTTGCATCAAATTAATGGGGAAATTCCATTCTATCCATGTAGCTAAGCCTCCGCTAGGTGGTGTAAACCGTATTTCATTTTTAAAATGGTGGGAGAGTAGGTGGGTAAGTGAATTTCTTCTTTCTTTATATATATAGGTAGATTTTTTTAAATGTCTATAAATTTCCCCTTCTTCAATCATTTCACCGAGAGATAAATCCATGAAAACATCTCCTTGCCGATCAATAATACCTAATAATTTATTCATTTCATGAATTAAATTTTGTGGAGCTATAATAAATCCTGAGCGAAAACCAGGAGCCAATGATCTTCCAAAAGAGCCTATATAAACTACCATTCCATCCTTATCAGCACTCGCTAGTGGTAATGTACGGCTATTGGTATAATTAAAATCATAATCATAATCGTCTTCCAAAATTATAAATCCGTATTGGGTTGAAAGTTCAAGCAAAGCAATGCGTCTTTCTGCACTAAGCGTTACCGTGGTAGGGTAGTGATGATGGGGCGTTAAGTAAAGCATTCTTATCTTATTTTTTTTACATAAATGTTTCAAAGGCTCAATTAAAATACCCTCTTTATCAATAGGAATAGTTAGTAACTGTGCTCCTGCCTTTTGAAAAATCATATTAGGAAGAAAGTAGCTTAGTTCTCCAACTATTACTTTATCTCCAGGAGATATAAGTATTTCAGAAGATATGTACAAACAAGTTTCAATGCTTCTAGCAACAAGCATATTTTTTTTGGTAATATGCAAGCCACGGGTAAGATTTAGAAAGTTAGATAAATGAGATTTAAAAAAATCTTTGCTTTCATGAAAAGCCCAATCAATATTTTTTTTTCTTTTCAAACTAGTTGAATATAGTTTAGCCAAAGGTTGAATAGGTAACAAACGTAAATCTGGAATTCCATCATTTAGTATAAATGAATATGTAGGAGTTTCAAAAGGCGAATCTAAAATCATAGATTTTTTAAATCTAAACCCTGTTGAATTTGGGTAGGTCGTATACCTAACAGGGGTTGTGTTTTTAATTCTGTTAACTACATTTTCTTCTTTAGCTAGAATAAATGTTCCTTTGTTAGGAATAATTTCAATCCATCCCAAAGAAGCAAGTTCCTCATAGACTAAGACTAAGGTATTACGATTTACATTTAGAATTTTACTTAAAACCCTTGTACCGGGAAGTTTCATTCCTTTGTAGAGGTATTGTCTTTGAATGGCGTTGATCATTTGGGTTACTATTTGTAAATAAATAGCAGTATTGGATTTACGATCTATTTGAATAAAACTTTGAAAAGGAATTGTATCCGGACTATCCATTTTTAAAAAAGTGGTATGTTTAAATGATCCGGAAAGTTACTTAATTTGTTTTAAATTTTATATTTAAGTCTTACAATGAAATATATCGTTAACTTTTATACCTTACCAAAATTAATAAATGTTGTTGCATTTAATCTATTTTTTATCTCTCTTACCTATGCTCAAAAGACAGGAGAATTATCAAAGGTTATTGTTACAGGTAGAAAAACGTCACTAAGTTTAGAAAATATTTCGCAGAATATACAAACCATAGAAAAAAAAGAGATTCAAAACAGTCCTGCTTCTACGATTGAAGAACTCTTGTCTTATTATTCAGGAATTGATATTAGGCAGAGAGGTGCACACGGCATACAGGCAGATATAAGTATTAGAGGGAGTTCTTTTGAACAAGTACTTGTTTTAGTGAATGGCATCCCTATGAATGATAGTCAAACGGCTCACAACATGTTAAGTTTGCCATTAAATTTGGCATCGGTTCAAAAAATAGAAATAGTGAAAGGTCCTGCAGCACGTCGTTTTGGTTTAAATGCCTATGCAGGAGTGGTGAATATAATTACTCAACCATCTACAGAAAATAAACTAGGGATATCAATATATGGAGGGGATTATGGTACATATTCTCTATCTGCAAATGCAAATTTAAACGGTGAAAAATTCTCTCAGTTTATACAAATAGGAAATGCACAATCAGACGGTTATCGTTATAATACAGACTTTACTAAAAAGAACATATGGTATCAGAACCGATACATTCTAGATAAAGGAGAACTCTGGTTTCAATCTGGTTTTTTTGAGAAAAAATTCGGAGCCAATGGCTTTTATTCCTCTTCTCAAGCCAAAGAACAATACGAAGAAATTCAAACTTCATTAGTTAGTTTAGGTTGGAACCAGCAATTCTCCAACTTTAAATTACAGTCCCATGTTTTTTGGAGAAGATCTCAAGATGAGTATATATTTAATCGTAAAAATCCATCTGCTTATCGAAATTTGCATTTAGGAAATACAATAGGAGCTAAGGCTGAGGCTTCCTATTTATATTCATTGGGTATTGCAAAAGTTGGTGCAGATGTTAGGAGAGAATTTATTAACTCAACGAACCTAGAGGATAAAAATAGAACCATAAGTTTATTTTTTTTAGAGCATCGCTTTTTGTTATTTAATAATGCTTTAGATATTAGTCCAGGAATCAGCTTTGTAAATTATTCGGATCAAGGAAATTTTTGGTATCCGGGAATTGATATTGGATATAAAATAAATTCCAAAAATATAATTTTCTTAAATGTTGGGAAAACGTATAGAATACCATCATATACGGATTTATTCTACACAGATCCTTTAAACAATGGAAACCCTGATTTAAAGCCTGAAATGGCATGGTCTTATGAAATTGGATATCAAGCTAATTTAAATAAACTAAGTTCTGAAATAAGTTTGTTTAGGAGAGAGGCTAATAATTTAATTGATTGGGTTAGAGAAAACGAGGATAGTAAATGGACGCCTGAAAATATTGCTAGAGTTAATACGAATGGAGTAGAAGTAAAACTAAATTATGATTTTGGATATAAACTTTTTTCGTCCATAAATATTGGTTATACATATTTAGATAATAAGCTGGAAAATTCAACAGCTAATTTTTCAAAATATTTATTAGATAATTTAAAGCACCAATTAGTGGTTAAATTTGAGCAAAGATTGTTTAAAAACTGGACTAATCAATGGATTTATAGATATAATGATCGTTTAACCTTAGATAGTTATCAGTTGTTAGACGCACGTTTATCTTTTAAAAATCGTAGACTAGAATCGTACCTGCAAGTAAATAATATATTTAACACCCAATACACTGAAACCAACTTGGTTCCTATGCCTGGTAGATGGTTAGAAGTTGGATTAACTTTTAATAATTTTTTTATCAATAATAAGTAGAATAAAACCGAGGAACTTTAGAAACAATAGCAAACAATACCAATCACCATTTCTTAAGTTCTACGGTTTTAAAATATGGATCTATATAGATTTATTCGTAAAGATTTAATCGATTGCGTAAATTATTCATTTCGTTTTCTAAAACTTCAATTTTATTGAGTAAGTTTTTTATAGCATCGATGCCAGCGGTATTAATTTCAAGATCGTAATGCATCCTACTATAGGATTCAAGTTCCTTTAATGAATCCATGGATATAAATCGCTCCTCTTCTTGTTTAAAAACGCGTATAAGACCCATTTCTTCTAGTTCATGAATAAAGGAAGATTCCACTTTATAATGAAAACAATATTCTTTAAGATTGATTAATTCATGTTCCATGAGGTAATTTTTTAGGATTTTGCTAATTCTTCAAATAATTCTTTTTGTTTAGGTGTAAGTTGGGTAGGTATTTTAACTTTATAGGTTACAAATAAATCCCCCCATTGATTCTCTTTTTTATAAACAGGAAATCCCTTACCTTTAAGTCGAACTTTGGTATCGTTTTGGGTGCCCGGAGAAACTTTTAATTTAACTTTCCCGTCCAACGTATCAACCATTGTTTCGCCTCCAAGAACAGCCGTATAAAGATCAATTTCAACCGTAGTATTTAAATCATCATTCAAACGTTTAAAATTAGAATCCTCAGAGATTATAAAAGTGATATATAAATCCCCCTTTGGACCGCTATTCAGCCCTTCACCGCCTTGTCCTTTAAGTTTTATTTGTTGCCCATTGGAAACACCGGCAGGAATGGTTATTCTTATTTGTTTACCATTGATGTTTAAGGTTTGTTTATGAGTGGTTGCTGCATCCCTTAAAGAAAGGTGCAATTCTGTTGTATAATCTTGTCCCTTAAACTGGGAAGTTCTGCTTCTTTGGTTATTCCCAGCTTTTGCACCAAATAAATCCCCAAAAAAATCTGAAAAATCTTCAGTGCCGAATCCTTGAGAGAAACCATCGAAAGGATTGCCTGCATTTTCATAATAATACTGCCCGTTACCTCCCTGCTGTTGTTGGGCTTGTTCAAACTGTTCAGCATGTTTCCAGTTTTCACCGTACTGATCGTATTTTTTTCTTTTCTCTGGGTCGCTTAAAACTTCGTTAGCTTCATTGACTTGTTGGAACTTTTTTTGTGCCTCTTTATCATTGGGATTTAGGTCTGGATGATGCTTTCTTGCTAACTTTCGATATGCTTTTTTAATATCGTCAGCAGATGCATTTTTATCCAAGCCTAGAACTTTATAATAATCAATAAATGCCATATACAATCTATTCTTTTTATATTAAAATTAAAAAATGATCTTTAATGTGTTAAATATATCTGTAGAATTCAAGAGCAAAATTTAAACCAAAATAAACTTTGTCAGGGGTATGTAAATTTATTTGAGTAAAGCAAATGAATAGCAATTTTATAAGTTTAATTTATGGAAATCATAGGAACTTCTATGAGTAAAATTCTTGAATTTTTACTTGTTGCTTGTATAGTGACAAAGCCAGCTTCCCATATTCCGATAGCATCTCTTGCATTTAAATTTTGTCCGTTAACAGAAAAACTTCCTTCAATTACCATAAGGTATATACCATTGTCAGATTTATTGAGGTAATATTCAACATTGAAATCTTTATCAAAATAGCCCAAATGTAACCAAGCTTCTTGGTGAATCCATAGATTAGCATCTTTAAAGTTTTTAGGAGATACAATAGAAATCCATTCATTTTTGACTGAAAAATTAAATGATTTTTGATCGTATCTAGGAACAACATCTTTTTCATTGGGCAAAATCCAAATTTGGAATAATTTAAGTTCATTAACATTGTCAGCATTGAACTCGCTGTGTACAATACCTTTGCCAGCACTCATGACTTGTACTTCTCCAGGTTTAATTACCTCAGTGTGTCCCATACTATCCTGATGTTGAATACTTCCTGACAAAGGGATTGTTATAATTTCCATATTACTATGAGGATGAGATCCAAAACCTTTTCCTCCGGCAATTGAATCATCGTTGAGTACTCGTAAAGCTCCAAAGTTTATACGATCTGGATGAAAATAATTGGCAAAACTAAAACTATGGTAAGTGTTCAACCATCCGTGGTTGGCGTGTCCTCTGCTATCAGATGGAAATAAAATAGTATTCATGGTATTTAAATTTTATTTCACAAATATCCGACAGCTTCAAGTAAGATTTTGTTGATTTAGGGTAAGAAATTCTTGTCCCATTCGTTTAAAAGTTTAAAAAATGATAAATTCGTTTTTATAAAAATTTTTATAATGAAAATAACCCTTTTACTTCCGATGAAGGAAGAAAAAGAAAAAATGTTAGAAGCTTTCCAGCAGTATTCTTCCTTAAGACATATTTATGAAATAATTGAAACTGGGGTAGGTAGAGAAAATATGGCTAAGGGATTTCTTGAAAAAAAAGAATCAGACTTGACAGTATTGGTTGGGTTTACAGCCATTACAGGAATTGAAAAAACTTTGCCCATAGAACTAAAAAAAGGAAAATTGGTAGAAGTTACCTCAACTTCAATTTATGGATATAAGGGAGAAATTTTTGAAAATGGATCCATTAAGTTAACAAATTCTAGAACTTCATTACCGTGTTTATCTTCTTTAACTACAGATCAATTTATAAGATCTACAGATTTACCTATAGGAACTCTAATTAATATGGAGGATTATACTTTTATGTGTTTAAAAAAGCCCAAGGATTTAATCATTAGAGTTATTTCTGATTTTTTACCTCATAACAAGGAAATTGATTTTTTTAAAGAAATTGAAGATATAGAATTTTACTCAGTTGTTGAATTATTAGAAAAATTATACTAAATATATATATATGCAAAAACTAATTACTATTGGGTTATTGTCTCTAGGATTCATTCTTATAGCATGTAAAAATTTAAAGGGCATTGAATTTCCTAGTGATAAAACTAATTATGTAGGAACTTGGATATGCCAAGATCCGGAAATTGTATTATCCATTAAAAAAAACGGTTCAGTGAAATACAGTTTTAAGGATGGGAGCCTAAGCAAAAGTATTGAAGCGCCCATTCAACAATTTGATAGCAATGATTTTGTCGTTGGAGCTTTAGGAATTACTACAAAATTTAAAGTATCAAAAACCCCTTATCAAGAAAATGGAAAATGGAAAATAGTAGTAGATGAAAGAATATTAACAAAAGTTGATAAGGTAAACGATGATTTTTAGTATTGTATTATTTTTAAATTAATTAAAAATTTTAATTGTATAAATTAATGTTAAATGTGTGTATTACACTTACATTTGTTCTATGAAACTACTAAGTTATAATCTAAACGGTATAAGAGCAGCTTTAAATAAAGATTTTATTACTTGGTTAAGAGCAACGAACCCAGATATATTATGTTTACAAGAAGTTAAAGCCAATATAGATCAGTTTGATGTTTCTCAGTTTGAAGAATTAGGATATCATAGCTATTGGTTTCCGGCAGAAAAGAAAGGATATAGCGGAGTTGCTATTCTTTCTAAAATAGCTCCGAACTCAATAAAATACGGTTGTGATAATGAATTTTATGATAAGGAAGGGCGTGTTATACAGGTGAATTTTGAAAATTTTTCAGTTTTAAGTGTTTATGTTCCATCGGCAACCAATATAGATAGATTAGGCTTTAAAATGGATTTTTGTGAATATTTTTTGACTTATGTTAAAGAATTGAAAAAAGAATTTCCAAACTTAATTATTAATGGAGATTTTAATATCTGTCATACGCCAATTGATATTAATGATCCGGTTAGAAATTCGAAGGTCTCTGGGTTTTTACCTGAGGAAAGAGAGTGGTTGGATCGTTTTTTACAAGAATGCAAATTAGTGGATTCATTGCGTTTATTTAATCAAGAACCTTTTCAATATTCTTGGTGGACCTATCGCGTAAAGACAGCTAGAGCCAATAACAAAGGCTGGCGTATTGATTATAATTTTGTTACTCGAACTCTTGAAAAAAAGTTACAAAGAGCTTATATATTAACCCAAGCCATCCATTCAGATCATGCTCCTGTTGGAATAGAATTTGAATTGTAAAATTATAAATGAATAATTGAAATCATACCCTACTAAAATATCATGAAAAAAATAGGTATTTCACTCTTTGTATTAGTTTTATTGACCGCCTGTGTGCCTCAAGCCAAATATAAAGATTTAGAAAAAAAATATTATGCAGCTCTACAAGGAGAGTCTAAAAATAAACAAGAAATTGAAGCGAGAGAAGCTGATTTAAAAGCATTGACCGATCAATTCTCTTCATTGCAAGCACAACAAGAAGCTTTAGCACAAAAAAAAGTACAGTTGGATAATGAATATGCAGATTTGCAAATTGAATATACCAACAAGCTCAAAGATTTAGAAGATTTAAAGAATAAAAATTCTCAAATTTCTGAAACTGCCTTAAAAGAAAAGCAGAAAATTGAAGGAGAGTTGGCCCAAGCACAAGGGCAATTAAATCAAAAGATTCAAAGAATTAATGAACTTGAAGGTTTAATTAATCAACAAAAAGAATCTGTTTCCCTTTTAAAAAAGAACTTGCAAACCGCTTTGAAAAGTTATGAAGGTAAAGGAATATCCGTTGAAGAAAAAGACGGATATATTTACATTTCTATGGATAATAAATTGTTATTTCCATCTGCGAGTTGGACTGTTGAGCCTCAAGGATTAAAGGCTTTACACGAATTATCTAAAGTACTAGCTAAAGATAAAAATTTAAATATTATCATTCAAGGACATACTGATTCAGACAAATACATAGGAAATGGGAATATCAAAGACAACTGGGATCTTTCGGTAATGAGAGCAACAGCAATTACTAAAATATTACAATCGGAAGGTATATCTCCAGAAAAAATGACAGCTTCAGGAAGAAGTCAATACGCACCAATTGCAAGTAATTCAAATCCTACAAGCAAAGCTTTGAACCGAAGAGTTGATATTATCATTGCTCCTAATTTAAGTGAAATTAATAAGCTTTTAAATCAACTTTAATGAGTAAATTATTTAAATTATAAATCTTAAAGTCAATAGATATTCTAAGATTTCATTTGTAAATAATTAAAATTAAATAAACTTTTTTTATGAGAGTTGTTCTGCAAAGAGTTAGAGAAGCTTCTGTAGAAGTTGAAAATAGGATTGTAGGAGAAATTAATCAAGGATTATTAGTGTTGCTTGGGGTAGAGGACAAAGACACAGAGGAGGATGTAGAATGGTTAGTAAGAAAAATTATAAACCTTCGTATTTTTAATGATCCCCAAGGGGTTATGAATCTATCAGTTGAAGACATACAAGGAGGTATTTTAGTAGTTAGTCAGTTTACACTTTTTGCTTCTACAAAAAAAGGCAATAGACCTAGTTATCAAAGAGCCTCTAGTAACGAATTTGCTTATCAAATGTATTTAACTTTTTTACAAAAGTTAGAACATTCGTTTACGGGCTTAGTATCTTCAGGGAGATTTGGAGAAGATATGAAAGTTTCATTAATGAATGATGGTCCGGTGACTATTCTTATAGATTCTCAAAATAGAGAATAATACTAATTTTATAATGCATTATATTTATAAACACAATACAAATAAGTATTGTGTTTATATATTAGAGTTGAAATAATTCTCAATAGTTTATTGTGTATAAGCGTTTGAAAGAAAATCTACTTTTAAAGTTGAGTATAGTTGATATATGTTGGAATTTATAGGATTCCTCCATGCATATGTTCCTGCAAGAATTTGTAATGATGAATTTCCGTTTCCATCACTTTTACCAAATACTTTAATTTGATATTGATGATTCTCTTTAACACTATAAATAAAGTCAGAAGATACAAGAGCAGGGTTGTTACTCGCACTTCCTGTACCGCCTCCAGGGATTGATATGGATGCTGCAACATTGCTAGATCCAGAGTAAAAATTTGTAGGTGGAGTACCATCAGTAAGATCTGTAATTTGAATGGTATAAAAGGTTGAGACAGCTGTAAAATCTGAAATTGGGCCTATTGTTATTTTAGAATATATAACTGTAGAAATATAAAATTTCCCATCTTTAGGTGCTTGAACGATAGTTCCTAATGGAACTATTTCTTGATCTATACTATTTAATAAAACAACATTTTTTTGGTCATAAGTTTGAGTTGTGCTAGTATTATCATTGGTTTTATTATTAACTAAATTTATGAAATCTTGTTGTAAACCGTCGTTATTGTATATAATAGTATTCCAATTAGTCCCGTCCCATATATATAATCCCTTTTTAAGTAAAGTATTAGGATTGGTATTAAAGATTAAAGTACCTTCCATAATATCTAGATTTGATAAAGGAGAAGGGTCGTCTGGTTTTAATAATGAGACTTTGTTAGTTAAAAATCCCTTATTATTAGAACCCAATGTTAAATCGGCATTTATTTCAGGATTTTCAGTATTTATACCCACTTGAGTTTTATATATAGTGGGCATTAGAATAAATCCTAATAGAATAATTAATCTTAATAGTATATTTTTTTTTAGATACATAATAATCGTATTAATGATAAATATTATTTTAATTTTATAATTTTTGTTAAAATTGAGGATTTTAATTTAATGAGGATTGGATATAAAATCAACTTTAACCGTAGAATATAGATTATTTAGAGGGGAAGAATTATTGTTAAATGTTCCTACATTTACTTGTATAAATTGATTCCAACCTTCTACTCCCGTTATCTTAATTTCATAATTATAATCTTTTTTAACCTCTAATTTTGAAATTGAGGGAGCTGTAACTGGAAAATTTCCAACAAATAAATTTGTAGTTGGATTATATATAATTAAGGGTGTACATCCTGAATAGAAGGTTGTAACTTTACCAGTTTCAATTTCTGTAGTATTAATAGTAAAGAATGTATTCCCAATAGATGAAAAATTGTAATTGGGGGGAGTTATAACATTGGCATAGGCATAAATCAAAGTAGATATATATACTAAACCATCCAAAGGAGCTTGAAAATTGGTAGTTAATGAACTTATTTCTTGAGGTATATCTTTAGTAAGACTTGTAATGTCTGTAGGTCCTGTTTGTTTATAGACTAGAGTTTGATAATCCTGTCTTTTACCAGGATCCATTAATAATCGATTCCATTGTGTGCCGTCCCAAACATATAATCCATTACCAAGTTCAGAAGTTATATTTGTATTATAGACCACCCCGCCTTCTTTTATGTTAGGAATTGTTTGAATATCATTTAAACCGGTAAGAGAAACTCTATTGGGAACGAATCCTTTATTATTAGAGGTTAAAGTAAGGTCAGTGGATGGATAAGGTTTAACGTTAGGTGTTCCAATTGCCACTTGGCAATTAAATGTTTGGGATATAAATATAAAAATATTTAAAAGAAATAATTGTTTTTTGTTTTTGTATAATTTTATAAACATAGTAAAAATTTTATATATAATTTATAATTAATAATTTTATGATTAATAAATTTTAATATGGATCTGATTGAAAATCAATTTTTAATACTGAATTAGCATTATAAACTAAGCTTGCTGAAGGTCTCCATTGAAAAGTGCCAGCTTTTATTTCAGCAGCTGAGTTCCAGCCTTCTTGTCCTAGTACTTTTACTTCATATGAATGTCCCTCAGTAACTCTCATAGTCGAAAATACTATAGCACTTGTTGGATTATTGTTTATACCTGCTACTGATGCTCCAGGAGTTTGACGCATAGAGATTGGGGTACAGCCAGTATAAAATTTTTGAATCTTTCCCTGATCTGGTGAATTAGGAGTTATATCTGTAACCTGTATGGTGAAAAATGTATTTGCAACTTGTGAGACTCCATATGTTTGTACGTACATTTGAACGTAGATTAAAGCATTAATCATAATATTGCCATTTTTGGGCACAGTAAAATTTGAAGTAAACTTTGCAAGTTCAACACCTGGGCTTGTAGTATTAACATAAGGGATGGTAGTTATGTCATCAGCCCCTACATTATCTCCTGATCCAGTTTGTAAATAAACTAAATTTGAATAATCCTGTCTTTTACCAAGTTTTGTTAATAAAATATTCCAACGGCTGTCTTGCCATACGTGCAATCCTGCTGATAAACCAGGAGCATCAGAGATATTATACACAATAGTACCTTCTTGAATACCTGTTAAATCTTGAGCTAAAGGTAAAGGTGAGTCTAGTGAGATTAATGCCACTCTATTGGGCATGAAGCTTTTATCAAGAGAATTTAAAATTAAATCAGCAGAATTAGACTGCGATATTTTTAGGTCATCTTTAGTTGATGAATTAATAATTATTTGACTAAATAAGGTTGGAGAAATTAATCCCCAAAAAACTGAAAATAAAACTAAACTAAATTTTTTCCTACACATAATTATAATTTTAATTGAGTGCGGTAAAATTATAAATTTTAAATTATATATTAATTATATTGAATATATAAATTATATATTTTTTTTTAATATAAAATAAAAAAAAATTATAATGAATATTTGTATTATAATTTATTATTTTATTAATAATTAATTAGTATTAAATCAAGAAAAATTAAATTAAAATATTCTATAATTTGATTAAAAAATCATTTATTAACACATACAATATGTTTATAAAACATTTAAATAATTTTTAAAGTTTAATTTTTTGTTTAAATGATGAGGTGTAATTATTAAAAAAAAAATGTTAATGGAATGATTTTATATTGATTTGCAGAATGCGAAATTCGATGTCTTTGAATTTAATTTGAAAGAATAAATTCTATTTAATAGATATATTACTTAACTTTTTAAGTATAGAATGGTGAGAAATAAATTTGCTCAATTTTAAAAATAAAAACACAATGCCGAATAAGCATTGTGTTTTTATTTGTTGTAATTTTATATAAATTACTGAATGAAGGAATCTGATAGGAAATCAACCTTTAAGTTTGAAAAAAGCATATATTTGTTATTATTCATTGGATTTGTCCAAATATAGGTTCCTGTGTAAGAATTTATATAATTTATATTATTGATATCATCTGGCGATCGTGTAGCTATAACTCTAATTTTGTATTGATGTCCACCTTTTGCTGTCGCAATGAAATCTGAAGAAACACTGCCAGGATTACTTCCAGCACTACCATATCCATTAATGGACCCAGGGATTGAAGCAATAACATTAGTGCACACGGAATTAAAATTTACTGGAGGAATTGTAGAATCGGTTAAGTCTGTTAGTTCAATTCTATAAAAAGTTTTTGTGGTTATTAAATCATATGCAACTCCAGTTGTATTTTTAGAATAAAAAACGGTTGAAATATAAAATTTTCCATCTCTTGGAGCTGTTAATGTGTCACCTAAAGATTTGATTTCTATGCCATTTGTAGTTGTAAGAATGTATAATTCTTCACTAGGATCAGTACCAGTTTGTTTGTTTACTAAATTTATAAATTCTTCTCTTGTTCCATCATTAAACAAGATAGTATTCCATTGAGTACCGTCCCAAACATATATTCCTTTATTTAAGGTTGCATTAGTATTATAAATAGTTGTACCCTCCTTAATATCTGTACTTGATAAGGGCGCAGAATTGTCTATTGAAACTAAATTTACTTGGTTAGGTAAGAAACCCTTATTGTTAGACCCTAACGTTAAATCCGTGCTAGAATCTGGATTTAAAGTGTTAATACCTACTTGTGCTGAATTAATGATCGGCAGTGTAGAAAATAACAACAAAAATGACTTTTTTTTGAGAAAGATGTTTTTTTTAAAGAACATAACTATAATTATTAAAAGTGAATAATATTTTCTTATTTAAATTGGATGTTTATTAAGGTTTAATGAGGGTCAGAAATAAAATCAATTTTAAGGGTAGAAGAATTATTTTTATTGTAAGTACCTGCATTTATTATCATATCAGCATTCCAACCTTCAATTCCAGTTATTTTAACACTATAATTATAATCTTTAACCACCCGCATAGTTGAAATTGAGGACGCAGTTGAAGGGAAATTTCCTTTAAAAACTTTTGCTTCGACATCATACATAATTACAGGGGAACATCCTGAATAAAAGGTTGTGACTTTACCCGTTTCTACCTCTGTTGTGGTTATTGTGAAGAAAGTATTTGCTACTGTTGAATATTTATAGGTGGGTGTATCAATAAAACTAGCATAGGCATAGATCAAGGTTGAAATATATATGATACCATCCCATGGAGCTACAAAAGACGTTTGTAAAGCTTTTATTTCCGTAGGATTTGGAGTCATCTTTCTAAAAGCAACCACATCACTTGGTCCCGTTTCCTTATATACTAAAGTTTGGTAATTTTGTTTTTTTCCATATTCCATAAGCAAACGATCCCATTGAGTTCCATTCCAGACATATAATCCTTTGCCAAGATCAGCAGTCTCTTGAATATTATAAACTACAGCTCCCTCTTTAACATTAGGTACTGTCTGTGAATCTGTTAAACTCTTAAGAGAAACTCTATTAGGAAGAAATCCTTTATTGGGTGAAGTTAAAGTTAGATCAGTAGAAGAATTTGGTTTTATGTCTTTATCACCAATAGTTATTTGAGATTGCAGTAATTGAGACATGAAGAATAAAAGGTTAAAAATAGTTATATGTTTGATAGATAGATTGAAATTTAATAACATAGTAAATTTTTTTTTAATTTTAAAACAATTAATTAATAATCATCAGATTGGAAGTCTATTTTAAGAGCAGAATTTGCTTCATATATATTCCATTCAAAATTACCCGCATATACAGTTGCTGCTTGATTCCATCCCTCTTCACCTAAAACTTTAACTTCATAATTGTGATTTGCAATTACCCTCATAGAAGTAAATGCAGTAGCACTTGTTGGGTTATTGTTTATACCAATAGAAGAACTTCCTGGAATGGGTCTCATAGATAGTGGAGTACATCCAGCATAAAATTTTGTAACAGTTCCTTGTTCGGCTGTTCCTGGAGTTATATCAGTAATTTGTATTGTAAAGAAGGTATTGCCAATTTGAGCAAATGTGCTAGCATCTGCAGACATTTGTGTATAAATTAATGTAGAAATTAGTATTGTACCATCCTTAGGTGCAACAAATTTCTCAGTAAAAGTTGGTATTTCAATTCCTGAACCATTACTACTTACATAGGGTAATTGATATAGTTCTCCTTTCTTTGTTTGTTTGTAAACTAAATTTGAAAAATCTTGTTTTTTACCATGACTAGTTAGCAATACATTCCATTTATTATCTTGCCATAAATATAATCCAGAGGAAAAGCCAAGGTTGGTTGTGGTATTATATACAATTGTTCCGTTTTGAATTTCAGTTAAATCTTCTGCCAAGGGTAAAGGAGAATTCAAGGAGGATAAAGCCACTCTATTAGGTAAGAAACTTTTATCTGGCGAATTTAATATTAAATCGGCAGATTTAGAAGTTGTTTTACTATCAGCATTGACATTTGAAGAAGTTATAATAACTTGACTTAATAAGGATTGAGAAAATGTTCCTCCCCATAAAAGTGTTAATAATATAAGTTTAATTTTCTTTTTATACATAATAAGTGATTTATTGAGCGGCTGTAAAATTACAATTTTTTAATTATGTGTCAATTTATTTTTATTTATTTTTAAGTATGCAAAATTTAAATTATTGTTTAAAAATAGTTGCAATATTGTGGAATTGAATATCAATCTATGTTATACAAAAAAAAATAAATTAAATCATCAATATAAAATTTTATATACATAATAGTTCTCTATTTCTTGTTTGTCTTAAATAGATCAACAATAAATAATAACTATTAGTTAGTATTATAAATTTAGAATAATCTAAGTTGAATTTTTTTTAATGATTTAAAATGTTATCTTATAAAATAAACATTTAGATAATATTATCAAATTATTTAATGTAAATCGTAATCTTATAATCATTGATGGCTGAAAATTTATAAAAATATATAAATTTGATTTTATTGAAGAATTATAGCCTAATTCACAAGAATAAACTACATAATTATATCTAACTAATGAAGATTTCCTGACGATTATTAGTAATTTAAATATTTTACTTAAATCTTTTTAAGTTCGCTTTTTATTTGACAAATTTCTGATTTTAATTATTATATTAAGTTTTTATAGGAATTGAATTATTGTAATCATCTGTCTCCTTTAAAATAATAAATTTATTGTTTTTTTTGCAACAATTTTAAAGTTATTGATATTATAAGCTATATTTTTTTTGAATTAGCTGTGTCTATTTTTATATTTATTACTTTTTAAATATTCTCGATTTGTAATTTCATCTAATAAATATGATTTGAAATTAGACTAACCTTGATTTAAAATGAAACAAAATTGTATGATAACTTAAGCTTAGTTGTGTTTAATAATATTTCCAATTCAAGATGCTATAATTTTGAATTTTATCGGTATAAATCTGTAAATGTTTTAAATAAACGAGATTAACTTTGTTAAGTTAGAGACTTATAATATATGTAGTAATAAAATTAGTTTTATTAATAAGTAATTATTAGAGAAGATGTAAAGTGAAAATATAAGGTTGTAGTTCTTATTTGTTTAAACTTCAGTCAAAGTTAAAGTGATATTTTATAGAGTAATGGTTGTATAAGTAGGTGCTTAGTTTATCTTAAGCTGGAATATATGTATATTTAAATTTATTTATTGAATATAATATATAAACTATCTATTCTTTATTAATTAAATCATTAAATTCTGTTTGATTTTTAGATATAATGTTGATATTCTGAATTTGTATATGTTTTTTAATATTTAGAAACTGAATGTAAATTTCATCAACCAATTTTCAAATAGTCTATAGGTAGAATTTTCTTAAATCTAATTTTAGGTAAAATTGGTGAATAATGACTTCATATTTAATTGATTATTGTTTAATTCTATCATAATGATAAAAAAAAAACAATCCCAATATAATCCATCATTTAGTTTAAATCTAAAATTATTATTTAATAATATATTTTCAAGGAAAATCAATTTATTAGATTAGATTTATTTAATCTTGATAAATTTTCTTAAACAAGGCTCTTATAAGTCTATATGAAATAACATTTTAGATTGTATTTTTTGGATAAAGGAATACTTGTTTCAATAATATTTTTATGAAGGCTGTATAATTTTTAGGAGAAAAATTTAATCTAAAGTTGTTTTGGTTTTATTAATAGTTATATCAGTGAATTTGGTCATAAAAAATAAGCTTCCTAATTATAAATGAAAATAAATATGATTTTAATTTATGTAATTAGCAACAATCAGTGAAGTTATAATGATTCGTTAAAACATTGTTACTAAAAAAAAGTTTACTCAAGTAATTTTTTTTAATGTATAACTAATTTTTTTTTAAAGAAAAATGCTAATATATCAATTAATTATAAAAAAAGTTAGTTTTTAATCCTTTTAAATATGATAAATCTTATGTTAATTAGTTATTTCTATGAATTACATAATTTAATAATAATTCAAGGGAATCTCTACTGGAATTTTTTGGGAATGAATATAAAATATTTAAAGCTTTTTCTTTGTATTCATTCATTTGTGAAGTGGCGTACTTCAAACCGCCAGACTCGATAACATAAGCTATAATTTCCGATATTCTTTTTTTGTCTTTATTGTGATTTTTAATTGAATTTAAAAGCCACTTTTTTTTGGTAGTATCTGCATTATTAATGGCATAGATTAATGGTAAAGTCATCTTTCTTTCCTTAATATCTATACCTACCGGTTTTCCGATAAAACTTTTACTATTATAGTCAAATAAATCATCTTTAATTTGAAATGCTATTCCTGTGTATTCACCAAACAATCGAAGTTTATGAATAGTTTCATCATCCGCATTGGTGGAACAAGCTCCAGACTCGCAACAAGCAGAAATAAGAACTGCAGTTTTCTGTTTAATAATATTAAAATATACCTCTTCAGTAATATCTAATTTACGGCTTTTTTCTAGCTGTAACAATTCGCCTTCAGCCATATCTCTAATTACTCTAGATATAATCGATAATAAATCAAAATCTTTATTATCGGTCGCAAGCAAAACACTTTTTGATAGTAAATAATCTCCTACAAGAACTGCAATCTTATTTTTCCAAAGGGCATTGATTGAAAAGAATCCTCTTCTCATATAACTTTCATCCACTACATCGTCATGCACTAAAGTAGCCGTATGTATCAGTTCAATTAAAGAAGCAGCTCTGTAAGTTTTGTCAGAAATTTCTCCTGTCAACTTAGCGGTTAAAAAAACAAACATTGGACGCATTTGTTTACCTTTTCGTCGAACAATAAATTGGGTAATTCTATCCAAAAGGGGAACCTTACTTTTCATAGATTGATAAAATCTTTTTTCAAAAAGCAACATTTCTTCTGCAATAGGAATTTTAATTTGTTCAGCGATTTTTGACATTTATGGAATTAGATAAGAATTTTTAGATTTATTTTTATCAAATATAAAAATAATTTATTTACCTAATTTTAGCTATGTTTAAATATAAGAACGAATAAAAGCAAATAAAAATAATTAATTCAGAATTAAAAAATAGATTAGTACAAAAAAATGGCTTCTATTTATGATTTTACCTATTAAGTAAATGTTAAAATAATTATATATAATGTAGGCTAAATACTTTACCAAAAAGAATTTATTATATTTGTCTTCAAAAAAATTAAATCTAATAAGGCAACAAATTTTGCTTGTTTACGTTTTCAAGTGAGATGAAGATAAATTTAAGTGATAAACATGGCTTTATTCATTTAGAGAATAATTAAAATATGAAAAATAAATTCTTATTAGTGCTATTAATATTTATGTCTTTGAATGCATGGACAAATGCTCAACGCCACGAAATAGGAATTTCTTTAGGTCAACCCAATCTTATTGCAGATATAGGTAAAACTAATTTTATACAGTTTAAGGCTGATGGTGCAAATACTCCAATATCCATTGGTATGCTATATAGATATAATTTAAACAATAGACAAAGTTTACGTTTTAATTTATCATATAACAAAGTCTTTTTTGATGATAATGAAGCTTCTGAAGGTTATAGGATTGATAGAAAGCTTTCAGGGATGAATAATATTATCGAAGCATCATTACTATTTGAATATTATTTTTTTGATATTAACAATATCCAAAATTTTGCCAGTTCTCCATATATTTTTGCAGGTTTAGGCGTATTCACTCATAAAAACCCAAAGTATACTATCAATCACCAATTAATAAAAAATTCAGACGGAACTTATAAACCACCAATGAATTCCAGCGATTTTGAATCTTCTATTGAAAAGAGCACTTCCACAAAATTAGATGTAAGTATTCCTTTTGGAATTGGTTATAAATTTAAATTTAATTATAATTGGTTGTTAGGATTTGAAATAGGAGCTAGATATACAACACAAAATAATTTGGATTACAGTAATTTGGCAGACAAAAATTTTACTAGTAATATAGATCCTAGGTTATTACAACAAGGCAATTTATCTTCGTCCATTCAAGAAGAAATTAATAAAAGAAATTCAGATATTAAAGAAAGCTATCAAACAGGAAATACTTTTAAAAGTAATGATTGGTATTTAGTTTGGGGTGTAAATTTAACCTATACTTTTGGCAGACCTCCGTGTCTATGCAATTAAAAATTAATTAATGTTTAAGAAGAAAGAAAAAGAAATCGACATTACTAAAACTGAAATGCCACGACATGTAGCTATTATTATGGATGGCAATGGCAGGTGGGCAAAAAAGAAAGGGATGATTCGGTCGTTTGGGCATCAAAGCGCAATTAAATCCGTTAGAGATTCCATTGAGTTTTGTCAAGATATGAAAATTCCTTATTTAACCTTATATGCATTTTCATCCGAAAATTGGAATAGACCAACTTTTGAAGTGAATGCACTAATGTCGTTATTAGTAAACACTATAAAAAAAGAAACAAAAACTCTTATTGAAAAAGGGGTAAGAATCAAAGTTATAGGTAATATAACCAAGTTGCCTAAAGATGTTTATAATGAATTGGAATCATTAATAAGAATTACAGAAAATTTGCAAAATGGGACCTTAATTTTAGCTTTAAGTTATGGAGCTAAAGAAGAAATTATAGAAGCAACAAAAAAAATAGCGTTGGATTTTGCAAGTAATAAAATCACAGAAGATCAAATTAATGAAGATCTTTTTAGCAGTTATTTATATACCAAAGATATTCCTGATGTAGATCTTTTAATTAGAACCAGTGGGGAATGTAGGATTAGTAATTTTTTACTATGGCAAATTGCTTATTCAGAATTATATTTCACAGATGTATTATGGCCAGACTTTAATAAAGGAGATTTTTTAGAAGCCATTAAATATTATGCTACCAGAGAGAGAAGATTTGGAAAAACCAGTGAACAATTAAAAGTTAAGTAAAAAAAGAATCGCAGATTAAATTATGAAGAAATTATTGGCCTCAGTATTAGGCATATTACATATATTCATATTTGGACAAATTAAAGATAGTATTCAGACTCCGCCGTCCATTTCAGATACCGTTACTATAGATAATGATACACTTAAAGAAGAAACTTCATACCTTGAGCCACAGGAGAATTCTTATTTGATAAAAGAAGTTAATGTTACGGGTACTACCCAGTACACAAAAAATCAAATAATGAGATATACAGGATTGTATGAAGGAGAATATGTTGAAATTCCTGGCATGCAAATCAATATGGCAGTAAAAAAATTATGGGATTCTAAATTGTTTTCTGATGTAGAAATTTATCTCTCAAAAATAGAAGGTAAATCGGTTTATTTAAGAATTAATTTGCGAGCTCTGCCAGACTTAGGGAATGTGAAATTTTATGGAATCAGCAAATCAAAAGGAGAAAAATTAATTAAACAAAATAATTTAAAAACAAAAACGAAGATAACCGATGATTTACGCAGTAAGCTTCAAAATTCTTTAAAAGAAGAATATACTGAAAAAGGCTATCCGTTCCCAATTATTCAAATAAAAGAACAGCCAAATAAATCTGATGCGTCTTTAATCAATTGGAATGTAATGGTTAACAAAGGGCCTAGGGTAAAAGTAGGTAAAATTATTATAGAAGGCAATGAAGTTTTAAAGCCTTCTAAAATAAAGTCAAAAGCATTTAAAAATACTAAAGAAAAGAAATTCTTTAGATTTTGGAAAAAATCCAAATATGTACCAAAAAAATATGAGGATGATTTAAAAAAAGTCATAGAGACTTTCCAATCCTTTGGCTATAGAGATGCTAAGATAGTATCAGATACAGTTTATAGAAAAGATGACAAAGATTTTGAAATAAAGGTAGATATTGAAGAAGGTAAGAGATATTATTTGGGAGATGTAACTTTCTCAGGGAATTCAAAATATTCCAGTGAATTGTTATCTAAAATTTTAGGGTACAAAAAAGGAGATCCTTATGATGCCGTTGGGATTAATAAAAAAGTTACAGGTTCTGAAAAAAATGATGATATAGCTACTTTATACTATAACAATGGATATGTATTTTCAAA
Source organism: Apibacter muscae (assembly GCF_007845635.1). Classification (GTDB taxonomy): domain Bacteria; phylum Bacteroidota; class Bacteroidia; order Flavobacteriales; family Weeksellaceae; genus Apibacter; species Apibacter muscae. The sequence goes on along the minus strand of NZ_SELG01000032.1, from coordinate 65,624 downwards.
CGTTGTACCTATTGAAAAGGCTGTAAGAAATGACACTATTGATGTAGAAGTAAAGATAAGAGAAGGTGAACAAGCGTATTGGGACAAGGTAACCTTTACGGGAAATACTAAAACCCATGATCATGTAGTACAAAGATCCTTAAGAACGGTTCCAGGTAATTTATTTTCAAAAGAAGAAGTGCAAAGAACTATGATGGAATTGGCACAAATGCAATATTTTGAAGCTCAAACATTAGTGCCTGAAATAACTCCTAATCCTGAGACCAAAACGGTTGATGTCAATTATAAATTAGAAGAAAAAGGAACGAATAGTCAGATTGAATTGCAAGGGGGCTATGGAGGAAATAGATTTATAGGTACTTTAGGACTTACTTTTGGTAATTTTTCTTTTAATGATTTCTTTAAGAAAAAAGCATGGAAACCCATTCCAACCGGAGATGGACAAAGTGTTTCTTTAAGAGCTCAAGCAGGTAGCAATTATCAAAATTATAGTATATCGTTTACTGAACCATGGATTACTGGTAAACGTCCAACCTCTCTTTCTGTATCCTTTTATACCACATTTTTAAATTATAGAGATTATTATCAGGAAGGTAAAAACAGATTAGATATATATGGAGCTCAGGTGGGCTTAACTACACGTCTGAACTGGCCGGATGATTATTTTAGACTTTCTTATGGTATAAATTATCAATTGTACTCCTTTCACAATTATCCGTTCAATGTATCAAATACCACTTGGTCGAATGGTCAAAGTAATAATTTTAGTTTTTATGCTTCTATAGGAAGATATTCGGCAGGATTAGACCCTATTTTTCCAACCATGGGGTCTGAATTTGAATTATCATTAAAAGCTACACCGCCTTATTCATTGTTTAATAATGAAGATTATAGGAATAAAACAGATAATGAAAAATACAAATGGCTGGAGTACTTTAAAGTAAAATTAAAAGCCTATTGGTATCAAGAATTAGTCGGTAAAGCAGTTTTAAAAGCTGGAGGGGAACTTGGGTTTTTAAGTGATTACAATTCTAAAGTAGGAATTCCTCCATTTGAAAGATTTTACTTAGGAGGAACAGGAATGTACGGGAATAGATATGACGGTAGAGAAATAATTCCTTTGAGAGGGTATAGAGATCCTACCGCTTTTGGAGGTCAGCCCAATGAAGATATTACTCCGTTAGGAGGAGGAACGTCTTACGCTAGATTTTTAATGGAATTGAGGTATCCATTATTGTTGGGAGGAGCAACAAAAATTTACGCTTTAGCATTTGTGGAGGCAGGAAATGTATGGTCCAATAATAACTCATTTAATCCATTTGAATTAAAAAGATCTGCCGGAGTTGGATTTAGAATATTTATGCCACAGTTTGGAATTCTAGGTTTTGACTTTGCTAAAGGTTTTGATCCAGCAATCAATTCAACAGGAGCAAGTGGATGGCAAACACACTTTGTATTTGGTCAACAGCTATAATAGTAATAAATTTTAGTAATGAAAATAGAATAAAAATTGGTACGATTTTAGAAATACTTTAAGATATTTATAATGAAAAAACTACTTACTTATATTTTTTTATTTTTGCTCTTCTATTCTGGCACTGCTCAAAAGATGGCTTATGTAGATACTAAATATATTTTAAATCAAATGCCTCAGTATCAACAAGCGCAGCAAAGGTTAGATAATGAAATTAAAAAATGGCAAACGGAAATTCAGAAAGAACAATCTAAATTAGATCAGCTAAGAGTTGAATATGAAAATGAGAAAATATTATTAACGGATGATCAGCAGAAAAATAGATTGTCTATCATTGATAGTTCAGAGATTAAAATTCGGAACTTTATTGATAAAAAATTTGGATCCGAGGGAGATTCTTTTCGATTAAGAATGAATTTTGTTAAACCACTACAAGATCAGATTTGGAATGCTATAAATACTGTCGCATCCAGAGATAAATATGGACTTATCTTCGACAAATCATCTGATTTAATTATGGTTTTTACTGATCCTAAGTACGACATTACGGATAAGGTTTTAAAACAAATGGGTTTAGATGCTAAACAAAGTAAGAAAAAGGAATCTCAAACCAATTCTAACTCACCATCGAAAATTTCTAAAACCGAGGATATAATTCAGGAATCAAATGAGGATAACAATGAAATTAATGTAAAAGAAAAGTCAAACAAAAAAGATCAAACGAAATCTGGATACGGAAGTAAATATGTACCTAAAAAGAAAAAACAGGCAGTTGAGATCCAAGAAAATGGAGATAAAGAGATTGATAAAACTAATAATAAATCCAAAGAAAATAAACTTAATAATAATAAAGAGGTAACTGATACTGCTGAAGCCGAGGTGGAGAAACCCAAAGAAAATCCGGAGGTTAAAAAAGCGACTACCGCACAACCCAATAAAGGCTATGGAAGTAAATATGTTCCAAAGAAAAAGACTGCAAACAGTAATAAGTAATAAAATTTAAACATAATTAATACATATAAAATGAAAAAAATCACACTAGTAGTAATGTTATCCGCATTCGTAGGTATTTTTCAGTTAGCAAAGGCACAAACTGGAGATGCAAGTAAAATTGCTTATATAAATTCCATGGAATTATTAAACTCCATGCCTGAAAAAAAAGCAGCGGATGAGCAATTAAAAAAATTGGCAGACCAAAAGAAAGAAGGTATTAAAAAACAAGAAGAGGCTCTAGCAGCTAAGTATAATAAAATTCAAGAAGATTTGAGTAAAAAGTCTCAGACTGAATTGGATTCTATGAAAGATCAACTTCAGAAATACGAACAAGAATTACAATCAGATCAGCAAAATTTAGCTACACTTAGAGAAGATGCAGCGAATGCATTGGATAAAAAACAAGCGGAGCTGTACGATCCAATAATGAAAAAAGCTCAAGAAGCGGTAGATGCAGTAGCAAAAGAAAAAGGTTATCTATATGTTTTTGATACTTCTCAACCTTCATTGATTTATGCCGCTGGTCCAAATATTTTGGCAAGTGTAAAAGCTAAATTAGGGCTTTAAATACTAGTCTAACAATCAATACAAAATAAAAAAAAGGAGTTTTAATGAAACTCCTTTTTTTTTATTATCCATCTTAATTTGTCAGGAAACCAATTAACATTTATAAATTTAATTGGTTTATAATATCATTCTTTAATTACATTTAATAATTTTTCAAGAGCCATTCCTCTAGATCCTTTTAATAAAAGATTTTTAGTAACAATTGAATGTTCCTTGAAATAATTTTTAGCTTCCTCCGTGGATTTGAATTTTTTAATTTTAAAGTCATCTATAGTAGTTGAATAAAAATTCTCCCCCACTAAGAATATATTATCAAAGTTTGTATTTAAAGCTAGAGAAACAATTTTACTATGTTCATATGCAGACTCCTTGCCCAGCTCAAACATATCTCCTAGAATGATAGTTTTTGAGCCTTCAAACACAGAAAAATTTTTTAAAGAAGCTTCCATGCTACTTGGATTTGCATTGTAAGTATCTAAAACCAAAGTTTTATTACCCAGTTTAACGATTTGTGAACGTTGATTTTGTGGAAGATAATTTTCAATTCCAACTTTAATTTTTCCAATCTCTATTCCAAAATATAAACCTAGAGTAGCTGCAGCACAAAGATTGGTATAATTATACTTTCCAGTTAATTGAGAATTAATCAAGCAATTTTGATATATAAGACTAATCGTATGATTGCTATTTTCTTGATAAGAATAAGTATAATCTCCTTCTGTGCCAAAGGAGATAGAATCAATCCCATTAGATAATTCCATCTGTTTAGTGTCATCAGTATTAACAATAACTTTTTTATGGTTTTCTCTAAGAAAAGAATATAATTCCGATTTTCCTCTATAAACCCCTTCCATACCTCCAAAACCTTCCAAATGGGCTTTTCCAAAGTTAGTGATATAACCGATGGTGGGTTGACATATCCCTGAAAGTAGTTCAATTTCCTTTAAATGATTGGCTCCCATCTCAACAATAGCAATCTCATGATTTTGATTAATGCTAAGAAGAGTTAATGGAACACCTATATGGTTATTTAAATTTCCTTGAGTATACCATACATTAAATTTCTCTTTTAAAACACTAGCCATCAATTCTTTGGTGGTTGTTTTACCATTACTACCGGTTAAGCCAATAATAGGAATATTTAATTGTTCTCTATGGTAACGGGCTAGATTTTGCAAACACAGCAAGCTATTTTCAAAATAAAAAATTCCTTTACTAGGATTTGATAAATTTTTATCATCAACAACAGCTGCTAGTGCCCCAAGTTCAATGGCTTCATTGGCGAATAAATTGCCATTAAAATTTTCACCTTTTAATGCAAAATAAATGCTTTTAGAGGTTATTTTTCGCGTATCTGTGGTTACTCCACTAGATTGTAGATATATAGAATATAGTTCTTCAATAGTCATTTTAATACATAATATAATTTAATCTAAACAAATATAAAACTTTTATATATTGAATGAATTTATATCCTCTGTAATGAACGAACTATTAAATCCTATATAGTTTGATGGAAATTTATAATTTTAAATAATTGTTTAAAGTTCAGTTAGCATTTTTGGGATTAGGTTTTAACCATTGGCTTAGAGAACTTTTATATTTCTGATAGAATTTCTTAGCACCTATATTGGGGTCATTATATTCAGATACTGTACTTATTAATTCATTAAGCATATCTTCGTTCAAATTAAAATTTTTAAAAAATTCAGTAAGTTCAGGTTCATCTTTATCAAAGCCTTTTCTTGAAATTATAGAAATTTTATCAGTAGGAAAGATATTTTTGGAATCCTTTAAAAGTTTTAAATGGAATTGTGACCACATAAAATGAGGTTTCCATCCAGTAATAACTATCCATTCTTTTTCGTTTATAGCCTTTTTTAAAGCGGCAACCATTGAAGTTTCGGAAGATGGCAACTGAGAATATTCTAAACGATATTCTTTGATAGCCTTATTAGTATTCGCAAAAATTCCGGCACCGGAAGATATACCGTAAATTTTATTGTTAAATTTATCTTTATATTTATTCAGTTCTTCAATATCTTGGATAGTAACATATTCAGGAACTACAAGCCCGGTAGAACCATCGTCAAAGACAGAACCTAAAAGGTCAACACGATCGCCAAATCTGTCCCAGTAATTTTTATGGGTATATGGCAGCCAAGCATCCATATATATATCTTCATCACCTCGTGCAATCGATGCGAAAATAGGCCCCGGTTCTAATCTTTTCATACTTACTTTATATCCTTTATCTTCAATGATGTTTTTGGCAAGATAAGTAATTGCGATTCCGTCAGCCCAATTGGGGTAAAGAAGAGAAACATCATATTTTTTTACTCTTTTACATGAAGTAAAGCCCAGAGCTAACACTATCGAGAGTAGAATGTATTTATATTTAAACATGTTTATTACTTTTTATTTCCAAGTGATTGTGTCATTCGATCTAAAATTATTGCTAGAATTACAATACATAACCCCGCTTCAAATCCTAAAGCAACATCGGCTTGTTGTATGGCTGCATAAACGCTTTCTCCAAGACCTCCGGCTCCAACCATGGAAGCAATTACTACCATTGATAATGCCAGCATAATTACTTGATTAACTCCTGCTAAAATGGTTGGTTTTGCCAAGGGAAGCTGAACTTTAAATAAGGTTTGAGTTTTCGTACATCCAAAGGCAATGGAAGCTTCAACCGTTTCTTTAGGTACATCTCTAATTCCTAAGGCCGTCATTCGTACAGCAGGGGGTAGTGAAAAGATAACAGTAGCTATAACTCCGGGAACATTTCCAACTGAAAAGAATAAAATGGCAGGGATAAGATATACAAAAGCTGGCATGGTTTGCATAAAATCTAGTAAAGGCCGTACAAGTAAGTTTACTTTTTTATTTCTTGCGCAAATAATTCCTAGAGGAATACCTATAATAAGAATAATAAAGGTTGAAACTATGACTAAAACAAGAGTATCCATGGCTTCTTTCCAAAATCCCATCCAATAAATGAGAACTAAACCTAATAAGGAGAACAAAGGTAGTTCTAAAAGCTTTCTAGCATTACTAGGTGTAAATTTTATGTTTTTAAATCCTTTATTTTTTAGTGCAAAAGATAGTAAGACCATCAATAATATGATTATATAAAAAGGCAAACTAAGCAAAATGCCTTGTAATACGTCTATGCAATTTTCAATAATAATAGTAATTTGTTTAAAAATGGGTGCTCCTTTTATAGAAACTACATCAACAAATTTTTCAATATATTTTCCTAAATCTAGTTTTTCCATAATTTTAATTTGCATTTTCAATAATTGTTTTTACTTCCTCTTCATCATAACCTGTGACTAAGGATACAACATCAGAATAACTAATATATCCTAAAGGATAATTATTTTCATTCACCACCGTTAATGGATAATTTTGATTGATAAATAGAGGTAAAGTATCAGAGACAGACATATCCTCTCGTATTCTAGGAATTTCAATAAGAATAGAATTTAAATCCGTGGATTTTGATAGAATCAGATTCAACACATCTTTTTTTCTAATATATCCCAAAAACTCTTTATCATTACTTATAACGGGTAAAAGACGAGTATTTAGTCGTTCCATTAATCTATAAATTAATGCCGGTCCTTCTTTTCCAATAGTGATTTTAACTCTAAAAGGTTCTGCAATGGAAGAAGCAGTAATAACCTTAGACATGTCTACGTTACCAATAAAGTCTTTCACATAATCATTCGCAGGATTTAATAAAATATCTTCTGGCGCTCCTTGTTGCACAATTACTCCATCTTTCATTATCACGATGGTATTTCCAAGTTTTAAAGCCTCATCTAAGTCATGGGTAATGAAAATAATCGTTTTTTTTAGTTTCTGTTGAATTTCTAGCAGATCATCCTGCATTTGAGTTCTTATCAGAGGATCCAGAGCACTAAACGCTTCATCCATTAATAAAACTTCAGAATCAGCCGCTATTGCACGTGCAATTCCCACTCTTTGTTGCATACCACCACTTAACTGATCAGGATAGGAATTTTCATAACCATTTAAACCTACCAAGTTTAAAACTTCTTTAGCCTTCGCATATCTTTCTTGAAGTGGAATATTTTGTATTTCTAATCCAAAAGCTACATTATCTAGAATGGTTTTGTGAGGCAATAAGCCAAAATGTTGGAAAACCATACCTATTTTTTTTCTTCTTAGATTCAGAAGTTGCTTACGATCCATTTTTGTTATATCTTCACCGTCAACAAGAATAGAACCGGAAGTAGGAGTGTTTAACATGTTGAAGCATCTTAATAATGAAGATTTGCCACTACCTGAAAGTCCCATAATTACAAATATTTCACCTTCTTGTATTTCCAAGTTAGCATTATTAACGGCTACAGTACATTTGGTTTTTGAATGGATTTCTTTTTTGCTTTTACCTTTCTTAAGCATTTTCATTGCCTGATTTTTAGCAAATCCAAAAATCAGGTACAAATCTTTTACCTTGATCTTGCTCATAAATAATTTTATTTATACGATTTATATTATAAGATAATTTTTATAATGAAAGCTAGGCTTTGTAGGGCGAGAATTCACCCAATGTTCGATTAGAAAAAATAAAAATTATCTGCACTTCACTAAAGATAATCTGTTTAAGATGTAAAATTGAAAATAGTAAAATATAATTTCACCTAAAACTTTAGTGCCCGCACTATACGGAGTTTAAAAAATTAACTTTGTTAATTAATGTAATGCAAATCTACGAAAAAAAAATAAAATAAACCAATAATGAGTTATATTTTAGGGAAAAGGAATAAAATACACAAAAAATAACCTTCTTTTTTAAATTTATTAATTTTAAAAAAGAAGGTAAAGTTAAATTATGAAAACTTTAAGGAAGTTCTAATTTTATGTAGGTTTTGTGAAGCTATTTTTCTAGTTTTATTAGCTCCTTCGGATAAGATTTCATCTAGAATGTTTAAATGATTCATGTAATAATCATATTTTTCTCTTATTTCAGAAAATTCTCTTAGAATAACATTTAACAATTCTTTCTTAGCATTTCCATATCCATACCCACCGGCTAAATATTGTTCGCGCATATTATCAATTTCATGCTCTTTGGCAACTAATTTGTAAATATTAAAAGCGTTACAAGTTTCGGGGTTTTTGGGTTCTTCAAGAGGCGTAGAATCGGTTACAATGGACATAATTTGCTTTTTCAAAATTTTTTCAGGAGCAAAAATTTGGATGGTGTTATTTCTAGATTTGCTCATTTTATTTCCATCTAGCCCAGGAATATACATAGTATTTTCTTGAATTTTCGCCTCCGGAATAACTAAAAGATCAGGATGAATTTGATTAAATTTCTGAGCAACATCTCTGGTCATTTCCAAATGTTGCAATTGATCTTTACCTACCGGTACAATTTGAGCTTCGTATAGTAGAATATCGGCGGCCATTAGCATAGGGTAGGTGAATAAACCTGAATTTACATCTTCCAATCGATCTGCTTTGTCTTTAAACCCATGAGCAAGAGCTAGTCTACTATAAGGAAAATAACAAAGTAAATACCACATAAGTTCAGTTACTTCAGGGATGTCAGATTGTTTATAAAAATAAGTTCTTTCAGGATCTAAACCACAGGCCAACCAAGAAGCAGCAATTTCGTAGGTGTTTTGTTTGAGAATATCTGCATCTTTTATTTGCGTCATAGAATGCAAATTAGCAATAAAAAAGAAAGATTCATTCTTAGGATCTTTACTTAATTCAATCGCTGGCATAATGGCTCCTAAAAGATTTCCTAAATGAGGGGTTCCTGTGCTTTGTATCCCCGTTAAAACTCTCATATGTATATTTTTATATATATTCAATAGCAAAATTACATAAATTAACTAAGAAAATTCTTAGTTTTATTCCAATTAGAAGCGTAATTTTAAATCCGTGGAAACCATAAATAAGAAACTTTTATTGCAGATTGATAATTCTCCGTTAATAATTTTCCGAATCTTTTTTGGATTTTTACTTTCAGCAGAAACTTTTGGAGCAATTCTTACCGGTTGGGTGAAGGAAAATTTAATGATTCCTAAAGTTTTTTTTCCATTCATAGGTTTTGAATGGTTACACCCATTGCCGGGCTTTGGAATGTATATTTATTTTTTTACGATGGGAATTCTCGGTATTTTAGTCATGATTGGTTACCGATATAGACTTAGTTTATTATTGTTTACTTTTTTGTGGACGGCACAATATTTAATGCAAAAAACCTCTTATAATAATCATTACTATTTTCTACTATTGGTCTGCATTATAATGTTATTATTACCGGCCAATGCCTATGCTTCTTACGATGTAAAACAAAAAAGAACTCTAAAATCGTATACTATGCCCCAATGGTGTTCGTATGTAATGATTTTCCAAGTTTCCATTTTATATTTTTTTGCAACTGTAGCAAAGCTATATCCGGATTGGTTAAATGGTACTTTTACACAGATTCTCTATGCCAATAAATCACATTTACCCATAATAGGGGAATGGTTTAAAGAAAAGTGGTTCTATATACCTATAGCCTATTTGGGGTTAATGTTTGACGGATTGGTAGTTCCTTTTTTACTATGGAAAAAAACAAGAACTTTTGCTTTGATTGCGAGTTTGATTTTTCACCTTTCTAACTCTTTAATACTTCAAGTGGGTATATTTCCATATTTTGCCTTAAGTTTTATCGTTTTTTTTTATTCACCAGAAACTATAAGGAAAATATTTTTTAAAAAACACCTAAAAATTGAGCCGCAAGAGTATGTGAAATCAATACCGTATTTTACAAAGTATTTCTTTGCGCTATTTTTCACCTTACAAATTTTACTCCCTCTTAGACATTATTTAATTAAAGGAAACGTTTTTTGGACCGAAGAAGGTCATCGTTTAAGTTGGAGAATGATGCTACGGCAAAGGAGCGGTAGTACTTATTTTAAAATTGTTGATAAAAAAACGAAGGAAATAATTTCTTATAATTTAAGTGATTTATTTACTCCTAAGCAAATCAGTAGAATCAATGCATATCCTGATTTTATTTGGCAGGCGGCTAGATATATAAAAGATGATTTAGCTAAAAAGGGGCATGAAGTAGAAATTTATGCCAATTCGTACGTATCCGTTAACAATCATAGCCCTAAAATGTTTATAAATAAACAAGTAGATCTAACCCAGGCGCATTGGAACTATTTTAGTCATTCTCCTTGGATTCTTCTAGAGGAAGACTATAGAGATTAAAAAGTTATAATTTTGAATAATAATTATAAATTAGACGAGAGATCTTCGCAATCATAGATGCATTTACCTCATCAGTTTCTTTAGAATTCATAATAAAAATAGCTAAAGTATACTTTTTCCCATTAGGAAGTAAGACAAATCCAGCGTCATTATCTGCCACCTTAATACCATTGTCTCTATAGGAATTTCCTGTTTTATGTCCCACAATTAAATCCTTAGGGAGCAATCCTTTAATTTTATTTTCACCCGTATTGGTTTTTATAAGAGTTTCTATGAGGAAATCTTGGTATTCATCTTTAAAAATCTTTTTATTTAAGATTTTATTAAACAAAATTGCTGTAGCCAAAGGTCTAGTCCAATTTAAATACTGATTGTCGTGGTTTTGGCTCATCTCTTTTTCTGTACCTTTAATGCTAATTTCATCCGTACCTAGACTTTTAATATAATCTTCTGTTTGTACGGGACTGACTAGATAATTAAATAAGTAATTACTTACATTATTATCACTTAAACAAAGGCTGTAATATAATAAATCTTTGATAGAAATATTAAAATTACCCTCTGGTCTTTCTTTAAACAAAGGACTGTAAGTATTAGGATCAAGATCTTCTTTTTTTATAAAATATGAGGTGTTTAATGAAAGTTTATTTTTTTCTAAATAATTCAATATTGCCAAGGCTTGATGAAATTTGTATACACTCATTGTTGGATAGAGATACTGATTGTTAATACTAAGCGTATCATTGTTATGGTATATAACTCCAACTCCTACCGTTGCTTGCTTATCTTTAATTACATTTTGTATAGAATCAATTAAGATTTTTTGAGAAAAAAACAAATTGATGGATAGTAAAAATAGCAGAGTGATAAATTTTTTCATTTCCTAAAATTTTATATTAAATCTGAATCACCTAGTCATTTAAGTAATCAGACAATTGATCAGTAGCTATATTTTCTTGTTTGCCAGTGATTATATTTTTGATTGTGATGGTTTGATTTTTTATTTCTTCCTCCCCATAAAACACAACATATTCAAAATTATTTTTTTCAGCAAAGGAAAATTGTTTTTGTAATTTTGTCTTTTCAGGATAAAGGTCACAAGCAAAACCCATCAATCTTATTTTTTGTATAAGCATTAAGGCATGAATGCTTTCATGGTCTCCGAAGTTAAAGAAAAGTATTTGTTTGTTTTTTTGCGTAGATTTAGGAAATAGATTAAGTTCTTCCATAACTAAATATATACGATCTAAACCAAAAGAGATACCTACACCAGACATATTTTTAACTCCAAAAATTTCAGTAAGGTTGTCATATCTACCTCCTCCGCCAATGGAGCCCATGACTACATTTTTAGATTTTATTTCATAAATGGTTCCGGTATAATAGTCTAAGCCTCTAGCAAGTGTTAAATTAAATTGAAGATCAGCAGTTTGTAAGCCTATTTGCATAGTAGAATTATAGATAAATTCTAATTCTTTAATACCTTCTAAACCAATTTCAACATCTTGAAATATTTCCTTGAGTTGAATTAATTTTTCTTCAAAAGAACCGGAAAGATTAATTATAGGAACAAGTTTATCTAATGATTTTTGTGATATTCCTTTAGAAGCCATTTCCTCTAATATTTTATCTAAGCCTATTTTATCTAATTTATCCAGGGCAATGGTAAATTCAATCAATTGGTCTTCAATCTCTGCATATTCTGCAATGGCAGCTAGTAGTTTTCGGTTGTTTAAATGAATTTCAACAGGCAATTGAAGTTCCGTAAATACGGAATCGTACAGCAGAATAAAATTAACTTCGTACCATAAACTTTCAGAACCTACAACATCGGCATCACATTGAAAAAATTCTCTAAATCTACCTTTCTGAGGTCTATCTGCCCGCCAAACGGGTTGAATTTGGTACCTTTTAAAAGGGAAGGTTAATTTTCCATGATTCATCGCAACATATCGAGCAAAGGGTACGGTCAAATCATATCTTAAAGCTTTTTCAGAAATTAGAGGTATGATATTTTTTGAGTTCCAAGTAGAAACTTCAGAATCCTTCTCCTTTACATTATCTAGAAAGTCACCACTATTTAGAATTTTAAAAATTAAACGATCTCCTTCTTCCCCATATTTACCAGTTAGGGTTTGCAATTTTTCAAAGGAAGGAGTTTCTAAAGGGTTGAATCCAAATTTTTCAAAATTAGATTGTAAAACAGAAATTATATATCTTCTTTTATAAATTTCTTCGGAGGAAAAATCTCTAGTACCTTTAGCTATACTTGGTGTCATATCTCTTTATTTGAAAAGTCTAATTGTGAATAACAAATATAGAACAAATGTTTAATGACAAAAAAGTAATTTAGTTGTTAAATAAAAAAGACCTTAAGAATATAATTCTCAAGGTCTTTCTTTTTATCTAATTTAGATAAATATTTCTATCTAAAAGAAGATGTTAAAGGAATTTCAACATCTGGTTCTTTAGTTATTCTATTTCTTAAATCCCTTCGGAAAATTTCTATAACCCAAGTCCATAGGATATGACCAAACAATTCTGAAAAATGTTCTTCTAGGGGTTGATTCCATGGTGCAGGAATGGTTCCTAAAGCGGGCATAAGAATGATATGAAATAGGAAATTTAGAAATATACCGTAAAGAGTTCCTTGCCATAATTTTATTTTAGGGTAATATTCTGCGACCACACAATACACAACAGCAAAAAAAATAGCGAATAGAAAATGAACAATAAAGCTCATTATAGGTCTAGGATTTTCATTGAAATAATATACTGCATGAGATAAATCGTAAGGCATCCCCAGCTGTTCTAACAATTGTTGGGGTGGATTGGTTAAATCTCTTTGTGGGGTTCTAGGAGGGAAAGGAACTTCCCAACCAAATTTAATAATTGCACCAACAATTCCGCTAATTATACCCACCCATATAGCAACTTTTAATCTAATTCTTGAAGGATCAATCTTACCGTTCATATTACGTTTTTAGGCAAAATTAATATTAAAATCGATTTTATAAAATTTAAAATGTTATTATTTATATGAATAAGAGCATTAAGTTTATTTAATAGATAGGAAATGTTAGTCAATTAAAACTTATAAGACATTTTAAATCATCGATCAATCACAGCATTCAATTATTTAAATATTATTAAATTCGCATGAAATAATAAACATTAAATGCATATTCCAGATATACCCAGTTATTACGCTCTAAAATCAATACATATTATCTTTATGGTTAGTTATTTTGCGGGGATATTTTATTTAATAAGGCTTTTTGTCTATTATATAGAGACGAAAGAAAAGCCGGAATTGGAAAAACAAATTCTACAAAAACAGTACATATATATGATTTCCCGTTTGTGGGACATTATAATTATACCGGCAGGAATCATCATGACGCTAACAGGCTTATTTATGGTAGCCAATACAAGAGGAGACATCCCTTTTTATATATTGACCCAAAAATGGTTTCATATAAAAATAGTGTTTCTTATTGGATTAGCTTTTTACCATTATTGGAGCTGGAAAAGTATTAAAAAAATAAAAAATGATCAGTTCACTACAACGTCCATAAAATTAAGAATGATGAATGAAGTCGCCACCATTATATTATTTGCTGTTGTTTTTATTGTAATGTTCAAACAATTTTTTATGGGTATGTGGGTTAGTTTACTAATCAGCTTCATTGTATTGGTTCTAACAATTATGTTGGTTGTTAAATTCGTTAATAGAAATAAGAAAAAATAAATCAATGTTTTCAATTTTAAAAAAAGAACTTTGGGCATATTTTGGAACCTTAGGTGCTTATATAGTTGCGGTTGCTTATATACTTATAAGTTCTTTATTCCTATGGTTTTTTGATAGTAAATTTGATACTTTTAATATATTTAATGTAGGGTTGGCTTCGTTAAATAATTTTTTTGTATTATCTCCTTGGCTATTCATTTTCTTGATTCCTGCATTGTCCATGAAATCCATAGCAGAAGAGGAGCAGACGGGTACATTGGTTTGGCTATTTTCTAAACCTTTATCCATTGAATCTATTATAGCTGGTAAATTCTTAGCGATTAGCATATTAGTCATTTTTACACTTTTCCCAACACTTATTTATGTTTTTACCATATATAATATTAGTATGCCTGAAGGGAATATTGATTTAGGGGCTATATACAGTGGCTATGTTGGATTAATATTTCTAAGCACTGCTTTTATTTCTATAGGAATATTTGCTTCTTCTTTGGTTAAAAATCAAGTTCTGTCTTACATAGTAGGGGTATTTCTTTGTTTTTTTTGTTTCTACGGGTTTGAAAATCTAGCTTCCTACAACTTATTAGGAAATTATGATTATTGGTTACAAAGAATGGGATTCTACCAACATTATACGAGTTTTACCAAAGGAATTATAGATACTAGAGATATAGGTTATTTTCTATTTATAACTACTTTATTTGTATTTGCATCAATTCAATTAGTCAAATTAAAAAAATAGTAAAATGAGGTTTATAAAAAATAACATCATAGTTTTGATATTGATGTTCATAGGCATTCTTTTAGCCTCTGGAGTTTATTATAAAAGATATGATTTAACCTCTGACCAAAGATATACATTGTCAGAAGCTACAAGAAATGTACTTGAAAAAATAGATAAACCTATGGAAATAGATGTTTATCTAGAAGGAGATTTTCCTGCAGATTTCAAGCAATTACAATTAGAAACGCTGACTCTTTTAGATGAATTTAAACGAATAAATCCTAATATATCTTATCAATTAATTGATCCGGTAAAACAAAAAATATCCCAGGACACTCTGGAAGCCATGGGGATGTCTCCTTCTGCTTTACAAGTTGAAAAAGAAGGAATATCCACTCAAATCATATTATTTCCATATGCGACAATTAAATACAAAGGATATGGACAGACGGTTCCCTTAATTACTCAACAAACTGGAATAAATGCCGAGGAACAGATGGCTAAATCCATGGAAGGTTTAGAGTTCGGATTCATTAATTCCATCGATAAATTATCCAATAAACATCTCAAAAATGTTGGTATTTTGGTTAATCAAGCAGAATTAAACAAATTAGAAATGTTTAGTCTAGCTAATAGAATTGTGCAAAATTATAATTTTGGTCCTATTTTTCCTAAAGATGAACAATCTCTTAAAATTCAAGATTTACCCACATTAAAAAAGTTTGATGCGATAATAATTGCTAAACCAAGAAAGGCTTTTACCGATGAAGAAAAAGTAGTAATTGATCAATACATCATGAATGGTGGCAAAACACTTTGGGCTATTGATCAGGTAAATGCCGAAATGGATACTTTATTGAAATCTAGTAAGATTTTAGCTTATCCTTACGATCTTAATCTAACCGATTTATTGTTTTCCTATGGTATAAGAGTGAACTCCTCAGTGGTTAAAGACTTGCAAAGACCAGATTACATTAATTTGCAAGTAGGATCGGTACAGGGAAATCCTCAAAATAGGAGAGTTCCTTGGGTATACTTTCCATTAGCCTTTCCACAAAAATTTAGTCATCCGATAACTAAAAATTTAAATCCGGTACGTTTTGAATTTCCTTCTCCTATAGATACCCTATCAACCCCAGGTATTAAAAAAACTGTTTTATATCAAAGCTCACCTTATAGTGGAGTTCAAGGAATACCATCATACATATCTTTGGAAGAAGCAAAAATTTCCAATAAAGACAGTGTAAATGTAAATTTGTATAATAAAGGTCCCCAAATTTTGGCAGTTTTATTAGAAGGAGAGTTTTCATCTGCCTACAAGGATAGAATTGAGTCATCGCAAGTAGAACATTTTAAAAACCAATCAAAAAATAATAAAATGATTGTAATTTCTGACGGTGATGTAGCTAGAAATCCTATTATCAAAGGTCAACCTTTGCCACTTGGTTTTAACATCTCTACAGGTAATATGGATTATGGAAACGAAGAATTTTTAATCAATTCATTAAATTACTTACTAGACGATAGCGGTTTAATGTCATTAAGAAATAGAAGTGTTGAATTGAGAATGCTAGATAAACAAACCATAGTAATGGATAAATCATACTGGCAGTGGTTGAATTTGCTGCTCCCTCTAGTAGGAATATTTATGATTGGTGGAGTATTAATATTCTTAAGAAGAAAAAAATTCAGATAATTTTATAAATAAATATATGGCTGTTTTATATTTGCTACCTGCTTATTTAGGGGAAAATTCATCATCAGAAATATTCTCACAACAATTAAAAAATACTTTAAAAGAGATTAAATTTTTTGCTTCTGAAAATGAAAAAACAGCGAGGAAATTTATAAAATTTATTTGTCCAGATATAGATCAAAAGAGCTTATCTTTTTCTATACTAAATAAGAGAACTACCGATGAGGAAATTTTGCAGTTGACAGAGCCATTGGAAAAAGGTATTGATATGGGACTTATTTCAGAAGCGGGTTTGCCTTGTATTGCAGATCCTGGCAACAAGTTAGTTATGTGGTGTCATCAAAACAAGATTAAAGTAGTTCCAATCAATGGTCCATCGTCTATCCTTTTAGCTTTAATATCAAGTGGGCTAAACGGACAGAATTTTTCGTTTCATGGATATTTGCCTATTGAAAACAATGATAAAAAGAAAGAAATTATAAAGCTTGAAACTTTAAGTAGAAAAGATGGATCTGCTCATATATTTATGGAAACCCCATACCGGAATCAAAAAATGTTTGAAGATTTATTGAAATATTTATCACCATTAACAATGCTTTGTATAGCTACCAACCTTACATTACCAGATGAAGCAATTCAAACTTTATCATGCAAGCAATGGAAAACTGTAAAGCCTGATATACATAAAAAGCCAACCATATTTATAATTCAAAGCTAAAAGAAACATAAAATAAAAATTTACATAAAAAAGAAAATTTAATAAAAATTTCTATTGTAGGTATAAATTTATTTTATAATATAAGTAAAGATTTTGTGAATTTTGAAGTTAGATTTGCATCAGAAAGTAAGAGATATTTTTTTTGTATGAAAATCTCTTTCTCATTTTTTTGTGGTTTTAGTTTGAGGTCGCATTCATGCGACCTTTTTTATTCTTCCTTATTAGATACAGCATATCCAATAAATTTTTTCATTAGAAGCTCTGTTTGATGGATTGAAAAAGAATTTTTTCTACTTTTTAAGATAGAAATTGTACCGGTTTTATCCCCCAATATGAAAACTTCATCGGAAGATTGAACAGTAAAAGGAGACATGGCCTCCTCTTTGTAAATATAGTTTGTTTTTTCTCTTAAAAATGGAATAAAATTCTTTCTTATTGAAGATATCATTGCTCCTTCAGAAATAGGCGGAGAGTAAATAATATTTTCTTTAATTAAAAAAATATTTCCCTTAATGCTCCTTGCAATTCTTTTTTCATTATTTAGAAGAATTACGTCAACCATTTCATTTTCTTTAGCATATTGACTTGCAACTTCATTTATAGGATGAAAAATTTCTATAGCTGATAATAAGTTTGGATATATAAGGATTTCTTTGAAAAAATCTATTTCACCTTCTTTACAACTAGTTAAGAAATTTTTATCAATTAATTCAATGATAAAGGATAGTTTTTCATTTTTAGAATCATCTCTAAAAGCAGAAATTTTAGCTAGACCATTCATTAATGATAATTTTTCAGATAATAAAAGTACTTGGTTTTTAAACATTTCAGGAGTGAATGAAATAGGAATTTCCATTCGCATCTTTCTTAAAGATGCCATAAATTGAAAATACGTATCCTCCCAAAATATTAAATTTCCTTGAAAAAGCCAGCAGAAAGAGTTTACATAATAACCCGAGAAAATTGATTTTTTAGTATTATCAAAGAAATCTGGGCTTTCTTCTAAATATTCTTCATTAAATATAATCGCCATATATCGATTGGTATACCTAGATATTTGTATTTTTTTTTATAAAATATCAAAATGATTTTATAATAGGTAAGAAATAAAATTATGAACCTATAATTTTCTTTAGATCATCAATAAGATTCTCCCAATAAAGTTTAGAATGTTCTAAATCACTTTCATCAGCAAAATCAGTAACTACAAGCGCTACATCGTTGGTAACCTCATCTACATGAATTGCTAATTCCCAATAATATTTAGTGCCTTCATCTTCTTCCCAACGAAAACGCACAAAAGACTCTTCTTTATATTTAATTAAGTTTGCGATTTCACTCTGGTCTCCCCATATAAATGTAAATTCATCACCTCTTTCAATAACATCATCTGCAAGCCATTCACTCATACCTGACGATGTGCCTATATATTCAAAAAGAAGTGTAGTAGAACACTTCATGTCAAATTCTAATTGATATTTATTTTTATTCATATTTTTTTAGTTCTTACAATAGTTTCTTTTAATGGTGCAATATATAAATTTGTTGCATATTTAAAAAATATTAAGTTTAAAGATAACCTTTTATCCAAACAAAATATTTAAATTTTTATTACCATTTATAAATAAAGTAATTATAGCAATAAAAATTTAACATTAATAGATCGTAGGAATATTCAGAATAATTAATTTAGATAAGAGAATTAAACAATTAAATAAAATTACAAAGTTTTTTAAATTAGTTTTAATTTCATTTTAATCGATGTATTTAAATAAAAAAGGCGTATTTTTGCACAAATAAAAAAACAATACTATTGATATATAATTTTACTCTATTTAAATAAAAATTTAAATTTTTAGAGTATGGTTAAGAAAACTGATTGCCAACTTGTTAATGCCTATATGAATGGGCATGAAAAAGCTCTTGAAACATTGCTTTATAGACATAAGTTAAAGATATATAATTATATAAATAAAAAGGTTAATAATTCTGAATTAGCTGAAGATTTATTTCAAGATGTCTTTATAAAGGTTATACTTACACTTAAAGAGAAAAAATACAACGAAGAAGGTAAATTTCTTCCTTGGGTATTAAGAATCTCTCACAATTTAATTGTTGACCATTTTAGAGTTTCAGGAAAAACTAAACTTGTCAATGAATCTGTAGGTAATGATGATTATAATATTTTTGATTTTGTGAAAATTTCAGAGTTATCTATAGAGGATTTAATGATTAGTGAACAGACTAAGATTGATCTTAAAAGACTAATTGAACTATTACCTGACGATCAAAAAGAAGTCTTAAAACTAAGATTTTATAAAGAATTGAGTTTTAAAGAAATTGCTGAGGAAACTAAAGTTGGTATTAATACAGCTTTAGGAAGAATGAGGTATGCTATCATTAATTTAAGAAGATTGATTGAAAATAAAAATTTAACATTTTCTTGATAAAATAACCAAGATTGAATTACGTTATACATATAAAGAATTTTTTTATATGTATTTCAAATCTATCAATTTAAAAGAAGGTTCTACTGGTCCTTCAGACTATACAATAAAATTTTTATTGGATTTTTCTAAGAGTTTAAAAATTATTGATTTAAAAACTATAAAAAAAATAAGGATAAACTGCAATTAGTAGTTTATCCTTGTTTTTTGTTTAATCCAATTTCTAAAATAGAATAGATTTAATGTATTAGCAATTTAATCATTTAAATTCATTTCACCTTTCTTTGTCTCTTTTTTAAAGAATATTTTATATAAAACTGGTGCTGTGGTAACCAATACCATTATTAAAACGATCATCTCAATATGTTGTTTTAAATCGAAATTAAATTCTTTTAAGAAAAAATGATTTAGATAGTGTCCAGCAAAAATTAAAGAAAAAGACCAAGCTACAGATCCAATTACGTTATAGAGAAAATACTTTCCTTTGCTCATTTGTACTATACCTGCAATTATAGGAGCAAAAGTTCTTAAGATAGGTAAAAATCTAGCTAGTATTATAGCCATTCCTCCGTGTTTATCGTAAAATTCTTTAGCCTGAAATAAATATTTTTTCTTAAATAAGAATGTATCTTTTTTTTGGAATAGGTAAGGACCGCTTTTTTTTCCAAACCAATATCCAATTTCATTTCCTATAATCCCTGCGGTTGCTACAAGACTACTTAACAAAAACACATTAAGGAAATCGGAATCAATCGATACAAATTCCTGAATTAGTTCTTTACTATAAATGCCAGAAAGAAATAATAGACTGTCACCAGGTAGAAAAAAACCAGCAAAAAGACCAGTTTCTGCAAAAATTATAAAAAGAACTAAATACAATCCACCCAATTTTATGTAAAATTCCGGATTAACTAACTGCCCCCAAGTAAATTGGCTCCAATCAAAATTATTCATTAGATTTATTAAAAATATTAATACAAATATATTAATATTTTAATAATCCATAAGATTTTTTAATATTAACCACAACCAATTAGAAGAAATAGTAGGTTATTAAAATAGAAGTTATAATTCCTAATAAGTCTGTAAGAAGCCCCGCCGAAAGAGCATAACGAATTTTTTTAATTCCAACACTACCAAAGTATAATGCAATAATGTAAAAAGTGGTATCTGCACTACCCTGAAATATACAAGCTAATCTACCAACAAAAGAATCAGCACCATAATTCTGCATGGCTTCAATCATTAATGCTCGGCTTCCACTTCCACTTAAAGGTTTCATAAAAGCTGTGGGTAAAGCGGGTATGAACTCTGTATTTAATTTTAAAGTGTAAAATAAATAGGCAACGCCATCAAGTAAATAATCCATGATTCCACTAGTTCTTAAAAGACTTATAGAAGCAAGCATTGCTATCAGATAAGGAATAATTTTAACTGCTACATTAAACCCATCCTTAGCTCCGTCTATAAAGCTTTCAAATACATTTACTTTTTTAACAAATGCACCTGAAATAAAAGTTACAGGAATCAATAACAATAAAATATTGCTCAAGACACGTGAAGCTGTAGCAGATTCAAAATTTATATATTCTCGATTGCTTTTTGCTATCAATTCAGGTGTTAGACTTTCTTCCTTATGATTTTTTTCAAATTCTTTTTGAAAAGAGGAAGGATAAAGATTTTTTAAATCCTCTGTATTGTTTATTTTATAATTTATTAAATCTGGGGTTATTTTATTTACATACTCACTAGCTTTTGCTTCATAAGTTGCCGAAGTTTTTTTTATATAAAATGACATTGAAATTATAAAAAGTAGACTTAGACCCAAACCTAATATAATATTTCGGGAAAATAAGTTTATCTTCTGTTTTAAACTGACAATAATAATTCCAAAAAGAGTGGTACAAAAAGTTGCAACAATACATGGAATAAAAATATCCGTAGGGTTTTGAGCTCCATTTAAATACCTGTAAAGCATAATGGAAGTAGGTATTAATGTAAGCCCAGAAGTATGGAGAACTAAAAACATGATTTGTGCATCTGTGGCTGTATCTTTTTTAGGATTTAATGTTTGTAAGCTATCCATAGCCTTTAGTCCTAAAGGAGTTGCAGCGTTATCTAATCCAAGTAAATTAGCACTAAAATTCATCATCATATTTCCAATGGCAGGATGATTCTTAGGAATAGAGGGAAATAATTTACTGAGAAAGGGTCCTACAAGTTTGGACAGAAAACGTATGGCTCCTGCGTTTTCCCCAATTTTCATTATACCTAGCCAAAATGTCATCATTCCAGCCAATGGTAAAGCTATTTCCATTACAGATTGTTTGGTCGTGCTAAAAAGCCCATCAACCATTTCTTTGAAAATTAAAGTGTCTCCTAAAAATATAAGTTTGATTAACCCAACTATAAAAGATAATACAAAAAAAGCAATCCAAATGTAATTAAGAGCCATAGTTAACCAATATTGTAATAAGTATTATTTTGTATTAGTAAGCATGTCTACACATTTGTATATGGTATCTTTTAAATCTCTACGATGAGAAATGATATCTACAAACCCTTTTTCCAAGAGAAATTCTGCAGATTGAAATCCTTGTGGTAAGTCTTTACCTATGGTTTCTTTTATTACTCTTGGACCTGCAAATCCAATTAAAGCACCGGGTTCAGCAATGATTAAATCACCGGTAGATCCGAAGGAGGCCATTACACCACCGTACGATGGATCCGTCAATACAGAGATATAGGGAAGCTTTGCTTTGCTTAGTTGGGCTAATTTAGCTTCTACTTTAGCCATTTGCATCAGGGAAATTCCCGCTTCTTGCATTCGTGCTCCTCCAGATTGGCAAATAATAACGTATGCGAGTTTATTTTCTAGACAATAATCGATCGCTCGTCTAATTTTCTCCCCCATAACTGAGCCCAGGGATCCAGCAATAAAACTAAAATCCATGCAAGAAATGCATATTTCCATACCATTGATCTTACCAACGGCGTTACGTATAGCATCTTGGAGCTTTGTTTTACTAGTAGCTTCTTTAAGTCTGTCTTTATAAGATTTTGTATCTGTGAAATTTAAGGGATCCTTACTAGTAACTTTTTCATCTAGTTCTTTAAATTTTCCTTTATCAAAAAGGATTTCGAAGTATTGTTTACTACCAATTCTTACATGAAAATCATCTTCGGGGCTAACGTAGAAATTGGCTTTTAATTGATCTGTTTCAATAATTTTCCCAGAAGGTGTTTTGTACCACAACCCTTTAGGAACATCCATTTTTTCGCTAGTGTTGATGTTTTTTTTACTTCTAGTAAACCATCCCATAAATTTATTATATTTATATATTTAAGGTCGTAAAGATAGTAAAAAATTAAAAAATCTATTTTTTATGCAATAATATTTAATTGGTTTAAATTTTAAATGCAATTATTTATGTTTAAGAGAGTTAATAATAACCGAATCCTTGCATTTAGTGAAAGTTACCTTAATGTTATTATGGTATAAGGTGTAGTAAGGACAAGGTTTATTTTGTGCATTACTTTCATTAAAATCTATAGATCCTTTAACTAACACTGTATCTAAAATAAAAGAGGTACTTAAATTATTTTTAATTAAATAACTTTCACTTTGCGGTGAAAAACTAATTTTTTTTAATTTAATTTCTGCCAGTACTCTATCATTAGGTAAATAAGACCAGGAAAAAACCTTATCTCCATACATAAATAAAAGGAAGATTAAGCCTAAGAAAACGCCAGATAAATATAACCTTAGCCTTTTAAAAAAATTCATAATTCAGTGATTAAAAGATTAATATCTTGGTAGGGTAAAGCAAACCATTGAGATATTTGCTGATTGGTTATTCTTCCTTTATACATGTAAATTCCTTTATATAAGCCTCTGTTTTTCGTAAATATCGTTTCAAATCCACCTTGATTGGTTAAATCTAAAAAATAACTAAGAAAAAAATTGCTTAATGCCTTTGATGTCGTTCTAGCATATTTAGAAGTAATGTTTGGGTTACAATAATGAATTACTTCATGTTCAGTATATGATTGACCGTTTGTTTTTTTAATTTGAGAAGTTTCAAAAATACCACCGTTATCAATGCAAACATCAATAATTACAGCTCCTGATTTCATTTGTTTGACCATAGATTCTGTAACTATAATGGGAGAGCGGTTCTCTCCTCGTAAACACCCTATTACAACATCACAACGGAGAAGTGCTTTTCTTAATTCTTTAGGATCTAAGGTAGAAGTATATATCTTTGTTCCTAATATCTCTTGGCATCGCCTTAAACGTTTTATAGAATTATCAAAAATTTTTATGGTTGCACCTAAGCCAAGGGCAGATCGAGCTGCATTTATACCAACATTTCCAGCCCCAATAATTACAACATTGGTAGGTCTAACTCCTGCAATTCCACCCAATAATAAACCATTGCCATTCGCGGTTGACGATAATAATTCTGCGGCAATAAGTATGGATGCCATACCAGCAATTTCACCTAGTATTCTTACTATAGGAAATTCGTTGTGATTATCTTTTATGTATTCAAAACCAAGAGCTGTTATTTTTTTACTAGAAAGCTTTTCAAAAAATTCTTTGGTTTGTGTATTGATCTGAACCGAAGATATTAAGTAGGAGTTGACTTGCAATAAGTCTATTTGTTCTAAGGTAGGAGGAGCTGTTTTTAAAATTATTGGTTGTGAGAAAACTTCTTTGGGATTCTGACTTACTTTAGCTCCGGCATTTGAGTATTGAATATCAGTAAAATGAGCTCCTTCTCCAGCTCCTTGCTCAATAATGACCTCAATGCCGTTACAAGTAAGAGTAGAAACAGCATCTGGGGTAAGAGCAATTCTGTTTTCATAGACTTCGTCATCCTTAGGTATTCCTATGCTAATTTTTCCACCTTTTTTAACCACCTCAATTTTCTCTTCTTGAGGTATAAGTTCATTTGCAGTAAAAGGTGAATAAATGCCCATAAATATTTCCTAGCTAAAGCTTAATTGCCTTGTTTGACCTTCCAAATTTAAAGAAATTTTATGATGCTCTGCCAATTCATTTTCGGATATTTCCGGCCATTCTATAAAACAATAATTTCCAGAATTAATGTATTCGTGAAATCCTATATTTAAAAGTTCTTCAATATGTTCTATTCTATATAGATCAAAATGATAAATTTTTGAAGTAGGACAAGTATATTCATTGACAAGTGAGAATGTAGGACTCGTTATATTATCTTCACAGTTTAAATATTTACATAAAAATTTTACCAATGTAGTTTTTCCTGCACCCAAATTACCCTGTAAAGTGAATATTTTAAATTTTGAATTTGTAATGATAGATTCGGCTACTTGTTCCAATTCATTTAAATTATGAATTAATTTATTCATAGTATATATACATTAAGTTTTAGGTATAAATTAAATCTCGTCTGTAAAATATAAAGTATAAATAACAAAAATACAATAAATTTATTTTTGTTGTACTTTTGAGAGAAAATAAGATTCACAATGAAATTTAAATGGGATTACAAAACCCTTTCTTTGCTTATAGGTATTTCATATATAGTTATTGGGGGGCTTGTTCTATTATACAAAAAATTTTTTTTACCACTTTCCAATCAAGGAAGTTTAGCTTTAGGATTATTATTAGTGATATATGGTTTATATAGAGCCTATAGAGCATTAAAATATATGAAGAATAATGAAGAATAATTTTTATAAAATATTTATATATAGTTTAGTAATAATAATTTTTAATTCTTGTTCCAAAGAAGAAAGTAAAGAACAATATTATAAAAAAGGAAAAGTTGATTTGTCGGTTGATCCTTCATTTTATGAATTGGCATTATCTTTAAATCAAGTCTTTAATACTGTTTATCCTAAGGCTATTATTGATGTTCAACCACAGGCTGAGGCTCTAGCAATTAATAATTTTATTAATGGCAATGCAACCGTAATTATGGTTGGAAGAAATTTAACCGATGAAGAAGCAAATTTTATATTTAATCGCACAAAGAAAAAATATAAGTCAGCTCAAATCGCTTGTGATGGAGTCATCTTTATTACTTCCAAAAAAAATAACATTAGCGAATTATCTATACAGACATTGAAAACAGATATAGTTTCTGAAAACAGTAAGTATGTTTTTGATGGAATTTATACAAGTAATTATAATACGTTGAAAAATATATTAAAATTTAAATTTAAAGAAGGAGAAAAGATCAATTCATTCAAAGATGCCCAAGAGTTAATAAATTATATTGATAATAATCCTTCCTACATTGGTATAACCGGACTTTCAACTTTGAATTATTCTAATGATGAGAATTTTAAAAAGATTTTGAATAATATAAAGATTTTGCCAATTAGATCTAAAGATGGTGAAATAATATCTCCTAATCTAGAAAGCTTCAAATCAAATAAATATCCGTTTACCCGAAGAATCTATCTTCTTAACGCTGAGAATGGTTTTGGTATAGGCAGTAGCTTTCTTCGGTTTAGTACTTCTCAAAGGGGACAATTAATCGTCTCAAAAGAAGGGTATCAACCCTACTATCTCTACGAAAGAAATATTAATATTACTAAATAAGTAAATAAAAGATATGCTATAAATAATGAAATAATTAATTATTTCATTATTTTTTGATATTAATAAATCAAACTTTAAAACTAGTTGGTTAGATATTTATGCAAAAGGTTAGATTTAATTTCTTTTTCGGATGAATTTTTATCTCTAAGTATGCAAATTCAAACATTTAAGTAATGTTTGCTAGAAAAGATTTAATTATTTAGAAAGCAAAATATTAGTTACTAATGCAAGGAATTTGTATTAAATTTATCCAAATGGTTGAAGGGACTAATTTTAAAAATTTAACTACTTTTGTCAATGACCACAGATTATACAATTTTAAATGAAATCATTAAAAAGAATTCTTAAGCAGTTTGCATCTCCATATAAAAAAGATTTTATATTAGGTATTACATTTAATATTCTTTATTCACTATTTTCAATTGTTTCGGTAGTATCAATTATGCCCATATTAGATATGTTATTGGGAGGAAGTGTTAAGCAAAAAGAAACTTTAGATCATGTAAAAGAACAAGCGGAAAATGGTTTTTTTTCTGAACTAAAGTATCAAATTTATTTATTTCTTCAGAACAATATACATAATATGGGAGAAAAAAAATTTCTAAGTATTCTCTGTGTATCAGTTATACTTCTTTTTTTTCTTCGAAATGTGTTTAGGTATTTAGCACAGTACTTTATAGTATTATTAAGAAGTGGAGTATCTAAAGATCTTAGGTCTGCTTTATATAATAAAATATTGACTCTACCAGTTTCTTTTTTCACTGAAAAGAAAAAGGGAGACATTATGGTTCGGTTATCCAATGATGTTACTGAAATAGAAGGAAATACATTAAATGCTATACTAGAGCTATGGAGAACGCCTTTCTCCCTTATATTTACCTTAATAACCTTATTAATCATAAGTCCATCACTCACCTTAATTGCCTTAATTGTTTTGCCCTTTATGGCTTGGATAATATCTTCCATAGGAAAAAGTTTAAAAAAAGATGCTAGAAAAGGATTAACAGAATCTGGAAATGTTTTATCAATAATAGATGAAACATTAAATGGAGCAAAAATTATAAAAATTTTCAATGCCGAAGAATCTATGAAAAATAGATTCCAAAAAAGCGTAAGCAACTTAAGAAAGTTATCGATAAGTATGATGAAAAAATATGAGTTGGCTTCTCCTTCATCAGAATTCTTAGGATCGGTAGCTATGATTTTTATCACTTGGTATGGAGGAGTCTTAATTTTGGATGGAAATAAAGGACTAGATTTAGCCTCTTTCTTAGTTTATATAGCCTTATTTTTTCAATTGTTAGAGCCAGCCAAAACCTTGTCAACCTCAATTTCAAATTTGCATAAAGGTTCAGCCTCTACTGACCGATTAGTGGAAACTTTAGATACGAATATACAAATACATGAACCTGAAAATCCTATTAAATTAACGGGACTAAAGGATAGCATATCTTTTAATAATATATTTTTTCAGTATCAAGAAGATCATCCTATTTTAACCAACGTTTCCATAGAAATAAAAAAAGGTAAAACAGTAGCTATTGTTGGGCAAAGCGGAAGTGGTAAAACAACATTGGTTAATTTGCTAGCTAGATTCTATGATGTAGATAGCGGTTCAATACTTATTGATGGCCACAATTTAAAATCGTTGGATCTAAAGGAGTATAGAAAATTGTTGGGAATGGTAACCCAAGAAAATATCTTATTTAATGATTCTGTTATCAATAATATAAGGCTTAGTAATCCCAATGCTACAATGGAAGAAGTGGTTAGTGCGGCAAAGGCGGCAAATGCTTTGGAGTTTATTGAGCAATTGCCAGAGGGATTTGAAACTTCTGTAGGAGAGGGGGGGATGAAACTTTCCGGAGGACAAAGGCAAAGAATTACGATAGCCAGAGCTATATTGAAAAATCCTCCCATCATGATTTTAGATGAAGCAACAGCTTCTTTAGATACTAAAAGTGAGCGTGTAGTACAAGAAGCCTTCGAAAATTTAATGTCTAACAGGACATCTATTGTTATCGCACATAGACTATCAACCATTGTTAAGGCTGATATCATAATTGTAATGGAGCATGGGAAAATTATGGAGCAAGGGACTCATCAAGAACTTTTAGCCATTGATGGTATTTATAAGAAATTAATTGATATGCAAAACTTCTCCTAATTAAATATTTGGTTTTAGCTTTTGATTTAAGGCTCTATTATACAATTCCTTATACTTGGGTATAATTGTACTATTATCAAAAAGTAAAGCTTCATTCTTAGCTTGTTTTTTGAATTTAAGCAATAAATCTTCATCTTTTAGAAGTCTTATGGCATTTTTAGCCATTGATTCCACATCTCCTATAGGAGAGACAAAACCTGAATACCCGTCTTTGTTTACTTCTGTGATTCCCCCCGCATTGCTGGATATTACAGGTACTCCGCAAGCCATAGCTTCCAATGCAGCTAAACCAAAACTCTCTTGTTCCGAGGGTAGTAAAAAAAGATCTGTAATGCGAAGAACATTTTGAACATCTTGAATTTTTCCGAAATTTTTGACTTTCTCGCCTAATTTGAATTTATAAGTATATCTGTCGATAGTCTCAGCTTCCGGACCTTCGCCCACGATTAATAATTTTGATTTAACTTCTTTTTGTACCAAATTGAAAATTTTCATTACATCATCTATTCTCTTTACTTTTCTAAGATTTGACACGTGTACCAATAATTTTTCATCATTGCTAACAAAGTTTTTCTTTAAACAATGAGAATTTTCATTTATTTCAGCATTATTTATAAAGTTAGGTATTACTTCAATTTCTTTATGAATATTAAATTGATGGTAAGTTTCCTTTCTTAAACTGTCTGATACAGAAGTTATATAATCGGATTGATTGATTGAAAATTCTACAGCAGATTTATAAATTGGGTGTTGACCAACCAAGGTTATATCTGTACCGTGCAACGTAGTAATTACAGGTAGTTCAATGCCTTTTTCTTTTAATATTTGTTTAGCAAAATAGGCAGCATACGCATGTGGAATGGCATAATGAACATGCAATAAATCTAACTTATACGTTTCTACAATGTTTACAATGGTTGTTGAAAGTGCTAGTGAAAAAGGTTGGTATTCAAAAAGGGGATATGGTTTAACATTTACTTGATGAAAATAAATATTAGGAAGAGTAATATCTAATTTAGCAGGTAAACTATAACTTATGAAGTGTGCTTCATCCCCTTGGGAAGCCATTTCCATACCTAATTGTGTAGCAACTATTCCACTTCCACCGTACGTAGGATAGCAAACTATGCCTATTTTCATTTTATTGAATGAAATTTAATAAATCGTAATAATTCTCAGAATTAATACCGTGCCCCTGATGATATTCATGGTATTCAAAATGTAGATCAAGCTCTTCAGCGATGGATTTAAATTGTCTAGCCCATTGTACGGGGATGATAGGGTCTTCAATTCCATGAGAAAAATAAAATTCTAAATCAGAAAAGTCTGAACCCATATCAACATCTGCAAGAAGATCAGGATCTGGATAACCACTTAAACAAAGAATTTTTTTAAATTTATGGGGATTATGAAGTGCTAAAGAAAATGATAGGATAGCACCTTGGCTAAAACCAATTAAAGATATATTATTTTTGTCGAAAGGATATTTATCATGTATCTGATCTATAAACTTTAAGATTATATCTTGAGATTTTTGAGTTTGCTCAATATCTAAAATGCGTACATTTTTGCTTAAATCCAACTCATACCAACAATATCCACCCATGGGAAGTTTTTTAATAGCTCTAAGACTTATTACATAAGCATCGTCTGGTAGTTCATCAGCAAAACTAAATAAATCTTTTTCATTACTTCCATATCCATGTAATAAAAGAAATAAAGATGGATTTTCAATGGCAGATTTAGGTTCACGTACTAAATAATCGATCATTTATATTTTTTTTCTAAACAAAGGTAATTAAAAATATAGATTTCATTTAATTAGATAAAAATAAAGATGAAACTTGTACTATAAATATATTCATAAATATATTCATAAATATAGTTTCAATTAAATAAAATATTATTACCATTAAAAATTTAACCTTGTTTATCCTCTCATAATTGATGAATATAAAATTCAAATCACAATAATTTATTCTTATAATTTTATTTAAGTGTATTTTTGTTAAAAAGTAAATGCATGGATGAATCAAATACAAATTTTATATCTACCAATTTTAATCAAAAAAATTGGAATGAAATAAAAACAAAAGATAGTTGGATGTTGTTTAAAATTATGGCTGAGTTTACCAATGGTTTTGAGACCATGACTAAAATAGGACCCTGCGTTTCTATATTTGGATCAGCCAGAACACCAGCGGATAATAATTATTATAAGTTAACAGAAGAAATTGCTTATAAACTAACAGAAATTGGTTTTGGTATTATTACAGGAGGTGGTCCAGGAATTATGGAAGCTGGAAATAAGGGGGCGAAAGCTGCTGGTGGAAAGTCCATTGGACTAAATATAGAACTTCCTTTTGAAACCGGAAGTAACCCGTATGTAGACCATAAACTAAGCATGGATTTTAATTATTTTTTTGTTAGAAAAGTTATGTTTTTAAAGTATTCGCAAGGGTTTGTTGTTATGCCTGGTGGTTTTGGTACATTGGACGAGCTTTTCGAGGCTTTAACATTGATACAGACCAAAAAAACAAGTAAATTCCCCATAGTATTAGTAGGTGCAAAATACTGGAAAGGTTTGTTGAATTGGTTGAAAGATACAATGTTAGTGGAAAAAAATATTAATGAACAGGATTTTTCACTGTTTAAAGTTGCAGATAGTGCTGATGAGGTTGTAAATCATATTCGAGATTTTTATGATAAGTATAGCATTAAACAGAATTTTTGATTTCATATTGGCATTAAATTTGTTTTAAAACATAAACATAAATAATTTTATGAAAAAGAAATACTTAAGTAAAGCTATTTTAATATTATTGCCTTTAATATTTTTATCGTTTTATAAATTAAACTCAGATCAATTTCACACCTCTATTACAAAGGTCGAATATATTCAAGGGAATAAAACTTTAAAATTATCTACGAAAATTAATACCTTAGATATTGAAAAAATTTTAGGTGTAAAAGCTAGTACTAACACATTTGGTTCAAGTTTAAGTAAATATTTGCAACAGAATGTAAAAATTTCTGTAAATGATGTTCCTGTATCCTTCAATTTCTCTTCGTATAATCCTGATGGGAACGTAATTTGGGTTTATTATGAAGCAACTAATTTAGAAGGTCTTATTAACTCAATAACCATTAAAAATTCTATACTTATAAATAACTTTCCAGATCAACAAAATTTTATAAGTTTTTTAGTTAATGGTAAGAGAAAATCTTTAGTTTGTAAAAAAGGTTCAGAAACAGGAAGAGTAAATTTTTAATTAAATAACCCATAGATATAAGAATTTAAATATGAAAAAATTTATTTTATTAGGAGTATTGAGTATGTTATTTTTTTATTCTTGCTCTACAAGTAACAACGATGCTGTAAATCGATCCTCTCAAAGAATTGTTAGAGGAACTTGGAACTTAGACAAAGTTACATATTCTGAGAATATGGTTAAAGTAAAGGCATTTGATGAATTTGATGCACAATGTTTAACCAATAGTACATGGTATTTTGTTTCTAACAATTATACAGGTAATTTTACACTTCAAGGGGGAAATAATTGTCCAAGCGGAGTACAAAGTTTTTCTTGGTATATCAATAACCAAGATGCTTTGGTTTTAAAATTATTAAATGATGGAGACAAAGCAAGAAAAGTAACTACAGGAACTATTTATCAGTTTCAAAGTTCTTCAGAAAATGAGTTTACATTAAACCAAGTGATTAACGGAGTAAAAATAAGTTATCATTTTACAAGATTATCTACTGGAAAATTATAAAATTAAATTATTTAAATTATGAAAACACTTTATTCTAAAATAACTTTATTTATTTTATCTATAAGTATCTTATTAGTATCCTGTAATGCAAACAATACTCAAAAAGGTGCAGGGTTAGGTGCAGTTGCAGGAGGAGTATTAGGGGCGGTTATAGGTAACAATATTGGAAATAAAAATAATGCAGCCTTAGGTGCCGTTATTGGCGCTGCTGTTGGTGGTACAACTGGGGGTGTGATAGGTCATAAAATGGATCAACAAGCTCGTCAAATACAGCAAAGCATACCAGGGGCTTCTGTGGAGAGAGTAGGAGAAGGGATTAAAGTTGTATTAAATGAAAATGCTATTCGATTTGATTTTGATAAATCAACACTTACCTCTTCGGCTCAGCAAAATTTAGATAAAATTATAACTGTGTTTAAACAATATCCGGATACAAACATAGGTATATATGGATATACGGATTCTAAAGGAGCAGATCAATATAATTTAAATTTATCTGAAAGAAGAGCAAAGAGCGTAGCAGATTATTTAATAGCTCATGGAATTGCAAGTAACCGTCTATCAACAAAAGGTTTTGGAAAAGAAGATCCTATCGGAGATAACAATACTGATGCTGGAAGAGCTTTAAACCGTAGGGTTGAGTTTTCAATTACTGCAAATGATAAAATGATTAGGGATGCACAGACCAATCAATAAAGAATATTGAAAATTTATTATAGATGGAAGGTATTATTACCTTCCATTTTTTATATATAACAATGATATTTCTTTTTTAATATATTTATGATTCAGACTTATTAGATGGTTCAATAAATTTTTTTGAATAATTGTTTGTTAAATGCTTTCTTCACAGATTCTATTGATAATAAAATGATTATATTGGAAAAATAATTTATATATAGGAATTACATATAGAATAACCTAGTTAAATATTGTAGCTACATATAATATTTTTATAAAAGAATATTATATTAAAAAATTTACGTAACTAACTATTTATTTTAAGTTTTATAAAAGAAATGAAGGGGAAATATGTTAGAATTTATGATACTGAATTTGGTATTCGTATTGATTAAAAATTATTTTAAACCACTCAGTATAATGATTAGGGTTTAGTTTTAAATCGTTTTTTAGGTCTAACAAGCTCATCCATTTTACTGAAGCTACTTCATTTCTATTAAAATTTATTTTGCCGGAGTATTCACCGATAAATACTCTATCAAATTCATGTTCAATAAGTCCATCTCCAACATCCGCTTTATAAATAAAATAAAATTTTTCATACAAATCACAATCAAAATTTAATTCTTCATGTAATCTTCGATGGGCTGCTTTAAGATAACTTTCTCCTTTTCTAGGGTGACTGCAACAGGTATTTGTCCATTTTAATGGAGAATGATATTTGGTAGAGGCTCTTTGTTGTAATAATAATTCTTGATTGCTATTAAATATAAATACGGAAAAAGCGCGATGTAAAACTCCTTGAATATGAGCTTCTTGTTTTTCCATTTCACCAATCACTTCATCTCTGTTATTAACTAAAATTACATGCTCCATATTTGCTATACTTTTTTTATCAAAATAAAACTTCTAAGACTATAAAATTTATCTGAATCTTCCCACTGTACTTCGTTTTTGACGCTATCTTTTAAATCATTCCAATCCTCATTATTCTTTAAGGCCTCTATCATAATCTCACCCGTATTTAAATGAGCATAGTAGAAGCGGAACCAATAAATATCATCAGTCAAGCATTCATTTTTTACAACCTCTTCAATAGTTTTAAATAAGTTTGAAGGAATATTAAAATCTCCTTTACAAGTAAAATTACCGATATATATATTCCAATTATTATTATTTATATTCCAATTTTCAATTCCAACTTGGTCATCTTCCCTTATTTCCCAAAAAGATGCTAAAAAAATATAAAAGGAGTTTGATATAAAATTTTGAAAAGCATTTTGTATAGCAGCTTTTTTATCTTTACCTATCCCTGGGTAACTTTCATTAATAACCTTCTTATCCGCTAGAAGTACACTAATATCTAAACGAATACTAACCCCTTGGTCGAACTCTTTATATCCTTGGGTATTTGCTCTAATAGCTGGAAGCTGTTCGTTAACAAGAATCCAATCATTATATTCAAGAATGGCTAGATCGTAAGCTTTCAATAAATTTGATAAAATTTCTTTTTCCATAGTTGGGAATATAATTTAAGGATTATTTAAATGGTAAGGTTTTTACATCATCTAAGGTTAGTAGAACAAGTAAAGGAACATTTGCACCTATTTTATTTTCATCTCCAAAAAAACCATAGGCTGTGAAAGAAGGTAGAACTAATTCAACAGTTTCTCCTTTTCCCATGAGATATAAAGAGCTTTCAATCCCTCTTATATCTTTGAATTTGCCCATTACACCCTCTTTAAAACCAAATTCCTGAGAGTTATAAATAGTTTCGCCTGTCAGGGTTTTAATTTCAGCAGAATATTTAACGAAATTATTTTTTAATGCTCTTGGGTTATTGTTTTTAGTTATAAATCGAATCCAGAAACCAGAGGCAGTAGGCATATAAGCGATACCCAATGAATCTTTTTGGTTATTTATCCAATCTTGCAAAAAATTTCTTTCTTTTTCCTCTCTTTGTTTAGAATACTCTTTAGATATATTTATGAATTCTGAGGCGGATTTGCTTTTAATTGGTTGAAAAGCCTCTTTTTTATGACAGGAAAAACAAAGAAGAATCAAAAGAAAAGTTAATAAATTAAGAGATTTCATCAATTTCTGTGTTGATTATATTTTTAAACTTTTGTAAAGTGTCTTTCATGTCTAAATCGCTTCTACCCCCAGCCGCATTCATATGCCCTCCACCGCTAAAATATTTTCTTGAGAACTGATTAACATCAAAATCACCTTTAGATCGAAAAGAAATTTTAATAAAATTATTATGAATATCTTCCATGAAAAATGCGACAAATTTAATACCAATTATGGAAAGACCATAATTTACAAAACCTTCAGTGTCCCCTTTTTGGTAGCCAAATAATTTCAATTGATTGCGTGTTAGTGATAAAATTGCTGTATTTTTTTCTGGAATTATTTGTAAAGAATCCAAAACTGTACCCAAAAGTTTAATTTTTTCAGGCGTATTATTATCCAATACATTAGAAGCTATTTCATCAGGATAAATACCTTTCTCGATTAAATTAGCAATAATCATGTGAGTTTCTGCGGTAGTATTTCTAAATCTAAAACTACCTGTATCAGTTAAAATTCCTGTATAGATACAAGTGGCTATATTTTTATCAATTAAACTATTTTCTCCTAAGGCTTCAATGAATTTAAATATCATTTGACAAGTTGCAGGTTGGGAAGTATCCGAATATACATAATCAAAAACATCAGGCTGCTGATGATGATCTATAAGAATTTTAATAGCTTTAGATTGACTTAATTTATCCTTTAAATGATTAATTCTAGAAGCACTATTGAAATCTAAACAAAATATTAAATCAGCATTTTCAAATGCTATTTCTGTAAATTTAAGACGCTGTTCAGCAATAACAATATTTTTAGCTCCCGGTAACCATTTAAGAAATTTTGGAAACTCATTGGGTACTATAATAGTTGAATGAACACCTAAGTTTGAAAGTAGTAGATTTAAAGCCAAAGAGGATCCAATAGCATCTCCATCAGGATTATGGTGTGATAAAATTAATATATTTTTACTCGTGTTTATGAGTTTATTTATTTTAGATAATTCCTCTTGTGAAAACATATACTAATTTTTTTAAAAGAATATTATAATAAAAGATCACTTTTAATTATAAAAAGTGATCTTTTAATTAATTTATAAAAGATTAGAATTAATAGTTTTCGGTAGCGTTAGAGCTTTCTCCACCAAAATCCCAAGTTAATCCAAACCTTAAAGTATTATCTAAGGCATTATTAATGCTTGCAGTAGTAATTAAATATGAAAAGTCAATTCCAAAAGATTGATATTTTAGACCGGCTCCTAGAGTTATATATTGTCTAGCACCTTTTTCAGGACTTTCATGAAAATAACCCGTTCTAAAAGCAAATGCATTTTTAAAGGTATATTCAGCACCTATACTATAAGTAATTTCTTTACCCACATCTTTGTTACCAAAAGAACTGAACATTCCAGAAAGGAAACTTTTGTCAGGGATTTGGTAATAGATAGCACCATCAGGATCAGTCATTTTCTCAGGGGCAGGTACCAATAATTTGCTAGCTTCAACGGTTAAACCTAATTTATTATCTTCATCAAAATATAAATCATATCCCCCCCCTAAACGAAGTTGAGTAGGTAAATAACTAGAATTTTGACTACTGTTGGAATAATCTAATTTTGGACCCATATTAAAAATTCCCCAACCGGCTCTCCATCTGCCTTCATATCCACTAAAGGAAGATCCTTTTTCTGATTGAAAGTAACCAGTAACATCAACCGCAAAAGTATTTGCTGCTTTAGTTTGAGCGTAAGAATTATCCACATTATTAAATAAATCTGAGCGTATATATCTCGCAGTAACAGCCATTGAATAAACATCTGCTAGTTTTAAACCATAAGCAACATCAATTGAAAATTCGTTGGGTTTAGAAATCCCTTTTTCAACAATATTATTACCCATAAGCTCATTTAATTGGATTTCACCCATATTAAAGTAATATACACTGGCGGATAATGTACTTCTTTCTTCCTCACCTAAGAAAGTGTAAAAAGTACCATTTAGTAAAAAAACATCATTGGTTAGCTTGTTCATGTACGGAGTATAGGAAACTCCCAATCCGGAATAACTAGTATTAAAAGAATATTTAGACGGGTTCCAATACTGTGAAAAAGCATCCGGAGAAGTGGCTACCCCTTGGTCACCCATACCACCAGATCGAGCATCCGGAGATATCCTTAAAAAAGGAGCACCCGTTACAATTGCGTAATTCCTATTTTGAGCTTGAAATAAAGACGAGACACTAAGTAGAGATAGAAATAATAATTTTTTTTTCATGAATTTTAATTAAATTAAAACAATTTAGGAGTTAATTTTTAACTCAAATTAAGGCTATTTTTTATTATAGTTAAATTTTTTATAAAAATAATATTTTTTAGAATACAGATGGATACAATTTATTACTTTACTTAAAAAATAACGTAAGATAAATGTAAAAATTGTTTAACTGTAATATTTAATTGAATTATAAATTAATTTTAAATATAAGAATACAATAATTAGTTTTACATTAACGTTTAATGATGGTAATAGTGGAAGGTGAAAAAAATCAAATTCTAATAGAAAATATATATTACTTTTGCTTACTTAAAAGATGAAAATAAATACAATGAAAATAGGAAAATTCATTTTGTTATTAGCTACTGTATCTCCTTTATTATTGACTCTAGCAAGTTGTGGTGGAGGAAGTGGAAGGTCAAAACCTGGTGGAGGTACAAGGAATACTCAGAGTTTATCCGGATGGAAGCCCAATGATAAAAATGGTTGGTTTTTTAGTAATAAAAAGAAAACTGAGAAGGGATGGACCGGTATGGTGTTCGTCGAAGGTGGTACTTTTACAATGGGTTTAGTTAAAGACGATGTTATGCATGATTGGAACAACACACCCACAAGAATGCAAGTAAGATCTTTTTTTATTGGAGAAACCGAAGTAACTAATTATGAATACAGGGAATACGTAACTTGGCTTAAGTATGTTTACTCACCCACAGATCAAAATTATAAAGACATATATTTTGGAGCATTGCCAGATACCTTAGTATGGCAAAATAAATTATCAAGAAACGATATTTATTCAGAAGATTACTTCAGAGCCCCTCAATTTAACAATTACCCAGTGGTGGGTGTAAGTTGGTTGCAAGCACAAAGATATTGCGATTGGTTGACGGATAGAGCAAATGAAAGAGAATTGATGAATCAAGGAATAATTCCTAAAGATTATTATTCTAATCCAGAAAATAATGTAGGATCTAATTCTTTTAATGTTGAAAAATACAAGTACAACGATCCCTCCTTGGAAGGAATTGTAAATCAAGAAAAAGTAGCTAAAAGAAGTGGTATAACCAATAAAAATGAAAGAATAATATCGGTAAATAAAAGCGCCCAAGGAAATTTAGTACAAAAATTCAGATTACCTACTGAAGCTGAATGGGAGTATGCTGCATTGGCAGAAGCGGACAATAGGCAATATAATTTAGTAGAAGGTAAAGATGTTATGATTAATCGTTTAAGAGGTAAGAAAGGAAGAAATAGAGGACAATTCTTAGAAAATTTCAAATCAGGAGGAAGAGGAGATTACTCAGGTATTGGTGGATTTGGAAATGATGGTAATGCGATAACCTCCGACGTAAGAGCTTATCCATCTAATTCCTTTGGTCTTTACGGAATGTACGGGAATGTTGCAGAATGGACACAAGATGTTTACCGACCACTTATAGATACTGATTATAACGATTTTAATTACTTTAGAGGTAATGTTTATCAACAGTTTATAAATGACGAAAGTGGAGAAGCGGGTAGATTTAAAAAAGTAGATGACGGTTCTATACAATACGATACATTAGCAGATGGACGTTTAGTTTACAAAAATTTACCAGGTAAATTTGAAACGGAAGTTGTGGAAGATGCAAGAAATTTTAGAGATGGAGATTTACAATCATCTTTAGAAGCTGGAGCAGGAATATCTAATGAAGGTGGTAGTTATAACTTTTACAATTCACCAATTAGAAATTGGGTGGTAGATGAAAAAGGAAGAGTAGTACTTCAAAAAGATACTAAGTCTAGAACTTCACAAATTAGCAATGATTTAAGAGTGATAAAAGGTGGATCATGGAACGATACGGCTTATTGGTTAGATCCGGGACAAAGAAGATACATGAGTGAAAATGAATCAGCAGTTTGGGTTGGTTTCCGTGTAGCTCAAGACCATAAAGGAAAAGAGTCCTCTTCAACTAGAACACAAAGGGGATCTAAAAATAAAATTCCAAAATAAATAAACAATTAAAAATAAATCAAAGGCTATCCTTAAAAGATAGCCTTTTCTTCTATTTTTTACTATGAAATTAAGTGTAGGAAATAAGGTTTCAATCGTTGATGAACAAGAGTATTATACGGTTAAAAAGATATATTCTGATAAGGTAATTGTTGTGGATACCTATGGATTTGAGCATGTATACCCCAAACATAAATTATTGAATATCGAAAATAACGCAAATCTATATTATGAAACATTAAATAATGATTCAATTACATGCAAAGATAGTAGTGAATCCAAAGAGATATATAAAAACATTCTCAAGAAAGAAGTACAAGTAAGAGAGATTGATTTACATATTGGACATTTAATCGATAATATAAAAGATATTCCTCCTCATAAAATGCTACAAAGACAAATCAATCAAGCTATAATTGAAATTGAAAAGGCTAGAAAGGATGATTTGAACAAACTTATATTAATTCATGGCAAAGGGAAAGGAATACTAAAAAAAGAAATTTATGAATTATTAAAAACAATTCCTAAAATTGAATTTTTAGAGGCTGATATAGTTAAGTATAGGTTTGGAGCGGTAGAAATTAGATTTAAAAAATAGTTATTAAGATTTATGAACCCGAGCATTGGATTTATCTTGCTCATAAATATTTTTTAAAGCCATAACCAAATGTTCAATATCTTCTTTAGTATTAAAATGACTAAATGAGATCCTAAGAATACTACAAGAACTTAGTTCTTCAACTGTAAGTAATTCTTGAATCGTGCTGCTAGGACTAACTGCACCTGAAGAACAAGCACTTCCTTGTGAGACTGCAATACCTTTCATATCTAGTTGAAAGCCAATCATAGAATTTGAAAATGGAAGTAGAATACTTATTAATGTATAAATACTTTGATTGAGATCATCGCTTTTACCATTAAATTTAATGTTGGGAATGTATTTTTTTAATTGGGTGATTGCGTATAATTTTAATTCTTCAATAATTTTTTTCCTTTCTTCTAACTCTATCATGGCTAATTGAAAAGCTTTACCTAAACCCACAATTCCAGCAATATTTTCAGTTCCTGAACGCATACCTCTTTCTTGTCCACCCCCAGTTTGAATTGCTTTAATTCCTGTTGATTTTCGTATGTAAGCAAATCCAATTCCTTGAGGACCATGAAATTTATGAGCGCTACAGGATGCGAAATCAATGGGCACATCAGAGAAATTCATAGAATAATGTCCCATGGATTGTACTGTATCTGAATGAAACCAAGCGTTGTATTTTTTACAAAGATTCGCCACTGATTTAAGATCTATTAAATTTCCAATTTCATTATTGGCATGCATAAGTGTAACTAAAGTTGGGGTGCCGTCTTGTAAAAGATTTTCTAAATCTGAGAGTTGCCATTCACCCTTATAGTTAACGGGTAAATAAATAATATCAAAATTAGGTTTATTTTTTAAATACTTAACCGTTTCACCCACACTTTTGTGCTCAATTTTAGTAGTTATGATCCTTTGTATAGCAAGATTTTCTATGCAAGACCTTAAAATAAGATTATTAGCTTCTGTACCACAAGAAGTAAAAATTATTTCAGAAGGTTGTGCATTTAATTCTTTTGCAATAATTTTTCTAGCTATTTCAATTTTAGATTTACTGGTTTGTCCAAAACTATGACTGGCGGATGGATTTCCAAAATTCTCTTTCATGGATTCCCATACAGTCTCAATAACTCTAGGATCCATAGGTGTGGAAGCAGCATTGTCTAAATATATTTTTTTTGTAGCCATAAAATTACTTAAAATTAATCATTAGTTAGTAGTACATTTATATCATTAGCTTGAGATTTACCTATTTTTAACACAATAAATGGATGAGAAATAGCCATAGTACTTATTGTAGGTATATCATCATTTTTAACAACATCTAAGTAAATATTTATAGAATCATTATTTTGTGTAACATTAGTAACTTTATAATTTAAACCTCCAGAGGCTTGTTCTTTAAAGAATATAAAAATATAGCTACATTCTATGGAATAATCAAAAGGTACTTTTATACCTGTACCATAGATTTTAGAAAAAAGCAAATCAAATTCTTTTTGATCATTGACTAATTTAATACTTTTATCAGCAACATTGCTATAAGAACCAGAATCTAAAACTTGAAAAGAAATATTTTTAATTTTTTTTGATTGGCTTACCATACATCCTTGAAAAATAAAAAATGTTATAAATAAAACTAAAAATTTTCTCATAGTGAATGTAAACTCATTAACTTACAACAAAATTAGTTAATATATTTTTAAATACTTTTAAAAGATTTTAAATTATAAGTAAAAATAATGATTAAATATTTTATGCGATATATCATGTTATTTCATGATTTATAGACTTATTTCGTTGAGTAATTTATAATATTTTTACACAAAAAAGATGAAAACAAAACTACTTTCATGTTTTAGCCTTATTATATTTTTATTGCTGTTTACTTTACCTAGTAAAACTTATTCTTTAACACCTCAAACTATTGTATCCATACAAAATGTATCTTCTATAAATACAGATACAAATAAGCAGGAAACTATTAAAACAGCTACAAGTTCCAAGGAAGAGATATCTAAAAATTCTATAAATCACGAAATTCCCAAAAATGCTCCCATAAAATTTGTAGTACAAGTTATATTTTTATTAGTAATTATCTATTTTGGGATTAAAAAAGGAGGAGTATCTTTAGGATTATTAGGAGGATTCGGAGTAGCTATTCTAGTGTTTGTTTTCCGAGATATACCCGGTATGCCCCCCATTGATGTAATGCTAATAATTTTAGCTGTTGTTACTACCTCTTCAACCCTTGAAGCCACAGGTGCTTTAGGTATGTTAGTTAAATTCGCCGAAAAAATTTTAAGGAAAAACCCTAAGTACATTGTTTATTTAGCTCCAATGTCTACATTTTTATTAACCATGTTAGTAGGAACTGGACATGCAGTTTATCCTTTACTTCCTGTGATTTATGACATAGCATACAAACAAAAAATAAGACCGGAGCGTCCTATGGCAGTTGCTTCAATTGCTAGCCAGATGGGAATCACCGCTAGCCCTATAGCTGCAGCATCAGCTGCAATGATAAGTGTAGCGCTTGCTTCGGGGGTAACTATAAGTTTGTTAAGTATATTAATTGTAACTATACCTTCCTGTTTTATAGGTATGATCTTAGCAGCCACGTGGAGTTTAAATAGAGGTAAAGATTTAGACAAAGATCCTGTATATTTAGAAAAAATGAAAGATCCAGAACAGAGAGCTTACATAGTAGGAAATCTAGAACAAACGTCTAATGGAACTCCATCTAAAGATGCAAAAGTATCTTTGTCGTTATTTTTCTTAGGTATACTATTTATTATTATCATTGCGTTGTTTCCAGATTCCATTTTACCTAAAAATAATGGAAAGCCTTTGGCTATGACCAGTGTTTTGCAATTTGTAATGCTGGGAGTAGGAGCTGTAATAGTATTTTGTACCAAGGTTAAAGCAAAAGCAATTTCCGATACAAAGGTTTTTAACGCAGGGATGATTGCTGTAATTATGATTTTTGGAATTGCATGGATGAGTGAAACAGTTATAAAAAATAATGAGAGTTACTTACTATCTCTAATAAGTGATGCTGTAAGGGCACGTCCTTGGACTTTTGCGATAGCTATGTTTTGCGTCTCTATGTTTCTTAAAAGCCAGGCAGCAACTATTTTAGTAATGATGCCCTTAGGTTTTATGCTAAACATTCCAATAGCGACTTTGATTGGTTGTATACCGGCTTCCTATGCCTATTTCTTTTTTGCCTTTTATCCTTCAGATTTAGCAACCATTAATTTTGATCGTACTGGAACTACCCACATTGGTAAATATATATTAAATCACAGTTTTATGGTTCCAGGGCTTATAGGGGTTATTTCAGCAACAATTATTGCCTTATCTTTATCCAATATATATAATTAAAAAATTGTTATCCATCCTTTATTTTTTAAGGATGGTGCCTATTTTTATAGCTAAAATTTTTAACTACTCAAAAGTTAAATAATTGTAATGTCTTGATTTTAATTTAGTATTTAATTGTTTTTTATTAAAAATATAGGAATGAATAGGTGATTTATAAAATTTTAGTTTATACATCATTTTAAATGAACTTGATTATTTAAAAGTATTAAAAAAGAACCTATGAATTCATTCATAGGTTCTTTTTTAAGAATTAACTGAAAATTATAGTTAATGAATAATATCCTTTATTTTTTCCAGTTGAAGGTATTTATCAAATTCTATTTTATAATGTTCATGATGCTCTTGATTCGGATAATATATGGTTGAAATTTCCATGCCCATTTTTTGTTGTGCCTCTTCAATATTTTTATAAATTCCTGCTACTACAGATGCGCACATGGCAACACCTAAAGCACAAGCTTCACGAGTAGCAATAACTTTTATTGGCATACCAATGACATCTGCCATAACTTGCATAACATACGGTGATTTTTGAGAAATTCCACCTACTGCAATAATTTCATTCAGTTCAACACCATTATTTATAAAACGATCAATAATATTTTTAGCTCCATAAGCAGTAGCTTCAACTAAAGATT
Source organism: Apibacter muscae (assembly GCF_007845635.1). Taxonomy (GTDB): domain Bacteria; phylum Bacteroidota; class Bacteroidia; order Flavobacteriales; family Weeksellaceae; genus Apibacter; species Apibacter muscae. The sequence goes on along the minus strand of NZ_SELG01000032.1, from coordinate 21,824 downwards.
TGTAAACCAAAGGAGCAATGCTTGATAGTGCTAGTCCAGTAATGGTGCCTTTTAGTTCATAGTCAACATTGGGTGATCTTCTTCCATTAATCCAATCGGTAGCAATTATATGGCTATCTTTAGGAGGTATAGTTTTAGCAACCTTAGCCAGTGCTGGAATCATTTCTGCATAAACTTCATCTCTCAATTCTTTACGGGTTTCAGCGTCGCTAATGTTAGAATTAAGCATAATATTGTCTAATGGCCACATTAGCAATTTTTTAAACCAAGCGTAAAGATCTCCAAAGGCAGATTGACCAGCTTCATAACCTACCAATCCTGGAAGGATAATATCGTCCGCCTGTTGTGGAATTCCAGGGACTAATTTATTACCTAAACTTTTGGGTCCTACCGTTATAGCACATGTAGATGTACCTACAATTTCTACCATAGATTTATCTTTAACACCTGCACCAATCGCTCCTGCGTGACAATCCAGATTCCCTACAGCTATTTTAACATTTTTGGGTAAACCTAAACGATCTGCCCATTCTGCAGTTATGGTACCAGCTTCTTGGTCACAAGTGTATGCTTGTTTGTTAAAAGTATCAACCAATCCGTCTAAAACAGGATCTAAAGCTTTAAAAAATTCGTTGGGTGGGTAGCCGCCCCAATCTTTATTCCACATTACACGCGAACCTGCGATTCCCATCCCTCTTTTTATATCTTCAGGTTTTGTTATCCCACAAAGAACAGCTGGTAACCAGTCACTAGACTCTACGAAAGAATGTGCAACGGATTTTATTTCAGGAATTTTGAAAATATGTAAGGCTTTAGTCCAAAAATGTTCCGTAGAATAATCTCCACAACCTGATGATTTAGTATAATCTAAATGCCATTTTTTGCTAAAATCATTAATATAATCATTCTCTTTTTGTCCGGTGTGATCCTTCCATAAGATAAACATGGCATCCGGATTTTCTTCAAATCCTTCCAATAAAGATAATGGAGTACCATTTTTATCAACAGCTACAGGGGTTGATCCTGTCATATCAACACTGATAGCTTTAACTTTTTCCGCAGCACCCGGAACTCTTTCTAATACATCTTTAACTATAAATTCTAGTACTTCTATGTAATCTAAAGGATGTTGTCTAAATTGAGATTTTATAGGATCGCAATACATCCCTTTTTTCCATCTAGGATATTCTTTGATTGATAATGCTAATTCCTTACCGGTTTCAGCATCCATTAACATTGCTCTTCCTGAGTCTGTTCCATAGTCTAATCCAATGACTAAATTATCTGATAGTTTCATTTTTTATTTTTTTATTGAGTCAATTCTTTTACAGAATCTAATTTTTTATATTTCTTATATTCGTTGTTATAATGGGCGTGATTGTCTGGGTTAGGAGTGTAAACGGTTGATATTCCCATGCCCATCTTTTCTTGTGCAATTTCTAATTTTGGATAAATCCCAGCAGCTACCGAAGCACACATGGCAACTCCAAGAGCGCAAGCTTCTCTCGTAGCAATAACCTTAATAGGCATTCCTAATACATCTGAAAGAACTTGCATTACATAAGGTGATTTTTGAGAGATTCCTCCTACAGCAATAATTTCTTCAATTTCAATTCCATTGTTTATAAATTGTTCAACAATCGCTCTGGATCCATAGGCAGTAGCTTCAACAATTGCTTTATAAATAAGAGGGGTTGAGCTGGAAAGTGCTAAACCTGTAATTGTACCCTTTTGGGTATAGTCTACATTTGGAGTTCTTCTTCCATTAATCCAATCAGTAGCTATAATATGGCTATCTTTTGTAGGTATTAATTTTGCTTGTTCTGCCAAGGTAGGTATCATTTCAGCATATACCTCATCTATAACTTTTTGTTTTGTTTCCTCATCTACCAAAGAAGTTTTAGCAAATATTTCTCTAAGAGGCCACATTAACACCTTCTTAAACCAAGCGTAATAATCACCATATACAGATTGTCCGGCCTCATAACCAATCATTCCAGGAATAATTGAATCATCTGCTTGTCCTGAAATTCCGGGTATTAATCTATCTCCGTTACTTTTAGGACCTACAATAATATCGCAAGTGGATGTGCCTATAATCTGTACGATGGCTTTATTCTTGACTCCGGCGCCAATTCCACCGGCGTGAGCATCAATATTACCGGCAGCTACTATAACGTTTGTAGTTAAACCTAATCTCTTTGCCCATTCTTCCGTTAAATGCCCAATTGGTTCTACACAGGTATAAACCTCTTTCGAAAAGGTATTTACTAAACCATCCAATACGGGATCCAAAGCTTTAAAATATTCATTGGGTGGATATCCTCCCCATTCTTTATTCCAAAGAACTTTAAAGCCAGCAGTACAAATATTTCTTTTTAATTCTTCAGGTTTATTTATACCCACAATAACATTTGATAGCCAATCACACGCATCAACAAAAGAATGTCCTACTTTACGAACATCAGGATCAGTTTTAAATACATGGAGTGCTTTTGCCCAAAAATGTTCAGCAGAATAATTTCCACCTCCACCGGCATATTTAGTGTAATCGGTATGCCATTTCTGTGAAAATTCATTAATATAATCGCACTCCTCTATACCGGTATGGTCTTTCCATAGGATGAACATCCCATTGGGATTTTCTGCAAAGTCTGGTTTTAGTGATAAGGGAGTACCTTCTTTATCAACAACAATGGGAGTTGAACAGGTAACGTCAATGGCTAGTGCTTTCACTCTATCTCTTGAGCCAGGTACCTTGTTAATTACATCATTTATAATAAATTCTAAAGATTCAATATAATCTAAGGGATGTTGGCGGAATTGATAATTTACAGGATCGCAATACATTCCTTTTTTCCATCTTGTATATTCTTTGACGGATAAGGCTAGCTCTTTCCCAGATTCTGCATCTATTAATATAGCTCTAGCAGAATCGGAACCGTAGTCTACTCCGATAACTAAGTGATTAGAAATACTCATTTTTTATATAGTTTTAAATTGTTTTCAAGCAAAGAAGGCTTTAATTTTGTCCATAATAGGCATTTGTCCCGTGTTTTCTTTCATAATGCTTGTTAATGAGAGCATCTTTAAGTCTTGGAGCGTTTGGATTTATTTGTTTGGTTAGGTAAGCCATTTTAGCAACGTTTTCCAGTACGGCACTATTATACACTGCTTTTTCAGCTGATTTACCCCAAGTAAAGGGAGCATGATTTCCTATTAAAACCATCTCCATTTCTGTGTGAGATAATTTTTTTTCTTTTAGAATATTTAGGATTTGAAATCCAGTTTCATATTCATAGTTTCCTTTAATCATCTCATCACTCATTGGAGGTGCACATGGAATATCTGAGGTGTTGTGATCAGCGTGGGTGGTTCCAAGAATGGGAATATCTAATTGAGATTGTGCCCAAGCGGTTGCGTAGGTACTATGGGTGTGTACAATGGAATTTACATCATTCCAATGTTTATATAAAACAGCATGGGTAGGTGTGTCTGAAGAAGGTCTAAGTTTACCTTCAATAACATTTCCTTCAAAGTCTACGATTACCATTTCTTCTACTGTAAGATTCTCGTAAGGAACACCACTAGGTTTTATAGCGAAAACCTTTTCACTATGGTCTGCAACACTTACATTTCCCCATGTAAATAATACTAAACCTAATTTTGACAATTGTAAATTTCCATGATAAGCTTCTTCCTTTATACGATTGTATTTTGACATGATGTATTATTTAGAATGAGTAATTTCAATTAAATTTCCTAGTTCTTTAATGCTTGGAAGGATGATGTCTAATTCAGGATTAGCATTTTTAGCATCATCTAAAGTAGCTTCACCAGTAAGAACTAAAACTCCGAATGCACCGGCGTTGTATGCCATCATCATATCTGTATAGATACGATCTCCAACCATGGCTACTTCCTCAGGTTTTAATTTTTTAGATTCTAAGATACCATCAAGCATTTCTTTTTGTGGTTTTCCTAAAACAAGATCTGGTTTTCTACCAGTCGCTGTTTCAATGCAGGCATATATAGATGCACAATCTACTAAGACTACCGGTTGATCCGTAGGACAAACTCTATCCGGGTTGGTAGCTAAATATAATTTTCCTTGCTTAGCCCACCAAGCAGCTCTACATAATCTTTCATAAGTCAAGCTCATATCAAAGGCTACTACAAGTGCATCTGGTTCATCATCAGCAGAATCTTTCGTTGAAATATAACCCGCGTTTTCAAACTGCTCTATCATACTTGGGGTTCCTAATAGAAATAACTTTTTAACTTCAGGGTGATTATTTTTTAGATAGTCTATAGTAGCTACCGCAGAAGAATACATTTCTTCTTCGGTTGCAGGAATTCCTAAATGTTCTAATTTTTTTAAATAATCTGATATACTTTTGGATGGATTATTCGTTAGGAATGAGTATGTTACTCCTAGTTGTTTCAATTGGTTAAGAAAACTAATCGTATATGGAAAAAGGGTAGAACCGTTGTATATAGTACCATCCATATCTAGAGCTACATGCTTTATTTTTTGTATTTTTTCAAGAATTTCTTGAGGAACTGTCTTAATATCGGTAATATGATTTTTCATGTTCTATAAATCTAATTTTTATTATTTATTGTTAAAGTAGAGTTTTTTTGTATTTTCTTTAATTGATGCATAATTTCGGGCTGTTTCTCACCAAACAAAGTATATAATGCAGTGTATTGTTCATACAATAAATCATAAGCAGCAGCTTTTTCTTCATTGGGCTTAAAAACATTAGGAACTTTATTTCCCATGGCATCAGAAGCAGTTGTGATATTTGGATAGCAGCCAGCGGCAACAGCGCCATATATAGCAGAACCAAGAGCTCCTATGGCATTAGATTTTGTTATGGATATTGGCAGCCTGGTGATATCACTTAACATTTGCATAAAAAATTTATTTTTCAGCATACCTCCAGCAACAACAATTTCATTAATTTCAAGTTCATATTGATTCATGGTTTCAATAATTTTTCTTGCACCAAATGCACAGGCTTCCATTAAAGCACGATAGATATCTTCCGGTTTGGTTGTTAAAGTGTAACCAATAAGTAAACCTGATAAGGAAGCATCGCATAAAATAGATCTATTACCATTATTCCAATCCAAAGCTATAAGCCCATGTTGTCCTATTTTTTGAGTTGAACATTTACGAGTTAAATATTCATGAAGATTTAAATTCAGCTTTTTGGCTTCTTCTTGATATTCTGAGGGAACAAAATTTTTCGTAAACCAAGCAAAAGTATCGCCGAAAGAGGTTTGTCCAGCTTCAAAACACCACAAGTTCTCTACTACACCTTCATAAACAATTCCTAACATTCCTGGAACTTCTTTAAACTTTTCTGAATTTATAAAGTAACAACCAGAGGTTCCTAGAATAGCCGAAAGTATACCAGGTCTTACCGCTTTTACAGCAGCAGGGGTTACATGTCCGTCATTTAGACCAACGGCAACAGAAATTTCAGGATATAAACCTAGCTTTTCTGCCATTACCTTACTTAGTTTTCCAGCTTCTGTGCCTATGGCTTGTATAGGAGCATTCATCTTTTCTTTATACATATTTCCAAACCCCTTTGATACGGATTCTAAATAATCATAACTTGGATATTTACCGTTTTGATAATTTTTTTTAAAACCTGTGTCTGCAGATGAAAATATTAGTTGGTCTGTGAGTTGCCATACAATCCAATCAACAGCATTTACAAAATTGGTTGCTTGATCATATAGTTCTCTATCTTTTTCATAAGTTTCCATTATTTTACAAACAGTATTTTCCGCAGATAATCCTCCTCCATAAAAACTTAACCAATCTTCTTTTCTATCTTGTGCTTCTTTTAATAAACGTTTAGCTTGGTCATCTGCTGCATGATGTTTCCATAGCTTAGCATAAGCGTGGGGCCGATTTTTGAATTCGGGAAAATTGCATAGAGGTACTCCCATGGAATTTGTTGCCAATACAGTAGGTGAGGTGAAGTCAACTCCTATACCAATGATATGTTTTACTACAACACCAGAGTCTTTGACTGCTTGATTTACAGATTCAATTAATGATTCAATATAATCGGTGGGATTTTGAAGTGCAAAATCAGGGGGAAGTGGCTCATTTTCACTGGCCGTTAGATTTTGATCCATCACCTGATGTTTATATTCAGAAACTGCTGTACCACGTTCAAATCCGTCTCTAACTCTTATAACACTACTTCTAACCGATAAGGTTCCAAAGTCTATACCTACAATGTATTGGTCTTTTCCCATGTGAGCATTGTTAAATTATTTAAAAATTCCTTTGGTGAATAAATGTTCTACCCAGTCTTCAAAATACCCCGCTCTATAAGCAAAATCAAGAATTGTATATCGTGCTCTTAATTTATGCGCTTTATAGAAACATAACTTTAGGTCTTCTTTCGTTAGTCCGATTTCTTCAGGTTTCGTAGGTGCACCTACTTGCTTAAATCTTTCAACAGTTTCCTCAAAAGAGATTAGTTGATTTTGTAATCTTTCTTTAATTTTAGGCCAATTATTTTTAATCTTAGTAAGTTGTTCTCTTAAAATCTCTTTACTAACATACTTACTTTTAGTTTGTTTAAGTGCGGTAGGTAAGATATCTGAACCTTTAAATAATTTTTCAATTTCTAGATTTTGTTGTTCTAAACTTGGCCAATTTTCTACAGCCTTTTCTATGTCCAGATTTTCAACAGGTGTTTGAAATAATAATTCGTAAAAGGCAAGAGTTGCTAATATACCTATGCCAACTTTAAAACCGTGAGAGGGAGATTGATTATCTTTGTGGGGATAAATTCCAAATTTTTTTGCCATTTCTCCTTGAAATGTATGATGCTCCATTTCCCAAATATGGCTGAATAAATGTTCAGCCCCTGAGGCTGGTCGGCTAACTCCTAATCCCCATTCTTTCATTTCTTGCATTGCAAATCCACCTAGCATAAGCCCCTCTACTAATAATTGTATAGCTTTATGTTCTCCTCGTTTAGCTCCTTCTGGATCAGCCAAGGCTTCGGCTAAACCGTCTTGTACGGTATGCCATGCCTCAGTTATAGGCTCTATTCCTTCTAAAGGGTTATTCTTATCATACAATTCGGAGGCGAGAATCCAATCTGCACCTGCAGGTACTTTAGCATATAGATCTACGTATCCAGATGCAGTCATTAAACTCGGTGCTTTAGATATTATGTTTAAATCTGCAACAATTACTTGTGGAGCTTCACATGGATGAGTGGTTTTAGAACCCTTATTTGTTAAAGCTGCGCCTGAAGAAGAATATCCATCCATAGAAGCAGCAGTAGCTACTACCATGTATGGGGTCTCTAATTCAGAAGCTGCTCTCTTGCATATATCGTTGATAACGCCAGATCCAACCGCAACTATTATTAAACCTTTACCTTTCAAATGCTCTCTTAGCTCTTCAACATATACATAATCACCAAAAAGATTAGGATCTTTCAATATATAGGTATTTTCCCCTAATAAATTTTCTTTTTCTAAATCTTTGGTAATTTTTTCACCTGCAATAGCATAAGTTGTAGGATCAGCTATTATAATAGCTTTTTTATCAGGAAATTGTATTTTAAATATTTCTGCAACTTTATTTATTGCTCCTGCTTCAATAAGTAAAAATTTAGTTTCGGTAGCTTTGGATAAAGCTTTGTCAATTCTATTTTGAGAGTTCATATTTTTGTGGTTTTTAAGTAAATTTCAGTACATAATCTTTTTAATATGTACTGAAATTTTAGATTTATTATCCTTTTAAAACGCCAGAATTAAAGAGTTCATCCACCCATTGATCAAGATATCCAGCCCTATAAGCAAAGTCTAGAATGGTATATCTACTTCTAATTTTATGTGCTCTGTAAAAACTTTTTTTCAATCTATCCCTGGTAATACCAATTTCTTCAGGTTCTACGGGAGCTCCAACTGCAGACAAACGTCTTTTTGTTTCGTTAAAAGGAATAATTTGTTTTTGAATTTTCTCTTTTAATGAAGGCCAGTTATTCTTAATTTTAGTTAATTGTTCCCTAAGCTCTTCTTTCGTAACATATTTATCGGTAGTTTGGTTGATTGCAAAAGGTAAAATTTCTGTTCCTCCAAACATTTCATTAATTTCACTTAGCTGATCTTCTAATGTAGGCCATTTTTCAACAGCAGCTTCAATGTCCAAATTTTCAATTGGAGTTTTTAATAAAACTTCATATAAAGCTGTAATAGCTAAAGTACCAATGCCAACTTTAAATCCATGAGAAGGTGCCTGTTCATCTTGATTAGGATATAAACCGAATCTTTTAGCCATCTCTCCTTGGAAAGTATGATGTTCCATATCCCAAAGATGACTGAATTGGTGTTCTGCACCTGAAGCTGGTCGACTTACCCCTGCTCCCCAAGATTCCATGGATTGCATTGCGAATCCCCCCAACATTAAACCTTCTGTTAATAATTCAATGGCTTTGGCATTTCCATTTTTTGCACCTTCTGGATCGGATAATGATTCTGCCAATCCATCTTGAACGGTATGCCAAGCGCTAGTTAAGGGTTCAATACCTTTTTTAGGATTTTTTTCATCGTACAATTCTGCAGCAATTAACCAATCTGCGCCTGATACAACTTTTGCATATAAATCAGCGTAACCAGATGCTGTCATTAATGGTGGGGCTGCAGCAATAATATCTATATCTGCTACTAAAACTTGTGGAGCTTCACATGCGTGTGTGATTTTAGCTCCTTTATTAGTTATTGAAGCACCGGCTGATGAATATCCATCCATTGAAGCTGCGGTAGCAACACACATATATTTTCTTTTTAATTCAGAACTTGCTCTTTTTACAAGATCATTGATAACTCCTGAACCAACAGCAATAGGGGTTACATCCTTATCTTTTAAATAATCTCTTATTTTTTCTACAAAAATATAATCTGCATATAAATTAGGATCATCTAAGATATAAGGGCTTTCACCTTCTAATCCTGCTTTTTTTAGTTCTTCATGTATTTCTTCTCCAGCAACCCGGTAGGTGTTAGGATCAGCAATAATAATTCCTTTTTTACCAGGGAATTGTTCTGAAAAAATTTTAGGAACTTGATTTAGTATTCCAGATTCTATTTCTAAGAATTTGGTTTCGGTAGCTTGTTTAAGAGCAGAAGCTATACTTTCTTTAGACATGTTTTTTCAATTTATAATTAATCAAAATGAATTTAAAACCGAAAATTGCCCTATGTAATTTTAGAGCAATTTTCAGTTATTACAATTTATAATTTTTTAGCATCCTCAATAAATTGAGCTAAACCACTATCAGTTAGAGGATGTTTTAATAAATTAATAATAGAGGCTAAAGGAGAAGTAATTACATCTGCTCCAATTTTAGCACAATTAATAATATGCATAGGAGATCTTATAGAGGCAGCTAAAATTTCAGTAGTATATCCATAGTTGTCATAGATGGTTCGGATATCTTCAATTAAATTTAATCCCTCTGTAGAAATGTCATCCAGTCTACCAAGAAATGGAGATACATAGGTTGCTCCAGCTTTAGCTGCAAGAAGTGCTTGACCAGGAGAAAAAACTAATGTACAGTTGGTTTTGATTCCTTTGCTAGATAAGTATTTAATTGCTTTTACTCCATCATAAATCATAGGGACTTTTACCGTAATCTGATTATCTATTTTTGCAAGTTCTTCTCCTTCTTTAATAATTCCGTCATAATCAACAGAGAGTACTTCTGCACTAACATCTCCATCAACTATATCACAAATTGCTTTATAATGTGCATGAATCTGATCCTTGCCAGTAATTCCAACTTTTGCCATTATAGAAGGATTGGTAGTTACTCCATCAAGAACTCCTAAATCTTGTGCTTTTTTAATCTGATCTAGATCAGCGGTGTCGATAAAAAATTTCATTTTATTATTTTTAAAGGTTGTATTTATTTTAACCAAAATATGGTTTTATAATTAAATATATTCCTGCAGCTAATAAACAGCCAATCATAGGTGCTATAGATGCATATACAATTCCATATCCCCAATCACTATCTCCTTTACCTTTTAAAGGTAGAATTTGATGAACTAAACGCGGCATTAAATCTCTTGCAGGATTTAAAGACCATCCGGTTATACCACCGAAAGCCATTCCTATAGCAAAAATCATAAATCCGGCAGGGATTGCTCCTAACGAACCAAACCCAACTACAGAATGTGTGAATTGAGGGATTCCAGTGGAATTTTCGATAATTACTCCTGCATGATTTGCTCCCATACATAAACCTATTAATATAAGGAAAAAAGTAGCTAAAAGTTCGGATGAAAAATTTTGGATTTTATTTTCTCTAATAGATGCATTAGTTGCGTAAACACCTAATAATTTTGCTGGCTCACTAGCAGTTTGATCTAGGTGTCCTTTATAAATAAAGGATACAGCCAATGCTCCCAGAAAACATCCAATAAATTGAGCGGTGAGGTAGGTTAATATCCATTCTTTAGGGAAAACGCCCGCAGCCCATTGACCAATAGTTACAGCGGGATTGAAATGTCCACCGGTATCAAAAGGAGAGGATACAATTACAGCCATCGCAACTGCAAAACCCCAAGCTAGAGGTCCTGTTACCGAGGATGTGTTTCCTTCACCATAAGATTTCTTTAATGTCAAATTCATATTTATACCACATCCTAATGCGATTAGTGTGAAAGAACCTAATAGTTCTCCTATAAATTTAGTTGTTAGTACTGAGTCCATAATTTTGTATTGGTTTTAGTTAATAATTTTGAGTTTTAGTTGATGTTATTTTTAATAATCTAAGTATAGCAAATATATTTACTAAATCGAAACAAAACAATAATAAAACGCAATTTTTTTTATGCATGCAGTAAATTTTGTTTGTAGCTAGTTAGGATTCTTATTTTTAATCATTTATTAGCATTTAACTACATATAGTAAAATAGATTTGAGCGTTTAAGATTTCAATAACGAAAATTATTTCACCTAAATTTGCTCAAATATTAGCACTAAACTTTCATTTTATATAAAAATTACTATTTTTGCATAGTAATAATTTAGATTTTATTTCTTATTAATTGAAAAATAAAAAAATTATTAGAAAATTAATTATACTTGATGAATATATGAGAAGCCCTAATAATATTAATAATATCAGACAGCAAGAAATATTAGATGAGTTAAAATACAACAATTATGTTTCTGTAGCAGATTTATGTAGAAAATTAAATGTTTCTGCTGTAACCATACGAAAAGATTTAACTCATCTTGAAAAAATAGGTAAGCTTTATAGAACACATGGAGGCGCTACTAGAGAGTCGTTTATTGTACAAGAAAGAAACATAAACAAAAAAGAGACTCTTCAAGTGGAAGAAAAAACGAAGATTGCAAAGGCTGCATTAAGTTTAATTGAAGAAAATGATTTTATCACTATATCCTCGGGAACAACTACTCAAATGATTGCTCAAGTGATAGGTAGTCAGTATGAAAAGCTAACGATTCTTACGTCGTCTTTAAAGCCAGCTCTATCATTGTACGGAAATCCCAATTTTAATGTCATTCAACTAGGGGGTGATGTGAGAACTAAGTCTGGCTCAGTAATGGGTCCATATGCAGAACTTATGATTAGTAATTATTCTTGTAATAAGCTATTTTTAGGAGCAGATGGAGTAGATTTTGATTTTGGTCTGTCAACATCAAGTACTATGGAAGCTAAATTAAATCAAATGATGATTGAAAACTCTGAAAAAGTAATAGTTTTAGCTGATTCTACGAAAATTAGCAAACGTGGATTTGGGAAAATTGTAGAACTTGAGAAAATTCATGTATTAATTACAGACGATGGTATTTCAACTACTGATTTACAAAGACTTGAAGATATAGGGATTGAAGTAATTATAGCTAAGTAAATTTATGAGAAATAATCTTCTTTTACTAAAATTAAATTATTAGCATTTTCAACATCAAAATCCCCAATTTTCTCACGATGAAGCTCTGTAAGATATCCTCCACAACCTAATAAGTTTCCAAAATCGTGAGCTAGCGATCGAATATAAGTTCCTTTGCTACAATGAACTTTAAATTTTATAAAAGGTAATTGTATCTCTGTGATGGTAAAATCGTATATATTAATCTTCCGTGCAGATATATCAATAGATTCTCCCTTTCTAGCTATTTCGTAATATCTTTTACCCTCTTTTTTTAAAGCAGAATATAAGGGTGGGGTTTGGTTAATTTGTAAACCAATGAAACTTTTGGTAGCATCATTAATAGATAATTTATTTAAATAAGAATAATCTTTAGGATTTATTTCATTAGTTTCAGAATCATAAGAAGGAGTTTGAACTCCCAATTTAATAGTACCAGTGTAAACTTTAGAAGCATTTTGTATTTCCTGTATTTTTTTAGTGTATTTTCCAACACAAACAATTAACAACCCAGTAGCTTTAGGGTCTAAAGTTCCGGCATGTCCGACTTTTATTTTTTTTACATTAAAATGTCTTTTAATTCTCCATTTAATTTTATTTACTACATCAAAGGAAGTCCAATCTAGAGGTTTATCAATTAAATATATAATGCCTTCTTGAAGCTGCTCTAATGTGTACATGTAAATTTTAAAATTTAAACAAAAGTAATTATTTTGATTAAATATTAGATTCAGAAATTCTAATAATGTATTTTTGCAAAAAAGCAAATCAACCTTGTTGCTTTTACTCATTAGTAAAAGAGGAAAGTCCGGACACCGTAGGATATTATAGCGGGTAACGCCCGTCCACTGTAAAGTGAGGACAAGTGCAACAGAAAGAATGTACAGTTAGGCTGTAGTGAAATCAGGTAAACTCTATAAGGTGCAATGCTATGTATATCAGCTTTTAAGGGTGATCCGCCCGTTGTTGAGGGGTAGGCAGTTCGAAATAAAGAGTAATCTTTATTCTAGATAAATAACAAGGCTTTTTTAGAAATAAAAAATGACAGAATCCGGCTTATTGATTTGCTTTTTATATTTCAGCTAATTCAAAAATTATTTAAATAACATAAGTTTATAATTATATTTGTTAAATAAAATTTAATTTATAAATTATGAAATTTAATCATATATTGATTTATAGTATTTCTTTTTTATTATTATCGTGCAATTCTAATAATAAAGATTCTAGTCCTGCTGATTTATCTTCAAAAGAAATAACTTCATCCAATAGTCTAAGTGATGAGGTTGATTGGGAGAATGATTTCAAACCCTTTGAAAATAATCATAACATAAGTGCTGAAAAGAAATCGCAAATTGCAATTCTTAAAAAAGAATTGGGATTCAAAATGAAAGCAATAGGTATGGATCCTAAACTTTCAGGTTATGAAAAAGGGGTAGAGAAGAGGAAATTGAAATCTCAATATTTAAGTGAAATAAATAAATTAATAAATGGAGAGCAATCAGGTTTGAATTCTGCATTTTATGATAATCCTGAATTGGCTCAGCAATATCAAAAATTTAATGAGCTTGAGCTACAATTAGATAAGTTAGAAAATGAATATGATCTACAAAAAGATCAGTTAGAGAGACAAGAAAATAGTTTATCTAAAAATAAATATAAAAAAAGAAAGGAAGAATTGAAATCTAATTACAAAAGAAAAAAAGATTATCTAAAAATGAAAATGGATAGTATTATACTCATAAGTACAAACAAATAATTGGCTTTAAAAATAATCTATACTTAATTTAACAATTATTTTTTTATATTTGAATAAAAAAATAGATTTAAGCAGTATTATTAAAAATTAATATTATATTTGCACCCTTGAAAAGTTTTAGAAACGAATAACGATATAAGATAATATACAATGAAACGTACATTTCAACCTTCAGAAAGAAAGAGACGAAACAAACACGGGTTTCGTGAAAGAATGTCTACACCTAATGGAAGAAAAGTTTTAGCAAGACGAAGAGCTAAAGGCAGAAAACAATTGTCAGTTAGTGACTATAGAGCTAAAAGATAATTAATATAAAATATATCAATTTTTTATTGTTAAAGTTAGTGCATTGTACTAACTTTTTTTGTTAAAAATTCCTATACAATTAATGTATTTGTACTGAATATTTTGTTTTATGGTAAATTTTTATGTATTATTTATAATGTTAGAAATTTTAAATAGTATATGTATTTGCCGGATTATTAATTAATGAAAATTTCAGGGTTCATATTTAATATTTATTATTATCAAATATTATCTATCTTTATTAGATTTTATTAATATTAAAGTACAAATACAGAAATATTTTTCATATTAAACACAATTTAAATTAAAATAGTACCTTTGTAAGGTATGGATAATTTTGTTGTTTCTGCAAGAAAATATAGACCTTTAGAATTCGATTCTGTAGTAGGACAAAGTCATATTACAGATACTTTAGAACACGCTATTGAAAATAATCAATTGGCTCAAGCTTTACTCTTTTGCGGACCTAGAGGTGTAGGAAAAACTACTTGTGCACGTATATTAGCAAGAAAAATTAACGAAAAATTTGGAGAGACTGATGAAAATGACTTTGCTTTTAATATATTTGAGTTAGATGCAGCTTCGAATAATTCTGTGGATGATATACGTAACTTAATTGAACAAGTTAGATATGCACCCCAAGTTGGTAAATATAAAGTTTATATAATTGACGAGGTTCATATGTTATCCAATGCAGCTTTTAATGCATTTTTAAAAACATTGGAAGAACCTCCGGCACATGCCATATTTATTTTAGCTACGACAGAAAAACAAAAAATAATACCAACAATTCTATCTCGTTGCCAAATTTATGATTTTAAAAGGATTGAAGTAATCGATATCAAGGAGCATTTACAAAAAATCGCTATAAAAGAAAAAATTAATTACGAAGAAGATGCTCTTCATATCATAGCTCAAAAAGCAGATGGAGGCTTAAGGGATGCGTTATCAATTTTTGATCGATTAGTTACATTTACACAAAAAAATTTAACCCTGTCAGCAGTAACTGAAAATTTAAGCATATTAGATTATGATTGTTTTTTTAGAATTACAGATATGGCTTTAAATAATGATATACCAAATTTACTACTTGTTTTTAATGAAATTGAAAAAAAAGGGTTTGATCCTCAATCATTTATAGCATCTTTAGGTAGTCACTTTAGAGATTTGATGGTTGCCCAAAACCCTCAAACCATA
The DNA here is from genome assembly GCF_007845635.1 of Apibacter muscae. Lineage (GTDB taxonomy): Bacteria > Bacteroidota > Bacteroidia > Flavobacteriales > Weeksellaceae > Apibacter > Apibacter muscae. The sequence continues at coordinate 6,607 of NZ_SELG01000032.1, read as the reverse complement.
TCATTATTAGAAGTTGGGGAGTCTACAAAGAAAAAGTATATCGAACAAGCGCAAGTATGTAAACCTAAATTTTTAATAAATGCTATCGAAATATGTCATCAAGCAGATATAAATTATAGAAGTTCAAAAAATTCAAGGTTGTCTATAGAAATTGCTTTAATGCAACTTGCATCCATAACTACTGACGAATTTACTTCGAGTAAAAAAAAAAGTTTAGAATAATTTTACCACAAAGATTAAGAAATTTTAATACGGTAAAATCCGTTCCAACAGAAAATCAATTAAATGCTTTAAAAACTTCACAGGTTATAAACCATACCATTGAAGAAAAACGCAAGGATATTGAACTACCCCAGCAAATAAAATTACCTAAAAGTAAATTGTCAAATACTAACTCTTTACTTTCAATTAAGAACATACTAGAAACTACAGAAGAAAAAATTGATAAAAATTTAAGTTTAGATACCACGCAAAAACCAAAAGATGAGTTCAATGAAGAGCAAGTTATATTATTTTGGAATGACTATTTAGAAAAATTAAAATTAGAAGAGCCAATTCTCTTTAATGCTTTAAATTCAGCTAAATGCAATTTAAAAGACAAATATTTAATTAGTTTTGAATTTCCTTCAAATTCTTCTTACGAAGAATTTGAGACTTTACGAGAAGATTTTTTTCAAAAGTTGAAATATAAATTAAATAATTTTTCCATTGAATTTACCTACCAGATTAAACAATCAACTGTAAATATATCATTGTCAGAAAAAGACAAATACCAAAAAATGCTAAAAGAAAATCCTTGGCTGGAGAAATTAAGAAATGATTTCAGGCTTGATTTCTAAATAAAATTTAAAATATAATAAAATTATAAAACCAACTAGTTATTTAATTGCTTTACTATCAACAACTTTTACCTTATCCCAAAGGTTATTAAAATTAAACACCAATGATAAAAAAGCATCTTATATTATTGGTTCAAGCATGTCTCAAAATCATAAAGCTCAAGGTTTTGACAAACCTATCAATTGAGATGTTTTTATTCAAGGATTCAAAGACAAACTAGAAGGAAAAAATCCTTATTTCCAGAAGATTTAATAAAATCATTCATGACAACGTATATTCCCGATCATGCAGAAAAAGTAAAGAAATCAAATGCTGAAGAAGTAAAGAAATTTTTAGAAGAAAATAAAAAGAAATCAGGTATTAAGACCACACCATCCGGTCTGTAATACAAGGTAGAAAAAGAAGGTAGGGCAGCGAAAACCACTTACGAAGACATTTTATTAGTCAATTATATTCATAAAACCATTGATAGATATGTAGTGGAAAACTCAAAAAATATTTATGGTCAACCTGTAGATATACCGTTAAACCAAGTTGTGTCAGGATGGCAGGAAGGTGTTAAGATAATGGATAAAGGTAGTAAGAACACCCTATATGTGCATGCTAAATTAGCTTATGGTGAAAATAGCTTTGTAGGACACAATCAAACACTTATATTTGAAGTTGAATTGGTTGATTTTATATCCATGACTAAACCAGAAGAGCAAATAGTTCCAACAAAAAATGCAGAGTTAATTCAACAATATGAAGAGCAGATAGAACTATACAGAAAATAAATTGAAGAATTGGAGGATTTAATAGAACAAAGTAAATGATATAATTATAAATTAATTTAATATATAATTTTAACAAATCAATAAGGTTTTGTATTAAACGCTTGGCATATTATTTGACACTTAAAAAATACGTAAAATTTAAATTCTTAACTTATCATTTAAACGTTATTTAGGAATTTATAAATATTAATAAAAAATAAATGAAGAAAAACATCATTGCGGTAGCATTATGTGTATATGCACTACCGGCATTTGCTCAAAAAACAACAAAAATAACTACAGATAAGGAAAAACTTTCTTATTCTATAGGTGTTAACATAGCTGAAAATTTAAAAGCACAAGACTTATCTGAAGATATTGATGTTACAGTTTTAGGTCAGGGGATGAATGACGTTTTTGCTGAAAAACCATTGTTATTTACCCAAGACTCTATAAATGTTTTCATGCAAAAATTTGGTCAGAAAAAAATGGCAGAATTACAGCAAAAAAGAGAGATTTTAGGTAAAAAAAATAAAGAAGAAGGATTAGCATTTTTAGCTGCAAATAAAAAGAAAAAAGGAGTTATAACTACAGCTTCAGGACTACAATATGAGGTTTTATCCAAAGGTACGGGTAAAGAAACTCCAAATGCAACCGATAAAGTAAAAGTTAAATACACTGGGAAATTGTTGGATGGAAAAGTATTTGATTCTTCCGATAAAAGTAACAACGGACAACCTGTAGAATTTATTTTAGATAAAGTTATACCGGGATGGACTGAAGGAGTTAAACTTATGAACAAAGGTTCTAAATATAGATTTTATATTCCTTCGGAATTGGGGTATGGAGAAAATGGAGCAGGTTCAGAAATTGGTCCTAATTCTGTATTAATCTTTGATGTTGATTTAGTTGATTTCCAAGCTCAACCACAAGATGCACAGGAGGTGCAAGGCATTCAGAATAACAAATAAATTATAAAATCATTTTAATATTTTCAACAATGATTAAAAAAGTATTCTTACTAGCAGTCGTAGGTATGGCTGTTGTTTCTTGTGATAAAAAGTCTGGAAATTCTGCTTCCGTTAGTACTTTAAAAACTAATGATGAAAAAGCGTCTTATATTATTGGTTCAAACATGGCTCAAAACCTTAAAGCTCAAGGTTTTGACAAAACTATAAATTGGGATGTTTTTATGCAAGGAATTAAAGACAAACTTGAAGGGAAAAAATCCTTGTTTCCGGAAGATTCGATACAATCTTTCATGACAACCTATATTCCAGATCATGCAGAAAAAGTAAAGAAATCAAATGCTGAAGAAGGAAAGAAATTTTTAGAAGAAAATAAAAAGAAATCAGGTGTTAAGACCACACCATCCGGTTTACAATATAAGGTTGAAAAAGAAGGTACAGGAGCAAATCCAACTAGTGAAGACATTGTATCTGTTAACTATGTACTTAAAACTATTGATGGATATGTAGCGGATGATTCAAAAAAAATTAATGGTAAGCCTGTAGATATACCGTTAAACCAAGTAGTGCCAGGATGGCAGGAAGGCGTTAAGCTAATGAATAAAGGTAGTAAGTACACCTTATATGTGCCTTCTGAATTGGCTTATGGAGAAAATGGTCCTGTAGGTCCTAATCAAACGCTTATATTTGAAGTTGAATTGGTAGATTTTAAACCAGATTCTAAAAAAGATCAACAAGCGATTCCACAAGGAGGTATAAAGCAAATGGATGAGGAACAAAATAAAGATTTAAACGTTCAATCTCAGCAACCAAAAAAATAAATTATAATTATTACTAAAATAAAAAACTCTTATAAATATTTATAAGAGTTTTTTATTTTAAACTAAAGCAGTTGACAATCATTTAGTAAATTTGTATTTATAAATGCAATCTGAAGATGAAAAAAATACAAATGGTTGATTTAATTAGCCAATACAAATGTATAGAAGCAGAAATACAAAAAGGATTTGATCAAGTATTAAATACAGCCTCATTTATTAATGGACAACAAGTTACCCAATTTGCAAATAATTTGGAAAATTATTTACAGGTTAAAAACGTTATTCCTTGTGCCAATGGTACAGATGCGTTACAGATTGCTTTAATGGCTTTAGATTTAAAACCCGGAGATGAAGTAATTACAGCAGATTTTACTTTTGCAGCTACTGTAGAAGTGATTAACCTTTTAAACCTTAAATCCGTTTTGGTCGATGTAGATTACAACACATTTACAATTCATCCAGAAGCAATAAAAAAAGCTATTACCCCCAAAACAAAAGCTATTATTCCAGTTCACTTATTTGGTCAATGCGCCAATATGGAAGAAATATTGAAAATTGCTCAAGAACATAATCTATATATTATTGAAGATAATGCACAAGCCATAGGAGCAGATTATATATTTAGTGATGGAACAACTAAAAAATCTGGAACTATTGGTACAATTGGAACCACTTCTTTTTTTCCATCCAAAAATTTAGGTTGCTATGGAGATGGAGGAGCCATTTATACTAATGATGAAAATTTGGCACATAAAATTAGGGGAATTGTGAATCATGGAATGTATAAAAGATATTATCATGACGAGATAGGAGTTAACTCAAGATTAGATACCTTACAAGCCGTAGTATTAAATGCAAAGCTACCACACTTAGATGAGTATAATAAAAAAAGAATGAATGCAGCAGACTATTACGACAAAGAATTTGCTAACCATCCAAATTTGCAAGTACCAACGAGAGCGGAATATTCAACTCATGTATTTCACCAATACACTCTTAAGATTGTAAATTCAAATAGAGATGAATTACAAAAATATCTACTTGAAAAAGAGATTCCAGCCATGATATATTATCCAGTGCCATTAAGAAAGCAGAAAGCCTATTTTAGTGATGATTATAAAGATCAAGATTTCATAATTACAGATCAATTAATTAATCAAGTGATCTCATTGCCTATGCATTCTGAGTTAGAGGATGAACAATTAAAATATATATCAGACAATATTTTAATGTATTTCAATACTAAAAACTAGATTAAATCTACATCATATTTTTAATAAAAAAAAAATTAAGTTTTAAACAATATTATAAAATAATGAATCCTAAATCTCTACTAAAAGAAATATGCATCAAAGCTATAAAAAGAATTTTCGGATTAGAAATAGATACAATAGAAATACAAAAAACCAAAGACGAATTTGAAGGAGATTATACCTTAGTTGTTTTTCCCCTAGTAAAATATTTGCAACAAAAGCCTGAACAAATTGCAAATACTATTGGAAATTCTTTACTAGAAGAAAAGGAGATAATACACTCATATAATGTTGTTAAAGGATTTTTAAATATCACCCTACAAGACAAATTATTCATAAATTTTTTGAATAACAACTATTCCAACCCAGAATTTGGTATAAAGAAAGAGCTTGGAAATAAAATAATGGTAGAATATTCATCACCAAATACAAATAAACCAATTCACTTAGGGCATATTAGAAATAATCTATTAGGGTATTCCATTAGTAAAATATTAAAGGCAGCAGGTAATGAAGTCATCACTTCGCAAATAATAAATGATCGAGGAATACACATCTGTAAATCTATGCTAGCCTGGCAAAAATATGGAGAAGGAGAGACGCCGGAGTCATCAAAACTTAAAGGAGATCATCTGGTAGGGAAATATTATGTAATCTTTGATAAGGAATATCAAAAACAAGTGAATGAACTTGTTACCAAAGGGTATGAAAAAGAAGAAGCTAAGAAAAAAGCACCAATTTTATTGGAAGCTCAAGAGATGTTAAGAAAATGGGAGGAAGGAGATACTGAAATTAGAGAATTGTGGCATACAATGAATCATTGGGTTTATCAAGGATTTGAAATGACTTACAAACAGTTAGGGGTATCATTTGATATAATTCAATACGAAAGTAATACCTATCTATTGGGTAAAGATATAGTTGAAAAAGGATTAGAAAAAGGGATTCTTTTGCAGAAAGAAGACGGATCCATTTGGGCTGATCTGACTGAAGAAGGATTAGATCAAAAACTATTACTAAGAGCAGATGGAACCTCAGTCTATATGACTCAAGATTTAGGAACTGCAGTAGAACGTTTTGCTAAATATAAATTAGATCAGCTAATTTATACGGTGGGCAATGAACAAGATTATCATTTTCAAGTTTTATTTTTAGTGCTAAAAAAATTAGGATACACATGGGCGGATCATATGTATCATCTTTCATATGGAATGGTAGATTTACCGAGTGGAAAGATGAAATCTAGAGAAGGGACAGTAGTTGATGCAGACGAATTAATGCAGGAAATGATTGAAACAGCAGAACAAATTTCAATTGAAAGAGGAAAATTAGACGAATTTACACAAGAAGAAAAATCTAAGATAAATGAATCAGTAGGATTAGGAGCCTTAAAATACTATATATTGAAAGTAGATCCCAAAAAGAGAATTTTATTTAATCCCGAAGAAAGTGTAGAATTTAATGGTAATACAGGTCCATTTATTCAATATACGTATGCAAGAATACAATCTATATTAAGAAAAGAACAGCCTCAAGATACTGTTAATAATGATAATAAATTGAATGAAGTAGAAAAAAATTTAATAATTCAATTATCATATTTTCCAGAAGCAATTGAAAAATCAGCTCATGATCTAAATCCATCCATAATTGCAAACTATGTGTACGAAGTAGTTAAAGAATTTAATCATTTATATCAAAACTATCCCATATTAAATTCAGAATCAATTGAACAAAAACATTTAAGATTAGAACTAGCACAGTTCACAGGACAAGTAATAGCATTAAGTTTATATTTATTAGGAATTGAAAGTCCAAATCGAATGTAATTAAAAAAATAAAAAACCAACAGGCTGTCTTATCAGCCTGTTTTTTTTTGGGGGGGGGATTAGCAATTAAAAAGCGCATATAAAATATATAGAGAAAAATGATTAGAACAGATGAGAATAAAAATCAAAAGAAAGAGCATA
>NZ_SELG01000023.1 GCF_007845635.1 Apibacter muscae | reverse complement strand
AGGGAATATAATCTACAAAAGGGTCTTGTCTGGGAAACTCAGAAACTGGAACATTAGCAATATAGGAAAATTTACCAAAATGCTCTATTACGAAAAGAATTAGAGTAGCTGTTATAAAACCAATAATCAAAGATTTTATAATTGACTTATTCAAAGTTAGTGTCTTTTTCATTAGGTATTACTTTTTAATTGTGAAATAGAACAGCAGTATTGTTTCTTGGATCATCAAGGGTAAATAAAACATAATACTTTTCTTCCCAAATTAAAGAGGAAGTTCCTCCAGTAGAGTAGAAAAATTTAATATAATTTTTATTTTTTTCACAGGATAAAACTTGAAAAATTTGTTTTTTTCCTGAATAATAGATTATTACTTTTCCTTTGCCATCAACAATATCAAATAGGATTATAGAATTAAATTTAATAGGATAAGAAGTATTTCTATCTAAATCGTAATCATAATTTGAAGAAAAATAGAAGTTTAATGTTAGATTTAAATTAACCTGTGATTTACCAGATAAGAAAAATAACACAAATAAAGTGATAAGAAAGGGCTTCATTGCTTATAAGTTCTTGTTCTACCTAAGCCCAAAGCAGAAGATTAAAAACAAGTAGTGTGGGCTTATAGTCTTATTTACTAAAGAAGGCTCTGGAAAGCCCAACAACATAAATAAGCAAAACCCACACCATATGGTGTGAGCGTATAACTTGCTCATTCTGCGTTGTTTAAAAATTTTCCAGATTTTCTTTAACAGAATAAGAGCTAACACTCTTTTTAATTAAATTTTCTACTCCAAATATACAATAATTTTTATTTCATTTGGAACTTTGATAAAAAAGTGATAAATTTGAAATTAATTTCAAATTTATAAATCACCCACATATACTTCTATTCTAAAAATTCATTTTAAGCCACTTTTTAGCCCTTCTGTTAGACTTTTTTTCTCACGTAATACGATTCTGTATTTTTGAATTTTAACACCCCTTAAATCGCTTAAAAATAGGTTTACCATTTTTTGAATTTGAAATGTGGAGGTTTTTTATATATTTCAGCTAATCTGACTTTCATGTAATCCTCTAACATTTGTTCTTTGCTTTCCTGCACAACCAAACAGTCATGAAAAGTAAAGAAAGGTAATCTCCCCCTGTTTTTATTATTAAAATCCCTAGCTAGTAACTCAAGCATAACATAAGATTCTACCTGAAACAGTAAATAAGAAAGAGATTGATAAGGAAATTCTTGCTTTATTTCAAATAAAAGGCTATATATGCCAGGATAACTTTTTTTAAAGGCTTCCTGCATAGGTTGGAAATCTTTATTTTCAGCAAATAACATTCCTAGAAAATCTTTTTTGACTACCTTTTTTAAATCTTCATCTGTATAAGTTCTTTCTCCAGTCTTCCAATCAAAAAAATGATTTTCATAAAAAGAGTGTATATTTTTATTTAGATATTCTTCTGAAATGGATAAGTAAATATCTCCTTTTATACAACTGTCCAGAAAATCCTGTATCTCTTTGTTTGAAATATATTCAGGAATTTTCTCAGACATATATGATACTAGAGTATTTTTAGAGAAATAAGTTTTAGTATTTATTAAAGTATTATTATTTATATAATTATTAATATCTATAGTAAAGTTATTAGCTAATAAAGATGCTAGGATAAAAGGAGTACTATTAGATAGGTCAAATTCTACTAATCTTTGATTATCATAAGTAATGTATTTTCTGAATTTTTTATTTAAATTGAGCAGGTTGTGGTGGAATCTACCATCAGTATTCGGATTATGTGAAAACCAATATACTCCATTTTGTATATCCAGTATTTTTACTGCATTTATAATATATTGACCATATTGGAAACTGTCTTTTT
>NZ_SELG01000015.1 GCF_007845635.1 Apibacter muscae | reverse complement strand
TTCATTTTATAGAAGATTTCTTCTAATCGGTCCATGGGGAGTTCTTGATATTCTTTATAACTGCTTTTAGTTGCTAACCCTATCCACTGAGAGGCTTTTGCAATAGCTTGTGCTTTGGTGAGTTTTTCGTAATACATAATAAAGTCTATGACATCGATGACTTTATTGGATTGGGGGCAGTTTCCGCTGTAACATCTGACGGTATTGGAATCGTTAAAAATTTGCATGCTGGGGGTTTGGTCTTCGTGAAAGGGACATCGGCACATCTGGTTTTTTTCTGGTATTTGGTAATTTTCTAATACTTCTTGAATGCTTAATTTTTGTTTGATTTCTGGGATACTCATAACTAGGGTTTTTTATTGAGTAGATTAATTTGTGATTTTTTAGAACACTACAAAGATATAAAAATGTTCTTTTAAAGAACTATTGTTTTCTCTAAAATAAAACATTTTAAATGTTATTGTTCTTATTTGTAACTTTGAGTTATGAAATTAGGGGATAATTTAAAGCGATTAAGGGAAGGCAAGGGATATACGCAACAGCAAATGGCTGAGCTTATTCATACGCACAGAACGGGTTATTCTAAGATGGAAAATAACCAGCAGGATATTCCTGTGGATGCTTTAATTTATATTTCTAAACATTTTGGTATTTCTGTGGATGATATTATTTTCTATAATGAGAAAAATGAAATTCCTCAAGAAATTTCTATTAAAGATGCGGAAGCTTTGGAACAATTGAAACTTATCAATGAATTGGAACCAGAGGAAAAAAATATTCTTCTTAAATTAATTGAAACCTTTATTTCTAAAAAAAGGTTTAAGGATTATTTACAAAATAATATTGCTTCTCTTTAGTTAATTGCAAATAATTTTTCGGGATTATTTTTATACTTTTGTGTTGTCAAACGTTTACAACATGAAATTTATAAATTTAATATTTACCATATGGCGGTGTTCGGTAGCGGTAACGCCCGAAAATTCTTACACTTGTTGTATGCGTTTGACAACACCGCCTTTTTATTTGTTATATTATGTCAAACGCAAATTTTAAATCTGAAAATCTAAACAACAATTTAAACCCTGAAAGCCTTAAAGTGTTTTTAACTGCCTTGGATAATTTCTCTTTTATTGGGGATTACCAGCAGTTGGGATTCTCTATTCAGGCGCTTATTAAAGCTCTGAAAGTGGCTATTTTAGATCCTAGGAATCCTTTAAACAGGGACGAGTTTTTTTTGCTTCTATCCTTACTCTTAGAATTGATCCCTTCTTCTGAATGGGAACTCTTAGACAAGCTGAATAAGAATTAATTAAATAAAAACACCAACCTTTAGGGTTGGTGTTTTTGTATTATTCTAACTTATTAATCATATTATCTATTTCTTTTTTTCTGGCTAATTTTAATAACCATTCTTGAGGAATACTTTCATGACTATATAATAAACCAGCTAATCCCCCTGTAACCGCTCCTGTAGTATCTGTATCTTCTCCTAAATTAACTGCTTTTAGTATTGAATCTTTATAATTCTGTGTTTTAAATAAACACCAAATGCTAGCTTCTAATGTATCAATAACATAACCACTACTTTGTATATCTTCTTCTTTTAAATCAAATATTCTATTTTGTAAAAGGCGATCAAATTTCTTTATTTCTTTTGATGGTATTTTTTGTTCTAGTAAAAAATTAGAGATGTGGTTTTGTAATTTAAAATATATTTCCTCTATATCTTTATCTTTTATTAGAAGCATTGCAAATTCAAGATAATAAAAGCATGCTATAATTGATCGAATATGTGAATGTGTTATAGAAGAAACTTCACTAACTATTTTAAATCTTTCTTTTGGGTCTTGAATATCTTTTAGTATTAATAATA
>NZ_SELG01000040.1 GCF_007845635.1 Apibacter muscae | reverse complement strand
AGTGGAAAGAAAACTCTATTACATAGTAGTCAGAGTATGGAGGTGGAAGCGATGAACTACCTAGATCTCTACGGAAAGCAGAAGTTAATTACTTATACGAAGGGAAATGCGGAAATGGGTGCTTTAGGGCAAATGCATGTGCATGGAACGAGTGCTTTATACTCAGCAAAGACTACTTTGGATTATAAGGCTCCGAATATGGGAAGAATGGCGCAGCCTGAGAATTTCTTGTATGGAAAGGAGAAGCAGATTGTAGAGATGTATTGGTCTTATGGAGATGATTATACAAGATTAACCAATAAGTCTAGATTTTATGTAGATATGAATTTACATGTATTGACCCGAAACTATGAACCAGGGGAATCTATAAAACTTACTTTGAAAAATGTTGATGAGAGTCCTTTAGCTAAAGAGTTAGATACTCTTGAGTTATCAGGAGTAGTAGATAATGGAAATCAAATTATATTTAAAGATGTTTTCAAGGATTATACTTTAAATTTAACAAAGGAAGACCCTCAAGATGAAGAAGATTTTAAAGCAGAAGAAGAGGAAAATAAAAAACAAGCAGAATGGAAAAAATGGGAAGAAGAACAGTGGAAAAAATATCAAAATAAAAAAAGAAATAAAGGATTTTTTAATTTTTAAATAAAATAATATGGCAATAATAGCTTTAGCAGAGGGAGTTGAATCTCCTCCAATTAATCCAATAAGACCTAAATGGAGTGATGTATATAAAAATTACCCTAAAAAAAGCGCTACAGAAGATATGTTCGGTCCCGATTTATACAAATCTATGTATGGAGATGATTATGATATGAGCACTCATTTATTAGATAAAAAATACTATCTCTATAATGCTTGTGCAGCAAAGGTCTCTATGGCTTTAGTATTGTCAGGGGTAGAATTAAAAATGATTGATAATATTGGTAGAGATTTTGTAGCAAGACAGGGAGTTATGAAGAATAAAGGATTTATAAGTACCGCTTCTAAAATGAAATTATGGCTAGAAAAAGCATGGGGCGATGTTTTCTGTAGTTGGGAAACAGGCAAGTCTTGTCCTAGTTATACAGTAAAAGAATTTGGGCTTTCTGTTGGAAATAGAAAAGGAATATATGTAATGTTAGCAAAAAATCCTACAGATTTTGGAGCTGGAGGACATGTAACTTTATGGGTTGGGGGGAGCCAAGGAGCTTTTGCTGGTAAACATTATGATAAAAGTGCTAAAGCTATGTATTTTTGGGAACTAAAATAGATAATTATGAAAAATTGTATAATACTATTAGTATTGTTAGTTAGTTTTATAAACTGTTCACAAAAAAATAAATTATCCTCTTTCAATAGTGAAAATAAAATAAAATCCATCCCTAAAGATACACTTGTTCGGGATAGTTTAATTATTGATAAACTTTCTAAAGATAAACAAGCTTACCAAGATTTTAAAGAATGGGGATGCTCTCTTTGTTATGAAAAATACAGTACTGATTCTGCTAAAATAAATTTTGAAAATACATCTATAGATTTATTTAATTCTTGTGAACAGATTACCCCTAAAAAAACTTCTATAGGTGTTGATTCTGTAAAATGTCATGTTTTCCCAAGACTTATAGATGAAAAAACTGAGAATATAAAATATTTCTTTGAAAACTATATTAAGAAAGAAAGTGCTAATAGGAAATTAACATTAGAAACATGTAAAGATTTGTTTAATGATTCTAAATTGAAAAGGCAATATGAAATATTTATAAATAATAGATCTAACTTTATGAGAAATATATACTACGAAAATGATTACCTTAATTTTGGTTATGCTAAGGTATATACAGAATAATTTTTTGTTGTCAATATAAAATAATGAAATCAAAATTTTTTATTGTACTAACTATCTTTTTATTAGTTAAAGTACCTTCACAAAATAATCAAGGAACTAGGGAATATAATGAGCTAGAAAAAGAAAATATTAATAATAAAGAGAAGATTTATTTTTTAAAAGCCTATTCATTAAATTATTGTTTATATACTAATTATAGAAATATTGATTTAGATACAACTCTTGCTTACAATGATTTTTCTTCACTAAAGTTAGGTGATGAAAGTGGAAGAAATGATAAATTATTATATGATTTGCGAAAATATATAACTTCAAAAACAGACTCTTTTTATATAAAAGGCTCTACTTATTATTCAGAAAGGGGAATACCTAACTTAATTTTTTATGATTGTTATCAATTTTATGAGTCAAAAGAATTAAAAAAGTATATTAAAAATCTTCTTAAAGAAGAATCTAATTTATAGTTAATGTCACATCCAATTATCCAAGACACCCAATTAGAATGTTCTCAAGGAACCAAGCCAACCCCAATACAGATAACCA